>CACNXQ010000015.1 GCA_902624455.1 uncultured Pelagibacteraceae bacterium | reverse complement strand
CCATTAATTTGATTGCCATTAATTTCCAAAATTGTATCCCCCGCTAACATACCAGCTCTTGCAGCAGGAGTATCTTTGCCAGTTGAAACAATCTTTAACTTTGGTCCTAAATCTAATGAATTATTTACTTCTTCTCTTATTTTTTCAAAAGCTGAGTGTTCATTTGCAAGAATTAGTCCCAAACCAAATATTCTATCTTCTTGCTCACAAAGTTCAGAAGCTTTAAATAATATATCAGTTCCTAAATTTGAAAATGGAATATAAGTATTGAGATAAGAGTCTGCAAACAATTGATTTTGGATTGACTGTTCTTTTTCTGTTAGACTTTGACTGTATTCTGGCAACTGTGACTGAGGTTGTGCACATGAAATTAATGCCAGTGGCATAACTGCAAAAATTACTAATTTAATTTGAGACCAGATTTTCATCATTTCTAACTTTCTTTATCATATAATAAGAATGTATGAAGATAATAGATATTATAAACAAGCCTCCAATCAAGGTATTTAATGAGGGACTTTCATTGATAAAATACCATACCCATATAGGGCCTATTGCGGTTTCCAATAAGAAAAAAATTCCTATTTCAGGGGAGCTTATATACTGAGGCGCTAGACTAATAAAAACAAATGAAACCCCAACTGTAAGTATCATCAAAGAAATAAAAAATAAATCCGACGCTCCTAATAGAAATGAAGAAACAAAAAATAGAGATACAAACGCTGTCATTAGCTTACCTAAAATATATGATGGCACAAAATTTATATGAGAATTGTGTCTCATAACTGTCAAGCTAGCTGCAACAAAACTAGCACAAACGATACCGTAAAAGTCACCAAGGTATTGATTGAGAGCAAAAGACTCATAAAATATGAAAATTACCGCTATCATACAAAGAAGAGAACAAATCCATGTAATAAGTTCTGGCTTCTCATTTAAGAAAATAAACGAAAATATTGAAGCAATTAATGGAACGAGACTTATCATCACTAAGGCATTAGCAACATTAGTATTAGCAAGTGCAAGAATAAATGTAATGTTAGATCCTAGAATAAATAGTGCATTTATAATTCCAGGTTGACCAATTGCTTTAAAATCATTCAACGCTCTGTGGTGAAATAATATAAAATAACCAATAAGCAAAGTCGAACCTGGCAGTAGAGATCTATAGAAAAGTAGATCCCAAGTATCAACAGTTACCATTCTAATAATTAATGAGTCAGGGGTTATTATCATAACACCTACGAAAGCTAACAGTGTACCTTTTGATTTATTTGTAAGTTTATCAAACATAACTCTCGATTATTTTTGGCGCGCCGGGAGAGATTCGAACTCCCGACCCCCAGATTCGTAGTCTGGTGCTCTATCCAGCTGAGCCACCGGCGCTTAGTTCATTTACAAGTTATAAAATTAAACTCAATTCGAAAATCTTTTTTTTACGTATTTGTAAATAATTGGTGAAACTATAATTAAAATTAAAATAAAGATGGGCATCATATATTCTAATTTAAGAAAAGCGTCACTTGAAAAGCTTCCAGCATCTACAATATCCTGTATTCCATTGCCAATACTTACTAGAATATAAGCCCAGGGTATGACTCCAAAAATAGTTGCAATAAAATAATCTTTAAACTTCATATCTAAAATTGCAGGTAATAAATTCTGAACTCCAAAAGGAGTTCCGCCAATAAATCTAATCAGTAAAAGATAATTAATTGAATTCTTGTTAAAGCCTTCTTTAAATTTATCAAATTTTGTTCCGAATAAATTTAAAAAATATTCTTTGAACAAAAATCTTCCATAAAGAAAAACAATAATAGCTCCAAGCGTTTCTCCAATAATAGCAATTGTTAATCCGGTATATAGACCAAAATAAAATCCAGTTAAGATACATATTGGAGTAATAGGACCCAAGACTGAAATCAAAACTGCGATAATAAGAACAGTTGAAATAACAGCTATTAGTGGACTTTCATCAATGATATTTCTTATCTGTCCATGTTGGTTGATTATAGACTCCATAGATATTGGGTTATATTTTCCAAGCAAATATACAATCGTGAGTATAACGATGGAAATAAGGGATATTTTTATAAATCTATTTTTTAACATATGATGAATTCAGGAATAATAATTGA
Source organism: uncultured Pelagibacteraceae bacterium (assembly GCA_902624455.1). Taxonomy (GTDB): domain Bacteria; phylum Pseudomonadota; class Alphaproteobacteria; order Pelagibacterales; family AG-422-B15; genus CACNXQ01. The sequence continues at coordinate 603 of CACNXQ010000015.1, read as the reverse complement.
CTATAACACCAATGCGATCTATAAGCCTGGTCACAACAGTAGTTAATATAGCTTATGAAAAGAACATTCCAACCTAGTAATTTAGTAAAAAAAAGAAGGCATGGCTTTAGAGCTCGCTCATCTACTAAAAACGGAAGACAAATATTAGCACGAAGACGCGCAAAGGGCAGAAAAGTCCTATCAGCTTAATAAGCTTCTAATGACAAACCTCCAAACTATTAAATCCTCAAGGGATTTTCAACTTGCTAAGAAGGGTCTTTTTGTGAGAAGCCAATCGTTTTTGTTACAAGCTTATCGATCCGAAGAAAAACTAATAAGAGTTGGATATACTGTTTCAAAACAAAACGGTAATGCAATAATCAGAAACAAGATAAAAAGAAGATTAAGATCACTTGCACGCGAAATACTGTCCGTTAAAGGCAAATTAAACTGGAATTACGTTATTATAGGAAAAAAAAACGCTTTAAATGAAGACTTTATTAACTTAAAACAAGAGTTTCAGATAGCATTGAAGAATATTCATAGAAAAATTTGATGATTAAAAAGATTATAATAGCGCTAATTACATTGTATCAAAGGTTCATATCTCCATATGTTGGACAA
>CACNXQ010000014.1 GCA_902624455.1 uncultured Pelagibacteraceae bacterium | reverse complement strand
CAATAAGAGATTAAAACTCATCTTTTTAATTTTTAAGCTCCTCTAACTATTAAATTAGTTGGAGGAGTTTGCTATTTTGTCAAACTGGCAACTATTTTTTTATAGGTGTGTCAACTTGGCAATCATACACAATTGAGAAAGATGGACTCTATAAGATTATAAGTTTGATTAATTTTTATGGAGAAAAACATGATAAAAAAAATACTCTTATATACAGTGCTATTCTCGTCACTTCTTTCCGCAAATGCATTTGCAGGAGTAGATGATGAAACCGCATACGCATTGAATACATTACTTTTCCTTATTTCGGGTTTCCTGGTAATGTGGATGGCTGCAGGTTTCTGTATGCTTGAATCTGGACTTGTTACCAGTAAATCTGTTTCTACCATCGCGGCAAAAAATATTGGACTTTATTCAATTGCTGGCCTGATGTTCTGGTTAGTTGGTTACAATCTTGCCTATGGTATTCCCGAAGGAGGTTATATCGGATCATTCGCTTCTTGGAGTGATGGATCAGCCTTAGCCACGGGTTATTCAGATGGATCAGATTGGTTTTTCCAGATGGTTTTCTGTGCTACAACAGCCTCGATTGTCTCAGGTACACTCGCCGAGAGAATAAAAATATGGCCTTTCTTTATATTTGTAGCAATACTTACAGGCATCATATATCCAATTGAAATGGGATGGCAATGGGGTGGAGGCTGGTTAAGTTCAGCTGGCTTTTCTGACTTTGCAGGGAGTACTCTGGTTCATGCCGCTGGCGGTGCAGCTGCTTTAGCTGGAGCTATAGTATTAGGACCAAGACTTGGAAGATTTGATAATGGCAAACTAGTTCCGTTTGCAAACTCATCAATTCCTCTAGCTACTTTAGGTGTTTTCATCTTATGGCTTGGGTGGTTCGGCTTTAACGGAGGTAGTCAGTTAGCACTTGGAAGTTTTGATGATGCGACTGCAATTGCAACAATTTATATTAACACCAATCTTGCAGCTTGTGCTGGTGTCATGGTTTGTGCAGGTATTACTCGATTGCTACGAGGTAAAACTGACGTGATTATGATGCTTAATGGTGCACTTGGTGGTTTAGTTGCTATTACAGCAGAACCTTTAATGCCTTCACCAATTGCTGCAATTATAATAGGCGGTATTGGTGGTGCGCTAGTTTTCTTTGGCACAGAACTACTTGTGAAAATGAAAATTGACGATGTTGTCGGAGCTATTCCAGTGCATTTTATTGCAGGAATCTGGGGTACTTTGGCCGTGCCAATCACTAATCCTGATACTAGCTTTGGAGCTCAACTCCTAGGCACAGCATCTATTTGTGTATTTGTTTTCGTAGTGTCCTACATAATTTGGACAATTTTGAAAGCCACAATAGGTATAAGGATCAGTGAGGAAGCTGAAAAAGAAGGAACGGACGTAGTAGAGACAGGTGTAGTAGCCTACTCAATTCGTGACTAAGTTTTCTTCATAAAAATCAAAACGGGCCCAATATTTTTTCCCCTTAGTTAAATATTCGGGCCCGTTTCCTTATCCCTTGTAATAGTCATCTTTTAAGGTATTGTTTGTTCTCATGTCAGAGAAAAAAAATCCATTTGAAAGTAAAAAGGAGGGCGTCTTCTTTTTTAAGTCATCAAATCCTTACGAATTTTACGATCTTTTGAACGGTAATAATATGGATGATAAACAAGATGTGTGGGGGACATTAATATTTCCACAAGACGCGAAGAAACCTTGTCCTCTAATAGTACCAATACATGGAAGTGCTGGGCTGAGAGAGGGTCATCACACACACATGGTTAACTTACTTGAGGCCGGGTTTGCTATATTTAGAATTCATCATTTTGAGTCACGTGGTGTTATCTCAATAGTTGAAAATCAAACACAAGTTACTTTAGCTTCTATGATCACTGATGCATTTCGTGCGCTAACGCTATTATCCCAACATCCAGAAATAGACAATAGCAAAATAGGAATAATGGGTTGGAGCCTTGGAGGAAGCACAGCGTTTTACTCTGCCTGGCAGCCAATTATAGATACTCTCAGTCAGAACGGTGAAAAATTTGCCGCACATCTTCCTATTTATCCAGGTACTTTATTAAAGCCCGAAGATAATCGTTGGTCAGATGCACCTATGCACGTATTATTTGGAGAGGATGATGATTATACTCCACTTAGCTTATGTAAAAAAATGATAGAATACATGAAACCAGTGCGTAACGTTGATCTTACCACTTATCCAAATTCTCATCATTCATTTGACTCGATAGATCCTGTTGAGTACATACCTTACGCAATTAAGTTAAAAGATATGTTCATTGATCTTAAAATGGACGGTCGTCAGATTTTTACTGATGAGAATAACAACGTATTTCATTTAGACACTCTTGAAGAAAGAATGCGCTTATTAAAAGAGACTCCAAACATACTTGGAGCGCATGCTGGTGGGAATTGGGCCGCACGTAAGCAGTGTCATTTGGATGCGGTCTCATTTTTCCAGAAACAATTTTTTTCATAAAAATTTACTGAGCAGTATTGACTCATGAATTGAGTAATGCAATAATAAGAACAAAACAAGAACAAAATTTAATTTATCCAATGTTTTTAACATTTTATAAGGAAGCAGTAGAATGTGGTTTTCCCTCACCAGCAAGGGATTTTACCGAAGGAACTATTGATTTAAACGAAGAACTAATACCGCGACCTAATTCGACTTTTATTGTACGTGCTAGAGGGGACTCAATGATTGGTTCAGGTATTTATCCTGGAGACCTCCTTATAGTAGACCGAAGCCTAAGTCCGCGTAACGGATCTATAATCATCGCTGTATTGGATGGTGAGCTTAGTGTGAAAGGACTTGAACTCAATAATGATCAGGTGACTCTATCATCTTCTAATCCAAATTATTCCGACGTTATAGTATCAGAAGAGATGGACTTTACGATTTGGGGAGTTTGTACAAACGTAGTTCATAATTTAACTTCTTCTTAAATTATGTCTAGTAAGGTTTTCGCACTAATAGATTGTAATGCATTCTATGTTTCTTGC
>CACNXQ010000013.1 GCA_902624455.1 uncultured Pelagibacteraceae bacterium | reverse complement strand
ACAATTATCTCTTAACCATAGGAAATTATATTTACTTTGAAATCCATCACTCCAGTCAACTAAAATCGATTTACCGTTTTTATTTACAGATGTTATTGAGATGTTTTCACTCATACTAAAATTTATTAAATGATTTTCCCCAATTAGGAAAATTATTTCTTTGATTCTTATTTAAAGTTTTCATGATTTCAATCAAAAAAATATCTCTTTGCTCTTCAAGATCCTTAATACTGTATTTTCCAGCTTGTTTTTTAGTACCTGAAATCATAGCTTTTTTAAGTTTTGAGTCCAGTTTTGGAGCCTTTAATTTTGTCCAGGGTAACTTCAGGGCAGGGCCAAATTGTTCAAGCATGTGTTTCATACCTGTTTCTCCACCTGCGAGATGAAATGTAAGACACACTCCCATAAAGGACCATCGTAATCCTGGTCCATACACTATTGCATCGTCAACTTCTTGTGTAGATGCTACACCATCTTTTATAATGTGAAGTGCCTCTCTCCATAATGCTTCTTGTAAGCGATCAGATATATATCCTTCAATCTCCTTTTTAACTACTAAGGGCTTCATCCCAATTTTTTCATAAAACTTCTTTGCTTCGTTAATTGTTTTTTTCCTTGTTTTTTTTCCTGAGACTAATTCAACAAGTGGTAACAAATAAACAGGATTAAATGGATGCCCAATGCAAACTCTTTCAGGGTGTTTGCATAAAGATTGAATTCTTGATGGCAAAAGACCTGATGAGCTTGAGGCAATGATTATATTTTTTGGTAGTAATCGATCTATTTCTTTAAGAAGTTTCTTTTTTAAATTTTCATTTTCAGGAGCATTTTCTTGTACAAATGATGTTGCAGCAAGAGAGTCTTTAAGGTTTGAATAAATTTTTAAATTACTTAGCTTAGCTTTTTTATTTACTCCCAATTTCCGAAGACTTTTAAAAGCCGTTCTGGTATTTAGTAATAGTTGCTTTCTCGCATTTTCGCTTGGATCATATGCTTTGACAATCAGGCCTGATGCAAGCATTCGAGCAGCCCACCCAGCACCAATAACACCAGCTCCAACTATTGAGACTATTTTTTGTTTTCTCAACTTTTTAGTCCCAGTTCTATTCTTGCTTCTTTAGGGGTCATCACATTAGCACCTAAGTTGTTAATAATTGATGTCGCTTTTTCAACAAGAGAACCATTAGATGCATATACTCCTTTTTCAAGATAAAGGTTATCTTCTAATCCAACTCTTACATGTCCTCCTAGTAATACTGCTTGAGCTACCATAGGCATTTGTAATGCCCCTATACCAAAGGCCGCCCAATTGCTACCTTCGGGTACCATATCGACCATGTTCTTCATTGAAGCGGTACTAGCAGGCGCACCGTAAGGTATTCCCAAACAAATCTGGTATAAGGCTGGTTTATCTAATAACCCTTCCTCGTGCATTTTGTTTGCAAACCACATATGTCCTGTATCAAAAACTTCTAACTCAGGTTTTACTCCTAAATCTTGAATTTTTTTTGCTCCTATTCTTAATTGTTGTGGAGTACCAACATATATCATGTTTCCATCACCAAAATTTAGGGTTCCACAATCCAAGGAACATATGTCAGGGAGCAACTCTTCAACATGACTGAGTCTCTCAATAGCATTAACAAAATCTGTGTTTGGACCAAATTCAAAAAGATTATCTTCGGGACCAATTTCAATGTCACCACCCATACCGCTTGTAAGATTTATGATCACATCTGTGCCACTATCTTTTATTCTGGACACAACTTCCTTATACAGTTCGTTATCTCGAGTACCTTTACCTGTTTCAGGATCTCTAACATGCATGTGGGCAATTGCAGCTCCTGCATTAGCTGCCTCAATCGCGGCAGAAGCAATTTGTTCAGGTGTAACAGGAATATCTGGATGCTTACCAACTGTATCTCCAGCACCGGTCACAGCGCATGAGATGATGACGTTTTTTTTCATAATGGTACTCCTAAAAGTATGGTTAAATTATTATTTTAGTGCAATAATCTTATATTAGAAATTTAGGAAAGAAAGCTTAATGGATAATTTAGAGAAGTTTTATATTAATGGTAAATGGGTGACACCTAAATCGTCAGATAAAATGTCGGTTTTGAATCCTGCAACTGAGGATAAAGTAGGTGAGATCATTTTGGGAAATGCTGAAGATGTTGATGATGCAGTAAGTGCTGCCAAAGCTGCATTTAGTAAATATTCAATGACACCAAAAAGCTATAGATTAGGGTTATTAAAAAAAATCAGAGAAATATCTGAGAGAAGACTAGATGATCTTGCAAATGCAATGACTATGGAAATGGGTGCCCCTAAGACAATGGCAAAGGACGTACAGGCGGACGCTGCTACAGGTCACTTAGATGGCTTTATTGAGTCTTTAGAAAAACTAGAGGAAAGAATTACTCTTTCGAATGGTGATATTCTTTTAAAAGAGCCAGTTGGTGTTTGTGGTTTAATTACCCCTTGGAACTGGCCTATTAATCAAATCACACTCAAAGTATTACCAGCCATTGCAACTGGCTGCACATGTATTTTAAAACCTTCTGAACATACGCCTGTCTCAGCCATGGTTTATACTGAAATTCTTGAAGAGGCTGGAGTAGATCCAGGCGTATTTAATTTAGTTCAAGGTACTGGCGAAGTTGTAGGAGTAGCAATGTCAAAGCACCCTGATATTGAAATGATATCTTTCACAGGATCCACGAGAGGTGGAAAATCAGTTACTAAAGAGTCAGCAGAAACGATAAAAAAAGTAACGTTAGAGTTAGGTGGCAAATCGCCAAATCTTGTATTTGCAGATTGTGATCTTCAACAGCGAGTAACTGATAGTGTTAATGAATGCATGTTTAATACTGGTCAATCCTGTGACGCACCAACGCGTCTTTTGGTTGAAAAATCTTGTTATGATCAAGTTTTAGAAATAGCAAAAACGGCTGCTGAAAATGTATCTGTTGATGATCCCAGTAAAGATGGAGGTCATATAGGACCACTATTTGACAAGATACAATATGATCGAGTTCAAAATATGATACAGGTTGGCATTGATGAAGGTGCCAGTTTACTTACTGGAGGACTGGGTAAGCCCGATGGATTTAAAAATGGATGGTATGTAAAGCCAACTATTTTCTCAGATGTAAACAACCAAATGAGAATCGCACAAGAAGAAATTTTTGGTCCTGTATTAGTAATCATACCATTCGAGAATGAAGATGAGGGCATCGCTATCGCTAACGACACTCCTTATGGATTAGCGGCATATCTTCAAACTGGAAATGAAGAACGAGCAGAGCGTGTTTCAAGACAACTTCGAGCTGGAGGC
>CACNXQ010000012.1 GCA_902624455.1 uncultured Pelagibacteraceae bacterium | reverse complement strand
TTTATTTTTAATTGCTCGAGTTCTTGTTCTAAATCAATTTTTTCTAAAACTTTTCTTACAGCTTCTGCACCGATGCCAGCTGAAAAAGAGTCTTCACCATTTTCTTCTTTAGCTAATTCAAGTTCTTCTTCATCAAGAAGCTGGTTTTGCAACAAAGAAGTTAATCCAGGCTCGGTAACCATAAATTTTTCAAAATAAAGAACTTTTTCAAGATCCTTTAATTTCATATCCATCATCAATGCAATTCTACTCGGCAGAGATTTCAAGAACCATATATGAGCAACTGGAGCAGCAAGTTGGATATGGCCCATTCTTTCGCGCCTTACATCTTTTTTTGTAACTTCAACGCCACATTTTTCACAAATAATTCCTTTAAATTTCATTCTTTTGTACTTACCACATAAACACTCATAGTCTTTTATAGGACCAAATATTCTTGCGCAGAAAAGTCCGTCTCTTTCTGGTTTAAACGTACGATAGTTGATTGTTTCAGGTTTTTTTATCTCACCATATGACCATGAAAGTATTCTCTCAGGACTTGCTATCGATATTTTTACCTGATTAAAATCATCTCTTGATGCTGCAGGATTGAAAATATTCATTAATGATTGAGACATATTATTTTCCTAATTTAAATTTGATAATTCAATATTTAAGCCTAAAGATCTTATTTCTTTAATTAAAACGTTAAATGACTCAGGTGTACCAGATTGGAAGACATCCTCACCACGTATAATCGTTTCATAAACCTTTGTTCTACCTGCTACATCATCAGATTTTACAGTTAGAATTTCTTGTAATGTATAAGCTGCTCCATATGCTTCGAGTGCCCAGACTTCCATCTCACCAAATCTCTGACCTCCAAATTGAGCTTTACCTCCAAGTGGTTGCTGTGTCACAAGACTGTAAGGTCCAATAGACCTTGCATGAATTTTGTCATCAACTAGATGATGTAGTTTTAACATATAAATATAACCAACAGTCACAGTTCTCTCAAATTTTTCACCAGTAAGACCATCCCAAAGTTCAGTTTGTCCACTTTTATCAAAACCAGCTTCATTTAACATGTCTGCAATTTCGGATTCAGATGCTCCATCAAACACTGGTGTTTTTATTGGTACACCTGTTGCAATATTCTCAGCTAGTTCTTTTTTCTCATCTTTGGATAAATTTTCAATTTCGTTTCGATATTGTTCATCTCCATATACTTTCTTTAAAGTTTCAGTGATAAGTGATTGATCGTTATTAGACTTAAATTGCGCCAAAGATTTATTTATAATTTCACCAATGCCAGCACAAGCCCACCCAAGATGAGTCTCAAGTATCTGGCCAACGTTCATCCTACTTGGGACACCTAATGGGTTTAAGACAATATCAACTGTTCTGCCATCATTCAGGTAAGGCATATCCTCTACAGGAGCTATCTTACTAATGACACCTTTGTTTCCGTGTCTACCAGCCATTTTATCGCCTGGTTGAAGTTTTCTTTTTACAGCTACAAAAACCTTGACCATTTTCATCACGCCAGGTAGAAGCTCGTCGCCTCTTTGAACTTTATCTACTTTATTATCAAACCTTGATTGAATTGCAGACCGAGCTACGTCATATTGCTTTCTTAAGTTCTCTATTTCTTCTTGATCATCAGAGTTACTCAATTGAACCTTCCACAAACTATCAAGCTTTTTATTTTCTAACTCATTGAAAGTTAATTGCTTACTACCTTCAAAATCTTCAGGTGCAATTGAAATAGATTTTGAGTCAATTACTCTGGATAATCTTTCCTGTATATTTCTATTAAGAATACCTAGTTCAGCTTCACGGTCATTTGCTAACTTTTCAATCTCATCTCTTTCTATTGATAAGGCTCTATCATCTTTTTCAATCCCGTATCGATTAAACACTTTTACATCTACGACTGTTCCACTTGAACCAGGTGGTAGTCGTAACGATGTGTCTTTTACATCAGTGGCTTTTTCACCGAAAATAGCTCTTAGGAGTTTCTCCTCTGGCGTAACTGGCGACTCACCTTTAGGCGTTACCTTGCCCACAAGGATATCTCCAGGACTCACATCAGCTCCTACGTATACTATTCCAGCTTCGTCAAGATTTCTTAACATCTCATCACCTGCATTCGGAATATCGCGAGTAATTTCCTCTGAACCTAATTTTGTATCTCTTGACATAATTTCAAATTCTTCAATATGAATTGATGTAAATTTGTCTTCTTGAACAATTTTTTCTGAAATTAAAATTGAGTCTTCAAAGTTATATCCACGCCATGGCATGAAAGCGACAACGACATTTCTGCCAAGACCTAACTCACCAAAATGAGTAGATGGACCATCAGCTATGATGTCACCCATTGAAACCTTATCGCCAACTTTAACGAGAGGCCTTTGATTAATGCAGGTGCTTTGATTAGATCTTTGAAACTTTTGAAGAGTGTAAATGTCAACTCCTGATTCAGTTGTTTTAATCTTATCGGTTACACGTACAACAATTCTCTTTCCATCAATTTTATCAACTATCCCATTTCTATTGGCAATAATTGTTACTCCAGAGTCTACAGCAACAGTTTTTTCAACACCTGTGCCAACCAGTGGTGACTCAGCTTGTATAAGCGGTACTGCTTGTCTCATCATATTTGAGCCCATTAAAGCACGGTTAGCATCATCATTTTCTAAGAAGGGAATTAGTGAAGCAGCACACGAGACAACTTGCTTTGGAGAAACATCCATATAATCTATTTCTTCAGGACTCGTCATAATAAAGTCACCATCTCTTCTGCATGAGACTAATTTAGTCACAAAGGAACCTTTAGTGTCTAGTTCACTGTTAGCCTGAGCAATTGTATAGTCTGTCTCTTCCATTGCAGGTAAATACACAACTTCATCAGTAACCTTACCTTTAACGACTTTCCTATACGGACTTTCAATGAAACCATATCTATTAACCCTTGCATGAGACGCAAGACTATTAATTAAGCCAATATTTGGTCCTTCGGGAGTTTCAATCGGACATATTCGACCATAGTGAGTGGGGTGTACATCTCTGACTTCAAAACCAGCTCTTTCTCTGCTAAGTCCGCCAGGACCGAGCGCTGATAACCTTCTTTTATGAGTAATCTCAGCGAGTGGATTAGTCTGATCCATAAATTGAGATAATTGAGATGTGCCAAAAAACTCTTTTAAAGAAGCAACAAGTGGTTTTGCATTTATAATGTCTTGAGGTGTTGCTGCGTCTACTTCGAGAGAATTCATTCTTTCCTTAATTGATCTCTCCATGCGAACAAGTCCCATCCTGAATTGATTTTCTACCAATTCGCCAACTGACCGAACTCTTCTATTTCCAAGGTGGTCGATATCATCAACTTCACCTTTTCCTGTTCTCAAATCCATAACAGTCTTTATTACTTGAATAACATCTTCACTGCGAAGTACAGTAATTGTATCAGCACAATCGATGTTAAGTCTGTAATTCATCTTAACTCTACCAACATCAGAGAGGTCATATTTTTCAGGCTTGAAAAATAAAGAATTAAACACCTCAAATGCAGTTTCTAAATTTGGTGGCTCT
>CACNXQ010000011.1 GCA_902624455.1 uncultured Pelagibacteraceae bacterium | reverse complement strand
AAAGTTGCTTTAAAAGATTGTATTAGTAAACTTGGAATCTTATTTATAAAACCAACTGTATCAATTAAACCAGCTTCAATATTTTTATCTAAATATACTTTACTAATTTTAGTATCTAGTGTGGCAAAGAGCTTATCTTCACTAAGCTGACTTTTTTTTGTTAAATAATTAAATAGCTGAGTTTTCCCAGCATTAGTGTATCCGATCAATGCAAATGTTTTAAATTTGGTTCTCTTTCTTAGTTTTCTCTGAAGACCTCTTCTATTATCAACTTTTATAAGACGTTTCTTAATTTTATTGATCTTTTCCTGTATTAATCTTCTGTCTAATTCAATCTGCAGTTCTCCTGGACCACCAATAAATGTAGTTCCACCTCTTTGTCTCTCAAGATGGGTCCAAGCTCTTACCAGTCTAGACTTACGGTAAGTAAGTTCTGCCAATTCTACTTGTAGTTTACCTTCGTTGGTCTTAGCACGTTTAGCAAATATTTCTAAGATAATTCCAGTTCTATCAGTTACTTTAATCTTTAATAGATCTTCAAGATTCTTTTGCTGTCTTGGGGTTAAATTTGTATTAATAATTAATAAATTAATATTACTGATTTCAATATCTTTTTTAATATCATTCAAGACACCTGAGCCAATCAAAATAGATGGATTTATTTTTCTTATTTTTGCAATCCTTTTTTTAGGTGTTAAGATATTTAAGTTGTTTGCTAAATTAACCATCTCATTTACTAGCTCTCTTGAAACATATTCGGGCTCACCCTCTAAATTTGGATGTAAAATAAATGATACAGTTTGATTGCGATTTACGATTTTAATTGAACTGACTCCAAATATATTTCTTTAAAGATTTTTGCAAATTTACCAACTTTTCCATCACCAATTTTTTTGTTATTTACTTTAACAACTGGCATAACATATTGAGTTGCGCTGGTTATGTATGCTTCTTTCGATTTTTTTATATCATTTATATTGAATTTTTTTTCTTTAAAGTTGTATCCGTGCTTATTTAGACCTTTAATAAGCGTTTTTCTGGTAATTCCATTCAAAATGGATGATGAAACTGGCCTTGTGTAAACTGTCTTTCCTATTAGAATCCAAGCATTACTTGAACTTCCCTCAGTGATAAAACCATCATCATCAATCAACCATGCTTCTTGAGCATTGCTTTCATTTGCATATTGCTTTGCTAGTACAGGTGCTAATAAATTTAAGCTTTTTATATCTACTCTTTTCCATCTAAGATCTCTAGTAGTTACAACATTTATTCCTTTTTCAAATACTTTATCGTATTCATCACTTGGTATATTATTTCCAATAATAGTTATTGTACTGTCAAGATTTTTTGGAAATTTAAAATCTCTCTTAGCTACACCTCTAGTGATTTGTAAATAAATTAATCCATCAACTATTAAATTTTTTCTGATTATATTTCTCATGTGAAATAAAATAGAACGAATATTTATTGGATATTTAATACTTATTTCATTTAAGGACCTTGATAATCGATTTATATGACCTGTATAGTCAATTAGTTTTCCATTCTTAACAGAAAATACCTCATAAACACCGTCTGCAAACTGATAGCCTCGATCTTCAACGTGTGTCAAAGCATTATTATAGTCTTTATATTCACCATTTAAGAAAACTACTCGTGACATTAATATTCATCTCTAACTTGAAATAGCTCTTCTGCTGCCTCAATATCGTTCATGAGACTTAAAAATATAATTTCATCATTAAGTTCAACAGTAGTATCTCCGTTTGGAACAATTATTAAATCATCTCTTTTAATCAATCCTACTCTAATACCTTCAGGTAAATTTGCCTCTGCGAGTGTCTTATTAACTAGTCTTGATGATTTTAGGGCTTTTGCATGAATAATCTCTGCCTGATTATCACTAATTGAATAGACAGATTCTATCTTGCCTTTATGAATATGCTTAAGAATTTTGGAAACTGTAGTCATTCTAGGATTAATTAGTTTATCTACACCAAGCACATCTTTCAATTTATCATATTCTGAATTGTTAACTAAGATTAATGACTCACAATTATTTTTTTTTGCAACAGCCGAAATAATTATATTTGTTTCATCATCGTTCGTTAAAGCAAGAACCATATCGGCATCTTTGATATTGGCCTCGTCTAAAATTTCTTGATCTAGACCATCTCCATTGAGTACTAAAGTAGTGTTTAAATAGTCTGCAATATATTTAGCTCTTTCGCTGTTAGTTTCTATTACAGTGGCGTTAATATCAGCATGGAATTCTTCAATATCTCTTGCTAAATTAAACCCTATTCTTCCTCCTCCTATAACAATTATCTTTTTTACAGGTTTTAAATCTTGACCAAAGGCAGACATAATGCGGTTAACTTGACTTGTATCTACAAGTATGAAAATTTCATCAGACTTAACAAGTTTGTCATTTTTTTCTGGTATCTTGAGACCATTTTCACGCACTATAGCAATTATAGATGCTTTCAAGTTCTTTGATGGATCCTCATCTTGTTGAAATAAGTCAATTATATCAGATAATTTTGTATCAATTAATGGGCATTGATCATCAATGCTTATATTTAAAAGTTCAACATTGTCATTCATAAATGGTACAACTTCGTTGGCACCTGGAGCTTTAAGTTGTTTTTCAATAGATCTTGCAACTTCTAACTCAGGACTAATGATTAAATCAATGGGCATGTTATCTGCTTTGTATAAGTCTCGCCATTTTGGATTAAGAAAATCTTCAGTTCTAAGTCGTGCGATTTTTCTTGGAATTTTAAAAAAAGTATGAGCCATTTGACAGGCTACCATATTTATTTCATCTTGAAGCGTAACTGCTATTATCATATCAGCGTTTTCACCACCTGCTTCTTTTAAAACTGATGGATTTGATGCAGAGCCAACAATTGTTTTTAAGTCCACCTTCTCCCTTAGTTTATTAATTAATTCATCTGACCTATCAACTACTGTTACATCATTTTTTTGATCAACTAAATGTTTTGCAATACTAGTTCCAACTTTTCCTGCTCCACATATGATTATTTTCATTAATCTATATCCTCATTAATTTCTAATTGTTTAAGTTTTCTATGTAATGCAGATCTTTCCATGCCAATAAAGTTGGCAGTTTTAGAAATGTTACCATCGAATCTCTCTAGTTGTGACAGGATATAATTTCTCTCAAAAACTTTTCTAGCATTCTTTAATGGTAGAGATATTACGTTTTTGGTCACTTTATCACTATCAGAAATACTTGCTTCGTCATATTTATCTCCTAGTATGATATGTCTTTCTACAACATTTCTTAATTCTCTAATATTTCCAGGCCATTTATAATCAAAATAATTATTCAATATCATTGGCTTTAAATCTACATTTGAAAGCTTGTTTAAATTTGAAAATATTTTTGAAAAATGATCAACCAATAAATCTATATCACTTGACCTCTCAATTAATTTAGGTAGTGAAATTGTTACAACATTAATTCGATGAAACAAATCTTTTCTAAATGAGCCATCATCAACTAATTTTTTTAAATCTTCTGTTGATGAGCAAATTATTCTACAACTTACTGGTATTAAAGCATCGTCCCCCAACCTATTAAAGTTTCTATCAGTTAAGACTCTAAGTATTTTAGCTTGAGTTTGAAGTGGCATCTCGCCAATCTCATCAATAAACAATGTTCCATTTTCTGATTTCTCGAACAATCCTTTTCTTGTTGTGTCGTTATCTTTTGATCCAAAAAGTTCTAATTCTATATTATCAGGGCTTAATAGTGCCGCGTTAATAACAACAAATGGACCTTCAGCATTTTTTGAATTTAAATGTATTTCTTTAGCGATCACATCCTTTCCCGTACCAGACTCTCCTTGAATTAGTATTCTACTTGATGTTGGAGCAACTTTGTTAATTAATTGCTTAATTTTAAGAATTGGTGCTGATTTTCCAATGAATTGATAATCAAATATTTCTTTATTCTTAAGATTTATATTTTCTTTCGTAATTTGAGTAATTTCTAATGTTCTATCGACCGATAATAATAATCTTTCAGATGAAAATGGTTTTTCGATGAACTCTTGAGCGCCTTTTTTTATAGCACTTACAGCCATATCAATATTCCCATGACCGGACATTAAAATAATTGGAACAGCGTGTTCCGATCTAATAATTTCCAATATTTGAAGGCCATCATGATCTGAATCCTCAAGCCAGACATCTAATAAAATTAAATCTATTTTATGAGAATTAAATAGATTAAGGGCATCATTTGAATTAATTGCTTCATAACACTTGAAACCTTTTTCCGTTAAGATAGC
>CACNXQ010000010.1 GCA_902624455.1 uncultured Pelagibacteraceae bacterium | reverse complement strand
TCAAGCCGCACCTGAAGCAGCTGCTGCTGTCGCTGCTGGTGTAGCTGCTGGAGTATCTCAGGCAGCAATCGCAGAAGTTAATCAAGAAACAGCTCAAGCTAATGCGGAAATCCAAAGTGAAGCTCAAATTCAATCAAGTGAATTGCAGGCTGATTTAGCTGAGTCAATTGGGGACGCCAACCAAGATGCCATAGCAGATGCGCAAGGAGAATTTGCTGAACTTCAATCTGAAACACAAGAACTTCTTTTAGAGAGTAATCAAGCTGGTCAAGAAGCAGCGCTTGAAGCTTCGCAAGAAGCTACAGCTGAAATTATATCCGAAATGATAGCAATGAATCCTGATGCTGCTGCGGAAATTATTGCTGGTACTGCTGCTTCAAATCCCGAAGCTGCTGCAGAAATTGTTCAAGAAATGATGGCTGCAAATCCTGAAGCAGCTGTTGAAATGGCTGCTGACATTGCTGAAGCAAACCCTGCCGCTGCTGCACTTGCCACTGAAGCTATTATTGAGTCAAATCCTGAACTTGCCGTTGAAGCTACTGCTGCAATGGCTGAAGTTGCTCCTGCTGCTGCAGGTGCTGCTGCTGAAGTAATGGCTGAACTTGCTCCTGAACAAGCTGGTGAAGCTGCAATGGCCATGCAAGAAGCTGCGCCAGAATCTGCCGCTGCAATTGCAGGAGGTGTCGCACAAGGAAACCCAGAAGTTGCTGCAGAAGTTGCAAATGAAATGGCTGCCGCTGACCCTGAAGCCGCCGCAGATATTGCAACCGGTGTTGCGGTTGCTGCACAGGCTAATGCTCAAGCAGAAGTTGCTGAAGCACAAGCAGAAGCTCAAGCACAAGTAGCTGAGGTTCAAGCTGAGCTTGCTGAGGCTGTAAGCATTGCTCAATCTCAGTTAAATTCTGATGATCCTCTAATTGCTGAGGAAGCTCGAGAACTTATTGCTAATGCGCAAGAGCAAATTGCAAATGCTCAAGCTGCTGGACAAGAGGCTATTGCAGAAGTGCAGAGCGCTGCGGCTGAAACTGCACAAGATTTAGCCGGTGATATTGCTGGTGCTATGATGGAAGCTAACCCAGAAGCTGTCGGAGATATAGCTGAACAAGTTGCAGAAAATGCACCAGGAGCTGCTGGTGGAGTTATGGATGCTGTTGCTGAAGTTGCCCCTGAACAAGCTATTGAAGCAGCTGCTACCATGGCAGATGCTAATCCTGCTGTTGCCGCTGCCGCTGTAGAGGCTGTGAGTGAAGCTCTTCCTGAATTGGCTACTGATGCCGCTGTAGCAATGGCTGAGGCAGCACCACAAGCTGCTGCTACAATTGCAGCCACAGTTGCGGAAGCAAATCCTGATGCTGCTACTGATATTGCAGCTGAGATGGCTGCTGTCGCAGCGAACAATGAAAATTTTTCTCAAGATGAGGCACTAGCAATGCAAACTGCAATTGCAACTCAAGTTGCAAGCGCTGCACCTGAAGCTGCTGCGGAAGTGGCTGGTGCAATGGTAGAAGCTATGACTAATGTTGACGGTAATGCTAGTGAAGGTGCGTTAGCTGAAGCAGCTGCCGCCATGACAGCTAATGTTGCATCCGCCGCAACCATCGCTGATCCGGAAGGAGCAGCTGAATTAGCTGGAACAATGATGGAGCAAATGGCAGAGATCCCTGGAATTGAACCTGAGGCTCTTGCAGAAACAGGGGCTGGTATGACTGCAAACATGGCAACTGCAGCTGTTCAAGCAGATCCCGAAGGAGCAGCTGATTTAGCTGGAGCTATGATGGAAGTCTTGGCTGACATTCCTAATGTACCTGAAGATTTTGACATGGCTGGACAAATGGCCGACATGACAACAAACATAGCTACGCAAGCAACTGCTGCTGCACCTGAACAAGCAGCTGAACTTGCTGGTGAAATGATGGAGCAAATGGCAGAAATACCTGGAGCTCCTGCTGATTTTGATCCTGCTGAACAAATGGCAGAAATGACTGCAAATATTGCAACAGCTGTTGCTGCTGCTGATCCAGAAGTTGCTGGAGAAATTGCTGGAGCCATGATGGAACAAATGGCAGAGATACCTGGCGTATCTCCAGAAGATATGGCTGAATTCAATTCTGATATGGCCGCTCAAGTTGCTCAAATAGCACCTGAAACAGCTGGTGAAGTACTAGGAGCTATGGCTGCTGCTGATCCTGAAGCTGCTGCTGAACTTGCTACTGCAATGGCAGAGGCTAACCCTGCTGCTGCTCAAGAAGCAATGGCTGGACTTGCAGAGGCTGCACCTGAACTTGCGGCCGAGGCTGCTGGAGCAATAGCAGAGGCTGCACCAGAATTATCTGGATTAGTTGCTGCAGGTGTTGCAGCAGGTAATCCTGAAGTTGCTGCCGAAGCAGCTCTTGCACTTGCTGATGCAAATCCTGATGCTGCTGCGCAAATTGCTGCGAGCGTTGCCAATGCAAATCCTGAATTTGCTGCAGAGGTAACTGCAGCTATGGCTGAAGCAAATCCTGATGCAACTGCAGACATGGCTGCCGCAGTCGCACAATTTGCACCTGGTGCTGCTGAGGCAGTTGCCGCTGAACTAATTTCAAATGACCCAGCCGCTGCTGGTGAACTATCTGCTGCTATGGCAGAAGCCAACCCTGCTGCTGCAGGTGCTGTTGCTGCCGCAGTAATGGAAGTCGCACCTGATATTGCAGCTGAAGCTGCCGCTGCAATGGTTGATGCTAATCCTGCTGCTGCTGCTGCTGCTGCACAAACTATGGCAGAAGCAGATCCTGGTGTTGCTGCTGAGATGGCTGCTGCAATGATGGAAGCAGCACCTGAAGCTGCTGCAGGTATTGCCGCTGGTGTTGCTGCTGGAGCACCTGATGCTGCTGCTGAAATTGCAGTGTCAATGGCAGAAGCAAATCCTGAAGCTGCCGCTGCTGTTGCTGGTGGAATGGCCGCTGCTGACCCTGAAGCTGCCGGAGATATTATTGGAGCAATGGCTGAAGCAAATCCTGAAGGCATTGATGCTATTGCAACAGGCGTTGCACAAATGGCACCTGCTGCTGCAGGCAGTGCAATTGATGCTGTTATTGAGTCAAATCCTGAAGCCGCTGTTGCTGCTGCAACTGCTATGGCTTCTGCTAATCCTGCCGCTGCACAAGAAGCTGCCGCTGCAATAATTGAGTCTGATCCTGCTGCTGCTGCAGAAACTGCAGCTGCAATGGCAGAGGCTGCACCTCAAGCTGCCGGTTTGATAGCTGCTGGAGCTGCCGATGTTGCCCCTGAACTTGCTGCAGAAGTTGCTGGTTCAATGGCTGAGGCAAATCCTGCTACCGCTGCTGCGATTGCAACTACGATTGCGCAAGCTGCCCCTGAGTTAGCAGGAGACATTGCTGCAGACATGGCAGAACTAAATCCTGAAGCGATGGGCAATGTTGTAGCAAATATTGCTGCAGTTGTTGCATCTGCTGATCCTGATTTAGCTGCAGAAATTGCGGGAGACATGGCTGCTATTAATCCAGATGCTGCTGGTGCGATTGCTAATGTTGTTTCTGCCCAAGCACCTGAAGCTGCTGCAGAAGCTGCTGCCGCTTTAATTGATGCTAATCCTGAAGCCGCTGGAGCTATTGCTGCTGGCGTCGCTGCTCAAGCTCCTGAAGCTGCCGCAGAAGTTGCTACCGCACTTGTTCAAGCTAATCCTGAAGCTGCCGCAGATATTGTTGGAAGTATGGCTGGAGCAAATCCAGACTCAGTTGCTGATGTTGCAGGTGCAATGATGGAAGCTGCACCTGAAGCTGCTGCTGCTATGGCTGGAGCTGTTGCCGAGGCTGCACCTGAAATGGCAGGTGATATGGCTGGTGCAATCGCAGAGTCTAATCCCGAACTAGCTGTTGAAGCTGCCGCTGCCATGGCAGAAGCCAACCCTGCTGCTGCCCAAATGGCTGCAGAAGGCATGATGGAAGCTGCGCCAGAGTTAGCTGCAGAAGCTGCTAACGCAATGGCTGCTGCTGCCCCTGAAGCTGCTGCTGATATTGCTGGCGGAATGGCAATGGCCAATCCAGAAGCTGCTGCTGATATTGCTGGATCCATGGTCGAAGCTAATCCTGAAATCGCTGGTGATATTGCTGCTGGTGTTGCAATGGCCGCACCAACTGCGATGGAAGATGTTGCTTCTACACTAATTGAGTCAAATCCTGATGCTACCGCTACTATGGCAGCGGTACTTGCCGAAACTGCACCAGGTGCTGCAGATAACATGATGAATACTGTTGCAGAAGCTAATCCAGAAGCTGCATTAGCTGTTGCAGGCGCGATGGCTGAAGCTAATCCTGCAGCCGCAGAAGGAACAGCTGGTGCAATTGCAGATGTTCTACCCGATATAGCAGCAGACGCTGCTGGTGCTATGGCCGCTGCTAATCCAGATGTTGCTGGAGATATTGCAGCAGGTATGGCAGGCGCAAATCCTGATATAGCTGGAGATATTGCAGGCGCTATGATGGACGCAGCTCCAGAAGCTGCTCAAGGTATTGCTCAAGGAATTGCTGCTGCAGCTCCAGATCAAGCTGCAGAAGTAGCTGGTCAAATGGCTGAGGCCAATCCTGAGTTAGCTGGTGATATTGCTGGCGGAATGGCTGCAGGTGATCCTGGTCAAGCTGCTGATATTGCAACTGCAATGGCAGAAGCAAACCCAGATGCTGCAGGTGAAATTGCTGGAGGTGTTGCTGAATTTGCCCCAGGTGCTGCGGGAGATGTTGCGGGCGCGATGGTTGAAGCTAATCCTGAAGCAGCAGCTGATATGGCTGCCGCTATGGCTGAAGCAAATCCATTTGCAGCAGGTGCTGCAATGGGAGCCATGGCTGAAGCTGCTCCAGAAATTGCTACAGAAGCTGCAAGTGCAATGGTTGCAGCGAACCCTGATGCTGCGGGTATAGCAGCACAAAGTTTAGCTGATGCTGCTCCTGAATTAGCAGCTGAAGCAGCAACCGCAATGATGGACGCTGCACCAGATGCAGCTGGCGCCATTGCTGGTGGAGTTGCAAGAGGTGATGCAGATATTGCTGCTCAAGTTGCAACAGAAATGGTAAATGCAAATCCTGAATTGATGGGAGATATTGCTGGAGGTGTTGCACAACTAGCTCCAGGTGCCGCAGGTGATGTCGCGGGCGCGATGGTTGAAGCTAATCCAGATGGTGCCGCTGAAATGGCTGCAGCTGTAGCTGAAACAGTTCCAGGTGCTGCAGGTGCTGTAGCTGGCGCTATCGCAGAAGCAGATCCAGCTCTTGCTGCTGAGGCGGCGGGGGCAATGATGGAAGCAAATCCTGCCGCTGCAGCTCAAGCTGCTGCTGGTATGGCTAATGCTGCTCCAGAAGTTGCTGGTGATGTTGCAGGTGCGATGATGGAAGTTGCAATGGCTCCAGATTTTGCAGCCGAATTTGCAGAAAATGCAGCAGCTGCAAATCCAAATTTAAGTGTGGAAGATTTAGAGTCTTTAGCTGGCAATTTTGCAGGCAATGCTGTTGGAGCAATAGCTCAAGGTATGGCAACAGGAGATCCTGATATAGCTGCAGATATGGCTGGAGTGATGATGGAAGCTGCAATGGAAAATCCTGATATGGCGGGAGATTTTGTAGGAGAAATTGCTGGTGGTATGGCTGCTGGTGCCCCTCAAGCTGCAGGAGAAATAGCTGTTGGAATGATGGAGTCAAACCCTGATATGGCTGGAGATATTGCTGGTGGTGCAGCTGCTGGTAACCCTCAAGTTGCGGCCGGTGTAGCCATGCAAATGGTTGGAGCAGATCCAACACTTATAAATGATATTGCTGGAGGAGTTGCTGAAGGCGCTCCTGCTACTGCTGGTGCTGTTGTGGGTGCGATGGTTGCGGATAATCCTGATGCCGCTGCTGGAGTTATTGATGCGGCTATGACTGCAAATCCTTCTGCTGCTGGTGCAGTTGCTGGAGGTGTATTAGCTGCAATTCCTGATGGAGACGCAGCTGTTGGAATTATGCAAGAAGTTGCAGCTGCAAATCCAGATGCAGCTGGAGCATTCGCGGGCGGTATGGCTCAAGCTAATCCTGCCGCTGCAGGAGAGATAGCAGGAAGTTTAGCTGCAATTGATCCAGCGCTTGCAGGTGATATGGCTGGAGCTATGGCAACTGCTAACCCTGCAGCTGCAACTTTAGTTGCTGCTGGTGTTGCTGAACTAGCACCAGATGCAGTAGGTGCAATTGCCGGTTCAATGGCAGATGCAAACCCTGCAATCGCAGGACAAGTAGCTGCTGGTATGGCACAGTTTGATCCAGGCGCTGCTGCTCAATTTGCTGGAGATTTAGTTGCATCAAATCCTGAGATGGCTGCAAATATTGCCAGTGGAATGGCTCAATTAGCAACACAAGGTGGTATGGCCGATTTAGCTGGTGAGTTTATGGGTCAAATGGCTGCTGCAAATCCTGAAATGGCTGGAATGATGGCAGCTGGCATGACTCAGATGATGGGTAACCAAGGAGCTTCATTCATGGCTGACATGGGTGACGTAATGGGTGCAGATATGGCTGCTCAATTACAAGCTGATATGCAAGCACAAATGGCTGACATGCAGAGCATGATGCAAACAGCTATGCAAGGTGGTGATATGTTTATGGGTCCTATGATGACTGCCGATATGATGGGCCCAGCTGATTTTGGCGGAATGATGGATATGGATATGACCATGCTACCTGGAATGGATATGGGCATGGGCCCAATGATGGGACCAGATCCAATGATGGGCATGATGGATCCAATGATGGGTATGGGACCTATGATGGGACCAGATCCATTTATGATGGGACCAGATCCAATGATGGGCATGATGGATCCAATGATGGGTATGGGCCCAATGATGGGACCTGATCCATTTATGATGGGACCAGATCCAATGATGCAATTAGGTATGGATATGGGAATGGATCCAATGATGATGATGAATGACCCTATGGCTGCGATGAATATGGGTATGGATATGATGATGAACGACCCTTCCATGATGCAAATGGGGATGGATTTCTTTGGCGGCCCTGAAAATATGATGAATGAGATGATGATGGGCATGAACGATATGATGATGGGAGGAATGCCTGGGATGGGACCAATGATGGGA
>CACNXQ010000009.1 GCA_902624455.1 uncultured Pelagibacteraceae bacterium | reverse complement strand
TTATGAGGCCTTATGGAAATTGTGGCACCTGATAGACCTTTCGCGACATAATCATTAGCATCTCCAAATAGATTAATTTTGAGTCCCTTGGTTGCAAAAGCGCCCAGCGATTGCCCAGCGCTTCCAGTCAAGTTAATGTTTAAATGATCTTTATTAATATTCGAGTCCCACTCTTTAGAACCATAACGTGATTTAAATGTTGTATAAATTTTTGATGAAAGTTTAGTTCCTACAGCCCGATCTGTATTCTTAATTGGATAATTTAATTCGATTTTTTGGCCTGTTTGTAAAAATTTGTGTGCATCTTCAATAATTCTTTCATCGATGGTAGAGCCTGCATCATTTATGTCTCTGTGATTAAAATATTCAACACTTGGATCTTTTTCAGCTTGAATAAGAAGTGAGTTTAAATCTAGATCATCGAGATGAGTAGAACCTCTAGATATTTGATATAGTAAATCGGTCCTACCAATAATATCTTTTAGACTTTTAAAACCAAGCCTTGCTAGTATTTCTCTGACTTCTTCTGCAATGAAACTAAATAAGTTAACCACCTTTTCTGGTGTCCCAGAGAACCTAGCCCTTAAATCTTCATCTTGTGTACAGACTCCAACTGGACAAGTATTAGAATGACACTGCCTAACCATTATACAGCCCATTGCGACCAACGAAGTCGTTGCAACTCCGAACTCTTCTGCTCCCATAATTGCAGCGATTACCACATCTCTACCAGTTTTTATGCCACCATCTGTTCTAATAACAACGTTTTGTCTCAATCCATTAAGTGTTAAAACTTGATTAACTTCGGTCAACCCCATTTCCCATGGGATGCCCACATACTTAATACTTGTTTGAGGACTTGCGCCAGTTCCACCATTATGACCAGAAATTAAGATTACATCAGCTTTGGCTTTTGCAACTCCTGCTGCGATAGTTCCGATACCTGATGATGCAACCAACTTTACACAAACTCTAGCTCTAGGATTTATTTGTTTTAAATCAAAGATCAGTTGGGCTAAGTCTTCGATACTATATATATCATGATGTGGAGGCGGGCTTATAAGTGTCACTCCTGGTGTTGAGTGTCTCAATCCTGCTATTTCAGCGGTTACCTTGAATCCCGGCAACTGTCCTCCTTCTCCAGGCTTTGCTCCTTGGGCTATCTTTATTTCAATTTCTTCACAATTATTAAGATACTCTGTTGTAACTCCAAACCTGGCTGAAGCAACTTGCTTAACTCTAGAGTTAGCTGTATCCCCATTTTCTTTTGTAAGCGACCTATTAATTGATTCACCTCCCTCACCAGAGCAAGAAGCACCACCAATTCTATTCATTGCAATTGCAAGTGTTTCATGTGCTTCTTTTGAAAGAGCACCATGAGACATACTGCCTGTACCAAATCTTTTTCTGATTGATGTAATCGATTCGACTTCGGAAATATCAATTGAGTTTTCGCTTTCTTTAAACTCTAGCAAATCACGGACATTTATTGGTGAAAAATTTTGCATTGAGTTAGAAAATTTTTTATACAACTGGTAAGAGTCGTTTGAAACTGCCGTCTGAAGCAAATGAATTAACTTTCCTTCAAATGCATGTTTTTCTCCACCGTTCCTATAACGATAAATGCCTCCAATTGGGAGAGTTTGTACTGAATCTGAATAAGCATATTCGTGAAGGTCAGTTAGTTTTTTTTCTATACCTGTAAGTCCAATGCCTGACATTCTACTTTGAACACCAAGGAAATACTCATTAACCATTGATCTGCTTAATCCAATGGCCTCAAAATTAAATCCGCCCCTATAAGCACTTATTACAGATATTCCAAGCTTAGACATAACTTTTAAAAGGCCTTGGTCGATTGCTTTTTTGTATCTTTGAACACAATCTTCATAAGTATTTTCACCTAAAAGTCCCTTTTGATGTCTTTCGTAGATACAGTCTTGTGCTAAATATGGATTTACTGTGGTTGCTCCTACTCCGATGAGAACTGCAAAATAATGCGTATCAATGCATTCAGCTGAACGCACATGAATAGAGACAAATGATCGTATACCTTTCCTAGTCAAATCAGTATGAACTGCCGACGTAATCAATATCATTGGTAATGATATTAAATTTTCATCAGCATCTTCATCAGAAAGAACAATATGAGATTTACCACTCAATACAGCGCGTTCTGCTTCAGTTTGTATTCTGTTAATTTCATCTTTAAGATTAAATGACTCTTTTGATGCTACACAATTAATGTACTCAACATTTTTACTTCCACGAGTATATATTTTCTTAAATAGACCGTTAGTAATGAAGGGGCTATCAATAACGAATACATTTTCTTCATATGGATTCGGATTCAATACATCTTGCAGGTTTCCAAACCTTGTTTTAAGGCTCATTCTGCTCTGCTCTCTAAGACTATCAATTGGGGGATTTGTCACTTGGCTAAATTTTTGCCTGAAGAAATGTGAAAGAGGTCTATATTTGTCTGATAATACAGCTATCGGAGTATCATCACCCATGCTTCCGGTTGATTCTTTTGCATCTGTCGCCATTGGATGCAATATAAGTTCTAATTCTTCCATCGTATATCCAGCCGCTATCATCTTCTTTCTAAGTTTAGATGGATCTGTAAGTGTTGTTTCCTTATTAACAACGAGCCTTTTATCAAGTCTTATAATTTTCTTAACATATTCGTCATATGGTTGTTCGGATGCTAAATGATCTTTGAGGCTTTTATTTCGATACAATTTACCTTCTTTGAAATTTACACCAATAATATCACCAGGCCCGAGTCTGCCCTTTTCAGAAATGTTTGCCTCCTCAAGCTGCACCATTCCAGTTTCTGAACCAGCATAAATAAGATTATCTCTTGTAATTGAATATCGCATCGGCCTTAATCCGTTTCTGTCCATACCACCGATAATCCAATCTCCATCCACTGCCGCAATTGCAGCGGGGCCATCCCATGGTTCAACAATTGCATTGGAAAATTCATACATATTCCTGTGTTCGATAGGCAATAACTCACTTCTCTTCGACCAAGCTTCAGGCATTAATAATGTTTTAACTAGGGGTACAGAGCGACCAGCTCTTACGTATAACTCGAATGCAGCATCAAGAGCAGCTGAGTCTGAAACATTCTTTTCAATTATTGGCTTAACTTGTTCACTATCGTCACCAAAAATTTCTTCAGCAATTCGTGTCTGATGATTCCTCATCCAGTTTGTGTTGCCTGAGATGGTATTAATCTCACCATTGTGTGCTAGCATTCTAAATGGCTGAGCTAAACCCCAGGACGGAAAAGTATTTGTTGAATATCGTTGGTGAAAAATTGAATAAGAAGAAATAAAATTTTCATTCATTAAATCGGGATAAAATGTTGAAAGCTCCTCTGCTAGAAAGAGTCCTTTATAGATAATTACATCAAAACTCATTGAGCAGATATAAAAGTCACCTATTTGTTGTCTTTGTATTCTTTTTTCAATTCTTCTTCTTACAAGATACAACTGTTTTGAATAATCAAAATCTTTTGGTCGATCAACGTTATTTGCAAACAGAACTTGCTCAATTTCAGGTCTAGTTAAGTTTGCCTTTTCTCCAATGACTCTGTTATCAATTGGTACCTGTCTCCAACCGTAAATATAATATCCATGGTCTAAAAGCTCAGATTCAATTATGGTTCGACATTTTTCGAGAGCTGCATAATCGTTTCTAGGCAAGAAAATCATACCGACACCTAGTTTGCTATCCTTTTTCTCATGACCAGTCTTTGCTATTTCATCATCAAAAAAACCCTCAGGTATTTGAGTTAGTAAACCACATCCATCTCCAGTTTTGCCATCAGCATCTACTGCTCCCCTATGCCAAACAGCTTTAAGTGCATCAATGCCACCTTCGACAACTTTTCTTCGTGGTTTACCATCTATTGATGCAACAAACCCAACTCCACATGCGTCATGCTCATCTTGATTACGATATAGATGACCGTCTGATAGAATTTTTTTATTACTATTATATCTATCAAACCATTTACTCATAGTGATGCTACTTTCTTCTCAGAACCCATTTCTTTCATTTGAATATAGTCATGAATTGAATTTGCGACCTCTCTTCCATCTCTAATGCCCCAAACGACAAGTGATGCGCCTCTTACGATATCACCTGCAGCAAAAACTCCGTCTAAACTTGTCATCATGGTATCAAAACCTACTCTCACTGTTCCCCATTTTGTTACTGGTAAATCCTGTTCATTGAATAAAACAGGCAATTCTTCAGGTGAAAAACCCAATGCAGCAATGACCATATCAGACTTAACTTTAAAGTCTGATCCCTCAACTTCTAAAGGGATTTGCCTTCCGTCTTCATCAGGATCACTAAGACTCATCTTCACACAACTTATTTCTTGCACTTTACCATTCCCAATAAAGTCTTTAGGTAGTGATTTCCAAATAAATTCAACACCCTCCTCTTCAGCGTTGTTAACTTCTCTAGCTGATCCAGGCATATTTTCCTTATCACGTCTGTAAAGACACTTTACAGAACGAGCTTCTTGACGAATAGCTGTCCTTACACAGTCCATAGCTGTATCACCACCACCTATTACTACTACATCTTTGTTTTTTGCATTCAGCGTACCGTCGTCAAAAAGTTGCACATCATCTCCAAGTCCTTTTCGATTGGACGCAATTAAATAATCAAGTGCAGGAAATACATTTTCATATTTTTCTTCAATAGGAAGTTCTCTAGCTTTATAAACTCCTGTCGCAATCAATACTGCCTCGTGTTTATTTCTTAGATCTTGAAAAGTAATGTCTTGTCCAATATTGATATTTAGATGAAAGTTTATTCCTGAATTTTCAAGATAAGACATTCTCCTTTTAACAATATCTTTTTCAAGCTTGAAGTTTGGAATTCCATATATTAATAAACCACCAGCTCTATCGTGCCGGTCATACACATGAACCTTATATCCTTTTTTTCTTAATTCCTCCGCAGCTGCTAATCCTGCTGGACCTGCTCCGATTATTCCAATACTAAAATCTTTTTCGATTTTAGGATCAATAGACAATGGTTTAATCCAACCTTCCTCAAAGGCCTTGTCGGTAATGTACTTTTCAACTGAGCCTATTGTGACCGATCCATGACCAGATTGTTCAATCACACAGTTACCTTCACACAATCGATCCTGAGGACATATCCTGCCACATATTTCAGGCATATTGTTTGTGCTTGAAGAAATTGAATAAGCTTCTTCTAATCTATCTTCCGCTGCTAATTTTAACCAGTCAGGGATATGATTATGAAGAGGACAATGAACAGTACAGTATGGAACACCACACTGAGAACATCTGCTCGACTGTTCTTTAGCATTTGACTTAATGAAGTTTTCGTACACTTCTCCAAAGTCAGCTTTCCTCTCATTAGCTGAACGCTTGTCAGGATATTGTTGGTCTAAATCAGTAAACTTAAGCATTATAAAAATTATGTCATATGATGTGACATAAAATGACTCCTCTCAATTAGTTAGAGATTCTATATCACTAATTAAGTTCAAAAAATAGTCATCATCTATGACTTAAATACAAGTTTTCCTTGCCTATTTGGCGTAAAGAACTATTTTTGTATAAATTTTATGAGTTTTCTGCCAATTTTAATTTTATCTGTCACACAAGGTTTATTAGAATTTCTTCCAATTTCGAGCTCTGGCCATCTTGTAATATTTGGATATTTCCTAAATTTTGGGGATCATGGATTATTATTGGATGTGAGCATGCATCTCGGTTCGCTTTGTGCGGTATGTTTATATTTTAATAGAGAAATATTTGATATTTTGAGAGGCCTACCTGGCATTATAAACAAAGAAAAAAGTGAAAACGAATTGCTTAGTTTAAATGTAATCCTATCATCCATTCCAATTATTTTTATAGGTGGGATAATTTTTTTATCAGGATTAGCAGATAAATTAAGAAATATTGAAATTATAGCACTTAGCACAATTGTGTTTGCTTTATTGCTTTACTATGCAGACAAAGATCAAAAGGATAGAGGAAAATCTATTAAAGAGCTTAAGAATACAGAGGCGATATTAGTTGGATTTGCTCAAGTCTTTTCAGTAATACCAGGGGCAAGCAGAGCAGGAGTGGTTTTTACCGCAACTAGGTTTTTAAAAATTAATCGAGTCGAGTCTGCTAAATATGCAATGATTATTTCAATTCCAGTTATATTAATGTCATCCGCGATACCAATAATAGAACTAACAAGAGAACCAATCATAGAAAATATTTTCTATGCAATAGTTGGTTTTTTTATATCAGCATTTGTAGCTTATTTCTCAATTACTGTGTTATTGCGATTTTTGCAATCTTATTCTATGTTACCATTTGTTATTTATAGAATAATTTTTGGTACTATACTTTTATATATTTCTTTTAACTGATTTAGCCTAAATGATAATTAATAGAATCTGCAGCAGAGATTGGTGTAATGCCAAGTGACTGTATTGTATTTTTGAAATTTTTTGTAACTACATTATCTTGATTAAGCATTTTTATTTGGTCAAAAGTTATTATGGGAGTGGGTAAGGGCTTTGAAGCTATAGCAATTAATTTTGCAAAATTAACTGGCATTGGAATAATAAATCTTTTTATATTTAATGCCTGAAGAATTAACGGATAGATTTCTTTTAGATTAAGTATATCCGGTCCACCCAATTCATAAATTTCACCCTGTATATTTTCATCATTTATTATTTTTGAAACTACTGATGCAATATCTCTTACGTCAATTGGTTGAAATTTATTATCACTGAATGTTGCTGCAAAGGGTAAATTTTTTAATATATTCGATTGAATAGGAAGGAAACCTTTTGGACCAAAAACAATAGACGGTCTTAATATAATTGCTTTTGGAAAAGTACTTTTTAAATAATTTTCACCTTCACCTTTTGTTTTCTGATATTTAGCTTCACCATTTATATTTGAACCAATACTAGAAAAATGGATTAATTGCTGAATGTCATATTTTTTTGACAATTCGGCTATGTTTTTTATTCCTTGCGCATGGGCTTCAAAAAAATTTTGAGCTCTTGTTTCGAAAAGTATGCCAACGAGATTTATGACTACATCAGCTCCCTCAACATATCTCTCAATTGAACTTTTTTGTAATATATTGCCTTTAAATATGTCCAAGCTCTCTATTGGACCAAGCAGTCTAAGTTCTGTATTGAGATGTGGATTCCTACAAATGGCATTTACTTTATGACCTTCTTTTATGAGCTTAGAAACTATGTATTTAGCTAAAAACCCACTTCCACCAAATAATGTCACTGTTTTTTTCTTCATCTTTAACAAATATACTTTAGAAAACTATTTTGAAATATAATAAATTTTGATTAATGCAAGCCAAGGTTACATTTCATAAGGATGATATTGATGGAGACGTACAGTTTTCAAGTCTTATAGCTGCTGATTGCGAAATGATGGGACTGCAACCAAAAAGAGATCCATTATGTTTAATCCAACTTTATGATGCTGAAGGTGATTGTCATTTAATTCATTTTACAAATAGAGATTACAGTGCACCTAATTTAAAAAAAATTCTAAGTAGCGACGCTACATTTATATTTCATTATGGAAGACACGATATGGCGGCGATCTATCATGATCTAAATATAATGTTAAAAAACGTTTATTGTACAAAGATTGCAAGTAAAATTGCAAGAACTTATTCACAATCTCATGGCTACAGAGACTTATGTAAAGAATTATTAAAAGTTGAAATTTCAAAAAAACATCAATCAAGTGATTGGTCTAATCCTGATTTGTCTGAAGAACAAATAAACTATGCGGCTAACGATGTTTTGTACCTTCATGAAATAAAAAGTAGATTAGATGAAATACTGAACAGACAAAACAGGATGTCATTGGCAAAGTCATGTTTTTCATTTTTGCAAACAAGAGTTGAATTAGATTTAAGAGGATGGGAGAATGATATTTTTGCTCACTCTTCGTAAAACACTATGAAAAATATAATTAATACAGCAAAAAAAGTCTTAGATGTAGAAATTACTGGAATTACTAAATTACATAAGTCAATTGATAAAGAATTTGCAGACGCAATTAAAAAATTATCAAAAATTAAAGGTAAAGTGATTGTTACTGGTGTAGGAAAATCGCTAATAATTGCTAGCAAAATTTCGAGTACTATGAGCTCTACTGGAACTCCGTCTCAATGCGTAGATCCCACATCAATGGCTCATGGGGATTTAGGTATTGTAAAAAAAAATGATGCTATTATTTTTATTTCAAATTCCGGGAGTAGTTCAGAACTTAATGAAATAATTAAATATGCAAATGAAAATTCTATTTGTACAATTGCGATAACTTCAAACAAGAAAAGTCATTTAGCAAAATCTTCAAATTACAAAATTATTTTACCTAATGCTAAAGAAGCTTGCACAATTGGACTCGCGCCAACCACTTCTACAACATTATCTTTAATAATAGGTGATGCGATATGCGTATCATTGATGAAAATAAAAAATTTTAAAGTTACTGATTACAAAAAAATTCATCCTGGAGGTTCCCTTGGAGAGTCGATGATGCAGATAAAAGATGTCATGTACAAAGGCAACAAAATGCCAGTTGTCTCACTAAATGCATCTATGAAATCTGTAATATTAGAAATGAGTAAAAAATCTTTTGGACACGTAGGGGTAAAAAATAAATTAGGTCAATTAGTTGGTATTATTTCAGATGGAGATTTAAGGAGAGGCTTTAAGAGGAATCTATTTAATTTGTGTGCCTCAGATATAATGACAAAAAATCCCATTATGATAAATCATGAGGAACTGCTCATTAATGCACTAAAGATTATGAATAAGAAAAAAATTACATGTTTATTTGTTTCAAATTCAGAAACTAATTTAAAAGCAACTGGAATTATTCATTTGCATCAGATATTACAGTACGTTGGATGATTTTCTTAAATAGATCTTTTATTTTTGGTTTATTTTTCTTAAATATTTTGAGCGCTGCAGCTAATAACAATGAAACTGTAATTGAAATTGATCAGCCTCGATTCTCAGAAAAAGGTCTAGATCAGAAATCATATGAAATTAAAGCTCAAAAAGGACTAAGATCTAGTGAAAAACTTGTTTTATTTGATGTAGAAGGAAAATTTAAGACTAACGATGGATTATGGATTTACATGAATGCAGATGAAGGTGATTACGAGCAAACAAAAAATACTATTAAATTATCTGATAATGTACAATTTTATACCGATGATGGTGATAAAATTACATCAAACAACGCAATTTTCAAAATGAATGAGGATTTAATAATACTAAGAAAAAATGTCTTTCATGAAAATAAGGATTTTAGAATAAATTCTGATACGACAACAATATCAAATAATTTCGATAATATACTTCACGAAGGAAACGTTATAACTGAAATATTAAAATGAGAAATAAATATACATTTAATATAACTTTTTTAATTTGTGTGTTCAATTTAATCACGGCATACTCTGACTCTATTAAAATTTCATCTGAAAAACTTAATGTATTCCGAGATAAAAATATTTCAGTTTTTTCCGGAAATGTTTACGCAGAAGATGATACAATTAAATTGTGGTCGGATAAAATATCAATCTTTTACAATGAAGCAAACAAAAGTATAAACGAAATTATCGCTGAAGATAATATCAAATTAATTGTGAACGGTGTGACAGCATATGGGAATTTCTCAAAGTATCAGGTAAATAATGAAGAGATTTTACTAAAGGGAGATGTTGTTGTAATAGAAAAAGAAAATAAAATTCGAAGCGATCAATTAATACTAGATTTAGCAAACTCTACAAGTATAATGACCGCGGAATCGAACAGCAGAGTTACTGCTCAAATAAATAAGTCGAATAATGAATAGTAAACCAAAAATCGTCTCTTCAACCAATGGTCTTGTTGCAAAAAACATTCGTAAATCTATTTCTAATAAACAAATTGTAAGAGATGTATCGCTAAAAATAGAACGTGGAACTACTATAGGTTTATTGGGTGCGAATGGAGCGGGCAAAACTACTTTAATGACTGTTATCATGGGTCTTTTAAACTGTGATAGTGGAGAAATAATTTTAGACGACAAAAATATTACCTCTTTACCAATGTATAAAAGAGCAAGGCATGGTCTTGGTTATTTGCCACAACAAAGATCAATCTTCAGAGGTCTATCTGTTGAAGATAATTTATTAGCAATATTAGAAACTAAAAAATATTCAAACGAAAAAAGGGAGACACTTCTTGAAGAATTATTAACTGAATTTTCGCTCACACACTTAAGAAGTGCGTTTCCAAGCATGCTTAGTGGAGGAGAGTCCAGAAGATGCGAAATTGCAAGAGCGCTTTGTTCAGAACCAAGCATTATTTTATTTGATGAGCCGCTCTCAGCAGTTGATCCTCTTGCAATTGAAGATATTAAGAGATTAATTAAACAATTAAACACAAAAAATATCGCTTGCTTAATAACTGACCATAATGCAAGAGCTTGTTTAGATATATGTGATTATACTTATGTTATGCATTCAGGAGAAATAATAGCCGAAGGTGATAGCAATACTATAGTAGGCAATAAAGAAGCGAGGAAATTTTACTTAGGCGAGACCTTTAAAGTTTGAATGTGGAGCTAGGCGGGATCGAACCGCCGACCCCTTGAATGCCATCCAAGTGCTCTCCCAGCTGAGCTATAGCCCCGTGAAAATTCTATTAGTCTATACTTTCAGTGTTTTCGTCTTCAATGCCTAGATCATCAACTTCATCATCGATTACATCAACATCTACATTATCCTCTGTGTCCTCTAGGCTTATTGTTTCTTCATCAATTGCATCATCAATTGCAATATCCTCAACTTCAGCAATAGACTCTGATGGATCACTACCAACTAGATTGTTATCAGAAGGGACATCCAAATTACTAGTAAATACCTGTTTGGTGAGAGTAGTTGAAATCGATACTTCTGTTTCTTCAATTTCAGCGCCACATATCGGGCAGACCGGGGGTTTTCGATTCAGGTCGTAAAACTTCTTTTCACAACTCGGACAATATTTTTTTAGACCCCATTCAGCTTTTGGCATATTTATGTAATTTGAATACTAATTATTTTAAGATAAAATCTAATGTAGTATAATTTTATCCTAACCAAAAAAATTGACAATATAAAAGTGTATAAATTATTCGGGACATTAAATATTCCAGGCGATAAATCAGTATCTCACCGTGCTCTAATACTTTCATCTATGTCAATAGGTAAATCTGAAATTACTAATTTATTGGAAGCAGATGATATAAAAGCAACGATAAAAATACTGAAACAATTAGGCATAACAATACATAAGAAATTAGGAAAATGGATAGTTTACGGTAATGGTACAAATGGTTTCTTACAACCTAAAAAAGATCTCAACGCGCTAAACAGTGGGACAACAGCTCGTACAATGATAGGTGCAGTAAGTTCAAATCCAATTAAATGTAGATTTACAGGAGATAAATCTCTCAGTAAAAGATCAATGAGTCGTGTGACTGTATATTTAGAAAAACTTGGAGCAAGATTTAAGCTTACTAAAAATGATTATTTGCCACTGAAAACTTTTGGGACAAGTAAACTTATTCCGGAAGAAATAACAATAAAAAAACCTTCAGCACAAATTAAAACCGCTCTCATTTTTGCTGGACTTAATATGGGTGGAAAGTTTTCAATACGCGAAAAAGTACTTACTCGCGACCACACAGAAAAACTGCTTAAATACTTAAACGTTAAACATAAAATAATAAAAGGAAAAGATGGATCTAATTTAATTGAACTAAAAGGTCCATATGAAATTTACTCAAAAAATATTAGAGTTGCAGGCGATCCCTCGAGCGCAGCTTTCTTCATTGTGGGAGCCTTAATTATACCTGGATCAAAAATTACTCTTAAAAATGTAATGCTTAATCCAACAAGGATTGAATACTTAAAAATTTTAAAAAAAATGGGTGGCAAAATTTCTGTAAAAAAAACTAATAATGTCTCTGGTGAACAGTGTGGAAATATTTCTGTTTGTTATAGCAAGCTCAGAGGAATAAACATAAATAAATTACTATCTCCTTTTTTAATAGATGAGTATCCAATTCTATCTATTGCTGCTAGTTGCGCAACTGGAGAAACGATAATGAATGGTGTTAGTGAGTTACGTCATAAAGAAAGTGATAGAATAAAAAGTATAGTTTTGAATCTCAAGAAAGTTGGAGTTAAAGCCAAAAATATTGGAGATAATATTCATATTACTGGTTCTTCAAGTTTAAATAAAAAAATTTGTAAAATAAAAACTTTTGGTGACCACCGAATTGCTTGTTCATTTATGATTTTAGCACTTTTAAATAAAAATATAAAAATTGATAACGAGAAATGTATTTCTGTCAGTTATCCTAAGTTCAAAAAGGACTTAAAAAGTCTTCTAAAAAAATAAATTTCCACATTAGCGCTCAAGAAATGATAATGCATAGATAGAGGTTTAATTTTCAAAAAAAGTTTAAAAAGCCTGAATAATCAACAAATATTAGACTGCTGGCAAAGATTTCAAATTGCTATAACAAACGTAAGGCTTCAAAACAATGACTTTAATAGCAAGCTTAATTTTCGTACTTGCTACTTTTTGCTTTTTTAGATATAGAGCTTCAGAACATAAACAATATTTATTAATTTAATGGCGACAAACCCTACCACTGAAAATCATTCAAACGAGTTCGATACTCTGCTTGCTCAATCAATCGAAAAATCAAATCTAAAAGAAGGCTCAATAATCAAAGGAATAATTACTGAAATTGAAGACGATGCAGTAATTGTGGACATTGCAGCTAAAGTAGAGGGAAGAATTTCTAAGAGAGAATTCTCATTTCAGAAAGACAACAAGGAATTGGCTGTAGGTGATGAAATTGATGTTTATTTAGAAAAAATTGAAAATCATAATGGTGAATGTATATTATCAAGATCAAAAGCTAAGTCTAAAGAAATTTGGGGTGAAATAGAAAAATCTTTCGAGGCAGGCGAGCTAATTGAGGGCGTAATCACAGGCAAAGTTAAAGGAGGTTTATCATGTGAGATTGGTGTAACCGCTTTTTTGCCTGGCAGTCAAATTGATACAAGGCCAGTAAGGGATATTTCTCACTTATTAAATGTTCCTCAGAAATTAAAAATATTAAAAATGGACCTCAAGAGAAATAATATTGTGGTGAGTAGAAGAGCGGTCCTAGAAGAGATGCATAAGGAAGTTAGAGAAGAAAGGTTTCTTCAACTTAGCCTTGGCGACATTGTTGATGGGAAGATCAAAGCTATCACCGATTATGGAGCCTTTGTAGACTTAGGAGGCTATGACTCTCTACTACACAGTAGTGATATTACTTATAAAAGAATTGGTCATCCATCAGAAGTTCTCAAAATTGACCAACAAGTAAAGGTAAAAATAATTAAAGTTGATCCTGAAAAGAATAGAGTCTCAGTAGGCATGAAACAATTAGAAGAGGATCCATGGCTTAATGTTAAAAGTAAATTTAATGTTAATGACAAAGTCACAGGTGTTGTAACTAATGTAACTGATTATGGAATTTTTATTGAAATTGAAAATGGTGTTGAAGGTCTTTGTCACAAAGACATGCTTACATGGAGCCAAAAAATGAATTCAAAACCTGGAAACTTATATGCAAGGTCACAAACTGTGGACTGTCAAATTCTTGAAATTGACCATGATAAAAGAAGGTTAAGCTTGGGTGTTAAACAACTTACACCTAACCCATGGAATAAATTTAATGAAGATAACCCTTTAGGCTCAGTAATAGAAACAGAAATAATATCAATAAAAGATGGAATAATGTTTTGCTCTTTAGATAATGAAATTGATGGAGCAGTCTTTAGCAAAGATTTAAGTTGGGAAAATGATCCAAAAGAAGAAATAAAGAAATATAAAGTTGGCGATAAAATTAAAGCAAAGATTACCTCTAATGAAAACGAAAAAGTTGCTCTATCGATAAGGGAAGTTGATGGCAATCCATTTGACATACTAAATGATAAAACTAAAGGTGATATAATAACTTGTAATGTACTTGAAGTAGGCGATTTTGGAGTGAAAGTTAGAGTTGCTGAAAATGGACCAATTACAACTATCAAGAAAAATGAATTGGCACTAAGAAAAGCTGATGCAAGACCAGAAAGATGGGCTAAAAATGATAAACTAGATGCAAAAATTACCACTCTTGATCTGCCCAATTATAAAATCGGCCTTTCTATTAAAGCTATGGAAGAAGCAATTGAAAAAGAAGCAATGGAGAAATATGGTTCAAAGGACTCAGGAGCTTCGCTAGGTGCAATTCTCGGAAAAGCCTTAGGAAGAGAAAACAAAGATTAATCTATTATTCATTAGATTCAATTATTTACATTCACTGTCATTGCCATATAATCAACTTTATGAGTTTGATTAAATCAAAGCTAATACAAAATATTACTGACTCAAATCCCCACCTCTTTGTAAGAGATGTTGAAAGAATAGTGAATACTATCTTCAATGAAATTACTCAATCACTTGCTGATGGAAAAAGAGTTGAACTTAGAGGATTTGGAGCATTCTCTGTCCAACACAGAAAACAAAGAATTGGAAGAAATCCAAGAACTGGAGAGTCAGTTAATGTTGATGAAAAATTTATACCACGGTTCAAAACAGGTAAGGAATTAAGATTAAAACTTAATAATAAAGTTAGCTCAGAACCAGAACAAGGTAATAACTAATAAATAAAATATATTTTGACGCGAAACCCAATATTTTGTGCCATAGACACAAATGATATTAATAAAGCAACCTCACTATTAACTGAAATTGCTCCTTACATTGGAGGTATAAAGGTCGGCCTTGAATTCTTTACTTCTTTGGGAATAAAAGGAATTCAAGAAATTAAAAAATTTAATAAGCCTCTTTTTATTGACTTAAAATTATACGACATCCCAAATACTGTCGCAGCTGCCTTAAAGAATATTCTT
Source organism: uncultured Pelagibacteraceae bacterium (assembly GCA_902624455.1). Classification (GTDB taxonomy): domain Bacteria; phylum Pseudomonadota; class Alphaproteobacteria; order Pelagibacterales; family AG-422-B15; genus CACNXQ01. Next base: position 23,082 of record CACNXQ010000009.1, on the reverse strand, counting down.
GCACTCAAGCCAGAATATACAACATTACATATTTCTGGGGGAAGAAGAATGCTAGAAAATTGTGTTAAAGAAAAAATCAAAGCAAACAGTTCAACGAAACTCATAGGGGTCACTATGCTAACAAGTTTTGACGATAAGGAAATTAATGAAATAGGAATAGATAGAAATGTAGTAGAAAATGTTAACTTGCTTTCAGGCCTAGCAGAGAGTTGTAAGTTAGATGGAATTGTTTGCAGCCCACACGAAATATCATATATCAAGAGTAAATTTAAATTAGAAGTAATAGCTCCTGGTATTAGAATGAGTGACTCACAAACTGACGACCAAAAAAGAACTTTAACTGCAAAAGAGGCATTGAAGGCTGGTGCAGATATTTTAGTTATTGGAAGACCTATAACACAGGCAGATAGTCCATCAGATGCCGCTAGATCCATTTATGAATCAATACAGTGAAAGATACAGTAATAAAAATATGTGGTATAACGGATTTAGAGTCAGCTGAATTTTGTATTGATCAAAATGCTAACTACTTGGGATTTGTTTTTTATGAGCATTCGCCAAGAAATATAATGAATAAAAATATTTCAGAAACTTTAGAAAAAATAAAAAATCGAATAAACCTAGTCGCTGTTACTAATGATCCCTCTGAACCTTTAATTGAAAAAATTTCTAATTTACCGTTTAATTTTATTCAGGTACATGGAAGTGTATTGCCAGATAAGTTAGCTGAAATAAAAAATGCGACAGGTATGAGAATTATTAAAGCATTTAATATACTATCAAGTGTTGATTTAAATGATGTGATTGAATATCAAGATATTGCAGATTTTTATTTATTTGACTCAAAGAGCTCAGGATCTGGAAAAGTATTTGATTGGGACATTCTCAGAGATAGAGAAATAAATAAGGATTTTTTCCTCTCTGGAGGATTAAATCCAGATAATATTTCTAAAGCAATCGAAAAAACAGGCACTAAATATATAGATGTAAGTTCTGGTGTTGAACAAAGAGTAGGTATAAAAGATAAAAAATTAATAGAACAATTTATTTTAAACGCAAGAACGTAATATGATGGATATTAAAAAAGGTGTACCATTAATAGATCAGCATGATGAAAATGGCTATTGGGGTGGTGTATTTGGTGGAAATCAAATTGCTGAAAGTCTTAACTATCCAATTGAACAATTAACCAAGGAATTTGAAATTCTTAGACATGATGAAACATTCATTAAGGAAAGAGACTATTATTTTAAAAATTTTATAGGTGCCCCTACTCCTTTTATTAAATTAGAGAATCTCACAAATCATCTGGGTGGTGCACAAATTTATTGTAAGCTAGTTTCAAAAGCAACTGGTGGTGCGCACAAGGCCTACAATGCAGTAGTTCACAGTCTCATATGTAAACGACTAGGAAAGACTTATATTGGAGGAGATACTGGTGCTGGTTATGCTGGAAAAATGCTCAGCATGGCTGCAGCAAAATTTAATCTTAAATGCAAAATATTCATGGGTGCAAAAGATGTAGAAAGACAATCTATTAATGTTTTCTCTATGAGAAGTTATGGTGCTGAAGTAGTTCCAGTTCACTCTGGCTCTCAAACACTTGTTGATGCAGTGTCAGAATGTATGAGATGGTGGACCAGTGAAAATGAAAGCTCACATATGTGTGTTGGTTCTACAGTTGGTCCAACAATATTTGTAAAAATTTGTGCTTGGTCTACTGCTCAAATTTCAAGAGAAATGAAACAGCAGGTGTTAGAAACGTTTGGAGAGATTCCAAAGGATATGAAATTAATAAATTGTGTTGGAGGTGGTTCATCAGCAATGGGTTTCTGGAATGAGTGGATCGATCATGACAATGTGGAATTGATAGGTGTAGAAGCTGGTGGTCCAGAAGGTTCAAACAAACATGCAGCTCCTTTATCCAATGACTCACCACTTGGTGTTCTTCACGGAGCAACCCAATATGTTATTCAAGACGATCAAGGTGAGATAGAAGAAACTGACTCTATCAGCGCGGGTCTTGATTACCCAGGTGTAAGCCCGCTACATTGTTTTCTTAAAGAAACAAAAAGAGCAAGATATACATCTGCAACAGATGAGGAAGCTTTGGAAGCTTTTCAATTGGTCAGTAAAAATGAGGGATTTGTTAGCCCTTCTCTTGAGCCTTCTCATGCATTTGCAGAAGCAATCAAAATTGCTCCTAAATTAAGTAAAGATACAATTATTGTTGTAGATTCTTGTGGAGACTCAGCCAAAGACTCAAAAATTATAGCTGAGAGACTTGGTTATAAAATATGAGTTCAAAAAACTTACTAAACACATTTCAAAAAATTGGTGATGAAAATAGAACAGCTCTATTAACTTACACAGTTGGAGGTGATCCAAACGCAGATATATCACTAGAGATATTTAAATCGATTGCAAACTCTGGAGCAGACATTATTGAATGTGGTCTTGGTCATGGTGCTAACATAGGTGATGGCGGCGCTATCCAAGACAGTACATACAGAGCTTTGTCAAATGGTATTAAAACTGATGATGTCTTTAAAATTATAAAAGATTTCAAAAAAGAATTTGAACAAAATATCATTATTATGACTTATCAAAATAAAATTATGTCTTATGGAAAGGACAATTTTATAAAAAAATGTAATGAGAGTTCTGTTTCAGGTATTATATGTGTTGATTGGCCGTGGCCTCTTAATTTAGATTTTGCAAATAAATGTAAAGCAAGCGATTTAACTTTTATTCAACTTCTTTGTCCTACAACTAGTGATGACAGATTAAAATCAATATTGTCTGACGCACACGATGTTGTTTATTATATTTCAATGCTTTCAACTACGGGTCAAAAGCTAAAGGTTGGTTCAGAAGAAATAATAAAGAAATTTAATCAGATCAAGAGCATTTCGCCTGAAAAAAAATGCATTATTGGTTTTGGAATTACACAAGATACCATTTCAGATTTTAAAGGGACAGATGCCTGCGTTGTTGGTTCTGAACTCTGTAGAAACATCACATCTTCAATTAATGATGGTCAAAATCCTGCCACAAAGATTGGCCAAATAGTAAATGATCTCAAAGAAAGGCTTAGTTAATGAATTGGCTTACAAGAACCATATCAAAAGTATTTCCTAAGAAAAAAAAGAGCTTGGATATCGGTGAAAATGCATGGATGAAATGCAGCCAATGCCAAACAATGCTCTATTCCTCTGACTTAGTTAAGGAACAGTATGTATGCCCAAACTGTGATGAGCATTTAAAAATTCATCCAGAGATTAGATTTAAAGCTCTCTTTGATGGGGGTGTATTTGAAGAAATCAAATACCCTTCTGGTTTTTCAGACCCTTTAAATTTTAAAGCTCTTAAAACTTACAAAGAAAGATTCAATGAAGCTAAAACTAAAACCGGAATGGATGATTGCTTTCTTATTGGTTTTGGTAAAATCGAAAATATCAATGTAACCATTGCAGCTCAAAACTTTGATTTCATGGGTGGTTCAGTTGGAGCATCAGCAGCAGAAGCGATGATAAAAGCAGCCGAACATGCAGTGACAAATGATACACCACTGATTGTCTTTACATGTTCAGGTGGAGCGCGCATGGATGAGAACCAATATTCTCTTCAATCATTACCTAAAACTACGATTGCAGTGCAGATGGTCAAAGATGCTAAGCTTCCATACATTGTCGTTAATACCAACCCCACAAGTGGAGGAGTGTCTGCTTCATTTGGATCCCTTGGCGATATAACATTAGCTGAACCAAACGCTCTAATATGCTTTGCAGGCCCAAGAGTTATATCAAATACTGTAGGTGAAACACTACCAGATGGTTTTCAAAAGTCTGAGTATTTACTAGAACATGGATTTATTGATCAGGTCGTGCATCGTAAAGAATTAAAAACTAAAATAGCTCAAATACTATCGTTACTACTAAAAAGAGCTGCTTAGTTGACTATTACTAATCAACAAATTGATAATATTTTATCAGAGCTGTTAGAGCTTCACCCAAAAAGAATAGATCTGTCTCTTGGTAGAATAATAAATTTACTCAAAAAGATAAATGAACCACAGAGTAAAATTAAAAATATAATCCATGTTGCAGGTACTAATGGAAAATATTCTACTCTCAGATATCTTCAGGAGATTTTAAGATATAATAATAAAACTACTAACGCGTATATTTCTCCTCATTTGATAAGATTCAATGAAAGATTTGAATTAAAAGACAAGCAGGTTGATAATGAAACTCTTCTCAATACATTAATCAATATAAAAGATAAAAATGATAATGATCCCATCACATTCTTCGAAATAACTTCGGCAGCATTTTTTGAACTTGCATCAAAACATACGGCTGATTACACGCTTCTAGAAGTAGGATTGGGTGGAAGACTTGATAGCAGTAATGTAATTAACCCTTTAATATCAGTTATTAGCTCAATATCTCTAGATCATCAGGACTTCCTCGGAGATAAAATTGAACAGATTGCTTTTGAGAAATCTGGAATCATCAAAAAGAATGTGCCTGTTGTTATTGGTTACCAACCCTACAAAGAAGCAAAGCAAATACTAATTGATCAAGCGCAATATCTAGAATGTCCAACATTTATTTACGGATACGATTTCTTTATTAGCGAGGATAATGATCAATTGATTTACGAAGATCCTGACCACAGAATAAAATTCAATAAATTGAAAAATCAGAATGGCAAGTTTCAAATAAAAAACCTTGCTACTGCGATCGCTACATGCCTTCAGCTCTATAAAATCGGAGTGAAAGATTTTTTAATGAATGACTTACATCAAAAAGTTTATTTTCCTGGAAGATTTGAAAAGTTAGAAAGCAATAAACTCAACAAATTAATAAGTGACCAAAATGAGCTTTACCTTGATGGCAGTCATAATCAGGACGGTAGTAAAAATATCAATGATGCATTAAAAGAACTGCCAGAGAAAAAATTATGTTTAATAGTAGGTATGATCAATACGAAAGATCCTCTAAGATACATATCTGAATATGATAATTTGGAATTACTAACTACAATAACTATTCCAGATGAAGAAAATTCTTTCAGCGCAGAAGAACTGAAAAATATATTTTTAAATAATGTAAAAAATACAAAACAATCTAACTCGATTGAAGAGGCAGTTAAATCTACTGCTGAAGCTTTTCCAGATGCAAGAATACTGATCTGCGGTTCTTTATATCTTGCGGGTAAAGTACTTGAATTAAGTTAAGAGATAGACTCTTCTATCCATTCAACAATTGCATTTTTTGGAATAGCACCAACTTTTGTAGCAGCTGCTTCACCATTTTTAAATACAAGCATCGTAGGGATACCTCTCACACCGTATTTGGTTGGTGTAACAGGGTTTTCATCAATATTAACTTTTGCAACTGTAATCTTGTCTCCCATTTCCTCAGATATTTCCTCAAGAGATGGACCGATTTGCTTGCAAGGTCCACACCATGGTGCCCAAAAGTCTAATACAACAGGTTTATCAGATTTAAGAACTTCTTCTTCAAAAGTTGAGTCTGTAACTTGAATTGTTGCCATAGTGATTCCCTCCTAATTGTTGAGTGTAATGTATGTAATGGTCCCGGAAAGTCAAGGTCAAATAGATCCTTTTTAAGATTTAAACTATTGTTTTTACTTGATTTTTTTTATTTTTCCACTCTGATCATCTGTATAATCAGGTATTTCCTTATCAGGCTTCAGTCCACCTAATTTCATCATTTTTTTAACTCTTGAAACTAAACTACCTCTCCCATCTCTCAATCTTAATTTAGCATTTTCAACTGAACTCATAGATTTTTGTAGTTCATTTCCTGCATTTTCGAAGGCGCTATGTACCTTCTCAACTTGAGCATAAATTTCTATAGCGGTGCTTGCTATAAGGTCAGCATTTTTATTTCTTTCATTTATGGACCACATATTTTCAATAATTTTTAAAACTGAAATTAAAGTTGATGGACTGGCAAGTATGACTTTGCATCTGTTTGCTTCCAAAATTATATCTTCTGTTTTATCAAGCAAAGACTCAAACGAGCTTTCATAGGGCATAAACATTATTACTGCGTCTAAAGTTTTGATGTCAAAAATTTTTTGATAATTAGACTCACTGAGTTTTTTTATATGATTTCTAATTGATTGAATATGTCTTTTATGAGCTTCTTTTTTCTCATCTTCATTATTTGCATCACAGTAATCCATCCATGCAGTAAGAGATATTTTAGAGTCTATTATGATGTCTCGTTCATTTGGTAAATGTAGTATTACATCAGGATACTTTCGCTTTAAATCGCCATCTACTTCGTTATCAAATTTTTTTTGTATCTCAAAATCTTTTCCTTCTCTAAGTCCAGCTCGCTGCAGGATATTTAATAACAAGATCTCACCAACTGCCCCCTGTCTTTTGGTGTTTCCTGTAAATGCTGATGTAATCTTATTAATAACTTCGTAACGCTCGTCATCTTTTCCATCTCTAATAGAAATTTGATTACTTAAATTTTGTACAAGTTCTTTTACGTCGGTAATATATTCAGAATTATTATCTCTATTTTTGTTTTTGCTAAAATAGATATAAGTTAATATGCTTCCTATAACTAGACCACTTAAGAATATGATAATGTAATACAAGCTATCCATTTAGTTTATTTTTATGATAATCCTCTAGTTCCTGTATGTATTCATCAATCTCATTAATTCTATCATGATCTAAGTCATCTTCATTTTCTCGAATATCATCTATTTCGTTCATCGTCTCTGGTATTGTGTGCCATGGATGTTTATCCATAGATAATACATTTTCTGCTATTTTTTGATCTCTCTTAACTACCTCATTTTTTGGCAGGAAATCTGGGTTTTCATTATATATCACTCTTTTAGCGAATTCTTTTGATCTAACGTCAGCTATCTTTTCTGCAATCTCATATTTTTTTTCCCACTCTGCGGCATGAAAATCTAACATCAAATAATTATCTTTAGACGAAGGAAAGCCATTATATATTTGTTCTTCTAAGGGTTTTTCAGATTGATCTTGAGTAAGCTCACGATCTTCGCTTTTGTCAATGAGCAGGTTTGTGAACTTTTCAATAAATTCTTTATTAGACCTAATTTTTTTCATTCTATCGTTAACTATCTCAGGTGATAGTTCTTTATAGCTTTCTGATCTATATAGGTATTCCTCATTTACAAGAATAGGTTGTTCATTCGCTTTTATCATATGAAAGCATTTATTTTTTCCTTTGAACATTTTTAATAATTCACTTCTATCCTGTTGAAATATCAGATCTGGATCAAATGAGAGATCAAAACAATAAACATGATTTTCGTAAGATGGGTCTTTAGCTAGAAAAGTAAGACCATGCGTATACTCTTTACCTCTAAAAAAACGACTTGCACAAAATACTTTATCTTGATTTACATAACTGTGAACGTCTTGCTTTGATGCTGTTTTCAATGAACTTTCCCAAACATCGTTGCATCTTTCTTTTATTAATTTACAAACTCTAAGTGTTGCTTCAACATCTGAGAGTGCGTCATGTGCGTTAGTGTGCTCAATACCATTTGCTTCAGCAAATTTTTCCAACCTGAAAGTTATTTTGCCAGTATTATCATCTAAAGGTCTAACGAATGCATTTGGATAAACAGCAGCAGCGGAATGCAATAATTTCATGGCATCACCTCTTTTGTTTCCATTTGTATTTGTAATATAAGGTGGAAGTGCAGACTGATATAATGACTGTCGTAAATGATTGTCATCAAAACTGATTGAGTTATAGCCAATAAAAAGTGATTCACCCCAAGACAAAAATTTTGATTGTACCTCTGAAATAAGACCAAAGTTGCTGTTTTTGTGGTTCTTAAGTTGATCTATTGAAACTCCATTGACTAATAAAGCTTTAGCTGAAGGAATTGGAAACTCTCTTTTCATTCTTCCCCTCAAGTCAAACTGATCAATTATATTAAAATCTTCATCAGTACATATAGCAGCGGCCTGTATTATTGATCCATAAGGTGCGCTTAGTGTACTTGTCTCTAGATCCCAAAAAATGTATTTTTTCATTTAAATATAAATATTTTTTTGAATCATTTTTGTCTGATTCTAATGATTATATCACCAAATTATTTATCAATAATCTCATGAAATATTTAAATTTCTATGATTTATTATAACAAAAGGTTAATATGAAAAAAAAATCTTTTATGTCAGAAAAAAAAATCTCAATCAAATCTAATATAGAAACATCAATAGAAACTGGAATGTTCGCTAGTAGGTGGTTGATGGCACCAATTTATGTCATCTTATGTCTATCACTTGCTTTAATCACTTTTAAAGTATTGCAACACTTCATTGTAAGTCTTCCATTTATGGTAGAAATGAATTTGAAAGAAGTTCTACTTTTCGTTCTAAAAATAGTTGATATGGCTCTAATTGGTAATTTGGTTCTTATGATAATTTTTGCTGGCTATGAGAACTTTGTATCTAGAATTGATGTAGCAAGACAAAGTCCAGATAAACCAAGTTGGATGGGTCATGTTGATTTTACTGATCTTAAATTAAAATTAGTGGCTTCTATCGTTGCTATTTCGGGTATTAATCTTTTAGAGGCGTTTATGTCTATCGGCTATGTTGACGATTTGGGAGAGTCGATTGTTTCCGATCGTGAAATACGATGGATGATTATTGTGCATGTTGTATTTATTTTTTCTGGAGTTCTACTTGCTCTAATGGATTACCTTGCCTCACTAACGAACAATAAAAAATAGTTACCTAATTTTAAATGGATCTTCAGTAACTTTTGCTTTTGAGACCCAAATTGTTTTTTTTAGTTGCATATCTCTGATTGCATCCGATCCACTTTCTCTACCATATCCACTATTTTTTCTACCTCCAAAACTAGCGGCATAAGAAATAAATCTATAGCAATTAGTAAAGCAAATTCCTGCTTCAATTGATTTGCTTACTCTTTTACATTTCTCTTCATCCTCAGAAAATACACCTGATGACAGACCATAATCATTATCGTTAGCTATTTGAATGGCATCTTCTTCAGTTTTAAATTTAATCACTGATAACACTGGTCCGAATAATTCTGTGTTAGCAGTATTAACTGTTCTATCTGGACACTCAATAATAGTTGGTGGAAAATAGCACCCTTCAACTCGCTTCCCTCCCGTTATGATGTTAGCTCCTTGCTGTATCGATGACTCAATATTTTGTTCAATGAACTCAACTTGCTTAATATTATTTAGTGGTCCCATTTGAGAGCCTTCCTCTAAAGGTGAACCAAGCTTAATATTCTCTGCACGTTCTTTTAATGAATTTAAAAAGCTGTCGTAGATACCATTTTGCAAAATTAAGACTGAACCAGCAATACAACTACAGCCATTACCAGAGAAAATTGCAGTGGTTATATTGTTTAAAGCGTTATCAATATCAGCATCATCAAAGACTATAACAGGGGACTTTCCTCCAAGCTCAAGGGTTAATTGTGCAAAATTCTCAGATGTGTTTTTAATTATATGACGTCCTGTTTCAGTGCCTCCAGTAAATAGAACCTTACCAATATCACTATGAGACGTTAAAATTTTACCAGTATCTATTCCACCGCTAAGAATATTGATTACGCCAGCAGGTAAATTTGTTTTATCTATAAGCTTTGCAAATTCTGCGAGAGGAGCTGGCGCAAGTTCAGATGATTTGATTACCACTGTATTTCCTGCAGCCAATGCTGGTGCAACTTTTGTTGCCGTTAGAAACATTTGAGAATTCCAAGGTATAATACAAGCGATTACACCAATGGGTTCAGATACTTCAACTACTTCCATATCCGGTTTATCAATATCTTGAATTATTTTTTCATTACTCATTTCTTCTAAGAGTGAAGCATAATAGTGAAAATACTCTTTCATATACTGAGCTTGAAATTTGGTTTCCTTAAATAGCTTTCCACTATCAATAGTTTCAATTCTTCCTATATGTTCAGCGTTATCAAATAATTGATCACCAATCGCTCTTAAATATTCTGCTCTAACTTTTACATCTAATACTGACCATGTTTTGAATGCTTTTTTTGCTGAGCCCACGGCTTTATCAACATCATCAATCGAAGCTTCTGGGAAAGTTGACCAGGCTGTATTGTTTTCAGGATTGTAACTTTCAAACGTAACTTTATTTGCAGAGTCTACAAAATTACCATCAATATACATTTTATAAGCTTCAACCATTTAAAACTCGCCTAAAAAATCTCCAATTATTGCGTTTACATCTGATGAACATTCTATACCAGATAAGTGCTTGCCATTAGAAATGATTTTAACTTCTGCATTTTTAATAGTATTTCCAAGCTCTAGTGACATTTCTTTTGTACTGCCAATATCATTTTCACCTGTAATTATCAGGGTTTTATTTAAAATTTGATCATAAGAAATCATATCATCTTTAAAATACGCGAAGAGTTTATAGGCTCTTAAGAAATCTTGATGATTGTTTGAACTTAATATTTCTGAAATAAGATCAGCGTCTTTCTTATCTTTATTTAAGTAGTCTTCATTAAACCATCTCTGTAACTGCTTTGGAATATCAAAATAATTTTCTGTCACTTCCTCATATCTATGTTGTGCACTTTCTTGTTGTGATTTTGATCTTTTGTGAATTGATCCGAAAAGAACGATCTTGTTTACTTTATTGGAGTGAATTGATGCATAATGTGCAGTTATTAGTGCACCTAAACTAAAACCAACTATATTAATCTTAGGATATTGTAAATACTGAAGTAATCCATCAATTTGGCTTGAAAAATCATCAAAATTTAAATCTCTTGAATAACTTGTTGTGTGCCCATGATTCAATAAATCATAGACTATCGTTGTTTGTTTATTTTCAAAAAAATTAATTTGCGGATACCAAATTTTTGAAGATAAACCAACTCCATGACAGAAAAGAATTGGTTCTGTTCCACTTACTTGATTGATACTGAAATAGGAACCTTGATCATCAAGTCCTTCGCGTTTCATTAATTACTTAAGACCCATTTCCTTTTCATCTTCGTACCTATTTCCAATACGGTGATGAGCTTGTGGTGTTGTACTCGCTCCAATTGCAATAATCAGCTCAGCAGGTCCCGGAGCATCATGAATAGTAAATTCGTGAGTTAAATAGAACTGCCTTAAGCCAGGATCGGTTTTATGCATCATTGGTATCGATATTTTTGAGGCAGCTAATCCTCTTACATTTGTAAATGAAAGATAAGATGTTCCCCCTACAGCATCTCTAAACTTATTTCCAAAGTGCAAGGTATGAATTAGGGCACTAGCGTGTTGTATGCTGCCTCTCATTCCTGTCATGCTCGCCTTGCCATATGCTAAAACCCTTTCAGGTGAACCAATTTCATCAAGTAGTGATTTAACTAAAAAATCGCCAAGCTTAGGAGCAATATCGAGAATTTCTGGCTTCAAATCCTCAACATACCCTTTGTCAACCCATGGATTAGCTATGACAGCAGCAACAGATACGAGCTCAACTGGCTCTTCACATTTTTTAAAATCCTCAATGTAAGTTGTATCAACAAACTTGCACATTTTTCTGATTTCAAGTGTCATAATATGATCCTACTTTTTTATTTTATGTTTAAAAGAGTCTTGCCTGAAAGAATATAATGCATCAGGTGAACATTGAACATCGATTACTGTTGGGCATTCAGCGTCAATAGCAGCTTGAATAGCATCACCAATTTCTGTTGCTTTTTCGACCTTTATGCCTTTACACCCATAGATTTCTGCAGCTTTATCAAATTCAGGAGTCGTTATATGTGCTCCTATATATCGACCTTCAAAAAAATCTTTTTGGTATGCAGCTTCAGCGCCCCATGTTCCATTATTCATAACGACACACACTGTATTAATATTATTTTCAACTGCTGTTGAAAGTTCAGGGAGAATCATAGACGCACCTCCATCGCCATGAAAACTAACAACAGTTCTTTCAGGTGCTGCCAACTTAATTCCTAAACCAGCTGGATAGGAAAATCCTACCAATCCAAAATCTAGTGGAGAAAATAGACTCTTTGGCTGATGGTAATGCAGTGCGTCAGTTAATTGAAGACACATCGTACCAGCATCTAATGTCACAACACTATCATTAGGTAATACATTTCTTAATTCTTTAAACAAACCTGATGGCATAATTGGAACACTACTCATATCAGCTTCAGCATCTCTTTGTTTAAGATAATTTTTTTTATTATCTTTAAATTGATCTGCCCACACCTCTACTTCTTTTTTAGCTTTATGATCCCCAAGGAGATTGAATAGTTGATCTGCAACTGTTTTAGCATCAGCATGAATGCCTACTTCAACCGTAAAATATCGACCAATTGAATTTTGATCAATTTCACATTGTATAATTGATGCATCTTCGTTCAGGTTATCATATGAATAAAACGTTGTGTTAAATCCTAAGCGACTTCCTAAAACCAAAATAACGTCAGCTTCTTTTAAAAGTTGTGTACCAATTCCAGAGCCTCTTGGTCCAGCTGATCCAGCATTTAATGGATGGCCATATGGAAGGGAATCACCGTGGCCTGGTGACATGGTGCATGGTGCATTTAATAATTCAGCTAACTTCAAAACACTCTCAGCTGCAATTGTTCCATAATTTTTTATTCCTGCACCAACTAATATGACAGGTTTCTTTGCTTCGCTTAACAAATTTACAGCTTTTCTTAAATTGTCTTCATCCGCAATAGGATTTGCAATCGTCTCAAACTTTGATGCTTTCTCAAAATCGCAAGTTTGGCCAAGCACATCCCTGGGCATATCAACATGTACAGGTCCTGACCTAGGAGTTAGTGCTGTTTGCATTGCTTCATTTAAAACATGGGGAATTGTTTCGACATCTCTAACTTCAAAAACTTTTTTTGATACTGCCTGCATCAAACTAACTTGATCAATCTCTTGAAAAGCATCTTTACCCTTATGGTCCGATGCTATTGCACCAGCGAGATTAACAACTGGTGAGAATGCGGCCTTTGCTTGAGCCATTGCTGTTACTGTATTACTGACTCCAGGCCCAGCTTGACCACTAAGAAAGACACCATTTTTCCCAGTATATCTGGCATATGCATCCATCATAATCATGCCATTACTCTCGTGCCGGCATCCAATGTATCGCACTTTATCAGCATTATTATAAAGTCCGTCCAGTATTTCCAAGGTAGATGAACCGATTAATCCAGTAACAACTTCAACATCGTTGGCAATTAAAGTTTCGACTACAGCTTCGCCACCAGTCATTTTTTTTGAGGACACTAAGAAACTTTCTTTATCAACTTGTCATCACTAAAATGTGGAGCAACCTTTTCATTAAATAATTTTAACGATTTCATAGATGCATCATGAGGCATTCCTGGAGGGTTTGACCAGATTGCTAAGTGCTGAAGATTTAGCTCAGTCTTTAGCTCATGAATTTTTTCAGTCACAAATTCAGCCGTTCCTACAAGTTGGTTTCTCGGATGGATCCAATCATACGTTAAAAGATCAATTGGGTTTTCTGTTTTTGGAAGCTCTTCACCAGGATTTGCAAAAATGCTTACCCCTCTTCCTCCACCGCACACACTAACCAAATAACGTAAAAAATGTTTGCCAGCTAACTCTTTTGCTTCTTCCATAGTATCGGCAATAAAGCAATCACGAACAAGAGCAATACCTTCACCCATTGGCACATCTCTTTGCTCAACTTCAGATTTCGCATTTGCATAAATTTCAAAGCGAGATTTTAAAGAGGCAATAGTAGGCAGCCACATCAAACAGTTAAGTCCATTCTTAGCAGCAAACTCGATTGAACTTGGACTGTCCACAACTTGCCAAAGAGGAAGTTCTTTTTGATATGGCTTAGGTACAATACTAATTTTTTTCAAAACATTAGTTTCAGGATCAACTACATCAGATGTTTCATTCAATAATGGATTTGAATATTTGAAATCAGGTGCTGGATAAGTATAAAATTCACCACTGTGAGAAAAATAATCTTGAGACCATGCTTTTTTTAATATCTCTAATGTTTCAACAAATAATCTAAAGTTTTTTGGTTGATCTTTTAAATCAGCTTCAAGGTTCATGTGAATAGCTTCTTTTCCAAAAACCCCTCTTCCTAAACCTACGTCAAGTCTTCCAGAAGCTAGATTGTCGAGTAGAGCAACATCTTCTGCAAGTCTAAGAGGATTCCAAAATGTTGCAATAGCGGCGGCCAAACCAATTCTTATATTTTTAGTTCGAGATGCAAGGTCGGCGCCGAGTAAAATAGGATTAGGAACGCATTCCATTGTCCAATTATTAGTGGTCTGTAAATGATGTTCACTTAACCAGACTTGTTTAAAGTTTGAATGTTGATCTAAGTATTCGGTAATCTCTCTTACTTCATCTAGTATTTCTGTATATGGACGCTTATGCCAATTAGTGGCGTTTAAAAATTTAGAAAAAATCATTGTTACTCCTTTTATTAAATTAACAATAAAATGAGCGACCGATCCCGCTTCCAAATTTGGTGAGTTATGTATCGCTATGTAGTAAAAGGATAGCAGAAATCACAATTTTTTTAAAACATTTCGTGCTGATAAATACCTATAAGTTTGTCTTTAGGAACGTAAAATTTTCTTGTTTTTCCATCATCTTCAACTTCTACCTCAAAAAGTGCGTAAACAGAGTCTGCTTTTTTAATAATGCCATGAACATGTTTAGCAAGTTTTGCAATGACCTTTTTTTCACGAGGATTATTGTAAGCTAATACTTCTTCTATGGTAATGGCTCCTCGAACACCACTTAATATAGGTCTATATAAAAAGCAAATTTCATCTGTGAGCGGGTCTTTAGCTTCTACCCATTGATCATTTATATTTTTAGTCACTTCAAAGGGATAATATTTTTTAAGGTAAGTATATTTAATACTTCCCAATGGAGTTCCCTGCTCATCCACCATATAGCCGCTACGACAATTAATTTCATTTTTATTGGTTACAAATCGAGGAGTTGGATAATCCTCTGCAAACAACAATGGGCTGTTAAATAAAACAGAAATTAAAACAAAAATGATAAAGGAATATTTCATTTACTTTAAAGTATTTAAATAATACCTTTCACCAACATTAAATGAAACAAATAAATTCAATTTACTTAAGTTATATTTTACTCGTAAGTCTAGCTACTATATGGGGAGTAAATTTTCTTTTTATCAAATTAGCTGTTGCTGAAGTTGGTCCTGTTACAAATGTTTGGGGTCGTCTCGTGATGGCAGCATTATTGCTATACATTTTTATGAGATTTTCTGGAAATAGATTAATTCTCACCAGAACATACATTATTTTTTATATCGCAATTGGATCACTAGGTTCTGCCATACCATTCTTTCTTATATCAAGTGCCGAACAAACTATAGATGCAGGTCTTGCCGGTGTATTGATGAGTCCGATGCCTTTGCTTACACTTGCGCTTTCAGCAATAATTCTTCGTAATGAAAAAATTAATTTTTTAAAAGTTTTGAGTTTTTTCATTGCAGCGTTTGGGTTAGTCGTCCTCTTTGGATTTGAAAATTTATCACAATTAGGTGGCAATAATAGAGCAGAGTTTATAGCTCAATTGATAGTTTTGCTTGCTGCAATTTGTTATGGTGTGAATTCCATTGTTTCAAAATTAGTTCCAAAGATTAATTTCATTTCACTT
Source organism: uncultured Pelagibacteraceae bacterium (assembly GCA_902624455.1). Lineage (GTDB taxonomy): Bacteria > Pseudomonadota > Alphaproteobacteria > Pelagibacterales > AG-422-B15 > CACNXQ01. The sequence continues at coordinate 7,353 of CACNXQ010000009.1, read as the reverse complement.
GCAACAGGAACAACAATAGCTAGTGCTATTTTAATTACTCCTTTTGCAATAATAGCTGAACCGTTCTGGTTAGAAGATTTTGGAACTCAATCAATTATTGCGATAACTTTCCAGGGCATTCTAGGAACTGCTCTTGCAAATTTAATGTTTTTTAAAATCATCGAACTGAAAGGGCCAGTTTTTTTAAGCCTAATCAACTTTCAAATTCCATTGATTGCATATTTCTCTGGTGTCATATTTCTTGGTGAGATAATAAAATTTAATGTTTTAATCTCACTCACAATGATTTTATGTGCTCTTTACCTTAATCATATATCTTCAAGATAAATTTATTGCTCACAAGTGACATATGCTTATTCTGTAAAGAAATGTTAGAAATCAAAGATATATCAATCAATTTTGGTGGTATCAAAGCCGTTGATAAAGCCTCTATGACGATTGAAGAAGGACAAATCACCGGCCTTATCGGGCCAAATGGTGCGGGTAAGACTACATTGTTTAATGTTATTGCTGGAAACTTAAAACCAACTTATGGCCAAGTTTCACTTCTCGGTGAGGATATTACTGCCCTCCCCGACTATGAGTTATTTCACAAAGGTGTCCTTAGAACATTTCAATTAGCTCACGAATTTTCTAATATGACTGTTTTAGAAAACTTGATGGTTGTACCAGGACAGCAAACTGGAGAAAGTATTTTAAATACTTGGTTCAAAAGAGAACAAATTAAGATTGAAGAAGAAGTGATTAAGGAGAAAGCACTTGAAGTTATTGAGTTTCTAAATCTAAGTCATCTTACATATGAACTTGCAGGCAATCTTTCAGGTGGACAAAAAAAATTACTTGAGCTTGGAAGGACTATGATGGTAGATGCCAAAATTGTTTTATTGGATGAAGTTGGCGCAGGGGTTAATAGAACTCTTTTGAATGATATTGCAGATACAATAATCAAACTTAATAAAGAGAAAAATTATACATTTTTTATGATTGAGCATGACATGAGTTTCTTATCCAAATTGTGTGATAAGGTTATCGTCATGACAGAAGGTTCAGTTCTTTTAGAAGGAAGTATTGAAGAAGTCACACAGAACGAAGAAGTGATTGAAGCTTACCTTGGTAGAGGTGGAACACAATGAGTAAATTTCTCAGCTGTACAAGTATGACTGGTGGTTATGGTGGTGAAGATATTATTAAAAATTGCAATATCGAAGTTGATAAAGGTCAGATATCAGTCATTGTTGGTCCCAATGGCGCTGGAAAAAGTACAGCAATGAAAGCTATGTTAGGTATGATTGCATTAAAAAGTGGAAGCATCATTCTTAATGGCGAAAATATATCAGACTATTCACCACAAAAAAGAGTTGCTGCAGGAATTGCGTTTGTCCCACAGTCGATGAATATTTTTAGTGAACTCACAGTTGAAGAAAATTTAGAAATGGGAGCTTTTTTAAGATCTGATGATATCCAAGAAACGATCAGTGAAATATATGAGCTTTTTCCTGCTATGAGAGAAAAACGTAATCAACTAGCAGGTGAACTTTCTGGTGGTCAGAGACAACAAGTTGCTGTTAGTCGTGCATTAATGACAAAACCTGAAGTATTGATGTTGGATGAACCAACTGCTGGAGTTTCTCCCATAGTTATGGATGAAATTTTCGACCGAATTTTACAAATAAAAAACAATGGAGTTGCAATAGTCATAGTGGAACAAAATGCAAAACAGGCTCTAAATATTGCTGATTTTGGTTATGTTTTAGTAGGCGGTGAAAATAAATATGAGGGCCATGGTCACGAATTATTAAATGATCAAGATGTCAGGAAAAGTTTTCTAGGTGGTTAATGGATATTGATATTTTAAATGCTCTCGTGCTTTTAGCTAACTTTGTAATTGTGCCAGCAGTTTCATATGGCAGTCAATTGGCTTTAGCTACATTGAGTCTGACAATAATTTATGGGGTTTTAAGATTTTCAAATTTTGCTCAAGCAGATTGGATGTCATTTGGAACAATGACAACAATATTATTTACCTGGCTCTTTCAAAGTATTGGCATAACAGCTGGAATTCTTCCAACTGCTTTATTAGCATTACCATTTGCAATTGTAGTAACGTCAATCTTTTGTTTGTTCATGGATAAAACGGTTTACAGTTTTTATAGAAAAAAGAAAAGTCAACCCATAGTTCTAATGATTGTATCAGTTGGAGTAATGTTTGTGCTACAAGCAATTGTAAGATTTATAATTGGGCCTAATGATAGAAAATTTTTTGATGGTGAAAAATTTATTATTCATGCTCTGGATTTCAAAGCCTATTTTGGACTTGAAGAAGGGCTGACTATAAAATCTACTCAAGTAATTACTGTGGTTATAGCCTTAATATCAATGGCGGTTTTATTTTATTTTTTACAAAAAACAAAAATGGGTAAATCAATGCGCGCTTACTCAAATAATGAAGATCTTGCATTATTATCAGGAATAAATCCTGAGAGGGTTGTTATTGTTACTTGGATAATTGCATCAACATTAGTCACAATCGCTGGGGTTCTATATGGTCTAGATAAAAGTTTCAAACCTTTCACTTATTTTAATCTTTTACTTCCAATGTTTGCAGCTGCAATTGTTGGTGGAATTGGTTCTCCCATTGGTGCTGTTATAGGTGGATATGTGATTGCATTTTCAGAAATTACACTTACATACGCTTATAAGAAATTTTTCATTTATTTACTTCCAGAATCACTTGAGCCAGACGGATTGGCACAAATATTATCAACGGATTATAAATTTGCTATTTCATTCATTATACTAGTAATTGTTTTAGTTGTAAGACCAACTGGTATCGTTAGAGGAAAAGTAATATGAGAGAAGAATATAGAGCTCCTGTTGCATTTTCAATTATGGCGCTACTTCTTGCAATTGTGGGCTTTACTCAATCTTGGTCTGTCTCGTTAAGTATAATTAATTTATGCCTAATTTCCTCCATCATGGCTATAGGTGTAAATCTCCAGTGGGGTTTTGGAGGGTTATTTAATGCTGGTGTTATGGGTTTTACTGCGCTGGGAGGTTTAACGGCTGTCCTTATATCTCACGATCCTGTGCATGAAGCATGGGACAAAGCAGGAGTAGGCATAATCATCAGTGCTATTATTTTTATTTTAAGTATCACGCTTATTCTTTATTTATATCGCTCAATAAAGAATTCATTTGTTAAAAACTTTTCCATCATTCTTACTGTGATTGTCGCATTTTTTGGTATTAATAATTTTTATGGTCCATCAGTTGATATTATTGAGTCCATTAACCCAGCAAAGACAGGTTTTCTTGGCGGCTTAGGATTACCAATTGTAGTTTCATGGTTATTTGCAGCTGGAGTAGCTGGCTTAATCGCATGGGTTATAGGTAGGATCACTCTCAAACTAAGATCAGATTATCTAGCGATCGCAACATTAGGTATCTCTGAAATAGTTATTGCAGTTGTTAAACATGAAGACTGGTTATCAAGAGGTGTTAAAAATGTCTCAGGGTTAGATCGTCCTGTACCATATGAAATTGAATTACAGCAATCAGAATGGTTTATAAACATTATTGAAAGTATAAATTACTCAAAATTGTCTGTTGCTCAATCATTCTCAGAACGGCAAGACTTATTATCTGATTTAATTATTGATGGTTCAGGAATTTTTGTAAAACTTTGTTATGCAGGATTGTTTGCCTCTGTTTTACTATTAATTTTCTATTTAAGTCAGCTTGCTCTTAATGCACCATGGGGACGTATGCTAAGAGCAATTAGAGATAATGAAGAAGCTGCGAGTGCAATGGGTAAAAATATCTTTTCACAACATCTTCAAATTTTTATAATCGGAAGCGCTATTATTGGAATTGCAGGTGCTATGTTAACCACTCTGGATGGTCAATTCACACCTGGTTCATATCGTCCATTAAGATTTACATTTATAATTTGGCTTATGGTTATTGTTGGTGGATCTGGAAACAATCTTGGATCCATATTTGGAGGTTTCTTTATTTGGTTTATTTGGATTGAGGCAGAGCCTCTTTCACTTGGATTTGTTAATCTACTTGCAAGTGGTCTTTCATATGACAATCCATTAAGAATGCATTTAATTGGAAGTGCTGCACACTTAAGACTATTTATAATGGGTCTTTTATTATTGTTGGCTCTGCGGTTTATGCCTAAAGGGGTAATTCCTGAGAGGATTAAAAGAAAATAGGGGCCTCTAAAAGAAACCCCTATTCTCCTAAAAACGGTAAAAAATTAGCGAACCGTAACAGTATTGAATTTACCGTTTCCGATTTCTAATTCTTTATAAGAACCAGAGGCTTCACCAACGTCAGAAAATTCGACGTTTGTTGCACCTTGATAGTTAACTTCTCCACCATCTTTCAAAATTTCAAGTGCTTTAGCAAGTTCACCAGGGAATATTTCTGTTCCAGGAGCGTTTGCTACACCCATAACATTTTGAGCAATAGAAGATCTGTCAGCTGAATTACCAGCTTGAATCGCAAGCATTATTAATGCTGCTGCATCATATGACTCAGGTTCAAAAGGTCCATCGCCAGGTATGTCGTTTGATGATGCAAGTGACTTAAACATGTTTGCACCTTCAGACTCAGAACCTGGAAGTGTTCCAAATGTTCCACTTAAATCACCATCAACATTTTCTATCAATGAGTCACCTATCATACCATCTGCAAGAATGAATCTTGAAAATGCTCCAGTTTCCATTGAATTCTGAATAATGCCTCTACCGCCTTGGTCAACATATCCTAGAACCGCCACTTCTTTTGCTCCAGAAGCTGATAGTGTTGAGACTTCAGCTGAGTAATCGCCTTTACCATCTTCATGAGGAACTTCAGCTGTCACTGAGCCGCCCATAGCTTTAAATGCATTCACAAAGCTATCTGACAAACCTTTACCATAGTCATTGTTTGTAAAAGTAACTGCTACCTCATTGATGCCTCTGTCCATAACAACTTGAGCTAAAACTTGCCCTTGTCTAGCGTCAGATGGAGCTGTTCTAAAAAAGTATCCCTTATCATCTATGTCAGTAAGAGCTGGCGAAGTTGCAGATGGCGAAATTATTGTTACACCATTTGGTACTGCAACATTATTTGCAATGGCAGTTGTTACTCCTGAACAATCTGCTCCCATAATAGCAGCAACATTGTCAGACGTTACAAGCCTTTCTGCAGCAGAAGTAGCTGCTCCGGCATCAACACAAGTTGAGTCGGCTCTTACAGAACTTACCTTTGCGCCGCCAAGTAGTAGACCAGAGTCACTAACTTCTTTCATCGCAAGTTCAGCACTTGATGCCATTGTTGGAGTTAGAGATTCAATAGGTCCAGTGAACCCAAGAATAACTCCGATTTTAATTTCGTCTGTTGAAGCCTGGTCAGATTGGTCACATCCATAAAATAGACCAAGAGCTAATACGGCTATAAGACTGAATATATATTTTTTCATTTTTCTGTTTCTCCCGTTTTATTATGAAAATATGCTAACAAATCAAAAAAGCTCATTCAATTGAATTTAATTAATTAACTTCTATAGTTGAAAAAAACGACTATTTTTATCTGCATGAGCTCAACTTTTGTCATTTTATTAGCAATAATTGGTGCTTTATTGTCTTTTTTTTATCTTTTATCAAGTTTTGAGGAAGGTAACTTAAAGTCCTATCAGAGTACATCTAATTACAACTTTGTTGAGTTATCCAAGGGTCTCACAGCATATCAAACATTTGGTAAGGCTGAAGACCAAACAATAGTTGTGATCCACGGAGCCACACTCCCGTCTGAAGGCTATGAAGGTTTTTGTGAAGGACTAAGTTCTAAAGGTTACCAGGTAGTTTGTTATGATCAGTATGGAAGAGGCTACTCCGATCGTCCTAACATCAAATACAATATGGATTTATATACTGATCAATTAGAAGAGCTGCTCGGATTCCTTTCAGTTGACGAAGTAATTTTGTACGGTTCATCTATGGGCGCTCCTATTGCTATAAATTTTGCTAATAAGCATTCTTCAAAAGTACTTGCTGTTGGTCTTCAAGTTCCGCTTGTCAATTCTCAGAGTATCTTTCTAAAATTTATGCAAGTTCCTATTTTAGGTAACTTTATTCTAAGAGTTGCAGGAATCCCTTTTGCAAAGAGACGAGCTGAACAGTGGGTACAAGAAGATCCTAAACAAAAAGAATTTATAGATAGATATATTCAACAGTTAGTTCTTCCAGGAACAGAACAATCGATTCTTTCTTCAATTAGGAATATTGCCAATAAAAATTACATGCCTTCTTATTTATCATTTTCGAAAACTACAATTCCATTACACATCGCCTATGCAATTGATGATGACGAGATTGATCCACAAACAGTCAAGAACGTCCTAAATATTATTCCCCGAACAGAAAGCTTTACTTTTTCTGGTGGTCATGGCGGTGGCAGTAAAATAGTTCAAGAGTTGATTACTATATTTACAGAGTTTCTCAATAATAGTTTAAACAAGAGGTAATTTGTCAATTTGTGTCGTATAATTTTGAGTGAGACTTTTTCTTTTTTGTCTCCATTGACCCGACTGACATTCTGATGCAAGTTGTACAGTATCACGTCCATATTTTTTATTAATCGAGTCTAAAGCTGACATTAAATCTGTATTATGATTATAGTTCTTATCAAATAAGGTTTCCTGTATTTCTGACTCATCGCAAAATCCACTTAATAAAACGCCTGCCTTTTTATATTTATAATTTTTTTTGAATATTCGCTTCGTAAGAGAGAGCGCTGTCTTGACTATAAGAGTTGTATCGTGTGTAGGATAAGGAAGTGTTTTTGAGGCCCCATTGGAATAATACGGGCTTTTCTTATCAAAAGGATTTGTTCTCACAAAAACAGAAACACATGATGCCGCAAGGCTTTCAGAGCGTATTCGTTCTGTTGTTCTGCGGGCGAAAGTAATGACAGCTTGTTCAACATCTTCAAGTGTTGTTAAAGACTTACCAAAAGACCGTGTCGTACAACAGCTCTTTCTTGTCATTGAACTTTCCTCAAGAGGAATACATGAAATTCCCCTTAGCTCTGTAATAGTTTTTAAACCATTTACACTCATCATCTTTCTTACCCAAGAGTCACTGGAGTCCTTTAATAGGCGGGCGTTATAGACACCTTGATTAATAAGTTTTTTAGATAAGCGCCTTCCGATACCCCATATATCTCCTACTTCTGTTGCTTCTAAAATATCGTTAAGGTTATCTTTTCCAATAAAAGAACAGACACCATTAAGTGACTCATCTTTCTTTGCTTTGTGATTTGCAACCTTTGAAAGTGTTTTGGTTGGTGCAAGTCCTATAC
>CACNXQ010000008.1 GCA_902624455.1 uncultured Pelagibacteraceae bacterium | reverse complement strand
TTTTATCAATTGGTGTTTTACTAATTTGGTCATTATTTGTTGAAGATCCATATCAGCAACCTATGACTAATAATAATTCAGATGTAAACTTAGACAGCTCTAACCTAAATAATTTGGAGTCTCAAAGTATTGATGAAATTGAAGATATACTAGAAGCAAATGACACTAGTTCAATTTCGCTAGATATTGCATTAAGAGAAGATGAGAGAGTACAAATTAATACAAATAATATCCTTGGTTCAATTAACCTTAAAGGATTAAAAATTGACGATATTACTCTTAAGAACTATAAAGAAACACTTGATGAAGAGTCCGATCTAATAAGAGTATTAAGGCCTTACAATACACGTGATGGTTATGAAGTTACCTTTGGATGGATTTCAAATCAGTCATTAGATATCGAACTCCCAAATTCTAATACCGTTTGGAAGCTTGTTAATAATAATAAGACATTAACCTCAGAAAATGAAATCGAATTTGAATGGAAAAATAATACTGGTCAAACTTTTATTTCTTCAATATCCATGGATGGAGATTATCTGTTTAATATTAATCAAAGAGTAATTAACAATTCAGACGACTCAATAATCTTAAATAATGCAAGCAAAATCAAACGTAAAACTGCGCCAGCATTGTCAGGAATGTTTATCCTTCATGAAGGTCTACTTGGAGTTTTAGAGGAACAATTAGAACTAATCGATTATGATGAGTTAAAAGATGATGGTGAAACTTTAAATTTTGAAAGTAACAATGGATGGATTGGAATTACTGATAAATATTGGTTAGCAGCTTTAATACCTGATCAAACCGAAAACTTTAAAGCTATCTACACTTATGACAATGGCTACATAGCTTATTTTAGAACTTTAAAGTCTTCAAACGTTAAACCTGGACAAGAATTAGAAAAAAATAGTCAAATATTTATTGGGGCTAAAGAGGCTAAACTTATTGATCAGTATAAGGAAGATTATGACATCTATAATTTTGACTTAGCTATTGATTGGGGATGGTTCTACTTTTTAACGAAACCATTGTTCTATGTAATATACTACTTTTCAGAATTCTCAGGTAACTTTGGCCTAGCTATCATCATGCTTACAGTCATTATTAGGATTATATTTTTTCCTCTTGCAAACTGGTCATTTGCTTCGATGGCGAAAATGAAGCTGTTGCAGCCTGAAATGACTAGAATTAAGGATTTATATAAAGATGATAGACAGCAGCAACAGCAGGCCTTAATGGCTTTGTATAAAAAAGAAAAAGTAAATCCAGTTTCTGGATGTCTGCCTATACTAATTCAAATACCATTCTTTTTTGCAATTTATAAGATGTTGTTTGTATCTATTGAGATGAGGCATGCACCATTTTATGGTTGGATACAAGATCTTGCAGCTAAAGATCCAACAACAATTTTCAATCTTTTCGGACTTATACCTTGGGACCCGCCATCTTTTTTAATTATTGGTATTTGGCCAGTTCTTATGGGTGTAACAATGTATCTTCAGCAAAAATTAAATCCTGCTCCACCAGATCCAATTCAGGCAAAAATATTTGCATTCTTTCCACTATTTATAACAATTCTTTTAGCGCAGTTTGCTGCAGGATTGGTAATATATTGGACTACTAACAATGTGCTATCAATCATTCAGCAGTGGATTATTACACGTAGAACAAAAATCAAAACAAATTAGCAATCTAAATGAATAGTAAAAAGGGTGATTTAAATTTAAATAAATTACTTTCCACATTTTGGCCTGCAGGTAAAAAATTCCATTCGTCCTCAATAAATTTTATAAAAAGATATCAAAATAAAATAATTGTTATCAAATATGGTGGTTATGCACTTACTAAGAATAACCTGATGAAGTCATTTTCTAAAAATATAGCTTTACTCAACAAAGTTGGAATAAAAATAATTGTAGTACATGGGGGAGGTCCACAAATAGAAGCTGAATTAAAAAAAAGAAAAATTAAAGATAGCGAATATCAAGGACTTAGAGTGACAACAGAGTCTATTCTTAAAATTGTAAAAAATATTTTAGCAAAAAAACTTAATAAATCAATTTCACATGAACTTAACAAATTCGGTCGTATATCTAAAAGAGTAGATGGGATAAGTTTAAAAGTTATAGAAGCTAAAATTGCTCTAAATGGAAATATTGGCTATGTAGGTGAACCAACTAAATTACATAAGAAGACTATTCATGAAATCATTAAAAGTAAAAAAGTACCAGTCATCGCTCCAATAGGATATACAAAAAATGGTACTTGTTTAAATATTAATGCTGACACCGCCGCTGCTTTCATAGCTGAAACATTAAAAGCTGAGAGATTGTTGTTACTTACTGATGTTGAAGGGGTATTGAATAATAATAAAAAGTTAATTTCTGAATTAGATCGTAAAAAAGCTTTTGAATACATCAAAAAAGGCACTATAAAAAGTGGCATGATACCAAAAATAAGAGCTTGTTTTAATACACTCAGAAATGGTGCAAAAGGTGTTGCATTAATTGATGGTAGAAAACAAAATGCTGTTTTAATGGAGTTGTTAACTAAACAAGGAGCTGGGACACTAATTAAAAAGTAATATGACTGAAAATGAACTTAGAAACATTATTGATAATGCATGGACTAACATAACAAGTATTAGTTCATCAGATGCTGAAATTGTTAAAGCTGTTAATGAAACAATTGAAAATCTAGACTCTGGTTTAATTAGGGTCGCAGAAAAAAATAATAACGAATGGATTGTGAATGAATGGGTTAAAAAAGCTGTTCTTATCTCTTTTAGGATAAATGATAATAAAGTTTTAAAAGGTCCCTACACAAGTTGGTTTGATAAAGTTGACGGAAAAACAGTTAATTGGACTGAGGAAGATTGGAATAGTGCCGGTTATAGACATGTTCCTAATGGCACTGTAAGAAAAGGGTCATTTATTGGTAAAGGTGTTGTTCTTATGCCTTCTTTTGTCAATATTGGAGCATTCATAGATGAAGGAACAATGGTTGATACTTGGGCAACTGTCGGTTCATGTGCTCAAATTGGAAAAAACTGTCACTTGTCAGGTGGAGTAGGAATTGGAGGTGTTCTCGAGCCACTGCAGGCAAACCCTGTCATTATTGAAGATGATTGCTTTGTAGGCGCAAGAGCTGAAGTTGCAGAGGGTGTCATTGTAAGAGAAGGTTCTGTCCTATCAATGGGAGTTTATCTTGGTGCATCTACAAAGATTGTTAACAGGGAGACTGGTGAAATAACTTATGGTGAGGTGCCACCATTCTCAGTTGTGGTTCCTGGATCTCTACCAAATAAAGATCCTTCAAAACCTAGTCTTTATTGTGTTGTTATTGTAAAAACAGTTGATGAAAAAACTAGAAAAAAAACTTCAATTAATGAACTCCTAAGAGATTAACTTCTCGTGAACATTATGAATGAAATTGAACTCACAAAATCGCTGATTAATTATAAAAGTATTACTCCTGAAAACGATGGTGTATTAGAGTTTTTAGAGAATGAATTAACAGCTATCGGCTTTAATTGTAAAAGGTATAAGTTTACTGATAAAAATACACCTGATGTAGACAATCTTTATGCAAAATTTGGAAACGAGGAACCAAATTTTTGCTTTGGAGGGCATACAGATGTAGTCCCTATTGGGGACGAGTCAGCCTGGTCTTTTGATCCCTTTAAAGGAAGTGAAAATAAAGGCAAAATCTATGGACGTGGTTCAAGTGATATGAAGTCTGCTATAGCAGCGTTTATTTGTGCAGCGCGAGAGTTTATTAATAGTAATAAATTTAAAGGATCAATTAGTATGTTGATTACAAATGATGAAGAGGGTCCTGCAATAAATGGTACAAAGAAAGTATTAGATAAAATTTACAGCGAAGGTGAAAAAATAGCCTCATGCTTAGTAGGCGAACCCACATCACCAAAAAATCTTGGTGAAATGATTAAAATTGGTAGAAGAGGAAGTTTAATGGCAACGATTAATATTACTGGCAAGCAGGGTCATGTCGCATATCCTCAATGGAATTTAAATCCAATTGAGCCACTTAATAAAATTATACATGAATTAAATAGTCTTAAATTAGATGAGGGTTCTGAAGAGTTTCCTCCGTCAAATATTGAGTTTGTAAATATTAGTTCCAGTGAAGGAGCAACAAATGTCGTTCCTAATAATGCTTCGGCTCAGCTAAATATTCGTTTCAATACTGATCATACATCAGAAGATTTGCAAAAGTTAATAGGTGAAATTGTTGAGAAATTCACAAAAAATAGCGATTATAAGTCTCAAGTTGATTTTTATTGTACCGCAGAACCTTTTCTTACTCAAAGAGGAAAATTTACCAGCATAATAAAAAAATCTGTTGATGAAATTACAGGTTTAGACTCAGATCTTTCAACAACTGGTGGTACATCAGACGCTAGATTTTTTAAGGACTATTGTGAAGTTGTAGAATTTGGTTTAGTTGGTAAAAGCGCTCATCAGATTGATGAAAATGTTGAAATTGAAGATATTTCTAAATTAAAGAATATTTATAAAAATATCCTTAAAAATTACTTTAATTAAATTTTCAAACCTTAGCTTAAATAGTTTTAGTAATTTACTTCCATAAAATAAAGACCATCGGGTGGTGCCAGCGCACCGCACTGTTTTCTATCTTTAGATATGAACGCTTTTTCTAAGTGATCTATTGTCCAATGCTCCTCACCAACTAGTTTTATGCTACCAACGATAGATCTAATTTGATGGTGTAGAAATGATTTTGCCACAAAACCTAAATAAATATTTTCTTCAGATCTACTTATCTTTATTTCATCTAGAGTTTTGATTGGTGAGTCTGACTGGCAATGAGCAGACCTGAATGTTGTAAAATCATGCTTGCCTTCTAAAAGTATAATACATTGTTTCATTTTCTCGACATTCAGATCTTTATAAACATGCCAAGCCCTTCCCTTTTCAATTGTAAGAGGAGATTTTCTATTAATAATTCTATACAAATATTTTCTTTGAATAGCATCAAACCTTGCATGAAATGTTTGATCTACTTCATCAATATTTAAAATTGAAATTGGATGTGGCCGCAAGTGGTCATTTATAGCATTCTTAATAATATATGTTTCCAGATCTTTTTTAGTAATATCAAAATGAGCTACTTGGCCCATGGCATGAACACCTGCATCAGTTCTACCAGCTCCGTAAACTACAATTTCCTCTTCAAAAATATTCTCTAGAACTCTCTCAAGACAACCTTGAACTGACTCTCCATTTTCTTGTCTTTGCCAACCTACAAATGGACTTCCATCATATTCTATTTTAATTTTATACCTCTTCATTTCAGTATAGTTCCTTTATTAATTTTATTACCTAATAAAAATTTTTCTACACTACATGATTGCTTGCCCTCTTTTTGAATCTCTATAATTTGAACTGAATTTTCCCCACATGCAATTTTCAAATTAGAATCTAATACCTCACCAGGAATTCCACTTTGATCATCCTTTTTTGCCTTAATAATTTTGACTCTTTTAGATTCATACTCAAACCAAGCACCTGGTTTTGGGAAGAAAGCATTGATTTTCCTTGAAATAACTGACGCACTATCGTTCCAACTAATTCTGGCTTCAGATTTTAAAATCTTTTTTGCATACGATGATTTTGCATCATCCTGTTTCTCAAATAATTCAGGGTCCTCAATCTTATCAAAGAAATTTTCAAAACTTTCTGCTCCTAGAATGGATAGTTTTTTTTCAAGATCTCTGTAATTATCATCATCATCTATTGATATTTCTTTTTTAAGAACAATGTCTCCAGTGTCTAAACCTTCATCTATTTTAATAATAGATATACCTGTTTTAACATCACCATTTATCATTGCTCTTTGAATCGGTGCTGCACCTCTCCATCTCGGTAGTATCGAAGCATGTAAATTAAAACACCCTTTTTTTGGTATAGCTAGAATCTCAGGTGGAAGAATCATACCATAAGCAATAACAATTATGATATCAGGTGCGAGTGCTTTTAATCGATTATATTCATCATTAGATTTCAAGTTATCAGGATAATGTAAATCTAAATTAAACTTTTTAGCAGTCGATGACACTGGAGATTGAGTTATAGTCATGCCACGATTAGCTTTTTTTGGGGATGATGAATATACGCTTACTACATCATGTCCTGATTTAAAAAGTTTTTCTAATGTCGGCACTGCAAATTCTGCTGTACCCATAAAAACAATTTTTAATTTTTTCATGTACTAAGCGATAACTCTATCTTTTTTAGATTTGTTTGACTTAGTAACTTTTTTTATCATCATATTTCTTTTGAGTGATGATAAGTAGTCAATAAAAAGAATTCCGTTAAGATGATCGATCTCATGTTGTACACATGTTGATAAGATGCCTTCTGCTTTTAGTGTTGATTGTTTTCCGTCATAATCTAAATATTCAACAATACAACTCTCAGGTCTTTCTATTTCAGCGTATTGTTCAGGTATAGAAAGACAGCCTTCCTCATATGATGACATTTTCTGACTTTTGCTGACAATTTTTGGATTTATTAAAAACTTTGGTTCTTTATTGCCATCTTCTTCTCTCCAAGAAACGTCCATAACAATCAAACGTAAAGGTATACCGACTTGTACAGCAGCTAAACCTATTCCTGGTGCTTCATACATCGTTTCCAGCATATCATCTAATAAAGATCTGATTTTGCTATCTACCTTACTGATGGGTTCAGAGATTTCTTTTAACAATGGGTCTGGAACCGTTATTATTTTTTTAATTGTCATATAATTTGACTGATAGAATAAGAATAGATGTTGGTCAAGTTTGATTAATTTATGGCGAAAAATAGTACTTTATTCTAAATTTTCTGCCTAGAATTCATGGCTGCTGCTATTGTACCCTCATCCATATAATCTAGTTCTCCACCAATTGGGACTCCATGACCTAAACGACTGATTGAAACATTAAGTTTTGATAGAGAGTCTGCTATATAATGTGCAGTAGTTTGCCCATCTACAGTTGCTCCTAGCGCAATAATAACTTCATCGACTGAACCAGCCGAAACACGCTCTATTAATCTCTTTAGATTTAATTCATCTGGACCAATACTATTAATTGCAGACAGTGTTCCTCCTAAGACATGATAATCACCACTAAATACACCTGATTTTTCAAGTGCCCATAAATCAGCTACACTTTCAACTACACAAATTTGATTTTTTTTTCGACTCTGATCCTCACACAACGAACATGGCGTAGAAAGATCAATATTACCACAGTTATTGCAATTGATAATTTTACTGCTGGCAGAAATTAATGATTCAGCAAGGGGTATCATTAGTTGATCTTTTCTATTTAACAAATGCAGAGCTGCCCTAGATGCTGACTTCGGTCCAAAGCCTGGTAGCTTACTGATAAGCATTATAAGTTTTTCAATTTCATCATTAGAATATTTTGACTTCATTTTTAAAAAGGCAGTTTCATGCCTGGAGGTAATTTTAAACCACCTGTTAATGAGCTCATTTCTTCAGCAATTTTTTTTTGAACATTTTCTCTTGCATCGTTGAGAGCGGCAACGATAAGGTCCTCTAATATTTCTTTCTCATCTTTTGAAATTAAGCTGTCATCAATATTTATTGACGTAGTAATATTCTTGCCATTAATTTTTACTTTTACGAGGCCTCCTCCTGAGGTGCCCTCTGCTTCCAACTCCTCAACCTTTTTTTGAGCATCGGCCATTTTCTTTTGAAGCTCTTGAGCTTGTTTAAGCATATTATTAAAATCAGTCACTGTAATTCCCTTTTAATTTTCAATAGTTTCAATCTTAGTGCCCGGAAAGAAATCAATAATTTCCTTAACCTTAGAGTCAATTTCAATATCCTCAGCAGATACATCTTTTGTAGTATCTTTTTCAACCATCTTCAACTCGTTACTTATTTCATTTAATATTTTGTCAGGGTTCTCCATACTATTTAAATAAGCAATTCTAATTACTAACATTTCAATTGAACTTATTGGAGAAAAGGCAGATGAAATTTCTCTTAAGCCCTTATTAAGCATTTGCCACAACATTGTAATGGTTGGCATCTCAATATTTTCTGCCAAGCTTTTAATTTCACTAAATTCTTTTTCAGTCAACGAACTTTTAACACCC
This sequence comes from uncultured Pelagibacteraceae bacterium, assembly GCA_902624455.1. Taxonomy (GTDB): domain Bacteria; phylum Pseudomonadota; class Alphaproteobacteria; order Pelagibacterales; family AG-422-B15; genus CACNXQ01. Next base: position 39,186 of record CACNXQ010000008.1, on the reverse strand, counting down.
TCTTCAGCGTTAATTTTTATTAGAGCTATTTGATGAGTTGCTACTATTAGATCCCTTATGATCATAGATGGATCGACTCCCTGATCATAAAAAGAATTTATTTTTGCAATCGAGTTGTTTGTATCTCCACCCACAATTAAATTTAGCAACTCATAGATCTCTTCTGAATTATTTATTCCAATCATATCTTTTATTTTAGTTTCTGATAAATTTCCATCTGTGAAGGCGATAGACTGATCTAATAATGAAAGTGCATCTCTAACTGAGCCATCAGCAGCTCTTGCAATAATTTTTAAAGAGCCTGTATCGTAATTAATTTTTTCATTCTCAGAAATTTTTTTCAGAAAAATTATCATTTCTTCTGGTTCAACTCTTTTTAAGTCATATCTTTGACATCTGGATAAAATTGTTGTTGGTATTTTTCTAACTTCTGTGGTTGCAAAAATAAATTTTACATGTTGAGGTGGCTCTTCAAGTGTTTTTAATAATCCATTAAATGCAGAGGTAGAAAGCATGTGAACCTCATCAATAATATAAACTTTATACTTTGAAGAGACTGGAGCGTACTGTACACCTTCTATGAGTTCTCTAATATCCGAAATTCCTGTTCTTGAGGCTGCATCCATTTCATAAACATCAACACTTCTAGACTCAGTGATTGCAATACAGTTTTCGCATTCACTGCATGGTGTGAAATTTAATTCTTCTCTATTTTTGGAAGAGCAATTCAGCATTTTAGCAATAATTCTTGCTGTTGTTGTTTTGCCTACGCCTCTTACTCCAGTAAGAAGATATGCATTCGCCACCCTGTCCATTTTAATGGCATTGACAATTGTTTGGGAAACCAGCTCCTGGCCAATAAGCTCATTAAACGTCAATGGTCTATATTTTAGAGGTATCGGACTGTTCTGTGATTTTGACATAAAACTAAATTCTAATTTAGTGGGAGATTAAAGCAACCCAAGTATCTTCGTTACGGCTGCTTCTTTTCAGACCTGACCGGATTGGCGAATAACTTGTCTACTCAATCTCCCAAAATATTGTAACATACCTAAAATTAAAATTGATCGAAATTTAATCAAATGAAGGAAATCATTTTTGCAAATAATCCTCTAGACAGGATGTCCAGCATCAGGGGAGATCAAGAGTGGCAAAGACAATCAAAACTTGCTGGAAATAGTATCTTTCTAGTATTTAAAGCAGGAAAGCCTCTCATTAAAGTTAGTAGTGATACATCAATAAAATCACAAATTAGATATTTCTCCTCAGACCAAGTGAAAAGTCATTTGGATTCTCAATTGGTAATTTTTCTAGGTCAATACTCTGATCAAAACTATTTTGCTATAAACCTAGAAAATGATCTAAGTCCTGATTTATATAAAAATGATAGCAAATTTATAGATCTTAGATCAATTGCTCAAAACCTCTCAGCGGAAGATACCGGCATACTCGCTCAAGCGAAATCAATCATTGATTGGAATCTCAATCATAAATATTGTAGTAAATGTTCTTCAAGTAAATTAGAAATAAAAGATACGGGCTACAAGAAATATTGCCTTGAATGCAAAACTGAATTTTTTCCAAGAGTAGATCCTGTTGTAATCATGCTGCCAACATTCGAGGGTAAGTGTTTGCTAGGTAGGCAAAAAATATTTCCTCCTCGAATGTACTCTGCATTAGCAGGTTTTTTGGAACCTGGCGAAACAATAGAAGATGCTGTAATCAGGGAAGTCAAAGAAGAGTCCGGACTAGATGTGACTAATGTTCAATACAAATTTACTCAACCATGGCCATTTCCTTATCAACTTATGATTGGATGTTTTGCTGAAGCAAAAAGTGATATTTTAAATATTGATAAAGATGAAATTGAAGATGCTATATGGCTGACCAAAGAAGATCTCAATCGAATTTTCGTAGGTAAACATCCTAATCGAATTTGGGTTCCTCCCGCTATGGCTGTCGCTCATCAATTAATTGTTTCTTGGATGCACACTTAAATTTTAATTACGATAAGAATGTTTAGGATAAACACCAAGAACAATTAATTTTTCAGTATAGTAGCCAAGTTCCTCCAAAGCTCTCTTTACAGGGATATCATCCGTGTGACCATCGAGATCAATATAAAACTGAGCCTTGTTGAAATCTCCTTCAATTATGAAACTTTCTAATTTTGTTAAATTCACCCCATTAGTAGCAAAGCCTCCTAACGCTTTATACAATGCCGAGGGCACACTTTTTACTTCAAATATACAACTTGTAAGGTAATTAGTATTATCTTGACGGGTCTGTTGTTCATTATTGGACATAACAAGAAACCGTGTAACGTTATGATTAACATCCTGAATATTCTCTTTTAAAATTTCTAGACCATAAGTATCAGCAGCAAGCTTTGAAGCTATTGCTGAGTCTTTAATTGTTCCTTGCTCATTTAAATATTTCGCTGAGCCTGCTGTATCTGCCATAACAATAGGTTTTAGACCGAGCTCTTTTATTATTTTACCACATTGACCTACTGCCATTGTGTGGCTTCTAACGTTTTCAATGGTATCAAGTGATGAGTCTTTTATGCCAAGCAACTGATGTTCAACTTTTTGAAAATGTTCTGCATAAATCTTTAACTCATAACCACTTAACATATAATGAATATCTGCAACTCGGCCAGCTACAGAATTTTCCACTGGTAACATTGCATAATCGCTCATACCCTTATGTACATGTTCCAAAGCAGCCTCAAACGTTTCGCATGGAATAGGTGTACAATCAGAAAATACTTCAATACAAGCTAAATGTGAGTATGCTCCGAACTCTCCTTGGAAAGAAATTTTAGTCATAATTATTTTTGAATTTCCCTAATATTGTCTAAATCTTCTTGGGTATCAATCCCAAGTATGGGCGAGTTTATCAAACTGACTTCAATATGCATATTGTTTTCTATTGCTCTTAGTTGTTCCAATTTTTCTTCTTTTTCTCGATTAGTTTGTTTTAATTTTACAAATTTTTCTAATGCTTTCCTTCTGTATGAATAAATACCTACATGATGGTATAGATTTTCCATCTTTTCCTTATTAGCAATTCTAGTAAAATTGTTTGCTCTTGCTTTTATACTATTACTTTTAAAATAACATTCTGCTTTAACATATTGAGCTTTTTGCATTTCATCAAAATCTTTGAATGGTGCAACTAATGTTCCAATATCAACTTCAGCGCTATCTAGAAGATTAAGAACTTCCTTGAGCGCGAATTGATCAATGGTAGGAAGATCGCCTTGTAGGTTAATTACTTTTTCTATTGCTCGGTTGTGGTCAAAAATTTTAAGTGCTTCATAAATACGATCTGTTCCTGATTGATGATTTTCAGAAGTCATATAGGCTATACCATTCCTTCTTTGTATAACATCAATAATTTCTTGACTATCAGTAGCAACTATCACCATTCCAAGTTGAGAATTAATTGCATTCTCCCATACGTGCTCAATCATGGTCTTAGAGTTTATTTCTAGAAGTGGCTTGTTAGGCAGTCGTTTAGATGCAAGTCTGGCTGGTATAATAATTGCTGTTGATTGTTGACTCGACATATTAAATTATGCGTCCTCTAGTCGCATAAAACTTGCATTAAATTGATTACCGTTTAAATAATAATAGTGTATCGTCAATAGACAAAATGGATTCCTTTGAAATAAACAAATTTGTAGCCTGTTTACTAGTCGTAGCTCTAGTATTTATTGGATTAGCAAATTTTGGTGAAATTCTCTACCACGTTGATAAACCTGAAGTAGCTCACTATAAAATAGAAGGTATTGATGATGGTGTTAGCACAGCGGCCTCTGAAGTAGCAGTGCCAGCTGTTGCGGAACCTGTAGAAGATATCAGAATGCTCTTAGCTTCAGCAGATATCGGTAAGGGAGAAAAGGTCTTTAAAAAATGTGCTCAATGCCATGTACTTGATAAAGGTGGTGCAAATAAAATTGGTCCAGCTTTATGGGACATTGTTAATAAAAAAGTAGGCGGTAAAGAAGACTACAAATATTCAAATGCTTTAGCATCCTATGATGGTAACTGGTCATATGAGGAATTAAATGGATTTCTTCTAAATCCAAAAAAGTATATTGAAGGCACTAAAATGTCATTTGCTGGTCTCAAAAAGTCATCTGACAGGGCAAATGTAATTTTATATATGAGAGAATTTAGTGACTCTCCTGCTCCAATCGAATAACAAGAAATAAAGTTATTTATATTAAAATTTAAAATCCTAAGATAAATTACTTATATCTTATGAATAAAGAGAATATAGGTATATCAATCTATTACGACAATAGGATGCTTCGTATATTGCTTCTAGGAGCGATAAGTGGTTTTCCTTGGGTTATCATTGGTAGCGCTTTATCTTTATGGTTAAAAGATTATGAACTTTCCAGAAGTACAATCGGTTGGGCAGGACTAATCTTTAGTGTTTATGCAATAAATTTTCTGTGGGCTCCACTAATTGATAGATTAAAAATTCCTATACTTACTGATAAAATAGGTCACAGGAAATCATGGATCATAACTCTACAATCAATAATTTTGTTATGTTTGATTACATGGAGCTTACTGAATCCGGTTAATAATCTTGAAGTTATTATTTTCTTTGGTTTACTAATTGCAATTTCGTCTGCGTCGCAAGATATAACGATTGATGCTCTTAGAATTGAGCAAATTGCTGCAAATGAAAAAGCGTCAATGGCAGCAGGCGCATCAATAGCAGTTGTTGGCTGGTGGACTGGATATAAGATTGGTGGCATGTTAACATTGTTTGTTGCTGATTATTTTGAAAATTTAGGTTTGATTAACTATTGGCAGTTAACTTTTATATTTATATGCGTTGTTATCTTTCTATTTAATATTGGGCTACTTTTAATTCCTGAGGACACATCAAATAAAAGGCATCTTGCTCAAAGAGAAGATCAAGAAAAATTTTCATCTATTGGTTTCTCTGCTTGGTTTATAAGCACAATCCTAAGTCCTCTATCAAGTTTTTTTAGAAAAAATGGACTATCAATCAGTCTTCTAATAATAGGCTTCATATTTTTGTTTAAAATTGGGGAAGCTTTTCTTGGGCGTATGTCGATTATTTTCTATGATGAAATGGGTTTCTCAAAGTCCGATATTGCAGTGTATTCAAAAGGGCTTGGATGGATAACAACGATTGTTTTTACTCTAATTGGTGGATGGTTTTCAATTAAATCTGGGGTTGTACGTGCATTATTTATTTCTGGTGTGGCTATGGCAATTACAAATGTAATGTTTAGTTTTATGGCTTGGTCAGAAAAATCCGAATTACTATTTGCAGCTGCCGTAATTCTAGATGATTTAGCTGCAGCATTTGCCACAGTTGCTTTCGTAACATTTATTTCATTATTAGTAGATCGAACCTACACGGCAACTCAGTATGCATTACTGGCTTCATTGGGTACTGCTGGACGCACACTAATGGCCTCCTCCTCTGGATCATTAGTTGATTGGCTGCAAGGAGATTGGGGGATGTTCTTCATAATTACAGCCTTGATGGTAATTCCTTCTTTAATTTTGTTATGGTTTATAAGAAATAAATTCAAATTTAACTAATTATTCTTGCATACTTTCTTACTTTGCCATTAGTTTTAAAAATTCTTTTCTCTGCCGTCACCAATGGTTCTTCTTGTGTTTTCATATGAAAAGCATTTGCGTGAATAATCTTTTTTTTGTCTGTCATTAATGCAACATGTCCCTTCCAAAAAACCAAGTCCCCAGCTTTTAAATTTTTTCTAAGTATTGATCTAGTACAAAAATCTTCTTGCATATCTGTATCTCTAGGAAAATCTATATTTTTCATCTGCATTATATTTTGAATTAGTCCTGAGCAATCTATCCCATGTGAGTCTCTTCCGCCCCAATAGTAAGGTGTGTTTAAAAATTGTCTTGCAAGATTGACAATGTTGAATTTTTTTTCTGAAATTTTAAATAAATCATTTTTTGGACACCATCCTAAATTTTGTATTTTACAAAACCCAGATTTAGTTGATGAAATTTTAACTAATGAATTAAAACTTAAATAACTACAAATTTTACTCTTTATATTAGGCTTTGAATAAATAAACGTTCTTAGAGATTTTACTTTATGAGAAGGTGTAAAAATTAACTTCTTGAGATTTTTTGAAGGGGTAAACCCCACATAATCATCTCTTAAGGATTGCACCCAAGACCAACCTTTTGACGTATCAAAAACTTTACACCTTTCTCCAAAAAGTAATTGTGTACTCAATTGAGAATTTTTTTTATTGTAGATAGGAGAATTTGTAGACATGACAGTATGAATTATACCATCAACATATTTTTTGCGGCTAACAATCCCTTTGTAAGTTTTTGATGCAAGATCATTTCTGATAGGGTTTGTTCTTTTGTCGAATTTCACAGAATAATTTTACAACGCTAAAGCCAAATACAAAAATACAGATATAAGAACAAATAATCCTCCAAAAATCATTGTTGCTCTGACTGTTACGTCTAACTTGTCCGCCACAAAAATATGATAGATCATTGATCCAAGAAGAGGTATTAAAAGGACAATCAGCGTCCAAAGAACTTTTGATGAGGAGCTACGATAACTGGTTGCAGACAAATCATAAATAGCTAATGGCGTCCATACTGCGTACAAAAAGAGCGGTAGATAATATCCATAGAAATTAAAAAATAGAGATAAGAAAGGAACATCTGATAATGGAAAAAAACTTACACCTGGCATTTAGACCTCTATTATAGGTTAAACAAATAAAGAATTAGTTCAAATATTTTATTGCGTCTTGAGGCAATTGAACATCTTTGAGTGTGTATTTATAATCTTCGTAGACATTTACAGCGGGATTTACTGAATTTCTAAAAGATGGTAGATATTGATAAAATCCAAGCTCATATTGCCCATTATCGTTTGCATCTATAATTTCTTGCATTATAGGCATATTTTCCTGTTGCTCTGGTGCTGGCAAAGTTCTCCAGTCATCTTGATAAAAATCTCCAGTATTGGCGTAAATAAGTCTGGCAATTGTCGACCACAAACCTGACAAATCAGCTGAGAGTGGAATGATATTGTTTTCACATCCGTTTAATGCCTGCAATCCTGGAGGTATTGAGGTATTGAAGTAATTTCCTTCAAAGCAATTTGCTAGATTTGAAACACCGCTTACTGCTATATCAGCTTTTCTTGAAGATAAAATCAAATTCTCCTCAACACGATTTCCGTGCGCTGGCCAATAATTTACATCCATTGATGCAGTGAGTATCACGCCATATAAGTCATGATCAACGATAACATTATTTTTTATAATATTATTATTTCCTCCAGCAATCACAACTCCATTTCCATAAGATAAATATGTTGAGTTAGTTGCAGGAGAATTATAATTATTATTATTCTCAATAAGATTTCCAATAATGAATGTTTCACGCTCTGGTGGCAATAATTCAGAGTCAAGAGTATTAGGTGCTAGTCCACCTTTATTATTTCTGAAAATAGAACTGGTTATATATAGTGATCCTCCAGAGTTAGTCCCAGAATAACCAAGACCATTGTACTCAGATACAACGTTATTTACGATTGCATCGCAAGGATAGCATTGACCTATATAAAAACCTGCATCTGGTGATCCAGTAGCATAAGAGTGATCTAAAACTCCATCAACCGCATCGAATGCATACACACCATAGTCACCATTGTTGTAAGCAGTTAAGTAAGAACCTCTGTAACCTTTTACAGTGGCCCAATAGAAACCATTTAAAAGAGCATTACGAGCTGTTATATTTTCTATTGTTACCCCATCAACTCCTGCAACAAGAATGCCATTACCTCTTTCAAATTCACCATCAATAATAGTTTTATTTCGATCCCATCCTCTTATTGTTATTGAAGGGACATTAACAACTACTTCCTCGTAATATATGCCTGGCTTTATTAAAACTAGATCGCCTGGATCAGAAGCATTGACTGCATCCTGAATTGTTTCGTAATCATCAGGCACATTTCTAATATTTCCTGTGTATTCCTCAACAACGTCTTGTTTTGAAAAATTAGTATAATCTTCATAATTAATATCTCCAACTACCACTGATCCAACCATGCCCCATTCACCATCTGGTGAGGCATGAAAGGAACATAAATATTTATAAAGCCCCTCACTTTTATAAGATACATCTAGGTAGTCACCTTTTGGTATTTCATCATATGAACCCCAACTCTCATCAACTGCAATAACATTATGAGGATTATTGCCCCAATTATTGAATCGAACTTTGCCACCTTCATTGATTCTAACAACAGGCGGGGAATATGTGTTATCAATAACACGAACGCCAGTAAATGCAGCCGAACTTGACGTATCAGAGTCACAAGCAGTAAATAATGTGACTGATCCTAAAAAGGAAAAAATAATAATAAATATTTTTTTAAATAAAATGTTAGTCATTAAACACCAATAAAAAACCTACGAACTATGCCAAGTATGGGAGCCAATACACCGAGGTTACCTCTACTCAAAAAGAATAATACACCAAATACCACAGCGATGATAATAACGGTTTTAATTACTCTAGATAATTTTCCAGGATCACTTTTTACAAAGGCTCTGATTAAAAAATAGACTGATGCAGCGCCTAATACAAAAAAAACTAAAAACTTAATCATAAAAAATAAGATTTAAGAATAATTAGTGTTTAAGAATAAATCAATGATTTAGAGATTATTTTCTTGCTCGTATTTAGAAATAGCCTCACTGAGCTCAACTTTTTCATCGCAATTAAATTTACATAGCTTAGTAAGTATTGCTAAATTTTTAAGTGCCATATCATATCTATTTGTTTCAAGATAAAGCTCACCCTGGTAAGCTAGTATATCATCGTGATTTGGGTTTATTTCTAAACCAGTAGCATAATATACTTCAGCGTCTTCAAAATTCCCAAGTTTACGGCTCACAAAACCAATTAAATTCCATCCATCTGCATTTTCTGGATTTTCATATACATAATCTTCAAGTGACTTAAGAGAACCTGAATAATCTTTTTCTTTTTCAACTTTATGGAGTATCTTTTTTAATTCTCCATCGTAGCCACTGGTTGAATAACCGTAGTTACCCCCGGTTGCAGCTCCCGCACTACCACTTGATCCGCTAGAGCCACCTGATCCACTTGAGCCACCTGACCCACTTGAGCCACCTGACCCACTTGAGCCACCTGACCCACTACCACTGCCGTTTCCCCCACCATCATTTTTTGCAAGAACGGTAAAAGTAAGCAAGAAGCTGATTAAAAAAGTAAATATTATTTTTTTCATTGTTTTAATGAAATAATTCAAATGGTATAAGTTTCAATAAGAAAAAAATGACAGATTTTGACGTTTATTATTATGGAATTCCTATTGTTTTTGCCCTGATTGTTGGCGAATTCATTTACTCATACATATATAAAAAAGATTATTATACAAAAGAAGATACTCTCGCTTCAATGGGATTACTCGCCGGTAATGTAATGGTATCAGTGCTTACTAAAGGATCGATATTGTTATTATACATTTATTTCTATCAGTTTAGGTTAGTAACAGTAAATGATTTACTTCCTATTTGGGCTGTCTGGGCATTAACTTTTGTTGTAATTGATTTTGTGTACTATTGGTATCATAGATGCTCACATAGGGTCAGGTTTCTATGGGCGGTACACATGAACCATCATTCTAGTGAAGAAATGAATTATGTAGTATCTCTAAGACAAGCTTGGTTTGGTCCAATCACAAAAATACCTTTTTTTATGTTTATGCCTTTAGTAGGTTTTGATCCACTAATAACACTCGTAGCTGGTGTTGCCTCTACATTGTGGGGTGTGTTAGGTCATACTCAATGGATAAATAAATTAGGACCATTGGAATATATTTTAGTTACTCCATCTTCACATAGAGTTCATCACGGAAGTAATGAATGTTATTTAGACAAAAATTACGGAAATTTATTAATTATTTGGGATAGAATGTTTGGCACATTTGCCGAAGAGAAGGAGAAAGTAAAATACGGAATTAGAGAAAACGTGAAAACATTTAATCCTTTTAAAATTACTTTCAGAGTTTGGTTTCAAATTGCAGATGATTTTTCTAAATCGAAGACACTTAAAAATAAATTATTATCAATTTTTGGCAGGCCTGAATGGAAACCAAAGAAAATTGAAAATGAGATTTAACAATATTCTCAAAAATTTCCCAATAATAGTTTTAAGTCTCCATGCAATTTTGAATTTATTTAGAGGAAGTGCTCATTTTTTTTTACCTGATGGAGGATCAATACTGATTGCTGGACTTGACATTGGAAATGGAGACCAAAAACAAATTATAATCACTATTTTTGCAAGCCTTGGGGCAAGTCAAATTATCTGGGGAGCTCTTCAATTTTATGTATTATTTTATGCAAAAAAAATGATAGCTATAATATTGACTTTTACAACAATTCTAGTTGGTATGGGAGTCTCCATTCTTTATATTTTTAAACCCTTGCCTATAATTGTTCCTGGTCATAATAATATTTACATTTTAGTTGTTCTTATAATTGCAAGTATAATTGCATACAGAAATCAATCTATGAGGGATTATCCTTAATGTATTCGATATATCTAACTACTTTTTCATACTGATCATCTGGAATATCTTTATAACTATTTTTAAAGTGACTTTTAACTTCTAAAGCTACATGTGCGTATGGATTACGACCTTTAGGGTGTGAAGGATGAGCTGGTAATTTATCTTTTAAGTAATCGCCCGTTTCTTGTATCAATTTCCATAATTTGGCTGAATTTTCTTTGTTCATAAAAATCGCAAAATCAAAAAATACGATAGAATCAATGACATAGGAAAAATCATATCTCTTGGGGCGGCAATTTGGCAAATATTTAATCTTAATTTTTATCTATAATAATTAATAATAAACTTGAATATTATGAATAATGAAAAACTACTCGAAGAGTTAAATAAGCAAATTCTTCAATTTGAAATAGCTGGAAATAAAAAGCAATTTGTTCGATTAAGTCACTTTAGAAGAAGTGTTTATGGCATCAGGATATGTTTTGAAATCATGAGATTATTCTTAGATCAGAAAAACACAAATACTGAATGTACTAAGGAATATTTAACAAAAAAAATGGCTGATCTTGCATCTAGAGCAACAATCATAAACTTTTTAAATGATGAAATAAGTTGTGGCTCACTAATTACAGAGGTAAGCTTAAATGATAAGAGGGTAAAAATTATCAAACCATCCTCTGAACTTCTTGAAGAATTCAAAGCATGGCTTGATTGCGCAGAAAAAGCTGCTTAGTTTATTCCTGTGTTTGTAAGTTTACAGCAGAAACTCTACCGTCTTTATCCTCAGGCTCAAAAGATAACTTTTGACCTTCATCAAGACCTTTCATTCCTGCAGCCTGAACAGCAGTGATATGAACAAAAATATCTTTATCACCTTCATCAGGTGCTATGAAGCCATAGCCTTTTTTAGGATTAAACCATTTTACAGTACCTGTAGCCATAATCGTTCCTTTATTTTAAGTTTTAGACCTCGTAATAGTCCGCAATAAGGAACAATGACGCAATCTTTAGACGGAATGTACAGATTTATAGTCAAATTGTAAATTGTTTTAATAATTATAATTTTGCATGTAATAGGATTAAATTTGCAAATTTTTGATAACAAAATAGAAATTATTACTTATTACTATGGATTTAACAAAAGATAAAATTTCCACACTTATAAGGCAAATCGCAGTACCCTCAAGCATTGGAACTCTATTTCAAACACTTTACAATATTGTTGATGTTAAATTCGCTGGTCTCATATCTCCAGATGCAATTACAGCAATTGCAAAATCATTTCCAATTTATTTTATTATAATTGGCTTTACTACTGGCTTGTCTATTGGTGTTACAGCATTAATATCAAACGCTCTTGGTCAAAAAAATGAAAAAAAAGCGTCTTTATTTTTAGCTCAATCCATTCTTGCAAGTTTGATCATTTCAATTTTTGTGACTTTTATTGGACTATACGGAACTGAACCAATACTTATATTTCTCAAAACAAGTCCCTCTATCATATTGTATGCAAAAGATTATATGGATATCATTTTTTTAGGATCATCATTATTTTTTTTACAACTCACTATTAATTCCTTTCTTGTTTCGAAAGGTGACACAAAATCACTAAGGAATGTTTTGATTATTACCTTTTTCCTTAATTTATTTTTAAATCCATTATTCATATACGGGGCACTATTCATTCCAGCTATGGGTATAAAGGGTATTGCATTGGCAACTCTCTGTGCACAACTATTTGGATTGGTTTATATCATAATAAAAGTACATAAAACTAATCTTAGAGAATATCTGTATCCTGAGTGTTTTGTGCCAAAAATAAGTTTTCAAAGAGAAATTCTCAGTCAAGCAATACCGGCAACAGGTTCAATGATGTTTATAGGTTTGGGTGTATTTGTTCTTTTATATTTTGTTTCAACTTACGGCGATTATTCTGCCGGAGGTTATGGCGCAGCAATTCGTTTTGAGCAATTATTTTTATTACCAGTTTTAGGTCTCAATGCTTCAACACTAGCATTAGTCGGTCAAAATTTTGGTGCAGAAAACTTTTCAAGAATTTTTGATACGTACAAAAAATCTATATTGTATGGGACAGTGTTTATGGCAACCTGTGGTTTCTTTGTTTTTCTATCTTCAGATTATATAATGATTTTCTTTAGTGATAACGAAGAAATTATTTATTACGGATCAACATATTTGAAAATTGCTGCATTTGCTGGACCATGCTACCCAATATTCTTCATTTCATCTGCTTTACTTCAAGGTCTTAAAAAACCAAACTATCAAATGCTAATAAATCTTTTAAGAATGGTAATACTACCAATTTGTGCACTATCCGTAGCAGTTATATATTTTAAAGTTGAATTTACCACAATGCTTCTAGTAATCCTTACAATAAACTATATTTTTGCAGCGCTGGTTTACAGGTTCTCAATTTATCAAATAAGCCTCGAGCAAAAAAACTATAAGCCAAATTTAGAAGCAGTTTGACTAAAAAAGCCTTTGTTTTTTTGATCAGCAATCCAATGGTTGATAAAGTTGATCCACTCTTGATCTCCTCTTGGCAACAAGATTGCAAATAATTTTGCATTTTTTGGCTCATCTAAATTTATAATAGATAGCTCAGGATACAAACTGATTAATTTCATTGCATCAACTTTACTAGTTAGCGAAACATCTGCTCTACCCGATAAAACCTCTTGATATTCTCTTGCAGGAGCTTCTACCATTACTAGTTTTGCATCAGGAAATGATTTTTTTGCTTCATTTTCAAAAACGGTACCAAGTGTTACAGCTACTGTAGTACTGTCATTATTAATATTGTCCCAACTACCAATACTATCTAGATTTTTAGTTAATGTCATTGCAACAGTACCAGTTCCATAATAAGAATTTGAGTAACCTGCAGTTAATGCTCTTTTAGCAGTAATAGATGCACTAGAAGTCATGTGATATTTAGAGGCTACAACACCTGATACTAAATTCTTCCAATCCGTTGCTACAAATTCCAAGTCAACTCCCATATCTTCGGCTAATTTTTTTGCAACATCAATGTCATAACCCTCATATTCATTAGTGTCAGGATTTTTGTAGCTCCATCCAGGAAAATCACCTGTAGTTCCAACTTTGAGTACTCCAGTTTTCATTATATCATCAAGTGTTGATGCACTGACTAGCGATGATAGGGATAATGTAATTGCTACAATTAGGGTTTGAATTAATTTCATTTGACTTTCCTTTTTTTAAATATTTTTGAAAATTATACGTTAATATTAAGAATATATAATTATATTTTTTATAATGATTTTCAATAGCGTGAAAAAGATTTCTCTCTTTATAGCTCTTTCAAGCCTTTTATTTCTGAATGGGTGTTCTTCTAATTACCAGTGGGGTTGGTATGCAATCATGCCAAATAACAAAGTTGGACTATCAAATATAGAATTTTTGATCGGAGGCTTAGGATACACAGTAATTCTATCAATAATTTCAATTTTCTTTGCAATACTGATCGGATTATTAATTTCAATTGCGAGCATTACAAAAAGTAGAGCCTTGAATGTTATAAATATTGGTTATACAGAAATTGTGCGAGCAATACCTGTCCTAGTAATGATCTTATGGGTGTACTATGGTTTACCAGTATTATTAAATTTAAATTTCACAGCATTTACAGCTGGAATTATCGCTCTTAGTATTTGTGAGAGTCCTTTTATAGCAGAAATATTTAGGTCGGGAATTCAGGCGGTTCCGAAGGGTCAGAAAGAAGCAGGTTCATCTATGGGTATGTCTTTCTTCCAGATTTTTTACCATATAACACTTCCTCAAGCTGTAAGGATAATCTTACCCGCACTTGGGAATCAATTTGTTTATATGCTAAAAATGTCATCTCTTGTCTCAATAATAGGTCTAAATGAATTGACAAGGAAAGCTAATGAACTCGTTGTTAGTCAATATCGTCCTTTAGAAATATATACATTCTTAGTACTAGAGTATTTGGTTTTAATATTAGTTGTATCTTTTTTAGTTAGACGTCTTGAAAAGAAGCTTAAAGTAAGCTAGGTCCCACAAAAAGTTTGGTAATTTGTCTCATCGATTTCTGGTGTAAGATAATATTCCTCATATTTAGACTGAAATGAGTATGGGTTATTAATAACTTTAATTAGTGAATTAAATTTATCAATTTTTCCTTTGTCAGCTTCATCTAGGGCGTTCTCAACTAAATGGTTTCTAGGTATAAAAATAGGATTTACTCTTTTCATTTTATCTAAATAATTTTTTTCTTTTTTAACTCTCAAGGTCCAATTATTTTTCCAGAGCTTAAAACTATCTGTTTCGAATACTTTATCTTTTATATGGTTATGTTCCATCAAATAACAAAATGTATTATTAAAATCAGCTTTATTCTCTTGCATCCATTTTAAAAGATCATGAACTAGCTGTTCATCTTCAGGCTCAGCGATTTCAATTCCAATTTTTTGAAGCATCATGTTTAACCATTTGGATGAGATTTGTGATGATATATCACTAATTTTTTTCTCTATTATTGATACTGCTTTTTTCTCGTCCTCATCTATTAAGCCAATTAAAGACTCAGCCAATCTTAGAATATTCCAATGAATTATATTAGGTTGATTGCCATAAGAATATCTTCCTTGTAAATCAATGGAGCTATATACAGTGTTTATGTCATAACTGTTCATGAACGCGCATGGTCCATAGTCAATTGTTTCACCAGATATTGTCGAATTATCAGTATTCATCACGCCATGAATAAAACCAACTCTCATCCAATTTACGATGAGATCAATTTGTTTTTCCATTACGGATCTTAAAAATAACAAAACATTATCTGTCTCATTTTTAATTTCTGGGAAATGTCTTTTAACAGAGTAATCGAGTAATTTTTTTAGAGCATCTTTATCATTTCTTGCGGCTGCATATTGAAATGTGCCAACTCTTATATGACTTGAAGCAACCCGTGTTAAAATGGCACCATTCATAGGAACTTCTCTCAATATTTTTTCACCAGTTGAAACAACAGCTAAACTTCTAGTAGTTGGTATGCCTAAATGATGTAATGCTTCACTCATTAAATATTCTCTTAACATTGGTCCAAGAGCTGCACGTCCATCTGCACCACGTGAGTAAGGAGTTCTTCCTGAACCTTTGAATTGAATATCAATAATTTCATTTTTAGGTGTTAAGTGCTCACACATCATTAAAGCCCGACCATCGCCAAGCATTGTAAAGTGACCAAATTGATGTCCGGCATATGCTTGAGCTAAAGGTGTGCTATTTTTTGGTAATTTATTTCCAGAAAAAATCTGGGCTAAAGCATCTCTGTCAATATTTTCAAATTCTAAACCTAATTCTTTTGCTAATTCGTAATTGATAATTTCTACTTTTGGATCTTTTACAGGAATAGGATCCATTTTCGTCATAAAGATATCAGGCAGTTGGGCGTATGTATTTTGAATACTGAGGCCTAATTCTGAAAACGGTTCTACAAAATTGCTCATTAGTGTAAGCTATTTCAATTAATATCTTATTTCAAAATGTTTATACAAAAAGAGATTTCATTAACTGTTCGAGGAAAAGGTATTCACGATATTACTAGCATAGTAAATGAGACAATTAAAAAAAATGAGGTCTCAAAAGGAATTTGTAATTTGTTCATCAAACATACCAGTGCCTCTCTCATTATACAGGAGAATGCAGATCCAGCAGTATTGGAAGATTTAAATAATTTTTATGACAAATTAGTCCCTGAAAATGATCAATATATTCACAGTCAAGAGGGTCCCGATGATATGCCTGCACATATTAGGTCCACATTGACAAATTCCGACTTAAACATACCAATTAAAAATAATTCTTTGGAGTTAGGAACATGGCAAGGAGTATATTTATTTGAACATCGAAGACCAAATTATGACTCTGAGATTATGAGAAAATTAACAATTACTATTATGGCTTAATAAATGAGTAGGGCAAAAAATAATAATTATTTGGAATTCATAGATAGACTAAAAAAAACTGAGGATACTTCAAGGAAGTCAGCAGTTGATAAAAGACACAATAAAAATTTTAATACAGCGCGAGAGAATCTAAATAATGTAATTGATAAAGGTACTTTTTTAGAATTTGGATCATTTGCAGTAGCTGCACAAAGAAGTAGAAGAGATTATGAAGATCTTAAAATCGAAACTTCAGCAGACGGTATCATCACAGGATTTTGCCAAATAAATTCAGAATTAATAGGCACAGAAAATTCCCATGCTATCAGTATCATTTATGATTACTCAGTTTTAGCTGGCACTCAAGGCTACTTTCATCATATGAAACTTGATCGGATTTGTGAAAAAGCTGAAGAATTTAAATTGCCTATAATAATTTTTACAGAAGGTGGCGGGGGTAGACCAGGAGATACAGATGTAAAAACTAATATTGCTGGTTTACATGTACCTTCTTTTTCAACTTGGGCACGACTTTCAGGACAATGTCTTAGGATAGCCGTCAATAATGGTTATTGTTTTGCAGGAAATGCAGCATTGTTTGGATGTGCAGATATAAGAATTGCCACTAAACAATCATGGATTGGAATGGCTGGTCCCGCAATGATTGAAGGTGGAGGTCTAGGAAAATACAGTCCTGATGAAATTGGTCCGGTAGAAGAGCACCAATACAACGGAGTAGTTGATTACGTAGCCGAAAATGAAACCCACGGAGCAGATGTTGCAAAACAATTGTTAAGTTATTTTCAAGGTGATCTTAAAGAATGGGATTGCGAGGATCAAACGAAGCTCAGAAATATACTTCCTGATGATAGAAAGTGGGCTTACCCAGTAAGGGATATTATAAAAATAATCTCCGATATAGACCAATTTATAGAATTAAAGCCACTTTATGGGAAAAGCATCGTCACAGGATTTATAAGAATTGAAGGTATCCCATTTGGTTTAGTAGCAAGTGACTGTAAACATCTTGGAGGAGCAATTGACACTGAAAGTGCTGATAAAATGTCAGATTTCATTGAAATATGTAGCTTGTATGCAATGCCAATAGTTTCATTGGTAGATACGCCAGGATTTATGGTTGGTCCTGATAGTGAAAAAGATGGAGCTGTAAGAAGAATGTCGAAACTATTTACTAGAGGATCTAAAATAGTATCGCCTTTGATTGCCATTTTTATTAGGAAAGGTTATGGCTTAGGTGCTCAAGCCATGGTCGGAGGTAGTTTACATGATCCAGTTTTCACAGCTGCTTGGCCTGATGGTGAATTTGGTGCGATGGGACTTGAAGGTGCAGTAAAACTTGGTTTTAAAAAGGAATTAGAGTCAGAAGCAAATAATGAGAAAAGAGAACAAATGTTTAATGACCTTGTAAACAAACTTTATAAAAAAGGTAAAGCGATCGAAGCTGCTGCACATTTAGAAATTGATGCAGTCATTGATCCTGCTGATACAAGGCAAACAATTCTTAAAGCAGTAAAAATATTATGAGTTTTGAATACAGCCTAGATGATGAAAGCTATTATAAACATCGGCTAGGCCTTATTGTTTTAGAAAGCGATGAAACAATTGAGCAGGAGTTTAGATATATTTTAGATGGTACAACATCAATTTACCATTCGAGGATACCTTGTGATAAAGTAGTGACTAAAGATAATTTAAAAAAAATGGAAGAGCAGCTTCCAGTTTCAACAAATCTTTTACCAAACATTTCCTTTGATGTCATAGGTTATGCGTGTACTTCAGGAGCAACTTTTATTGGATCAGAAATGATTTCAAATATCATTAAATCTCAAAGAAACTGTAATCATGTGACAGATCCCATTAAAGCAGTGAAAGCTGCTTTAAATAAACTTAATTGTAAAAATATTGGTTTTGTCTCTCCCTATGAAAGAGGAGTTACAGAGGGTATGCGGAGTCATCTTGAAGATGAAGGTTTTAAAATAAAAAATATATTAGCATATGAAGAATCAGACGACACTGTAGTAGCACGCATAAGCGAGAAAGATACATTAAATGCTGCATGCAAAGTTTATACCCGAGAATGTGATGCTATTTTTATTTCTTGCACTAACTTAAAGACATTTAAAATTATAAAAGAAGTAGAACAGAAATTAAAAATCCCCGTTATTTCATCAAATCTTGCACTTACGTGGCATATGATGACACTATCTGGGAATACTAATAAATCAGGTCCGGGAATGCTTTTTTCTAGTTAGCTCGAAGCAAGCCAGATACCTACACCAATCATCAATACGCCCGCAATTCTGTTTATTAATTTGATATTGTTTTGTTTTTTTAAGATTTGTCCAAGAAGTTGACCGCCTGCGGCATAGATCATTAAAGAACAAAATTCAATAATTAAAATAATTACAACTAACGCAGCCATTTGAGGTGGTAAATCATTTTCGTAATTAATGAATGCAGGTACCATAGCTATAAAAAAAGCCCAACCCTTAGGATTTGCGACAGCTGTAATGAAACCTTGTGAGGCAAGTTTATAAAATTTAATTTCAAAAGAATGAGATCCATCAAGATTGAGTGCGAGTGCTCCTCTAGAATTGAATAACTGATAACCGACATAAATTAGATATAGGCCACCACAGTACTTAAAAATTAAAAATGTGACTGGAAAAGTTGCAATAATTGCTCCACCTCCAATCACGGCAGTCCCAGCAACAATTAATACTCCGATTAATTCCCCTACCATCATCTTCATCGTGTTACGGACTCCAATTGTAATTCCCATAGTTAATGCAAGCGTCATGCACAGACCAGGTGTAATAGAGATAACAAAAAATACAGGGATAAAAAAATAAAGGAGGGAAAAATCTAATGGCATAAAAATTTATTTTTTTTGTGCCGTTATATTAACCTCTTTCTCTTTGACTTCTACAGTTTTGTTTTGATGTGATGTTTTTTTGTCAAGGTCATCGACAAAGTTATGATTTACATCTCTGTGACCAGCTTCATCTTCACGTACAACTTTAATAACATCAATAAGTCTCGCATCTGAAGATAAGTTCCAATAATTAATGGCAATTTCTGGAGCTTTAACGTTTTCAACTCTTCCTTGTTCCACTTCTTCTAAATACTCTGTGTAACTAACAACAGCTTGCTCCTCAAAGTACCCTACAATTCGGTGACATGTTCTTGGTGAAATTAAATACATTATAAAATATAGATTAAAGAAAATACCTTGAACCAAAATGACTAAAAATCTCTCAAGTGCAGTTGGTTTTGCTATATGTATGAATGTCATCAAATGCATACGCTCATTTTCAGCTTCATCAAGTAACGTCTTGATCCAACCTCTGTCCTCTTCCATTCTTCTTAAACTTTTCAAGTGATTTAACATACCGGCAACCATACCTGGAACCGCTGCTACAGTTTCAAGTACAACAGCCCTGTGGCCGTACCTTTTTGCAAAAAAAGTGTCAGCCAAAAAACGAAGGAACTTTGTGAAATACAAAGCAATATAATCACTTGTATTCTCGGGTTTGTGATGTGAAAAGTTATATTCCATACAATTTATATAATTATCAAAATTGCAAAATAAAGGTAAATTCTGAAATGAAAACAATGTGTTGAAGTGCAAATTGTCGCATAAAATAAGCCTGAAAGTGTTGAAAATTAGCAAAATTTAATCAATTGAAATGTTTAATTTGAAGGATATTTTATATAAACTATTAAAACGTAAGGAATTCTGATGAAAAAAATAATTACAAGCACACTAGCGATTTTTCTGCTTTTCACTTCTCTTTCTTATGCGGGTATGTGTCCAATGGTTAACAACCAGATAAAACACGCACTTGCTAAAGTCGATGAGTCAGCTCACCCAGAAATTGTTTCTATAGCAAAATCATTAAAAGAACAGGGCATGGAACTACACGAAGGTGGAGACCACATGAAGTCTGAAGAATTACTAAAAGCTGCACTTAGACTATTAGATCTCTAACCAACTGTATGGATCTAATTAATAAAATCTTAGACCAGATTGCTGGTCCGTTCGTCGCTTATTCTCATTTTTTTTTAAGAATAGCGACGGGTGTCTCTTTCTATTTACACGGGCTAGATAAGTTTCCACTCCCTCCTCAGGGATTGATAGACTATTTTAATCTTTCTCCGTCCCTTGCTAGCGCTGTTGCGATTTTCGAATGTGTTGCAGGTGTTGGAATTATACTTGGAGGATTTTTAAATAGTAATAATGTAGGCTCACTTAGCTTTAAATTAGGGCATCTCATTACTCGAGCATCAGCATTTACAATTGTCGTTATCATGATAATTGCAATTTATTTAGTTGGGTGGGAATTAAAAAAACTTATGCAAAGTGAGGAAATCTTTTTACTGGCAGTTGCATTATATTTTTTAGTTGTAGGTAATTTTCCAAATAAATCTAATAACTCTCAAAGTCGAGATTGATTAAATTTTAATTTTTTAGATACACATATGAATATTGAACCTGACTACAATACAGGTATTTCAAAACTCAATTATTTTATAGAAAATAATCTTAAAAATTATTCTAGAGATAGAAATTATGATTTTGGACCAGACAGCAGAAATAATACTTCATTACTTTCTCCTTACATATCACATCGATCATTATTTGAATACGATGTAGTTAAAAAATGTCTCGAAAAATATGAATTTGATCAGATTGAAAAATTTATTCAAGAAATCTTCTGGAGAGTATACTGGAAAGGTTGGTTAGAATTAAGACCTGAGGTATGGACTGATTTTTGTGAAAGTTATCAATCTATCGAACAATCAAAATTTTATCAGAAAGCTGTTGAAGGTAATACAGGAATTAGATGTTTTGATGAATGGGTCCTTGAGCTTAAAGAAAACAATTATCTCCATAATCATACAAGAATGTGGTTTGCGAGCATCTGGATATTTTCATTAAAGTTGCCATGGCAACTAGGTGCAGCATTTTTTATGGAACACTTGTACGATGGCGATCCTGCATCTAATACACTCAGTTGGCGATGGGTTGCTGGCATTCAAACTAAGGGGAAGCACTATCTTGCAAGGTCGAGTAATATATCAAAATTCACAAATCAACGGTTTCAATATACTCAATTGACAACTGATGCAGAACCAATTTTTGAGGATAAAAATTATGAACTCAAAAGGTTAGACCATAAAAATTCTGAAACTAAGTGCGAAAATCTAATTATCTTTGATAGTAATCTTAATGCTCAAGAATTATCAGATTTAAGCGAAAGATATAAAAATATCTTTTTTGTATTAATCGATAATTACTCAAGAAAAATTAAATTATCTCATAGGGTAATGAGTTTCAAAGCATCTCTTATTAAAAATATTTCTGAATTAATCTCGAATGCAAAAATTATTAATTTTGAAGAACTTGAAAACCTACTTTCCAAAAATCCAAAGATTGATGTGATATACCCCTTTGTCGGTGAAAATTTAGATATCCTTAATAAGTTAAGTGTCAAACTTAAAAGCCAATTGAATTTTAAATATAAAAATCAAGATTTGTACTCATGGCAGTTTTCAAATAAGGGTTTTTTCAATTTCAAGAAAAATATTCTAAATATTATAAATAAATTTAATTTAGGTCATGAATAATAAAAATAATTCTTATCCAATTCCAACTGGAAGAGTAAAAAGATTTTTTGGTCTAAGTAAAACAACATTAAATATTGCAGGTAATGTTGCACTGGCTGCATCTAAAAATTACATCACCCAAAATAATGTAGATTTTAAAGAATTACTTTTAACAAAGGAAAACTTTACAAAATTTGTAACTCAACTATCCATTATGCGTGGGGCTGCCCTTAAAGTGGGACAATTATTGTCTTTAGAGACTGGTGAGTTTTTGCCAAAAGAAATCAATGAAATTTTATCAGCATGCAGAAATCAAGCTTATTCAATGCCAAAAACACAAGTGATTGAGGCACTAAAAAACGAATGGGGAGAAAATTTTGAAAAGAAATTTAGTATTTTTCAATTTGTACCAGTTGCTGCGGCCTCAATAGGTCAAGTTCATAAAGTAAAACTTAAAGAAACAAATGAGACTCTAGCAGTAAAAATTCAGTACCCAGGTGTGAAAGAAAGTATCGAAGATGACATAGATAATCTTGGATTAATACTAAAAAGTACAAAATTATTACCAGCCTCGATTGATATTGAAAACTTGTTAGCAATTGCAAGCCGACAACTGCACAGAGAAGCATGCTATAAAACTGAATTAAAATACTTAGACAAATTTTACAATTACTTCAAAAATGATGAAATTTTAGAAGTACCAAAACCTAATTTTAAATATTCAACAGATAATATTATTTGTATGGAATTTAAAAATGGAGTGACAATAGAAAAAGTAGCCTCTAGACCTCAAAAAGAAAAAGAGTTTATTTTTTACAATCTAGTTAAACTTTTGTTTTCAGAAATCTTTGAATTAAATTGTATGCAAACTGATCCTAATTATGCAAACTTCTTGTATAATGTAGATAAGAAAAAGATTATTCTTCTTGATTTTGGATCCTGTGTTGACATCAATGAAAAATATAAAGAAAATTTTTCAGAGCTTCTGAAATCAATAGTCAATAAGGACCATGATCAATCAAAAAATATTTTATATAAGCTTAACATTATAGATCAGAACCTGCCTCTCAATATTAAGAGTAAAATACTAGATCATTTTTTTGAAATCTCTGAAGAATTGAATAGTGAGTTTGGGTTTGATTTTAAAAATACCAATGTAATAGATAGAATGAATGAGTTAAGTGAAGAAATTATCAAACTTGAAAAACCTGTTTCATTACCTGACTCTGAAATACTAATGATACAAAGAAAAATAAGTGGACTTTTCTTTCTTGCTAGAACACTAGAAGTAAAATTGAAACTTAGTGAGTTTTTTATAAAATATTCAAAAAATTAGCCATTTCGGTATGTATAAGAATAGCCATTAATTGCAGGAGCACCTCCTAGGTGTGCATAAAGTATTTTGGAGCCCTTTTTAAAAAAACCTTTCTTTGCAAGATCAATCATTCCTTGCATTGATTTACCCTCATAAACTGGATCAGTTATCATCGCCTCAGTTCTAGCAGCCAATCTCATAGCTTCATTTGTTTCTTCGCTCGGAACTCCATAGGCTGGATATGCATAATCAGGATTGATAATTATTTCATCATCTTGGACAGTTCTGCCTAATTCAACAAGTTCAGCAGTGTTATCAACTATTTCCCTTACCTGTTTTTTAACTTTGTCAGGTGTGCCAGATGCGTCAATACCAATTACTTGACTCGCACGATCATCTTCAGCAAAACCAACAATCATTCCTGCTTGCGTTGATCCTGTAACTACACACACGATAATATAGTCAAATTTTACATTCATCTTATTTTCTTGTGATCTTACTTCATCAGCAAAGCCAACATAACCTAATCCACCATATTTATGTACTGATGCTCCTGCAGGTATTGCATAGGGTACTCCTCCTCTATCTTTAACTGACTGAAGCGCCTCCTCCCAACTCTTTCTGATACCAATATCAAATCCATCACTCACTAATCTACTATCTGCACCCATAAGCCTTGTAAGCAATATGTTTCCGACCCTATCATAAACTGCATCATCGTGAGGAACCCAACTTTCCTGAACAACAACACACTTCATTCCAATTTTAGCTGCAGTAGCTGCAACCATTCTGGTATGATTTGATTGAACACCTCCAATCGATACTAACGTATCTGCTCCAGAAGCAATCGCATCAGGAACAATATACTCAAGTTTTCTCAATTTATTTCCACCCATGGCTAAGCCTGAATTACAATCATCACGTTTTGCAAAGATTTCTACATCTGCACCAATTGCTTCACTCAAACGAGGTAAAAACTCTATTGGTGTCGGCCCATAAGTAAGAGGATATTTCTCAAATTTATTTAGATTCATAAAATTTTATTTTATTTTTTTTACGTAAATATTTTATAGTGAATATTACCCTTAGAAAATAATAAATGGAGCAATAAAATGACAAATGACATCAGTGGATTAAAGTACTTACTGTTTAATATTAACAGACCTGTTGTATGTACTAAGTGTTCAGATGAATTTATTGAGGGTTCTACTGATGCAAAATCATTACAGGAATATACTAAGTTAGATGTAGGCTTTTCTGACAGAGGCTTCCAAGTATGGTGCAGAAGGCACGAACTCAATGTATGTCATTTTAATTTTGATGGGCAAAAACCTGAGGTTGACTTTAGATGTCTGGAAAAAAAGGATCCCAAATAGAAACGGGGCCGCTCAATTTCCCCGAAAGGTATTTTACGGCCCCGAAACACGTCACGATCTTGAACAAACTCCCCAAGGGGATTTCGGACTTTCACGCTCCGATAAAAGAAACGATATATAAAAATAAAAAAATTTACAAAAATTTAATGATCAATATTTCTGGTGAGCTTGTGGATATGTGGATAAAGAACGGTAAAACTATTTTGATAGCGCGACGTTTTTTTCATTAATTGGATAATGCATTAAAGCTGAAGCAAAACCCAGAAAAACACACACCCACCACATAACATCATAAGAGCCGTAGAAGTCATATAATCTACCTCCAAACCATGATCCCATGAACGACCCAATCTGATGAGACAAAAATGCAAAGCCGTACAACATAGACATATATTTTGATCCAAAAATTACAGAAATAATACCACTTGTTAAGGGAACGGTTGAAAGCCATAAGATACCCAAAAGTGAGGCAAAAATAATAATAGTGATTTCTGTTTTAGGTAGAAATATAAAAACTAAAAATAAAATTGATCTGAGCGAATATAGTATAACAAGCAAATCTTTTTTAGACCTACTGTCCCCCAGGTATCCAAACATCAGGGTGCCTATTACATTGAATAATCCAATAAGCGCAAGTGACCATGATCCTATCCAAAGAGGTAAGGATAAATCATCAAGGTATGCCGGGAGATGCGTTGCTACAAAGGAAACATGAAAACCGCACACAAAAAATCCTAGCGTTAGGAATACATAGCTTTTATTGGCAAATGCCTCACTTAATACTTGAGATAGAGTTTGTTTAATTTGATCGCTATCTTCCTTTGCACTTGAAGAAATGCTTATTGTAAGAGCAAATAAAACCATGATTAATGATATAAAACTCAGATAAATTATTGATTGTTGCCATGATGACATTTCTATAAGCATTCCCGTAAATGGAACAATTAAAAATTGACCGAGAGAGCCAGCGGCCATCACAACACCAAGTGCTAATGTTTGATTTTTTCCAGTAACTGCTTTACCAACAGCGCCGAGAATTACAGCTGTACCACATCCAGCACAACCAAATCCAAATATGACCTGTGAGCAAACTAGAAATAGGGAGCTCTCAACATGAGCCATCATGTATAAACCTATTAGAAAAAAGATTACTCCATAAAGCCCAGCTACGGCAGAATTAAATTTATCAGCTATTGCTCCAAATATAGGAGATCCGATACCGATCATGAGGAACTGGATGGCAATTGCAAAACCAAATACTTCTCTACCAGTTTGAATATGTTCTGAAATTGGAATTAAGTATAAGCCAGAGGAATGCCTAACGCCGAACGAAATCAGAAGAAGAACACAGCCTCCAATAATTACAAGAACTGGAAATGAATGTTTATAAAAGTCTAGTTTCATCTAATATCCTTGATTTTATTTTGGCGGAAAGGATGGGATTCGAACCCACGATACGGTCACCCGCATACACGCTTTCCAAATTATGAGTCACAGATTAGAGGATAATTTTTCCTTGTAAACGGGGAAATCCATATAGGGAAGAAGTGAATTATTTTGAGTGAGTGTGACCAGAGTGTGACGGTCATATCATACGTATTAGATCAATTAATAATTGTACCTAGTAAATAAGGATTTAATAAATTATTTAAAAATACTATTGAAAAAACTTTTATAAATTATTAGCGTAATGCTTATTAAATCAATTCTTTATTAGAGGATTATGCAATGAACAGATATCTTTCAGTCGCTTCTATCTTTATTATAACTTTTTTTACATCCAATGCCTTATCATGTGAATTAAGCGATATATCTGAAGTTAAAACACTGAATCAATTAGTTGACTGTGATTATGCTTTAACGTCGACAGACGCATCTTGGGATGACGGCGAATATTTTATAATTTATCACTTTCAAAGAGATACATATGCTGACATACCAGGTTTAATGGATATGAATCTTGATAGCCTTAATAATCTGCAAAATGTTATCTCATGTGTGATGAGAATGGATGACCTAGGCATTGAAATGTGTATTTCGCCAGGAGAAACTATCAACTAGGCTAACGCCATCACTTTTTCCTTTCTGTTGTGACCAGAGTGTGCCCAAATAGGTCAATCTGAACTCAGTTAAAGGATTGTCAGTTCTAGCTTTGAGAAATTGTCATTGTATATCAATAGCTTGGCGGAAAGGATGGGATTCGAACCCACGATACGGTCACCCGCATACACGCTTTCCAAGCGTGCGCCTTCAACCACTCGGCCACCTTTCCTCATTCAACTTTTAGAGCTGCTATAAATGCTTCTTGAGGGATTTCTACTTTGCCATAAGTACGAAGTCTTTTTTTTCCCTTTTTTTGCTTATCTAAAAGCTTACGTTTTCTATCTGTGGCTCCCCCACCATGAATACGATCAATCACATTCTTGCGGTAACCGCTCACAGTCTCACGAGCAATAATTTTACCTCCAATTGCAGCTTGAATAGGAATATGAAATTGATGTCGAGGTATTAATTCTTTCAACTTTTCACAGACTGCTCTACCTTTTTTTTCAGAAGCATTTTTATGAACAATTATAGATAGTGCATCAACAGGCTCATCGTTAACAAGTATGCTTAATCTCACTAAATCACTCTCAATGTATTCGTCAATTTCATAATCAAAACTTGCATATCCACTTGAAATTGATTTTAGACGATCATAGAAATCAAAAACTATTTCATTTAAAGGCAATTTATAAATTAGAATTACTCTTGAGCCTGAATATGAAAGCTCTATTTGCATTCCACGCTTATCTTCACAAAGTGAAATGATACTACCCAAATACTCATCTGGGCAAATTATAGTTGCTTTAATCCAAGGTTCAGAAATTGATTTAATGTTCATAGTTTCTGGCATGTCTGCTGGATTATGAAGCTCTAAATTAGAACCATTTGTAAGCTCAATATTATAAATAACACTTGGTGCAGTTGTAATTAAGTCTAAATCAAATTCGCGGTCTAATCTCTCAACAATAATTTCCAAATGTAGCAAGCCTAAAAATCCACATCTAAATCCCATTCCAAGAGCAGTAGATGTTTCTTGTTCGTAGTGAAAACTAGAGTCATTAAGTTTAAGTTTTCCAAGTGCATCTTTCAAAAATTTAAAATCAGCAGCATTAGTTGGGAATAGACCACAGAAAACTACGGGCTGACTGGGCTTAAAGCCAGGAAGTGGTTGTGTTTTCTTGTCGTTAAGAGAAACAATTGTGTCACCTACTTGAGTTTGTGCAACTTCTTTTATTGCAGCAGTAATAAATCCTAGTTCACCGGCTTTGATACAATCTTTCGCAACCATTTTTGGAGTGAAGCATCCAACTCTTTCAATGAGGTGCTTAGTATTTGTTTGATGAAATCTTACGTCCATTCCTTTATTTAAGATTCCATCGATAACGCGAACAAGAATTACAACACCAAGGTATGCATCATACCAACTGTCAACAAGCATAGCTTTAAGGGGTTCTTTCTCATTACCTTTGGGTGGTGGCAAAAGGTTAACAATTGACTCAAGAACGTCCTCAATCCCAGTTCCAGACTTTGCTGAAATCTCTAATACATTAGACGTATCAATGCCGAGTATGTCTTTGATTTGAGCTTTAACTCTCTCTGGATCAGATGCAGGTAAATCAATTTTATTTAATACTGGAATAATAATATGATCATTATCAATAGCTTGATAAAGGTTTGCTAAAGTTTGAGCTTCCACTCCCTGACTTGCATCAACCACAAGTAAAGATCCCTCACATGCAGATAAAGACCTATTAACTTCATAACTAAAGTCTACATGTCCAGGAGTATCAATAATATTAAGTAAAAATTTTTCTCCACTCTTAGAATTATACTCAAGTCTGACTGTTTGAGCTTTGATGGTAATACCTCTCTCACGCTCAATGTCCATTGAGTCAAGCACTTGAGCTTTCATCTCTCGTTCAGATAGTCCACCACAAAACTGTATCAATCTATCAGCAAGAGTTGATTTACCATGATCAATGTGGGCAATAATAGAAAAATTACGTATGTTTTTAATCTCAGACATTATAACAAATTACGATCTAACGGATCCAGAGGTAGATTTTTCAATAGACTTTACAATTTTTGAACAGATATCCTGTATCTCATTATCTTTGAGAGTTCTATCACTAGCCTGTATTGTAACCTTTATTGCCATGGATTTTTTGTTGGGACCAAGACTTTCATCTTCAAATATATCGAATATTTCGACATCCCTGATCAAATCTTTATCTACTTTTTTTGCACTCTCCTCTAAATCTAGCGCTCTTATGTGTTGATCAACTACAAAAGCAAAATCTCTTTTCACACTTTGAAATTCACTCAAATTAATATCAACCTTACTATTCAGCTTTCTCGCTGACTCAGGCATTTGGTCAATAAATAATTCGAAAGCATTGACCTTATTTTTAATTTTAAAGCTCTTAATGACTCTTGGGTGCAATTCTCCAAAATAACCTAATCTAATTTTTTTATTTAATATAATGCTTGCTGATCTTCCAGGGTGCATCCATTCTGGACTTTCATCATCTAAAGTAATTTTTTTTTGATTGGGTATTAAGTAATCAATCAAATTAACGATATCATTTTTAATATCGTAAACATCATATTGTTGCTCAGCATGCCTCCAAGATTTTTTCTTATTTATTCCTGACTTTAGACCAATCACTGAGTTAAATTGATCACCAGGAGTAGATGACGTATATTGGCTCCCTGCCTCAAATATCTCAAAATTTTCAATATCTCTTGATTGGTTTTTTTTAATGGCGTTTAAAAGATTTGGTATCAAGCTTGGACGTAGTATGTCTTGATCCTCAGATATTGGATTTACAATTCTAAGATTATCTATATTACCAAAAAAGTTGCAATCCTTGGAATTAGCAAAAGAATATGTAACTAATTCATTATATCCTAAACTCGCAATATATCTTTTTGCTTTAGAAAGATTTTTCTGTCGATAGTTTAAAATTGATTCATTGATTTTTTTAGAAGATCTAATATTAGATTGTGGAATAAAATCGTAACCCTTTATACGAATAATTTCTTCACTAATATCTGCTTCACAATCGATATCTTGTCTCCATGTTGGGATCACACAGTTGATTTTCTCTCCTGCTTCTTTGCATTCAATACCCAAAGAGCTGAGTATTTCTATTACTTCTGATTTCTCAATACTTAAACCTAATCTTTTGTTGATTTTATTTACTGATATTTCGAAAGATTTTTTAGTATCATCAATAGAACCAGATACCACAGTATGACTGAATTCTCCTCCACATATCTCTGAAATTAATTGAGATGCCTGATCTATACCTCTGATTACAGACAATGGATCAATACCTCTTTCAAATCTGTATCTTGCATCACTTAATATTGATAATTTTCTTCCAGTTTTAGCAGTATTTATTGGGTCAAATAATGCAGACTCTAATAGAACATTAGTCGTATTTTCTGAACATCCTGTGCTTTCTCCTCCCATTATGCCGCCAAGCCCAAGTGGGCTCATGTCATCAGCAATTACGCACATTCCCTTACTTAATGCATATTCTTTTTCATCTAAAGCTTTGAGTGTTTCTTTATCTTTTGCTGATCTAACAATAATATTTTTATTTATTTTATCAGCATCATAGACGTGTAACGGTCTATTTTGATCGTACATAACATAATTTGTAATATCTACCAATGCAGATATAGGTCTGAGACCTATTGATTTTAGTTTTGATTTTAACCAGTCCGGGCTTTCACAATTTTTAACATTTTTGATATAACGACTTGCAAAAGCTGGGCACATTACTTGATCCTCAATTTTTACATCAACAGGAGAGTCAAACGATCCATCAATTTTTGAAAATTCTTTTCGTAAGTAGTTGCCCGATTTGGAAGCTGAGAGATCACGTGAAATTCCATTTACCCCAAGACAGTCTTGTCTATTGGGAGTTATTCCAATTTCAAAAAAAGTATCATTCATTCCACTTATTTCTGCATAACTTGAGCCTACTTTTACACTATCATCTAATCTTATTATGCCGTCATGTTCATCTGAAATACCAAGTTCATACTCAGAACACATCATTCCTTGCGATTCTACTCCTCTAATTTTTGATACTTTTAATTTCATTTGATTGACTGGGATTATCGATCCTGGCGGCGCATAAACAACTTTCATGCCTTTTTCAACGTTAGGTGCTCCACATACGACATCAACTTTTTCTTTTCCTGTATCTACCAGACATAGTTTTAATTTATCTGCATTAGGATGTTTTTTTTCTTCAATTACTTCTGCAACTATAAAATCTCTGAACGCCAAGCTTGCATCATTAAAAGACTCAACTTCCAAACCGATAGATGTAAGCTTTTCTGAAATTTCAATTGCATTTAAGTGTGTATCTAAATGCTCTTTAAGCCAAGAAAAAGAAAATTTCATCAGCTAAGATCCCTCAATATTGATGGAGTGTTAAGTGGCTGGAAACCATAATGTTTGTTCCATCTGAGATCATTATCAAAAAATGTCCTTAAATCACTTATTCCATATTTTAACATTGCTAGCCTTTCAATGCCCATTCCAAATGCATATCCTTGGAATTGATCAGGATTTATGTCAACATTTCGAAGAACGTTTGGATGAACCATTCCACAACCCAATACTTCAAGCCATTCTTTACCATCGCCAATAATAAGTTGGTTTCCCTTTCTTGTGTAGGCTATATCTACTTCGGCTGAAGGTTCAGTGAATGGAAAGTGACTAGGTCTAAATCTCATTTTTAATTCACTTGTTTCAAAAAAACTTTTAAGAAAAATTTCTAAACAACCTTTTAAATGGCTCATATTACTTTCCTCATCGATAACAAGCCCTTCTACTTGATGGAACATTGGAGTATGAGTTTGGTCGTTATCGCACCTGAATGTTTTACCAGGAGCAATAAGTCTTATTGGTGGTTGCTGTTCTAACATACTTCTTATTTGAACAGGTGATGTGTGGGTTCGTAATACGTTAGGCATACCATCTGTTTCTGTCTTTACATAGAAAGTATCATGCATTTGACGAGCAGGATGATTCTCAGAAGTATTAAGAGCTGTAAAATTATTGTAATCAGTTTCTACTTCAGGACCTTCGGCAACAAAAAAATCTAAATCACCGAAGATTTCAATTACTTCATCAATTACTTGAGTGATTGGGTGAATAGTCCCTTGTTTAGACTCAACGTTTAAAGTCAAATCAATTTTTTCGGTTTCTAACTTTTCATTAAGAATGAGTTCTTGCAACTCATTATCTTTCGTGTCAATTAATTCGAGAATTTTACCTTTTAAGATATTTAGTTGTTCCGCATTTTCTTTTCTTTGATCTGCATCAAGTGAAGAAAGCTCTTTCATAAGTAATGAAATTTTTCCCTTCTTACCTAGATAACTAAGTCTAAATTCTTGTAATGTCTCTAGGCTGCTAACTGATGAGAAATCTTTTTCGATATTTTTTTCTAAATCCTTATAGTTTTGCATTTGTTTAGATATTATCAGATTTGGATATCTTCTGTAGCTTAATTATTAAGTAACTGAGAAGTTGGGGTCAGGCTATTTTACTGAAGATTGAACTTGCTCAGCAATGTGCTTGAAGGAATTTGGTTCGTTCATTGCTAGGTCAGCAAGTATCTTTCGATCCAGAGATACATTAAGTTTTTTTAATCCATTAATAAATACGGAATAAGAAATACCATGTTCTCTAGCGCCTGCATTGATTCTTTGAGTCCATAATGATCTAAAGTCTCTTTTTTTGACTCTTCGATCTCTATATGCATATTGCATTGACTTTTCTACAGCCTGCTTAGCTACTCTAAAGGTATTCTTTCTTCTACCTCTAAAACCTTTTGCTTGTTTTATAACTTTTTTATGTCTCGCGTGTGCGGTAACACCACCTTTGACTCTTGCCATCTAAAATCCTTTAACCGTAAGGTAAAAACTTTTTAACTATCCTAGCATCCTGATCAGACAAAATTGTAGAACCACGTTGATTTCTAATTTGATTATTAGTTCTTTTAATCATTCCGTGTCTTTTTCCACTTTGGTAAGACTTAACTTTACCTGAGGCTGTAAGCCTAAATCTTTTAGTGGCACCTTTTTTTGTTTTCAGTTTGCTCATTGAATGTGGTTTATAGACCTTAGAATGGAAAAAATCAAAGGTTTTTAGTTTTATAATTGTTGGAAGGAACTAGCTAATTTGCTGTAAATATCATTGTAAACTGGCGGCCTTCAAGTTTTGGTTCTTGTTCAATCTTACTTATCTCACCCATTCGCTCTCTTATTCTTTCCATTAAACTTTCAGCAATATCGTGATGTTCGAACTCTCGTCCTTTAAATCTTATAGTGAATTTCACTTTATCACCTGCACCAATAAACTTTTGGGCTGCTTTAATTTTAAAATCATAGTCATGAACATCAATACCAGGTCTCATCTTAATTTCTTTAATTGTAATCTCTTTTTGTTTTTTCTTGGCAGTACTAGCCTTTTTTTGAGCTTCATACTTAAACTTTCCAAAATCAAGAATTTTACAAACAGGAGGATCCACTTGTGGAGAAACTTCTACGAGATCAAGGCCAACATCTCTTGCTTTTTTTTGAGCATCTGCTGTGTCTACGACACCAATATTGTTACCTTTCTCGTCTATGAGTCTTACTTTTGATGATGTTATGAATTCGTTGATACGGAACTGGGGGCCTTTTGAACTTTGATTAGACCTATTATTTTTTCTTTGAACTACGATGTTAATCTCCTTAATGTATTAATGGCTCGGCATCATACATTCTTTTTCAAAAAAATCATTTAATTTTTCAACATTTATTTTTTCTTGATCTTCTTTTCCTAAAGTACGCAATGTAACTGATCTTTCTGCCAATTCTTTTTTACCGAGAATAATCATATAAGGAACTTTCTTTAGTGAATTTTCCCTTATTTTGTAACTTATTTTCTCATTTCTTAAATCTGTTTGAACTCTTATACCATTATTTTTAAGTTGTTCGTTTATTTCGTCAGCATATTCATTCAGTTCAGAAGTTATTGGAGCAATGATAGCTTGCACTGGAGCTAGCCATGCGGGAAGTTTACCTGCATAGTGCTCTAACAATATACCAGTGAATCTCTCTAACGAACCAAAAAGTGCTCTATGCAGCATAACAGGATTTTTTTTAGCTCCATCATTTGAAACATAATTTCCTCCTAGCCTTTCTGGCATGTTTAAATCAACTTGAAGTGTTCCGCATTGCCATTCTCTTCCAATAGCATCTCTTAGTACAAACTCTAATTTTGGTCCATAGAAAGCACCTTCACCAGGATTGAGAGAATATTCTAGTCCTGTGGCCTCCATCGCCTCTTTAAGGGCTTTTTCAGATTTATCCCAAATATCATCACTACCAACCCTTTTCTCTGGCCTATCTGAAAATTTTATTGAAACGTTTTCAAATCCAAAATCTTTGTAAATGCTAAGCACAAGATCACATACCTTCTTGCTCTCTTCAGTTATCTGGTCCTCAGTACAAAATATATGCGCATCATCTTGTGTAAATGCCCTTACTCTCATTAATCCATGTAACGCCCCTGAAGGTTCATATCGATGCACTTTTCCAAATTCTGAAACTCGGAGAGGTAAATCTCTATAACTTTTGATTCCTTGCTTATAAACTTGAACACACCCTGGACAGTTCATTGGCTTAAGAGCGTAAACTCTTTCTTCGCGAGCTTCGGTAGTAAACATATTATCTCCAAATTTTTCAAGGTGGCCTGATAACTCCCAGAGTGACTTGTCCATAATGTCGGGTGTATTGATTTCCTCATACCCTGCGTCTTCTTGTCGTTTACGCATGTAGTTGA
Source organism: uncultured Pelagibacteraceae bacterium (assembly GCA_902624455.1). Taxonomy (GTDB): domain Bacteria; phylum Pseudomonadota; class Alphaproteobacteria; order Pelagibacterales; family AG-422-B15; genus CACNXQ01. The sequence continues at coordinate 4,383 of CACNXQ010000008.1, read as the reverse complement.
TCAAGGTTCTAAATAAGGTCCATCCTTTTGAGTGCCAAAACACTGAACCAGGTGCTTCTTCCTGAAAATGAAAAAGATCTAATTCTTTCCCTAATTTTCGGTGATCTCTTTTCTCAGCTTCTTCAAGAAAAAGAAGATAATCATCAAGTTCTTTCTGTGTTTCCCATGCAGTTCCGTAAATACGCTGTAACATTTCATTGCTAGAGTCACCCCGCCAGTAAGCTCCCGCAACTTTTGTTAATTTAAATGCAGTACCAACTTCACTAGTTCTATTTAAATGTGGTCCCCTGCAGAGATCAGGCCAATCTCCATGAAAGTAGACTTTCAATTCTTCATCAACAGGGATATCATTGATAATCTTAATTTTATAAGTTTCATTTTTATCTTCAAAAAATTTGATTGCATCTTTTCTTGAAAAAACTTTATATGTTATCTCTAAATCTTGTTTAACTATTTCTTTCATTTTGGCTTCAATGACCTCTAGGTCATCTAGAGTAAAGGGCTTATCTCTTGCAAAATCGTAGTAGAATCCATTTTCAATTGGCGGGCCAATAGAGACTTGCGTTTCTGGAAATAGTTCCTGCACAGCCATGGCCATTATATGTGCACAATCGTGCCTTAAAATTTCTAAATGTTCAGCTTTATCACTCATCTTCGGACTTTATTTATACCATCTATTTGCAATTGAGAATGAATTTTATCAAATACTTCTTTTGCAGGCAGAGTACTTAAATCTGCTCTTGTTATACTTTGAAAATTACTTGTTATAATACTAACTTTTTCAGGAGATGTATGTGAACCGAATATAGATAGTCCTTTACAACCTAAATGTGCCGCTAAATGAGCTGGTCCCGTATCATTCGATATAACAAATAAAGATTCTTTTAAAATTTTTGCTAATTGAAAAAAATCAGTCGGTTCTTCATCGTTCATAATTAATTTTGCATCGAAATCACGCGCTTGACTTATTTCTCCAGGGCCAGGAATGATTACAACATCAACCTGTAAACTTTGTTCATTTATAATATGTATGAGCTCTTTATAATAAGGCCAACGTTTTTGTGGATGTTTTTTTGAACAAAAAGGAAAAATAACAATATAGGTATTTTCCTCTAATCCACTTTCAAAGTTTTTATCTACCATCCATTCAATTTGAGGAGTATTGGTAAATTCAGTCTTTACACCTGATCTTTCTAACTGTATGGAAAAACGCTCAAGTATACTTTTTTTATCAAAATCATCTTTTTTTTCATTGTCATTAAGAATTGATCTTGATGAAGACCAATTATTAATTTTCAAAATATTATTTCTATAGAACTCTGTTCTAGTTGAATTTTGAAGATCATAAACTTTTTGAAAATTATATTTAATCAACTTACTCTTTAATTGATTAAGGTAAATAAGATTCCACCTGGGCTTACGTTGATCAATTATTATTTCATCTAAGAATGGACATTGCTTCATCAACTTTTTATACGGCGGTGTTGTAAGCAAAGAAATGTTTGCATCTGGATGATTATTGCGGATATCTCTGAGGCAACCATTAATCTGAATTAAGTCTCCAAATGATCCATGTTTTATTATCAAAATATTAGATTTCATTTATCAAGGACTGTTTTGTAGAATTTAATAGTTTCATCACACATTCTTATTTTTGTGAAATTTTCTTTTATATGATTAATACAAGATCTGATGGTTTCAGGTTGCTTGTAAATTTCACTATCAATGGAATTCTTTAATTTTTTTGTCAAATCCTCGATATCATTTGGCATGAAAAGATAACCAGTTTCATTGTCAATGACTGTTTCTTTGGAACCACCGTGATTGGAAGCAATTACAAATTTTCCCATTGCTTGAGCTTCAATCGCAACTCTACCAAATGCTTCTGGGTCAGTTGATGCAGTTATTACCAAATCAGCTAATGCATAGAATGTATTTATATCATGTCTTGAACCCGTAAAAATAACATTGTTTTGAAGTTCATGTTCTTCGATAAAATTGATTAAATCATTTTTAAGTTTTACATTTTCATCAGGTCCAACAAAAATTAATTTTATATTTTGATATGAATTATTTAATTTTTTAATCGCTTTAAGTGTCAATAAGTGACCTTTCCATCCAGTTATTCTTCCGGGAAGAAGGATTTTTATGTCATCATTTTTAATATTGAGTTCTTCAGAAATAGCATTGATTTCATTTTGATAATCTTTTTCGTTATTAAAAAAATTCAGGTCGATACCACGCTTTATAACAGCCACAAGTGGAGGCTTAATTTTATAATATCTGATAGATTCTGAATTGATATATTCTGAAATTGCAATGGTGCCGTGGGTTCTTAACATCACAGAATTGTAAAGTTTTTTAATTGGATTATTATAATTATAAGTGCCATGAAATGTTGCAACAAATTTTACATTACACATTTTAGATGCTAATAAACAACTCCAAGCTGGCGCTCTACTTCGTGCATGAAGAATACTAATATTATTTTTTTTAATAATTCTGGATATTGCGAATGCGTTGAACAAGATTCTTATTGGATTTTTGGTGTGCACCTTCATTTTAAAAATACACTCAGCATTATTTAATTTATTTTCATTAACGCCACCATTTGTAACGATAAAAGATACTAAATTTTCCTGTTCAAGATGATTAGCTATGTCAATACAGCCTTGAGATGCACCACTCACATCGAGATTTGGAATAACTTGCAATACTGCAATTTTTGATTGCATATGATATATCTAATCGTTAAATGGCAGTTAGTAAATCATTATGAAATTAAATATCAATTATCTGAAATCTTCTTTTGGTGAAAATTTGGCTTACAGCCATGAAGAAAATGGTTCTAAGACTTCGGTTTTTTTCTTTGGAGGTTATGCATCTGACATGACAGGAACTAAAGCCACTGCTCTAAGTCAATGGTGTGAGAAAAATAATTATAACTTTATTAGATTTGATTATTCTGGACATGGTAAATCCGAGGGAAATTTTGAGGATGGAGGTATTACAAAATGGAGTTCAGAGGCAACTGAGGTCTTGAAGAGTTTTTCAAATGAGAAAAATATTGTTATTGGTTCTAGTATGGGTGGATGGATTTCGTTAATCGTTTCATTAAGAAACTTAAATTTAATCTCAGCTTTAATAGGAATTGCATCAGCTCCTGATTTTGTAGTTGGAGAATGGAATAGGTTAAGTGATGATCAAAAAGCTCAAATTAAAAATGACGGGAAAATTATTATTAACTGGGATAAATACAATGATGATTACACCATAACTTATAAATTTCTTAAAGATGGAATGAACAATATGTTACTTAATTCTGCAATAAATATTGATTGTCCCATAAGACTATTACATGGCCGACTTGACCAAGTAGTAAGTTATGAAACATCAGAAAAGATAATAGAAAAGATTACAAGTAAAAATAAAAAACTAACAATTATTGAAGATGGCGATCACAGTTTGTCAAGAGAGAGTGATTTACAGCTCTTATTTGACAATATTAGAGAATTGTCATGAATAATGTTACATTAAATAATTACCTTTTATTGGTTTTTCTTGGAGCAGTTTGGGGAGCATCATTCGTTGCTATTAAATTTGGAAACGAAATGTTTAATCCTATTGAAGTTGGTTTTTTTAGGACACTCATAGGAGCTCTTTTTCTTCTTATAGCAGTGAAATTCAGATCTGGATCACTAGGATTAATTAGTAAAAATACAAAAACTTACTCAATCATTGGATTATTTAATGCATCGGTGCCATTTACTCTAATACCCTATGGATTACTTTCGATGCCAAGTAATATCGGTGTAATAATAATGTCAGCAAATCCTTTTCTTGCTTTGATACTAGCTCACTTCTTTACCTTAGACGAAAAATTAAATTTAAGAAAATTGATTGGTACTATTATTGGATTTTCAGGAGTAATCTTCGCCGTTGGTGTTCAAGTATTTGTAACAGATATGACAACATTAATTGGTGCTTTAGCAATATACATTGCTGGTTGTTCATATGTAGTTTCAAATTTAATTATTAGAAAAGTATCAAGCCTTCCATCAGATATGGTTACAATGAATACTTTAGTATGGGGAACAATTTGGCTTGCTCCACTAATGCTAATATTTTCTAACCCCATAAATTATGAAATAAATTACTCTGCTATTTCAGCAATTATTTACTTGGGCATAATCCCGACAGGTCTAGCTTTCAGTTTAAGGCAAGTTCTAATTAGATCCGCAGGTACTACATTTATGATGCAGGTAGCATACTTAATACCCGTGTTTGGTATTTTTTATGGGTGGCTATTTATGAGCGAAGAGTTGAAATTTTCACTTTTTGTAGGAGCGACACTGGTAATTATTGGTATCGCTATAAGTCGCA
>CACNXQ010000007.1 GCA_902624455.1 uncultured Pelagibacteraceae bacterium | reverse complement strand
GTTTTCTTAACATCTTCTAAAAATTTTTTTCTTTTATAATCAGTAACAAAGGGTACAGCAAAGTAGCGCTTGTATAGTATCTTTCTTATGCCACATATATGAAATACGCCTCTCTTTAATCTTCGGATAGGCAAATTTAAAAAGAATGTTGTCACAGCTAATCTAGGTGATCCATAAGTACAAAAGATTATTGCTTTTTTATCCGCAAGTTTTCCAAGAGGATAACCATAATTTCCAACTAGCTGTTTAAAAGTAAATGCCCACGGTGGAGCAAGAACTTTATCAATCCATCCCTCAAGGATGGCAGGCATCCTGAAATTCCATATAGGAGCTATCAGTACAATTGTATCCGAGTCTTCAATTCTTTTACGATGATCAATAACTGTTGTGTCAGGCTCCTCACCTGCAAACACAGGGTCAAATTTTTCTTTATAAAGATCCACAAGGTCAACCTTGTGTCCAGCATTGGTAGCACTTTCTACAAATGTGTCTCTTATTGCAGCATTAAATGAAGAGTCATCATAGTGACCATAAATAATGAAGTATTTGTTCATTTTATGGTTTACCAGCGCGAGGGTATTCAACTTCAGTAGAGTATATTTTTCCATTTTTCTCTCTACTAGCAATTTCTGGATCAGAAGTTTTGGCAGTACTGATAAATAAAGTTGTTCCTGTTTTTCCACCTAGCATACATGCATAAGCTCTATCTGGAGTCGTTATTCTTTGAGTAACTTCACCTCCTTGAGTGTAGCGAATGACTTCAGAGGTTGTAGGTGATGCGACCCAAACCCCATTGTGGTCATCAAGACATATACCATCTGGAACTGGATAAGGTGTTGCCCTTCCTTCTTTGACAGGTATTTTGAGAGCTCGTACAATTTTTGTTAGCAAATAATAGGAAGTTGGCATCATTTGTGCCCATATTTGTCTGTTTGTTAGAGAGCCATCAGAATTAATATCAAATGAGGTTAATCTGCCCCCATACGTTTCCCCAATGATCATTTTTTTACCATCCGGTGTTATGACAGTACCATTTGGAAAATCCAAATTATGCTCAATGATTTTGGCATCACCATTAATATTTACAAAAATAAGACATGTCGGCTTGATATTTTTTGCATGGTAAAGAGAACCAAAGTTGCCAACATATGCATTGCCAATTTCGTCTACAACCATATCGTTACAACGGAATGCTGTCAGTTGAGATAGATCGGAATGGACTGATAATTGTCCTTCTTTAAATTTCATTACTTTACGATCAAGCATTGAAACAATAAGCATGCTTCCATCAGGCATCCAACCTAGTCCCGATGGCTGATTTGGGATATCTACAACTTTTTCTAAAATCCCTCGCTCATCGACGCTAAAAACAGCATGTTGATAAAAATCTGAAAACCATAATTTGTTTTGATGCCATCTTGGGCCCTCAGAGAAATGTAAATTTTCCGCGACTAATTCAAACATTCACTTAATATACATCATTGTTTTCAATAAAATTATTCAAAAATTCTAGGATAGAAAGACCCGTGTCTTGAAAATTGAAAAAAATAAATTTATGCCAGTTTTTCAATGATTATTAGTTATATTTATTAATTTTGTATATATTTCCCTTTTATTCAGTCTCTGACTGAAGGGAAGTTTTTCTTGTTTTTTCAACGAAAATGACCATTATAAGTATGTTTACCTGTGACAAAAAAACTCAACCCATAGTTTGATTGTATAAATGACAGTATATCTTTGTTATAGCAATCGCTAACCGTGGGTATGGTATATTTTCCAACGTTTTTTGATTGTATAAATATGGTAATTATATATATTTTCTGATGATACTAATACGAATCTATAAATAAGATGGAATTTACATTAAGCGAATATATGCCATTGCTGATCTTTATTGTGGTGGCTCTTGCAATTAGTTGTTTGTTCGTTTTGGCGAACTACCTCGTTGCTGTCAATAACCCTGATCCCGAAAAGAACTCTGCATATGAGTGCGGTTTTGAGCAATTAGGTGACTCTCGAATGAAGTTTGATGTGCGTTTTTACCTAGTAACTCTTTTGTTTATTATTTTTGACTTAGAGGTCACATTCCTTTTTCCTTGGGCAATCACTTTTGGCACTCTCGGTCTAGTAGGCTTCATTTCAATGATGATTTTTTTAGGTGTACTTACAATTGGATTTATTTATGAGTGGAAAAAAGGAGCGCTTGAATGGCAATAAACATGCAAATTGAAGAGCATAATGATCCTGAGCTCGAAAAACTCAAAGAGCTTTACGCCGATAAAGGGTTTGTCGTTACAAGCATTAATAATCTCATTAATTGGGCTAGAACGGGCTCTTTGCATTGGATGACATTCGGTCTTGCTTGTTGTGCAGTTGAAATGATGCATGTAGGTACGCCAAGGTATGATGTCGAGAGATTTGGAGCAGCACCACGAGCATCCCCTAGACATGCTGACGTTTTAATTGTTGCTGGAACACTCACAAATAAAATGGCAGTTGCTCTAAGAAAAGCCTATGACCAAATGCCAGAGCCGCGTTATGTGATTTCTATGGGTAGCTGTGCAAATGGTGGTGGTTATTACCATTACTCATATTCAGTTGTAAGGGGCTGTGATCGTATAATACCTGTTGATGTATATGTGCCTGGCTGCCCACCAACCGCCGAAGGTTTGCTATACGGATTGTTGCAACTGCAAAAAAAAATACGAAGAGAAGGAAATATTAAAAGATAATGTCTGATAAATTTGAGAGGGCTATAGCCTCCATTAAGAAGAATTGTGATGTTATTGAGGCTTTTGATCAACTTGACCAATTGCAAGTACTGGTATCCCCGGAGAACCTAGTTCATTTAGTAGATTTTGTTAAAAATGACGAGAGCTGTCAATTCAGGCAACTTACAGATGTAGCGGGAGTAGATTTTCCTGAGAGGGCAAATAGATTTGATGTAATTTATCATTTTTTAAGTTTCAAATGGAATTTCCGTTTGAGAATAAAAACAGAAATCAATGAGAATGGTTCGTTGCCAAGTATATGTTCAATATTCCCAGCTGCAAATTGGTTTGAACGCGAAGCATTTGATATGTATGGGATTCAGTTTACGGATCATCCTGATTTACGCAGAATTTTAACCGATTATGGATTTGAGGGTTATCCTCTGAGGAAGGATTTTCCTTTAACAGGAAATATAGAAATCAGGTACGACGAAATGGACAAAAAAATAGTCTATGAGCCTGTCAAACTTCAACAAGATTTTAGAAGTTTTGATATTCAAAGTCCTTGGGAGGGCACGAAATATTTGAAAGGCGAAGAGTCTAAATAATGGCTGAGAATAAAACAGTAACTGTCAACTTTGGCCCTGTTCACCCTGCAGCACACGGTGTACTAAGACTGATATTAGATTTGGATGGTGAAATTGTTGAAAGAGCCGACCCACATATTGGTTTATTGCACAGAGGAACTGAAAAGCTTATAGAGCATAAAACGTATCTTCAGGCAATTCCCTATTTTGATCGACTAGATTATGTGGCTCCAATGAATCAAGAGCATGCTTTTGCACTTGCTATTGAAAGACTTTTAGATGTTGAAGTGCCTGAAAGAGGTCAATACATACGGGTTCTGTTTGCTGAAATTGGAAGACTGCTGAGCCATTTGTTGAATGTTACCACAACAGCAATGGATGTTGGCGCTATGACTCCAATAACATGGGGTTTTGATGAACGAGAAAAACTTTTGGATTTTTATGAAGAAGTTTCAGGCTCTAGATTTCATGCAGCTTATTTTAGGGCTGGAGGAGTACACCAAGACTTGCCTGATGGTTTAAGTGATAGAATTTATCAATTTTGTCAAAATTTTCCTAAAGTCCTTGATGATATTGAAAATCTATTAACAGAAAACAGAATATTCAAACAAAGAAATGTAGATATTGGAATTGTTTCAAAAGAGGACGCTGTCGACAGAGGATTTAGCGGTTTTATTTTAAGAGCGTGTGGTATTCCCTGGGATTTAAGAAAATCCCAACCTTACGATATTTATGAGAAGTTAGATTTTAAAATACCGGTTGGATCAAATGGAGATTGCTACGACCGTTACCTTTGTCAAATAGATGAAATGAGAGAGAGTACAAAAATAATGCTTCAATGTTTGGATAAGATGCCAAGCGGAGAGGTAATTAATAGGGACTCAAAAATAGCTGCCCCAAAGAGAGCTGATATGAAAACTTCTATGGAGGCAATCATTCATCATTTTAAATTTTTTACTGAAGGTTTTCACGTCCCAGCCGGTGAAATTTATACTGCGGTTGAAGCGCCTAAAGGTGAATTTGGCGTATATCTTATTTCGGACGGTAGCAGTCGACCTTACAGATGTAAGATCAGAGCTCCTGGATTTGCGCACTTACAGGCATTTGACCTATTATCAAAGGGTCACTTACTAGCTGATGTTCCTGCAATACTTGGCTCTATAGCAATAGTTTTTGGTGAGGTTGATCGATGAGCGAGCAACTAACAACATTTAGCTTCAATAATAAAAATCACGAAACTGCCTTACAGATTTTAAAAAGGTATCCCGAAGCTCGAAAGCAAAGTGCTGTCATGCCTTTATTAGATCTAGCGCAAAGACAAAACGATAATTGGTTAAGTAGAGATGTAGTTGAGTATGTTGCGAATTATTTAGAAATGCCGTTTATAAGAGTATGGGAAGTAGTCACTTTTTATTCAATGTATTATACAAAATATAATGGTAAATATCTAGTTCAAGTTTGCGGTACAACTCCATGTTGGCTCAGGGGATCAGACCAAGTTGCAAAAGCATGCAAAGAAATGATTTCTCCTGAACAAAATACCCTTTCTAAGGACGGATTGTTTTCATGGATGCAAGTAGAATGTTTAGGAGCATGCGTTAATGCACCCCTTGTTCAAATCAATGATGATTACTACGAAGATCTTACATACGATACTACGGTAAATATTCTTCAATCACTTATAGACGGCAAAAAAATTGAAGTTGGTTCTCAAAGTGGCCGTAAAAGTTCAAAGGCGGTTTCATAGATGCTGAAGGAAAAAGATAAAATTTTCACAAATTTATTTGGAGAGGAACCTTGGTCTCTACAGTCTGCACTAAAAAGGGGAGATTGGGATAACACAAAGAGCTTAATCCAAAAGGGACGCGACTGGATTATCGATGAGATGAAAAAGTCAGAATTAAGAGGTCGTGGCGGTGCAGGATTTCCAACTGGTCTCAAATGGTCTTTCATGCCAAAAGATCCTAACTTAAATAACTATCTAGTTGTTAATGCTGATGAGTCTGAGCCTGGTACTTGTAAAGATAGAGACATGATCAGGAACGAACCTCATAAACTTATTGAGGGTTGCCTCTTAGCTTCATTTGCGATGAATGCACATCATTGTTACATTTATATTAGAGGTGAGTATTTTAATGAAGCAGTAGTGCTTCAAAAAGCTATTGAGGAAGCTTATGAAGCTGGATTGGTCGGAAAAAATGCCGCTAAGTCTGGGTGGGATTTTGATATATATGTTCATCGTGGTGCTGGCGCATATATATGTGGTGAAGAAACTGCATTATTAGAAAGCCTCGAAGGAAAGAAAGGTCAGCCCAGATTAAAACCTCCTTTTCCTGCAAATAAAGGTCTCTATGGATCTCCCACAACTGTAAATAATGTAGAGACAATTTCTGTTGTGCCTGCAATATTAAAAAGAGGCGGAGAGTGGTTCTCATCTTTTGGAAGACCTAAGAATACTGGCACAAAAGTTTTTTGCATTTCAGGTCATGTCAATAAACCATGCAACATTGAAGAAGAAATGAGTATACCTCTCAAGGAGCTTATTGAAAAACATGCTGGCGGTGTAACTGGTGGATGGGATAATTTAAAAGCTATAATTCCTGGAGGATCATCTGTTCCATTAATCCCAAAAGAGATTTGTGACACCGTATTAATGGATTTTGATTCCTTGTCCGAAGTTAAAAGTGGTCTTGGTACTGCCGCAGTAATAGTAATGGATAAAAGTACTGATTTAGTTCAAGCGATAGCCCGACTTTCTCATTTTTATAAACATGAGAGTTGTGGTCAGTGTACGCCTTGCCGAGAAGGCACTGGGTGGATGTGGAGAATGATGGAAAAAATAGGCAAAGGTAATGCATCATCCTCAGACATTGACAAATTATTGGATGTTACAAAACAAATTGAGGGACATACAATTTGTGCACTTGGCGATGCTGCAGCGTGGCCAATACAAGGATTGTTTAGGCATTTTCGAGATGAAATCGAGGAACAATTAATAAAAAAAACTAGAGCTGCGTAATGGTTAAAGTAAAAATAAATGGTGATGAATGTGAAGTAAAAGAAGGTATGACTATCCTGCAGGCTTGCGAAGAAGCAGGATTAGAAATCCCTCGCTTCTGTTATCATGATCGCCTTTCAATAGCTGGAAACTGTAGAATGTGTTTGGTCGACGTTGAAGGTGCACCTAAACCAGTTGCATCTTGTGCAATGCCCATTAATGAAGGTATGTCAATTCACACAAATACCCAGTCAGTTAAGAAAGCGCGTGAGGGAGTAATGGAATTTCTTCTGATAAACCATCCTTTAGATTGCCCAGTATGTGACCAAGCTGGTGAGTGCGATCTACAAGACCAAACAGTCGCATTTGGACCAGAGAATTCTAGATTTGATGAAAATAAAAGATCAGTTGATGAAAAACATATGGGTCCATTAATAAAAACTTATATGACTAGGTGTATTCATTGTACGAGATGTATAAGATTTGCAGATGAAGTTGCAGGCGTTAACCAACTAGGTGCGCTTAATCGTGGTGAAAATATGGAAATCACTACTTACCTTGAAAAGACATTAGATTCCGAAATGTCTGCAAATATTGTTGATTTATGTCCAGTCGGAGCACTAACTTCTAAACCTTATCAATTTGAAGCTCGACCATGGGAATTAAAAAAGACAGAGACGGTTGATGTCATGGACGCAGTAGGGTCAAACATAAGAGTTGATACATACGGATGGAAAGTTAAGCGTGTACTTCCAATTTTAAATGAAGATATTAATGAAGAGTGGATTTCAGATAAAACAAGATATGCGTGTGATGGTCTATTAACTCAACGATTAGACGCACCAATGTTAAAAAATAATGGAAGACTTGAAGAGACTGACTGGAAACTTGCTCTTTCTGAACTTAAAAATCTCATTGAAAAAACCAATCCAGACAAGATCGCTGTATTGTTGGGTGATTTTGTAGATACTGAAACCGCTTTTCTTACAAAAAAAATATCAGAAGATTTAAATATAAAAAATATTGAATGTAGACAAGAGGGTTGTCGGATTCCTTTTAATCATAGGTCACAGTATTTATTCAACTCTTCAATAAATGGTATTGAAGATGCCGATTGCATTCTTATTGTTGGAAGCAATGTAAGAGAAGAAGCTCCAATTATTAATTCGAGATTAAGAAAGCAAGTAATATCTAAAAATATTCCTGTAGGTTTAATTGGAGAAAATTTTGATCTTACGTTTGATCATAAGTACCTCGGTAATGACGTAAATATTTTAACTGACCTTCTTAATGAGCAGAATTCATTTCATGAAAAGTTAAAGTCTGCAAGTAGGCCTATGATTATTATTGGTCAGTCTGTTTTGAATCGAGATGACTCAATACAAATTTATTCTCTTATTGAAAATATTACTGATAAGTTTGGAATAGTTGGTGAACATTGGAATGGATTTAATGTCCTTCAAATGTCAGCTTCTAGAGCAGGTACTCTTGACATTGGTTGCTATCAAAGAAATAAATCCTTAGTTGATATATTAAATGAGGGAAACAAAGGAAATATAGAGTTAGTAATTTCAATTGGAGCCGATGAGATAGATTATAGTCAGTTTAAGAACTCTAAAATCGTATACATAGGAACTCATGGTGATAACGGTGCAAGCGCGGCGGATATAATACTACCATCAGCTGCATATACCGAAAAAGACGCCATATATATTAATACGGAAGGCAGAGTTCAATATGCAAACAAAGCAAGTTTTCCTCCAGGAGAGGCAAAAGAGGACTGGAAAATTCTTAATCAATTAAGTGAATTAATGTCATTAAATTGGTCGTTAATTGATCTCGACGATGTAAGGGATTGGTTATTTTCTTCATACGATTTCTTAGATGTTCCATTTGCAGAACGAGACCAGAGATTTGTTAAGCTTCTAGAAAACAAGACAAAAGATGATAATGAATTTGAACAAAAAGACACAAGAACAATTAAAGAAAAAAAGTACGATACGCTACATGGCAATATCAAAAGTTTTGAGGAAAATTCAGCACAAAAAATATTTCAATTATCTTGGAAAGAATTAACTGATAGACAAAGAGAGTATCTCAGAAAGTATAACCATCCAGAAACATGGTCTGAATTTACGGAACATTCAGGATTTAAGGTCGTAAACGATATTAAAAAGAAAAATAATATAATTTTACCTTATGAGGAACAATACGCGAGAAGCCTAGGTAAGAAATGGGATGATCTCACATACAACCAAAAGAAATGGGCTTACACTAAAAGAAATAAGAATAACCTTATTGGTTTGGCGGATGATGCAGATTTTTCACCTGAAGGGATAGTCGTCATTAGTGATAATCAAGAAGCTTATTATGCAGAACCAAAAGATATATTTTTTGACAATAAAAGAATTTTAAACAGTATCAAAGATTTTTATGTAAACGACTCCATATCACGTTTCTCTAAAACAATGGCTGAATGTAGTCGGGCCAGAGAAGAAATAAGAAACCCAATAAGAGAGAAGGTTTCTTAATGTTTAATTTAATACAATCTAATTTTTTTGATCTCATATTAATAATTTTCTATTGTATTCTTATCTTCATTCCACTTTTATTGGGTGTTGTCCTTGCTTTATATGCAGACAGAAAAATATGGGCTGCGGTTCAAAAAAGAAGAGGGCCTAATGTAGTTGGGCCTTACGGACTGTTCCAAGTTCCAGCGGATGGTTTAAAATTCATATTTAAAGAAATCATACTTCCAGATGGATCTGATAAAACTGTTTTCCTTATAGCTCCAATCATTACTTTGGCCTTATCGATTGCAGCATGGGCCGTTGTGCCAGTTCAAGCGGGTGTAGTTTTGTCAAATATAAATGTTGGCATCTTATACATCTTTGCAATCAGTTCACTTGGTGTTTATGGAATTTTAATGGCTGGATGGTCTTCTAACAGTAAATATCCATTTTTTGGTGCACTTCGATCTGCTGCTCAAATGGTTTCATATGAAGTTTCAATTGGATTTGTGATTGTAACAGTGCTGATGTGTGTTGGTTCTCTTAATTTAACAGAAATTGTCATGGCTCAGAAAACAGTTTGGTTTTTTATACCTCTATTTCCTATGTTTATTGTGTTTTTTATATCTGCTCTAGCAGAAACCAATAGGCCTCCTTTTGATCTTCCAGAAGCAGAGTCAGAATTAGTTGCTGGATATCAAACTGAATACTCTGGTATGCCATTTGTGCTTTTTATGTTTGGGGAATATATCAACATTCTCCTAATGTGTGCGATGACTACTATCTTATTTTTAGGTGGATGGTTGCCACCACTGGACATATTTCCACTAAACGCGATACCGGGCTTCATATGGTTTATTTTAAAAGTGACGTTAGTCTTCTATATGTTTGCTATGGTAAAAGCATTTGTACCTAGATACAGGTATGACCAACTAATGAGACTGGGATGGAAAGTATTTTTACCTCTGTCATTAGTTGCAGTAATTATAACCTCTTCAATCTTATTTTTCTTTGAATTAGCCCCAGGAATGTAATGAAAATTATTCAATTTATAAAATCTTTCTTACTTATTGATTTTGCAAAAGCTTATGTTCTTGCTCAGAAATATTTTTTTAAAAAGAAAGCGACAGTAAATTATCCTTTTGAGAAAGGAAAATTAAGTCCAAGGTTTAGAGGAGAACACGCTTTAAGAAGATACCCAAGTGGTGAAGAAAGATGCATAGGATGCAAGCTCTGTGAAGCAGTTTGTCCAGCTCAAGCCATAACTATTGAAACTGAACCTAGAAATGACGGTACAAGACGTACAACCAGGTATGATATTGATATGGTTAAATGTATCTACTGCGGTTTATGTGAAGAATCTTGCCCAGTTGATGCAATCGTACAAGGCCCAAATTTTGAATTTACTACCGAAACTAGAAAAGAACTGTACTATTCAAAAGAAAGATTGCTCGATAATGGTGATAGATGGGAAACAGCTATAGCTGAAAACTTGCAAGCTGATGCTAAGTATAGATAAGCAATGACTGTTACTCAGCTAACATTTTATATTTTTTCTTCTGTTATACTTTTGTCTGCGTTAATGGTTATATCTGCAAGAAATCCAGTACATTCAGTTTTATTTTTAATTTTAGCATTTCTTAACGCAGCAGGAATCTTTGTAATTTTACATGCTGAATTTTTAGCAATGATTCTTATTATTGTTTACGTTGGAGCAGTGGCAGTCCTATTTTTATTTGTAGTAATGATGTTAGATATAAAAACTACGATTGAAAAATCTAATATTTTGCAATACATGCCGATTGGTTTGTTTATAGGATTTGTATTCATTGCAGAGCTAGTTATCGTTCTTATAAATACAAAACTTGAATTAAGTAATATGCAAATTTTAAGCAATCCCCTTAATAAATTTGCAGAGCTATCAAATACTAAGGCAATAGGATCTGTTCTTTACACAGATTATATTCTTCATTTTCAATTAGCCGGAGTAATTCTTCTTATTGCAATGATCGGTTCTATAGTCTTGACTTTGAGAGAAAGATCGGGTGTCAAAAGACAGTCAGTTTCTGAACAACTTTCTCGTTCTAGCAAAATAGACTTAGTTGATGTGAAATCAAAAGAAGGTATCGATATAAAATGATTGAACTAAACCAATTTTTAATTGTATCAGCATTATTATTTACTATCGGAGTTATCGGTATTTTTCTAAACAGGAAAAATGTAATAATAATTTTAATGTCCATTGAAATAATTTTACTATCTGTAAACATTAATTTAGTGGCGTTTTCGTATTTTCTCGCTGATTTAACGGGGCAAATTTTTTCTCTTTTTGTTTTAACTGTTGCTGCAGCTGAGGCAGCTATCGGTCTTGCAATCCTAGTAATTTACAACAGGAATGCTGGGAATATTGAAATTGAGAAAATAAGCGCATTAAAGGGTTAACCAATGGCACAAAGTATCGTTCTTTTACCACTCATAGGCTTTATCATATCTTGTGTCATCTCTTTTTTTAGGCCACACAAAAATCTAGATTTATTTTCACAAGTTATAACTTGTTCATTTGTTATCATAAGTGCAATTTTTTCATTTTATATATTTTTAAGTAATCTATCCGATCCATCTACACTCAGTATCAAAATATTTACTTGGATTTCTTCAGGAGATTTTACAGCGAGTTGGTCGATTTATTTAGACTCAGTTACAAGGGTAATGCTAGTTGTAATCACATCAGTTTCAGCATTAGTGCATGTCTATTCAATAGGATATATGTCACATGATGACAGTAAGCCAAGATTTATGGGCTACTTGTCACTCTTCACATTTGCAATGTTAATGCTTGTTACAGCCGATAATTTTCTTCAACTATTTTTTGGATGGGAAGGTGTTGGATTAGCTTCATATTTACTGATTGGCTTCTGGTATAAAAAACCTGCAGCAAATTCAGCGGCAATTAAGGCCTTTGTAGTAAATAGAGTAGGAGATTTTGGTTTAGCATTAGGAATTTTTGCTATTTATGTGATGTTTGGTTCAATCGATTATCAAACAGTTTTTGAACAAGCTGAACAAATGAAAGATAAGGATATCTTTTTCATTGGATATGAAATTCACGCTTTGACATTAATTTGCTGCTTGCTGTTTGTCGGTGCTATGGGAAAGTCTGCGCAATTATTTCTTCATACATGGTTACCCGATGCGATGGAAGGACCCACACCGGTATCTGCATTGATTCATGCTGCAACTATGGTAACTGCTGGAGTATTTCTTGTAGTAAGGTGTTCTCCTATTTTTGATTTATCACCGATAGCATTAGATCTAGTAGTACTTGTTGGAGCAAGCACTGCATTCTTTGCAGCTACAATTGGACTTGTTCAAAATGACATCAAGAGAATTATTGCTTACTCTACATGCTCTCAATTAGGTTACATGTTTGTAGCCGCTGGATTAGGTGCATATGGTATTGCAATGTTTCATTTGTTTACTCACGCATTTTTCAAAGCCTTATTATTTCTTGGTGCTGGCTCTGTTATTCATTCTGTACATGAAGAACAAGACATCAGAAAAATGGGAGGTATAAGTAAATTTATTCCATTAACTCATTTAATGATGATCATTGGAACTATATCTTTAATGGGTTTCCCATTTACATCAGGTTATTATTCTAAAGATGCTATAATTGAAACAGCTTATCTATCAGACTCCAGTTATGCTGGGTACGCATATTATCTACTAACAGTAGGAGTCTTTATGACTTCATTTTATTCATGGCGATTAATTTTTATGGTATTCAATGGAAAAACAAGAATGGCCGAAGAAGATATCAAAAAAGTTCATGAGTCATCTTCTGTCATGATTATTCCATTAATATTTCTATCAGTAGGAGCACTTTCTTTTGGATATTTATTCAAAAGTTATTTCATGGGCAGTTACAGCGATGTTTTTTGGGATCATTCAATAGCTCATCATCACGGTGATCATCATGATATTCCTCTAATCATTTATTATATGCCGGCAATTGTTGGTATATTTGGTCTAATTACCGCTTGGTACATGTATTTAAAGAACACGAAATTACCAAACAATATTGCTCAAGTTAATAAGCCACTTTATCAATTCTTATTGAACAAATGGTATTTTGATGAGCTGTACAATTTAATATTTGTGAAACCTGCAATGGCCTTTGGAAGATTTGCCTGGAAATTAATAGACGGTTATATCATCGATGGCTTTGGTCCAAATGGTATAGCATCCACAATCTCAAGATTATCAATTAGAGCTAGGCAAATGCAATCAGGTCTAATTTACCATTATGCTTTTGCAATTCTCATTGGACTTTCTTTTTTAATAACGTTTTTTATTTTTACAAACTAATCAATGATTGATTTTCCAATTCTTAGTCTCATTTTATTTATTCCAATATTGGGAATACTATTAATGGTTCTAATTAGAAATACTAGTGAACGAACAGAAAGAAATTTAAAACAAACAGCAATATGGATCACATCACTAAACTTTCTAGTATCACTTCTTTTAATTATTTTCTTTGACTATGAAAATCCAAGTTTTCAATTTGAAGAAAAATACTTTTGGATAAATAATGGCATAAGTTATCACTTAGGAATAGATGGTATCTCAGTTCTATTTATTGTCCTTACAACGATGTTAGTACCGATCTGTATTCTTGCAAGTTATGACAGCATAAAACTTTCCATTAAAGAATATTTAATTTCATTTCTAGCTCTCGAAACATTCATGATCGGTGTCTTTTGTTCATTAGACCTTGTCTTATTTTATTTATTTTTTGAAGGCGGTTTAATACCAATGTTTTTGATCATAGGGATATGGGGTGGAGAGCGGCGTGTCTATTCAACCTTCAAATTTTTTCTTTATACCTTGGCAGGCTCTGTCTTCATGCTTCTTGCAATAATTTATATTTATTGGAATTCTGGTACAACAGATGTTCAATATCTTCTAAATTATCAATTTTCAAAAAATGAACAAATTATTTTATGGTTGGCATTTTTTGCATCTTTTGTTGTTAAAATACCTATGTGGCCATTTCATACCTGGTTACCCGATGCACATGTTGAAGCTCCAACCGCAGGATCAGTAATTTTAGCAGGTGTATTGTTGAAAATGGCAGGGTACGGATTTATAAGATTTTCTCTGGGCTTCTTTCCAGATGCTTCGGAGATGTTCATGCCTATGATATTTACCCTTAGTATTATAGCAATCATTGTCACTTCATTGATTGCTCTCGTGCAAGAGGATATGAAAAAATTAATTGCATATTCTTCGGTTGCACACATGGGATTTGTTACTCTTGGTATTTTTACTTTTACAATTCAAGGAATTGAAGGTGGTATTATACAAATGATAAGCCATGGCATCGTATCTGCTGCACTATTTCTGTGTGTGGGTGTTGTTTACGACAGGTTACATACAAGAGAAATTTCAAGATATGGAGGATTAGTAAACAAAATGCCTTTTTATGCGTTTACATTTATGATTTTCATTTTAGCCAGTCTTGGCTTGCCAGGCACTAGTGGTTTTGTTGGAGAATTTTTAGTTTTGTTATCAGTTTTCACCGTGAATACATATTTTGCTCTTTTTGCAACAACTGGAGTTGTTTTAGCCGCTACTTATTCACTTTGGCTTTACAGAAAAGTTATTTTTGGTGCACTGGTTAAAGATGATTTAGTAGATATGTTGGATCTAACAAGACGTGAAATAATTATTTTTGTTCCACTTATTTTTCTGACCTTTTTTCTTGGTATTTATCCAAAGCCAGTCATTGATATAATTGAGCCGTCAACAAAGCTTGTAGTTGAAAATTTTAATGAAAGGCTACAAAAATAATGAACAGCCTTTATTTTTTATTACCAGAAATTTTTATATTTATTATGTCAGTCATATTACTTATGACTGGATTATTTGTTAAAAAAATTAAAATAATTAATTATATAGCCATATTATCCATTGTTATTGCAGTGGTAATAATTTTAAATCAGTCATTTCAATCAATTTTACAAAATAGTTTCATAATTGATGAATTTTCAAAAATTTTTAAGGTAATGATATTAATTGGCTCAGCAGCAAGTCTTGTAATGTTTTTTTCAAGTAAAGAAGATCAGCACATAAATTTATATGAATTTCCGATTTTAATTTTATTTTCAACCATCGGTATGATGGTAATGGTTTCATCCAATGATTTGTTATTAATGTTTATCGGTCTTGAGTTGCAATCTCTTGGTCTATATGTATTGGCAGCTTTAAACAGAAATAGCTTATTGTCGTCTGAAGCAGGTATAAAATATTTTATCTTGGGTGCTTTATCTTCTGGCTTATTATTATTTGGAATATCTTATATTTATGGATTTACAGGAAACACTAACTTTAATTTAATTGCTGTGAATTATTCAGAAGATAGTCTTGGTTTAATTATTGGAATAGTATTTGTGTGCTCTGGTCTTGCTTTTAAGGTTTCTGCTGTTCCATTTCATATGTGGACCCCAGATGTTTATCAAGGTGCACC
Organism: uncultured Pelagibacteraceae bacterium; assembly: GCA_902624455.1. Lineage (GTDB taxonomy): Bacteria > Pseudomonadota > Alphaproteobacteria > Pelagibacterales > AG-422-B15 > CACNXQ01. The sequence goes on along the minus strand of CACNXQ010000007.1, from coordinate 37,702 downwards.
AACACCTATAACAGGATTTTTTGCATTAGCGCCAAAAATTGCTGCAATGGGACTGCTTGTTAGATTTCTTTTGAACTCGTTTGGCGAAATTTATATCGATTGGCAACAAATTCTAATTTTCATAAGTATTGCTTCAATGCTATTTGCTGCAGTTGCTGCAATAGCTCAGACAAATATAAAACGACTCATGGCTTATAGCTCTATCGGACACATTGGTTACGCACTTATCGGTGTTGCATGTGTTTCACCTGAGGGCATAAAATCACTAACTGTTTATTTAATGATTTACTTAATTATGAATATTTCCGTATTTGCATTTATACTAACAATGAAGAGAAATGACGAATATTTTGAGCAAATTTCAGATATGTCAGGACTTTATAAAAATCATCCATTAAGCGCTATTATGATTTCATTAATGATGTTTTCTCTTGCAGGTATACCACCGCTTGCTGGTTTTTTTGGAAAGTTTTATATTTTTATGGCTGCAGTAGAGAGCAATATGTTTGTACTTGCTATAATCGGCATAATTGCAAGTGTTATTGGAGCATTTTATTATCTAAGGATTGTTAAGGTAATTTATTTTGATGAACCTCAAACAAGTTATGATGGGGTGTCAATAAAATCTCTTGCAGTATTATTTTATCCTACTTCTTTACTTGTGGTTATTTTCTGTTTTTATCCTTTGCCATTATTAAAGATTGCCGAAACAGCCTCAAACTCTTTTTTCTGATGAAAAATGAAACTTCATTAACTGAAATAATAAGGTTTAAAAGCCTTGAAAGCACCAATGACGAGGCAAAAAAAATAATTTCTACTTTAAGTCCAGAAAAACCTGTTTGGATAATTGCAGATAAGCAAACTAAAGGAAGGGGAAGAGGTCAAAATATATGGATATCTGAAATTGGAAATGTTTATTGTTCAGTTGCTCTACCTATTTTATTCGATACGAAATTATTGCCATTACTATCATGCTCATCGTCTATTGCGGTGTTCGATTGTGTGAAAAAATATTTGCCAAATACAGAAAAATTAAAAATAAAATGGCCTAACGACATCTTATTAAATGATTCAAAACTAAGCGGAATCTTGATTGAAAATATAATTACAAATGTAAAAAACTACTCAATTGTTGGTATTGGAATTAATGTAGCCCATTCCCCAAAAAATTTAAGTCATGAAACAATTTGTCTAAATAACATATGTGAAAGAAAAGTAGACTTAGAGGATGTTATTGATAGCTTAGTCAAATCTTTTAATAAAAACTTATTACACATATATAAAAATGATACTGATTTCTTAATTAATAAATTTAAAACTAATAGTTGGAGATATCAAAAAAATATTGAATTTAAACTTAATGATAAAGTTATTGAAGGCAAGATAGTTGATTTTACAAATGATTTTGAAATAATAGTACAAACTGATAAGAAAACTGAAGTGTTTAATTCCGGGGAGGTTTCTTTTAATTATTAAATGATTACCGTAGTTGATATAGGAAATACAAGTTCCTTGTTTGCAAGTTTCAATAAGAAAGTAATAACTGATAAATTGAGAGTAGAGACTAACCAACTCTCAGTGAGTAAATCCAATATTGAAAATGCAATCACTAGTGAAATTATAAAGTTTATTGAAAAAAATGATCCTAATAAAATTATTTTATCAGGTGTTGTTCCCCAAGCCATAATGAATCTTTATTCATTGTTAAATCAAAAAAAACTTGATGCGGAGATTGATATAATAGATACCAATAAGTTATTGAAATTCATCAATGTTGATTTGGAGAACCCCAATGAAGTAGGTGATGATCGTATTATTAATGCAATTGCAGCTAATCATTTATACAAACCTCCACATATTATTATAGATTTTGGAACCGCAACTACATTTGATATTGTTAATGTAAAAAAAGACTATATTGGCGGATTAATTTGTCCGGGTATTAATTTAACTTTAAAATCACTTAATGACGGAACTGCATTATTGCCATTGATTGAATTCAAAAAAACTAATGAAATCATCGGTAAAAGTACTGTTGGAGCCATGGAATCTGGTGTGTATTGGGGCTATATAAGTTTAATAGAAGGAATTGTTGAAAGATTACTTAAAGATAATGATTGCAAGAACGCCAATGTAGTTGCTACAGGTGGTTATGCAAAAGTATTTGAAAATGACTTAAAATGTATTAACTACATTGAAGAAGATCTGACACTTATAGGATTAAATCTAACAGCATCAAATTAATGGCAAAAAATAAACGTCTTGTATTCCTCCCATTAGGTGGAGCCGGTGAAATCGGAATGAACATGTACCTTTATGGTCTCGGCAATGAGCTTGATGACATGAAGTGGATCATGGTAGATGCAGGCATAACATTTGGTGATGACTCAACCCCAGGAGTTGACGTTATTTTACCGGATTATGAGTTTATTAAAGATAGAAAAGAAAACTTGGCTGGCATCATAATTACTCATGCTCATGAAGATCACATTGGAGGTTTAGCTTATATTTGGGAAGACTTAAAATGCCCAATTTATACAACGCCATTTACAGCTACTATTTTAAAGCTAAAGTTTGAGGAAAGAGGTGTTAATTTTGAAGGCATGCTCAATGTTGTTGATTTAAATTCAAATTTTAGCATCAAACCCTTTGATATCAAGTTGCACACTCTTACTCATTCAATTCCTGAACCAAATTCTCTCATTATTAAAACTAGTCTTGGAACTCTCTATCATACAGGCGATTGGAAAATTGACGAAAACCCTTTGATTGGAGACCCATTTGAACATGCTGATGCTGAAGATGTGCTTGCAATGATTTGCGACTCCACCAATTCGCTTTCCAAAGGTAGGTCTGGATCTGAAATTGAGGTGAGAGAAAATATAACAAATTTAATTAAAAGCATTGATACTCGTATTTTTGTGACATCGTTTGCTTCTAATTTAGCAAGACTTGATACAATTGCTTATGCAGCCAATGCTTCAAATCGAAAACTTGTAGTTTTAGGAAGATCAATGCACAGAATGATTAAGGCAGCAAAACTAAATGGCCTACTTCAAAATGTCGACGAAGTACTGAATGAAAAAGAAGCCTTAAAGAAAAAGAAAAGTGAATTAATTTATTTATGTACTGGAAGTCAAGGCGAACCAAGAGGCGCTATGATGAGAATTGCAAATCAGGACTTTCCCAATATTGATATTGATAATGGTGATTATGTTCTTTTTTCATCAAAAATTATTCCTGGAAATGAAAAGAAACTATCATCATTGTTTAATAAATTATCAGAGCTTGGAGCAAATATTATTACAGAAGATGATGAAGATATCCATGTGTCAGGACATCCTTGCATTGAAGAAATGAAAGATATGTATAGAAACATAAAACCTCATATCTCTGTTCCAGTTCATGGCGAGCACAGACACCTCAAGCAACATTCATTTTTAGCAAAAGAAATGGGAGTAAAATTTCCAATGTTAATAACAAACGGAGATATTTTACAATTAGCGCCCGGATCTCCATACATTTACGATCAATGTAAAACTGGAAGACTTTTCTTAGATGGTAAAAATTTAGTCAGTAGCGATAGTTATCACATCAGAGATAGAAAGAGAATGAGCTACAACGGCATACTTCATATTACATGTCTTTTGGATAAAAAAATGCAACTTAAAGATAACCCTATTGTGTATTCATGTGGAATAGTCGATGAAGAAAATGGTGAAGATTATACAAACTATTTATTAGAAGAGGAGATATATAAATTTTTTGAAGATCAAAGAAATATTTTTAAAAAAGAAAAAAAAGTACATAAAAGTCTAGAGTCATTCTCAAAAAATTTTATTTATAAACTGACTGGCAAAAAACCTTTGACAAATATTAGCATTATTCATATTTAATTATAATGATTGGAAAATTAAATCACATAGCAATTGCTGTGCCAAATATTAAAGAAGCAGCTGCGCAATATAAAAATGTTTTTGGAGCTACTGTTTCTGAAGCCGTAGAGCAACCAGATCACGGTGTAACGACAGTTTTCATAGATTTGGGTAATACCAAAATTGAATTATTAGAAGTTCTAGGAGATGACTCTCCAATTCAAAAGTTTATTGATAAAAATCCAAAAGGTGGAATGCATCATATTTGTCTCGAAGTTCAAAATATTGATGAAGCTATTAAGCAACTAGACACTCATGAAGTAGCTATAACGGGTACTGGTAAGCCTAAGATTGGCGCTCATAATAAACCAGTCGTATTTCTTCATCCCAAAGACTGCAACGGCACTTTAATAGAGCTTGAAGAAGTTTAAAATTGGGATTAACAGGCTCAATAATCATTTTTCTACTTATTTGGTGGCTAATTTTTTTTATTTCTTTGCCAATAAAAATTACAAGTACGAAACCTGAGAATGTTAGGGAAGGTGACGATCCAGGAGCACCGAGTAATCCACATATTTTTTGGAAATTTTTAATCACAACTTTTGTTTCAGGCGTTTTATGGGCTATCATATACTTTGCTTTCAGCAATGATGGCTTTTTAATGTTTATTCTTAAGCTTTTTTATATAGATGAGATTATCTAACTTCTTTTTACCTGTTTTAAAAGAGACGCCCAGTGAGGCTGAAATTATTTCGCATCAATTAATGATGAGATCAGGAATGATCTCACAGTCAAGTTCTGGAATTTATTCCTGGCTACCTCTTGGTCTTAAGGTCCTAAAAAAAATTGAGAATATTGTAAGAGATGAACAAAATAAAGCAGGTGTAAATGAAATACTTATGCCAACGATACAACCTGCTGACTTATGGAAAGAAAGTGGTAGGTACGATGATTATGGAAAAGAAATGTTACGTATTCAGGACAGGCAAGAACGTGAAATGTTGTATGGACCCACAAACGAGGAACAAGTTACAGATATTTTCAGAAGATCCATTAAATCTTATAAAGACCTACCAACTCTACTTTACCACATTCAATGGAAATTTAGAGATGAATTAAGACCTCGCTTTGGAGTTATGCGAGGTAGAGAATTTTTGATGAAAGATGCTTATTCTTTTGACCTTGATCATGATGAATGTAAAAAATCATATTATAAATTTTTTATATCATATCTTAAAACTTTCAGAAGGATGGGTCTCAAAGCAATACCTATGGCTGCTGAAACGGGCCCCATTGGTGGAGATCTTTCTCATGAATTCGTAATAATCTCCGAAACAGGTGAAAGTGATATATATTTTGATAAAAGAATTTTAAGTGAAGACTCAAAAATAGAAGACGTTGCATACGACAATGATTTAGAACAAGTTGTACAACAGTATAATAATTATTATACAGCATCTGATGAAAAATTTGATCAGACTGAGTTTGATAATAATGTAGCAAAAGACCAACAAACAAAATCAAAGGGGATAGAAGTTGGTCACATTTTTAGTTTTGGCACAAAGTACTCTGAAGCAATGAAAGCCAACGTGTTAACTTCTGAGGGTAAACAAGCTTATGTTCATATGGGGTCCTATGGAATTGGTATTTCTAGGCTTGTAGGCGCTATAATTGAATCGTCACATGATACAAAAGGCATTATTTGGCCAAATGTTGTTTCTCCTTTTGATATAGGTTTAATAAATTTAAAAAGTAGCGATGAAAAAATTAATAATATTTGTAATGATATATACTCAAATCTTCTAAATGAAAATGTAGATGTATTGTATGACGATAAAAAGGATAATCCTGGCGTTAAATTTTCAAAAATGGATCTTATAGGTTTGCCATTGCAAATGATTATAGGAAATAAAACAATTGAAACTAATGAAGTCGAGATAAAATATAGAAAAAGTGGTGAAGTCAAATACATAAAAGTAGAAAACTTACCAAACTTTGTTCAAGAAATAAAAAAAAGCAGTGCCATTTAATACTTTTGAAAGATTTATTGCATTTAGATACTTAAGACCCCTTCGTTTTGGCAGCCTTTTATCGATAATTTCATGGTTTTCGTTTACTGGCATATGCATAGGCGTAGCAACATTAATTATTGTTATGTCGGTAATGAATGGTTTCAGGATTGAATTAGAAAAAAGAATTTTGGGCTTTAATGGCCATATATATATTCAAAGTTATGAGGAATATTTTGAGTATGACTTTATAAAGGAACTGAAAATAGAAGGCATCAAATTTATTGATCCAAACATATCTATCCAATCTTTGCTGAAATTTAATAATAGTACCAAAGGTGTAGTAATAAAATCGTATATAGATGAAAATTATAAAAATTATAATTTCATAAAAGAAAAAAAAGATAATTTAAAAACTGAAAATTCTATAGTTTTAGGTGAGGATTTGGCAAATAGTCTAGGAATTAAAATAGGAGATGAAGTTAAAATTATCTCCTCTGAAACAGTATCTTCACCATTTGGACAACTTCCAAAATCTGTAATTTTGAAAGTTTTAAATTTCTTTGACTCAGGAATGAGTGAATATGACAGTAATTTTGCATTTATGTCACTTGAAAATGCCCAAAAAATAATTGGAATTAATGACAAAATATCAACAATAGAAATACATATTAATAACTTAGAACAAACTGACTTAATAAGAGAATTTTACGAAAATAATATAAGCAATGATTTTGTTGTAAGAGATTGGCGGGAAATAAATCAAACATTCTGGGAAGTTTTAGAAACCGAAAGAACTGTAATGTTTCTAATATTATCACTAATAATTATAGTTGCCGCTTTCAATGTCATAACGAGTTTGTTTATTTTAGTTAAAAATAAAAACAAAGAGATCGCAATACTTAAAACTGTAGGTCTAAACGATAATAGCATTTTACGTATTTTTCTTCTTGTTGGATCTTTGATAGGTATAAGTGGTACAATTATTGGAAGTACAATAGGGATACTTATCACAATCTATCTAGAGTACATTAGACTAGCTTTGAATTATTTATTTAATATCAATCTTTTTCCGTCTGATTTTTATTACCTTGATCAGATACCAACATCTGTCGATATTTCACAGTTAACTTTTATAATAATATTTTCTGTTATTGTATCAATTCTCGCTACAATTTATCCAGCTGTTAAAGCTTCAAAATTAGAAATAAAAAATATTTTAAGCAATGTCTAATTTTATAAAAATAAATAACTTAGATAAAACTTTTTCACAAGGTGACAGAAGAATTGAAATATTTAATAATTTCAATTTAGAAGTAGAAATGGGAGAATTTGTATCAATTACTGGTCCATCTGGATCCGGTAAAACAACTTTACTACAGATTATTGCGATGATTGATAATTTTGACAATGGTTCATATAATTTATTTGGTCAAGATATATCGGATTACAGTAATGTTGAGAAATGCAATATGAGACTTCAAAATTTTGGCTTCATATATCAATCCTTTAATTTACTTGAAGATTTCAATGCACTTGAAAATGTTGCAATGCCATTAATAATAAGAGGTGTAGAGAAGTCTGAATCATATAAATTAGCAAGTAATATGCTTAAACTTTTTAATCTAGATCATAGAGAAGGACATTACTCAAATGAACTTTCAGGAGGAGAGCAGCAGAGAGTAGCAATAGCGAGAGCAGTAATAACCAAGCCAAAAATAATAATTGCTGATGAACCTACAGGCAATTTAGATAAAGAAAATTCAACTCAAGTTTTAGATTTTCTTTTCAAATCAATAGAAAAAGACAAAATTACTTTAATTATGGCGACTCATAATGAGGAAATTGCGTCAAGGTCAGTTAAAAGGGTAGACTTGGAATAATGAGTAATTTTATTCATCTGACAAATAAGACCGAATATTCCTTATCAGAAGGAGCGCTTCCAATATCAAGACTAGCAGAACTATGTAATGTAAATAATATGCCAGCAGTTGGTATTACTGATACCAATAACATGTTTGGTGCGCTTGAATTTAGTGAGCGAGTATCTTCTGCAGGCGTTCAACCTATAATTGGATGTAACATCAAAATTAAAACGCCAAAAGAACTTTTGCACGAGAACATAAATGACGATGATGAATATTTTTTCTTAAATGTTTTTGCAAAAAGCCTTAAGGGGTATGAAAATCTACTAAGTATTATATCTAACTCTTATATAAATTCTAAAGAACATGCTTACGTTAGTTTTAATGAATTCTTAAAAAATAATGAAGACATAATTGTTCTATCAGGTGCTAACAATTCAATTTTAAGCCATTCAAATAACGGAAATATAACAAATCAGTCCAAGCAATTAATAGAAACTTTAAAGTCATCATTTCCAAATAATTTTTATTTAGAACTTCAGAGAATTGGAAAAGAGTTTGAAAATGTTGATGAGAATACAATATTAACACTTGCTTACGATCATTATCTTCCCTTAGTTGCAACCAATAATGTTTATTATGAGGGCCCAGATCATTATGAAGCGCATGATGCTTTAATGTGTATCGAAAAAAAATTATATGTTTCTCAAAAAGATAGGAAAAAACTATCAAGAGAACATTATTTTAAAACTCACGATGAAATGAATGAGTTATTTAGTGACCTTCCAGAAGCTATTAATAATACTCTTGAAATAGCATCTAGGTGCTCATTTAGACCGTGCATTAAGGCCCCAATACTACCTAATTATTCCAATAAATCTGAAAATGAAAAAGAAATGCTCATCAAACTTTCTAATGAAGGCTTAGGGGAAAGACTTAAGTTAAAGTTTGATAGAGATAAAACTTCAAACGAACAAGAAGAAATAATAAGTAAAGAGTACCAGTTACGATTAGATAAGGAATTAGAAATAATCATTAATATGAAATATGAAGGTTATTTTCTTATTGTTTCTGATTTTATTAGATGGGCTAAAGATAATGATATACCTGTCGGGCCTGGAAGAGGATCGGGAGCGGGATCACTTGTTGCTTGGTGTTTAAGCATTACTGACTTAGACCCTATTAAATTTGGACTAATATTTGAGAGATTTTTAAATCCTGAACGTGTTTCGTTACCTGATTTTGATATAGATTTTTGTCGTGACGGTAGAGATAGAGTTTTGGATTATGTTCATAAGAAATATGGAAGTCTCAATGTGGCTCAAATTATTACATTCGGAAAGCTTCAGGCTCGAGCAGTTATAAGAGATGTTGGACGAGTTTTAGGAATACCGTATGGACAAGTAGACTATCTTTGCAAATTAATGCCATTTGATCCTTCTAGGCCAATGTCATTGCAAAAATATATAGATGAAGAACCTAAGTTAAACGAGGAAGCCAGTCGAGACGAAAAAATAGAAAAATTATTAGATATTTCACTTAAATTAGAAGGACTAAAAAGGCATGCATCCATACATGCCGCTGGTGTAGTTATTTCTAAAGATGAAATATTAAAAGATGTTCCATTATACAGCGATCCTGACTCAGATATTTATCTTACTCAGTTCGATATGAAATGGGTCGAAAATGCCGGGCTTGTAAAATTTGATTTTCTTGGTCTGAAAACTTTAACCCTGATTGATAATTGTAAAAATCTCATAAAAGAAAGAAATCCTAATTTTGATATCGATCAGATAGATATTAATGATAAGGCAACATATGATCTTTTAAGTACTGGAGAAGCAACTGGAATATTTCAACTTGAAAGTGCAGGTATGAAAGAAACTCTTAAAAATTTAAAGCCAGATAAGTTTGAGGATATTATTGCACTTGTAGCACTTTATAGACCTGGCCCAATGGCTAACATTCCCTCATATATAGAAAGGAAGCATGGAAGAGAAAAACCTGACTACATTCATAAAAAATTAGAGAGTTTACTAATGGAAACGTATGGTATTGTAATTTATCAAGAGCAAGTAATGGGTGTCGCGCGTGAGTTATCTGGATATACAGACGGAGAAGCTGACTTATTAAGACGTGCGATGGGTAAAAAAATTCAAAAAGAAATGAATGCCCAAAGAAAAAGATTCATTTCAGGATGCACTGAAAGAGGTTTGAGCGAAGGAGATGCAATTCACATCTTTGATCTTATGTCAAAATTTGCTGACTATGGTTTTAACAAGAGTCATGCAGCGGCTTATGCATTAATAGCCTTCCAAACTGCATATTTAAAGACTCATTTCCCAATAGAGTTTTTTGCAGCCTCAATGACTCTAGATATCAACAATACTGATAAATTATCAATTTTTCAAAGAGAGCTTGAAAGATTAAAAATTAGACTTACTCCACCAAATGTGAATGACTCAATGACTTACTTTGTAAGGTCTGATGAGTCTATTGCTTATGCATTAGGCGCTATTAAAAATGTTGGCACAGAGTCAATGAATGATCTCATGAAAGAAAGAAATCAAAATGGAAAATTTAGAAGTTTAGATGATTTTGTTCTTAGATTACCGTCCTCAGTTATTAATAAAAAGACTATAGAAGCACTTTCATGTGCTGGCGCATTTGATGAATTTCAAATTGACAGATCTGTTATTTTTAATTCTGCCCCAGAAATTGTTAAATTTTATAAATCAATAAGTGTAAATGAAATTGATAATCAAGTAGATATGTTTGGCAAAAATGAAACACGGACCTTAACATTGATTAAAGATCAAAAATGGGACAAAACAGAGCAGCTCATGAAAGAATATCAAATGTTAGGTTTCTATTTATCTGGTCACCCATTGGAAAGTTATAAAAACGATTTTGATAGACTAAATTTAAAAAGTTTTAGAACCATACAAGAAGATGAGTCATTACATGAGTCTAAGTCACTTTTATTAGCAGGCACGCTACTATCAAAGAAAGAAAAAAGGTCAGCTAGGGGAAATAGTTATGCTTTTTTAAATTTTTCTGACTTAAGTTCAATTTATGAGCTTGTTATTTTTGAAAGCAACTTAAGAAAGTACAGAGATATTTTGAAAGAGGGTGAGTCGTACGTACTAGGTGTAGATTTCTCAATTAACAATGGAATGCTTAGAGGTGAGCTGAAAAATGTCTATTTTTTTAAGGATCTTTTAAAAATCAATATAGGTAAAAAAAATAATATTTCCCAGAAGGAAACTAATGGTGACGGATCTACTCTTAGAATTTTGACCAATAGTAATTTTAGCACAGACGAATTAAGAAAAATTGATTTAGTTGATGGTGCTCATAAGATTGAAATAATAGTTAATAATCAACTACTTAAACTGCCAGGGAAATATACTATAAATTCTGAAGTTAAGTCCTTGCTGAAAAATATGAACGGCGTAAATGAAATTAAGTTGATTTAAGTTATTGAATTTATTATCGAGTTCGTGTAATTAATCCCTAATTAATCACACAGCGATAGCTGATTGCTGTCCGGTCCTTTTAGGTCTAATTGCTGTGGATGTGCAACCGGAGAAAACAAATGAGTATACCTAACCTTAATCTAAAAGATTTAGTCAACGCAGGAGTGCACTTTGGACATAAGTCACAAAGATGGAATCCTAAAATGTCTAAATACATACATAGCACCAGAGAAAATGTTCACATTATAAATCTCAATATGACTCTGCAATTATTTCAAGAAGCATTAAAAGTTATTGATGAGACTGTATCCAAAGGAGGCAAAATTCTATTTGTTGCAACTAAGAAACAAGCATCAAAAAAAGTTGCTGATCTTGCCGATGAAACTGGTCAATATTATGTAAACCATCGTTGGTTAGGTGGTATGTTAACGAACTGGTCTACAATAGCAAAATCAATAAAAAAAATGAAAGAACTAGAGGTTCTAAAATCAAATCCAAAAAATGAATTCACTAAAAAAGAAATTCTCAAACTTTCGAATAAGCATGAAAAATTATTAAAATCTCTTAACGGTATTAGTGATATGAAAAAATCACCTGATCTAATTTTTATAATAGATACTAAGCTAGAGCATATTGCAGTTGCAGAAGCTAAGCACCTAAAAATTCCAACGATTGGAATAGTTGATACAAACTGTGATCCAGACTTAATTGATTTTCCAATACCTGGAAATGATGACTCAAGAAGGTCAATTGAATATTATTGTAATGCAATTAAAGAAACTATTAATTCTTCAGAACCAATAATTTTTCACGAAAACATGTCTCAACCTAACGGTAAATCTGAATCAAAAGAAAGTTCTACAGAAGATACAAGTCAAAATACAGTTACTGAGGCTAAATAGTAATGAGTATTTCAGCAAAAGAAGTTCAAGAACTGAGAAAAATGTCGGGCGCTGGAATGATGGAGTGTAAATCAGCCTTAAATGACTCAAATGGTGATGTAAAAAAGGCTTTCAAATTACTTCGTGAAAAAGGCATTGCAAAAGCAGAAAAGAAATCGAGCAGGGAAGCAAATGAAGGTTTGATTGGGATTAAAAATGCTAAAGAGGGCGCCTCGATAGTTGAAATTAACTCAGAAACAGATTTTGTATCTAGAAATAAAGAGTTTCAAGCACTCGTGAATAAAATTTTAGATATTTCTCTTGATCACAAGGGTGACAACAAAATAATTGAGGACTGCAAAGATTTAATTAGTGATGCAGTAGGCAAAATAGGAGAAAACATTGTTTTCAAAAGAGCTGATTATTTAGATGGAAATATTCACTCTTATGTTCATAACAAGATTGATGATGGTTTAGGAAAGATTGGAGTTCTTTTAAAGCTAAGTGGCTCTGAAAAAGATTTAAGTGATTTAGGTAAAAAATTATGCATGCACATAGCTGCAGCTTCACCACTTTCAATTAGTGAAAAAGATTTAGATAATAAATATTTAGAAGCAGAAAAAGAAATTATTGAAAAGCAACTAAAAGATTCAGGTAAACCAGAAAATATTGTTGAAAAAATGCTTCAAGGAAAAATTAATAAAATATTTGAGGAAGTAACTCTTCTTAAGCAGAAATTTGTAATGGATCAAAGTTTAAGTATAGGCGACTACCTTAAGAGTGCTTCAGAAGAAATTGGTGAAACCATCATCATAGATAAATTCGTAAGATACGAACTAGGAAATTAAAAATGGTCAAATCAGAAAATAAACGGATACTTTTAAAGTTATCCGGAGAGTCACTCATGGGAAATGAAAATTATGGCATTGAACTCGAAGTTGTTGATAAAATTGCAAATGATATAAAAAATCTTAGAGAAATTAATATACAAACTTGCATAGTTATTGGTGGAGGAAATATATTTAGGGGACTAGCTGCCTCTGCTAAAGGCATGGAAAGAGCCAATGCTGATTATATAGGTATGCTTGCTACAGTAATGAATAGCTTAGGATTACAAAACGGTCTTGAAAAGTTATCACTTGAGACAAGGGTCATGTCAGCTTTTCCAATTCAATCAATATGTGAGACTTACATCAGGCGTAGAGCAATAAGACACATGGAAAAAAATAGAATCGTTATATGTGCTGCTGGTACAGGAAATCCATACTTTTCAACTGATACAGCTGCCGCACTTAGAGCAGCTGAGCTCGAATGTGATTGTATATTTAAAGCAACACAAGTAGAAGGTATTTATAATAAAGATCCAAAAATATATTCTGATGCAAAAGAAGTTAAAGAAATAAGCTATGATGATTATTTAGCAAGTAATTTACAAATTATGGATAGTTCAGCCGTTGCAATTGCACGGGAAAATAATATTCCAATAAAGGTATTTTCAATTAAAGAAAAAAATGCTTTTGTAAGAGCAGTGAATAACGAAATTAAAACCTCGGAGATTTACAATGTTTGATGAATTATCAATAGATTTAAGAAAAAGGATGGAGTCCTCTAGTCAATCAGCAAAATCTGAAATTTCAGGAATAAGAGCAGGAAGAGCTTCACCAGGCATGTTGGACTCGATAAAAGTCGAAGCTTACGGTCAAAAAATGTCAATAAATCAAATAGGAAACATTACTACACCAGACCCTCGCACAATAAATGTAGAAGTCTGGGATGCATCCAATGTTACATTAGTTGACAAGTCCCTAAGAGAGTCAAATTTAGGAATAAATCCTATAATAGAAGGAAATTTAATAAGATTACCATTGCCACAACTCACTGAAGAAAGAAGAGATGAATTTCTAAAGGTAATTGGAAAGATTGTTGAGTCAGCTAAAGTTGCTATAAGAAATATTAGAAGAGATGGAATAGAAAAAGTTAAAAATAGTGAAAAAGAAAAAAATATAAGCCAAGATGAATCAAAAAAATTTCAAAGTGATATTGACAACATGACCTCAGAATTCATTAAAATAATTGATGAAGCTCATAAACATAAAGAAGAAGATTTAAAAAAAATATAATCTTGGTTAAACATAACAGAAAAAATCATTACGAAATAGATCATCTAGCATTCATAATGGATGGCAATGGTAGATGGGCATTAAAAAATAATTTGAAAAAAAAAGAAGGCCATAAAGCTGGAATAAAATCTTGCATAAATCTTATTAAAAGTATCAATAAATTAGATATACATGTAAAAGAACTTTCATTTTATGTATTTTCATCTGAAAATTGGAAACGTTCAATAAGTGAGATTAAAAATCTTTTTAATCTTATAGAAGAATTCTATCAGGAATTCGAAAAAACTGCACAAAACTATAACCTTAAAATTAGACATTATGGATCTAGAAAAAAGCTGAATGGAAGAATATTAAAAATAATTGATAATGTAACTAAAAAGACAAAAAATAATACTTCTACTTGCATCAATTTAGTTTTTAATTACGGAGGCAGGGATGAGATTGTAAATTCTATTAAAAAAATAAAGTCATGCAAGATTAATAAAAATAACATAACAAAGAATTTGTATACATCTACTTCTAAAGATCCAGATTTAATAATTAGAACAGGTGGTGAGTTAAGATTGAGTAACTTTATGTTATGGCAATCAGCATACTCAGAACTATATTTTACAAAAAAATTGTGGCCAGATTTTAATATCACGGATTTAAAAAGAATAATTATAAATTTCAAAAAAAGAAAACGTAATTATGGAAAGTAAAATAAGCAATTATGATAAGAAAAATTTTGTCAAAAGGTTATTCTCAGCTATTTTATTTATACCTTTAATAGTTGTACCAATATTGGTGAAAGGCTACTTTCTCTATTTATTATATATTTTTCTTTTATCACTTATGGTTATTGAACTGATTGATATGATAAAAATTTCTAAAAAAAGGACTTTTATGTATTTGTATTTGTTAATTTGCATTTCAACAATTTTTACATTTATACTTTCAGTTTTATCATTTGAAAATTTAAGTTTAAAGGTTATTGAAATAATAATAACTATATGGATTTTTGATACATTCTGTTACTTAGGTGGAAAAACTTTAAATGGAAAAAAGCTAATGCCAAGTATTAGTAAAGGTAAAACATTTAATGGATTGTATATTGGTATCATTGCTACACTGATAATTACTGGCCTGTACTATTTTGAGGTCTATAAAGATTTAAATATGGTTTTTCTTAAAACTATTCCAATAATTGTTCTTTCATTCATAGGCGATTTTATTGTTTCTGTTTTGAAAAGAAGTGTGAATATAAAAGATACTGGGCAGATAATGCCAGGACATGGGGGGATAATCGACAGGATGGACTCCTTTGTATTTGTTTTTTTCTTTTTTGGAATTTATTTAATAATATTTATATCATAAATGAGAATTCTTCTTTACGGAGCAACTGGAACAATTGCAGACTCCGTTTTCAAAATTGTCGAAAATAATCAAAAAAAATTAAAAGTAGTAGCTGCAACTTGTAATAAGAATTATAAAAAATTAGAAAAATTAAGAATTAAGTATAGTATTGAGAAGATTGGTATCAACAATCATGAGGCTGCTGAAAAATATAAACTCCAAAATAGTAAAATTAACAGTAAACATCTTTTGATAGGAAATGATAATTTTTCAGAATTTATAACAAAGGATATTGACGTAATAATTCTAGCCATATCAGGCTTAAGTCCTCTGAATCTAAGTTACGATATAGCAAAATCAGGTAAGATCATTGGTTTAGCTAATAAAGAGTGTATAATTTCATTAGGACCTCGATTACTTTTATTAGCTAAAAAAAATAAGTCGAAAATTATACCATTAGATTCTGAACATAATTCAATTTACAGGCTATTAGAGTCAAACAATAATAAATTTAAATCAATTACAATAACGGCATCTGGCGGGCCTTTTCTTAATAAAAAAATTAGTTTTTTAAAAAATGTTACTCCTAATCAAGCGATTAAACACCCTGTATGGAAAATGGGAAAAAAAATATCAGTCGACTCTTCGACCATGATGAATAAAGCTTTAGAAATTATTGAAGCTAAATATCTTTTCAATTTAAATAGTGATCAAATCAATGCAATAATTCATCCTGAATCAATAATTCATGCTGCTATTAATTTTTATGATAATTCTTCAATAAGTCTTTTATCTAAACCAGATATGAAAATCCCAATATCATATTTATTACAGGTTAATGATAACCTAAATACAAATGACAACATATTTCAGCAACTGAATAAAAAAAATTTATCTTTTTATAAAATAAATAAAAATAGATTTCCTGCAATTAAATTAGCATACAAGGTATTAGAAATTGGAGGCCTTGCCCCACATATCTTTAATTATAACAATGAAATTTTAGTTGATCATTTTTTACAGAAAAAAATTAGATTTTTAGACATTGTGAATTATAATGAAATAACTATTAAGAAATTTCTTAAGAGCAACAAAAATATCACCCAACCTAATCTAAAAGATATACATAACTGTAGTTTGTGGATAAATAAAAATATATTCTTGGGTAAAATATAGTATAGAAATCATATAAAATCATATACGATAAATTATGTTTAGATTTTTAGCTCTAATATTATTTCTTAATACAGCCTCCTTAAGTTTTGCAAATGAAAATATTATTAATGACATTGAAATATTAGGCAATCAGAGAATAGATAGTGAAACCATTATATCTTATGCTAATATTAAAGTAGAGGAAAATTATTCTGATGAAAAAGGAAATGAAATATTAAAAAGCTTATTTAATACAGAACTTTTCTCAAATATAGAAATAGAATTTAAAGATAACAAATTAATTATTTCTATTGTTGAAAATCCAACAATCAATTTAATTAAATTTATTGGCAATCGAAAGATTAAAGATGAAGATCTATTAATAGAAATTCAATTAAAAGAAAGATCAGTTTATTCTAGATCAAAAGTTAAAAGGGATATAGAGAGAATTTTATCTTTATATCAAAGAAATGGTAGACTCTCAACTGAAGTAATACCAAAAATAGAAAAACTCGAAGAAAATCGTATCAATTTAAGTTATGAAATTATTGAGTCAGAAGTTTCAAAAGTTTCCAAAATTGTGTTTATTGGTAATGAGGCCTTTCCTGCTTCAAAGCTAAAATCAATAATGAAGACGAAGGAACGAAGATTTCTGAGATTTTTGTCATCTGCAGATAGGTATGATCCAGATAAAATTGAATATGATAAACAATTGATAAAACAGTTTTATAATAATAATGGATTTCCTAATTTTAATTTTACTTCTTCAATTGCACAATTATCTCAGAATACAAATAATTTTGAATTGATTATGTATATTGATGAAGGTGATAAATATATCTTTGGAGATATTTCAGTATCAACAAAACTTAAAAAAATTAACTCAGAATCGGCATTATCAGTAATCTCTGCTCAATCAGGTGAAACGTTTGACAGAAGTAAAATATCTGAGAGTATTGAGCTCATAAAAGAAATAGCTGAGGGTGAGGGCTACTCTTTTATAGAGATAAATCCAAAATTTGCTGAGAAACCAGATAGCAAAACGATAAATATAGAAATTTTCATTAATGAAGGCCCAAGGGTCTACGTAAACTCTATTAATGTTACTGGTAACACAAGGACTTTAGATAGAGTCATCAGAAGAGAAATGGGACTTTCTGAAGGGGACGCTTACAACCAGTTTACTGTAAATTATTCTAGAGATACTATTAGATCACTCGGATTTTTTACTGATGTAGAAATTATTGATCAACGATCGAATTTTCCTGACAAGGTAGATCTGTTGATAAATGTAGAAGAGAGAAATACTGGAGAAGCCTCAATCGGCGCTGGATACTCCAGTTCTACGTCAGGATCAATAAATTTAGGTCTTCGAGAAAATAATTTTTTAGGAAAAGGTCAAAAAGTAAATTTTGCAGCAAGCTTTGCAAGTACAAGAAATACCTATGATATATCAATTACTGAACCATATTTTAATAATAAAAATTTATCTGTTTCAGCTGATTTGTATAGCAACTTTACTGATCCAACTTCTGTTAACTATGAAACAGAGGATTTAGGTATAGGTTTTTCATTAGGTTTTCCTTTATCATCAGACAAGTACATAAAAACAAAATATTCTCTTTATACAGCTAAAATAAAACCTGACGCAAACGCAACTGCCTATGAGAGACTTTTGGGCGGAACTGACACCGTTTCTGAAATTGGTTATTTATTTAGTTTTGATAAAAGAAATAGTAGATACAAACCATCAAGGGGATTTAATTTAGTTTTGAGTCAAGATTTAGCTGGTTTAGGTGGAACATCATATTATTATAGAAACAAAGGTTCATATAATGTTTATAAAAGACTCTCAGAAAAACTCATTGCAGCTTTAAAAATTGAAGCCGGTTCAGTCAATGGATATAATGGCAAATATCAACCATTATCTTCAAATTTTCGCTTAGGAGGTAAGAAATTAAGAGGATTTAAATCTGGTAAAGTTGGACCTAAAACTGGCTCATCCTACACAGGAGGTCAATATTTTTATTTGACATCTCTTGAAACAAATATTGATTTTAATTTTGATGCTTATGATATTACTAGTACATTATTTGTTGATATAGGCAGTGTTTGGGGTTTAGAAAATCCAGCATATTCAGCAATAAATGATGATCACAATTTAAGGTCATCAGCAGGAATAAATTTTAATTGGGATAGTGCAATCGGGCCGATAAATATTATTTACGCCATGATATTAGAAAATGAACCAACTGATACTACTGATAACCTTTACTTTGATATAGGATACAATTTTTAATGATAAGCAAGATATTTAAATTAATATTTTTTTTTATTTTTATTACATTTGCTACTTTTCATGTAAATTCTTACGCTGAAAGTTACCCTAACACATCAATTGGAGTCTTAGACTTAAATAAAGTTTTACTAGATGCTAAAGCTGCAAAAGATGCAGCTGAAGAAATAGAAAAAATAGCTAATGATATTGAAAATGAATTAATGGAATCTGATGAAAATATGATTAAAGAACAAAATAAACTTATTGAAGCTCAATCAATTATGGCTCCTGAAGCTTTTGAATTAAAAAGAAAAGAATATGAAGAAAAAGCTCAAAATTACAACGTAGACAGACAAGAAAAGCTGATTTCCATTGATAAATTAGTTGAAAGTTCCCGAAATGAAATACTAAATAAATTAAAACCAATTTTAGAGGAATTGTCAGAAACTAAAGGTATTACTGTTATTCTTGAAAAAGGAACTGTATTGCTCAACGCTGAAACTATGGATATCACAGATGAAGTTATAAAGAGACTAAATAAAGAACTGCCTAAAATTGAGGTTTCTTTAGAGGAATAATAAGGCCTTAAATGAGTCAAGCTTTTTATGTAAACTTAGGTCCTATTAAGTTAAGACAAATCACTGATCATATATCTGCAGATATTATTGGCCTAGATGAAAGTAATGAGTTCAATGAGCTTGCAGGCATAAATAACATAAGAAATATAGATAATACAATATTCTTTATTTATGAGAATTTTCGAGAGAAGATTGATATACCTAAAAATGTAAATTTAATTATTTCAAAAAAAGATAGGAAAAAATATTCTGAATTTAAACATCTAATAATTGTTGACAATGTTCATGAGGCCGTAGCTAAATTAAGTGCAATATTTTACAGAGACATTCATGATGACGATTTATCAGAATGTAATGATTACATACAAGGTGATAATTGTTTTATTTCTAGTACAGCAATCATAAAAAAAGGCGTTACAATTGGAAAAAATTCAAAAATAAAAGATGGAGCTGTAATAAATAATAACTGTGTGATAGGAGAAAATTCTTTAATTGAAGAAAATGTGGTAATTAGTAATTCTATAATTGGAGATAATGTTAGAGTGGGAAGAAATACATCAATTGGTCAACCAGGTTTCGGATTCGCAGTAAATAATTTTTCAAATCACAAAATATTTCATTTAGGTCGTGTGATATTACAATCTAATGTGAGTATTGGAGCAAATTGTTGTGTTGATCGAGGAAGCTTTGGAGATACAATAATTGGAGAAAATACGTATTTTGACAATTTGTGCCACGTAGCACATAACGTAGAAATCGGCAATAACTGTATTTTTGCTGCAATGGCTGGAATAGCAGGGAGCTCCAAAATTGGTAACTCTGTTATGGCAGGCGGTCAGGTTGGTATTTCTGGACATGTCTTTATTGGAAACAATGTGCAAATTGCAGCTAAGAGTGCTGTCTTAAAAAGCATTAAAGATAATAGTTCTGTAATGGGAAATCCTGCAATTGATAAATACAAATATATCAGAAAATATAAAAAATTTTATGGTTAATGAATTAAACTTTGAGGAAATTAAAGAACTTATTCCTCATAGAGAGCCTTTTATATATCTAGATAGTCTCGTAGATATTAAAAAACTAAAGAAAGCTTCAGGAGTAAAAAGATTCAAAAATAATGAAGAGTTCTTTAAGGGGCACTTTCCAGGTAATCCAGTTGTACCTGGAGTAATACTCATCGAGATGATGGCTCAAACTGCAGCAGCGCTTATTGCTTATTCGCTCAAATCAGAAACCTTTGATAAGATAGTTTATCTGATGAATGTTGAGTCAAGTAAATTTAGAAGTCCTGTTTTCCCAGAAATGGAAGTTAGAGCAAATGTTGAATCTCTCAGATCAAGAGGTAGGGTATGGAAGTTTTACGGAAAAATGTCAGATGAGAATGACAACCTTGTATGTGAGTCTATTTGGAGCGCTATGATTATGGATAAAAAAGATGACTAAAATTCACTCCACTGCAATAATTGATAAAAACTGTACAATTGGCAAAAATGTTACAGTTGGAGCTTATACTATCATAGAAGGTAATGTAAAAATCGACGATGACAATATAATATTTCCATCAGTTTATATAAGTGGAAATACAGACATCGGTAAATCTAATAAGATATTCCCTTTTTCTTCGATTGGAGCGGTGCCACAAGATTTAAAGTATAATAATGAAAAAAGTAAACTGCGTATTGGCGATAAAAATACAATTAGGGAACACTGTACATTTAATCTTGGAACAAAAGGTGGAGGAATGTTAACTGAAGTTGGTGACAATTCATTATTTATGGCAGGAGTTCATATCGCACATGACTGCATAATTAAAAATAATACAATATTTGCAAACCAAGTTACTTTAGGCGGCCATGTAACAGTTGATAATAATGCAGTTCTTGGAGGCCTATCTGCAGTTCATCAATTTTGTAGAATTGGATCTTTGGCAATGATTGGTGGCATGTCAGCAGTTGAGAACGACATAATACCTTACGGATTAGCAATAGGTAATAGAGCCAAAATAACAGGTGTCAACTTAGTTGGTTTAAGAAGAGCAAACTTTAAGAATGAAGACATCATGGAATTTAAAAATGCAGTTGAGAAACTTTTAAGCAGAAAAGATAGAGTTTCCGTTTCCAAATATAATCATAATAAGAGCAACCAATTAATTAACACTTTATTAGATTTTATTAATGAAGATTCTACCCGAGGCCTTTGTCTCTATGACGATTAGAGGAAATGTATGCATTATGGGAGGATATGATGATCTTTCTAAATCTTTTTTTGATGACTTAAAAAAAAATAAAAAGCAATCGATATTTATAAATTTTAATAAATCTAAAACAAAAAAGAAAAATATATATAATCTTAAAGTTTATGAACTTAAGAAAATACTTAACCTTTTAAAATTAAAAAACATATCTATTATTATTTTTTTAGGCAAAATAGATAGACCGAATTTAAAATATTTTAAACTTGATGGCGAAATAGATAAATATTTACCGACACTATATAATGCCTATGAAAAAGGGGATGATTTTCTTTTAAAAAGTATCTTAAATATCTTTAAGAAATATGGATATCTAATCAAATCACCATTAGATCTAAGCGCTTCTTATTCATTAAATAAAATGGATTTAAATGTTGATCCAGATTTAAGGACTAAAATGGATATCAAAAAGGGTAGGGATATTTTAATTGCATTGTCTAAGTTTGATAATGCCCAATCTATTGTTATAATAGATGGATATATCCATGCGATTGAAGCTGCCGAGGGTACAGATCAGATGCTTAAAAGAGTTATAGAGATCAGGAAAAGAAATAAAACAATTCATGAAAATAAAGGGGTTTTAATTAAAATGGCTAAAAAAAACCAAAGTAGGCTAGTTGATTTGCCTGTTCTTGGACCAAAAACTATTGAAATTGTTTCAAAGGCTAATCTAGCATCAATTGCTCTAGATCCTTTATCTACACTAGTTTTAAATAAGGAAACTTTTATCAAAAAAGCAAAAAAAGAAAGTATTAATTTATTTTTAGCTTAATTATCGTGTATTTTTTGTTGATCTATTTTGACCGTATTTAAGTTTTACTTTTCCAGTGTACAGTTGCCTAGGTCTTCCGATTTTTTGAATTGGATCCTCGGTCATTTCTGTCCATTGAGCTGTCCAACCAGCCGTTCTAGCGATTGCAAAAATAACAGTAAACATTTCTGGAGGGAAACCAATAGCTCTTAAAATTATACCTGAGTAAAAATCAACATTAGGGTATAATTTTTTTTCTTTAAAATAATTATCTTTTAAGGCAATCTTTTCTAATTCAATGGCAAGTTTTAAAATTGGATCATTCTTAATACCTACATGTTTCAGAACTTTAGAACATACCTGTTTTAATATTTTTGCGCGAGGATCATAGTTCTTATAGACCCTATGACCAAAGCCCATTAATTTAAATTTATCCTCTTTGTCCTTAGCTTTAGAAATGTATTTCTTAATATTTTTTGTATCACCAATTTCTTCAAGCATTTCTAAAGCTGCCTGATTTGCTCCACCATGTGCAGGTCCCCATAAAGAAGCTACACCTGCAGCAATACAAGCAAAAGGGTTCGCACCAGATGAACCAGCTAAACGAACAGTTGATGTAGATGCATTTTGTTCATGATCTGCATGTAATATAAAGATAACATCCATTGCCTTAGCCAATACTGGCGAAATTTTATATTTTTCAGCTGAATGACTAAAACACATATGAAGAAAGTTTTCTGCATAATTTAAATTATTTTTTGGAGATACAAATGCCTGTCCAATTGAATATTTGTATGCCATAGCTCCAATGGTTGCTGCTTTTGCAATTATTCTTCTTGTAGCTTCTTGTCTTTGATGTGGATCATTTATATCTAATGAATCTTGATAGAAAGAAGATAAAGCCCCCATAACGCCAACCATCATGGCCATTGGATGAGCGTCTCTTCTAAATCCTTGAAAAAAGTTTACAATTTGATCATGTAAAAGTGTATGTCTAGCAATTAATTTTCTATATTTATTTAATTGGGCCTTATTTGGTAGATCACCATAAATAAGTAAATTTGTAACTTCTATAAAATCACTCTTCGTAGCTAACTCAGCTACATCATATCCTCTGTATTTTAATATACCTTTATTACCGTCAATAAATGTAATTTTAGATTCACAAGACGCTGTGGAAGAGAATCCAGGATCATATGTAAAATAATTAGACTCTTGGTGTAACTTTGAAATATCTAGTACTTTTTCACCAGCCGTTGAATCATAAATCGGTAATGAATAAGTTTTATTATTTATTTTGAGTTCAGCTTTTAAATTTTGTGATTTCTTTTTCTTCTTAACCATTACGCCATTTAATAAACTATTTAAGGAATAAAAAAAGCTTAAAAATGCTAATATTTCCTTAAAAGCCCAACTAGCTTACCCTGAATTTTTACTCTATGTGCTGAGAGTATTTTTGTTTCATAGAGAGGGTTTGCACTTTCAAGAGCAATGCTTTGACCCTTTTTTCTTAACCTTTTTAAAGTTGCTTCGTGGTCATCTATTAATGCAACAACAATATCTCCATTTTCAGCTAAATTTGTTTTTTTAATTATAACGGTATCACCGTTATATATTCCTTCATTAATCATAGAGTCACCTTCAACTGTAAGCGCATAGCTTTCACCTACAGATAACATTTCTTTTGGGACATCAACCATATCATTATCATCTTGAATTGCTTCAATAGGAGTACCAGCAGCAATTTTACCTAACATAGGAAGAGTGCTTAATTTTTGTGAGCTATTGGTTTCTTCATGATTATTAGTATTAAAGTTACCCAAAACAACATTTTTCTTTTGTTGATTGGAGATTCTAACGCTAGAAATACCGTCTTTAATTACTTCTAAAGCTCTTGCTTTATGAGCAAGTCTTTTAAGAAATCCTCTTTCCTCAAGTGCTAATATTAATCTGTGAATACCTGATTTAGACTTTAAATCTAAAGCAGCCTTCATTTCCTCGTAAGAGGGAGTGACGCCGTTTTTCTTCTGAAATGAATTTATGTATTCTAAAAGTTTTTTTTGTTTAACTGTTAACATTGATTCGTTTATATTTACTATGTTCTACCAATGTTCTTTACATATTTCAATCCATTTTTTTTGTTTAAAATCAATAATTTAAATTTATTACCTAAACTTAGATATTTATAAATTATTGTTATTTAGGCATTTGAACAATGCATTGGAGTTAATTAAAGCTTCACCAATTAAAAAAGTATTAATTTTACTTTCTGATTGGATCAAGTTTATATCATCAACTTTTGAAATTCCACTCTCAGCAATAAATAATTTATTACTATCATTTATGTTACTTAATTTAATGCAGTTATTTATATCAACTGAAAAATCATTTAAATTACGATTATTAATTCCAACTAATCTAGACTTCATTCTTAAAGCATATTCAAGTTCTTGCTTATTATGTACTTCAATTAATACATCCAAGCCTAGATCATGAGCTAAATTTTCAAATTTAGTTGCCGTATCAAAATCTAATAATGCCATAATTATTAGAATACAATCTGCACCAATATATTTACTTTCGTAAATTTGATATTCATCAACAATAAATTCTTTTCTTAGTATAGGAAGATTAGTATTCTTTTTAATATTTATTAAATCTTCGTTTGAACCATGAAAATATTTTTCATCTGTTAAGATTGAAAGACAGGAAACTGAATTAATTTCATATTTTTTAACAATATCTAATATATCTACATTATCTTCAATTATTTTTCCAGCACTAGGACTAGCTCTTTTTATCTCACCAATGAAACTTGTATGTTCTTGGTTTTTAAATAATTTATTTGAAAATAAAAAGTTTTTTGCCTCATCAATCTTTAATGATGATTTCAATTCCTCTATAGGCCGAAATTTAGCTTTTCTTTTTACAAACTCTAGTTTGTAATCATTTATTTCTTCTAGAATAGTCATTAAGAATTAGAATATTTTACTAAATTATCTAATACCTTTAAAGGCAAGCCGACATCAATAATTTTAGTACATTTATCATATGCTATTTTTATATTTTCATTTGTTAAATTTGTATCTTCAGATAATAATATTCCAAGAGCAGCATTTATGCATACAATGTCATAAAATGAATCCTTTTTGCCACCAAATAACTCTCTTATTCTTAAAGCATTATAGTCTTTATCATTTCCAGCTAATTCTTTTTGAATAGGGCGCTTAATACCAATTTCAATAGGATCAAATAGAACTTCACCATAATTCGAAGAATAAATTAAGTTTTCACCTTCTGTTGAAACCTCGTCCATACCATTACATCCATGTACAATTGTTACTCGAGTATCTTTTTTATTTTTAAAATATTTACAGTATATTTCATAGACTTCTTTTGAATAAACTCCTACGACCTGCTTTTTTACTTTTGCAGGATTTAAAAGTGGTCCAAGCATATTAAATATCGTTCTAAAGCCTAATTCTTGTCTTACTGGCCCAACATTTTTCATTGCAGGGTGATGGTTAGGAGCAAACATAAAACAAATTCCAACTTCGTCGATACATTTATTTATTTTGTTTACCTGCATATCAACATTAACACCCAGTGATGCCAATACATCAGCAGAACCACATTTTGAAGATAATGCTCTGTTTCCATGTTTAGCAATTTTAATGCCATGAGCGGCAAGCACAAAAGCTGTTGCTGTTGAAATATTGAGTGAGAATTTTCCATCTCCACCAGTCCCACAAGTATCCATACAATCAAACTCTGTTTCAACTGGAACCATTTTAGGTATCATGACATTAATTGCAGTTTTAAGATGATCACTCTTTATGCCTCTTATCTGTAGAGCGGTTAAAAATGAACCGATTTCAACATCACTTGCTTTACCAGTCATTATTAATTCCATTGCTTTATTTATCTCTTCAGAATTTAGATTACCGTTAATTTGTTTTGAATTTAAATTTTTGAGTTCTGAATTCATAATTAGAGCTTAAGATAATTTTTGATTATTTTTTTCCCAAATGGATTTGTTGCTATACTTTCAGGATGAAATTGTACTCCAAAACATGGATATTGATTGTGTTCAATACCCATTATTACTTTTTTACCATTATCAATCGTATCAGAAATTATTTTAAAATCATTTGGTAGGGTATTATTTTGAATAACTAAACTGTGATATCGAGTAGCATTAAATTTTTTAGGAATGCCACTGAATATCTGAGATCCTAAGTTTGTCATCATAGACACTTTTCCATGCATAATCTTTTTTGCTTTTACAATTTTGGCACCAAATGCTTGAGCTATTGCTTGATGGCCAAGACATACACCGAGTATAGGTATATCCTTATAGAATTTCTTTATCAAATTTATGGAAATACCTGCTTCATTTGGTGTGCATGGCCCAGGAGAAATAATTATTTTTTGTGGATTTAGTCTTTTTATTTTATTTAATGAAATCTTATCATTTCTATAAATCTCTACATCAAAATCCAACTCTTCTACATAATGAACAAGGTTGTAAGTAAAACTATCGTAATTATCAATTAGTAAAATCATTTTAATTTGCAATTGCAATTTCTGCAGCGTTAAATAATGCTTTGGCTTTATTTACTGTTTCTTCATATTCTTTATTTGGATCACTGTCATAGACAACGCCTCCACCGGCTTGTACAAATAATGTATTATTTGAAATTATTCCTGTCCTTAAGGCAATACAAGTATCCATTTCGCCATCCGATGTAATATAGCCAATACCACCAGCATAAATTCCTCTTTTTGTATTTTCAAGTTCATCAATGATCTGCATTGCTCTTATTTTCGGGGCCCCACTAACAGTTCCAGCAGGAAAACCAGCCATTAATGCTTCGAACGCAGTTTTATCAGATGAAACTTTTCCCTCAACGTTTGAAACAATATGCATTACATGTGAATATCTTTCGATTTCAAATTCTGAAGTAACTTTAACCGAAGATTTGTTTGCTACACGTCCAATATCATTCCTTCCTAAATCTAATAGCATCAAATGTTCTGCAATTTCTTTTTTGTCTTTAAGGAGATCTTCTGCGTATTTATTATCAAGTTTTTTTGTTTTGCCTCTCGGCCTTGTTCCTGCAATTGGTCTAATGGTAATTTTTTTATTTCTAAGTCTTACAAGTATTTCAGGACTTGATCCAACTATCTTAAATCTTGGAAAGTTAAAATAATACATAAAGGGCGATGGGTTCGTCTTACGAAGTGCTTGATAAAGTTTTAAAACACTACCAGTATATTTCGTTTCAAACCTTTGACTAGGAACAACCTGAAATATGTCACCATTTTTGATATATTTTTTAGCAATATTAATATTTTTAATAAAATTTTTCTTTGAGATATTTGACTTAATATTTACTTTAATTTTCTTTTTAAAGTTCATCTCTTTAAACTTTGTGTTCTTTAAAAATTCTTGTTTAAGGTTTTGTATATTTGATTTTAAATCTTCAAAGTGTAGGCTGCTGTTATTTTTAAAATCAACATGCTGAATTATATAAAAAATATTTTTTTGATTATCTAAAATTAATATAAACTTTGGTAGGAATAAAAGAATGTCTGGAATCTTTAAGTCACTTTTCTTTTTAGTTTTTGAGATATTTTCAATTCTTTTTATGTTTTCATAACCTATAAAACCAAAATATGCTGACGACATAGGAGGCAGCAATTTATTTTTTTCAAATTTATTTTTTTTTATTATTTCATTAATTTTATTAAGGCCTTTGACACCCAAATCTGTTTTCTTTTTAGATCTCCCTCTAGAGTAGGATAAAATGTTGTTAGTAAGAAGTATCTTATCTATCTCTTGATATCCACAAAATGAATATCTCCCTTTATCTTTGCCTTTTTCAACAGACTCATACAGAAAACTAAAATTTGTTGTATTTACTATTTCCATAAATTTAGGAATAGGGTCAAATTTAAAGTTATTAATCTTTTCAAAGAAAAGAAAATTTTTTTGCAGTTTTTTATATTTTAAAAATTCTTTTTTTGAATGAGATAGTGTCATTACATCAAAATGTTCTCAATATTTTGAGTAAATATTTCGTATGGAGTATTATCAATAATTTTGTTACCTATAGCGCTATTAAGAGAGTTGTTATAATTTTGAATTACATTCTCTTTAACTTCTTCAAAAAACTTACTTGAGATTCGATCTTTAGGTTCGCTAATATTTTTGACAAAAGCAACACCTAACTGATTGTCATTAGTTCTAACGATAGAAAGATTATTTAGCCCCACATTAAACAATTCACTGATTGACTCAGTAGTTAAATCGGTGTCATTTCCATTATTTCTATCAATATTTGTCGCTTTATTTAAATTATGATTTTTAGATATCGTATAATTTTTAAAACTCTCATAGTCTGTAAATTGTAATTCGACTAAAACTCTATTTAGTATCTTTTCAATATCTTGCTCTTTCTTTTCTGATGT
The DNA here is from genome assembly GCA_902624455.1 of uncultured Pelagibacteraceae bacterium. Taxonomy (GTDB): domain Bacteria; phylum Pseudomonadota; class Alphaproteobacteria; order Pelagibacterales; family AG-422-B15; genus CACNXQ01. The sequence continues at coordinate 8,651 of CACNXQ010000007.1, read as the reverse complement.
CAAATCATCAGTAACTTCTTTGTTAATATTTTCAAATTCTTTGATATATGAGTTTTCAATGCTGCTCATTTCATGAATGTACATGCTTGTGTCAGTAAGAATTAAATCGGACATTTCACCAACAGCTTTTAAACTCTCGAAAGCAGCATTATTATTCAACATATCTTTGAAATCAGAGTACTCAACATTCTGGAAGAGCAAGTCATCAATATTCATATTTAGAATTTCGGAGGATTGTTTGGCTATCTCATCAAAAGCTGCACCGTTAATCAATTGCATGTCGATTTCATTGATATATTCATCGTATAACTCATATGCAATTTGATTACTTAATTCTTCTTCTATTTCATGTTTTGCATCTTCAAATGAAATTATGGTCTCCTCAGATACACTGGTAATTTTAAATATATAAAATCCAGCATCAGCTATTTGTATTGGGTCAGATATATTATCAAGATCTAAATTAAAAATTTTATTTGAAACATCTTCAGAGAATCTATCACGTCCAAGTTCGTTTATCTCAAATATTTCAAAGTCTTCAGTAATTGCCAAATCTTTGAATACCTCATTATCATTTGATTTCCATTTTTGCGCAATCTCGAATGCCTTTTCTTCGGTTGCTGCACGCACAAACTCAACATTCCTTGACTCAATAGTTGTATAATTTTGAATATTAGAGTCATAGAAGCTTTCTAATTCGTTATTATCAATTTCAACTAATTCTCTAAATTTTTCAAAACCTACATTTAAATAATTTACGTATTCTTTTTTAGGTACACGATACTTTTCTTTATTATTGTCATAGTACTCTCTTAATTCACCTTCATTTATACTTACTGTAATTTTTGTGTCATCGATTATAAAATATTCAATGTCAATTTTTTTTCCTTCATGATTATATAAAAGGGTTATCAACTTTTCGTTTATTGAATTGTTGATGCTAAAGTTTTCAAATAGCAAATTACGAAGAAGTATTGACTCCATCTCGTCTAAAAATGCAGACTCAGAGATAAAATTATTTTGAATATAATTTTTGTATAATAAGTCATTAAATTGACCTGCATTATTTTTAAATTCATCCATTGTCATTACGTAATCTTTAAGCACTTCGTCATTAATAATGACACCTTGCTTCTTTGCAAAATCAGATATCATTTTTTGATAAATCATTTCGTTCAACATGATTTTATCTAATTGCTGATCTTTTGCCTGTTGCATACTTATATTCATGCCAGAACTATTACTAATGTCTCTTAATGTTTGTTGAAAATTTATATAAAAATCTTCTAGGCTTATTTTTTCATCTCCAACTTTTGCTGCTAATCGACTATTTCCTGATGTAAGAATGTCTCCTACACCCCATAACGCAAAACTTAAAACCATGAGAGCGAGTAATACTTTACCGAAAATCGAAGAGACTAAATTTCGAATAATATCTAACATTTTTGATTTAAGATGTTATAAAAAGGGAGATTTTAGATGATTAGGCAATAATGAAAAGAAATAAATATATCATAGGTAATTGGAAGATGAATGGAGACAAGTCATCTATCAAGGTTGTGAATACTATAAATAAAAGCCTTCAAAGAAAAAGATATAATTCAAAAATTGTCATTTGTCCGCCGTTTACCGTATTAGACTTCTACTCTAGGTCACTTAAAAGAAGCAAGATTTCCTTTGGATCTCAAGATTGCCACCATGAAGAAAGTGGTGCGTACACAGGATGTGTGAGTTCAAAAATGATAAAAGACATTGGAGCGAAATATTCTATCATTGGACACTCCGAGAGAAGACAATATCAAAATGAGTCAATAAGTGAAATATCGAATAAGATTATTTCTGCGCTAAAAGAAAACTTAAAAGTAATTTTTTGTATCGGTGAGCAAGATAGTGAAATAAAGGTCAGAACAAAGATTTTAAGAAAACAAATAAATTCACTGCCCGCTAAAATTGATACAAATAAAATTATCCTTGCTTACGAACCAGTATGGGCCATTGGAACTGGTAAGACACCCTCATTAGGTGATATAAATAGTATTCATCAAAATATAAGAAAAATTATTTCAAAAAAATTCAATCCGAAGATAGGTAAAGGTATTTCAATATTATATGGAGGTTCTGTAAACCCCAAAAATGCAAGTGATATACTCAATCTTGATAACGTGGATGGAGCTTTGGTTGGAGGAGCCTCACTAAAAGCAAGAGATTTTTGTAAAATAATTGATTCTTACAATTAATAGTTTATAGGATATTTTTATGGAAAGCATACTTCTTGTGATACACGCAATATTGGCTCTGTTACTAATTGTTGTTGTTTTGATTCAAAGAGCCGAAGGCGGTGCTCTTGGAATAGGAGGCGGAAGTGATGGTATGTCGCCAAGAGGTTCTGCGGACATTCTAACAAGAACAACTTCAATAATTGCTGTTTTATTCGTAATTACAAGTCTAAGTCTTACTATCTTGAGTATGAGGTCTAATGATAGGTCTTTGAATTTTGAAAGTCTTGATGAAAATTCTGTTTTACAGCCTGAAGAACTACCTGAATTACCCCAATTAGATTAAGTTCTTTCTCATTTGAAGTTTATGTAGTATAAGATACTTCCATGGCGCGATATATATTTGTTACTGGCGGCGTGGTATCATCCCTAGGCAAGGGACTAGCATCAGCATCTTTAGCATCTTTACTTCAACATCATGGTTATAAAGTCAGAATTAGAAAACTTGACCCATATCTAAATGTTGATCCTGGCACAATGAGTCCTTATCAGCATGGCGAAGTTTATGTAACTGATGATGGCGCAGAAACTGATCTAGATTTAGGTCATTATGAAAGATTCACAGGAGTTACATCTAAACAATCTGATAACATAACATCAGGTAGAGTTTATCAGAAAATAATAAATAAAGAGAGAAAGGGTGAGTACCTTGGCGCAACAGTTCAAGTGATACCACATGTAACGAATGAAATTAAAGCATTTATTTCAAATGATATACATGACGAAGATTTTGTTATATGCGAGATAGGAGGTACGATAGGTGATATTGAAAGCCTTCCTTTCATTGAAGCAATTAGACAGTTTCATAATGATAATGACCGTTCAAATTCACTTTTTCTTCATGTTACATTAGTTCCCTACATAGATAGCTCAGGTGAATTAAAAACTAAACCTACACAACATTCAGTTAAAGAACTTAGAAGTTTAGGAATCCAGCCAAATATACTTCTTTGCAGATCTGATAGGGAAATACCCAGAGAAGAAAGAAAAAAAATTGGGTTATTTTGTAATGTAAGTCAGGATTGTGTTATTCAGGCAATAAATGCTGATACGATATATGAAGTACCAATGAACTTGAAAAATGAAGGTTTAGATAAAAGAGTTCTTGATTACTTTCATTTAGAGTCAAAAAATATTGATTTAAAAATGTGGTCACAAGTATCAAAACATGTATTGGAGCCTGATGGCGAAGTTACTATTGGAATTGTTGGCAAGTACACAGGATTAGCTGATGCATATAAATCATTGAATGAAGCACTTTCACACGGAGGTATTTTTAACAATGTTAAAGTTCATTTAAAGTGGGTTGAGTCAGAGGAATTAAACAAGAGCAATATCAGAGAGAAATTGACCGGATGTCACGGTATACTTGTACCTGGAGGTTTTGGAGAAAGAGGAGCTGAAGGTAAAATACTTGCTATTAATTATGCTAGGACTACAAACATACCATACTTTGGAATTTGTTTTGGAATGCAATTAGCGGTAATTGAGATGGCTAGAAATATTTTAGGAATAAAAGATGCAAATTCCAGTGAATTTTCTAATTGCTCTAATTCTATTGTTGGATTGATGACAGAGTGGAGTAATTCACAAAATAAAATTGAAAAGCGTTCTGAAAATAGCGATTTAGGAGGAACAATGCGTCTCGGTGCTTATAAAGCGAAATTAAAAAAAGGCTCAAAAGTTCATGGCATTTATCAATCTGAAAATATTACTGAAAGACATAGACATAGATATGAGGTAAATAGCAAGTTTGAAGAACAGTTCGAAAAAGAAGGCGTGCTTTTTTCAGGCTATTCACCTGACGGATTGTTACCTGAGACTGTTGAAATAAAAGATCATCCATGGTTTATAGGCGTCCAATTTCATCCAGAACTTAAGTCAAAACCATTTGATCCTCATCCATTGTTTAAATCATTTATAAATGCTGCAAAAATAAATTCGAGATTAGTATAAATGAATAAATCAGTAAAATTAGGAGATATCATCTTTCAAAATGATGCTCCTTTTGTTTTAATTGCAGGACCATGTGTTTTAGAGTCTTATGAGCATGCAAACATGATGTGCAGTAAACTTTTGCAAATTGCTTCTGAATTAAAAATTAAATTAATTTATAAAACTTCTTATGATAAGGCTAATAGGACCAGCATTTCATCTGATAGAGGATTAGGCATAGAAAAATCCATAGAAATTTTTGATAAACTAAAAAAAGAATTCAATGTACCCATTATTACTGACGTTCACTCAGTTTTAGAATGTAATCAAGTAAAAGATCATGTTGATATCATTCAAATTCCTGCTTTTTTATGTAGACAAACAGATTTGCTAATTGCTGCAGCAAACACCAATAAAATTATAAATGTAAAGAAAGGTCAATTTCTAGCACCTAGAGATATGATAAATGTAGTTAACAAAATTACTGACTCTGGCAATGAAAATATCTTACTAACCGAAAGAGGTGCATGTTTTGGATATAATAATCTCGTCTCAGATATGAGATCATTGGAGATTATGAAAGACGAGATTGGATTTCCTGTAATTTTTGACGCAACTCACTCTGTACAATCACCTGGAGGTATGGGCAATAAAAGTGGAGGTGATAGTAAATATGCCCCTATATTGGCTCGAGCAGCAGCAGCTGTAGGTGTTGCTGGAATATTTATGGAAACACATGATAATCCTGATAAAGCACCATCTGACGGTCCTAATATGATTAAACTTGATGAAATGAGCAAAATAATCAAGAAACTGATAGAAATTGACAATTTAGTTAAAGAAAAATAATACTAATCAATAAATTCGAATGCCACATATTAAAAATATTATTGCCCGTCAAATATTTGACAGCAGAGGTAATCCAACGATTGAAACAGATGTAATTCTCTCTGATGGGACTATTGGCAGGGCAGCAGTGCCATCCGGCGCTTCAACAGGTAAATACGAAGCTTACGAATTAAGAGATAATAAAAAAAAATATCACGGTAAATCAGTTATGAAAGCCGTTTCAAATGTTAATAATATAATATTTGATACATTAACTGGACTTGATTCAAGTGATCAAGAGTTGATAGATTCTACAATGATAGAATTGGATGGCTCAAAAAATAAAAAAAATTTAGGAGCTAATGCAATCTTGAGTGTTTCACTTGCCGTTGCAGCTGCAAGCGCGAATTCACTTAATCTTCCCTTATATAAATATTTAGGTGGCAAGCGTACTTACTCAATGCCAACACCTATGTTGAATGTAATTAATGGAGGAGCTCATGCTAATAATAAACTTTCATTTCAGGAGTTCATGATTATTCCTCAAAATGCTGTAAATTTAAGTGATGCTTTAAGAATGTCATCAGAGGTATTTCATAGTTTAAAAGAGATATTAAATAAAAAAGGTTACAATACTGCAGTCGGAGATGAAGGTGGATTTGCTCCAGATTTAAAAAATGAAGAAGAAGCATGTAAGCTTATATATGATGCTATTAAACATAGTGGATATAAAGCTGGAAAAGACTTTGTATTAGGACTTGATATTGCCGCAGGTGAACTTTTTAAAAATAATAAATACGTTCTTGCTAGCCAAAAAAAACCTTTATCAAAATCAGAGTTTTCTAATTTTCTTTCCAAGCTTTGTGTTAAATATAACATTGTGTCAATTGAAGATCCATTTGCAGAAGACGACTGGTCATCATGGATTAATTTTACTGCTAAGCACGGTGATAAAATGCAGATAGTTGGAGATGATTTGTTTGTCACCAACATTGACAGAATTAAAATAGGCATTGAAAAAAAAGCGGCGAATGCAGTTTTAATCAAAATAAATCAAATTGGAACACTTTCCGAAACAATAAAAGCTATAGAATTGGCTCAGTCTAATGGTATGGAAACTGTAATTTCTCACAGATCAGGAGAAACTGAAAATACCTTTATTTCTGATCTAGCTGTTGCCTGTAACTCAGGCCAGATCAAGACAGGTTCAATGTCGAGGAGTGATAGGGTAGCAAAATACAATCAATTATTAAGAATTGAAGAAAATTTTCAAATGAAAAAAACGTTAAAAATCAACAAGTTTGTATAATTTCTTTATTTATTTGTAGAACAAAAAGAGTCCAAACTAAATTTTTTTAAGATTTTTGAACAAATTGACATCATTAAATTTGTATCAATTAAGCAAATGTGATTCTTTATCATCATGCTATTTTTAAAGAAAATACGTTTAAATATTAGTAAATATTGGCCTTATTTCTTCCTGCCTTTAGTAGTTTTATACATATCATCTTATGCTTTTGACGGTAACAACGGCCTAATGGCACACGCAAGACTCGATGCAGAAATTATAAAATTAGAAAATAAAATAGCAGAATTTGAGAGAAATAATGACCTACTTAGAGTAAAAATTTCACTCATTGAAAATGAAATGGGCCAAGACCTTATTGATCAAGAAATTAGATCAGTTTTAGGCTATGGAGAAAATAACGAATACATCATTTATTTTGATTAAGCTTTGATAGCTTGAAATTGAAGCTCAATAATTGTATTAATTTAATTAATGCAACCTGGAATCTCCAAATCCCTTATTAGAAAAAATTTTAATCTAATTAAAAGCCCTCCAAAGCCGGCTTGGATAAAGATTAAGCTTAAAAATAAAGAAATTAGTTCGACTAAAGAAATAATTTCTAAAAATGAATTAAATACTGTGTGTGAAGAGGCCATGTGCCCAAATCTCCACGAATGCTGGTCAAAAAAGCATGCAACCTTTATGATTCTTGGTGATACATGTACTCGTTCGTGTAGCTTTTGCAATATTAAAACCGGAAAGCCTAATACATTAGATCCATTTGAACCGTACCGTGTTGCAAATGCAGTAAAAAAATTATCATTAAAACATGTAGTGATAACTTCAGTTGATAGGGATGATTTATCTGATGGGGGAGCAGATCATTTTGTAAAAACCATTAATGCGATAAAAAATAAATCACCACATACAACAATTGAAATTTTAACACCTGATTTTAGAAAAAAACATGAATGCATTAAACATATAGCACAAGCTGATATTGATATATTCAATCACAATCTTGAAACGGTGAAAAGCTTATACAAAAAAGTTAGGCCTGGTGCTGAATATGAGCACTCATTAAAGATACTATCAGATATTAAAAATCATAAAAAAAACTTGATAACTAAGTCAGGAATTATGATTGGTTTAGGAGAAAAATTAGAAGAAGTTATAAGTTTAATGGACGATTTACGAAGTGTAAATGTAGATTTTATCACCATAGGTCAATATCTCAGACCAACAATCAATCACCATCCGGTTATTGATTATCATACTCCTGATTATTTTGATAATTTGTCCAGAATAGCATCAAAGAAAGGATTTAAGATGGTTGCTTCATCACCTTTTACCCGCTCCTCGTATCACGCAGACGAAGATTTTGAAAAATTAAAATACCAATCATATTAAATATTTATTTACTATGCCATCGCAAAAAGAAGAGAAAATAGTTCCTTTTAGTCAACAGCAGATGTTCAATCTTGTTGCAGATGTAGATAAATATGAGGATTTTCTTCCGTGGTGCAATAGTTCAAAAGTCATCAGTGAAGAGTCAAGAGATACTGATGACATTATGATAGCAGATCTTGAAATAGGCTATGACCAATTTGTATACACATATCGAAGTGAAATACTTTTGTCGAAAGATTATGATCTTATTAAAGTAAGAAATTTAGAAGGACCATTTAAATACCTTTCAAATGAATGGAAATTTGAAGCTATTGACGAAAATAACTGTAAAATTAATTTTGAAATTGATTTTGAACTCAATATTAAGTTTTTTGATTTACTAATGAAAAAATTCTTTGATCTTGCATTTAAAAAAATGGTTGATGCTTTTCTTGAAAGAGCTAATGAAATTTACTAAGTGATACTCTCATATATCAGATCAATTGCGAATTTTGCACTATCAGATTGAATAGATTTTCGATTTTTTTTAGAGAAATATTTCTTGTAGGTTTTTGCTTTATTTTTATTTTTAATTGCAATGCCAAAATATACAGTGCCTACAGGATTTTTCTTTGTTCCCCCAGTTGGGCCAGCAACTCCAGTAATTGACACAGCTATATCTGTTTTTGTTTTTGACATTAATCCTATTACCATTGCTCTAGCAGTTTGATGGCTTACTGCCCCATTCTGTAAAATAGTATTTTTTTTAACACCAAGAAAATCCATTTTTGATTTGTTTGAATAGGTAACAAGAGAAGTTTCAAAAAAAGATGAACATCCAGGCAGCTCCGTTATTAAAGATGATAACAGTCCACCTGTACATGACTCTGCAAGTGAAATTTTAAGATTTTGTTCGTCACAGAGTTTTTTTATTT
>CACNXQ010000006.1 GCA_902624455.1 uncultured Pelagibacteraceae bacterium | reverse complement strand
CCAAGGTATGATGGGTATGGACCCAATGATGGGTATGATGGGACCAGATCCAATGATGGGTATGATGGATCCAATGATGGGTATGGGGCCTATGATGGGACCAGATCCAATGATGGGTATGATGGGACCAGATCCTTATATGATGGGACCAGATCCAATGATGGGCATGATGGGACCAGATCCTTATATGATGGGACCAGATCCTTATATGATGGGACCAGATCCTTACATGATGGGACCAGATCCTTACATGATGGAACTTGACCCAATGCTAGCCATGGGACCAGAATTGGAAGAAGAAGAGTTCATGGGTTATTATTGGAACGGTGTTAATTATTATGACTACAATTCATACAGAGAAGCAACTTTCTATAATGGTGTTTATTATCTTCCAGAAGAAAACCCTATGTATTATGATCCTATGTCTGCAATGGCTGCATACAACGCTGCAATGATGGGTGGTGGTGGAGGAACATATGTATGGGGACCAACAACGTATTATGATTATGAAACCTACAAAGCTGCGACCTTCTATAATGGAGTTTACTATGCTCCAGAAGAAGGTGGTGGAGGTTATGGCGCTTACGCAGCCGCTGTAGGAGGTGGTGGCTACGAAACAGCTACTGAAGACCAAGATGTTCTATATGTAGAAGGAGCAATGACGGCAGTTGGAATTCAAGGCGCTACTGCATTTGATGCTCTTGGGGGAGATGATGTAATCGGAGGTGAGACAGCTAACTTGGAGATGAATGACTTTATCAAAGGCGGGTCTGGCAATGACACGATTTATGCTGGATCAGGAGATGATTGGATTCAGGGCGATGATGGAAATGATGATTTGTTCGGTGGCACTGGAGATGATATACTTGTTGGTGGTGAAGGACAAGATGTTCTATATGGTGGTACGGGACAAGACATTCTTATTGGCGGAGGAATCGCGACACCTCTATCAAGCTTGTACGTTTTTGATGGGTATCCGACTACTGAAAGTACTTTAACACAAGATATTTTTGTTTTTGTTAAAGAAGAAGGCGGTTCAATGATGAATATGGACGAAATCAAAGGATGGGTTTCTGGCACAGATAAAATTGCTTTCTCAAATGATGATGGAAATTCTTATATTGCCAATCCGTTTAGTGATAATGCATATGGATTTGGTCAACACTCACTCGCTGACCAGTACAATGCTGAAATGGGAGTTACAATGGTTTATGCCGGCAATGGTAATGAAAGTTACTTTGGTGTTGCTGGGAATGTCACTTTCGATGACACAGACGTAACAACTGTAGTGTAAAATTTAGGGTCTGTTAAATATCTTTAAAAATTCTCTAGAAATCACTTTTTAATAACTTTTAAAGTGATTTCTTATAGGTTATGCTCAACCTATTGATATGTATGAAATTTTTAACAGGCTTAGAAGCAATCCTTATTTGTTTACAAAGATAATAGTTGCATCCTTTTTTGTTAATTTGTTAGCTCTTGCGACACCAATCTATGTAATTCAAGTGTTACAAAGATATGTAGCATATGGAGTAACCTCAACTCTCGTAACTTTAGTTGTAGGTATAATATTTGTCACTATTTTCGAATTTTTCTTTAGAAATATTCGCCACCGAATGACACGAGAAACTGAGACAGCTAATACAGTGCTCTCAGATAAGGTTATGAATAAAATTGTTTCAATTAAGTCAAATTTTTATCTATTACAAAATAATTTCAGACAAGACATTATAACTAAAAATCTTAATACAATTCAGAATACTCTTAATGCAACGACAACATTGATATTGATTGATGTACCATTTGTACTTATTTTCTTGATTGCATTGTTTTTAATACACGTTCAATTAGGAATCATAGCTAGTTTATTTATTTTTATTCCGTTCATTATCTTAAATTTTTATCGTAATAAAATTAATCAACTTAGCGAAAATTCAAATCAATTAGTCCTTGGAACTGCAAGACTTCATGACAACTCGAGTTCAAGATTTGAAACAATTAAATACTTCAATTTAATCAACGCAGTTAAGAAATCTTGGAATTTAATTATAAGTAAACGGATTGAAACAAATGAGAATTTAGACGCAAATAAGAATGTTTTCACTTCTTTCATGTCAGCGTCTGCAACTTTATTAACTATAATAATAATTGCATGTGGAGCGGTCTTGGCTGTTGATGGTGAAATTTCCGTTGGAGCACTTATTGGCGCAAATATTCTTGCTGGTAGAGCCATTAGTCCAATAATCAGGCTTGTTCAGAGTCTAGAACCAATTCATAGATCTACAATTGCGGTTCGTGAGTTAAATCGTTTTCTATCTCTTCCAGAGGATAGTCAACAAGGATCAGATATAAAGCAATTTGAAGGAAGGTTGACAGTTAAAGATCTTCAATATCAGTATCCAGATACAAAAATGCCTTTATTTGAAAATCTTAACTTTACCGTTAAAGGAGGAGAGCTTGTAGTAATTACTGGTTCAAATGGATCAGGAAAATCAACTTTAATTAAAAACCTTATTAGACTGTTAGAATTCAACCGAGGACAGATTTTTTACGACTCTATTGAGTTGAATCAGTTGTCATTAGTATGGGTGCGAAACAACTTAACTTATGTGCCACAAGAACCAAAATTTATTGATGGTTCACTATTGGATAACATAATTGGCTTAAGTGAAATTAAAAAAGATAGGATGGAAGAGATTTTAAAAATGGTTGATTTATCAGATTTCGTCAATAGTGATCCCAAAGGAATTCACATGACTTTAAAAAATCGAGGTGAAGACTTGCCATTTGGAATTAGAAAACGAATTGCTTTAGCAAGAGCTTTGGCTATATCTGGCCAAATAGTGGCACTTGATGAACCGACTGAGTCAATTGATGAACGTGGAAAAAAATCGATATATGTATTATTAAAAAAATTTTTAGAAGTTAATAAAACACTTATTATTTCATCTCAAGATGAGAATATAATTAATCAAGCGAGTTTAATAGTAGATATTGATAAAAAACCAATTCCATCAGTTACAGATATTAGGAAAAGTTAAAATATATGAATGTACTTCCTGAAAAACACAAAAAAAATACTCAGCTGTTTTTTTATGCATTTAGTTTATTTGCAATCACAGCAGGACTTTGGATGTTTTTATTTAACATTGATATAATAAGCAATGCAGAAGGGCAGGTTATTCCTGCTGGAGATGTTAAAACTATTCAACATCTTGAAGGAGGAATTATTGATCAAATATTAGTAAAAGAGAGTGATATTGTAAAAAAAGGTGATCCTCTAGTAATACTTGCGGCAACATCTAGTGAGGTCGATGTGGATGAAGCACAGGTTCAAATTGATGCTAAGGTAATTGAGTCCATCAGACTTGAAGCGGAGATAAATAATTTTGATGTTCCAATTTTTAATGATGAGCTTGTAAACAACAGACCAGAACTAGTAAATAAATCTATGGAATTGTTTGTTAGTAGAAAAAATAAACTTGAAGGAGATGTAAAGGAAGTTATAGCGGCAATTGTTCAGCATCAAACTGCAATAGATATATTAATCAAACAAACAGAAATGAGTGAAAAGTTATTGGAAGAGGGAATAATATCTGAGTTTGCTCACTTAGATCTATTGAAGGAGCTTAATGCAGCTAAAGGAGCATTAGAAACGTCTTTAGAAGAAAAAGAAAATATCACAAAACTGTTTATTGAAAATGCAAGAAATGCTAGGCAAATTGCACAACGAGAAATATCTGAGTTAAATGAAACTATAAAAGCATTAAAAGATAATCTTGAGAGAACTGTTATCACGGCACCAGTTGATGGCGTAATAAAGAATCTATTTTTTGTTACTATCGGCGGTGTAATCCGACCTGGTGAAGCAATATTAGATATAGTTCCAACGAAAGATAATCTAATTGTAGAAGCCCGCTTGCAGGAAAGTGATATCGGCTTTGTAAAACCAGGTCAGAGTGCGGTTGTTAAATTATCATCTGCTGACGCAGTAAACTTCGGCCAAATAGAGGGCACTGTAGATCGTATAAGTCCTGATACAGAGCAAGATGAAAATGATAATCGAATAGTTTTTTATAATATTTTTGTAGAACTTGATCAGAATTATTTTGAGAGTAAGGAAAAGATTTATTATTTAGTACCAGGAGTTCAAGTTACTGCAAGCATTCAAATTGGTGAGAGAACTCTAGCAAATTATTTGCTATCTCCATTTATTGGCTCTATGGGCCAATCCTTTCAGGAAAGATAGGTCATAAGATAAAAACTAGTGTTAAAGATAACACTTTTTAAGGCCAGAAATGTATGTTATTTTCGCTTTATGTTAAGGTTAATTCAAATTTTTTTAATAGTTATATTTTCTAGTTCTTTTGCTTTAGCTGAAGACAGTATTAGTAAAGCAATAGATAGAGGTATAAGTAAAACATTAACGAGCATAGGTGAGGTGATTACTGATGCTATTCCAGGTGAAGGTGATACTGAAATCACAATCTCAGAACAAGAAAACTATGATATTAATTATTCGATACTTGTTGTACGACCGCTTGCAATGAATCCGCTTGCAGCGATTAAAAATAAACATCTATATTTTACACAAATCAGGCTTGGAAATCATGAACCATTTGCAAATGGTGATGAAAGACATTTGTTGAATCTGGGTTTTGGATTAAGGTCTTTAGCAAATAATGATAATGCAATTATTGGTGCAAATGCATTTTACGATTATGAGTTTGATGAAGGACATAGCAGAGCAAGTGTTGGCATAGAATATTTAGCGAGTAACTTTCAGTTAAGTGCAAACATTTATGACAGATTATCTGAAAGTGAGTCATATACTTCCGGGTCCGCAATACTTATTGAAGAAGTTTTAAACGGTTACGACTATTCTATTGTAGGACAGGTTCCATACTTACCTTGGGCAAACCTAATTTATAATGGATATCGCTGGGATCAGTCAGGTCCAGATCTAGAAGGTAATCGTATTTCTCTTGAAGCTAAAATACTTCGAGGTATGGTTTTTGAGTATGGAAGAAACGATATTGATAATACCTCTGATGATGAACATTTTTATAATTTGACCCTGAGATGGCCAAATGATCATAGAGGATTGCCTACAATCTTTACTAACCCTGTTTCTGCTTTTGCTTTCTCGGAAAAAAATATGGAAAATGAAATGCTTCACAAAGTAAGAAGAACAAATAATATTATCACTCAACGCTCTGGCGGTGGCGCTGTTGTTGCAAGAGGGACATAATTGATGAAACAAATTACAAAGAGAATAATAGGTTTTTTTACATTAGTTCTCATATTAAATAGCTCAATGGCATACACTGAGACCTTTTGGGACAATGATCAAACTGCAGATCCAACAGTTTTTAAAGTAAGGCCAACTGATTTTAAATTATGTGGTGATTGGGATCAATCAACTGGCGAATGTACAGGAGATGATATTTATACAATTGTCAAAACTATGACTGATGACGATGGAAGATGTGATATTGCAGGCGTTGAACAAGGAGCAGTCGCTTGTAACTACGGCCCAACTAATTCCATGCCAATCGGAGCAGAATATCATTATGCAAGATTTGAGCTAGATAGGACCATGTGGTTAAAGGGAACCATTACTAACACCGGGAGCAACTCAGGTATGACTAGCTGTCATACTGATAGTTCTAACACTCAGTCATCTAACTCTGTTTCTGCCGAAGGCTCTGTCGGTGGAACCCCTTCAATTCAAGCTATTAAATTTTTAAATGGTGCAGGCAACGATACAGTTAGACCAGGTGGAACAAATGTTACAGCGAACACAGATGCTAGTGAAGATGCGTTATGTGTTGCGAATCCTGCTAGATCAGGGTGTGGTTTTGGTTACATTCAAAGTCTGAAAGATCAAGGGGCAACTCATTTAGGAACTGACGAAGGCTCTGTTCAAATCGACGGTACTCAAGATTACTGGATGTTAACAAGATACTATGTTCCAGATGGACCTATATGGCAAAGTGGGCTCCAAGAAAATGATACGTCAATCGTATTGATTTATCTTCTCGATAATACGTATATAAGATCTTCGGCAGAAGTTTTTCCTACTGTAAAGATGTCATTTGATGTAACAGGGGCAATGGATGCGCATTTTATTAGATCAGAAGAGGCAGGCAAAGATGATGTTTCAACATGTACGATATTTGTAGGTAATCCTGGTGTGTCTGTAAGTATAACAGACTAATCTAATTTAATTCTTTACCCCATTTGATATAAGACCAAAGTCGTTCATGAAAATAGTAAATTGTAATTTTTGTTAATACTTCGAGCCCTGCAATCATACCAGCTGTCTCTAAAGTTGAAAAGTCAGACTGCCATATTACAAGATAACTAATGATGAATGTGTCAATTGTAGCAGTAAAACGCCAAGTAAATGCTTTTACCAGAGACCTCTTTTTTGAACTTTGAGCCATGTCCTATATTTTAAATTGTTATAGTTAATTATCTATAAAAGAAATTTATTATTATTCGTTAAATTCACCGCTAAGTAGTGAATTTACTATTTTTTTAACACTCAATTTATCGGTTTTAAATATATAATTAGGATTTGTGGGTTCTTCATATTTACTGTCGATCCCTGTAAAATTTTTAATTAAGCCTTTTCTAGCTTTTTTGTACAAGCCTTTCGGATCTCTTTTTTCAGCAATATTTATTGGCACATCAACAAAGACTTCTTTGAATTCCTCTTCACTAAACATCTCTTTTACCATGGCCCGTTCCGCAGCAAATGGTGAAATAAATGCTGTTATAACAACTAACCCAGCATCAACCATTAATTTAGCCACTTCACCAACACGTCTTATATTTTCAACTCTATCAGCATCAGTGAACCCTAGATCTTTATTCAGTCCATGTCTGATATTATCACCATCTAATACATAGGTCCTAATACCTCTCTCATATAATTTTTTTTCAAGTTCATTAGCAATTGTTGATTTACCTGAACCACTAAGTCCAGTAAGCCAAAGTACCTTACTCTTATGGTTATTAAGCTTATGTCTAAGATTTTTATTAATTGAAAGATTTTGTTCAAAGATATTTTGTGCACGTCTTAACGAAAATTGTATTAATCCTGCGGCAACAGTTTTGTTAGTAAATCTATCTACTAAAATAAATCCACCAAGAGATCTATTCATTGTGTACTCCTCAAATACAATATCTTTATCAAGATTTATATTCACTGTAGAAATGTCATTTAGCTTGAGCATATTTCCTGAGGTATCTGTCAGATTACTGATATCTATTTTAGATTTTATTTTAGATATTTGTGCACCAGCGGTTTGATTGTTAATCTTGAAAATGTAAGATCTCCCAGTGTGACCGTCATTCTCATCTAACCATATTAGTTTTGATTGAAATTGATTACTAATTTCACAAGGTTCCTTATCTTTTGTAAAAATGTTACCTCTGCTTACATCAATTTCTTTATTAAGTGTGATTGTGATGGCGTTATCTGTAAGAGCTTTATTAATTTTTTTCCCTGAATAAAAAATTTCTTTTACTTTTGCGGTGTTTGATCCTGGTTGAATTAATATTTTATCTCCTTTAGAAATAGAGCCTGAAGATACTGTACCCTGAAAGCCTCGAAATTTTGAATTTGGACGCAGGACACTCTGTATCGGTAATCTAAAAGTTGATTGCTCTTTATGTCTTTTAATTTCACTTTTTTCTAATATGTCTAGTAATGTTTTTCCCTTATACCATTTGGTTTTTTTTGATTTAATTGAGACATTATCTCCTTTTAAAGCTGAAACAGGCACTATGCTCATTTGAGAAAAGTTTAGCTTTGCTGATATAGTTTTAAATTCATCTGAAATTGAATTAAAAATCTTTTCTTTATATTCGACCTGATCAATTTTATTTATTGCAACAATTATGTTCTTGATGCCCATCATTGAACATACGTATGAATGTCTCTTTGTTTGCGTAAGCACTCCTTTTGATGCATCAATAAGTATTACGGCTAAATCGGCATTAGATGCACCAGTGACCATATTTCTGGTATATTGTTCATGTCCAGGCGTATCAAGTACAATGAATTTACGTTTCTTTGTATTGAAGTACTTATAAGCTACATCAATTGTAATGCCTTGTTCCCGTTCAGAGGATAAGCCGTCAACCAAAAGTGCTAAATCTAAATTGTCGCCCTGTGTGCCTACTTTTATTGAGTCATTTTTTAATACTTCAAGTTGGTCATCTAAAATAAGCTTGGATTCAAATAATATTCGGCCTATTAATGTGCTTTTCCCATCATCAACACTGCCACAAGTAATAAATTTAAGTATATTTTTATTGCTAGTCATTCTTAGAAATATCCATCTATTTTTTTCTTTTCCATTGAGGATTTTTCATCAGTATCTATAAGTCTGCCTTGTCTTTCACTCACTGTTGAAGATGATAATTCACTTACTATTTCATCAAGATTGGTCGCACTTGACTCTATTGCTCCAGTCAATGGATAACAGCCAAGCGTTCTAAATCTTATATTTTTAACAAATACTTTTTCATTTTTCTCAATCATCATCCTTCCATCATCAACCATGATGAGCGTATTATCTCTTTCAACCACAGGATAAAAATCTGAGAAATACAAAGGAACAATGTCTATATTTTCTCTTTTTATATAATTCCAAACATCAAGTTCTGTCCAATTTGATATTGGGAATGCCCTTATAGACTCTCCATCATTAACTTTGGCATTGTATAAATTCCATAGTTCAGGTCTTTGGTTTTTTGGATCCCACTTATGAGATGAATTTCTAAAAGATAACACCCGTTCTTTAGAACGGCTTTTTTCTTCATCCCTTCGAGCTCCACCAAAGGCAATATCAAATTTGTGTTCTTTAAGAGACTTAAGCAAGGCTTCAGTTTTCATGATATGAGTATGTTTTACCGACCCATGATCAAAAGGATTTATATTTGCTTTAACTCCTTCCTCATTAGAATAAACAATCAATTTCACGTTGTATTTTTTTTTGATGTAATCTCGAAATTGATACATCATATCAAATTTCCATGTTGTATCGACATGCATAAGAGGGAAGGGAATTGGTCCAGGATAGAAGGCTTTAGCAGCCAAGTGAAGCATAACGGCACTATCCTTACCTATAGAATACAGCATTACTGGATTATTAGACTCTGCAACAACTTCTCTGATTATATGGATACTTTCTGACTCTAAATCATCGAGATAATTAAGTTCCTTTGGATATTTTTTATTAAACGAGAGTGTAGTTTCAGAGTTTTTTAAGTAATTTCGATAACAAGTAAATGGAAAGTACCCTTTATTATTTTTAAGGTTGATAAATTCCTCAGATAAATTTTTATCAAGTAACCTAAAATATTTAGTTGCATTATTATGTGGAAAGAAAACAACGTTATTATTTTGTTTTTTAAGTAAAGCCTCACATAACAAAATAAGGTTCTTCTTATTAATATCTTTCCCCTTATGCCACAGCCATCTTCTGCCCCCTCTAAGATCATTTACAAAAAATAACAAAAGATCTTTTTTCACTTCTTTTATTTGAATAATTAAAATTTGGTTTCTTTTTTTTTTGGACTCCTTAAGCACCTTTTTAACTAAATTACTCTTAACTGGGTTATTATTTTCATCTTTTACATCATCTAAACTAACAACCGCTGGTAGTATTTTACTTTTCTCAATTGTTCTCTCTGTGGCTCGCAAAGACAATTTTGAATTACTATGAAGGTGAACTAATGAAGTATCCCATGGAATTAATTTGCCAGATTTATTCTTTTTATTAATAAAAGGTATCATTGTCGTAAAATGTAATAAATATTAAAAAACTCAAAAATATATAATTTAATTTTTATATATTTACAAATATTTATATAATATGCATATTACGACAAGTATAAAAATGATAATAAATGTTGAAAATTAGCAAAAAAACTGGTTTTCTTGATTAATTAATAATTTATATGTTCAAAAGTATCCCCGGTCTTCTGTTATGTTTTATCGTTGCAACAATCGGCTTCGTGGCAAGCGATTTTATTGGTGAGGATCTTCTAGGATTTGAGAAAAGTCCAATTTCCTCAATCATGCTTTCAATTTTGCTTGGCATGCTTATCGCAAATCTTATAAATTTAAAAGAGTCATTTAATGCAGGGTTTAATATCAGTTTAAAATATATTTTAAAATTTGGTATTATATGCCTAGGGATACGATTAGGCTTATCTGATATTGCTCGAATTGGATTTTTGGGACTTCCTGTTGTTATATCTTGTATCGCTTTTACTTTATTGCTCGTTAATTATTTGAGTAAACTATTAAATGTTGAAAATAAACTTGCAGCATTAATTGCAGTTGGAACTAGCATATGTGGAGCAACTGCAATTGTAGCAACTGGACCAGTAATCAAAGCAAAAAAAGAAGAAATTACTTACGCAATTGCAAATATCACTATTTTTGGAATTATCGCAATGCTTGCTTACCCTTACTTAGCACATTATTTATTTTCAGGAAATGATCAATCAATAGGTTTATTTTTAGGTACTGCCATACATGAAACAGCCCAGGTGGCTGGGGCAGGGTTAATTTATGCCCAACAATTCGATTCACCTCAAACTCTTGATTTCGCAACAGTGACTAAGCTTGTCAGGAATGTGAGCATGATAATAGTGATACCATTGATGGGATATTTATATCTTAGTAATGAGGAAAAGAAGACAGGTAGCAGTTTTTCAATACTTTCAGTTTTTCCATTATTTATATTAGGATTTATTTTATTAGGTCTTATAAGAACTTTTGGTGATTATAGTATAGCAAATGAACAAAGAGCTTTATTCTTTTTAGATGAAGAAACATGGCTCGCGACGATCAACTCTATCAAATTAATTGCCGAAGTTTCTCTTGGTATAGCAATGTCTGCTGTTGGATTAAGCACAAAATTAAGTTCTTTGAGAGAGCTTGGTATCAAACCTTTTTATGTAGGTTTCATTGCAGCATTTTGTGTAGGTGTGATCAGTTTTATTGGAGTAAATATTTTTGTTATCTAGTAAAATTCTGCTTTATTTCATGATACATAAAACTTAAATTTTTCACTTTTCTAATCGATTTCTGTAGCCCCATAACTCCAGTATTAACTTTTTTGTTTTGAACGTTTGTTATTCCGTCAATAAAGCATTTTCTTTTCTTTAATCGTTCATAGTAGATCTCAATATTTGAATATGTATGAAGTATATGGTCAAGAAGTTGTAATTCCTCTAGCCTGTGCAAAATAACCGCCCAAGAAATATCCGCTAAGCCAAAGTCTTTTCCCATTATCCATTCTTTATTATTTATTTGGGTATCTAAATCTTTCATATGCTGATTTAAATTCCTACTTGCTCTAAGAGATATTCGATATAATGGAGTACTTTTTCTATATAAAAAGTATCCAAGTAATTTAAAAAATAAAAAATTTACCGCTCTAAACTTTATTGGATGTTTAATCATATAGGGAAAAAATTTAATAATACTTATATTTCTTAGCATGCTTATAAAAAGTGGTGGTGTTAATAAGGAAACACAGTTGCCTGCATATTGATCTAGATTATTTATGGGTTCACCAACAAGTGAAGCTTTCTTTATCCAGTTGTTTTCATCATCATTTATAATCAGCTTATCATTTTTGTATTCATTTAAATATTTTATCTGTTCATGAGACTCGTATATTGGATATCCATTGTGTAGTAGAACAGGCACTGTTACTTTTGGATTGATCTTCTTGAAATACCTACTCAAATTTTCAGCATTACCAGTTTCAATAATATTAATGTGCTTTGATTTATAATGAATGTCCGCTTCAGACATACAGATCCTAACTTTTCTTGAACAAAGTGAAAATTCATTATGATAAAGAACCCACTCATCATTGGTCTCAATAACTTTAAATGGTTGTTTGCCCGAGACAATTTCTAAGTTTTTATTGTTTGTTTTCATCAGAGTCCCAGACTCTATTTAACAATTGGCTTGCTGATACCGCTGTTGGAAATCCACTGTAAAATGCAACGTGAGTAATCATTTCTTCAATTTTCTCTTTTTTAATGCCTAAATTTTTTGCCCCACGTATATGAGATTTTAGTTCGTTCTCTCTATTTAGAGCTACTAAAACAGTTAGCGTGATCATACTTCGTTCTTCTAGTGACAGTTGCTCTGTTCTTGACCAAATTGTTCCATATAACATGTCTATTATTTGCTTGAGTAAACTTTTTGAAACTGGAGTCTCTTCATTTTTAAGGAGATCCATTTTCTTTAAAATTTCTAACCCTTTTTTTCTATCTTGATCGTCTAATGGCATATTTATAGTTTAATCCTTAACAAATGAGTTTCAATTAAATTCAATTTTCTCTCTTATATTATGGAATACCTCATTGATTAGGATTTCAAGACTGTCGTTACTTTTAAAGTGGAGTAGATCAAAAACATACTTATCTGGTCTTAAAATGATTCCATTACATTCATATTTATCACAATAAATTTCCATATCTGAGTGTGTTTCTTCACAAGCAATGTATCCTTTGCAGTTTGAATGATCGTAACTATCAGTAATATTTATAATTTTAAAGTTATGCTTATTTATTAGATCTAAATTCTTTTCTGAAATCTTTTTATTGCCATTAAAATTATTCAGTATTATTCCAAAGTTTTTTTCTAAAACTTTATCAGTGCTCACAACTCTTCCATCACGAAGACGAACATTTATTTCATTAAAGTAGTACCTCTCGATTGAAACATTTTTTATTTTTGGCATTTTATGTACGCCTGAACCTAAACGGTTGCCATTTAGTACAGGAAATACGTTTTCTTTACCTTTAAAATAACTCTGTGTTCTTAGTAATGTGTTTCTAATAAATGCTATAATTCTACTTTTAGCATTTATAATTCCACCCATTTTTATCGCTCCTCTTGTTATACGAGCAACATGTGGCTTTCTTTCTGATTCGTAGGTGTGTAATATTTTCTCTGAATAAAGTCCTTTCAGTACTCCATTGATTTTCCATAATAAATTCTCTGCGTCTCTGCACCCTGAATTCATGCCTTGACCCATAAAAGGTGGCATTTGATGAGCAGCATCACCAAGAAGAAATACATTTTTATCACTCCATTTTTCTGCATTGGCAGCATGAAATGAGTAAACTGCCGTTCTAGAAAATTCGACCTCATTATCACCTAACCACTGATCAATATACTTTTTAAAGACTTCCTCTTTTTGTATCTCATCAATAGAGTCACCTGGCATGAAGGCTATTTCAAATCTAAAGCAATTCTCAACTCCTTGAATGATTGTTGTTGGTCTTGATGGGTTGCAATATTGAATTGCATCGACATTTGTAAAGCAATCAAAACTATTTTTGGTATATCCATCAACTACCATCCATGTTTCATCCGCATCGAGGCTTTTTAATTCTATATTTTTAAGCTTTCGAACTGTACTATTTGCTCCATCACAAGCTAGCAAATATTTACTGTTAGTCTTAAATTCTTGACCAGTATTAATATCTTTATATGTACAGCCAACTATACCATCTGACTGAGAAATATCTAAAATTTCGTTTCCAGTTTTAATGGTATTAGTTTTATATTTTTTTGCATTTTCTCTATGTGCTTCATCAAATTGAGGTTGATGAATAAATAATATTGAATGTTGATAATTATAAGTATCAAAGCCGTCCATTGTAATTTTTAAAATAGATTTTTTATTTGCATCTTGATTATCTACTCCTCTTATTTTTCTGGTCTTTACTTTTGTACTGAAATCACAATGAGCCATTGCTCGTTGACATTCAGCATCCCAAGTAATTGCTCTAGGTAGGGGGTATGCCTCTTTTTCTTTATCTAAAATTAGAGCTTTTATACCATAATAACCAAGTAGGTTTGCGCATGTTTCACCTACAGGTCCATAGCCAGCTACAATGACATCATATTCAGTTTCAATCACGTGATCTAATACAAGGGTGTATCTTCTGGTTCTTCAATTACTTTATTTTTTATGAAGCCCAGTTTTTCAATTTCAATTTTTATTTCATCTCCAGCTACAAGCCAATTCCTCTTCATCACTGCAGAACCAGCGGGTGTTCCAGTTGGAATTAAGTCACCAGGTTCAAGTGTGAATGCAGTTGATAAGTATTCAACTAAAGTAAAACAATTAAATATAAGATCATTTGTATTTGCTGATTGACGCAACTCCCCATTGACATG
Source organism: uncultured Pelagibacteraceae bacterium (assembly GCA_902624455.1). Taxonomy (GTDB): domain Bacteria; phylum Pseudomonadota; class Alphaproteobacteria; order Pelagibacterales; family AG-422-B15; genus CACNXQ01. The sequence goes on along the minus strand of CACNXQ010000006.1, from coordinate 81,259 downwards.
CGTTTCTAGCTTTAAATTATGTGGATCACCTACCTCATCGCTTGTCACTAAATAGGGTCCAAATGGGCAATGAGTATCCCATGATTTTCCCATTGTCATTGTCATTGGTGGTCCACGCATTTGCCAATCTCTTATGGTAACATCATTTACAACTGTATAGCCGTAAATCACACTATTTGCTTTATCGTAAGGTACATGACGGCATTTTTTACCAATGATAAAACCAAGTTCGCCTTCATAATCTAAAAATTCTGATGCACGAGGTCTATGAATTAAATCATACGGACCATTTACAGAACTATTTTGTTTATTGAATATATTTGGATATTTTTCTTGTGCTTTGCCAATTGTCTTAGCTGCGGTTTGCGCTACTTCATCTTTATGTTCATTGTAGTTCAGTCCGACAGCAAGAATTTTACTTGGCTTTGTAATAGGAGCTAATAACTTTATGTTGTTTATTGATAGCTCATTTTGAGGACTCTCAATCAAATCGTTTGCCTTATCCAATCCTTCTTCACCAAGCTTGATAAATTCAATCATTTCATTTGGTAGCGAAGAATTAGAAAAATCAATTACATGGTCATCCTTAACGGCCCCGATAGAAATATGATTATTATTTTCAAAAGTAACTAATTTCACTATTTAAATTTTAATTTAAAATTTTGATTTATGTATAAAGTAACATTATAAATAGCTTATGGGCAATAAAGATATTACAACTAATTTTAAGCTGTATAAAAAATTCAGGTCTCCGCATTCTCCAGATCAGCTTCATCATATCGCATTTAAAACAACCAACTATGATGCAATGGTAAAGTTTTATACTAATCTGTTTGGTTGTGAACCAATGTATTATAGTGAAGACATTGCATTCTTGGCATTTGATGAAGAACATCATCGGATTGCAATTGCAAACACTTCACCTGCTTTAAAAAGAATTCCATTCATTGCAAAATTAATTTTAAGTTTAAAAAATTGGTTGAATCGAAATACTCCAGATATTATCGGCCTTGATCATGTGTCCTATCGAATGACCCCAATTGAAAAATGGTTTGAATTTTACAATAATGCAAAGAAAAGAGGTCTTAAACCATACTGGACCATTAATCATGGTTGGATAAGTGGAATGTATTATAAAGATCCAGATGGAAATTTAGTTGAATTATTTTACGAACATTGGAAAAACGAAGAAGAATTTGAGAAAGCAGTCACTGATGGAGGATTTCCTGAGGAGCCAGTTGGAACTAATATGGATATAGATATTTTATATAAAATGTATCAAGAAGGCGCAGACTATGAGACACTTATAAAGAAGGGAAACACTGTTCCCGAGGGTAAATCACCTGTTTCTGGCATAGAGGCTGCAGTCAAAATGACAAAAAAGTATAAGTAATACATGGATCTCTACGAAGCTAACTCTTTTCTTAGAGTGATCTTTACCATCATAACTATACTTCTTACTGTTGGACCTACAGTTGCGGATTTTAATAAGACTCATGCTACCCATCCTAAATGGATTGGTCATGCAAGATTTCATGTTGTATGGCAAGTATTGGGGTTCTATCCTGTTGCATTAATTAATCTAGTTATTTTATGGTATTACATACCAGATTTTTATTACCCATATCAAATTTATTTGTGGCTAATTTGGTTTTTTGGTTTTGTTTTTTCATTTTTTTTAACAGTGTTTTTTATGCCTTTATTTAATGGAACTTTATCTGATCCTGGTGGAAGAGTTCCCTTTAAATACACATTTGGACGTAAATTAAAAATTCTTCCGTTCAATAAAGACAAACATTTACCATTCAAAATAAATAATGAAATTAAAGTAGTTTATGTAGACGAAAATCTACACAATTTAATTCTTCCAACTATAATTGTAGTTTTAACTTTAATTTTTTTTCTACAAGTTTAATAAACAATTATGATTGAGTATTTTATTCCACTTTTAATACTTTGCATTGTCCAGTCTGGGACACCAGGACCAAATAATATTATGCTCACTGCATCTGGAAAAAATTTTGGTTATATAAAGTCAATCCCACATATGCTTGGAGTTGTACTTGGTTTTTTGTCATTGATAATCGTTTTTGGGCTTGGTTTGACAGTGATATTTTCAAAATATCCAATTATACAATTCGTTCTCAGGATCGTTGGTTCGATATATCTTTTATATTTGTCTTATCGTATTTACTCATCAGTAAATACCGAAGATTTATCAAAATCTAAACCGATAACATTCATGGAATCGTCATTATTTCAGTATGTAAACCCGAAAGGTGTAATGATGGCTATAACGACTATTTCTATTTATACAGATCATATAAATTTCAAATTCATAAGCAGCTTTAACGAAGGAATGATCTACATTTTGATTGCTTTCACTATCTCAAATATTATTGCTGTGATAACCTGGACTTCAGTTGGTGTCTTTATTGGACAATTCATTAAGTCAGCGCGTGGTATAAAGATATTTAATGCACTGATGGCATTTTTGCTGGTTTTAACAATTATTTGGATTAATTTAGATTTAGCATCATGACGAATAAAAATCTTATTTTTAATTTAGTAGTTTTCCATTGTTTCATTATTGGAATTTCTAATTACCTAGTTCAGTTTCCGATTAGTTTTGCAGGATTTAATTTTACTATTGCAACTTTCACTTTCCCTTTCATCATATTAGCCACTGATTTAACAGTGAGATTATCTGGTTCGAGAGAAGCAAGACGGATAATTATTTTTGCATTCATACCAGCATTCATTATTTCATATTACTTTGCAGATCTTAGAATTGCTATTGCATCAGTTACTGCTTATGCACTGGGACAGTTGCTAGATGTATTTGTTTTTTCTAAAATGAGAAATAAATTCAATGAGACAGGTTTAAAAATGAGCAGATATTGGTTTGCTGCTCCATCCATTAGTACTTTCTTTGCCCAATTAATAGATACCTACTTATTCTATGGGGTTGCATTTTATCAAGGTAACGATGAGTTTATGCATGATAATTGGGTCAATATTGCAACTAATGATTTTATATTTAAATTAATCGTTTGTTATTTGGCTTTTTTACCAATGTACTTTGTTGTTTTAAATAGTCTCTTTTCTTTTATTAAAAAAAGAGCTTCCACATGATTTTTGAAAAGCTTTGTATAGAAGCTTTTGATGAAAGAAGCATATCAAAAGATATTCATGAGATGAATGATCACATAAAAAGCCTTCTCATTAATGCGCCTCCATCTCATGAAATACCATTTGAAGTATTACAAGATATAAGAAGAAAAGGTGGTGGATTACTTGAGTCTCAGCCATATTCTGAGAAAGCTGAAAATAGGCTAATCAATCAGGATAACAAGAAAGTAACAATTAGAATATTTAATAACGATACTCCTAATTTTGTATATTTACATATTCATGGTGGAGGTCATTGTATTGGAGCCGCAGATATGCAAGATCAGTCATTGGAGAAAATTTCAAATGATCTTAATTGTGTAGTGGTCAGTGTAGAATATAGGCTTGCACCAGCAAATCCATACCCGGCTGCACCCGATGATTGCGAAGCCGCAGCAATTTGGTTGATAGAAAATTCCATGAGTGAATTTAATACTGAAAAAATAGTTATTGGAGGTGAGTCAGCAGGCGCGAACTTATCTGCCGTTACGCTTCAAAGACTTAAGAGTAAGGGACTTTTAAGCAATGTTAAGGGAGCAAATCTTATTTACGGTTCTTATGACGCTCGACTTACACCAAGTGCTTTGAGACAGCAAGGTTCAGATGAGATTTTCTTACTGTCATATGAAATGATAAGAAAATTTAGAGACTCCTACTTTCAAGGCACTTTAGATTTAAGTTTACCTGACATTTCACCCATACAGGGAGACTTATCTGGCATGCCACCAGCATTGTTTACAGTTGGAACAAGAGATTTACTGTTAGATGACTCATTGTTTATGTATGGACGATGGTTAAGTTATGGCGCTGATGCAGAAATTATAATTGTACCCGGAGCAGATCATGCGTTCAATGCATTTCCATCTGATACCACAACACAAGTTGAAAACAAAATTTATGATTTTATTAAATCAGTTATCTAAATTAATAAGATAATTCTCTGCAATGCTTCTACCCAAATCATAATCAGCTTTTAAAATATCAATATTTTTAGTATCTCTTTTAGATCTAAGTCTCGATGGTGGACATAGCTGTATAATTTCACAATCTTGAGGAGGATTTTGAATAAAGTCTAATGCTTTGTTGTATGTTTTATCGTGACTTAGAAGAGCTTTTCTAAGTTCAGGAAATTCTTTAGAAAAAAATGCACCGATATAGTTTTCAAGTTTTAGTTTTCTTTTGAAGGCTTTTTCATAAGTCCTAATGATTACAATACGTTTAGCTCCTAATTCATAAGCTTTTTTGACGGGCAAAGGATCCGCTACACCACCATCAAACTTACGTTTCCCATCAATTATGCTTGGAGTTCTTACGAGTACCGGCAAAGTACCCGAAGCAATCATCTTGGGCATCCATTCTTCATCCCCGAATTCAAGATATTCTGCTTGTGCACTTACAGCATCAGTAACGACGGCAATATATTTTTTACCTTGCACATTTAATTTTATTTTCTCCATATTTGGCTTAAATAATTTTTCTCCGTCTTTGTACATTTTGTGAAATTTTATTATATCGCCGCCAGTGAAAATATTTTTGTAATCTAAATAATCTCCTCTTGCAGCATAAAGCATTTTTTCAAGATTATTGTCTGTTTCTCTAATCAGATACCAGCAGAGAACGGCTACACCATTTGATACACCGATATAAATGTCGAATGGATCGTAATTTTCTTTGATAAAAGTATCAGTAATTCCAAAAGAAAAAACACCTCTTTGTCCACCACCTTCAACAATTAGAGCTGTTTTTTTGTTTTCCATGTAAAATTAAATTAGTAAAATTATAGAAAAAATCAAATGTGTTCTATCGTAATTCTAAAACAATCGGATAATGAATGGCCTCTAATATTGGGCGCCAATAGAGATGAGATGGCAGACAGAGAAAGCCTTTCTCCCGGAAGACATTGGGACGATCGTCCACATATAATCGCTGGTAAAGATTTAAGCGCAGGTGGAACATGGCTTGGAATAAATGACTATGGTTTGGTTGCAGCAATAATGAACAGAATGAACACTCTTGGACCTGCATCAGACAAAAGAAGTCGTGGAGAATTAGTTTTAGATGCTCTTGAACATGCGGATGCATCTGAGTCATTAAATGCAATGATTGAAATTGAGAAAAATTCTTACAGGGGATTTAATATGTTCATAGCAGATAATTTAAATGCTTATTGGATAAAGTCAGACGAAGATAGTGAATCAATAGAGTATTTTAATATACCCGATGGTCTTTCTATGATCACTGCTTACGATCGAAATGATTTAAGTTCAGATAGAATTAAAAACTATCTTGAAAAATTTTCATTATCAAATCAACCAAATCCCTCAAAACAAGAGTGGCAAGATTGGGAAATGTTGCTTGGAAGTACTTATAGCAAAAATAATGACCCCTTAAGCGCGATGTGCGTTAAAACAGATATGGGGTTTCAAACTGTTTCATCATCTTTGATAGCATTACCAACTTTTCAACCCAATTATGGAAAAAACAAACCAGTTTATAAATACGCAAATGGCTCTCCTGACACAACGCAGTATTTTGATATAGAAATTTGAATATTTAACTTACTCTTAAAGTACTGATTTTATTTACCTTTATCATTAATATTAATTTTTTTGCCTAGTTTTTTAGTATTGTTAGATCATTTTGAATAACTATAATCGACATTCTCATTAAACTATGGAGCTTTAACATGACTGACTGCTATATTTACGATGCGATTAGAACCCCTCGTGGCAAGGGAAAGAAAAATGGAACGTTACATGAAGTAACAGCTTTAGAGCTGTCTACTCAAGTATTAAACAATATTAAAGAAAGAAATAACTTAGACACATCTGATGTAGATGATGTTGTTTTAGGTTGTGTTGCCCCAGTTGGAGAACAGGGAGCAAATATTGCAAGATCAGCAGTTCTTAATTCAGATTTTGATCAATCCGTTTCAGGAGTTCAAATAAACAGGTTTTGTGCTTCAGGACTAGAGGCTACAAATATGGCTGCAGCACAAGTAATGTCTGGTCAAGCTCAAATGTCAATTGGTGGCGGTGTTGAATCCATGTCAAGAGTTCCAATGGGATCTGATGGTGGTGCAATGGTTGCAGATCCTTCAGTAGCAATTAAAAACTATTTTGTTCCTCAAGGTATTAGTGCAGATATGATTGCATCAAAATTTGGTTTCTCAAGAGATGATGTAGATAGTTATGCAATTGAAAGTCAAAAGAGAGCAAAAAAGGCTTGGGATGAGAAAAGGTTTGATAAATCCATTACTCCAGTAAAGGATATTAATGGACTTACTATACTAGATCATGATGAACACATGAGACCTGATGCTACAATGCAATCATTAGGCTCATTAGATCCTTCGTTTGCAATGATGGGTGAAATGGCTGGATTTGATGCCACCATTCAGCAAAGGTATCCAGAGGTCGAAAAAGTAAATCATGTCCATACTGCAGGAAACTCTTCTGGTATTGTCGATGGAGCTGCGGGTATTTTATTAGGTAACAAAGAAATGGGTGAGAAACATGGTTTGAAGCCGAGAGCTAAAATAAAAGGTTTTGCTTCAATTGGATCTGAGCCAAGCATTATGCTTACTGGACCAGGTTACGTTTCTGATAAGTTATTGAAGAATCTTGGCATGAATAAAGGTGACATTGATATATGGGAGCTGAATGAAGCATTTGCAGTTGTCGTATTGAGATACCTTGACCACATGGGAATTGATCACTCTGACATAAATGTTAATGGTGGAGCTATTGCAATGGGCCATCCACTTGGTGCAACAGGAGCAATGATACTTGGAACAGTTCTTGATGAACTTGAGAGATCAAACAAATCTACTGCCTTAGCAACGTTGTGTGTTGGTGGCGGTATGGGAACTGCTACCGTTATAGAGCGCGTTTAAAATAAGGAATAAAACATATGGCTGATGTAAGTTACGAAATAGACAGCAATGGCATTGCTGTTGTTACCTGGGATCTAGAAGATAGATCAATGAATGTTCTTAATCTTCGATCAATTGCAGAATACAAAGAAATCATCGAAAAATGTATCAAAGATGACAATGTTAAAGGCATTGTTCTCAGAAGCGCTAAGGATGCTTTTATAGCTGGTGCAGATCTTACATCGTCAGATGTTTTTGGATTTGATAAAGTCAATGAAGATAGAGTAAAGGCTGCAGAAAAAATTTATAATGGAAATATGGAAATGCAGATGCTTTTCAGAAACATGGAAACATCTGGTAAGCCCTTCGTCGCCGCTATTAATGGTCATGCTTTAGGTGGGGGCTTTGAAATTTGCCTTTCATGTCATTATAGAGTTGCGATTGACAATGATAAAATTCAAATTGGTCAGCCTGAAGCAAAAGTGGGATTAATCCCTGGCGCTGGTGGCACTCAAAGAGTACCAAGACTAGCTGGTGTTACTCAAGAAATGATGGGTTTTCTTCTTGCTGGCACACCTCTTACTCCGAAGAAAGCACTTGCTGCAGGTTTAATAAATGAAGTTGTTGATGAGAAAGACCTTATTGATGCTGCAAAAAAATATATTATTGATGGCGGTAAAGCAGTTCAGCCTTGGGATGAAAAGGGTTACAAATTTCCTGGTGGACTTCCATATACACCGAAGGGAATGATGCTTTGGGCTGCTGCCTCATCTTCTCTTAGAAAAAATTCTTACAATAATTATCCAGCTCAAACTGCAATCTTGTCTGCTGTATATGAAGGAGTTCAAGTTCCAATTGATGCAGGACTACGAATTGAAGCGAGGTATTTTACAAAAGTTGTTATGGATCCACGTGCACAAAACATGGTTCGAAGTTTATTTGTGAACATGCAAGCATTAAGCAAAGGCGCAAGAAGACCTAAAGAATTTGATAAATATGACGTAAAAAAGATCGGAATTCTTGGCGCAGGATTAATGGGAGCTGGAATAGCTTATGTAACCGCTAAAGCTGGAATAGAGGTTGTCTTGATTGATGTTGATCAAGGGGCTGCAGATAAGGGTAAAGAGTACTCAGAAAATATTCTTAACAAATTATTGAGCAAAAAGAAAACTACAGAAGAAAAAAAAGAAAAACTTTTAAGTTTAATAACGCCAACAACAGACTACGCTCATTTAAAAGGAGCAGATTTAATCGTTGAGGCTGTTTTTGAGAATAGAGATATTAAAGCCGATGTAACTGCAAAAGCTGAAAGTCAGATTGCAGACGATGCAGTATTTGGATCAAATACATCAACTCTTCCTATATCTGGGCTTGCAGAAAAATCTCAAAGACCTGCTAATTTTATTGGGATTCATTATTTTTCACCGGTTGAAAGAATGCCACTAGTTGAAGTTATAATGGGAAAAGAAACTTCTCAAGAGACACTTGCTAAGACAATGGACTACGTTCAAAAGATTAAAAAAACACCAATTGTCGTTAATGATAGTCGTGGTTTTTACACAAGTAGGGTATTTGGAACATATACTGGTGAGGGAGTTGCGATGTTAACAGAGGGTATCAATCCTGCGCTAATTGAGAATGCGGGTAAAATGACCGGTATGCCGATGGCCCCTCTAGCTTTATCAGATGCTGTAGCTCTTGATCTTGCTTGGAAAGTTACAACTCAAACACAAAAAGATATGGAAGCTGAAGGTAAAGAGTACCCGATAACACCGATGCACAAAATACTTGAGGAGATGGTTGAAAAACAAGGGCGCTATGGAAAGAAAAATAATAAAGGCTTTTATGAATATCCAGAAAATGGAAAGAAGTTTCTTTGGCCCGAATTATCCAACTTATGCAAGCAGGCAGATGAACAGCCTGATGCTGAAGAATTAAAAAAGAGATTTTTATATATTCAAGCACTAGAAACTGCCAAGTGTTACGAAGAAGGCGTGCTTACGGATGTAAGAGATGCGGATGTTGGGGCAATTCTTGGCTGGGGTATGGCTCCGTGGACTGGCGGACCTTTATCTTTCATAGATATGATAGGGATAAAAGAGTTTGTTGCTGAAGCTGACAAACTTGCTCAAAAATATGGTGAAAGATTTACTCCATGTAAACTTCTTAGGGACATGGCTGCCAAAAATGAAAATTTTCATGGCAGTGGTAAATCTAGTCAAGCAGCATAAATAATAGTACTATAATCTTTAATTCAGTTTTTTATTCGAAAGGAAACTCATGGCCAATACAACACCCACAACTAATTCGCTTGAAAATTATTTTTTACCTTTTACTGCTAATAAAGATTTTAAGAAAGAACCTAGATTATTAGATAGAGGTGAGGGTGTTTATTATTGGAACCATAAAGGTGATCAAGTTATCGATGCATCTTCAGGTCTTTTTTGTGTACCACTTGGCCATGGTCGAAAAGAGATTGCAGAAGCTGTTCATCAACAACTTTTGAAGCTTGACTATTCACCAAGTTTCCAAGTTTCACATTTACCTGCATTCTCACTTGCAGAAAAAGTTGCAAAATTATTACCGGGTGACCTCAATAATGTTTTTTTTACAATCTGTGGATCAACGGCGATTGACTCAGCAATAAAAATTATACAAGCATACCAGCATGCAATTGGCCAATCTCAACGAGTAAGATTTGTATCTCGTGAGAGAGCTTATCACGGAGTTAATATTGGAGGCACATCTCTAAGCGGAATGATAAAAAATAGAGAAATATTTACAGCGACTATGCCTGGAGTTATTCATCTTAGACATACTTGGCTTGAAGAGAATAAGTATACAAAAGGACAGCCTGAGTCTGGAGCACATTTAGCTGAAGATCTTCAAAGATTTGTCGAAATGTACGGACCGGAATCTATAGCCGGTTGTTTTGTTGAGCCAATAGCTGGATCAACTGGAACTATTGTCCCTCCAAAAGGTTACCTCGAAAGACTAAGAGAGATTTGTGATAAGTTTGGAATAGTTCTTGTTTTTGACGAAGTAATCACTGGTTTTGGAAGAACTGGAAAAGCATTTGGTGCCGATAAATACAATGTTCAACCAGACATGATAACTATGGCTAAAGCAATTACAAACGGCGCTCAGCCAATGGGAGCGGTTGGGGTTTCAGACAAAATATACAATGCAATCGTAGACAATGGCCCAGAACATGGCGTTGAATTTTTTCATGGTTACACATATTCAGGGCATCCTGCTTGTGTTGCTGCTTCTCATGCAACGCTAGACATTTATGAAAAGGAAGATGTTTTTGCAAGAGCAGAAAAAATGTCATCATATTTTCTTGATGCTGTCTTTGACGCGTTTCAAGATATACCGATAGTAACTGATGTAAGAGGTGACGGCATGATGGCAGCTTTTGACTTAGCTGTAGATAAAAATCCAGGTGTTCGAGGATATGACGCTCAAAAGAAAACATTCGCTAATGGCGTACATATAAAATTTACAGGTGATGCAGGTATTGTTGCGCCCGCTTTAATTGCTGAAGAAAAACATATTGATGAAATGCTTCAAAGAATAAAGGAAGTTCTAGTAAAATATTAAATATGACTTCTAAGCCTAATCTTCCTCATGAAGCTGAGGTTGTCGTTATTGGAGGAGGAGTTGTAGGCTGTAGCATTGCATATCATTTATCAAAAAAAAATATCGATACAGTTCTTTTAGAACGCAAATCTCTGACATGCGGAACTACTTGGCATGCAGCAGGACTTGTAGGTCAATTAAGATCTTCAAAAAATTTAACAATGATGGCTAAGTATTCAACAGATCTTTATTGTGAACTTGATCAAGAAAAAGATCTATCTACGGGCATGGTTCAGAATGGATCAATTTCAATTGCTGAGAATGAAGAAAGGCTTGAGGAATTGAGAAGATCAGCGTCAATGGGTCGACATTTTGGACTTGAGGTTGAGGAGGTAGGTTTAGATGAAATTAAAAGTAAGTATCCATTAATTGATCTTAAAGGAATAAAAGGTGGATTTTATCTCCCTAAAGATGGCCAGATCAACCCAGTGGATGTAACCATGTGCCTTGCTAAAGAAACAAAAAAAATGGGCGGAAAAATAATTGAACACAATGCAGTATTGGGTTTCGAGCAGGAAGAAAATAAAATTACTAAAGTTCTTACTGAGTTAGGAGAAATTAAATGTAAAAAAATTGTTATTACCTCAGGTATGTGGAGCAGAGAAGTTGGAAAAATGTGTGGTGTAAATATTCCACTTCATGCGTGTGAACATTTCTATGCTCTTACTGAGTTTTCAGAAGATATTATAAAAAATCTTCCTGTTCTTAGAGCCCCAGACTCACAAATTTATGTCAAAGAAGATGCTGGTAAATTATTAATAGGAGCATTTGAAGTGAAGGCTAAGCCATGGGGCATGAAGGGAATTCCAAAAGATTTTGAATTTGATAGTTTGCCAAACGACCTAGATCATTTTGGTCCAACATTGTTGAATGCTATGGAAAGACTCCCAATTTTAAATGAAATTGGAATTCAAACATATTTTAATGGACCTGAAAGTTTTACACCTGATGATCGGTACTACCTAGGAAAAGTTCCCTACAAGGATAATGTTTTTGTTTCAACTGGTTTTAATTCAATTGGTGTTCAATCAGCGGGTGGCGTTGGTAAGGTTATGGCAGAATGGATTATAAATGACATGAGCAATATTGACTTGTGGGACGTTGATATTGCGAGAGTATTAGACTTTCAAGACAATGATAACTATTTACGAGAAAGGAGCACTGAGTCATTGGGTCTCTTATACAAAATTCACTGGCCATTTTATCAGTATGAGACTTCAAGAGATCAAATTAAATCACCTCTTCATACAGACTTGGAAAACCATGGTGCATGCTTTGGAGAATTAGCTGGATGGGAAAGGGCAAATTGGTATGCAGAAGACAAAAGTAAAGCGAATTACAAATATTCATATGGTAGACAAAACTGGTTTGAAAATGTACGAACAGAATGTCATCATGTCAGAAATAATGTAGGTGTTTTTGATCAAACTTCATTTTCTAAATTTATTATTGAAGGCAAAGACTCCCTCCCATTTTTAAATTACGTTTGTGTAAGCGAGATGAATGTATCTGTTGGAAAAATTGTATATACACAAATGTTAAATCATTTAGGAGGAACTGAAGCAGATATAACAATTACCAGAATAGAAAAAGATAAATTTTTATTTATAACATCACCAACCTCTCACAATAAAGACCTATACTGGATGACGAATTTATCAAAAAAATTTGGAGATGTTAGTTTAAATGATGTTACTCACAAATTTGGCTGCCTTTCAGTAATGGGTCCTAATGCTAGGATGCTAATACAATCTTTATCCAATGATGATATTTCAAATGAAAGCATACCCTTTGGATTCTCTAAAAAGGTAAGAATAAAGAATATTGAATGTAGATTAAATAGATTAACTTACGTTGGCGAACAAGGTTTTGAAATTTATGTACCAATTGATCAATTAGTTGATTTATTTAATTCAGTTTACGGAAATGGAAGTCAGTTGAAACCAAAGTTGGCCGGTTACCATGCTTTGAATTCACTAAGAATGGAAAAAGGTTACTTGCATTGGGGTCATGACATTACTGTTGAAGAAAACCCTTATGAGGCAGGTGTAGGTTTTTGCGTAAACTTGAATAAAAAAGATCCTTTTCATGGTCAGGAGGCAATTGAGGAAAGTTTAGAGGATGGTCTAAAAAGAAGAAAACTCAATTTTTCTTTAGAAACTCAAGATGTACTTCTATATCATAATGAGCCTATTTACTTCAACGGAGATCGGGTAGGAGAAATAAGCTCTGGAATGTATGGTTTCTATTTAGACAAATCATTGGCAATGGGATATATTTCTGGTCCTAATGAAGATTCAATAAACAAAATGATCAGTGAGCAAAAATTTGAAATTGAAGTAGCTGGTATTAAGTATAAAGCTATATGTTCAAGAAAATGTTTTTATGATCCTGAGCGTAATAAGATATTAAATTAAGAGGTTTTCGGATGACAAAAATGACTACTGAGGAAGCTTTTATAAAAGTTCTTCAAAAACATGGTATACAACATGCTTTTGGCATTATTGGATCTGCTTTTATGCCAATCTCTGATTTGTTCCCAAAAGCAGGAATTACTTTTTGGGATGTTGCTCATGAGACCAATGGCGGGATTATCGCTGATGGATACACACGAGCGACAGGTAAGATGTCGATGTGCATTGCTCAAAATGGACCAGGAATTACGAACTTTGTTACACCCATTAAAACTGCATATTGGAATCATACTCCAATGCTCTTGGTGACTCCGCAAGCAGCAAACAAAACTATAGGTCAAGGTGGATTTCAAGAAGTTGAACAAATGGCTTTATTCAAAGACATGGTGTGCTATCAAGAAGAAGTAAGAGATCCAACAAGAGTTGCAGAAGTTCTAAACCGTGTAATATCAAAAGCTTTCAGAGGATCAGCTCCTGCTCAAATAAATATTCCAAGAGATATGTGGACACAGGTTATCGATATTGAAATTCCTCCAATTATAAAATTTGAAAGACCTTCTGGAGGAGTAGAAGCCATTAAGAATGCATCTGAATTATTATCAAATGCTAGCTTTCCAGTTATCTTGTCAGGTGCGGGAGTGGTTTTGGCAAATGCCATTGAGGACTGTAAATTACTTGCTGAAAGATTAGACTCCCCAGTTGCATCTGGTTATCAGCATAACGATAGCTTTCCAGGTAGTCATCCTCTTGCTGTGGGACCCTTAGGATATAATGGGTCAAAAGCTGCGATGGAACTTATTGCTAAAGCTGATGTTGTATTGGCACTTGGCACGAGATTAAATCCTTTTTCGACTTTACCAGGCTATGGAATTGATTACTGGCCTAAAGATGCATCTATAATCCAAGTCGATATCAATTCTGATCGAATTGGATTAACAAAAAAAGTATCAGTTGGTATCTGTGGTGACGCTAAACTTGTTGCGCAACAAATTCTCAAAAATTTATCTTCGGATGCAGGAAATAAAAATAGAGAAGAACGCAAAGCTCTTATTCATCAAACAAAATCAGCATGGTTGCAAACATTAAGTAGTATGGATCATGAAGATGATGATCCTGGAACAACTTGGAATAATGATGCAAGAGAAAGAGATTCTGACCGTATGTCACCTCGAATGGCATGGAGAGCTATTCAAGATGGGCTTCCAAAAGAGGCAATCATATCATCAGACATTGGAAACAATTGTGCTATTGGAAATGCTTATCCTACATTTGAAGAAGGAAGAAAATATTTAGCTCCTGGCCTGTTTGGCCCTTGTGGTTATGGCTTTCCTTCTGTATTAGGTGCTAAAATTGGCTGCCCTGATATACCAGTTGTAGGCTTTGCGGGTGACGGTGCATTTGGTATCAGTATGAATGAAATGACATCATGTGCTAGAGATGAATGGCCAGCTATTACAATGGTAATTTTTAGAAACTACCAATGGGGTGCGGAAAAAAGAAATTCTATACTTTGGTATGATGATAATTTTGTTGGAACTGAATTAGATCCAGATTTAAGCTATGCAAAAGTTGCTGAGGGTTGTGGCCTTAAAGGAGTTACAGTCAAATCTATGGACGAACTAACCAACTCTTTGAGAATTGCATGTGATGAGCAAGCAAATGGTGTTACAACTTTTATAGAAGTTATCTTAAATCAAGAATTAGGAGAGCCATTCAGAAGAGACGCTATGAAAAAACCTGTTGAAGTTGCAGGTATTAATCCTGAAGACATGAGCCAAGATCAATTAGGATAGAGTTTCTTAATATTTTCTTCTTCCCTCACTCCTGATCAGAAGAGTTTAGACTCTTTGAAACAAATACATTTTAGATGTTGCGCTACTTTTGTGATTAGGCAAAGCAATGAACGGCTTGGATATCTTAATTTTTGATATCTGTTTTTTATTTTTCTCAATTTCATCTTTAAACCCAAGCTTTTCAAAAATAGACTCTGCTATAGATAATATCAAATAGCCTTTATTTTTTGTAACTCTAATTAATTCATTGATTGCTTTTGCTCCTACATGCCCCGATGTTAGAACTCCAGTGCATAAAACGATATCAAATTGATTACTTCTAAGAGATGTTTTTTTGTTAAGAGACTCGTGAATTAGTCTCTTGTAAATTTTTTTATTTTTAGCAATCTTAAGCATGTCTATTGAATAGTCTAATCCAACTATATTTTTAAAATTCATATCACTTAAGACCTGGGCAACAAGTCCTGTTCCACAACCAGCATCTAATATCTTAGAATCTTTTTTTACCTTTATATCTTGCGACATAACCTTCTTTAATTGGGAAGGATATGCATAGCCCCAATCAACTAAGTCCCGATCATAATCATCGGCCCAAAATTTATAATGTTGTTTTAATTTAATAGAACTTTTTTCATTATAAACAATATCCAGCCATTTTTTCCCCATTTTGAGTACCTTTATATTTGTATTAGTAGTCGAATAGTATAATTATTAGTTATATTTCAATTATGATCATCGGAATTCCAAAAGAAATAAAACCTCAAGAAAATAGAGTAGGACTTACTGCGAATAGTGTAAAGAGCCTTGTTGATGAGGGTCATGAAGTAATTATAGAAACTAATGCAGGTAATGGTTCTGGATTTCAGGACTCAGACTATTTAGAGGCAGGAGGGAAAATCATAGATACTGCCAAAGAAATATTTGAACATGCTGAAATGATTGTAAAAGTTAAAGAGCCCCAATCTCAAGAAGTAAATTTGTTAAAAAAGGGACAAAATTTATTTACTTATTTACATCTAGCTGCTGATAAAAAACTTACAGAAGGACTTATAAACTCTGGTTCAACATGCATAGCTTATGAAACTGTAACTGATGACAATAATAGACTGCCACTACTTGCTCCTATGAGTGAAGTTGCAGGTAGAATTTCAATTCAAGCAGGAGCAAGATCTTTAGAAATGACTAATAATGGAAGAGGTGTATTGTTATCTGGTGCGACAGGAGCTCCTCCCGCGGATGTAGTTATAATTGGTTGTGGAGTTGTTGGTTTCAATGCTGCGCTAATTGCACACGGCATGAAGGCAAATGTGATTCTTATTGATAAATCTCAAGAAAGACTTGATGAATTAAGTAAGTATTTTGATGGAAATGTAACTACTGTCATTTCGACTCCCGAAAGTATTACGGATCAAGTCACTAATTGTGATTTATTGATTGGTGGGGTGCTTGTACCAGGAGCTACAGCACCTAAATTAGTATCTGAAGTTCTTGTATCAAAAATGAGAAAGGGCGCAGCATTAGTTGATGTTGCTATTGATCAGGGGGGTTGCATAGAAACAAGCAAGCCTACAACCCATGCAAATCCAGTCTATATTCATCATGATATAGTCCATTATTGTGTAACTAATATGCCAGGTTGTGTTCCAAGAACTTCTACAATTAGTTTAAACCAAGCAACACTTCCTTTCGTAAAAAAATTAGCAAACAAAGGTGTAAAAAAAGCATTATCAGAAGACAAACATTTACTTAATGGTTTGAATATTTTTGACGGATCTTGTACTCAACTAGACGTCGCTCGGGATCTAAATTTAGACTACGTGGATCCAAAAAAAATATTTAATTGATACTTTTTGCAGCTTTTGTAAGTACTTTTAATTTTGCACGGGCCAAATCACGAGATAAATAACCTAGGCCACAGTCTGGCGCAGCGATTAGTCTTTCTTTATCAATATGATCTAAACAGCTTTTAATTCTATCAATTATCTCGTCTACATCTTCAAGTTCACTTGAGGCAACTTTGATCAATCCAAAAATGACTTTTTTATTTTTAAAAATTTCAAGCAACTTTAGATCATTAAATCTATGAGCATCTTCAATTGAAATAGTATCAATAATCGAGTCTTCTATTGTTGATGCAATTTCAAAATAACTATTAAGTGGAGCCTTAGGATAATCTATGGCATCGATTTTGTCTGGATAACCACAACAAACATGAACAATTTTATCTACATCTTTAGGGGTTTTATGAAAGCATCGTTCTAGGTTTTCAATTCCAAAATTAAGTGCATCATCACTCTTTCTTGCAAAAAGAGGTTCATCAATCTGAATATGTTTACAACCACTGTCTACCAAAAATCTAATTTCTTGATTAATAGACTCCGATAAATCTATTCCCATTTTCTTATGATCTTTGTAGAAATTATCAGCAATGGTATCAGCAATAGTTAGTGGTCCAGGAATTGTAATTTTTACCGGTCTAGATGATAATTTTTGACAAAGTTTAAATTCATTTGATAAGAAAGGTTTATCAAATTTTATTTTATTAGTTATTGTTGGCAGATAACAATCATAGTTTCCAGTTCTTGCTGTTTTTTTTGTTAACTTATTAAAGTCAATACCTTTAAGAAACCTACAATGGTAATGTATATAATTTTCTCTTCTTACTTCACCGTCTGTTACAACGTCTACGCCACAATCTATTTGATCTTGAATGATTTCTTGGGAAGCTCTAATAATTATCTTTTCAAAGTCTTCCCCCATGGCACTTACCGCTTCAACCCATCCAGATGTAGGATATTCTGAGTCTGTTCCTTTCTCGCCTTTAAACCAGTCTGGAAGATTTAGATAATCTGGTTTTGGATATGATCCTATTGTTGTGGTCTTTAGCATTTGAAGGTTTCATTAAAGACAATTTTTTGCTTCATTTTAACAATTATTTATAATCAATTAAAAAAAATCATATTAATCAGTACTTTATTAATTATATTTAAAGTTTAAATATATAACTACTTTTTATCTATATTTTTCATAGGATTAGTAAAAAATTTAATTTTACCCTAAAAAAGCTTACGAAAATCATCAATTTTACTCTTTACAGTAACTCCCATATGTATGAGAATTTTTCATTAATTAAATAATAATAGAGGAGTAGCCGTGAAGAAAATAAATAAAACTCTTAAGGCTGCAAAAGTTTCAAGAAGATCAGTACTAAAAGGTGCAGCTGCCACTGGTGCAGCAGCAGCAATTGGTCCTTGGTACATTCCAAATGCTTTTGCTGCTCCCGTTGTTAATGTTTTAATGTGGGGAGAGTATTTACCTGACTCTGTAGTTGCAGATTTTAAAGCTAAAACAGGCATTACAGTTAACCATACTAAAATAGGTGATAACGGAGAAATCATATCCAAAATGAAAGCTGGTGGTGGTGCTGGTTTCGATCTAGCAAGTCCAACTAATATGAGAGCTTTGCAGTGGGAGAACCTTGGTGTTCTTGCGCCATTTGATATGAACAGAATAAACACTAGCGCTGTTAATCCTGGAATGCTTGCGGTAGGTGAGCGCGACTGGAACTTTGGTGGCAATGGTTCACACTGGGTGCCTCAATTATGGGGAACAGAGTCAATATCATGGAGAACTGATAAGTGGCAACCTGATGGACTTCCAAGTTTTGGTGATATTTGGGAACCTAATCCAGGTATTGATGGAGCTTTCATGATGGGTAGAACTTATTCAATGATGACTGGTTGTGGTATTTGGATGCACCATCAAGGAAAAATGGATTTCTGGTCTTCATATAAAGATGAAGATACAATGAGAAAAAATTGGGAAACAATTACTGATTATTGTATTTCTAAAAAAGGAAATCTTGTCAAGTTCTGGTCAGGAGCAGATCCACAGAAACAAGGATTTACATCCGATGGAGTTGTCGTAGGTCAGACTTGGGATGGTCCAATAGCTGCAATGATGAAAGCAGGAGAACCAGTTGCTTATCAAACAACCGATGAAGGTGCATTAGCTTGGATCGATGGAATAACACTTTCTGCAAAAGCAGAAAATATCGATGAAGCTTATGAGTTAATCAATTATAGTTTTACACCGGAAGTAGGTGGTCAAACTGTGAATGAAATCGGTTATAACTCTGCTGTTAATGGAGCTTCAGATCATTACTCAGATGAAACTAAAGCTTTAGCAAAAGCAATATATCCGGGGGATACTTCGACCAAGTTAAATCCTTGGCCGCCAGAACCACCATGGTATGCAGATGCAAGAGCGGAGTACGCAAATAAATTTGAAACTGCGTAATTCACTCTAAAATTAAACTTAAACGCCCAAGTGAAATACTTGGGCGTTTTTTTTAATGAGTTTTTTTATATAATAATAATTTATTCATATGAGCGCTGATGTTGAATTAAGTAATGTTTCTGTAACCTTTGGAAGTTTTTTTGCTGCAAAGAATGTCAGTGTGAAAATCGAAGGTGGAGAGTTTTTTAGTTTTTTAGGGCCTTCAGGATGTGGAAAAACAACTTTACTGAGAGCAATTTCAGGTTTTCAAGATCCTTCTGAAGGTAATGTATTAATCGATAACAAGGATATGTCAGGCATAGGGCCAAATAAAAGACCTACCGCACTAATATTTCAAAACCTAGCTTTGTTTCCCCTTATGACTGTTTCAGAAAATATTGCATTTTCACTAGAAGTAAGAGGAGTTTCTAAAACTGATAGACAGAAAAGAGCCGACGAGCTTTTGGAGCTTATAGCCCTCGAAGGACAAGGTGAAAAAAAAGTTCATCAATTATCAGGGGGTCAAAAACAGAGAGTTGCAATTGCTAGGGCATTAGCCGTTGAGCCTAAAGTTCTATTATTAGATGAACCATTATCAGCTCTTGATTTAAAACTGCGTCAAAGAATGAGAACTGAGTTACGTGAAATACAAAAAAGAGTGAATATTACCTTTATTTATATTACACATGATCAAGGAGAGGCCCTTACAATGTCTGATAGAATTGCAGTTATGAATGAGGGCGAGTTAGAACAAGTAGGTCCATGCGATGAAGTTTATAACAATCCTAGAACACCATTTGTTGCAACATTTGTTGGAGAAAACAATCCCATTTATGGTCGAATTAAAAGTATTGATGGAAAAACAGTTGAGATAGATACCCCTGATGGCATTTTCCGATCTACAATTAATGATAATACTAATCTAAATATTAATGATGATGCAATTGCATTTGTTCGACCGGAGTCACTTTTTCTTCCAAGAAGTGATGATAACTTTGATAATTCTTTACCAGTGATAATTGATAGTTTTGAATTTGAAGGAAATATTAAAAATTTTTATGCGCATTTAAAATCTGGAACAAAAATAAAATTTTCAGTCCCTAATGCAATAGATACTTCCCATATTAAAAATGGATCTAGTATAAATTTAGGGTTTGACTCACAAAAATCTATTATTTTACCAAAAGCACCCTTGGCAATTGATTAATATGAATAGTTATTTTTTCACACAACCTTTTTTCAAAAAGAATGGAAGAGCAATTGCAATATACTTTCTAGTTGCAATAATTTTTTGGTTTGTATTTCTTGTAATTATACCTCAGTTATACATGCTAGATTTGTCCTTTAGAACCAATGTGCCACCACTAGAGAGAGGAGGACCAAAAGATTTCTATACTTTTGAACACTATCAACACTTTGTTTTTGGATCAAAAACTGCTCAAGATGCTTTTAATTTTGTCGATCTAGGAGTCTTTGGCAGAACTATATTGGTATCTATATTTGTAACTCTAGCGAATCTTGCTTTTTGTTATCCAATAGCATTTTATATCGCAAAAATTGCAAATCCAAGCACAGCAAGACTTTTAATTGTGTCACTTATCATTCCATTTTGGATTAATGAGCTTTTAAGATCTTTTGCTTTAAGAATACTTTTTGCAAATGAAGGTGTGATAAATAATGTTCTTACTGGTATTGGCATTATTGATCAAGGCATATTATTTATAACCTATGATATCGGTTTATATACCGGTCTGATTTATGCCTATATTTTACTAATGATGTTTCCGCTTTACAATGCGATTGAGAGTCTTGATGTAAACCAGATAGAAGCTGCAAAAGATTTAGGATCATCAACATTTAGAACACATTGGAGGGTTGTAATTCCACACGCTAAACCAGGTATCGTATCTGGCTGCACTATGGTATTCATGCTTACAGTTGGAGCTTTAGCTACACCAGTTGTATTGAGTAGTCCCAATACTCTATGGTTTCCTCAATTAATTTATCAATGGTTTAATATGAATGATAACTGGTCAAGAGGATCTGCTTACTCAATAATATTATTAATAATTTCAGTTATATTTGTTCTCACAATGATGAGAATATTTAAAGTCCGTATTGGGGAGATTATAAGATGACATCATCGCATGTTATGAAGTTTATGATGGGGTTGTACCTTTTTATCTTTTTTACTTATCTCTTTGGTCCTCTGATTATTATGAGCTTTACTGCTTTTAATTCAGCAGAGTTTCCAGCTATAACTCCCTGGGAATGTTTTACTTTCAGGTGGTTTAATGAGGGAAAAATTGCTTATGATGGACAACATTTAGCTGGTTTGTTTACTGATTGGCGTCTACATGATGGATTAATTAGCAGTCTCATTATTGGAGGAGGTGTTGTTTTATTGGCTGTTCCAATAGGAATGGCTGCAGCTATAGTGCTCACCCAAGTTAAATCTCAATTACGAGATATTTATTATTCAATTTCCATTATGCCGGTTTTATTTCCAGGCGTAATCATCGGAATATCTACAGTTGTTTTATGGGATAGACTTGCTGGACTAGGTGGTGAGGGATTTATATCTGAAATTGGAAGAAATGGAATATTTTTAACAATTCTTGCTCAAACTTGTTTTATTTCAACTTATTGCTTTCTTATTTTTGTTGCACGCTTACAGAGATTTGATCAAACACAAGAAGAAGCAGCATTGGATTTAGGAGCATCTCAAACTCAAGTATTTTTTAAAATATTAATTCCATATTTAGCACCTGCAATAGCATCAGCTGCTGTGATTGCTTTTCTCGCATCTTTTGAAAATTATAATACAACGGTATTTAGTATTTTATCAGATCAAACTCTAACAACCGTTATTGCTTCGAAAGTAAGACTGGGAATAAGTCCTGCTTTAAGTGCCTTAGCACTATCAATTATTGCCCTTACAATTATTGCGGCTGTCACTTATGAAATATTAAGACGAAGGGAAGAAAAAAAATATGCTTTGTCCCAGGAAAAGTACGTAACTGAAAAAGCTGCAATATCTAGAATTGATAAAGACTACAAAGTAGGCTTTAAAATACCAAAAGGAATTGTAGCTATTATACTTTTAGTTATTCTTTGTTCTTACGGTGGAACTCAAATTTTAAAAAATGACCTTTACGGACAGTCTTGTATAGATGCAGCTGATAAAGAAAAAAAATCAAAATTCCTTGATCAACTACAGGTATTAGAACAAAATGAACTTTCAGATGAAGAGCTTGGTGGTGGAAACTTGGGGGGCAATCTAGATTATGGAGATATTTTTGGAGATCCAAACTTATTTCAAGATTTTGCATTTTAGATAAAAATATGAGTGATAAAAATAAGAAAGAACCAATACAACCAGTAAGTGGAACAATTGTGCCAAGATATGCAGGACCTTCTACTTTTGCAAGACTTCCTGAGTTACGGGATGTTGATAAATGTGATGTTGCAATTGTAGGAGTTCCATTTGATGCAGGTACAAGCTATAGACCAGGCGCGCGCTTTGGACCTCAAAGTGTAAGACAGGCCTCAAGACAACTTAGAACAAATTATCACCCCAACTACGATGTTGAGCCTTTTAAAATTCAACAAGTTGCCGACGCAGGTGATATAGCTTGTAATCCATTTAATATAGACGAAGCTATTTTACAAATTGAAAAAGGAGCTGATAAACTTCTATCAGAGGTTGGCAGTATTATTACTATCGGCGGGGATCATACTATTGCTCTGCCACTTTTAAGGTCTGTAAATAAAAAAGTTGGTGGACCAGTAGCTTTGGTTCATTTTGATGCTCATTTAGATACGTGGGATACATATTTTGGAGCCCCTTATACACACGGCACTCCATTTAGGCGTGCAAGAGAAGAAAAGTTATTTTTAGATGACTCTTCCATGCATGTTGGAATAAGAGGCCCATTATACAGTACAGAAGACTTAAAAAATGATAGAGACCTTGGCTTTAAAACAATTCATTGTGATGATTTTCAAACACAATCAACAGAAGAAATAGCACAAAGAATTAAAGATCGAATAGGAGATAGCCCACTTTACCTATCAATAGATATCGATGTTCTTGATCCTGCACACGCACCAGGTACGGGGACACCAGAAATAGCTGGAATGACTTCAAGAGAAATGCTGAATGTTTTAAGGGGGCTCAAGGATACAAATTTAGTTTCAGCAGATGTAGTTGAGGTTGCACCTGCATATGATCACGCTGAATTAACTTCAACTGCAGCTGCAACCATAGTGTATGAGTTAGTTAATATACTTGCCAGAAACAATTCTGTAAGCTAATCAATTTCAAACCAAATAGGCACATGATCTGAAGGTCTTTCAAGTGCCCTAAATTTTTTCTCTATTTGGCAATCATTAATTCTGTCTATTGCAAGTGGCGTAGCTAGAAAATGGTCAATTCTTAATCCATTATCTTTTTCCCATGAACCTCTTGAATAATCCCAATATGTAAATTCATAATCCCTAGAATTAAAAACCCTAAATACATCTGTAAGTCCTAAATTCACAATTTCCCTGAACAATTTTATAGATTTTTCGTGATGTAAAGCATCATTTTTCCATTTTTCAATATCAACTGCATCTCCCTTTTTAGGAATGATATTATAGTCTCCACCAAAAATAATTGTTTCATGATGTTTCATTTTAAGTTCTGCATATTTTTTTAATCTCTTCATCCAACTAAGTTTATAAGGAAATTTTTCAGTATCAATTGGGTTCCCATTAGGCAAATAAATAGAGGCAACATTAAAAGGATTTGTTGTTAAAATTCTGGCTTCAATAAATCGCGCCTGTGTATCTTTCTTATCTCCTGGCAATTCATTGGCTATTAATTCAAAAGGTATCTTCGAGAGAATAGCAACTCCATTGTATGACTTTTGTCCATGAATAAGAATCTCATATCCAAGATTTTTAATTTCTTCTGTTGGAAAGTTCTCATCAGTAGATTTAGTCTCTTGTAGAAGTATTACATCTGGTTTTACTGAATGAACTAACTCTGAAATATGAGGCATTCTCACTCGGATAGAATTCACATTCCAACTTACTATTTTAGTCATCTTATATAATTTTATTAGTAGTTATATAGACATTCATTTGCTATATAATTAAAAATACATTTTATTGTTAATGAACACAACCACTGATCACAATTCAATTGCTTCTGATCCTAGTAAGTCAAAGGGCAGACTAGTCAAAGAAGTTTATAGTCTTACCAGGTCAGAATTTCAAAGAGATAGAGACAGGATACTTCACTCAGCTGCATTTAGAAGACTAAAGCATAAGACACAAGTATTTGTTTCACACGAAGGAGATCATTATAGAACAAGATTAACTCACTCGCTTGAAGTATCACAAATTGCACGATCTATATGTCGGGTTTTTTCCCTTAATGAAGATTTAGCAGAAACATTATCTATTTCTCATGATATTGGTCATCCCCCTTTTGGTCATGCTGGTGAACAAGCATTATCAGAAGCTATGATTAACTATGGAGGATTTGATCATAACGAGCAAGCAATCAGAGTTGTTCATTTATTAGAAAAAAAATATTTTGATTTTGATGGATTAAATTTAACTTGGGAAACACTTGAGGGTTTAGCAAAACACAATGGACCTATAATAAAAAATGTTCCTCAAACCATAGTGAACTTAAATGATAAATTTAATTTAAAGTTGAACGAATTTTCTTCAATTGAAGCTCAAATAGCATCCATAGCAGATGATATTGCTTATAATAACCATGATTTAGATGATGGTTTAAGAGCAGGGTTTTTTACTTATGAAGATTTAAAAGAATTGCCAATATTAAGTAAAATCTTGGATGAATTTCCAAACAATTATAGAACGAGGGATACACAGAGAATTAATAATGAAATTACCAGAAAGTCTACGGCTTTAATGATTGAAGACGTCATTAATACAATAAAATTAAATATTAAAAAATTTGATTTAAGCAGCGATAAAGAGGTAAGGATGCTTGATGGTAAAATAGCATCGTTTTCTGATAAATTTTCTAGAGATGTGGATAGTATAAAGAGCTTTTTGAATTCAAAAATGTATAATCATGATAAAGTAATAAAGATGACTAATGACGCATCTCAAATAATTACATTTCTTTTCAGAAAATTTATGGATGACGAGAATTTGATGCATAAAGACTTCAAAATAAGATTAGGGAATGAAAATAAAGCAAGGGTAGTTTGTGATTATATTGCAGGTATGACTGATAATTATGCGAGTGAAATTTATAAAAGTATAAAATAAAATGAATGATATTTATTCATATTTAAGAGAGCTAGTAGCACGTGAATTTGCGGAGCAATATAATCTTGACTATAGAACGATTTATAACTCCTCATTTGTTATTGAGCGACCAAAACGAGAAGATAATGGGGATATAAGTACAAATATTTGTATGGTTAATAGCAAGACGCTCAAAATAAAGCCATTAAATGCTGCGGAAGAACTTGCTGAAAAACTAAGAGCTTCAGACGATTTTGAAAAAATTGAAGTTGCAAGTCCTGGTTTTATAAATTTTTGGACAAGGAAAACTTTGTGGCACAAGTTTCTATCCCTAAGATTAAAAACGAATGAATTAGTACCTACAAATATTGGCAGTGGCAAAAATGTTAATGTTGAATATGTTTCTGCGAATCCAACTGGACCATTACATATCGGACATTGCAGAGGCGCTGTTTATGGTGATGTATTAGCAAACTTATTAGAAAAAACAGGCCATAAAGTAACACGAGAGTATTATGTGAATGACGCCGGTATACAAATCTCTCAATTAGTAAGTTCAGTTATAATACGAATTAATGAATTACTTGTTAAAAATATATCAGAAAATTATCCTGAGAATTTTTATCCAGGAGAATACTTAGTTGATGTAGCAAGACATATTTTAAATAAACATGGTAACGATATCTTAGATAATAAAGAGCACTTAGATATAATTAGACAGGAGACTATAGATTTTTTGCTCAACAGAATTAAATCTGATTTGTCTTCGCTTTCAATAAATCAAGATTTGTTCGTTTCAGAACAATCATTGATTGTTGAGGGCAAAATAGATGATG
The DNA here is from genome assembly GCA_902624455.1 of uncultured Pelagibacteraceae bacterium. GTDB lineage: Bacteria > Pseudomonadota > Alphaproteobacteria > Pelagibacterales > AG-422-B15 > CACNXQ01. Next base: position 54,972 of record CACNXQ010000006.1, on the reverse strand, counting down.
CTATCAATCGTCTTAAAGATATGGATATGATATATAGAGGCACTCTTGAAAAACCAAAAGGTAAGGAAATAGAGGATTGGGAGCCAAGAGAGCAACTTCTATTTAGGTCTACTAAATTTGGAGATGAAATCGACCGACCTCTTCAAAAATCAACTGGAGAATGGACTTATTTTGCAAATGATATTGCATATCATTTTGACAAAATCCAAAGAGGTTCAAATCACTTAATTGATATATTAGGTGCCGATCATGGAGGTTATGTAAAAAGAATGAATGCCTCAGTTAAAGCTTTAACTAATAATAAAGCAGAGTTTACAGCTAAATTGTGTCAAATGGTTAAATTGGTTGAAAATGGAAAGCTTGTAAAAATGTCAAAGAGATCTGGAGAATTTATTACTCTAAAAGAAATGGTTGATAAAGTTGGAAGCGACAGCATAAGATTTATGATGATGTATCGAAAAAATGAAGCTCCTCTTGAGTTTGATGTGCAAAAAGTTACAGAGCAATCAAAAGATAACCCTGTATTTTATGTTCAATATGCTCATGCAAGAATTTCATCAGTAATAAATAAACTTAAAAAAACAAATATGAATATTGATTTAACCAATTTTGATAATTGTAATTTTAGTCTCCTTGATAAAGAAGGTGAGATAGAGCTAATTAAAATACTTTTAGATTGGAAAGGTGTTATTGAAACAGCAGTAAAATTATATGAACCTCATAGAATATCTTATTACTTATATGATCTTTCTTCATCTTTTCATTCTTTATGGAACCAGGGGAAAATTGATAAGAATAACAAATTTATTGATGAAGAACGGCCTGAAATTAGCAATGTGAGGATTGCATTGTTGATTGCGACCCAAGAAACACTTAAGTCAGGATTGAGTCTAATTGGTGTTTCTGCTCCAGATGAAATGCAATGAAATTTAAATTGCTGATCACAATATCATTTGTAGTTTTATTAATTTTTTTTCTATCTATTTATTTTAAAAAAAATAGTAACGATGAGGGAATTTTAAATATTGATTCAAATTTAAAAGATTACCGAGTATTGCCTGAAGATAAAGAAGGCATTAAAACACCTGATCTTGGCATATATAATTTAGGTCAATAAAAGATATGGAAGAATTTATACCTTTAATTTGTGGTCTCAAAGGGACTAACATCACAAAAGAAGAAGAAATATTTTTGCGAGCATATCGTCCTTGGGGAGTCATCCTCTTTGAAAGAAACTGTTCATCAGAGGATCAAATAAAAATTCTAACTGACTCTATTAAGAAAATATATGGTACTGAAATTCCTATTTTAATTGATCAAGAAGGTGGAAGAGTATCTAGATTAAATTTCAAAGGAGCATTTAAGTTCCCCTCAGCAAAAAAATTATTTAACCTGAGAAAAAATTTTGTTGAAATAGGTAATAGAATATTTCAACTTAATTATAAACTTATATCAACTTATATAAAAAAACTTGGAATAAACGTTAATAGTATACCTGTCTTAGATATTCCTGACGCAAATGAAAGTGGCATCATTGGTGATAGGTCTTTTTCAAATGATAGAGATATAGTTGCAAGTTATGGATCTGAGGTGATTGATATTTTAAATAGTAACGGTGTGGCTCCAATTATTAAGCATATGCCTGGTCATGGTAGAGCCAATGTAGATAGTCATTTAGGTTTACCATATGTTCATTCAAAAAGATCTGACATGTCAGCTAGCGATTTTTATCCATTTAAATTTAACTCACGTTGTGTATTGGGAATGACTGCTCACATTATTTATTCTGATATTGACGAACAAAATGTATGCACTTTCTCAAAAAAAATTATCAATCAAGTACTTAGAGATGAAATAGGGTTCAAAGGAACACTGATAACAGATGATATTTCTATGAAGGCAATAAATTTACCTTTGCAAGAAGCATCATCTAAAGCACTTGAAGCAGGATGCGATATAGTCCTTCACTGTAATGGAAACATCAATGAAATGAATGAGATAGCAAACTGTATTGAAAAAAAACATTATCCAATAACTCATCAAGAAGACTTAACTAGCATAATATTTAAAGAAAATAAATGTGATACAAAATTGATTGATGAAGAATTGAATGAATTGTTGATTAAGGTGCAAGAATAGTAAATAAATCAAATTGATTTCTCTTCAGGAATCATAATAAATATTAAAATGGAAGTTAAATCAGATACTTACGAAAACTCTCCTCAATTATCCTCTGACGATTTAATCGTCAACCTAGGGGCTTATGAGGGGCCTTTGGATATATTGTTAGCACTAGCTAAATCTCAAAAAGTGGATTTGATGCAGATTTCAATTCTGCAATTAACTGAACAATATTTAGAATTTATTGCAAGGGTCAGAGATAAAAATCTTGAACTAGCTGCTGACTATTTAGTTATGGCTGCGTGGCTTGCTTACTTAAAATCTAACCTTCTTATACCAAGAGAGGAATCAGGTGAGGAATTAACAGCAGAAGAAATGGCTGAAAGATTAAAATTTCAATTAAAAAAACTTGAAGCAATAAGACAAGCATCTGAAAAACTTATGAATTTACCAAAACTAAATACTGATTTTTTTAATAGAGGAATGCCAGAGGGAATAAGACTTATTCGCACTCCAGAATATTATCTAAATTATTACGATTTATTAAAATCTTATGCTGATCAAAGATATAAATCAGCATACTCATCTATGACAATACAAAGACCAGCAGTATTCTCGATGGAAGATGCATTAACCCGCCTCCAAAGAATGATAGGTGATGTTCCTGAATGGACAAGATTAGAAAAATTTTTACCTACAGAATTTTCTTCAGGAAAAAATGCCCGCTCTGGAGTTGCTGGGACACTTGCGGCCGCGATGGAATTAGTTAGAGAGGGTATTCTCGAAGTTCAGCAATTAATGCCTTTCGGTCCTGTATTTATAAAAAATAAACAAGATGAGGATTTACCTAAAATAAGTGATGTCTGAAGAAAGTAAAACAAGTAATGTAATGGATTTTCCATCAGAGCATCGGGAAAATTTAAGAATTCTCGAAGCCTTACTCTTTGCGGCCAATGAACCTTTAGATGCGGAAAGTCTCAAGGCAAGATTGCCTAAAGGCGCTAACTTAACTAAATTGTTAAATCTAATAAAAGCTCAATATGAAAGTCGTGGTGTAAACCTTGTCAAAACAGGTAATAAATGGAGCTTTAAAACTGCAACTGATTTATCACCAATGATGAAAAAGGAAAAGATTGTTCAGAGAAAATTATCTAAAGCTGCAACTGAAACATTGTCAATTATTGCCTATCATCAACCAGTTACAAGAGCAGAAGTTGAAGATATAAGAGGAGTTCACTTCAGCCCTGGAACCTTAGATGTTTTGATGGAACTTAATTGGGTAAGACCCATAGGTAGAAAAAAAGTGCCAGGACGTCCAATTATATATGGGACAACTGAGAGATTTTTAGAATACTTTAATATTGAGCAAATTTCAGATTTGCCTGGCCTGGAAGAACTCAAGGCTGCAGGACTTTTAGAGAGTCGTTTACCTCCTAATTTGGATATAAAAGAACCTAAAGAGATTGATCAATCTCAAATTGAGCCATTTGGTGAAGATGAAAATATAGATGACTTAATTCAAAGTGGACATGAAGCCGACTAACTTTTAATCTCTATGAGTGATTAAATTAGTTAAATATCTATTTATAATAATAGTTTACCAAATTTGTAGCTTTTCTGCTTATGCAGATACCCACATGTCAGGAGGTAAGACAACAAATTTTGTTAAGAACAAGAATAGTTACTCTTTACCTGCGAGGAATCTTGATAAAAATTTAAGAATAAATTTTCTGGTAGGAAACTCTCTTTTTAGAAGAATTTGGGAAGATGCAGCTATATCAGAAAATATTGCCAAAGATGGTCTTGGACCATTTTTTAGTTCTACATCTTGTGATGGCTGTCACATATCTGATGGAAGAGGACACTTGCCAATACTTGAGATAGATGAAGATTTGATCTCAGCTGTAATTCAAATAGGTCAACCAACTAAAATTGAAAATACTAATGAAAAAAATCATAATGATAGTACGTATGGCGGACAATTAAGTGAATTCTCAACAGAAGACGTTCTTGAAGAAGCACAAATCTCTATACAATATGAGTTTATGAATGTGGCTTATGACGATGGAACCATTGTTCAGCTAAAAAAACCAAAAGTAATAATAGACAAACTCAATTACGGAGATCTTGAGCCGAATACAAGCAGCTCTATTAGAATTGCACAGGTTATGATAGGTCTAGGTTTAATTGAAAATATCGCTGAGGAAGATATTTTAAAACTACAAGATATTGATGACTCTAATAGTGATGGAATTTCGGGAAAAGCAAATGTCACATGGGACATGCAAGAAAGCAAATTTAAAATAGGTAGATTTGGCTGGAAGGCATCGCAACCAACTGTATTGCAACAAACTGCTGATGCCTTTTATCACGATATGGGTCTTTCAAATAAATTTTATCCCAATGCAAGTAATTGCACAGAGACGCAATTTGATTGCAACAATTCAGTAAGTGGTAATAGTGAAATTTATGACAACTTTGAAGTATCGAATGACCAACTTGACCTTGTCACTTTCTACTCATCTCAGTTGGGCGTGCCAGCTGCTAGAAATCAAAAAAAAGCTGATGTGATTGCTGGAAAAAAGATATTTTATGAGGTTGGTTGTAATTCATGTCATGTAGAAAGATATATTACTAGGAGTGATGGTCCTTTTGAAAATTTAAATAATCAAATTATATCGCCGTATTCTGATTTTTTGTTACACGATATGGGCGACGGATTATCCGATCAAGTTCCAGAGTTTGAAGCTGAAGGTAATGAATGGAGAACTCCACCACTTTGGGGCATTGGCCTAACTAAAATCGTTAGTGGAAGAGAGTCATATCTTCATGATGGGAGAGCTGAATCACTTGAAGAGGCTATATTATGGCACGGCGGTGAATCTATTGAGTCGAAAAATAAATTTAAGAATTTGGATATTAATCAAAGAAATCAATTACTTAAATTTATTTCCTCACTTTAATTTAAATCACTAGGCGTGACATTTTTGCTATTGATAATCATTTGCAATAGTATATATGAGAATGATTATTATTATCATTTAAAAGGAAAATATTATGAACGGTATTTTTAGAATCTTTGCTGCTGCTGTTATTACTTTTGTAACAGTCGGTGCAGCTTATGCCAGTGAAGTGAACTTATACACTGCTAGGCATTACGACTCTGATGATGCTCTTTATCAAAAATTTACTGATGCGACTGGCATAAAAGTTAATGTTGTATCTGGTAAAGGTAAAGCGCTTATGGAGAGATTGGCTTCTGAAGGAGCTAATTCACCAGCTGATGTATTTATTACGGTTGACGCTGGTAACTTATGGAAAGTTCAAAAAGATGGAATGTTCCAAAGCATTAATTCAAGCATGGTTGACAATATAGTGCCTGCCAATCTGAGAGGCCCAAATAATGAATGGGTTGGTATCGCAAAAAGATCAAGGGTTATTTATTACAATCCATTAAATGTTTCAGAAGCTGAAATGGCTGGTCTTACTTATGAAGATCTATCTGACTCAAAGTGGAAAGGTAGAATAGCGATCAGAAGTTCAGGTAACATGTACAACCAATCTCTTGTCTCATCTTTGATTGCTAATCATGGTGAAGCTACAATCGAAGCTTGGGCTAAAGACTTCGTTGGTAACTTCGCGAGAAAACCTGAAGGTAACGACAGAGCACAAATTATGGCTGTTGCAAATGGCGAAGCGGATATTGCTATAGCGAACAGCTATTATATTGGTCTGATGCTATCAGGTAAAAAAGGTGAAGAACAACAAGCTGCTGCTAGAAAAGTACAGTTGCATTTCCCAGGTCAAGACGGACGTGGCGCACACATAAATGTTAGTGGAGCTGGTCTAATGAAAAATGCACCAAACAAATCTAATGCAGTGAAATTCATTGAATTTTTACTTGGCGAAGAAGCACAAGCACACATTGTAAACAATACTTACGAATACCCAATGCGTGAAGGTGTTGCTCCGAGTGATTTAATTAATCAATTTGGTACTGGTTTTAAAGAAGACGCTACACCAGTAGCAAGTTATGGTGAATTCAATCCAACAGCTGTTAAGTTGATGGATCGAGTTGGATGGCAATAAGTTAGTCATTCATAAGGGGTAATTTGGCCACCGTCTCTTCTTCTCATTAGTATCCTAGGTCAAATTACCTCTTTAAAAAAGTGAGGAAAGGATACTAATTTTTAAAAGGACTTTCCAGCATACAGGCTACAAGATGTATTCTTGCTTGCTCACCACCATTGAAAAAATTGTGATATTTTGTGTTATTTGTAATCCAGACAGATCCATCTGCTGGTAGGTGTTTTGCAACATTTTCTATTACCATTGAACAGCCTGGATTTGTAATTATTGGAATGTGTAGTCTACATTCAGGATCACGATGCCAACTTAAAGTTGATCTTGGTTCTTTAAGCAATATTCTTATGCGACCGATTTTAAATCTGCTTCGCAACTTTCTAACAACATCTTCAAAATAAGTTTTCTGAAAATCCGGGACAACTTGAGTATATTTTGCTTCATCAATATTTATATCTCTTGCCACTTCCTTTCCACTCTCATCAGGAGTTGTCCAATAAATGCCTCTCATATTATGGCCTTTGATAGACTCCTCATCATTCGGGATCTGATTAACTGGTATTGCGCCAAAATGAGATAAACCAAGAGAGTCAAAGCCTTTTTTCTCTAGCACTCTATCTAGATCTTCTCTAAGCCTATCAATATCAAACTGCATCTCAGGCACTTTATAAAAGTCTTCAAAACTTAGTTGTGTCATCTTAGTTTATTTAATTCAATTTCAGGTCAAATCGATCAGAATCCATAACTTTTGTCCAGGCTTTAGTGAAATCAGCCAAAAACTTAGGTTTAGAGTCTGAGCAAGCGTAAACCTCCGCAAGAGCACGTAATTGAGAATTAGAGCCAAAAATTAAGTCTACTCTGGACGCTTTCCACTTTTCTTTTCCAGTTTTTCTATCTTTTCCAATAAAAAACTGCTCTTTCCTATCAACTTCTTTCCAAGTCGTTTTCATATCTAAAAGATTTATAAAGAAATCATTGGTTAATGTACCTTTTTTCTTCGTAAATACTCCAACATTAGAGTTGTCAAAATTCGTACCCAAAACTCGAAGACCACCAATTAATACTGTCATTTCTGGAGCAGTTAATCCCATTAAATTGGCTTTATCTAATAATTTTTCCTCAGTTGAAGTAATTGATTTCTTATTATTTTGATAATTTCTAAATCCATCAGCCTGGGGCTCTAATAAGTTAAATGAATTAACATCAGTTTGATTTTGTGTAGCATCACCACGTCCAGGTGAAAAGGGGACTTCAATTTTTGATCCACCTTTCTTAGCTGCATTCTCAATTCCAACACTTCCACCCAATACAATTAGATCAGCTAATGAAACTGACTTTTTAGATTTATCAAAATCATTTTTAATCTTACTTAGTGCATTGATCGTTTTTTTAAGTTTTGAGGGATTATTGACTTCCCAGTTTATTTGTGGCTCTAGAGAAACTCTTCCTCCATTTGCTCCACCTCTTCGATCAGAATTTCGGTAAGTGGATGCTGAAGCCCACGCTGCTGATATAAGATTTGAATTAGAAATCTTAGATTTTGTAATCTCTAACTTAAGTTTTTTAATATCATTTTTAGTTAGTTTGTATTTTTGTTTGGGTATTGGATCCTGCCATATCAACTCTTCTTTTGGCACTTCACTTCCGAGGTAGCAAGCTTTTGGCCCCATATCTCTGTGCGTGAGCTTAAACCAAGCTCTTGCAAAAGCATCTGCAAATTCAGATGGATTATTAAAGAAGTGTTTTGATATAGGTCCATAACTTGGATCCATTCGTAAGGATAAATCTGTAGTTTGCATCATAGGAGCATGTGTTTTATTAGGATCATGAGCATCAGGAACTTGTTTAATAGCTTGACCATTCTTTTTTGGAGTCCATTGGTGCGCACCTGCAGGACTTTTTGTTAGCTCCCACTCGTGATTAAATAGGCAATCAAAATAACCCATATCCCACTTGATCGGGTTTTGTGTCCACGTGCCCTCGATTCCGCTGCTGATAGTATCAACACCTTTCCCGGATTTATAAGAGCTGTTCCATCCAGTTGCTTGATCTTGCAATCTCGATGCTTCTGGATCTGGTCCCTTATGTGACTCTGATGCTGCACCATGTGATTTTCCAAATGTGTGACCACCTGCAACCAATGCCACAGTCTCATAATCATTCATTGCCATTCTTCCAAATGTCTCTCTAATGTCATGAGCAGCTAACAGTGGATCTGGATTTGCATCAGGGCCTTGAGGATTCACGTATATCAAGCCCATATGAGAAGCTCCAAGAGGTTGTTCTAAGTCTCTTTTACCGCTGTATCTTTCAACAGCGAGCATCTCTTTTTCAGATCCCCAGTATATATCATCTTCCGGTTCCCAAATATCTTCTCTTCCTCCACCAAAGCCAAATGTTTTAAATCCCATTGACTCTAATGCGACATTACCTACAAGCACGAATAAATCTGCCCAAGAAATTTTGTTTCCATATTTTTGTTTAATAGGCCATAAAAGCAATCTTGCTTTGTCTAAGTTGACGTTATCTGGCCAACTATTTAATGGTGCAAACCTCTGATTGCCCGTTCCTGCTCCACCTCTTCCATCACCTGTTCGATATGTACCAGCAGCATGCCATGAAAGTCTAATAAATAAAGGTCCGTAATGACCGTAATCGGCTGGCCACCAATCTTGCGACTCAGTCATCAACTTATTTAAATCTTTTTTAAGTGCTTTATAATTAAGTTTTTTGAATTCTTTGGCGTAGTTAAATTTTTTATCCATTGGATTCACAAGCTCTGAATGTAATCCAAGTATTTTTAAATTTAGACTATTTGGCCACCACTGTCTGTTACCAGTACCTTTTCCAGCCTGTTCCTTTGCCGGTGTTCCGGCGCCAGTAAAAGGACACTTACCAAGCTCCTCGCTTTTAAAGGCGTCTTCTCTCTCTCTAGTTCCCATAGAGCTAAATTATAATCGTTCTAATTAAAAGTCAATAATGTGAGATTATAAAAAATATAATTAATTTTCTGATGAAATTTTAACGAGAACTTCAATTGATTTAATTTTTTTGCCAGGTATTGTTTTCTTTATTTTGATGGGGCTTACATCATTGTTTTCAATGTCTGATAACTCATCTTTGTCAACATCGTAAAAGTGGTGATGATTAGTTGTATTAGTATCAAAATAACTATGTTCCGAATTAATAGCTATTTCTTTTAAGAATCCGTGATTTTTAAAAGCATGCACAGTGTTATAAACAGTTGCCAAAGCTACTGTATCTCCATACCTTTTATTTATTAAATTAGCTAATTGACTTATAGAAAAGTGAAACGTTTTATTTTTTTCAAAAAGTATATTCGCAATTTTAAGTCTCTGTTTAGTAGCTCTTAATCCCGAAAACTTTAATTTATCAAAAATGTGTTTATTAGTTTGCATTTTTTTTTAAAATAATTCTAAACTGAATTTATTATTTTTTTCCTTATATATCAACTATTAATGCCAAGCTGATTGATTAATTTTCACTAGAATTACCTTAGATAAGCTTATATTAAGGTAGTAAATGAGGTCATTTAATTTAACATTTTGGCATACAACGCCATTTTTATTATTCATTCTTTTTGTAACTCCTGTTGCAATAGTTTTATTCAGTTTGATTGGAACTTATAATGATAACTGGTCTCATTTGTATAATCATGTTCTTTTCTTATACATAAGCAACTCCATCTACCTTGTTATTGGTGTTGGTATCATTGTTTCAATAATTGGAACAAGTACAGCCTGGCTTGTCACTAATCATGATTTTACTGGAAAAAATTTTTTTGAATGGGCATTAATATTACCCTTGGCTGTACCTCCTTATATCCTGGCTTATACATTCACAGGTTTATTTGACACTTTTGGAACAGCAAATAACTTAGTTAGGGACATATTTAATCTTGGAAGGGATTTTACCTTGTTTCCAAAAGTTAGAAATGTTCCAGGAGCGATAATTGTTTTTTCATTCACTTTATATCCTTATGTCTATCTTGTATCTAGAATGGCCTTTATAAATCAATCAAGGTCAATTATTGAAGCAGGAAGAACTCTCGGATTAAATAAGACTCAAGTTTTCTTCAGATTAGGAATTCCAATGATACGACCGGCACTTATAGCTGGTGTGATGCTGGTCTTAATGGAAACTTTATCAGATTTTGGAGCCGTAGATCATTTTGCAATATCAACATTTACTACTGGAATATTTAGAACTTGGTATGGCCTTTATGATATAGATACAGCAATGCAATTAGCTTCATGCTTACTTTTATTTGTAATAATTTTTTTAGTAATTGAGAGATATTCAAGACGAAAAGCAACTTACTCTAATTCGATGTCAGTTTTTCGTCCTATTAAAATCAATAAATTAAATGGAATTAATAATGCCTCTGCATTTTTAGCTTGTTTTATTCCAATTTTCATAGGCTTTGTTCTTCCAGTTATGGAGCTTACCTATTGGGCACTGAACTATAAACTCGATTTCTTTAATTATAAATTTATTACTACTGCTTGGAACACTCTTTCACTAGCATTTCTAGCGGCAGTTTTGACAACTATTTTGGCACTACTGATTAACTTCTCAACTAGATATAAAAAAAATAAACTCCTTGCCAACATGAGCTCATTTCTTACGGTTGGTTACGCTGTTCCAGGCTTAATACTTGCTATAGGTATCATGCAATTTTTAACGTTTATTGATAGAGCTTTAACAATTGAATTTTTTAATTTGGCACTAACAGGCAGTCTTGTTGGGCTAGTCTTTGCTTATGTCATTAAATCTTATGCATTATCAAATTCTGCACTTGAGTCAGGCTATCACAGGATTAATCATAAAATTGACGATGTATCTAGAACTCTGAAGAGCTCTGGATGGTCCATGTTAACTTATATCCATTCGCCTTTACTGAAAACTAGCTTACTTACAAGTTTATTACTTGTTTTTTCTGAAGTAATAAAGGAACTGCCTGCCACACTTGTTTTAAGACCATTTAATTTTGATACTCTTGCCGTATATACATATATTTTTGCGGCAGAAGAAAGAATGTTTGATGCTGCCGCACCTTCAATTGCTATTGTAGCTGTAGGATTGATTCCAATTATAATTTTGACTAGAATAATAAGAAATTCTAGACCAGCAAGTAGGGAAATCTAGCCATGTCGACGCTTGAGATAAAAAATTTAAGTCATTCTTACATAAAGAATAAAACTGTTTTAACCAATATCGATTTAGAAATTAAAGAAGGTGAAATCCTGTCAATACTCGGACCATCTGGTTGTGGTAAAACTACACTTCTAAGAATTATTGCTGGCTTAGAAAAAGAAACTAATGGTAGCATCCAAATAAATAATAAGATTGTTTCAGATTATTTACACACAATACCAACTGAAAAGAGAAACGTAGGCTTAGTTGTACAAGAAAGAGCTCTGTTTCCACATCTTACAATTATTAAAAATGTTATGTTTGGTTTAAACAATTCAAAAAAAGAAAATATTGATACTGCAATGAATATTTTAAAATTGTTTAGGGTCGATAGATATGCTCACAATTTTCCTCATGAAATATCAAGTGGTGAACAGCAACGCGTTGCTATAGCAAGAGCAATGGCGCCTAAGCCAAAAATATTATTGATGGATGAACCATTCGGGACTTTAGATCAATCACTAACTGTGCAGCTTAGAATAGAAACTAAAAAAATATTAAAAGACAACAATACAACCTCCATAATTGTATCGCATGATATAGACGATGCTTTGGCTATGTCAGATAGAGTTATTGTGCTCGAAAACGGCATGATAAAACAAAGTGGTGTAGCAAAAGACATAACCCACCTCAGCAAAGAAAAAGCAGTTAAAATTCAATAGTATTTAGGAATTAGTTAATTGTATTGTTTAAAGTTGAATAGTATATATATAATGAATATATAAATATTTAGTGAGGCTAATATGGGTATCAGTTTCTGGCAGATTTTAATTGTTGTTGCGCTTCTAGTAATCTTATTTGGTAGAGGAAAAATCTCTGAGTTAATGGGTGATGTTGCAAAAGGTGTAAAAAGTTTCAAAAAAGGCATAAACGACGAAGACGAGACAAAATCAATAAATAAATCTGACGATAACTCTTCTAAAGAGTAACCCTAAATTATAAAAGCATGTTACCTGGAATCGGTGGAGTAGAGTATTTAGTTATTGCAGCATTAATAATAATTTTTGTTGGCCCCAAAGAATTACCAACAGTACTTAGAACATTTGGACGATGGTGGACAAAAATCAAAAACTTTTCTCGTGAATTTAGATCAAGTATTAACGAAATAGCGGCTGATACTGGCATTGATGAAATAAAATCATCTGTTGAAAGAAAAAAACCAAAGAGATTTACTGAAGAAATGAGAGAGTCCATCAATAAATCAATTCTAGATACTGAAAGTAAAGAAAAAGAAGATGAGTCAAAAAACTGAGAATATTGATGAAAGTAAACAACCTCTTATTCAGCATCTAGTTGAGTTAAGATCTCGACTTATAAAATCCTTAATTCTAATTTCTGTGTTATTTGTAGTGGCCTACATATTTGCTGACAGTATATATAACTTTCTTGTACAGCCATATGCTGATGCAGTATCAGGAGATGAAAGTCGACGTTTAATATTTACGGCTCTTCATGAAACTTTTTTTACTTATTTAAAAGTAGCGCTATTTGCTTCAATTTTTATTGCTTTGCCATTTATCTTAATTCAAATATGGATTTTTGTAGCACCAGGACTTTATAAAAATGAAAAATCTGTTGTTGTGCCTTATTTAATTGCAACTCCAATTTTATTTTTTATTGGAGCAGCGCTTGTTTATTATTTTATTATGCCACTGGCCATAAAGTTTTTTCTTTCTTTTGAGTCAATTGGTGGAGATGGATCATTGCCAATTCAATTAGAAGCTAAGGTAAATGAATATTTAAGTTTAGTTATGCGATTGATATTTGCTTTTGGATTAAGCTTCCAATTGCCAGTAATTCTAACTCTTTTAGCTAGAATGGGATTTGCCAGCTCTGAAGGACTTAGAAAGAATAGAAAATATGTAATTGTTGGTGTTTTTGCAGTAGCGGCAATTTTAACACCTCCAGATCCAATTTCTCAAATTGGACTTGGAATACCAATTCTTATATTGTATGAACTTTCAATATTTGCGGTAAAGTTGATCGAAAAAAAAAGAAACGAGACTTAAGTATTACATATGATTGATTTAAAATTAATTAGAGATAACCCAAGTTTTTTAGATGAAGCCCTTAAAAAGAGGGGTCAAGATGAAATATCTGCAACTGTTCTTATGCTTGATAAGGAAAATCGAGAAATAATAAAAGAACTGCAAACTATTCAAGAGGCAAGAAATGAGAAATCAAAAAAAATTGGAGAATTATCAGCATCTGGCAAGAATGATGAAGCTAATAAATATAAAAATGAGGTTTCTAATCTTAAAGATAAATTACAAGAATTAGAGGTTAAACAGAGAGATTCTCAAAAAAAAATCGATGATTGTTTATCACGTATTCCAAATATACCTGATGAGTCTGTTCCCGTTGGTGATGAAAGTTTCAATAAAGAAATTAAAGTAGAGGGTAACAAGAAAAAAATTGATTTTGAGCCTAAGGAGCACTTTGAACTAGGTGAAAATCTGAACTTGATGAGTTTTGACAGAGCTTCTAAAATTTCTGGTTCAAGATTTGTAATTCAATCCGGTTTATTAGCGAAACTAGAAAGAGCTATAGCAAACTACATGCTTGATTTGCATACATCAGAATTTGGTTATGAGGAAATTTCTGTTCCAATTTTAGTTAAAGACCAAGCCTTGTTTGGTACTGGTACTTTACCTAAATTTGCAGATGAACTTTTCAAAACTACCAATGACTATTGGTTAATTCCAACAGCTGAAGTCCCGTTGTCTAATATGACCCGCGAGACAGCAGTTGACTATAGCGAACTACCAAAAAGATTTGTATCGTTAACTCCATGCTTCAGATCTGAAGCTGGTGCCGCAGGTAAGGATACCCGAGGAATTATGAGACAGCACCAATTTTACAAAGTCGAATTAGTAAGTCTGACTTCTGAAGAAAAATCTAATCAAGAACACGAAAGAATGTTGAGCTGCGCTGAAGAAGTGCTTAAGAGATTAGACCTTCATTATAGAGTAGTTGTTTTATCATCACAAGATATGGGATTTGCTGCCAGAAAAACCTACGATATTGAAGTATGGTTGCCAGGTCAAAAAGCATATCGTGAAATTTCAAGTTGCTCAAATTGTGGTGACTTTCAAGCAAGACGGATGAACTCTAAATATAAAGAAAATAAATTATCAAAATTTATTCATACTTTAAATGGGTCAGGATTAGCTGTAGGAAGAACATTAATTGCAGTGATGGAAAATTATCAGAATGAGGATGGATCTATTGATATTCCTGATGCACTCAAACCTTACATGCATGGAGTAGATTTAATCTCCACCTAACCTAAATATTATATTATGTCAAAAATAGATCTTAGCAACGCACGTATAATGATTACTAATGATGACGGATATAACTCTGCAGGCATTATGTTATTAAAAGAGATCTCTGAAGAGTTTTCAAATGATGTGTGGATAGTTGCTCCAGAGTTTGAGAAGAGTGGGGCCTCTCATGCGCTTTCATTTCAGAATAGTCTTACTTTAAAAAAACATGATGAAAGAGTATTTTCAGTAAATGGAACACCAAGTGACTGTGTGGTCATAGGAATTCAGAAGGTATTAAAAGAAAAATCACCTGACATAATTTTTTCTGGAATTAATAGTGGTTGCAACGTAGGTGAAGATGTTACTTATTCTGGAACAATTGCTGCAGCCATGGAGGGAATCATAAGAAAAATTCCATCAATAGCAGTCAGTCAGAATTATGAGAGTGGTAAAAAAAATGAAATTGTATGGGACTCATCAAAAAAATTTTTAAAAGAAATACTGTCAAATTTAACAAGCATTGGCTGGTCAGATAATACGTTTATGAACATTAATTTCCCACACTGCTTGAGTAAAGATGTTAAAGGTCTAGAAATTACTTCACAGGGGAATAGAGAAAATGATGATCTGGTTTTATATGAAGTTGAAAAAAATGAATTTAGATTCGGCCTTAAAAGAAGGATAGAAGATAATGTTTCAAATTTAAGCAATAATTCAAATACGTCATCATCGAGCTCAATGACTGATGTTCAGGCAATTGCAAATCAATATATCTCAATTACCCCTTTGCACATCGATCTCACACATTCTCAGTCATTAGATTACCTAAAAACGTCATTAAATACTGATATTAAGTGATTATTTTAGTTCAAAATTAAAACTAAGTCTGTATATTGCGATTAAATTTAAATAAGGAGTACTAATAAAATGGAGCAAATGTTTGTTCAGTTATTGCCATTATTTTTAATCTTTGCAATTTTTTATTTTCTACTTATTCGACCACAACAGAAGAGAGCTAAACAGCATAGAGAAATGGTTGCTGCCGTTCAGCGTGGTGATAAAATAATTACATCAGGTGGAATTAAAGGCAAAGTTATTAAAGTTGTTAATGATACAGACGTTGAGGTGGAAATTTCTCCAGGTGTTAATGTAACATTAATAAAATCTACTCTTGCAGAGGTGGAAAAAGCAAATTCTTCTCAATAAAATATGCTACACTTCTCTAGATCTAAAACTGCTCTAATAGTCCTTTCTGTTTTGCTTGGTTTATTATTTGCTCTTCCTAATTTTATTTCTCAAAGTCAAGTTGATAGCTTTCCTAATATTTTACCTAAACAAAAAGTTAATCTAGGCCTTGATTTGCAAGGTGGTTCACATTTACTTTTAGAAGTTGATACAGAGGCGATCATTGCTGAAAGGGTTGAAAATTTAAACTCTGATCTTCGTAAGTTATTTAAAACTAATTCTATAAATTATATAAATTACAAAATTGTTGATGATACTCTTAGATTTTCTTCATCTGAAATATCGAGAGAGATTGAGTCTAAAATACTTGAGCTTTCTATGTCAAATTCTCAGAATTTGTTACAAATGGGAGATGAAACAAATATTGTAATTGATGAGAACAATAACAACTTTCAAATTTACTATAGTGATAAGTTCAAAAAACAAGTAATTATAAATGCTGTATCTCAATCGTTAGAGATTGTAAGAAGAAGAATAGATGAACTTGGAACAAAAGAACCTTCTATTCAAAGACAAGGTGAATCAAGAATAATAATCCAATTACCAGGATTGGATAGCCCAGATAGAATTAAGAGTTTGCTAGGACAGACAGCTAAATTAACATTTCAACTTGTCGATACGTCTGTAAGTTATGATCCAAATAATGCCAAGGCACCTATCGGATCTGAAATTTTGCCATCTGATTTAGATGAAGAATTTAAATATATTATTAAAAAAAGAATTATGGTTGGGGGTGAAAATTTAGTTGATGCTCAACCTGGTTTTGATCCTCAAACAAATGAACCCATTGTTTCTTTTCGTTTTGATAGAATAGGAGCCAAGAAGTTTGGCAGGGCTACTCAATCGAATATTGGAAAACCATTTGCAATCGTTCTTGATGGTAAAGTAGTTAGTGCACCAGTTATAAGGGAGGCAATTTTAGGTGGATCAGGACAAATTTCAGGTGGATTCACATCAGAGGAAGCTAACGATTTAGCTATTCTTTTAAGGGCCGGTGCATTACCAGCGCCTTTAATCATTCTTGAAGAAAGATCGGTTGGCCCTGATCTTGGCGCAGACTCTATTAGTGCAGGTCAAAATGCAGCTATAATTGGTTTCATTGCGGTAATTGTTTTCATGGTCCTTATTTATAGAAGATTTGGTTTGTTGGCTGATATCGCACTTATTATAAACTTAATACTGGTTTTAGGTGTGCTCTCGTTATTCCAAGCCACGTTAACGTTACCGGGAATAGCCGGCATCATCCTTACAATAGGGATGGCGGTAGATGCAAATGTTTTAATTTTTGAGAGGATTAAAGAAGAAATTAGAAATGGATCAAATATGATTAATTCAGTTCAAAATGGATATAAAAGAGCTTTATCGACAATCCTTGATGCCAATATTACTACTCTGATTGCTGCATTAATTTTATTTTTTATGGCGTCTGGGCCTGTACGAGGGTTTTCAATCACATTAGCGATAGGCATATTCACCTCTGTATTTACAGCATTCACATTAACTCGTTTTTTTATCTCTATGAGCGCTAAAAAACTAAAACCAAATTTTGTAGGATTAAAAATTGATGATTGATTTATCTAAAAGTTCAATAGACTTCCTCAAGGGTAAATATGTTGCATTTATTGCATCAATTATACTTATCTTATTATCTATTGGATTATTTTTTTTGAATGGTCTTAATTTTGGAATTGATTTTAAAGGCGGAACATTAATAGAAATTGAAACACAGAACAAAATTGAGATTTCTGAAGTTCGATCAAGCTTAAATTCACTTTCACTTGGAGATATACAAGTTCAGGAATTTGGCTCTGACAAAAATCTCTTAATAAGAATAGAACAGCAGCAAGGTGGCGATCAGATTCAGCAAAACGTACTTGAGATTGTAAAACAACAATTAATGAATGATATTAGTGAGACAATTAATTTTAGAAGAACTGAGGTAGTTGGTCCTAAAGTAAGTGGCGAACTGATTCAATCAGGAACTATAGCAATTCTCGTAGCTGTTTTTGCAATGTTAATTTATATTTGGTTAAGATTTGAATGGCAATTCTCTTTAGGCGCTGTCATCGCATTACTTCACGACGTCATTTTAACAATTGGTGTTTTTTGCCTTACTCAATTAGAATTTAACTTACCTATAATAGCTGCAATACTTACGATTGTTGGATACTCAATGAATGATACCGTTGTAGTTTATGATAGAGTCAGGGAAAATTTAAGAAAATTTAGATCAAAAGAGATTACTAGTCTTTTAAATCTCTCAATCAATGAAACCCTATCCCGCACAATTGTAACTTCCGTAACAACATTACTAGCTCTTGTTTCATTGTATATATTTGGTGGGGAAGTAATAAAGGGTTTCACTTTTGCCATGATATGGGGAGTGCTGGTAGGAACTTACTCATCTATTTTTGTTGCAGCTCCATTACTGACATATTTAGATGTGAAGAGAGAATGGAACACAACTACTGCAGTAGACTCCACTAAATAAGAATACTAAAGCTTAGAAGCTACGTATTCCCAATTAACTAAATTATCGAGGAAATTTTCTATGTAGGCAGGTCGTTTATTCCTATAATCTAAATAATAAGAATGTTCCCACACGTCACATCCTAGAAGCGCTTTCTGAGAAAAACACAACGGGTTGACTCCATTTTCTGTTTTGGTGACCATAAGTTTATCATTGTCCATTACCAACCAACACCAACCAGACCCAAATTGTGATACTCCAGCTGCCACAAATTCTTCTTTAAATTTTTCATATGAGTCAAAACTATCGTTAATTTTACTTTCTAGTTCACTTGGTATTTTGCTACCACCTGGGGACATCATTTTCCAGAATTCACAATGATTCCAATGTTGAGCAACGTTATTAAAAATTCCGTTTTGAGCCTTACTTTCTTTGTTAAAAGACCCAGTTATAATTGCCTCAATTTCTTTTCCTTCAAACTCCGATCCTGCCAAAAGCTTATTGCCGTTATCAACATATGCTTTGTGATGAAGATCATGATGAAATTCCATTGTCTCTTTACACATTCCATTGCTTTCTAGAGCATCATGTGAGTAGGGTAGATCAGGTAGTTCTAAAGTCATATTTTTTCCTTTTTATATTATATTTTATTAATACTATATGCTGATGTTCAATTTTTTAAGATTTTTTTTAGATATTTTCCAGTATAGCTTGTTTTTATTTTAGAAATATCTTCTGGTGAGCCACAACCAATAATTTCACCACCCCCATCTCCACCTTCCGGTCCTAGATCAACTAACCAATCTGCAGTTTTGATAACATCCAAATTATGTTCTATAACTACAACAGTATTTCCTTGAGAAACAAGAATTTGTAAGACTTCTAAAAGTTTTTTAATATCGTGCACATGAAGACCAGTCGTTGGTTCATCCAAAATGTATAATGTTTTACCAGTCGCTCGTTTTGAGAGTTCTTTTGATAATTTTATTCTCTGCGCCTCGCCACCTGAGAGAGTGGTAGCTTGTTGTCCAATTTTGATATAGCCAAGTCCAACACTTTGAAGAGTTTTTAATTTATTTTTAATCATTGGTATAGCATCAAAAAAAAGACAGCCTTCATCTACAGTCATCTCAAGAACATCCGCTATACTTTTATCTTTATATTTTATTTCCATAGTTTCTCTATTGTACCTTTTGCCAGAACACTCATCACACGTTACATAAACGTCAGGCAAAAAATGCATCTCAATTTTTATCACGCCATCACCTTCACAAGCTTCACATCTTCCACCCTTAACATTGAATGAAAACCTGCCTGGCTTATACCCTCTAGCCTTTGACTCTGGTAGTCCTGTGAACCAGTCACGTATGAATGTGAATGCACCTGTATAAGTTGCTGGATTAGACCTGGGCGTTCTTCCAATTGGTGATTGATCAATATCTATTACTTTGTCTAACTCTTCCAAGCCTTTTATTTCTTTATGCTTTGAGGGATTATTTCGAGATCCATTAAGTGTGTTTGCAACTGCTTTATACAGAGTGTTTATAGTTAAAGTTGATTTTCCACTTCCAGATACACCTGTGATGCAAGTTAATGTTCCAATAGGAATATCACAGCTTACATTCTTTAAATTATTGCCTGTTGCACCTACAATTTTTATGAACTTGCCATTCAAAGCTTTCCTTCTTAATTCAGGCACTTCAATTTTCATTCTTCCAGAGAGATAATTGCCGGTAATGCTTTTTTTATCTTTCATGATTTTTTTCACATCACCTTCAGAAATTACCTTTCCACCATTCACACCTGCAGCAGGACCAAGATCAATAACATGATCTGAGGCGATAATTGCTTCTTCGTCATGCTCAACTACAATTACAGTATTACCAAGATCTCTGAGTCTTTTTAGAGTTGATAGAAGTCTTTCATTATCTCTTTGGTGTAGTCCAATGGACGGCTCATCTAATACGTACAATACTCCAGTCAATCCAGAGCCAATTTGAGATGCCAGCCTGATTCTTTGAGATTCTCCTCCTGACAGACTACCTGAGGATCTAGACAAAGTTAAATACTCAAGACCTACATTATTAAGAAAGAGAATTCGCTCATTTAACTCTTTCAGAATTCTATAGGCAATTTCCTTTTCTTTTTTTGTTAATTTCTTTTCAAGATTATTAAACCATTTAACTAAAACTTTAATAGATTTGTCACATACTTCCCCGATATGAAGTCCATCTATTTTTACAGCCATTGCCTCTTCTTTTAATCTAAAACCTGAACATTTTGAGCAATTGATTTCACGCTGATAACGCTCAATACGTCCTCTCATCCAGTCACTGTCAGTCTCAAGATAACGTCTTTCTAAATTATTGATGACACCTTCAAAGGGTCTTTCATATTCGTAACCATCGTCATATTCAAATGTAAGTTCTTCATCACCTGTACCATATAAAACAATATCTTGTATTTTTTTACTTAGTGTGTTCCATGGTTTGTCGAGAGAAAAACGATATTTTTTAGCTACAGTAGTTAAAATATTTTTAAAATATCCATAACGTGAAACTGGCCATGGTGCGAGAGCATCTTCATTAATACTTAACTTTTTATTTGGAACGACTAGATCTGGATCAATAGATAAATCAGTACCAATACCATCACATTCAGGACACGCACCGTAAGGGTTATTGAATGAAAATAATCTTGGTTCTATTTCTTCAATTGTAAAGCCAGATACAGGACACGCAAACTTTGAGGAGAAAAGTTCTTGCTTAGGTTTAGATCCATTTTGCTGATGATCTTCAACTATAACCAGACCGTCTGCCAAGTTTAAAGCAGTTTCAACACTATCAGCTAATCTATTGCCAATACTTTCATCAAGAGAAATTCTATCAACAACAACCTCAATATCATGCTTTTTCTTTTTATCTATTGATGGTAAATCATCAAATTCATATTGCACACCATCTATTTTTACTCTTTGAAACCCTTTTTTTTGTAATTCTAAAAGTTCTTTTTTATATTCACCCTTTCGACCTCGTATTATTGGAGCTAAAATCAAAAATTTAGATCCATGTTTTCTCTCATTGATGCGGTCAACAATTTGACTGATTGTTTGACTTTTAATTGGTAACCCTGTAGCTGGAGAATAAGGTATGCCTATACGCGCAAAGAGAAGTCTTAAGTAATCATAGACTTCGGTAACTGTTCCAACAGTTGATCTAGGATTTTTAGAAGTAGTTTTCTGCTCGATTGATATTGCAGGACTGAGTCCCTCGATTAAATCAACATCAGGCTTCTGCATCATTTGTAAAAATTGCCTAGCATATGCCGACAGACTCTCAACATATCGTCTCTGTCCTTCAGCATAGATTGTATCAAATGCTAATGATGATTTTCCAGAACCCGATAACCCGGTTATTATAGTCAGTTTTTCTCTTGGGATTTTTACATTGATATTTTGTAAATTGTGTTCCCTTGCACCTTGAACAGAAATAGTCTTACTCATAGAGATATAACATAATCTTGTAATTAAGATGGTAAAGATAACTTGTGAATAAAGTAAATACTTGCTTTTTTTATATACACCAAACTATTATGTAGTTAAGTTAAACGTATGGCTGGTAGTTTAAATAAAGTAATGCTTATTGGAAATCTTGGAGCTGACCCAGTAATTCGTCAAACACAAGACGGCAAAAGGTTAGCTCAACTAAGTCTAGCCACTTCAGAAAGCTGGAAAGACAAGGCAACGGGAGAAAAAAAAGAGAAAACTAGCTGGCACAGAATAGTTATATTTAACGATGGTTTAGCGGGCGTTGTTGAGAATTACGTTAAAAAAGGCTCAAAGATATTTGTTGAGGGTCAACTTCAAACTAGAAAATTTACAGATCAAGATGGGAATGAGAAATATACCACGGAAGTTGTATTAGGTAATTACAATGGCACTCTCACAATGCTCGACAGCCGTGGTGGAAATACCGAAAGTATGGGTGCGATTGATAGTGACGTAAATCAAGATATGGCCAGTTCGCAACCCCCTGCTGATCTTGATATAGACGACGAAATTCCTTTCTAAATAGTCATTTTTGCATCGAAAAATCCTCATTTTTCTGGTATATTTAGTTATATTTTAAACTTAAATTAAATCAAATTTTTCCCAATTTTCTGGGAAAAATTAAACCCTTTTAGGTAATACTTTTGACTGATTCCAAGGATAAAAAAGATATCGAAAATACAGGAACGAAACGACCAATTATTCCTATTTTAATTGATACAGAAATGCAGAATTCATATCTGGATTACGCAATGAGCGTGATTGTCAGCCGAGCCTTGCCTGACGTAAGAGATGGATTGAAACCTGTTCATAGAAGAATTTTGTATGCAATGTATGAGTCAGGCTATGAATGGAATAAGCAACATCGCAAAAGTGCAAGAGTTGTTGGTGATGTAATAGGTAAATATCACCCGCATGGAGATCAGGCTGTATATGATGCGCTTGTAAGACTAGCTCAAGACTTTTCAATGAGATTACCACTTTTAGACGGACAGGGTAACTTTGGATCAATGGATGGCGATAGGGCTGCTGCCATGAGATATACAGAAGTAAGAATGGCAAAAATTGCGAATTTTCTAACTGAGGACATTGAAAAAAATACCGTAGATTTCAGACCCAACTATGATGAAACAGAGCACGAACCTACTGTTTTGCCTGCGAAATACCCAAACTTATTGGTCAATGGAGCAGGTGGTATAGCTGTTGGAATGGCTACAAATATTCTACCTCATAATTTGGGTGAAGTTATAGATGCTTGTGTAGCATTCATAAAAAATCCAGATATTAGTTTTGAAGAAATTAATTCCTTCATTAAGGGACCCGATTTTCCTACGGGTGGAATTATTTTAGGAACAAAAGGGATAAGCGAATCACAAAAATCTGGACGAGGTTCAATTGTTGTACAAGCAAAATACAAAATTGAGGAATTTAAGAACGATCGTGAGTCTATAGTTTTTTCTGAAATACCATACCAAGTAAACAAGTCATTGTTGCTTGAGAAAATAGCTGAATTAGTTAGGGATAAAAAAATTGAAGGCATAAGCGACTTAAGAGATGAGTCAGACAGACAAGGTGTAAGAGTTGTAGTTGAATTAAAAAAAGGTGTGATTTCGCAGGTAGTGCTAAACAAGTTATATAAATTTACGTCTTTACAAAGCTCATATGGAGTTAACTCTCTTGCTTTAACAAGAGGTAAACCAAAATTAATGAATATTAAAGAATTCATTTCTTCTTTTGTTGAGTTTAGAGAAGAAGTAATTACTGGACGAACAAGGTTTGATCTGGATAAAGCAAGAGACAGAGCGCATGTATTGATCGGTTTAGCAATTGCTGTTTCTAATGTTGATAAGATCATTGAAATAATCAAAAAATCTAAAGACCCAAATACTGCTAAAATTGAATTATTAAAAAATAAATGGAGTAGTAAGGAATTAAAAGGCTTACTTCAGCTAGTTGATGACCCTCGTCAAATTAAAAATGATAAAGAAATTTACTTAACTGAAGATCAGGCTAAAGCAGTGCTTGAATTAAGGTTGCAAAGATTAACAGGTCTTGGACAAGATGAGATAAGAGATGAACTAGAGGAACTATCAAAAAAAATAAATGATTACTTAGAAATCTTAAGTAATAGAGAGTCCTTGTTAAAAATTATTGAAAAAGAATTGCTTGAAGTAAGAAAGGAATTTTCCACTGACAGAAAAACCGAAATAAGAGAGGGTGAGACTAGTGACATAGATATGGAAGATCTTGTTCAACGAGGAGAAATGGTCGTTAGTGTTACAAATTCTGGCTATATAAAAAGAGTGCCTCTTGAGATGTATCGTGCTCAAAGAAGGGGAGGTAAGGGTCGTTCTGGAATGAAAACTAACGCAGAGGATTTTGTAACGCAGGTCTTTACTGCCAGCACACACGATAATATGTTATTTTTTTCATCAGGGGGAATAGCATACAAATTAAAAACTTGGAAAATTCCAGAGTCTTCTCCTACCGCTAAAGGAAAGGCAATTGTTAATCTTTTAAATTTGAAAAATGATGAGTCATTGTCAAGCATATTGGTCTTACCTGAAAATAATTTGGAAGGAGAAAAATATTTAGTATTCGCAACAGCTGATGGAAGTATAAGAAAAAACAATCTTGAGGACTTTAAAAAAATCCAAGCAAACGGAAAAATAGCAATGAAGTTGAATGCCAAAAATTATATTATAGGAGTTAAACTTTGCACGGATGAAGACGATATACTTCTATCAACAAAAAATGGTAAATGCATAAGAACACCTGTAAGTAAACTTAGGACTACAAAAAGTAGATCTTCAGTTGGTGTAAGAGGAATTAAACTTGGAAGTGATGATAAAATTATATCCCTGTCTGTTATATCTCATATGGATGTTACATCTGACGAGGCCAAAGCTTATTTAAAACAAATTTCTGAGAGCAGAAAAAGTGAAATGGAATCTAACGGACATGATGACGCTGTTGATGATGAAGATGAAGTTTCTAAAAATTTAGAATTAAATTCTGACAGATTTGATGAAATGAAAGCCAGAGAACAATTTATCCTTACTGTTACTGAAAATGGATATGGAAAACGAACGTCTTCTTATCAATTTAGAATTTCCAACAGAGGTGGTTCTGGAATAATGTGTATCAATGCATCAAAAAGAAACGGAAAAGTATTAGCATCTTTTCCAGTAGATAATGATGATGACATAATGTTAATTACAAAATCAGGTCAATTAATTCGTTGTCCAGTTAAAGATGTAAGAATAGCTGGTAGAAATACTCAAGGAGTAAGCATCTTCAAGACATCAGAAAATGAGCTAGTTGTTTCAGCTTCAAGAGTTGAATTAGATAATTGATAAATTACTAGAGCAAACAGCATAAAAGTTATATATTCCGCAGATGACAAAAAAAGGAATTTATCCCGGTAGTTTTGACCCAATACACAAAGGTCATATAGACATAATTAATAGAGCTACCAAACTTGTAGATAAATTATATATCGCTGTTGCTGACAGTCCTCATAAAAAACCTTTATTTCAACTTCATGAGAGAAAAGAGATGATTGAGAAAGAATTATCTTCACACAAAAATATTGAAGTTATTGGTTTTGATAATCTGCTTATCGATTTAGCAAATGACTTAGACGCGAAAATTTTAATAAGAGGTCTGAGAGTAGTTTCTGATTTTGAATATGAATATCAAATGCTTGGAATGAATAGACAAATGGACTCTGAAATTGAGACTGTATTCCTGATGGCAGACGCACAGAGGCAGTCTATTTCATCGAATTTTGTTAAAGAGATCGCTCGTTTAGGAGGAGATATAAGTAATTTTACTAATGAATTTGTAAGTTCTAAGCTTAAAGAAAAATTTGCAAAGTGATTTATAATTTAATAAAACCATTTTTAGTCTTTTTTTTAATTTTTACAGCATGTTATGCAGAGGAAACATATATGGCAAACGATCCTGAAAACACCATACAAATAGAACTTAAAGATGGAAACGTTATCATTGAATTGATGACTGAAATTGCTCCCAACCACTCAAATAGAATAAAGGAACTTGCAAGAGAAGGTTTTTACGATGGAGTTCCCTTTCACAGGGTAATTGAAGGGTTTATGGCTCAGACAGGCGATGGGGAAAATAGGAATGGTACTGGGGGGTCAACTAAACCTGATCTTAAGAATGAATTTAGTGATACACCACATTTAAGGGGCACTGTTTCAATGGCACGTACTGCAGATCCTGACTCAGCTAATAGCCAATTCTTTATTTGCTTTGAAGACGCATCTCATCTTAATGGCCAGTACACTGCATTTGGGCAGGTAGTTCAAGGGATGGAATTTGTTGATAATATTAAAAGAGGTGAGCCAGGCTCAGGAACAGTTGACGAACCAGATTTGATGATTTCAGTAAAAGTTTTAGCTGATATAGAGTAAATGGAACTAAGTCAGTTTGACTTTCATTTACCAGAAGAATTAATTGCATTGAGACCGGCGAGTCCAAGAGAAAGTTCCAAATTGTTAGTAGGTTTTGATGAATTAGTTGATGACTTTTTTGTCAACATTACAAAATATGTTAATGATGATGATTTAATCGTAATTAATAACTCAAAGGTTATTCCAATTTTAATTAATGGACAAAAAGGTAGTAAACATTTTTCAATTACACTTCATAAGAAGAAAGAAAATTTTAAATGGATGGCATTTATTAAACCGTCCAGAAAATTAAATGTTGGTGATGAAATAACTCTTGGTAATAATTACAAATGTAAAGTAGAGCAAAAATACGATTATGGTGAGACTGAATTAAAATTTTTATTTCCTGAAAGTGAGTTTGAAAATTTTATAAGTAATTACGGGAACATGCCTTTGCCACCTTATATCCAAAAACTACGTAAACCAGATAAAAAAGATTTTGAAGATTATCAAACTATTTTTGCTAATACCGCAGGATCAGTTGCTGCACCAACTGCTGGCCTTCATTTCAGTAATGAAATAATGAATTATTTCTATGATAAAAATCAAATTGAACAGGTGACATTACATGTAGGCGCTGGAACTTTTATGCCAATCAGAGACAAAATCGAAAAACATAAGATGCATGCGGAATTTGGACAAATATCAAAACAAACAGTTAAAAGAATTAATGAGTGTAGGGAAAAAGGTGGAAAAATAATTGCTGTAGGAACAACTACACTGAGATTACTGGAAGGAGCATGTAAACATAATGAAAATAATCTTGATCAATTTAATGGAGAGATAGATATTTTTATAAAACCTGGTTTCAAATTTAAGATTGTAGATAAGCTTATTACTAATTTTCATCTTCCAAAATCTACTTTAATGCTGCTCATTTCAGCTTTTGCAGGAATTGAGAATGTATCCAAAATGTATAAGCATGCTATTGAACAAAATTATCGATTTTTTTCTTATGGAGACGCTAGTTTTTTAATGAGAAATAAAAATGTTTGAATTATTAAGTGAAGATAACCATGCTCGACGAGGTATATTAAAAACCAGACACGGAGATATAAATACTCCAGCTTTTATGCCTGTCGGTACAGCAGCTACTGTCAAAGGGGTTTTTACGAAAGATTTAATCTCTTCAGGTTCTGAGATTATACTTGGAAACACCTATCATCTTATGTTAAGGCCTGGATCAAAACTCATAAGGAATATGGGTGGACTTCACAAATTTATGAATTGGAAAAAGCCTATTCTAACTGACTCAGGTGGTTATCAGGTTTTTTCTCTCTCTAAACTAAGAAAGATTGAAGAAAATGGTGTTACATTTTCATCTCATATTGATGGAGAAAAGATCCTCCTTACTCCAGAGAGATCAATGGAAATACAATCAGATCTTAATTCAGATATCGTGATGGCTTTCGATGAATGCACCCCTTTCCCATGTTCACATGAAACAGCAAAAGTATCTATGGAACTTTCCATGAGGTGGGCGAAAAGATGTAAAACAGCTTTTAATGATAATCCAAATTTGCTTTTTGGAATTGTCCAGGGGAGTGTCTACCAGGATCTAAGAGAATTATCTGCGAAAGCCCTTATAGACATACAATTTGATGGTTATGCAGTAGGCGGTTTGGCTGTTGGTGAACCACAAAATCAAATGTTTGATGTATTAGACTATACCGTGGAAAAACTTCCCGTCGACAAACCTCATTATTTAATGGGTGTGGGTAAGCCTGATGATATATTGGGTGCGGTCTCCAGAGGTATAGACATGTTTGATTGCGTTTTACCAACAAGAAGCGGAAGAAATGGACAGGCTTTTACGACTGAGGGCCCAATAAATATCAGAAACTCAAAGTATAAAGATCTTGATGAACCAATTGATCTTTGGAGTGATAATCCAATATGCAGAGAATACTCTGCTGGATATATCCATCATTTATTTAATGCAAAAGAAATGCTCGGTGGCATGTTATTGTCATTGCACAATATTTATTTTTATCAGAATTTAATGAATAACATTAGAGAGTCAATATCAACTGGTACTTTTGAGGAATTCAAAAATACTTTCCTAAAAAAATATAATAAATAATTATTTGCCTTTAAATTCTGGTTTTGTTTTTTGAATAAACGACATAACACCAATCTTACTATCGTCGCTTTTACCAGCAATTGTCTGAGCTGCGCTTTCTGCAGCCAGTTGTTCTTCAAAATTATTTGAAAAACTATCCCAATAAAGTTGCTTGATCAATTTTAATGCTACAGTTGGCCCAGAAGCTAAAGTTGTGGCCGCATCCATTACTGTCTCCATTAATTTATTATCCTCAATAACATGATTGATAAGACCCCATTCAAGTGCTTTTTCAGCAGATACTTTTTCTCCAATCATTGAAAATTCCATAGCTCTGGCCATGCCAATTTTTCTAGGTATTACATAGGTTGAACTTGCATCAGGTACCAATCCAATAAATTTAAAAGCTTGATAAAAGTATGAAGATTTAGATGCAAATACTAAGTCACCGAATACTCCTAGAGAACAACCCGCACCTGCTGCAACACCATTAACTGCAGTAATAAGTGGAATGTTTAAGTTTTTGAGATCAATTAAGAAAGGGTGATAATGTTCATTAAGTGCCTTACCAGGATCAATATCAGCAAAGCTCATATCGTCGGATCTTTCTAATAAATTTGCACCAGCACAAAAACCTCGACCTTCTCCAGTAATAACTAGACATCTTGCGCCAGTTTCACCTGAATTAATTAGCTTAATTTTATCATGCAATTGTTCCACCATTTTTAACGATAGTGCATTGAGTCTATCTGGATCATTAAGAGTTAAAACAGCAACATCGTTTTCTAGAGAGTACTTTACAAATTCGCTCATTATTTATTTATATCTATATTATAACTAACAAAATAGTATATTTTTTAATAGATATTGATATAACATTATAAAATTGGAGTATCAACTATGGGATTAGGTGGAGTAGGAATAGCTGAAAATTATCCGGAAGTAAGCAAAGATACCATGTTATCTAAGCTTGATGTTTTAAAAGATTCATTCACTGCAAATTTTAATCCAGATATAAAAGAACGAATTGATAGAATTAAAAGAATTCAATCTTTAGTGGAAGAGAATATCGATAGTTTCCATAAGGCATTACAATCTGACTTTGGAACACGACACGAGCAATTAAGTCTATTGAGCGATACAATGCCTGTGATCAATAATGCTAAAGATGCACTCAAACATATTCATAACTGGGTAAAGCCCGAAAAAAGAAAACCAAATTTTCCTCTTGGATTAC
The DNA here is from genome assembly GCA_902624455.1 of uncultured Pelagibacteraceae bacterium. Classification (GTDB taxonomy): domain Bacteria; phylum Pseudomonadota; class Alphaproteobacteria; order Pelagibacterales; family AG-422-B15; genus CACNXQ01. The sequence continues at coordinate 25,243 of CACNXQ010000006.1, read as the reverse complement.
TAGGTGGCAAAGCTTATGTCCAGTATCAGCCTTATGGTGTCGTAGGTATAATTTCTCCTTGGAACTTTCCTTTAACTTTGAGTTTGGCGCCCCTAATCGAAGTATTTGCTGCTGGAAATAATGCAATGATGAAGCTTTCTGAGTTTGTTCCAGCAACATCAGAATTAACGGAAGAATTAGTAAATAAGTTTTTTAATGAAAAAGAAGTTGTAGTTATAAATGGAGGTCCAAAAACTTCACAAGATTTTGCAGGTCTACCTTTTGATCATTTACTATTCACAGGATCAACGAATGTTGCAAGAAAAGTTGCAGCTGAGGCGGCTGTAAATTTAGTACCTATGACACTAGAATTAGGCGGTAAGTCCCCAGTCATTGTTGGACCAAATGCAAAATTAAAGAAAAGTGTAGATAAAATTATGATGGGAAAGTTGTTAAATGCTGGTCAAATTTGCATTTCACCAGATTATACTTTTGTACATGAAAAATCAGAAAATAATTTTGTTGAGCATGCTAGGGAATTTGTTCAAAAAAATTATCCAACGATTAAAAATAACCCAGATTACACTTCAATTATCCATTTAAATCATTACGAACGACTTAAAAGCTTAGTAGATGATGCCAGAGACAAAGGTGCAAAAATAATAGAAATAAATCCAGCAAATGAAGATTTAAGTCAACAAGAGTATCATAAGATGGTTCCAACAATTATATTGAATCCAACTGATGACATGAAAGTGATGAAAGAAGAAATTTTTGGCCCAATCTTACCTGTCAAGACTTACAAAAATTTCAAAGATACAATTCAGTATGTAAATAAAAATCCAAAGGCTCTTGCACTATACTATTTTGGAGATGATAAACGTGAAATGGAAGAAATTCTTAACAATACTTCATCCGGTCAAGTGGCCATCAATGAAGTCTTATTTCAATTTTCAATGCACGATCTTCCATTTGGAGGTGTGGGTCCAAGTGGAATGGGATCATACCATGGGCACGATGGATTTAAGAATTTTAGTCACAAGAGAGCTGTGCTAAAAGGTCAAAACCTAATTGATGCTGGCGCACTAGTCTCGGCTCCATTTAATGAATCTACTGAAAAAAATATTAAAAGACTTTCCTAAAGAATATTCGCAGCATCGATTTTATTTGAATTTTGAGTTATAAACTTAAACCTTAATTCAGGCTTTTTTCCCATCAAAGCATCTACAGATTTTTTTGTTTTATTTTTATCTTTTGATGCGATCTGTACTTTTAAAAGTGTTCTATTATCAGGTGACATTGTTGTTTCTTTTAATTGTGCTGGCATCATTTCACCTAGACCCTTAAATCTATTAATAATTACATCCCCGCCTCGAAATTCAGACTTAATTATCTGGTCACGATGTTTTTCATTTACTGCATAAAATATTTTCGATCCTTTAGAGATTTTAAATAATGGAGGAACTGATAAATAAAGAAAGCCATCATCAATAAGTTTTGGAAATTCCTTATAAAAAAACGACATAAGAAGTGTGGATATATGAGCACCATCAACATCTGCGTCAGTCATAATAATAATTTTTTCATATCTTATATCTTTCACATTAAATTTATCACCTCGTTTACAGCCTATCGCTTGTACAAGGTCAGTAATTTCTTGGTTAGCTGCTATCTTATCTCTACCAGCACTGACTACATTTAATATTTTGCCTCTGAGAGGTAATATAGCTTGATTTTGTCTATTTCTTGCTTGTTTTGCTGAACCTCCAGCAGAGTCACCTTCTACAAGAAAAATTTCTGTTCCCTTATTCCCACTGATTGAGCAATCAGCAAGTTTACCTGGCAAGGTAACTTTTTTTCTTTTTATATTTTTATCTAGAATTTGATCTGAGCGATTTTGCAATCTTAATTGAGATCTATTGAAAGCATGGTAAAACAAACTTTCTGCACTTTTGGCCCTTTTGGAGAGCCATTGTTCGAAAAGTTGCCTTATAGTAATTTCTATTTGCTTTCCAACTTCAACACTTGATAATTTTTCTTTTGTTTGTCCCTGGAACTCAGGGTTTTCAATAAATATAGAAATTATAGATCCAGATGCACCAAATAGATCGTCCTGATTAACCTGATTTGATTTTTTTCCATACTTTAATTTTGTAAAATCTTTAAATGCTTTATACATGCCACTTTTGAAGCCAATTTCGTGTGTACCACCATTCGGTGTCTTAATTGTATTACAATATGACTCATAAAAGGGGTCGATGTTGTCATACCAATTTATAATTCCTTCTATATTTCCATTATCTGCTTTGATATCTGTTTTAAAATAAAAGGGTTCTTCAAAGATTGGGTCCTCAGGATCAGCAAGTGAGGTCAGATAGTCCTTTATACCATCAGAATAGTGTAGCTTATCGTTCTGTGGTATCCCTTTTTTTAAAATGGATTTATTGCACGACCAATTGATCTCTACGTTAGGAATAAGGTAGGCTTTCGCTTTGGCCATGTTATAGACAATATCTGCTTGAAATTTAGACTCATTACCAAAGATTTCAGGATCAGGAGAAAATGTTATTTTAGTTCCTTTTTTAATAGTTCCTTTTTTTAAAATCTTTAATTTATTTTTAGGACTCCCCTGATTGTAGGTTTGACTAAAAAATTTTTTATCTCTTGCAATTTCTAAATCAAGTTTTTTTGATAATGCATTAACAACCGAAACACCAACACCGTGTAGACCACCAGAGGTTTTATAGCTGTTGTTTGAAAATTTACCTCCTGAATGCAATGTTGTTAATATAACTTCTGCTGCAGGTATCTTAAATTTTGGATGTTTATCAGTTGGGATACCTCTTCCATTATCTGAAATTTGTATTGTAGAGTCATTTAATAGTTTCACATCGACTTTGTTTGCGTGTCCTGCAACAACTTCATCCATTGAATTATCAAGCACCTCACTTACTAAATGATGCATCGCTAAAACATCTGTTCCACCAATATACATACCCGGGCGTTTTCTAACAGGCTCTAAGCCCTCAAGAACTTCTATATCTTTTGCGGTATAATTATTTTTAGAATTATTAGCGGTCTTTGCTTTACTACTTTTAATTATCTTTTTTTTCTTTTTCTTTTTAACTTTAGGCATTTTGGGACTATAGCAAAAGATTCTTTACTTTGTGTAGTATTTAATTACTGTAAAAGACTGAAAACATTAGATTTAATATGTCAGTTATAGAAACAAAAATAATGATCAATTCTCAGGATTTTAAGAAAAATGAGAAAGACCACCTTGAATTGATTGATGAATTTAGAAATTTAGAAAAAAAAATAGCTGATAACTCCGCTAGATCTAAAGAGAAATTTGATAAAAGAGGCCAACTGTTACCTAGAGAAAGACTCAAAAGACTTCTTGATCCAGGAAGTTTTTGGTTACCTCTTTCTACTTTAGCTGGATACAAAATCGGTGATGATGATGGAGAAAAAAACATTGGATGGGGTAATGGTATTGGTGGCATCGGGTATGTATCAGGTGTCAGATGTATGATTGGTGTTTCAGACTCTGGCATCAAAGGTGGAAGCGGTTCAGCAATGGGTGTAGAAAAAGGTCTCAGAAGCTCTCAAATTATTTTTGAAAATAAATTGCCACTCATACAGTTGATTGAGAGTGCTGGAGCAAACTTATTAAGACAAACAGACATGTTCATAAAGGGTGGGAGATCATTTGCAAATCTAGCAAAAATGTCAGCCAAAGGTATTCCAACTATAGGTGTTGTGCATGGAAGTTCTACTGCGGGTGGGGCTTATCAAACCGGATTGTCTGACTACATAATTGTTGTCAAAAAAAGATCTAAAATATTTTTAGCTGGACCACCATTATTAAAAGCTTCGCTTGGTGAGATTGCAACAGATGAGGAAATTGGTGGCGCAGATATACATTTTGCAGTATCAGGCCTCGCAGAGTATATGGCAAATGATGATGCGCATGCAATTGAGATAGCAAGAGATGTTATGAAAAAAATTGGATGGAATGATGATTTTGTCTCAACTCAGAAAGATGACTATAAAGAGCCATTATACAAGACTGAAGAACTTATTGGTGTTGTTCCTGTTGATTACAAAGTTCCGTATGACTGTAGAGAAGTTATTGCAAGAGTTGTAGACGGATCAGAGTTTTTAGAATTCAAAGAAGGCTGGGGTAAAACTATCGTTACTGGTCACGCCAAAATTCATGGATATAAAGTAGGTATATTAGCAAATAATGGTCCAATATTCTCCGAGTCAGCAAATAAAGCTACTCAATTTATTCAGATATGTTCTCAGTCAAATACTCCGCTTATTTTTCTCCAAAATATAACTGGATTTATGGTGGGCACAAAAGAAGAAGCTAAAGGTATGATAAGGCATGGATCAAAAATGATCCAGGCAGTGACCAATTGCACTGTTCCAAAAATCACTATTAGGATTGGAGCATCATTTGGTGCTGGAGAATATGGTATGGCTGGAAGATCATATGATCCTAGATTTTTATTTTCATGGCCAAATGCAAAGATGAGTGTAATGGGTGGTGAGCAAGCCGCAAGGACCATGGAACAGGTCGCACTTGAGGGGGCGGAAAGAAAAGGACAAGATCCAAAAAAGATTTTTGGAGAAAACCTAGAGATGCTGGAAGGAATGAAAAAGAAAATTGTTGATCAGTATGCAGAAGAAGGGGAGGCAATTTTTTGTTCTGCCCGACTTTGGGATGACGGCATAATTGATCCTCGTGATACTAGAAAAGTTCTTGGAGAATGTCTCAACATTATTAGTGATGGGGATAAAAGGGAATTGAAGCCAAATACGTTTGGTGTAGCAAGAATGTAATTAATTTTTTCCTGGTAAGATATCTAAATATTTTGAGATTATTCCAAGCATTACTTCATCCGATCCACCGCCAATTGACCCCAATCTACCATCTCTATAGGCTCTTGAAATTGGAGTTTCATCCATATAACCCATGCCCCCCCAGAATTGTAAACATTCGTCATTTACCTTTCTTGATAGACGCGTTGACTTTAGCTTAGACATCGAAGCTAGCTTTGTGCAATCACCACCGTTAACATGTATCTCGATTGCTTTCCAAGTGAGTGCTTTAAGTGCTTCTACCTCTGTCATTAATTCAGATAATTTAAAGTGGACCACTTGATTGTCTAAAATTGGTTTCCCAAATGTTTTTCTTTGTCTTGTATACTCAATGGTTTCATTTATTGCAGTTTCACAAGAAGCATAATTTGCAATAGCTGCATAAAGTCGTTCTTCTTGGAATTGAAGCATTTGATACAAAAAGCCTTTACCTTCTTCACCCACAAGATTGCTCTGTGGGACTCTTACATCTTCAAAGAAAATTTCTGCTGTGTCAGAAGAATGCATTCCCATTTTTTTTAATTTTCTATTTATTGTTACGCCTTTTGCTCTTTTTCCATTTTCTTTCAAAGGCACACAGATTAAAGACTTATTGAGATGTTTATTTTTAGTATTACTCTCAGTATTCGCAAGCATGCACATCCAATCAGCCTGCGTTCCGTTTGTAATCCACATTTTAGATCCATTGATAACATAGTCATCACCATCTTTTTTTGCGTAAGTTTTTATAGCAGCAACATCTGATCCAGCACTTGGCTCAGATACTCCTAGACAAGAAACATAATCACCACTAATCGATGGCTTTAAAAAATTGTTACATAATTCTTCTGTCCCAAATCTTGCAAGAGCAGGAGTTGACATATCAGTTTGCACTCCAATTGCCATTGGCACGCCACCGCATTTTATTTGTGCCATAGCTTCATTGAGAACAGCTCCATAAGAATAATCTAGTCCAGCACCACCATACTTTTCTGGTTTCGTAACACCTAGAAAGCCTTGGTTGCCTAGCTTTTTGAATAATTCATGAGCTGGGAAAATTTCATTTTCTTCCCATTCATCCACATATGGATTTATCTCATCCTCCACAAATCTTAAGGCTGATCTCTTTAATTCTTCGTGCTCGCTCGTTAGTTCCATATTTAAACGCTGAAGTAGTTTTTATACTCAATAGGGTGGGGAGAGTGCTCAAGGTCGTATACTTCCTCCATTTTTAAATCGATGTAACCGTCAATTTGATCATCGGTAAATACATTTCCCTGAGTTAAAAAGTTTCTGTCCGCATCTAAAGACGCAAGTGCCTCTCTAAGTGAGCCACAGACAGTTGGGAGTTTTCTTACCTCGTCATCAGGCAACTCATATAAATCTTCGTCAGCAGCCTTACCAGGATCAATCTTATTTTTAATTCCATCTAATCCAGCCATAAGCATTGATGAAAATGCCAAATATGGATTAGCAGAAGGATCAGGAAATCTTACTTCAACTCTTTTACCTTTAGGGCTATCAGAAACTGGTATTCTGCACGATGCAGATCTATTTCTTGATGAGTAAACTAGGATAACTGGAGCTTCAAATCCTGGGATAAGTCTTTTGTAGCTGTTCGTGCTTGCATTGGTGAAAGCATTAAGCGCTTTACCGTGCTTAATAATGCCGCCTATGTAATGAAGAGCCATTTCAGATAAACCTGCGTACCCATCACCTGCAAAAAGAGGCTCTCCATTTTTCCAAATGGATTGATGCACATGCATTCCTGTTCCATTGTCTCCCTTAACAGGCTTTGGCATGAATGTTGCAGTCTTGCCAAATGCATTCGCAACCATGTGAACACCATACTTGTAGAGTTGCATTGCATCTCCCTGCTTGAGTAAAGTATCAAATTTTAAACCTAGCTCGTGTTGACTAGGCGCAACTTCATGATGATGCTTTTCTACACATAGCCCAAGATTTTTGAGCTCTTCAAGAAATTCAGTCCTTAGATCTTGTCCACTATCTACAGGCGGAACAGGAAAATAACCACCTTTTATTCCAGGGCGGTGCGCGAGGTTTCCACTTTCGTAACTTCTACCAGAATTGTATGGCCCTTCAGTACTATCGATTTCAAACATCGACTTATTCATATCTACTTGGAATTTCACATCATCAAAGACAAAAAACTCTGCTTCTGGCCCCATAAATATTGTATCTCCAACACCACTTGAACTTACAAGCTCTTCGGCTTTGCGAGCAGTTCCTCTTGGATCCCTTTCATAAGGTTCTTTTGTAACTGCGTCCAATATATCACAGAAAACAATCATTGTTGGTTGAGCCATAAAAGGATCCATGACTGTAGTATTTAGATCTGGTTTCAAAACCATGTCAGACTCGTTTATGGCTTTCCACCCAGAAATAGAAGAACCATCAAAATAGGTTCCGTTATTCAAAAGATCTTCATCGACTGCAGTTCCATCCATTGTAAGATGCTGTAGTTTGCCTCTAGGATCGGTAAATCTTAAGTCAAGATACTTAGCTCCATTATCTTTCATCTTCTTGAGGATTTTATTTGCATCAGTCATTTTGTTTCCTTTATAAAAATTAGCTATGAACTAATTACCATTAGTAAATACAAAGTGCAAGACACGTAAATCGTGCCTTACAACTTTGTAAATAATAAAAATAATTGGATATTATATACAATACCCCCAGGAACACTGCTATTTGGTCAAAGTTCCAACTATATGAGCAAGAATTTTATATGGATCCGCATTTGAAGCTGGTCTTCTATCTTCTAAGTACCCGTTCCAATTGTGTTCTACAGTATAAACAGGAATTCTTATGCTTGCGCCTCTATCTGATACACCAAATGAAAACTTATCAATACTTTGAGTTTCGTGAAGCCCTGTAAGTCTCATATCGTTGTCAGATCCATAAGCCGCAATTCCTTCCTCATGAACTTTTCCAAGTTTTTCGCACATTGACGTAAAGAGTTCTTCAGTGCCAGATGATCTCATGGCTTCATTTGAGAAGTTTGTGTGCATTCCTGAACCATTCCAATCTCCAGTTTTAGGTTTAGGATGAATATTAACACCAGCACCATATTTTTCTGCAGTCTTAAAAAGGAGGTATCTACTCATCCATAAATCATCAGCTGCTTTAATTCCTTTTCCAAAACATTGATATTCCCATTGACCAAGTGCTACCTCCGCGTTCGTTCCAGTAAGATTAATGCCGAGTTCTAGACATGCCTTAAGATGAGCATCTGAAATTTCTCTTCCGACAACATTACCTGCGCCAACTCCACAATAATATTCACCTTGCTCACGAGGCGTACCATCTTCCCAACCAAGGGGTTCACCAGTTTTCGGATCGGTGAAAAAAAACTCTTGCTCAAAACCGAACCACCATTCATCAGTTACTACCTCTGCAGCAGCAGCTCTAAAGTTTGATGGGTGTGTTGCATGATCAGCAGATTGAACCTGTGTCATTACTAAATCATGGCCATTAGGATTTGAGTATGTTTGCACTGGAAGAAGCAAACAGTCTGAACTTCCACCTTCTGCTTGTTGCGTAGAAGAACCATCGAATGACCAATCTGGAGGAGTTGATGAGTCTGTAGCTTTAACTTTGCTTCTCATAAAAGGCTCAGGAGTATACCCATCAAGCCAAATGTATTCATAAGTCTTCATATCTGTCATTAATTTTACCTTTCTTTATTTTTTTATAATGCGTCCGAACCAGTTTCACCTGTTCGGATTCTTATGACAGTATCTACGCTTGTAACAAAAATCTTTCCGTCACCTATACGATTTGTATTGGCTGAGTGTCTTATTGCTTCTATTGCTGCATCAACAAGATCATCTTGAATAACGGTTTCTAATTTTACTTTAGGTAGAAAGTCACCGTATTCAACTCCAGTGTTAATTTCTGTAAAACCTCTTTGTCGACCAAGACCTTTAGACTCTGTAAGTGTTATACCTCTAACACCTACTTTTTCGAGAGCGATTTTGACTTCATCAACTTTAAAAGGTTTTATTATAGCTTCGATTTTTTTCATATTTTGACTTATAATTTACAGTAACACTTTAGTCGCATACGTTTAATTGCAAATTAAAAATATGACTATTAAATATATCTAACTATTATGATTGGTTGCCAAAATGACATCTAACATGTTTAATGCCGTATTAAACTTTATTTAATAAAATCATATACTTTTTAAACATTATTAATATATGTCACGATATATCCTCACTAACTCTGAAATGGCAGAAGCTGACAAGATAACGATAAAAAACGGCTTACCAAGTTTACAGCTAATGGAAAACGCCGGAAAGGCAGTGTTTAAGAATTTGCCATTAAAAAAATTACATAAAATATTAATCATATGTGGTCCAGGAAACAATGGTGGGGACGGTTTTGTAGTCGCAAAAGAACTTATCAAAGCCAAAAAGAGTATAGACTTATTTTTTCCTTTTAAAAAAAGTAGTCAGTCAATAGATTGCAAATATTACTCTGATAAAATTGATAAAAACAATTTCATTAGTAAAGTAGAAAATTTAGAGCAATATGATCTCATAATTGATGCTTTATTTGGGACAGGTCTGTCGAGATATATTTCAAACAATTTAACTTCTCTGATTAAAGAAGTTAATACATCATCTGTACCAGTTTATGCAATAGACATACCATCCGGTATAAATGGTGAAAATTCCTTACCTCAACCTGAAGCATTTAAATGTCAGAAAACCATTACTTTCTTCTGCAAAAAAAAATGTCATTTACTTTTTCCAAGTAAAAAATACTGTGGTGAAGTTATAGTTGAAGATATTGGAATAAAAAAAGAAGTGATAAAAACTATAAATCCAAAAATAAAAAAAAATGATCCAAATTTATGGATAAAAAATTTTCCATTTCCATCTCCGATCGACCACAAATATTCTAGAGGTCTATTAATTGTTAACACTGGACCAAAATTTCAAACAGGAGCAGCAAGACTTGCAGGCCGTTCTGCATTAAGAGTTGGTGCTGGCGCAGTAAGATTGATATGTGACAAGGACTCAGCTGAAGTTTTAGAGCCTCAAATATCAGTAGAAATGTTATCAGTAATAAATGAGAAAAATGACCTTCTTAAAATTCTAAAAGATAAAAAAATAACATCGGTTCTTGTTGGTCCAGGAAATGGAGTAAACGATGAGACTAAAGCAAGAACCTTACTTGCTCTTGCAATGGTGGATCACGTTGTAATTGATGCTGATGCGATTTCATGTTTTGCCGACAACCCTGATGATCTTTTTATAGATACTTATCCGCACACAATTTTAACACCTCATGAAGGTGAGTTTAAGAGGCTTTTCGGTAGCAACTTTTATGAAAATGATGACAAAGTTATTAGATGTGTCGAGGCTGCAAAAAAATCAGGAAGTATCATCTTATTGAAAGGAGCAGATACGATCATATCCGATCCAAGTGGTAATGTAGTAATTAATTCAAGTGAAGCACCATATTTAGCAACTGCAGGGTCAGGTGATGTTTTGGCGGGAATCATAGCCTCTTTAGTTGGCGTTAACAAAATGACTGCTTTTGATGCGGCTTGTGCCGGAGCTTGGATACATTCATATCTTGGTGAATATCTTGGCGCAGGATTAATTGCTGAAGACTTAATTGACAATATTCCATTAGCAGTTAAAAAACTCCAGCAATATGAGAAGAATAATTAATTTTTTATTAATTTTATTGGTTTTTACTAATAAAATTCATGCATACGAATTAGATGAGATAACCACTTTATCAAATGAGCAAGTAACAATTACTGGCGCAGTAACTAGAAACAAATACGAAAATAAAATCTTTGCTTATCTTGGCATACCATTTGCAAAGCCACCAGTAGGCGAGCTCAGATGGAAAGCTCCAAGAGGTGTTGAATTTCAAGGACAAATTTCAGCAAACAATAATCCTAATCGTTGTGTTCAAATAAGTAATTTTTATGACTCTATTGATGGTATCAGCGGTGGCGAAATAATAGGTGAGGAGGACTGTCTTTACTTAAACGTGTATGTTTCTGAGAAAGCTCTAAAAAGTAAAAAGAAGTTACCCGTAATGTTTTGGATTCATGGTGGGGGGAATACATGGGGATATTCTGCATCTAACTTATTTGTATCAGGTGATTTTGTGCTTGATCATGAAATTGTTCTAGTAACTACAAATTATAGACTCGGTCCTTTTGGATGGTTTAAGAATGATGCCTTAAACTATAACTCTGATTATGTTCTTGATAAATCAGCTAACTTTGGAACTTTAGATTTAGTAAAGTCTCTAGAATGGGTAAGGGAACACATTGGTTTATTTAATGGGGATGAAAAAAATATAACAATTTTTGGTGAGTCAGCTGGTGGTAGAAATGTAATATCCTTAATGTCAGCACCACAAAGTAAAGATTTATTCGAAAGAGGCATTGCACAAAGTGGTTATCTTGGTTCTGACTCTCTAGACTTTGCAATTAATGATGAAAGAGCAGGCTCTAAAGGTTTCCTAATAGCAAAATTAAAAGAAAAAACTAGTTTAACCGATGAGGAAATTAATAAAAAAATATTAGATAAAAATTTTGTTAGTAAATTTTTGCTAGATCTCACATCTGAGGAAATCATAAAGTATTATCGAGTAGATGAAGACACAGAAGGTCTTATTGATGTTCCCGACGTCCTCCCTGACGATATTGTAATTCCGAATAAAGGAATTTATGGAGTTTTTAGAGATGGCGAGATGCACGATAAGCCAATGATTTTTGGCACTACCAGAGATGAGGATAAACTATTTATGTTTATGAACGATACATTTGTAAATAGACCTTTGAATTTTTTGTCTTGGATTTCAAATGACTTAAGCTTCATTGTTACCCCTAAAGACAGAAATTATTATGATATATATGCTAAATATATGGCACAATCATGGAGACACGGAGCAGTTGTTTTGCCTTCAAGATTTATGTCAAATAATAAGTCATCAAAGGTATATGCTTACAGATTTGATTGGGATGAGCAACCGTCCTACTTTGGAATTGATTTACCAGTTCTATTAGGTGCAGCACATGCAATGGAAATTCCATTCGTTTTCAAAAATGCGAGCTTATTAGGGGAGTCTGGTGATTATATCTCATCCATAATCTACGATGAAGACAACAGGCAAGTAGATCTTGCCTTATCGGACGAGATTGGTGAATACTGGGTAAATTTTGCTTATGACGGCAATCCGAATAACTTTCCTTATGATAAAACTACTAAATGGCTAAATTGGGACTCTAAAAATAATATAGAAAGATTTATCGTCTTAGATACTTCCAATGATAAAGGAATAGCTATGTTTAATAATACCGATTCAGCAGACTCGATACTGCAAGGCCTCGCTAGTGAAAATATAAAATTATCAGAAAAATGTTACGTAATTGATAAAATGTTTGCTCGTACGACTCTTACTTCTAATGAGGTTGATGATATTTATGAGTCATTCATGAATGGTAAGTGTCCACGTTAAATTTTTTCTAACTTAATTTTATGTCCATCAACAGTTGATAGTTCTTTAATCGCATCAATATGCATTTTATACTTTTTAAAATCTTTAAGATTTTTTAATTTAATTCTGGCTTCTTTAATATTTTTTGCACAAACGAACATAACTGAATGGATTTCATAAAATCCACCAGAAGGATCGTTAGGGTCATTATATCCTGTATGAGCTTGAAAAAGTTTCATTCTAAATAATAGTAAAAATAAATTTTATTTAAAGAAACTTATCTTTATTTAACGATATTTTTTAATTTACCACTGTAAAAACTATTTACATTATCAATTAATTGGTTGATTGCCTCCTGCAATGTCTCATTTGAAGCCCAGGCCGTATGGGGCGTCCAAATAAAATTTGGATGTTTAAGAATGCTATAATAGGGATGATTTTTATTTGGAGGTTCTTTTGTGGTTACGTCAATACCCGCTCCACTAATAGTTCCGTTTTTAATGGCTTTTACTAAATCATCCTCATTTACTATGCCCCCTCTTGCTGTATTGATTATGATGGCAGTTTTTTTTAAAAGGTTTAACTCTTTTGAGTTTATCAAATTATTTGTTGATTTAGTTAATGGGCAATGGATACTTAAAATATCTAATTTTTTTAAAAAACCACTAAGCTTATTATGATTATTTTTTCTCACAGAATGACATAAAACATTCATCTCAAAAGCTTTTGCAATTTTTGCAACTTTTTTTCCTATAGATCCTTTTCCAATAATGCCAAGTGTTTTACCTTTTAGTTCAAAAATTTCATGACTTAGTAGTGCAAAAACTTTTCTTTCTTGCCAAATATATTTTTTAATATCTTTCTCAAGTCCCTTAATTTTTTTTGTTAAATTTAAAATCAAAGCAAACACGTGTTCTGCAACAGCTGTTGAGGCGTACTCTCTAAGATTGCAAACAAAAATGTTATTTTTTTTGCAGTATTCTAAGTCAATGATATTTGTTCCAGTTGCAGTTATAGCAATTAATTCAAGGTTTGGTGCTTTTGAAAGATCTTTTCCTGACAATTTTATCTTATTGGTTATTATTACATGCGCTTTTCTAATTCTTGATATTAACTGAGAGCGTTCTGTAAAATCATAGCCTTTAAATTTATTTTTGAATTTAAACTTTGGAAAATTTACTTTTTTCGGAAATGTACTTTTATCAAGAAAGACAATATTTTTCATAATCTGTGTTTGATTTTTCTTATCTTATTCTTTTTTCAATAAATGTAAAAAACCTATGAAAAATATCTCCTTGTCCTGACTGAAATATTTTATCTAAAACTTGTTTATGATCATTTATAAAAAAAGACATAATAAATTCCCTTGGGTACTGTATTATTTTTTTTAAAATTTTATAATAAGGGTGAATTGATAAATAATGCTTGAGGTTACTGTGAGTAAATAAGTTACTTTTTATTCTCATGTAATTATCTTCAAAATTATATTGAACATCATTACATTCGACATCAGACTTTTTACAAATTACGGAAGTTGTTGATGTTTCTTTATTTAGAATTTTGAACTTACTTATTTCAATAATTTTTTTTAAACATAAATGATTGTAATTATACACATGTGCGTAGTGAAATCGTTTGAGCGGTGAATGCTTGCCTATCTCTATATCAGGCACATTTACAATTAAAATTCCACCATCCTTTAAATAACTATGTATATCTCTAAGTACATTTATGGGATCTGGCATATGTTCTAATACTTCATTCATAAAAATTACATCGTATGTCGAATTCTGAATGTCAGCCTCTTCATAAGTCCCATTAAATATTGGAAGAGACAATTTATCCTTACAAAATTCAGCGTAACCCTGATTTGGTTCTATACCAAAAACATTGAAACCCGCTCTCTTTGCAAAATATAAAAGTTCTCCGCTACCAGATCCAACATCCAATAATTTTTTGTTATTTGGATTTTCGATAAAAGATAGGATCGTATTTAGGTGATAAATGGTCCCCGATGAATACCTAATGGTATGCTTGATTTTTGGAGCATATGTTTGCTTGTAATCGCTCCTGTACTTTTCTTTATAGAATTTACTAAGCTCTTCTTTTGATGGAATTGGATTAGAGTGTATCAATCCACAACCTATGCATATAACAGTTTCTAATTTCAAAAGATCTCTTCCAATATTTGAAACAACTTCTCTTTTGATTGAGTTACAGCATATACAAGGGTTAGTATCAATTGCCATAAGAAAACTATAATGAATAAAAAAAAGTATAAAACAAGAAACAGTAAAAACGATTAATTTTCAATAATTTATATTATTTAATTAATAGAAAAAGAATTTATTAACAAATTAAAAGAGTTTTAAAAAAAAAATATAAATTTCAATTTCTTAAACGCCATTTTTGTAGTTAAATTTAATATATAGATAATGATAACCAATATCATTTACGTAAAATGATTAAAATAAGGGGAAAAAAAATGCTTAAAAATGTTTATAAAAGGCTTGTTTCAAGCTTTGTAATTTTGGGTAGTTTTCTTGCTTTATTTGCAATACCTCAACACGCTTACAGTGAAGAGTCTCAATATTTTCCTATTGCGAGTAGTCGCGTAGGCCCGTATTCAGCAATGGGTACTGGATATTATGGAGCTCAAATTGATTATATGAATTATGTCAATATGAATGGTGGCGTTAACGGTGTTATGCTTACATGGCAAGAATGCGAAACTGAATATAATGCTGTTAAAACAGTTGAGTGTTACCAAAGACTATTGGAGAAAGATGGGCAACGAATTGTTGTATTTGATACACTTGGAACTCCTGGCGCTTATGCTGTAATTAATCGTATGGCAGAAGACAATGTAGTGCTCGCTCAGTACGGTTACGGAAGAACTGATGGAGCCGATGGTCGTGTATGGCCATGGGTATTTAATGCTGCGTCACATTATTGGTCTCAAATTGCAGTGAAATTAAAATTCATGGCTGAAATCGAGGGTGGCATAGATAAAATGGCTGGTAAAAAAATAGTCCATTTGCACATTGACTCTGCTTACGGAAGAGAGCCACTACCTGCAATGAGAAAAATTTGTGAAGATTGGGGAGTTGAATTAATTGAAATTTCTATTCCACCACCTGGACTTGAACAACAGTCACAATGGCTTCAAATAAGAAGAGAAGATCCTGACTGGGTAACATTCTGGGGCGCTGGTTCTGGAATGAACTCTACGGCAATGACAAATGCTGCACGTGTAGGTTTCCCAAGAGAAAGAATGATGTACGTGACATTTGGCGCAGCTGAGGAAGATATGTATCCAGCTGGTGACTCTGCTGTGGGTACATACGCAGTTGCAAATGCATTGCCAGGTGACGAATTTCCACTCGTCGCGGCAATTAAAGAACAAGTGTATGGATCTGGTAAAGGAAACCTAGCAGACGACTCAAGAGTTGGTTCAGTCTATTGGAACCGAGGTCTTGGAGCTGCCGTTATGTGGATTGAAGCTCTAAGAATAGCTCAAGAAATGCACGGCAAGGTTGGTAAAGCTGTTACAGGTGCTGAATTTAGAGATGGATATGAAAGTTTAAATATGTCCAACGAGCGCTTGGGTGAAATAGGAATTGAGGGCATGGTTGCTCCTTTTTCTATTTCTTGTGAAAACCACGAAGGTGCAGGTAAATTTGCAGTAATGCAATGGGATGGTGAAAAGTTCAATCAGGTAACTGATTGGGAAGAGCCGCTAGATCCTGCGTTTATCAGATCGTTAGTTGAAAATTCAGCTGCAAAATTTGCAGAAGAAAACAACATAACGCCTAAAGATTGTAACGCGTAGTTACGATTGTCTATGCATTTGAAAGAGGAAATGATGAATTTAAGTTTCAAAATTTCCTCTTTCTATGTTTTTAAAATATTTTAGAATTACTTTATAAAAAACTTATCAAGAGCTGTTGTAATAATTATGTCTAGTGAAAATATACTTGAATTAGAAAATATAGAAGTTGTTTACGATGATGTAATATTAGCTTTGTATGATGTTACTTTAAATGTTCCTAAGGGAAAGATCGTTGCTTTATTAGGTGGTAATGGAGCTGGTAAAAGCACAACTCTTAAATCAATTTCATCAATGCTTCTATCAGAAAGAGGTAAAGTCACAAAAGGATCAATAAATTATGACGGAGAAAATACTACAAAAAATACTGCATCAGATATGGTCAAAAAGGGCATGGTGCAGGTACTAGAGGGCAGAAGATGTTTTGGTCATTTAACTGTTGAGGAAAATATTATTAGTGGTTCTTACTCAAGAAAATTAGGTCGATCTGAAATAAACAATGAACTTGATAAAATGTACAATTATTTTCCAAGATTGAAGGAGCGACGAAAAAGTCAGGCAGGATTTACTTCAGGAGGTGAGCAACAGATGATTGCAGTAGCGAGAGCTATGATGGCAAAACCTAAGATGCTTTTATTAGATGAGCCATCAATGGGACTAGCCCCGCAATTAGTTGCAGAAATATTTAGAATTGTAAAAGAATTAAATAGCAACGAAGATGTGAGTATTTTACTTGCTGAACAAAATACAAATGTTGCTCTTCGCAATGCAGATTATGGATACATCATCGAAACGGGCAAAGTGGTAATGGAAGGTGCGGCAGATTCATTATTAAATGACGATAAAGTTAAAGAGTATTACTTAGGCATTTCATCAGAAGGAAGAAAGAATTTTAGAGATGTGTTAAGACAAGAAAAGAAGAATTAAAAAGAGTTATGAGTGAAAATCAAATAGATAGAAATTTCCCTATTGGTGGGCCAATCCTAGAAGTTAATAATATTTCACTAAGCTTTGGTGGAGTAAAAGCAATTACTGATACGTCATTTGACGTCCTTACTCATGAAATAAGAGCAATTATTGGACCGAACGGTGCTGGTAAAAGTTCAATGCTAAATTGCATAAATGGTATCTATAAACCGCAAGAAGGAAGTGTAGTTTATCACGGTGAGACTTTATCAAAAATTACACCTAATATTGCAGCGCAAAAGGGAATTTCTCGAACATTTCAAAATTTAGCTCTCTTTAAAAGAATGTCTGCCCTTGATAATATTTTAGTTGGAAGAAAACTACATTCAAAGGCCAACTTTATTGACATTGCCTTCCAATTACCTAAAGCAAAAAGAGAAGAAACTGAAAATAGACAGAAATGTGAAGAAATAATTAGTTTTCTTGAGATTGATGAAATTAAAAATACACCTGTTGGAAAGTTACCATATGGTTTGCAAAAAAGAGTTGAATTAGGAAGAGCATTAGCTGCTGAGCCAGAGGTGCTGTTATTAGATGAACCAATGGCCGGAATGAACGTTGAAGAAAAAAGAGAAATGTGCAGATTCATTCTCGAGGTTAATGACAATTATGGGACTACGATAGTTTTAATCGAACACGATATGGGTGTTGTGATGGATATATCTGACAGGGTTGTTGTGTTGGACTATGGTAAAGTTATTGGTGATGGAACACCAGATGAAGTGAGATCTAATCAAACAGTCATTGATGCTTACTTAGGAGTCGCTCATGGGTAACGAAATTTTATTTTTCTTTGAAGTATTAGTTGGTGGATTGCTTGCGGGTACAATGTATTCGTTAGTCGCCCTTGGCTTTGTTTTAATCTATAAGGCTTCAGCAACCTTTAACTTTGCTCAAGGTGCCATGGTATTCTTTGCAGTGCTTTCATTTGTAGGCTTTATGGAGCTTGGGCTACCTTTTTTTGTTGCATTTATAGTAACAATTGGACTTATGATATTGGTTGGACTTGCTACCGAAAGACTTGTTTTAAGACCGTTAGTTAATCAGAGTGAAGATACATTATTAATGGCAACAATTGGTTTAGGATATGTTCTTGAGGGTCTCGCTCAAGCCGCATGGGGTGTTGAGGTTAGAAGACTTGACTTAGGAATACCTGATTTTCCAATAATGTGGATCGTTGATAATGTTGGGATCTTCATTAGTGCATTGGATGTAACTGCAGGTATTGTTGCTGCGGTGATGGTTATCGCTCTAGCCTTATTGTTTACTTACACGAAAATTGGATTAGGTTTGAGAGCCGTTGCGGACGATCCTGGCGCTGCGAGTTCTATTGGAATACCACTTAGTCAAATTATGTTACTGGTTTGGTCTTCAGCAGGAGTCGTAGCTTTGGTAGCAGGTTGTCTGTGGGGGGCAAGAGCAGGAGTTCAATTTGCACTTGTTGATCTAGCTTTAAAAGCATTACCAGTTCTTATTATTGGTGGTTTCTCATCAATACCAGGAGCAATTATTGCTGGTTTAATAGTAGGCGCTGTAGAAAAGTTACTTGAAGTTTATATAGGTCCATTTTTTGGTGGTGCCATTGAAGGTTGGGCTCCTTACGTCCTAGCCGTCTTCTTTCTTTTAGCGAGACCTGAAGGCTTATTTGGTGAAAAAATTATTAGAAGGGTGTGATGTATGGATAGTCAAGCGCAAATAACAGCGTCTGCAAAATCATTAAAGAAAAATGATTATATTAATTTATTTTTCTTGATGGTTTTTGGCTTCATTGTCACTCCAATGATTGTGACAAGTGATTATTGGTATACTTCTATTTTAATTCCTTGGCTGTGCTTGTCATTAGCAACGATTGGCCAACAAATTGTCATGGGATATACTGGCCAGCTTTCTTTAGGTGCTGCAGGGTTTATGGCTGCTGGTGCGTTTGCATGTTATAATTTAATTTTAAGAGTAGAGGGACTTCCATTTTTTGGAGCTTTAATTATTTCTGGGCTTATTGCAGCTGCTATCGGGATCGTTTTTGGACTTCCAAGCTTAAGGGTAAGAGGTCTATATCTTATGGTAGCAACACTAGCCTCACAGTTCTTTATCATTTGGGTTATTGATAAATTTGGATGGTTTAAAAACTATGACTCATCCGGAATTATTACTGCACAAGACATAGTTATTTTTGATCGTGCATATACATCTCCCATGGACATGTATTTAGTTGTTCTTTTTGTTGTAGTTATATTGACAATTCTCGCCATGAACATGGCTAGAGGAAGTACGGGACGAAATTGGATGGCCGTCAGAGATATGGATGTTGCAGCAGAGTCGATGGGAGTATCTCTATTGAAGACTAAGCTTCAAGCCTTTGCAATTAGTTCATTTTATTGTGGCGTTGCAGGTGCATTATTTGCATTCACGTATCTTAAATCTTTAGAGCCTGTAGCATTTGATATTAAATTGTCCTTTAAAATATTATTTATGGTTATTCTTGGAGGCCTTGGAACTATAAATGGAGCATTTATTGGAGCTGCGTTTATTCTTTTATTTCCAGTACTACTAAATACGATTGGAAATAATGTTTTTCATGGAGCAATAGATGCAACTATCATATCCGCACTCGAACAAGTTGTCTTTGGTGTTCTTATGATAGTGTTTATGATTTATGAGCCACTTGGTATGGCGAAATTATGGGAAAATCTTAAAACTAGAATTAAATCTCGTTTCTCAAAAGATTAATGAATAAACCAACTAAAATAGCTTTAGCATTAGCGTTAGGTATTGCAATTGGACTTCTCTTTGATAATAATTTTATAATTTAGTTATTTCTTCTTATTTTTAAAAACCTCTGACTCAAAAACTTCTGGTTTTCTTCGTGCAGTTTCAAAAACTATTGCAGTGAAAAAAATTGCCATGATAAGAAGAGCGTGAGCAATAGCCGTCATTCCAAAGACATATATGCTCTCAATGATATAGATTGAAAAAACTCCACTCCACATAAACGCAAGTATTTGCATAATCCAATGTCTAACAGCTAAGTCGGGAATATTTTTAAGAGGATTTAGACTCGAATTCATAATCAGAGACCAAATATTTTTTAAACCATCCATAACCTAAAATAGCATTTATTAGATTATTTTGCATATCTTTATTTATAAAATAGTATTTAATTTAGTGAGTTTCTTAAATTATTAAGCTTACTTATCAAATTTAAATGAAATCTAATCATCTTTTCTTAGTTTTGTTCATAATGCTTGTTTATGGAAGCTCCTATCCGGTTGGTAAACTTGGAGTTGATAATATTCCTCCACTTTTATTTTCAGCATTAAGAGTTGGACTTATTTTTTTAGTATTCTTACCTTTTTTTAAATTTAAATTACCAAGAAAAGAGATGATCAGGCCCTTAGTTATGTTCTCGCTAACAATGGGTGTCGGAACTTATGTCTCAATGTATTTTGCACTAGAGAGACTTACAATAGTAGCGCCAATTATTATTGGAGCTCAACTATCAATACCATTTGGAATCTTATTAAGTTATTTTTTTCTCAAAGATAATATTTCAATTAACAGAATTATCTTAATTATTATATCCTTTTTAGGTATCATTATCATTGCCTACGATCCTAGAATAATAGATGACAAGATAGCTGTTATTTTAATAGTAACTATGGCTTTTTTCTATGCATTATCAAACATGCTCGCAAGAGTGATGAATGAAGTGGATACCTCGGTAATGAATGGTTGGCACGGTCTGATAAGTTTTATTCCAATAATCTTATTGTCTTTTTATTTTGAGGGTAATCCAATTCAATTGTTAGAGGGCATTAATAATGTAACAATTTTTTCAATTTTACATTGTGCTTTGATTGTATCTTCACTTGGACATGTGAGTATGTTTTATCTCTATAAATTCTATCCAGTTTCTAAGGTTTTACCTTTTTATTCCTTGTTTCCGATATTTGGCATAGTACTCACGATTTTAATGTTCAATGAATTGCTAAGTATGTATGAAATTATTGGTGGCATACTGGTCATGGGTTCAGCATATCTAATTCATAAGGAAAATAATAGAGAAGACGCCAATATTCAAAAAAAAGCTGTAAACTAATAAGAAATAGTCTATTTTGCATTTTCTATTAATCGCGGATATGGTGGAATTGGTAGACACGCTGGTTTTAGGTACCAGTGAGGCAACTCATGGGGGTTCGAGTCCCTCTATCCGCACCAAATAAATATGAGCTATAAAGAAACATTAAACAAAGGACTTAAAAGAGAGTTTGAATTTACTATTGAGTCTTCAATACTTAATAAAGGCGTTGAGGATAAAGTTAGTGAAGTAAGAAAAACAATCAAAATGGATGGGTTTAGACCCGGTAAGGTTCCAAACAATATAATCATGCAGAAACATGGTGAGGCTATTAATGCGGAAGTATTAAGTCAATTAATAAACCAAAATGTTGCTAAAATTATAGATGAAAAAAAATTAAGACCTGTCTCTCAGCCAAAGGTTGATTTAAAAAATGAAAAAGATGACAAGCCAGATGTAGATAAACTATTCACACTTTCATTTGAAATTTTTCCTGAAATTAAAATAGCTGATTTTTCAAAAATCGAAATAAAATCAAAAAAAGTAAAATTAGGTAAAGCAGAAATTGATAAACGCATGGACTTAATTGCAAGTTCAAACAAAACATACAAAGAACAGCCAGACAACTATAAGTCAAAGAATGAAGACTCCGTGATGCTTGATTACGAAGGAACAATTGACGGTAAGAATTTTGATGGTGGTAAAGCTGAAAATCAAACAATAGTAATAGGGGATAATCGATACTTAAAAGACCTTGAAGAGGGACTAGTTGGCGTAAAAAAAGGTGATGTTAAGAAAGTTAAGGTTAAGTTTCCTGCTGATTATTCAGCTAAAGAACTTCAGAATGCTGATGCAGTATTCGAGTGCAATGTTAAGAAAATTAGTTCACCTCAAGAAACAAAAGTTGACGATGCTTTTGCAAAATCAGTTGGAGCAAGTGATTTAAAAGATCTAAGGGCTAAGATTGAAGAACAAATGTCTAACGAGTATTCAGATTTATCTAAGAATATGAATAAGAGAGAATTATTTGAAAAGCTCACAGCCTCTCATAGTTTTGATTTGCCTGAAGACCTAGTAGAAACTGAATTTAAGAATTTACAGGAAAATTACTTCAACTCTCAAAATCCTGTATCTGAAGAACATAAAAAAGAAATTAAAGACCGTAAACTTTCAACTGAAAATGAAAAAAAACTTAAAAAAGATGCTACAGAAAGAATTCATTTGGGCCTAATACTTCAAGAAGTTGGTAAAGTTAACGAAATAACTGTCACTCCTGAGGAGATGAATAAGGCATTATTTGACTACGCCAGTAATTTTAAAGGCCAAGAACAAAAAGTGATTGATTATTATCGAAACAATAAAGAGGCCGCAATGCAGCTTCAGGCACCATTATACGAGAATAAAATTGTAGATTTCATATTGAGTAAGGTGAAATTAAAGGAAGAAGAGCAGGACTTGGATTCTTTCATCAAATCATATAACAATGTAAAAGAGACTAAGTCTCCGACAAAAAAGAAAAAAACAGCTAAAAAGAAAGTCGCAAAGAAAAAGGCTAAGTAAATATGTCAAACGATAAAATAATGAACCAGTTAATTCCCATGGTTGTTGAACAAACCGGAAGAGGTGAGCGTGCTTTTGATATTTATTCAAGATTATTAAAAGAGAGGATAATATTTTTAGTTGGGCCAGTAAATGATCACATGGCTTCACTTATTTCTGCACAACTTTTGTTCCTAGAATCTGAAAATCCTGAAAAAGAAATTTTTCTCTATATTAACTCTCCAGGTGGCGTTGTTAGTGATGGCTTAGCCATTTATGACACAATGCAATTTATACAATCTCCAGTTTCTACTCTGTGTTTTGGATTAGCTGCATCTATGGGATCTTTTTTATTAGCTGCAGGCGAAAAAGGAAAAAGATTTGCACTTCCAAACAGTCGAATAATGGTCCATCAACCATCTGCAGGATTTAGAGGTCAGGCTACAGATATAGAAATTCATGCTAAAGAAATCTTAGACCAAAAAGCAAATTTAAATCAACTCTATGCAAATCACACTGGGCAACCGGTCGAAAAGATTGAAGAAGCACTGGAGAGAGATAACTTCATGTCACCAGATGCTGCAAAAAAATTTGGTATTATCGATGATATTCAGACGAAACGAGTTGTTGAAAAAACTGAGAAATAGTATCAAAAAACTAGTTTAATATACTGTTTATAAACATCTTTTTTTATAATTTTATCGTTATTTTATTGTTTTTTTACACCTAATAGTGTTTTCTTGTAGTTAATTGATTCGAAACTAAATTAACCATATGTCTGAAAACAGTTCTGATAACAAAAGTAAAAATACGCTTTACTGTTCATTTTGCGGTAAAAGTCAGCACGAGGTAAAGAAACTT
Source organism: uncultured Pelagibacteraceae bacterium (assembly GCA_902624455.1). Taxonomy (GTDB): domain Bacteria; phylum Pseudomonadota; class Alphaproteobacteria; order Pelagibacterales; family AG-422-B15; genus CACNXQ01. The sequence goes on along the minus strand of CACNXQ010000006.1, from coordinate 1,625 downwards.
ATTGCCGGGCCAACTGTATTTATTTGTGATGAGTGTGTCGAACTGTGTAATGATATTATCCAAGAAGAAAATAGAGAAAATAAATCTAAGTCATCAAGCAGAATTCCTACTCCAAAAGAAATATGTGCAACCTTAGATGAATTTGTCATTGGTCAGAAGAACGCAAAATATAACTTATCTGTTGCTGTACATAATCACTATAAAAGAATTGAGCATTCAAATTTTAAATCTGACGTTGAATTGTCGAAATCAAATATTCTACTTATAGGCCCAACAGGTTGTGGTAAGACTTTATTAGCTCAAACACTTGCTCGAATTCTAGACGTCCCTTTTACAATGGCTGATGCCACAACGTTGACTGAGGCAGGTTATGTTGGTGAGGATGTAGAAAATATCATATTAAAATTATTACAAGCATCAGATTATAACGTTGAACGAGCGCAAAGAGGGATTGTTTATATTGATGAAATAGACAAGGTTAGTAGAAAATCTGAAAACCCATCTATTACAAGAGACGTGTCTGGAGAGGGCGTACAGCAGGCGCTTCTGAAAATTATGGAAGGGACAGTTGCTAGTGTGCCACCTCAAGGTGGAAGGAAGCATCCACAGCAAGAATTTTTACAAGTTGACACAACCAATATCTTATTTATTTGTGGTGGCGCCTTTTCAGGATTAGATAAAATCATTAATAAAAGGTCTAAAGGTTCAGGAATTGGTTTCCAGGCAAATGTAAAATCATTTGATGAAAGTAAGCTTACTAATAATTTAAGTGATTTAGAGCCTGAGGATTTATTGAACTATGGCTTGATCCCTGAATTTGTTGGAAGACTTCCTATTGTTACAACACTTACTGATCTAGATGAAGAGTCTCTTATGAAGATCCTGCAAGAGCCTAAAAATGCATTGGTTAAACAGTATCAAACTCTTTTCAGTATGGAGGATGTGAAATTAATCCTCTCAAAAGATGCCTTGTCAGTAATTGCCAAAAAAGCAATAGAGAGGAAAACAGGAGCTAGAGGCCTTAGATCTATTCTTGAGAGCATTCTTCTTGATACAATGTTTGAATTACCTTCTCTTGATGGCGTTGAAGAGGTAGTAATTAATGCTGAGGTAGCAGAAGGTAGAGCTAGACCTCTTTATATATATTCAGACAATAAAAAGTCTTCTGAAACAAGCGCTTAGCTATCCTAAAAGGATAATTCCTTGAAATATTGTTTTTTATGCACACCTTTATAGGTGAAAGATTTTAATAGGCTTTACAAGCTTTGTTAATGTCTCTCTATTTAAAAAATACATATAAATTAGATAATGCTAGAAAATAACGTACCAGTTTTACCCCTAAGAGACATAGTAGTCTTCCCTCACATGGTTGTTCCATTGTTTGTCGGAAGAGATAAGTCAGTCAAGGCATTGGAAAAGGTGATGAGTGGAAATAAGAGGATCATGCTTATTACTCAAAAAAGTGCATCAATAGATGATCCAAAAAAAGATGACTTATTCGATTTTGGTACAATTGCAAATGTACTTCAACTTTTAAAGCTACCTGACGGTACAGTTAAGGTTTTAGTTGAAGGTCTTCAGCGTGCATCAATAAACAAATTTAATAACAACGATGACTTTTTAGA
>CACNXQ010000005.1 GCA_902624455.1 uncultured Pelagibacteraceae bacterium | reverse complement strand
TCTAATCAGATGTATTCGTAAAGGAACTATCAATTTTGATTTTGTCCCTATATTAACTGGTAGCGCTTTTAAAAATAAGGGAGTTCAACCTCTTTTAGATGCGATTGTTAATTTTATGCCTGATCCAAGTGAGGTTCAGCAAGCCTCAGGTACAATTCCAGGAAAAGAGGAAGAAGAGATAAGAAAAGCAAATGATGATGAGCCATTGTCGGCTTTGGCTTTCAAGGTTGCAAACGATCCATTTGTAGGATCACTTACATTCACAAGAGTATATTCAGGTAAATTAGAAGCTGGTTCCACAATAATGAATTCTGTCAAGGGTGATAAAGAACGGATAGGCAGGATGCTTCTTATGCATGCTAATAATAGAGAAGATATAAAGACTGCTTATGCAGGTGATATAGTTGCTATCGCGGGCCTAAAAGACACAGTCACTGGTGAAACTTTATGTGACACTCAAAAACCTATCGTTTTGGAGTCTATGGACTTTCCTGATCCTGTGATTGAGATTGCAGTTGAGCCGAAAACAAAAGCAGACCAAGAAAAGATGGGAGAAGCTCTCGCGAGACTAGCAAAAGAAGATCCTTCTTTTAGAGTAACATCTGACGATGAGTCAGGACAAACTGTCATCAAAGGTATGGGTGAATTACACTTAGATATCATTGTAGATAGAATGAAAAGAGAATTTAAAGTTGAGGCTAATGTTGGTGCACCACAAGTAGCATATCGTGAAACTATTTCTAAAGAAGTTGAAGTAACTTATACCCATAAAAAGCAAAGTGGTGGAGCTGGTCAATTTGCTGAAGTTAAAATTGTAGTTGAGGGCTGTGAACCAGGAACTGGTAGGCAGTTTGACGATAAGATTAAGGGTGGAAATATCCCTAAAGAATATATTCCAGGTGTTGAAAAAGGGATTGAAAGCGTCGCTGACACAGGCGTTATAGCTGGGTTCCCAATTATTGATTACAAAGTAACATTAATTGATGGAAAGTATCATGATGTAGACTCAAGTAGTTTAGCTTTTGAGATTGCTGGAAGGATGGCATTTAAAGATGCTTGTTTGAAGGCTAATCCAAAACTTTTAGAGCCAATTATGCGTGTTGAAGTTGTAACACCAGAAGAGTTTATGGGTGATGTAATTGGAGATCTGAGTAGCCGTAGAGGTCAGGTAAGTGGGAGTGAAGCAAGAGGTAATACTACAGCCATCAGCTCAATGGTACCACTAGCTAATATGTTTGGTTATGTAAACACTCTAAGATCAATGACTCAGGGCAGGGCACAATATTCAATGTTTTTTGATCATTATGAACAAGTGCCACAAGCTGTCCAAGATGAAGTAAAGGCTAAATTTGCGTAGATAGTATATGGAAAATCAAAATATAAAAATTAGACTTAAGGCTTTCGATCACGGGGTATTAGATAAATCTTCAATAGAGATTGTAGATACTGCAAAGAGAACCGGCGCTCTTGTTAAGGGACCGATACCACTGCCAACTAATAATGAAAAATTCACAGTTTTACGTTCCCCGCATGTAAACAAAAAAAGTAGAGAACAGTTTGAAATCCGAACACATAAAAGACTAATTGAAATCGTAGATCCTACTCCTCAAACAGTTGATGCATTAATGAAGTTAGATTTGGCTTCAGGTGTTGATGTAGAAATAAAATTATAATTATGAGAACTGGACTTATAGCAAAGAAAATTGGCATGAGTAATTACTATTCAAATAGTGGTGAAAATATTCCTGTTACACTATTGCAAGTTAGTGAATGTAAAATTATAGATCGGCACGAAAGTAGTGACCCGCATACTGATAAAGTCTTAGTTGGAGCCTGCAAAATAAAAAAGGTTCCTAAATCAATGAAGGTTTATTTCGAGAAAAAAAATTCTGAGTTTTTTAGTATTTTAAGAGAATTTTCGGTAAATAAAGACGATGAATTAAAAAAAGGTGACTCAATCAATGCTAATCATTTTTCAGAAGGACAATTTATTGATGTTTCAGGTTTTTCAAAAGGTAAAGGCTTTTCTGGAGTGATGAAAAGACATAACTTTAGTGGACTCAGGGCTTCTCATGGAGTTTCAGTTTCACATAGAAGCCAAGGTTCAACGGGTCAGTGCCAAGACCCAGGTAAAGTTTTCAAAGGTAAAAAAATGGCTGGCCAATACGGCGATGTCCATAAAACTATTCAAAGTCTTCAAGTCGTCAAGGTTGATGATAAGCAAAATATTATTTGTGTGAAAGGTGCTACTCCCGGTGCAAAAGGTACCTATTTAGTAGTGCAAGACTCACTCAAAAAAAAGGGCGTTTCTAGTCAAGGAAGTGATGTAAAATAATGGAAATTAATTTAATTGAAATAGGTAGCAACAAAGTAAATAAAGCGAACGTAAGTGATGCTATATTTGGCCTTGAAGCAAATGCAAATATAATTAGCTCACTCGTTAATTGGAACTCTGCAAACGCTAAGCCTCTGAGGGCTAGAACTAAAAATAGGTCAGAGGTAAAGGGGACTACTCAAAAATCAGTTAGACAAAAGGGAAGTGGCGGCGCAAGACATGGCTCAAAGAAAGCTAATATATTTAGATCTGGAGGAATGGCACACAATTTAAGAGGCATTAGATCATCAAAAAAAATGCCTAAACGCACTCGTAATTTAGCAATTAAACATATTTTGTCCTCTAAAATTAAAGATAACAATATCATTCTGGTTGAAAACTTAATGTTGAAGGAACCTAAAACAAAAGCTCTAAATGAAATAATAAATAACTTAAAAATCTCATCAGCTTTGTTCCTTGAGGGTGATAAACCTGATTTAAATTTTGCATTAGCTTCTAGAAACCTAAAAAATATTAAATTTTTAAATGTAAGCATTCTTAATGCACTTGATTTGCTTAAATATGAAACCATTGTAATCAGTAAAAGCGCAATGGAACTATTAGAAAAGAGAGTTTTAAATGCCTAATATTAAAAATTTTGAAACAATTATTAAGCCAATTATTACTGAGAAGTCATCCTTAGGATCTGAAAATAATCAAGTTACTTTCCATGTAAAGAAAACAAGTACTAAAGATGAAATAAAAGTTGCTATTGAGGAAATCTTCAAAGTTAAAGTAAAGAAAGTAAATACATCCATAGTAAAAGGTAAACTTAAATCTTTCAGAGGCTCAGTTGGTAAAAGGTCTGACTATAAAAAGGCATTTGTTTCTCTCGAAGATGGACAAAGCATAGATCTGAGTTCAGGAGTATAATAGTCATGGCATTAAAGAAATACAAACCTAATACCCCGGGAACCAGAGGACTTACACTAATTCAAAAAAAAGGTCTTTGGACCGGTAAGCCCGTGAAGTCACTAACAACCGGTATTTCAAAAAAAGGTGGACGCAATAATACTGGAAGAATTACGATGAGACGCAAAGGTGGAGGTCATAAAGTTAAATATCGTGTAATCGATTTTAAAAGGAATAAAAAAGATATTGAGGCTGAAGTTCTAAGAATTGAGTATGATCCAAATAGGTCATGCTATATAGCTCTCATTAAATATAGTGATAATCAGCATTCTTATGTTCTTGCACCAAAAGAGATTAAAATCGGTGATAAAATTATTTCTGGAGAAAAAAAAGAAATTAGAGTTGGTAATTGCATGCCTCTTTCTGACATTCCAGTTGGTATAGATATTCATAATGTTGAACTAAAGCCTGGCTTTGGAGGTCAACTTGCGCGTTCTGCAGGAGCGTCTACTCAAATAGTTGGTAAATCAGAAGGTTACGTTGCAGTAAAGTTGCCTTCAGGCGAGCAAAGAAAAGTGAGAGAAGAGTGCAGGGCCACTATTGGAGTACTCTCTAACATCGATAAAAAGAACCAAAAATTAGGAAAAGCTGGAAGAAAAAGGTGGTTAGGCGTAAGGCCATCGGTAAGAGGAGTTGCAATGAATCCTGTAGATCATCCACATGGAGGTGGTGAGGGTAAGACTTCTGGCGGTAGAGATCCTGTAACGCCTTGGGGTAAGCCAACCAAGGGTAAGAAGACAAGGAATAACAAAAGAACTGACAAATTTATCATTAAGAGAAAAACAGATAAGAAGGCAAGGTTAGAGGTATAAAATGACAAGATCAGTATGGAAAGGACCTTTTGTTGATAGTCACTTGCTTAAAAAAGTGAAGCAGGCTAGCGAGCAAAATAAAAACACTGTGATTAAAACTTGGTCAAGGAGATCAACAATCTTACCAGAGTTTGTCGGTGTTAATTTTGCTGTTCACAATGGTAAAAGGTTTATTCCCGTAAATGTCACTGAAGATATGGTTGGTCACAAGTTTGGTGAATTTTCACCGACGAGAACATTTAATGGTCATACTGGAGATAAGAAAACTAAATAGTTATGAGACAGTTAAAGATAAAAGAAAATGAAGCATATGCAGTTTTGAGGAATATGAGAGTTAGTCCTTCAAAAGCTAATAGTGTTTTAAGTATGATCAGAGGGAAAAAGGCATCTGATGCTCTCAATATGTTAAAGTTTTCATCTAGAGGAGCAGCCAAAGACATTGGTAAGCTTTTAAGTAGTGCGATAGCAAATGCTGAAAACAATCATCAGCTTGATATAGACATACTAAAAGTTAGCGAAGCATATTGTGGTAAAGGTATGGTAATGAAACGCTGGAGGGCTAGAGCAAAAGGAAGACCTGGCAGGATCAATAAATTTTTAACAAATATAACAATTAAAGTTGTAGAGGACCAAAATAAAAACACAACTAAGGAGTCTAAATAGATATGGGACAAAAAGTTAACCCAGTTGGCCTAAGGCTTATACTTAATAAGAAATGGCAGTCTAGATGGTATGCAAATAAGAAAGATTTCGGTTCTTTTTTGCAACAAGATTTGAAAATTAGAAAATATCTTGAGCAAAAATTAAAAAATTGTGCTGTTGCTAAAATTCAAATTGAAAGACCAGCTAAAAAAGCCCAAGTAACAATATATTCTGCAAGACCAGGACTAATAATTGGTAAAAAGGGAAGTGATATCGAAAAGCTTAAGAAAACAATAAGTGAATTTACTTCTGACGAGGTATCAATAAATCTTGTTGAAATCAGAAAGCCAGAAGTTGAAGCACAATTGATTGCAGATGCAATTGCAGAACAATTAGAGCGTAGGGTTTCCTTTAGAAGAGCTATGAAAAGATCTGTTCAGTCAGCAATGCGCCTTGGTGCTGATGGTATAAGAGTTAATTGTGGTGGTCGTTTAGGTGGTACTGAAATTGCAAGAACTGAGTGGTACAGAGAGGGCCGTGTTCCACTGCATACTTTTAGAGCAAATGTTGATTATGCAACAGCTACAGCACAAACAACTTACGGTTCTTGTGGTATTAAAGTGTGGATCTACAAGGGAGACATTGACGATAATGCTCCTCACGAGATGGAAAGTAATCAAAATAAATTAGGATAATTATGTTACAGCCAAAGAAAACAAAGTTTAGAAAAGCACATAAAGGCCGTATCAAGGGCGTTGCAACATCTGCAACTTCGCTTAATTATGGCACATACGGATTAAAAGCTCTCGAGGCTGAGAGAATAACGGCACGACAAATCGAAGCGGCTAGAGTTGCAATGACAAGATTTATGAAAAGAGCTGGACGAGTATGGGTAAGAATTTTTCCTGATGTTCCCGTTTCAAAAAAACCTACTGAAGTAAGAATGGGCAAGGGTAAGGGCTCACCAGAATATTGGGCATGTAGAGTAAAACCTGGAAAAATACTTTTTGAAGTTGATGGTGTTTCACAAAACGTTGCGAAAGAAGCGTTTGGTAGAGCATCTTCAAAACTTCCAATTAAAACAAAAGTAGTCGAACAACTAATTAAATAAATTTTATGAAAACTGAAGAAATTAGAAATAAAACAATCGATCAACTAAAAACAGAGCTCCTGAATCTGTACAAGGAAGCTTTTAACTTACGTTTTCAAAAATCTTCTGGTCAGTTAGAGAATACTTCAAGAATTTTTAAAGTAAGAAAATTGATAGCTAAGATTAAAACAATTATTAGAGAAAAAAGAGACTAAATATGCCAAAGAAAATACTTCAAGGAACAGTAGTAAGCAATAAGCAAGATAAAACAATTACTGTGCTTGTTGAAAGAAAGTTTAAACATCCAGTGCTTAAAAAAGTTATTAGAAGATCAAAAAAATACAGTGCTCATGATCCAGAAAATAAATACGTAAATGGAGATAAAGTTAAAATTATGGAGTCTAAGCCAATTTCTAAATCAAAAAGGTGGGTTGCAATAAACTAGATGATACAAGTTGAATCAAGATTAAATGTAGCTGACAACTCTGGTGCTCGAGAAGTGCTGTGTGTTAAGGTATTAGGTGGATCTAAAAGAAGATTTGCTTCAGTTGGCGATATTATCGTGGTTACAGTTAAAGATGCAATTCCAAAGGGCAAAGTTAAAAAAGGTACAGTTCATAAGGCTGTGATTGTAAGAACTAGAAAAGAATTACAACGACAAGATGGCAGCACTATAAAATTTGATTCTAACGCTGCTGTACTAATTAATGCTCAGGGTGAACCAGTTGGAACTAGAATATTTGGTCCTGTTTGTAGAGAGTTAAGATCAAAAAAACAGATGAAAATTATTTCCCTTGCTCCGGAGGTTATCTAATCATGAGAATAAAAAAAGGTGATCAAGTGATCGTAAGAACTGGAAGAGATAAGGGTAAGATAGGTGAAATTATGAAACTGACGGGCCCGAAGGCTTTAGTGAAAGGTGTAAATTTGTACAAAAAACACCAAAAACAAGATCAAAAAAATGAGGGCGGCATTCTTAGTAAAGAACTTCCAATAGATGTTTCAAATATTATGCCTGTAGACACAAAAACAAAAAAAGGTTCAAGAATAGGTTACCAAAAGAAAAAAGACGGTAAAAAAGTTAGAATATTAATCAAATCGGGAGAGCAACTAGATGGATAATTATACTCCTAGACTAAAAGAAATATATAACACAACAGTTGCACCCAAACTTAAACAAGACTTGTCTATTAGTAATGAGATGGCTTTGCCAAAACTTTTAAAAGTTACTCTGAACATGGGCTTAGGTGAAGCAGTTAATGACTCAAAAGTTATACAGCTCGCTTCTGAGCAGCTTTCTCTAATTTCTGGTCAACTACCAGTTGTAACCAAAGCTAAGAAATCCATTGCAACATTTAAAATAAGAACTGGAATGCCTCTTGGTGTAAAGGTAACTCTCCGAGGTAATAGGATGTACGAATTCGTAGATAGGTTAACAACGATAGCGCTTCCAAGAATTAGAGATTTCCGAGGCTTGAGCAATAAAGGGTTCGATGGAAGAGGAAACTACTCATTCGGTATAAAAGAATTAACTATTTTTCCTGAAATTAATGTTGATAAACTAGATAAGGTTCGTGGCTTAGATATATCAATCGGAACTTCAGCAACTAATGACAGTAATGCATTAGTTTTACTTAAATCATTAAATTTTCCAATAACAAGTTAGGTGATAAATGGCTAAAAAAAGTGCAATAGAAAAAAATAAAAGAAGAATAAAGCTTTCAGATCAAGATTTTAATAAAAGATTGGCTTTAAAGTCGAAAATTATGAATAAGCAAACTTCAATTGATGATAGATTTCAGGCGCAATTAAAGCTTGCAAAATTGAGAAGGAATGGCGCTAAATCAAGAGTTCGAAATAGATGTGAATTAACTGGAAGACCAAGAGGGTATCATAAAAGAGTTAGATTATCGAGAATCGCTTTGAGAGATCTTGCTTCTAAGGGCCAGATTCCTGGAATGAATAAATCAAGTTGGTAGAAAGGTAGAATATGTCATTACAAGATCCGTTGTCAGATTTATTTAGTCGTATTAGAAATGCTCAAATGCGAAATAAATCTATTGTAACCTCACCTGTTTCTAAATTGAGGGAAAATGTTTTAGAGGTTCTAAAGAAAGAGGGTTACATAAGAGGTTATGCTCGCACTACACATTCAACGGGAAGAGAAGAATTAGATATTGAATTAAAATACGATGATAATGGTCCAGTAATATCAAACATAACAAGAATATCAAAACCAGGAAGAAGGGTTTATTCAGGAGCTAGCAGAATTCCATTTATTCATAACGGCTTAGGTATCTCAATTATATCTACTTCAAGAGGTGTAATGACGGATGCGGATGCTCGTGAAGCAAATATCGGTGGCGAAATAATTTGTAAGGTTTTTTAATATGTCGAGAGTTGGTTTAAAAGAAATTAATATTCCTGATAACGTAAAAGTATCTTTGCAAGATGCAAAAATTATTGCTGAAGGCCCATTAGGAAAGCTTGAATCAGGTATTCATAATACAATTGAAGTTAAAATCGATGGTAACATCATTAAAGTGTCTCCTAAAAATGAAGATAAGGAAACAAGGTCTTTTTGGGGACTCCAAAGAAATCTCGTAAACAATATCATAATTGGAGTAAGTGACGGTTTCACAAAAAAACTCGAGATGAACGGTGTAGGTTACAGAGCAAATCTAAAGGGGAAAACACTTGAACTTGCCCTTGGTTATAGTCATCCAATAAACTATGAAATTCCTGAAGGCATTAACTTAACTGTGGACAAACAGAATAACATTGAAATAAAAGGTGCAGATAAGCAGCTTGTTGGTCAGATAGCTGCTGAAATTAGAAACTTTAGAGGTCCTGAACCCTATAAAGGTAAAGGTATAAAATATGCAGATGAATATATTAATCGTAAAGAAGGAAAGAAAAAATAATGTTATCTCTTAAAAAAGCAAAAAGAGCAGAAAGGGTCAGATATAGACTGAAAAAGAACAATAAAGATTCTTTAAGACTATCAGTATATAAGTCTTCTCAGTATCTATACCTCCAAATAATTGATGATAATAAAGGTCAGACTGTATGTAGTGTCTCTTCACTTAAAAAAGGTGATAAGGGAAATGGTTGCAACATAAAAACCGCTAAGGAGTTAGGATCTAAAATAGCTGAAGTGGCAAAGAGCAAAAATGTTGAGTCAGTCTATTTAGATAGAGGTGCAAACATTTATCATGGAATAATTAAAGCTATTGCTGATGAAGCTAGAGCAGGTGGATTAAGATTGTAGGTAATAATGGTTAAAGAAAATAAAAATAAAGATCAAAATTCTGATATAAAAGACAAGTTAGTTGCAATAAATAGGGTGACTAAGGTTGTAAAAGGAGGCAGGCGTTTTGGCTTTGCGGCACTAGTAGTAGCAGGTGATGAAACTGGTAAGGTGGGCTTTGGCCACGGTAAAGCTAAAGAGGTGCCTGAAGCAATAAAGAAAGCTACTGATTCTGCTAAAAAAAATTTAGTAAAGATTCCTCTACGTGAAGGTAGAACTTTGCATCATGACATTGTGGGTATACATGGCTCTTCGCGAGTTGTTATGAGATCTGCTCCATCCGGTACAGGAATTATTGCTGGTGGATCTGTCAGAGCCGTATTCGAGCTGCTTGGAATACAGGATATAGTTGCTAAATCAGTGGGAAGTTCTAACCCATATAATATTGTTAGAGCCGCAGTTGACGGTTTAAAGCAGCAAAAATCTCCAAAAATGATAGCTGCCAGAAGAAGTAAAAAAGTAACAAATATAACGGCTGCAAGAGAGTAGAATATGGTTAAGAAAATTAAAATTTCATTGGTTAAAAGCACTATTGGTTCTGTTCAATCACAAATTGCATCAGTTAGAGGCCTAGGTCTTCGCAAATTAAATAGTCACTCAATATTGGATGAAACTCCTGAGGTTCTTGGAATGATAAAAAAAGTTAAACATTTAATTACAGTTGAAGAGTTAAAATCATGAAGTTAAATCAAATTAGTAAATTAAACACAGCCAAAAAGGGCAAAAGAGTAGGTAGAGGTATTGGCTCTGGAAAAGGTAAAACGTCGGGAAGTGGGCATAAGGGACAAAAAGCTCGTTCAGGTGTTGCAATAAATGGCTTTGAAGGTGGTCAAATGCCACTTTATCGAAGATTGCCAAAATATGGTTTTAAAAATTTTACTAAAAAGAACTACCTAGAGCTTAATCTTAGCTCAATTCAAAGTTTCATTTCAAAACACAATATTTCAGAAACCGATACAATAAATACAGATCTATTAAAAAAATACAAATTTATAAAACCTAATGACAAATCTGTTATAAAAATTCTTGGAGGTGGTGAAATTACTTCAAAGAATCCTATTGAGTGTGAGAAGATAACAAAGGTTGCTGAAGAAAAGATTAAAAAACAAGGCAACGATCTAAAAATAAACTTTAAAAATTAATATTTATGGCATCAGCCGCAGAAAAATTAGCTTCTAATTTCAATTTTAGTACTTTTTCAAAAGCTACTGATCTAAAAAAACGTATCTGGTTTACTCTAGGTGCACTTATTATTTATAGATTTGGAACATACATTCCACTCCCCGGAATCGATATTGATCAATTAAAACTTTTAGTTGATACAAACCAGAGCGGTATCTTAGGAATGTTTGATGTATTTGCAGGTGGTGCTATCAGCAGAATGGCAATCTTTGCACTTGGAATAATGCCATATATTTCATCTTCAATTATCATGCAACTAATGACCAGCGTTTCATCGCATTTGGCTGCTCTCAAAAAAGAGGGCGAACCAGGAAGAAGGAAAATTACTCAATATACCAGATACGGAACAGTAATTTTAGCTTTAGTACAAGGATATGGAATTTCTGTAGGGTTAGAGTCTGCTGGAAAGGTTGTAACTGATCCAGGACTTTTTTTCAGGTTATCGACAACAATCACTCTAACAGGTGGAACTGTATTTTTGATGTGGCTTGGAGAGCAAATAACCAGTAGAGGTATTGGAAATGGTATATCACTTATAATTTTTTCTGGAATTGTAGCTGAGATACCAAGTGCACTTATAAACACTTTAACATTAGGTCGACAAGGTTCGATATCTACTCTCACTCTCGTTCTTCTTTTATTAATGATCGTAGCAATTATAATTTTTATAGTTTTTATGGAACGAGCTCAAAGAAGACTCTTAGTTCAGTATCCAAAAAGACAAATGGGCAATAAGATGTTTGCTGGTGATAGCACCCACCTTCCATTAAAACTAAATACTGCAGGAGTAATACCGGCCATTTTTGCCTCTTCAATATTGTTATTACCGATCACAGTTGCAAATTTTAACTTATCATCGGAATCCAATTGGATTAATGACATAGCTTCTTTACTTGGAAGAGGACAGCCCCTTTACATGTTACTATATGCATCTGCAATAATTTTCTTTGCATTTTTCTATACATCAATTGTTTTTAATCCATCTGAAACGGCCGATAATTTAAAACGTCAAGGAGGTTTCATTCCAGGAATAAGACCTGGTGAAAAAACTGCAGAGTATATTGATTTTGTGCTTTCAAGAATTACAACTATAGGCGCACTATATTTAGCTTTTGTTTGTATATTACCGGAGATACTTATTTCGCAATACTCAATTCCTTTTTATTTAGGGGGTACATCACTATTAATTGTTGTTGTAGTTGGAATGGATACTGTTGGTCAAATACAAAATCATCTTTTTGCATACCAGTATGAGTCTCTTATAAAAAAATCTAGACTGAGGAGTACTAGAGGGTGAATCTTATTCTTCTTGGACCACCCGGTGCCGGTAAAGGTACTCAGGCATCAATGATTTGCAATGACTTTAATCTTACCCATATATCAACTGGGGATCTACTCAGAAATGAAACAAAAAGTTCGAGTGATCTTGGAAAAGAAATTAAAAGTATTGTTGATGCTGGAAATTTAGTTTCAAATGAAATTATTCTTAGAATTTTAAAAAATTTTATTAGTAAAAATAATGATGCAAGTGGATTTTTATTTGATGGCTTTCCAAGAAATGCGGAACAAGCTGGATTACTCGATCAATTAATGCATGAAATTAATTTTAAGTTAAACGCTGTAATAATGTTAGATGTTGATAAGGAATTATTATTAAATAGAATTCTAAAAAGAAAAGAGGATGAAGGCAGAGCAGATGATAATGAGAAAGTTTTAGAGAACAGACTCAGAGTTTATTTTGAAGAAACCCAGCCTTTAATCGAAGTTTATCAGAATGAAAATTTATTGATAAAAATTGACGGTGAAGGAGAAATTAGTCAAGTAAATCAAAGGATTAATGCAAGTTTGAGGTCTCTTTAATATGCTTGACCAAATTAAGAATAAACATATAATCCGCCCATCCCAACTCAAAATTAAAGATTAACAATTTATATGGCTAGAATTGCAGGCGTCAATATACCTTCACAAAAAAAGTTAGGCGTAGCTCTTACCTATGTTTATGGAGTAGGCAAAAAAGTATCGATTGACGTATGTGAAAAAGCCAATGTTGACTCTAATACAAGAGTTAATGATCTATCCGAAAATGAAATTAAAAATATATCTGATGTAATTGCTTCATCTTTTTTAGTTGAGGGAGATTTAAGAAGAGAAGTATCTGGCAATATAAAGAGATTAAAAGACCTTGGGACTTATAGAGGTGTAAGGCATAGAAAAAACTTACCATGCAGAGGACAAAGAACTCATACAAATGCCAGAACAAAAAAGGGTAAGGCAATTGCTATCGCTGGAAAGAAAAAGGTAACTAAATAAATGGCTGAAGCAAGAGTTTCAAAAAAGAAAAAACAGAAAAAAAGTATCATATCTGGATTAGCTTTTATTAATGCAACTTTTAACAATACTATGATCACCATTACTGATGAGCAAGGAAACAGTATTGCTTGGTCTTCAGCGGGTGTAAAGGGTTTCAAGGGATCACGTAAATCTACTCCTTATGCTGCACAAATTGCAGCTGAAGATGCAGGAACGAAAGCAAAAGAATTTGGACTAAAAAATTTGCAAGTATTTGTGAAAGGTCCCGGTGGTGGTAGAGAGTCCGCATTAAGAGCGTTACAAGCTGTTGGTTTTTATATTACATCAATAAAAGATACCACTCCAATACCTCATAATGGATGTAGACCACCAAAAAAGCGCAGAGTTTAAAAGAGTAAAAGGAAAAAAAAATGAGCATTATTAATAACTGGCAATCACTTATCAAGCCATCAAAACTTAAACTTACAACAGAAGATGACTCTCAATATAAGGCTACTCTAGTTGCAGAACCTCTTGAAAGAGGATTTGGTTTAACGCTAGGAAATGCACTAAGAAGAGTTTTACTTTCTTCACTTCAAGGTACAGCTGTTACTGCGATTAAAATTGATAACGTTTTACATGAGTTTTCATCAATTGACGGAGTGAGAGAAGACGTCACAGATATTGTTCTAAATATAAAATCACTAGCACTGAATATGCATTCTGAGGGAGTAAGAAAAATGAATCTTAACGTTACCGGACCTGGTGAAATAACCGCTGGTATGATTAATAATCCCTCTGAAATTGATATAATTAACCCTGAACTAGTTATTTGTAATCTTGATGAAAATACTGAGTTAAATATGGAACTTGTCGTAGCAAAGGGTAAAGGTTATGTTGCTGCAGAGCATAACAAACCTGAGGATGCTGCAATAGGTTTAATACCCATTGACTCCATTTTTAGCCCAGTGAAGCAAGTTTCTTATAGCATTGAAAATACAAGAGAAGGTAAGGTTCTTGATTATGATAAACTTACCATGTCAATAGAAACAAATGGATCTGTTTCACCTGAAGATGCGATAGCTTTTGCCGCAAGAATAATTCAAGATCAACTTCAATCATTTATTAATTTTGAAGAGCCAGAAGCAATTCAAGAAGAGCCAGACTCATTAGAACCTCAATTTAATAAAAATCTACTCAGAAAAGTTGAAGAACTTGAGTTATCTGTTCGTTCAATGAATTGTCTACGTAATGATAATATAATTTATATTGGTGACCTTGTGCAAAAAAGTGAAATTGAAATGCTTAGAACTCCTAATTTTGGTAGAAAATCTCTTAATGAAATTAAAGAAGTCCTTGGCACCATGTCACTTTACCTAGGTATGGAAGTTCCAAATTGGCCGCCAGAAAATATTGAAGAATTAGCTAGAAAGATTGAGGATCCCTACAACTAATCATGAGACACGGTATAGCAAAAAGAAAATTAAATAAGACTTCCACACATAGAATTGCGATGTTGGAAAATATGGCTGTATCTCTTATTATGCATGAAACAATAAAAACGACTTTACCTAAAGCAAAGGAACTTAGACCGTTTGTTGAGAAAATAATTACTTTAGGAAAAAAAAATAAACAATCTTCACGAATATTGGCTTTTAGCTCTTTAAGAGATAAAAAAGCAGTTAGCAAAGTTTTTGAGGACCTTTCAACACGATTTAAAGATAGAAATGGTGGATATTGTAGGATAGTGAAAGCTGGATTTAGAACTGGTGACAACGCTCCTATGGCGTTTATTCAATTCGTTGAATAATTCTATTTAATTTTAAAATAATTCTTTATTTGAGTCAGTCATAAATGACTTTAAAAAAATTCATAATATCTGACAAATTATATGAGGGCATGAGGTTGGATAAGTTTATTATTGATAGAATCTCTATACCGTTCCGTTTAGCCCAAGGTCAAATAAGAAAAAAAAATATAAGAGTAAATAACTCTAAGTCGTCATCAAATTATAAACTACAAATGTCAGATGTTGTTTCTGTTCATAGAAATTTTGAAGATGCACCAATTAAAAGAAAGCCAATTGATATTCCTAAAAAATTAAAAAAAAAATTACATGATTCAATTTTATATCAGAGTGATGATTTTATAGTTTTAAACAAATGGAGTGGGATTGCTTGTCAAAGAGGTAATAATGTAAGTATAAGCATTGATGATTTAATCAGAGTTTTACAGAATGACAATGTTGAGCCTAAATTAGTTCATAGACTTGATAAAGAAACTTCTGGCTTGCTAATAATTGCATTAAATAAGTCGACAGCAAGATATTTTCAAAATGAGTTTAAGAATCTTAAAATTGAAAAAACTTATAGTGCAATTGTTGAAAATGAACCAAAATATCTCAAAGGTTCTTTTGAAAATTCAATAAATGATAATGGAAAAGAACTTAAAGCCATTACCTCGTATAAAGTTAAAAGAAAACTTAAAAGTGATTTATTTCTGCTTGAATTAAAACCAACATATGGCCGTAAACACCAAATAAGATTACACTGTGCAAAGAATAATTGCCCAATACTTGGAGATAAAAAATATAACGTTAATTCTGTTTATAAGAAGAACGTAAAGAACTTATACCTTCATGCCAAAAAGTTAAAATTTGTAAGCCCCATAGGAAAGACCATCAATATAAAAGTTAATGAACCAGTTTATTTTAAGGACTACTTATAAATTGATAATTGAAATATATAAGGTAAGATCACTATCATGACAAAAATCATCGATCAATTAGAGAAAAAGAGACTTGAAGCACGCGAAGGTGGCGGAAAGAAAAGAATCGATGCACAGCATGCTAGAGGAAAACTTACAGCAAGAGAAAGAATAGATGTTCTCCTTGATGAGGGCTCCTTTGAAGAGTACGACATGTATGTCGAACATAGGACTAATGATTTTGGTATGGCCGATCAAAAATTTGCTGGAGACGGTGTTGTTACAGGAAGTGGAAGAATAAATGGCAAGCTTGTCTATGTTTTTAGTCAAGACTTTACGGTTTTTGGTGGTTCATTGTCTGAAGCCCATGCAGAGAAGATTTGTAAAATCATGGATATGGCAATTAAGGTTGGTGCTCCAATAATAGGGATTAATGATTCTGGGGGTGCTCGTATTCAGGAAGGTGTTGCATCACTTGCGGGCTATGCCGAGGTTTTTCAAAGGAATGTTCTTGCTTCTGGAGTAGTACCTCAAATATCTGTAATCATGGGCCCATGCGCTGGTGGCGCAGTTTATTCCCCAGCAATGACAGATTTTATATTTATGGTAAAAAATACTTCTTTCATGTTTGTTACCGGTCCAGATGTTGTAAAGACCGTGACTCAAGAAAGTGTGACTCAAGAAGAGCTTGGTGGAGCAAAAACACACACATCAAAATCTTCAGTAGCAGATGGAGCTTTCAACAATGATATAGATACTCTTCACGAAATTAAAAATTTAATTGATTTACTGCCTTCTAATAATAGAGAAATATCAAGATCATCTTCAGACAGTTATCAAGGGCTAGATCAAGATTTATCACTTGATACATTAGTTCCTGAAAATCCTAACAAGCCATATGACATGAAGGAACTAATAAATAAGGTAGTTGATAACAACTATTTTTTCGAGATCCAACCTGATTTTGCAAAAAATATTATAACTGGGTTTGGCAGAATTGAAGGTAAAACAGTAGGTTTTGTGGCAAATCAGCCTTTAGTTTTGGCGGGCTGCTTAGATATTGATTCAGGAAAAAAAGGTGGAAGGTTTGTAAGATTTTGTGACTGTTTTAATATTCCAATAGTGACCTTTGTGGATGTTCCGGGTTTCCTACCAGGGGTGTCTCAAGAGCATAACGGCATTATCAAAAATGGCGCTAAATTATTATATGCTTATGCTGAAGCTACCGTTCCTAAAGTAACAATCATTACTAGGAAAGCATATGGTGGAGCATACGTAGTTATGGCTTCTAAGCATCTGAGAGGCGACATTAACTATGCTTGGCCAAGTGCAGAAATAGCAGTCATGGGCGCGAAAGGAGCTACAGAAATTTTATTTAGAAATGAAATAAAAAATAAGGCTAAAATTGAAAAAAGAACTGAAGAGTATACCGAGCAATTCGCAAATCCTTTTATTGCCTCAAAAAGAGGATTTATAGATGATGTTATTAAACCTCATTCAACCAGGAAACGTATCGCAGTAGCACTTAAAAATTTAGAGAATAAAGAACTTAGCTCTCCTTATAAAAAACACGACAATATACCACTTTAATAAAATGATAAAAAAAATCTTAATTGCTAATAGAGGTGAAATTGCATGCAGGGTGATCAAAACAGCTAAAAGGCTGAACATAAAAACTGTAGCTGTTTATTCTGAGGCCGATAAAGACTCATTATATGTTAGGAATGCAGATGAGTCCTATTTTATAGGAGGCTCTCAACCTAGTGAATCTTATTTGAATGTTCCAAAAATATTAGAGGTAGCAAAAAAATCAAAAGCTGATGCTATTCATCCTGGGTATGGTTTTTTGTCAGAAAATGCTGATTTTGTTAAAAAGCTTCAGAAGACAAAAATAAAATTTATCGGACCAAATCCAAATGCAATAAAAAAAATGGGAGATAAAATTGAATCTAAGAATTTAGCAATAAAACTTAAATTAAATGTTATTCCTGGGCACACAGCTCCAGTAAAAAACTCTAAAGAGGCAATGAAAATTTCTAAGAAAATTGGTTTTCCAGTACTACTTAAGGCGTCTGCTGGAGGTGGTGGAAAAGGTATGCGTATCGTTAAAGCTGAAAAAGAGCTATCTGAAAATTTTGACGTTGCAAAGAGTGAATCTAAAAAAAGTTTCGGTGATGATCGAGTATTTATTGAAAAATATATTGAAGAACCTCGTCATATAGAAATACAAATTCTGTGCGATAAGCATGGCAATCAACTACATCTTGGTGAAAGAGAATGTTCTATTCAGCGAAGATATCAAAAAGTAATAGAAGAATGTCCATCACCTTTTGTTGATGAGGAAATGCGAGAAGAGATGGCTAGACAGGCATTAACTTTAGCAAAGGAAGTTAGATATGACTCAGCTGGCACCGTAGAGTTTGTTGTAGATAAAAATAAGAATTTCTACTTTCTTGAAATGAATACAAGGTTACAAGTAGAGCACCCAGTTACTGAACTTGTCACAAATGTAGATTTGGTTGAGCAAATGATAAGATGTGCTGATAATCAAAAGCTCAATATTAAACAAAAAGATATAAAACTGAACGGTTGGTCTGTGGAGTCTAGGATTTATGCAGAGGACCCAACAAAGGACTTTTTGCCGTCTATTGGAAGAGTTTCTGAGTATATTGAACCAAAAATTACAAATTCTTCCAGTCAGATAGTTAGAAATGATACAGGCATTAGTCCTGGCTCTGACATATCAATTTATTATGACCCCATGATATCAAAACTTGCGGTTCATAGTAATGATAGAAAGTCTGCAATTAAATTAATGATAGAATCTCTTAATCAATACTACTTATCTGGAGTAGGAAATAATATTGAATTTTTGATTTCAATTTTATCAGATAAAAAATTTCAAAAAGGAGATATTAGTACTAATTTTATCAAGGAAAAATTTAAAAATGGCTATCAAGCAAATTGTTTAATTGATCAAGAGAAAATTGAGAAACTAAGTTTATCAGCAATTATCATGCATCTTAGTCAAATCAAAAATCCAAAAACAATGATAAATAAGGATTTTACAATCAGTTCAGAGAACAAGGTCACAAACTTGAAAATATTAAACTTTAATTTACAAAATAATGACCTTTCTGTTTCTGTGCAAATAAACAAAAAAAAATACGAATTAAGTACTGATTGGAAACTCTATGAGAAAATTTTAAGACTTTCAATTGATAATGATGTGAAAAGCTTCAAGGTAGTAAAAATAAAGAACATACATGATGTCAAAGTTGGCTTTGAAGATTGTGTGCTGGATATGAAAATAATTCCTAGATCGCAAGAAAATTTACTTGGATATATGCCAAAACTAAAAGCAGAAGATCTATCCAAAAAACTGATCTCTCCAATGCCAGGTTTGATAAAAACGGTTGATGTTAAAGAGGGTCAGAAAGTTAAAAATGGAGATCAGATACTAATTATTGAAGCCATGAAGATGGAAAACATTTTAAAAAGTGAAAAAGACTGCACAGTAGAAAAGATTCTGGTAAAATCTGGAGATAGCGTAAGTACAGACGAAGAATTAATAATTTTTAAGAATTAGCTCTTAAAGTTTTGAGTTTGCTCTGTAAAATATCACGATCCATGTATCCTTGTCTGAAGTATCTCTTATTTTCAGTATCTTTGTAGCCAGTTCTTCCATGTAAAACACGGTAGTTATCAAGTATCAGCATATCGCCTGATTGTTGTTTGATCTCAAGGTTATTTGTTTTTGATTTTATCAAACTCCAAAATTTTCTTCTTGCCTCTATATACTTATCTAAATCTTTTTGATTTTTGAATGGCATTATTTCAGTCCTATTGTTGTATCTAACTTGACTTACAGATTTTTCATTATCAAGTTCAATAAGTGTACAATTATTCTGCAAACATGCATTTTCATCTTGATATTCAAAAAATGTATGAAATGTCGTTAGTGTATGAAAATAGTCCTTAAAATTCTTTTTAAGATATTCTGCTATATAGAAACCGTCAGAGATGGTATTTGCACCCCCAAACTTGCTATTTTCTAGGCAATGTAAAAAAATGTACCCTTGCGTAGGAAATCTGTAGGGGTTATCTGTGTGATTTTCAAGAGCTCTAGTTGTCATAGTTAAGTCATAAGCTTTTTTAATACTTTTCACATCTGCAATACCTCCCCAATTAGTATTTTTGATAGGGCCAATATGATTTGTTAATTCATTAATTCCATTTTTTTTGACAGGCATATTTTTGATTAGACAAAATCCAAATCTTTCAACTGCTTCAAGTATTTCAAGAAGCATCTGTTGATTAAATTTTTTAAAATTAAACTTTGGAAGATTAATTGTCTTTTTATTCCATAATTTTTTTTCAGTTTTTATATTATGTTTAACTAATTGGTTGAGAATCTGTTTTTTTGAAAAAATATGTTCAGAGTTATCATTAAAGTAAATTAATAGTGCATTATTTTTAATGATTGCTTGTTTTATAAATAAATTTTTATTTATCTCTGCCACCTCAATTATAAGCTGATTAGTGTATGGATCTCTAATAAGTGTATTTTTGCTAATTTCATATAACCACTGAGCATGCAAGTTATATTTCTGATGATTAATATTTAGTGAAATACTTTTATTGTTGTATTTTAAAATTTCTAACATTTTTCTTCAAATTCTTCTTTTAAAACACTTAGTAGAATATCATCGAATTCCTTTAGATCAATATCAATACCTAAATCGAGCAAACTTGTCACATCACTACTATTAAGACCACATGGTTTGATTCCTTTGTAATTATCTAGTTGCGTTCTAACATTAATAGAAAAGCCATGAAAAGATGTCCATTTTTTAAATTTCAAACCAATGCTAGCAATTTTGTGCGCCCTCATGTTTTTTTGCACAAAAACTCCATGATGATCATTATTTAGTTCGCCCTCAATGTTATAAAAAGACAAGGTTTTCAAAATAACTAATTCAATTTTCCTCACAAATTTCTTTATATCTTTGGTTCGTTTGTTCAAATCAATCATTAAGTATACCGTTCTTTGACCTGGCCCATGATAAGTAAGTTTTCCTCCTCTACTAGTTTCGTAAACAGGAAATAAATCTTTAATTTTTAAATCAGACTCAATTGTTTGTGGTCCAAATGTATAGATACTTGGGTAATTCACAAACCAAATTAAATCATTCGACAATCCTTTAATGATTTCATTTACTCTATTTTCCATAAAATTTATTGAATTTAAGTATTCTTCTTGGTGATTATCTATTTTGAATTCCATAAAAATTACTGGATTTAAAGTGATATTGTAGTAAATAAAAAAATAATGGAAAAATCAATTAATAATATTTCTGAAAATATCACTTTTAATAATAAACTTATCAATCTCGTTATTTATTTTTCAAGAGAAAAAAATTCTCAGGAATTAAAAAAAGTAACTGAAAGCCTTCACTCTGCAGATTTAGCAGATTTATTAACATTTTTAGACTCTGATCAAAGATCATTCTTGCTCAGTACTCTTGATGAAAGTAAATACACTGAAGTTCTCTCGGAATTAGATGAAAATATTGTTAGTGAGACAATACTTAAACTTAAAGATGATGAAGTTGTTCGTTCAATATCAGAAATGGAAACCGATGATGCAGTTAATCTTATCGAATCTTTAGAGCCTGAAGAACAAAAAAAACTACTTGCTAAAGTTAACCCAGATGATCGAGAATTAATTGAGGAAAGTTTCAACTACCCAGAAGATTCTGCTGGAAGAAGAATGCAAAAAGAATTTGTTTCAATGCCAGCTTTTTGGTCTGTAGGCCAGGCTATTGATTACTTAAGAGAGAATCCTGAATTACCAGATGATTTTTTTGAAATATTTATTGTAGATCCGTCAAATAAACCTATTGGAAGCGCTTCAGTCTCAAAAGTACTTCGATCTGAGAGAGACACAAAGTTAGATGAAATATTGGATACAAGTCCTAAATTTATAAAGGCATCTATGGATCAGGAAGAAGCAGCTCAGTTTTTTGAACAATACTCGCTAGTCTCTGCTGGTGTTGTAGATGAACACAATCGACTAATTGGAAGAATTACAGCGGATGACATAGTTTGGGTACTGCAGGAAGAGGCTGAAGAAGACATACTTAGATTAGGGGGAGTGACAGAAAGTGAAACTAATAAAAGCATTGTTCGGTCTACACAAAATAGATTTGTATGGTTATTTGTTAATTTATTAACTGCCATATTAGCTTCATATGTAATAAGTCTTTTTGATGCAAGTATTGAGAAAATGGTTGCCTTAGCAATACTTATGCCAATAGTTGTTTCGATGGGGGCCAATGCAGGAACTCAGACGCTTACATTGACCGTAAGATCATTGGCTACAAAAGAACTGGTTGATACAAATAGAAAAAGAATCTTTTTTAGAGAAATTTTAGTATCAGTTTTAAATGGATTTATTTTTGCAATTTTGACTGCGATGACAGCTTATTTATGGTTTTCTGATGGTGGCCTTTCGATAATTGTTGGAGCAGCAATGATAATTAATATTTTCTCAGCTGGATTGTTTGGTTTTTTAATTCCCTACATTCTTTATAAAATCAAGATTGATCCAGCTTTAGCTTCAAGTGTATTCGTTACTACAATTACAGATGTATTTGGCTTTTTATCATTTTTAGGGTTGGCTTCTATTTATTTGATTTAAATTTTGTAATTATCAATAAGTCTTGTATTACCAATTTTGACAGCTATAAATAACCTACATTTATCATTTAATTTTTTTCTAATTGTTAATTGCTCAGTGAATATCTTTAAATAATCAATGCTATCAATCCCGTGCTTGAATAAATCTTGTTTTAACTTTAGTGTTCCTTTACCAACTTTTAGGTTTTCTCTAAAAAATGGTAAGAACTTTTTGACTGACTTATTAATTTTTTGAGCCATTTTTTTCTCTTTTTCATTTAAATAATTATTTCTTGAAGAAAGTGCTAGACCTTTCTGATCTCTAACTGTTTTACATTTGACGATAACTGTTTTTAGTTTCATCTTTTTACACAACTCTTTTATAACAAGATATTGTTGGAAATCTTTTTCACCGAAAAATGACTTATCAGGCTCTATAATATCAAAAAGTTTTGTAACAATTTTTTTAACACCAGGAAAAAAATGAGGTCGTGTTTTCCCACAAAGTTTATTTTCAATTGAAAAATTTGGAATTTTATATTTTATTTTATATTTTTTTATTTCTTCTTTATTAGGTAAAAATACAATATCTACCCTTTCTTTTCTTAAAAGCTTTAAATCATTTTTAATAGTTGATGGATATTTTTCAAAATCTTCATTTGGAGAGAACTGGTCAGGATTTATAAAAATGCTGACTATCCGTGTAGCCTTTTTAGCTTTTGCTGATTTTACTAAAGATATGTGGCCATCATGTAAGGCCCCCATTGTTGGAATAAAGTGAACCTTTTTGCCGATTTTTTTTTGATTTAAAAGGCTCAATTGAAGCTTAGAAATTTGCTTAATCACTCTCATGGTTTAATGTTCTCAAAAATGCAATTATCAGCAAATTCAATAGATTTCTCTAATTTTTTATCATCATTTACTGTCCATGTAAGAAGTGGTATTCCAGTTTTCCTTATCATTTGAAGCTCCTCATTATGTATGTGCTCTATATCGTAAGAAACAAAATCAAGCTTAAGATTTTTAATCTTATCAACTTTCACGTCATCTTCATTGTCGATTAATCCTATTTTATAATAAGGGGCATTTTTATTAAACCATTCAATAGCTCTGATGTCGAAAGATTGAAGTGCAAGACTACCTTGGTATGATCGAATGATTTCAAATATTCTTTCTTCAATGTAAGGATGAAACGAGGGCTTGATTTCAATTAGAACTGAAACTCTTCCACTTACCATGTATAGCATTTCATCAAGAGTAAGAATTCCTGACTCTGAATTAAGAAGCTTTAAACTTTTAAGCTCTAATTTCGTTGTCTCAGATATTTTTTTATCTATTCCACATAATCTATTTAGATCATAGTCATGGTAGACCATTACTTCACCATCGCTAGATAAAACTACGTCACATTCAATGCCGTATTGATTATCTATAGCATTTTTAAATGACTCTGCTGTATTTTCTATAATTCCTCTTTCATTATGAAGACCACGATGTGCGATTGGCCTATCTAGTAGTGGTAACATTTTATAATTTTATTTGAAAAATAGATGATATTTCTACTGATGCATTTTTTGGAAGTGAATTGCAGCCAATTGCTATTCGACTATGTTTTCCTTGTTCTCCCAATACATCATATAAAAAATCAGATGCACCATTAATTATAATTGGATGTTCTGAAAAGTTATCTGAGGAATTCACAAAACCTGATATATTAACACACGATAAATCATTAATACTTATTTCAGGATTATAATTGTGGATGATTGTAAGAGTATTTAGAATGCAAATTCTTGAGGCTTTCACAGCATTATCAATTGAGGTTTCATCAGGAACTTTGCCAGTTATGAGTGATTGACCTTCAAATGGGAGTTGACCAGAAATGTAAATTAAAGAACCAGCTTCTTTGATAGGAACATAACTCCCCAAAGGAGGAGCAGATGTTAAATTATATTCTGGTATAAGTTGTTGTAATTTATTAATTAATTTCATTAGTTATAAAACTATATATATCTTTCCAGCTTTTTGCACGAAAATCTGCTTCTTGAGGAGTATCGGCCAATTGAGAGAGTCTCGGATCACTTATATAGTGTATTGTCTTGACTAATTTATTTTCATTTTTAGTTGAAATTATATGAGGAGCTAAGTCATCAATAAAAAAAAATTTTTTATCATAATTTTTTGTTATTTCTTTTATAACTTCACCTTTTGGCCCTTTACCGGCAATTATGGGTAGGCTCAAATCATTGTCTTCAAAACATTTTCTTCTATCGTCAAGGTATTCAAACGGTATGTTTGTTAGAATGATTATCTGAAAATTATGCTCAATCATCAAGTTTTTAAGATAAACAATTGAGTCATTGACAAAAGAAATGTTTCTAACATTTTTTTTAAAAAAATCTTCTAAACATTTAATAACTTCTTCATTTGGAATGGGCAGGTCATCCCGAAGTTGTTTGATATTTCCAAATAATGCGTATGATTTCAAATCGTACCAATAGCCATGTTCATTTAAATAGTCTTCAAATGCTGGCAAAAAATGCAGAAGTACTTCATCAGCGTCTGAAATAAGTAATTGTTTATCTTTTTGTATCTGAACATTATTGATTTGACTGATAAGATTATCAGCTAAATGATTGTTCATTATTAATTATTTTATTTCTATCAACGTGAGCTTTGTCTGAGTATACTGACCTAGTGCCTCTAATGATTTATCTCTACCAAAACCTGATTGTTTGTATCCTCCATGAGGAAGAGACATGTCACCATCACTAACACTATTGATAAGTACTTTCCCACTTTTAATTCTTTTTGCTAACTTGTGAACTTTATTTAAATCATTAGACCATATCATGGCATTGAGGCCATAATGAGTATCATTTGCAATTTGAAGAGCTTCATCTTCATTCTCAAAATCAATTGCACACAATACAGGGCCAAAGATCTCATCTTTTGCAACGGTCATCTCATTTTTTACATCTTTAAAGACAGTTGGGTTTACGTAATAACCTCCAGTATCTTGCATTACCTGATCTCCACCTGTTAGGACATTTGCCCCTTCACTTTTTCCTTTATCAATGTAATCAAGAATTCTTTCAGTTTGTGTTTGATCAACAATTGAACCCATTAAAGTCTTCGGATCAAAAGGGTCACTTGGTAACCAAGGCTTTGAATATTCAACAACTTTTTCAAGGAACTCATCTTTAATTGATTTTTGAATAAGAAGTCTTGATGGAGCGTCACATACTTGTCCGCTATTACCAAACATTCCATCTGCTGCCATTTTTGCAGCAAAATCTAAATCAGGAGCGTCTCCAAAAATTATGTTTGGAGATTTTCCTCCACATTCTAGAGAAACACGCTTCATATTTGACTCACCTGAGTAAGATAAGAAGTATCTACCAACCTCTGTTGAGCCAGTAAAACCTAATTTATCTACGTCCATATGCGTTCCAAGCGCTT
Source organism: uncultured Pelagibacteraceae bacterium (assembly GCA_902624455.1). Lineage (GTDB taxonomy): Bacteria > Pseudomonadota > Alphaproteobacteria > Pelagibacterales > AG-422-B15 > CACNXQ01. The sequence goes on along the minus strand of CACNXQ010000005.1, from coordinate 73,147 downwards.
TACCGGCCGTAGGTCCAAATCCAGGCACAACATTAAATACACCCTCTGGTATTCCTGCTTCCATTGCTAATTCAGCAACTCTAAGAGCTGATAAAGGTGATTGTTCAGCTGGTTTCAAAATAAAACTATTGCCTGTAGCAAGAGCAGGCGCAAATTTCCAACAAGCCATTAGTAGGGGAAAATTCCAGGGCGTCACTGCGCCAACTACTCCTAGCGGTTCTTTGGTAATGGTGGCAATTAAATTATCGCCAGTTGGTGCTACGTCATCATACAATTTATCAATTGCTTCAGCATACCATTTTGTACAATTAACGCATGCAGCAATATCACCTGTGGCTCTTGTAATAGGCTTTCCCATATTCATCGTTTCAAGAAGACCAAGTTCAAGAATATTTTTTTTCATTAGATCTGCAAAATTGAATAGTATTTTTTTCCTTTTCGAAGGAGCCATTCGAGACCAAGATCCCTTTTCAAATACAGCCCTTGCAGCTTTTACAGCATTGTTAATATCTTCAACATCACATTCAGCTACTTGAGCTATCAAATTTCCATCTACAGGACTAATGCTTTCAAATGTTTTTCCAGATAATGAATTTGTGTAATTTCCGCCAATAAAAGCCTGCGTCTTTAAGTCAATCGAAGACTTTTTTTCTATAACATCACTATGAGCTAAAGCCATGAATTTCCTTCCATTAAAATGATAATAAAACTTAGGAAAGTAGATTAGAGATTTTTTTATTTTTTAGAAGTTTTTTTCTTCTTCTTGCCCATCTTTTCCATTTTTTTCTCAATTAAATCAATTGCTTCATCCATTTCTATATTTTCTGGATCGATTTGATCCGGTATGGTTGCATTGACTGATTTATATTTGATATATGGGCCGAACTTTCCTTTCATTACTTTGATGGGCTTTTTATCATCGGGGTGTTCTCCTAGTGTTTTAATTTCTGAAGAACTTCTTAATCTTCCAGGTTTAGCATTTGCTAACAAGTCTACCGCTCGATTAATTCCAATGTTGAAAATTTCGTTATTGTCTTCCAGACTTGCATTTTTATCTGCACAGCTTAAATAACCTCCATATCTTCCATAATTTACTGTTATCTTTTCTCCACTTTCAGGATGCTCTCCAATTTCGCGAGGTAAGCTAAGTAAATATTGAGCTTTTTCAAAATCTATTTCTGATGGAGATATACCCTTTGGAACCGAGGCTCTTTGAGGTTTATCTTTTCCTTCAATTTCACCGAGTTGTACATAAGGACCAAATCTTCCATTTAGTAGTTTTATATCTTTATCTGTATCTGTATCTTTACCTAATACCGTATCTTCAAAAGCTTCTTTAATTTTTTTATGAGATATTGGTCTCGTAAATTTACAATCAGGATAGTTTGAGCATCCAACGAATGCGCCAAATCGACTTACCTTAAGACTCAGCTCTCCTTTACAATCCTCAGATGGACACGATCTTGATACATTATTGTTCTCAGATTTTTCAAAAATATGATGTTTCAAAGTATCATTTAAATTATCCAATACATTTGTTATTCTGAGGTCTGTGACATCGCCAACATTAGATGAGAAGCCATTCCAGAATTCTTTTAAAAATTCAGTCCACTTTACATTACCGGATGTAATCTCGTCTAATGACTCTTCCATACCTGCAGTAAATTCATAATCAATGTACTTTGAGAAAAAACCCTTAAGAAAAGCAGTTATTAATATTGCTCTATCTTCAGGCACAAATCTATTTTTTTCTAATTCAACATAATTTCTTACCTTTAATACTGATATGATGCTGGCATATGTGGAAGGCCTACCAATACCAAGTTCTTCCAGCTTTTTTACGAGACTTGCTTCTGAGTATCTTGGTGGAGGTAATGTGAAATGTTGTGATTTTTCAGGAATTACACTATTAATTTTTGTATCTAAGCTTACCTCTGGTAAAGTATTCTCATCTTCATTACTAAGGTCATCCTCTTCAGATTTTTTTTCTGAATTTTCATCCTTTACTTTAAATTCACTATATATGTTTAAATAACCATCAAATTTACTTATTGAACCATTAGCCCTAAGAATTATTTTTCCATCATTTGAGGAAATATCTAACGCAGTTCTTTCAAACTGCGCTGAACTCATTTGACTCGCTAGTGACCTTTTCCATATTAATGAGTAAAGTTTTTTACTGTCCACATCCAAGTATTTAGATACTTTTTCAGGCGTTAGATTTATATCTGTAGGTCTAATGCCTTCATGTGCTTCTTGAGCATTTTTCGCTTTTTTGCCTTTATAAGTTCTTACTTGATCAGGCAAGTAAGATTTATCAAAATTATTTTTTAAATATTCTCTATAAGTACTAATCGCTTCTTTTGAGATTTCAGTACTATCAGTTCGCATGTATGTAATTAATCCAACAGTTTCTCCATCAATTTCAATGCCTTGAAATAGTTTTTGAGCTATCTGCATAGTTCTGGACGCACCAAAGCCAAAGATGCTTGAGGCCACTTGCTGAAGAGTGGAAGTTGAAAATGGGGCATCAGGGTTTCTCGTAGCTGGCTTTTTAGTTATATCTGTGATTTTAAATTTCTGATCTTTAAAATTATTTAGAACATTTTCTGCTTCAATTTCATTTTTAAATGAAAACTTTTCTATCTTAGATCCATTTAATGAAATTAAGTTTGCATCTATTTGCTTTCCTCCTTCAATTTCTACTTTTGATTTTATCTTCCAGTACTCCTCAGCAATGAATGCTTCTATTTCGAGTTCTCGTTCACAAATCAAACGAAGAGCAACTGACTGAACTCTTCCAGCAGATTTTGCACCAGGTAATTTTCTCCAAAGCACTGGAGATAAATTAAAGCCAAAAAGATAATCCAGAGCTCTTCTTGCAAGATAAGCATCAACAAGATCACTATCTATTTCTCTTGGATTAGCAATACCATTTGTGACAGCGTTTTTGGTTATCTCGCTAAAGACAACCCTTTTAACCTTTTTATCTTTTAATAACTTTTTTTTATTAAGTAATTCAACTATATGCCACGCAATTGCCTCTCCCTCACGGTCAGGGTCCGTAGCTAGGTAGAGTGTTGATGCTTTTTCACTAGCATCATAAATCTCTTTCATATGTTTTTTTGAAGTATTAGAAACTTCCCATTCAAAGGCAAATTCATTTTCTGGATCTACAGAGCCATTTTTTGAGGGAAGATCACGAACATGACCAAAGCTAGCAAGAACGTTAAAGCTATCACCTAAATACTTATTAATTGTTTTCGCTTTTGCGGGACTTTCAACAATAACTAAATTCATTTTTAAAATATGTTAATTTCGCGACTTTAAATATTTTTTTTGTAATTTGTCAAACTTATGAGTGAATAAGTTTAAATAAACCCAGAATACGGGGATTATTTTATTTCAGTTTCGTTGCCGCCTATGAGTCTTTTTATATTTTCTCGATGAGTTAGAATAATTATTATTGTTAATACAATAACTAAAGTAACATTTGATTTAAAAATTATAATAGATAATAAAATACAACTTAAACAACTGAATAAAGCTGCAAGCGATGAAATTTTTTTATAAAAAAATACTATAAGCCAGACTAAAGATATTAATAAAAATAAATAAATATTCACCATTGATATAATTCCGAGGTAAGAAGCAAAGCCTTTGCCCCCTTTAAATCGTAACCAAACTGGAAATATATGTCCTATTAAAATAACTACACTTGATATGAAAACTAGATCGTCGTTAAAAAAAAGAGTTAAATAAATTGTTAAATAAGCCTTACCAAAATCAAATATTAAAGTTAGAGCAGCTGCTGTATAATTACCGGTTCTTAGCACGTTTGTTGTTCCTGTATTCCCAGATCCAATTGTCCTTAAGTCCTCCAAATTAAAAATTTTTGCAAATATTACCCCTGAGGGTATAGATCCAAGTAAATAAGACAGCAATATTACTAAAACAATTTCGAAAATCATTTATTTCATTAATATTGCAAGACATGCCATTCTTACTGCAACACCATTTTCAACTTGCTCATTTATCACTGACTTATTTACGTCATCAGCTAGAGAACTTTCAATTTCAACATCTCTGTTGATTGGTCCTGGGTGCATAACAAGAGCATTAGATTTTGCATTTTCTAATTTTTCTGCAGTAAGTCCGTATTCTAAAAAATAATCATTTGCGCTTGGTAATTCAGTATCCATAATCCTTTCATTTTGAATTCTTAGCATCATAACAATATCTGAGCCCATTATTCCTTCTATTAAATTATTAAATGTTTCAACTTTATATTTTTGTAAATCTTTAGGTTCAAAATATTTTGGATATACAAATCTTACCTTTGAGCCCATTTTAGTTAATAGATAATAATTTGATCTTGCAACACGACTATGTTCAAGGTCACCACATATTGAAACAATTAAATCTTTAAGAGTTTTCTTGTGGTCAAGAATTGTGAATGCATCTAACAATGCTTGAGTTGGATGCTCATTTATTCCCTCTCCAGCATTTATCACGGGACATTCTAAAAGTTTACTTATTTCCTCAGCAGAATTGTCTTCACTATGTCTTATGACAATGAGGTCAGGACTCATGGCGCCAATCGTATGGGCTGTATCTGATAATGTCTCTCCTTTTCGTAATGATGATCCTTCGATATTCATATTTATAACGTCTGCACCTAATCTTTTGGCAGCTATTTCAAATGAAATTAAAGTTCTTGTTGAGGGCTCGAAGAAAAGATTAATAATAGTTCTTCCAGTGAGGATAGGGTAGTTTTTATTTTTTTCCTTATTTTTAATTTTAAAGAAAATAGCTAATTCTAAAATTTTATTGATATCATCAATAGATAGATATTTTATTCCTAAAAGATGCTTTTGGCTTATTTTTGGTATTTCAATATCTTGAGTCATTTAATTCAGTTATTTGTAATATAGTTTATTGCACCCTCCAAGATAAATGCTGCAGCTAGGTTATCAATGTCTTTCTTGTTATCCCTTTTTCTTGCTCTGCTTTTTTCATCAATAGTGTAGTTTCGTTCAACAGCTACTGTTGACAGCCTTTCATCCCAAAAAGCGTATTTAATGCACAACTCACTGCAAATTTTTTCTGCCTTATCTCTAACTGATTGAGCACTTTTCCCTTCTGATCCATCCATATTCTTAGGCAGTCCAAAAACAATAGCTTTGATATCATACTCTGCAACAATATTTTTTATCGCACTAATTAATTCAACAAAGTTGTCATTACTAATAGTTTTTAGTGGCAAGGCCCCATTTAGAGATAACGTTGAAATAGAAATACCTATTCTTTTTTTTCCAAGGTCTAATCCCATTATTCTTTTTTGGTTTAAAAGAAAAGGTTTGAATTCAAGTAAATCATCGACTTTGTATGTTGAATTAAACATTTTTTATATGTATATCATAGAAAGATTAAAGCTTATATATTAGAAATTATGGAATTTGATAAGAATAGTCTTTTGAAATTAGGAAAACTTTCAAAGATAAAGATTGATGATGATAAATTATCTTCTCTTTCAAAAGACCTTGGTTCTATTCTAAATTTTATTGATAGACTTCAAAGTTTAGATACTGAAGAAGTAGATCCAACTTCTAATTCATTAGATCAACCTCTTGTTATGAGAGATGATATAGCTATTGACAAAAATTCTGCTAATGAAATTTTAGAAAATGCACCTGAAAAGGAATTAGATTTCTTTTCTGTACCTAAAGTTATCGAGTGAAGAAAATGAAAATTGATCTTAATTTGTTAGATGCTAGAGACCTTCTTGCAAAAAAAGAAATATCATCTCATGAATTGACTAAAACTTATTTAGATAACATCAAAAAAGGTGAGGAACTGAACTGTTACAATACAGTAGCCACTGAACATGCACTTGCTGAGGCCGAAAAGTCTGATTTAAGACGCAAGGAAGGTAATCATAAAAGTCCATTTGATGGAATCCCGATTGGTATAAAAGACTTATTTTGTACGAATAATATCAGAACAACTGCATCTAGTCGTATATTGTCAAATTTCGTACCTACCTACGAGTCAACAGTTACGCAAAATTGTATTGATGCAGGATTAATAAATCTTGGCAAGTTGAATTGTGATGAATTCGCAATGGGATCAACTAATAAAACAAGTTACTTTGGATCAGTAATTAATCCATGGCAGTCTTCACAATCTGATGCAAAGCTCGTTCCTGGAGGATCATCAGGAGGTTCTGCTGCTGCAGTTGCAGCTGATTTATGTGTAGCTTCATTAGGAACAGATACTGGGGGATCAATAAGACAACCTGCATCACTCACTGGAACAGTAGGACTAAAACCTACTTATGGCAGAGTATCACGGTGGGGTATTGTTGCCTTTGCCTCGTCTTTAGATCAGGCGGGACCAATTACCAAAACAGTAGAAGATGCAGCTGTATTGTTAGAGATCATTTCAGGACATGATGAAAAGGACTCAACATCATCCATTAAAGATAAAGAAAATTTTTTTCAAAATTTAAACAATTCGGTTAAAGGAATAAAAATTGGTATTCCAAAAGAATTTGAAAGTGACGATTTACCTGTCAGTACGCAAAAAGCATGGGATGAATGTAAACAACTATTACAGTCTAATGGTGCGGAAATAGTCGATATAAGTTTGCCTCATACGATGGATGCGCTACCAACCTACTATATTATTGCTCCTGCTGAAGCATCTTCTAATTTAGCTAGATATGATGGTGTAAAATATGGAATTAGAGAAGAGGGTAAAAATCTTATTGAAATGTATGAAGAAACTAGATCAATTGGCTTTGGGGATGAAGTTAAAAGAAGAATATTAATTGGCACTTATGTTTTATCATCTGGATATTATGATGCTTATTATATCAAAGCTCAAAAAGTAAGATCATTAATTAAAAAAGATTTTAATGAGGCATTTCAAAATGTGGATGCAATATTAACACCATCTACACCATCTACTGCCTTTGCAATTGAAAACGAGCCAGATGATCCTGTTCAGACATATTTAAATGATATATTTACAGTTCCTGTCAATCTAGCTGGGATACCCGCCATATCAATACCTTTCGCGAATGATGAAAATAATTTACCAATTGGGCTTCAAATTATTACAAATTCCTTTGAGGAACAGAAGCTATTGAACATTGCAAAAAATATTCAAGATACAATAAATTATAGCCATAAACCAAACAAGTGGTGGACTAATGATTGATGGTTGGGAATTAGTAGTTGGAATTGAGATTCATGCGCAAGTGAAATCTAACTCAAAACTTTTTTCTTCTTCATCTACAAATTTTGGCTCAGGGCCCAATAGTCAAGTAAGTCTTGTAGATGCAGCTATGCCAGGCATGTTGCCTGTAATTAATAAATTTTGCGTGGAGCAAGCAGTTCGATCAGGAATTGGATTAAATGCAAAGATTAATAAAAAGTCTATTTTTGACCGAAAAAATTATTTTTATCAGGACTTGCCTCAAGGATATCAAATATCTCAATTCAAAGATCCAATTGTAGGCAGTGGATTTATTGAAATAAGTTCAAATGGCCAGTCTAAAAAAATTGGTATTGAGAGACTACACTTGGAACAAGATGCAGGGAAAAGTCTGCATGACCAAGATCCAAATTATACATTTGTTGATTTAAATCGTTCAGGAATAGCTCTTATGGAGATAGTTTCTAAGCCAGATATATCATCTGCTGATGAAGCGGTTGAATATGTTAAAAAAGTAAGATCTATTTTACGATACTTAGATACCTGTGATGGAAATATGGAGCAAGGTTCGCTTAGAGCCGATGTAAATGTATCAGTAAATAAACCAGGAGACAGTTTTGGTACAAGGTGCGAGATCAAGAATTTAAACTCTTTTAAATTTATTCACTCTGCAATTATTTACGAAGCAAAGAGACAAATTAGATTAATTGAGTCAGGAGAAAGCATACATCAAGAGACAAGATTGTATAATATTGATTCTGGAGAAACACGATCTATGCGATCTAAGGAAGACGCGCACGATTATCGATATTTTCCAGACCCAGATTTATTGCCACTAATAATTGAAGACACATGGATTGAAAATATAAAAAAGACGATACCGGAACTACCTGATCAGAAGAAAGATAGATTAGTAAAAGAATATAACTTAAGTGACTATGATGCGGGTGTAATAGTCTCTGATAGAGCTATTAGTGATTACTACGAGGAAGTCGTAAAAGAAAGGAACCCTAAACTTGTTACAACATGGGTAACCAGTGAGCTTTTTTCAGTCTTAAATAAAAAAAACCTTTCTATTAGTGAAACTCCCGTATCTGCTGGTCAATTAGGTGAATTAATAGATAACATAGAAAGTGGAAAAATTTCAAACAGGCTTGCAAAAGATATTTTTGAAGAAATGTGTGAGACAGGTAAATCAGCTGGTGAAATTATATCAGTTAAAGGTTTATCACAAATTAGTGATCAAGGAGAGCTAGAAAAACTAGTAGATGAGGTTCTATCAGCAAATCCTGACAATGTAGAAAAATATAAAAATGGAAAAGATAAGTTATTTGGTTTTTTTGTTGGCGAAGCAATGAAACTCTCTAAAGGAAAAGCAAACCCAAAACTTTTGAATGAATTTTTAAAAGAAAAATTAAAGATTTAAAAATATTTTATTTCTTAATTTCATAAACTTTTGTCACAAGTTCGATTGCTGTTTCCCAAGCTGTAACTCCTGGATGCATTTGATTCATTACAAATCCTAAAGAGACATGGTGATCAGGATCTGCAAAACCCAATGATCCCCCAGCTCCACCATGACCAAAGGCATCTCTATTCGGACCCATTGAAATGTGTTTACTTCCTAACATGAAGCCATGTCCAAATCGTGTATTAAGATTGCCCAAAACTAAATCTTTCCCCTCAGAACTTGTTTGTCTTGCTTGTTCAATCGTTTTTTTATCTAAAACATGTATGCCATCTCTAGAACCACCATTTGCTAGTATTCCGTATAATTTAGAAATTGAACGGGCATCACTATGTCCATTCGCAGCAGGTATTTCAGCTTTCCTCCATTGTTTTGAATTAGGACGAAATGGTATCTCAAATTCGAAATCAGGATTTGAAAAAGCTGACCCAGATATAGTTTGTGGATTTTTGAAATCCTTAGCAAATGCTAAATCGTGCGTAAGAAGAGATTTTGGTATTGCTTGAATTAGAGGTACCATCATTTTGATAAATTTTGAGAATATGATCGGTTGAATGTCAGTAACATTATCAAATTTTTCATCTGGTAATCCTATATAGAATTCTAATCCAAGTGGCTTTGCTATTTTACGACTAAAATATTGGCCCAATGTTTCACCAGTAACTCTTCTTAATATTTCACCAATTAAGTGTCCAAAAGTTAACGCGTGATAACCGTGCAAAGTGCCTGGCTTCCATTGTGGTTTTTGTTTAGCTAGACTATCAACGATAAGATCCCAATTTTCAAAAGCATTCTCTGGTAGTGGCTTAGTAATACCACATAGTCCTGATTGATGGTTGAGAAGGTAAATAATTGGAATATTTTCTTTTCCGTTTTGAGCAAATTCTGGCCAGTACTTAGAGACTGGATCAACTAATTTAATTTTTTCTTCTTCTACGAGCTGTAAAAGACATATTGCTGCTATTCCTTTTGTAGTGGAAAATACATTTACAATTGTATCTTTTTGCCACGACGTTTCCTTTTCATCATTATCAATACCACCCCATAAATCTACTACTTTTTCACCTTCTAATTCTATCGCAACAGCTGCCCCTCTTTCAAAGCCAGTGTTTATATTTTTCTCAAATATTTCCCTTACAATAGCAAATTTTTCGTGACAGTATCCTTGAACCATATTTAAGAATAAGATTATTTTTTACTTACTAAAAGACTAGATATTATTGAACTATAAGTATAGAAAAAGAATAAAGCATTTGTTTAACTACTTAAAACTTAATGCTTTAGGAGAGATGGGTGAGTGGTTGAAACCGGCTCCCTGCTAAGGAGTTGTGCGGGCTTATACCCGTACCGAGGGTTCGAATCCCTCTCTCTCCGCCATACAAAATCAAATAATGATAAGTTTTCAAAACATAATAGTTAGTATTTTAAAATATCTTCCGAAAAAACTATTAAAAAATATAGCAGGTAAACCAGTTATAATTGATGGTAATGAACTTGATATTAACCTGCAGATAATTTCAAAATTAGCACAGCCAAATATAGATAAATACAAATCTGACGTTCAAGAGTATCGAAGAGGAGCAAAATTACTCTCAAATTTAGATTTACCAATCTGTAAAGGAGTTAGCATAGAAGATAGAACTTTCATGCTGAATAGTAATGAATTAAAAGCTAGAATATATACTTCAAAAACTTGCACTGACATGGCTCCAGTAATACTTTTTTTCCATCAAGGTGGAATGGTAATTATGGACCATCTTACTGATAATTATTTCTGTTCATTGTTGTCAAAAGAATGTAATGCAAAAGTAATTTCTCTTGATTATAGAAGATGCCCAGAAGTAAATTTTCCAACACCAATAGAAGACTCCCTTGCCCTTTGGGATCTTGTTCAAGAACATTCAAAGACTTTGGGGATTGACAATAAGAAGGTAATGCTAGCAGGTGATAGTGCTGGAGGAATGATATCTGCTACTATGAGTCTTTTAATTAGAGATAGGGGCGGTATTCAGCCGGCTGGTTTATTATTAGTCTACCCATGGATAAGTACAAAAAAAGAGAATCAACCCTCACTTTCAAGTTGCGCTGAAACATTCCCGCTCACAAAAGAAACAATTGATTTTTTTGAATTGAATGTTTTTCCCAACGGAAAAAACATAGAGCATCCTTGGGCTAATCCCTTAGAGCAAAATCTTAAAAACTTACCACCATCAATAGTAGCAATTGCAGGTTTTGATCCAATTCGTGATCAAGGTAAACTATTTGCACAAACTTTAAAAGAAAGTGGAAACAGTATTATTTATCATTTTTTTCCAGATTTATGTCACAGTTTTCTTTTATTAAGTCGAATTTCTAAAGCTGCAGAAAATGCATGTATTTTAATTGCTAAAGAGACATCAAAGATCTTAGAGTCGTAATTTTATTTTATGATTGCTCAGTTTTTTTAGTTGGTTTGATAATTGTTTTCCCGCCGATGTATCCTCTTTTAAGATTGCTATCGATTGAGTATTCAATTTCTTTAAAATTATTTTCTATAAACTCATATACTTGAATATTTTCTATTACTCTTTGAACATAATTTCTTGTTTCTTTAAAAGGGATTAATTCAATCCAGTTTTCTGAAGAAATATCATCTTTACGGGGATCACCATATTTTTTAATCCATCTTGATACCCTAGATTCCCCCGCATTGTACGCTGCAAGAGAAAGGATATATGATCCGTTGTAGTTGGATAAAAGTTTATCTAGGTAAGCACTTCCAAGAATAACATTATAATCAGGATCATTTGTTAATTTTGATTTTGTATAATCTAGCCTTAAACCTTTAGAGACCCTCTTTGCTGTGTATGGCATGAGTTGCATCAATCCTTTTGCTCCAGCGTAACTTCCTGCTTTTGGATCAAATTGGCTTTCTTGTCTTATTACTGAGTGTATCAGTGACTGTTTAGGAAAAATTATTTTACCAAAATTTGGTCTTTGTACTTCTGGAAAACTTAAAGGGTCTAATTCTGTATTTTTATAATAATAAATTTTACCAGTCTGAACTGCAAAGTCATTTCGCCCAATATCAGAAGCTAAACTCATTGCATAAACTGAGATTTCTTTATCTTCTCGGTCAGCAAGATCCCTTAAGAATTTTTTTACTAATTTAGTTTTATCAAATTCATCTAATAATGAAACTGCCAAAAATATATCTTTATATAAATCTCTCTTTTCAGTTGTAAGTGTTTTCCTTATTGTAAGTGAAGGATTGAAATTCTTGTTTATAGGAAGTTTTGTTGCTGCAATCTGTCCATAAAAAGTTAAACTATATCTTGAAGCTTCCTCGTACCACTTTTCAGCATCTTCCACTCTTCCAATTTCACTCAATGACTCACCCATCCAATAAGCTGCTCTAGCTTTTGAAATTGGCCTAGAAGATACATCCCAGATTTTACTAAAATGTATGAACGAAGTTTCTGGTTCCTTTAAAAATGAGAAACTTAACCATCCAGCCAGCCATTCAGCTTCCGCGATGTCTTTGCTTTCAGTTAAACCGTGGTTAATAGCTAAATTATAAGCCTCTTTGTATTCATGCTGATCTATAAGCTTACGGATCAGAAAGCTTTTAAGTTTCCAAAATCTGTCAGGTCTTCTCAAATAGTCGGAGTTTTTCTTATTTATATCGAATAATAATTCTAACGCTGTATCGTATTTTCTTTTCTTTACTCGCCATTTTATTCGATCATGAACTAACCCTGCATCATTTTTTAATTCTGCTGGTACTTTTTTTATTAATTCATCTACTCCGCCAGCGAAAGAGATTAGACCAATTCTTGCTTCATATAGCCGTTGGTAATCTTTGTTGACATATTTTATAAGTCTGCTGGCTGTCCGGTATTTGCCATCCCATAGTAAAGAATCAATTCTTTTTTTATGGTCGTCTTGTGAAATAATTGATTTAAAATTTTTTATAATCTGAGACTGTTCACTTCTTGAAAATTGACCGTTTATATATCCTTCCTTAATTAGCTCACTGCCTTCTGAGTTTTTACCAGAGTTAAGTAGTGCATTTCCTAGATAAATCTTGCCCCATCCACTTTTAGGCTCATTTTCAATAAAGAAATTAATAATTTCATTATAATCATCCCTAAAAGTTATTTTGCTTTCAGCTCTTAAGTGAATTTGATCGATTTCAGGCCAATGTAGATTTGATTTGATATAGTTTCTATAATTTGCAAAGTTCAAATCTGAAGCGCCATTGTAGTATCTTATCCAATCTATGACTTCTTTTGCTAAGTCGTCATTTATGTTACTTTTTATTCCATTTACTCTTTCCCACTTAAAATCGTCTGCTTTTTTTAGAGCAAGTTCAAATAATTCATAATCTTTGTTAGATAAAATCTGAGATAAAAGTGGCTGAGATGGTCTTTTTATAGGGTAACTGAATTCAGTAAACAAATATGCTTCCAGTGTAGTTGATTTCTTAACTGGTACGATTTCTGCATGCAGGATTGTGACAGATAAAAAAGAAAGAATTACAAATATTGATGTTTTTCTCATCGAAATGATAAATAATGATTTTTGTGAGTATATTTATGATTTTTAGTTTTTTAAACGATTATTAGTGATAAAATAAACTATGTTTAATGGAGTTTTCACAGCATTAATAACACCTTTTAAAGATAATCAAATAGATGAACAGTCTTTTCGGTCATTTATAGATTTTCAGATTAAGGAAGGTATTCACGGAGTCGTTCCAGTTGGAACCACAGGAGAGTCACCCACTTTAAGTCATGATGAACACAAAAATGCTGTAGAGATTTGTATCGATCAAGTATCTAAGAGAGTGCCAGTTATAGCTGGCACTGGTTCTAATAATACTGAGGAAGCTATAGATTTAACAATTCATGCTCAGGAAGCAGGAGCAGATGCAGCTTTAGTAGTAACTCCATATTATAACAAGCCAACTCAAGACGGCATGTATGCTCATTATGAAGCAATTTCAAAAGCATCAAAAATTCCAATTATTATTTACAATATTCCAGGTCGATCAGTAATAGATATGACCAATGAAACTATGTTAAAGCTCTTTAAATTAGAAAATATAGTAGGCGTTAAAGATGCAACTTCAAACATTCCAAGAGTTTACGATGCTAAAACAAAAATAGGTTCTAATTTTAATTTACTCACTGGAGATGATGCCACAACGCTTGCGTTTATGCTTTATGGAGGACATGGAGCTATCTCAGTCACTTCAAATATAGCGCCAAAACTATGCTCTAGTTTTATGAATAACTGTATGCAAAATAATTATGAAGAAGCATCAAGAATTAATGACATCCTGATGCCTTTACATAGCGCTTTATTCATCGAGTCTAGTCCAGGTCCAGTAAAATATGCAGCTAGTAAACTCAACTTGTGTGAAGATGAAGTAAGATTGCCTCTAATTAATATATCAGAAGAAACAAAAGCAATTGTAGATAAAGCATTAAAGCATGCTTCTTTATTATAACCTTGAAATTAGCTGTTCAAAATAGAAAAGCGCGATACAACTATTCATTTCTAGAATTGTACGAGGCTGGCATGCAATTAAAAGGAAGTGAAATAAAGTCTCTCAGAAATGGGAGAGTCGATATATCTGAGTCTTACGCGAGAGAAGAAAAAAATGAAATATTTTTAGTCAATTCACACTTTGCAAAATATTCTAACTCATCATATTTGAATCATGAAGAAGTTCGGCCAAGGAAACTGTTATTAAAAAAAAAGGAAATTATCAAAATAATTGGAAGATTAAAAAAAGAGTCACTCACACTAGTCCCTTTAAAGATTTATTTTAATAAAAAGGGCATTGCAAAGTTGGAGCTAGCACTTGCAAAAGGTAAGAAATTTTATGACAAACGTGAAACCAAAAAGAAAAGAGAATGGGTTCGTGAGAGGAAAAAAGTAAAATGATTTATGTCTTGGGTATTGGCTCAAATTTAAAGTCAAAATATGGTTCAAAAATTCAAACGCTGAAATATGTAATCAGAGAGCTAGAAAAATGTAATATACGGATCTTAAAAAAATCATATATTTATTGTTCCCCTCCAAAATATTTTAAGAAAGCTGGAGATACATTTGTTAATGCTGCTCTTATGGTTTCTAGTGAACAAAGTCCAGAAAAGCTTATATATTCACTAAAAAAAATCGAGAAAAGTACAGGGCGATATATTTATAAAAAAAATTCTTCAAGAACATGTGATTTAGATATACTTCTTTCAAAGCCTCACGGAAAACATATCATTGAGAGTCATAAATATAACTTAATAATTCCACACCCAAAAATTTGCGATCGAAAATTTGTTTTAATGCCTTTGATTGATATTTGTCCCAATTGGGAACATTTTGATTACAAACAAAATATTCTTAGTTTACTAAGATCGAGCAAAATTAAGGATAACATATATAGATTAAGAGAGACCTTATAGCCTGATATTTTCTGCTTCACTTCAATTATAATGTATGATTAATAGACTATTATGGCAAAAAATGAGTTGCTTCAAAAAGCTAGTGTTTCCGAAAATGGTCTCAACAAAGGTCTTATAGAAGAAGCCTACTATTTTGCGCAAGAAGCCCATAAAACACAAAAGAGATATTCAGGAGAACCTTATATCTCACATCCTGTAGCAGTTGCCGATATTTTGCTTAATTTAAAATTAGATACATCAACCGTTATTACGGGTCTTTTACACGATACTGTAGAAGATACTCTTGTATCATCTAAAGATATTTCAGACAAATTTGGCGAAGATGTAGCTAAGTTAGTAAATGGTGTTACCAAGTTATCAAAAATAGAAACCTACACAGAAAATAAATTTCAAGCTGAAAATTTTCGTAAGCTGATACTAGCCATGTCGAAAGATATACGAGTGTTGTTGGTTAAACTAGCTGATCGATTACACAATATGAGAACAATACAATTTATTCCCCAAGAAAATAGAAGAAAGAAAATAGCATCAGAAACGTTAGAAATTTATGCTCCTCTCGCTGGAAGATTAGGTATGCACGATTTTAAAGACGAACTAGAAGATTTAGCTTTTCAAATTCTAAACCCGTCTGCTTACAGTTCACTGTTAACAAGAATTGAATATTTAAAAAAAGATAAATCTAATTTAACCGAAAAAATTAGACTAAGACTAATGAAACTTTTATCTGAAAACAGTATTCAATGTGAAATAATTGGTAGAGAAAAAAAAATATATTCTGTTTGGAAAAAAATGCAGGATAAGCAAATTGCATTTAGACAGTTATCAGATATTTTTGCATATAGGATACTCAGTAAAGATATTGATGATTGCTACAGAATTTTAGGTTTAATTCATAATAGATGGTCTGCTGTTCCAGGATTTTTCAAAGATTATATCTCAACGCCAAAAATTAATAATTACCAGTCTATACACACCACAATTGTAGGGCCAGAAAGGCAAAGAGTTGAACTGCAAATACGTACAAATCAAATGAATGCGATTGCTGACAAAGGCATTGCTGCACATTGGAAATATAAAGAAAACTATAATTTAGTTAATAACTCCTCTTCAGATCCAGTAAATGTCACATGGTTAAGAGATTTAGTAGAAATTTTGGATAGTGGAGGCTCATCGGAGGAACTGTTAGAAGCAACTAAACTTGAGATGTTTCAAGATCAAGTTTTTTGTTTTACTCCAAAGGGTGATCTTATTCATTTACCATCCGGTTCAAATTCAATCGATTTTGCTTACGCTCTACATTCAGAGATAGGAAATAGATGTATAGGATGTAAAATAAATGGTAAACCGCGCCCACTATATACAAAGTTACAAAATGGTGACGAAGTTGAGGTGATGACTTCGAAAAAACCATCACCATCAGAAACATGGGAAAATATTGTGACAACTGCAAAAGCGCAATCTTCGATAAGAAGATATTTCAAGAAAGAAGAAAAAAATGAGTTTGCAAGCTTGGGTTTCAAGATTTTAGAGAAGATACTTAATGGTGATAAGTTAGAAAATAACGACCTCAAAGATTATGCTTCTAAATTTAATAGAAAGACATCTGATGAATTTTTAATTGCAATAGGAAAAGGGCACATTAAGCCTCATCAACTTCAAAAGTTAAAACCTAAATCTCGACTATCTTTCTTTTCAAGATATAGAAAATCAGAAACATTAGATACTTTGCCGTTAGAGATAAATAATTTTAATCCAGGTATAGCAGTTCACTTCGCAGATTGTTGTATGCCGTTGCCTCAGGAGGACATAATTGGCCTGACTACTATTGACTCAGGTCTATTTATTCATTCATCAGATTGTTCCACACTTACAAATGAAAATAAAAAAAATGATTGGATATCAGCAACTTGGAAAAATGTCACCAAGGACCAATATTTTTCATCAAGGATTAAAGTGTCTGTTTCTAATGAGCCTGGTTCACTTGGTAAACTAGCAACAATTGTTGGTAACCTTGAGGGAAACATCACTAATCTAAATATTTCTGAAAAGGGTAAAGATTTTTTTGACATGATCTTTGTAATAGATGTTCACAATCTTGATCATCTTAATGAAATTATTGACTCTTTAAAGCAAGTATCAAATGTTAGCTCTGTAAACAGACTTTTTATTAATTTATGAACGATCAAGAGATATTAAATCTATTTGAAACAACAGGAGCAATTCAGCATGGACATTTTATTCTTTCATCAGGAAAAAGGTCTGGAACTTATTGTCAATGTTCAAAACTATTTATTGATCCGCGGGTAGGATCTAAAGTTTGTGATGAGTTAAAGTCTCGAGTTGATAAACAGATAACTAGTAAAATTGATTTGATAATTTCACCTGCTTTAGGTGGATTACTAGTTGGTTATGAACTTGCAAGAAGCATTGGATGTGATTTTATGTTTTATGAAAGATCAGGTGAGCAATTTGAACTAAGAAGAGGTTTTTCAATAAAAGAACAAGCTAATGTTCTATTTGTTGAAGATGTAATAACTACTGGAAAATCAACAAATGAATGCTTAGAAAAGCTTAATCAATTGAATATTAATTTATTAGGCATTGCAACCATAGTAGATCGATCAAACGAAGTTCTTTTTGATAATTTTGAAATTATCTCACTGTTAAAAATAGATATTCCTGTATATGACTCTGATAATTTGCCAGATGATTTAGAGAAAATTAAACCAATTAAGCCAGGTAGTAGGATAGTACGGTAATGGAAATTCTGCCTAGGTTGGGAGTAAATATTGATCATGTTGCCACACTTAGAAATGCAAGGGGTGAAAATTATCCTTCTCCATTAAGAGCCGCTAAAGATTGTGAAAAATTTGGAGCAGATGGTATTACCGCACACTTACGTGAAGATAGAAGACACATAATTGATCAAGATATATTTGATTTAAAATCCGCTTTAAATGTACCTCTTAATTTTGAAATGGCAGCTACCGATGAAATGGTTGAAATCGCTTGTGACGTAATGCCAAATGCCTGCTGTATAGTTCCTGAAAAAAGAGAAGAAGTTACTACTGAGGGTGGGATAGACGTAATTAAAAATTCAAAACGACTAGGTAAATATATTCATACACTTAAAGATAAGGGCATTAGAACATCATTGTTTATCGATCCATCTGAAAAACAGATAAAAGAAGCAAAATTAATTAATGCAGACATTGTTGAGATTCATTCAGGTGAATATTGTAGGAAGTTAAATTATAATAAAAATACTCATGAAGAGTTAAGTCTTATTACAAATGCAAGTCAATTTGCTGATCAAAATAATTTAGAAGTTCATTCTGGTCACGGAATTACTTTTGATTCAATCGTAGAGCTATCAAGAATAAAAGAAATAAAAGAATTTAATATTGGGCATTTTATTATTTCAGAGTCTGTATATAAAGGTTTAGAAAATGTTATTAGACATTTTAAAGAATTAATAAGGCAAAATAGAGCGTAATAATGATAAGTATCGGATCTGATTTAATTGATATAAGACGAATAGAAAAAACACTAAAGCGTTTTGGAAATAAATTTAAAAATAGAATTTTTACTCAAAAAGAAATTGAAAAATGTGAACGAAGAAAAGAATCTGCTGCATGTTATGCAAAAAGATTTGCTGCTAAAGAGGCAGCAGCAAAGGCTTTAGGTACTGGATTTAGAAAAGGCGTTTTCTGGAAGGATCTAGAGGTAAATAATTTTCCTTCAGGTGAGCCAACAGTGATCTTTCATGGAAAATCTAGGCAGCACCTTAACAGACTGATATCAGGTTCTGAATCAAATATTAAATTGACCATAACAGATGAATATCCATATGCGCAGGCAATTGTCATTATTGATGGTTAATATGGATAAAAGTAAAGTAAACTGGTTAAAGTCTAATTTAATAACTATTTTCTATGCCTTATTAATTGCTCTATTAATAAGAACATTTTTATTCCAACCTTTTTTTATTCCATCTTCATCAATGGAGCCGGGTCTTCAAATTGGAGATAGACTTTTTGCTTCAAAATTTGATTATGGTTACAGCAAACATTCATTTCCTTTCAGCTTAGGACCTATTTCAAATCGTATATTTTCAAATGAACCTGAGAGAGGTGATGTTATTATATTCAAACCTCCTCATTCTAACCTAGATTACATTAAACGATTAGTTGGAATGCCTGGAGATAGAGTTCAAATGAAAGATGGTAATTTATATATTAATAGAGAAAAGGTTGAGAATTCAGTTTTAAGGGAAGATACTAAGATATTAAAAAACGGTCGAGTTATAAATATAGAAGTTATAAAAGAAACATTCAAAAATGGACTTTCATTTGAAACATATAATTATTTAAACAATTCACCCGCAGATAATACAAAAGAATTCTTAGTTCCTGAAAATCACTATTTTTTCATTGGTGATAATAGAGATAATTCAAACGATAGTAGATTTTGGGGACCTGTTCCTTTTGAGAGGATTGTTGGCAAAGCACAAATAATATTTTTTTCGACAAAGGATGGTTCAACAATTTTAGAATTTTGGAAATGGCCATTTGATATACAAATTAATCGTTTGTTTAGGTTTATAAATTAATCAAATGATTAATAATAAACAAAAACTACAAGATGCTATTTCTTATCAGTTTACTGAGGACAAATTTCTTACCAGAGCTTTAACTCATAAAAGTTATGATAAAACAAATAACAATGAACAGTTGGAATTTTTAGGTGATAGAATTCTTGGTCTAATTATTGCTGAAAAGCTCTTTAGCGATAATAAAAATAGTAACGAGGGACTTTTAGATAAAAAATTCAGTAAACTTGTGAATAAAGTAACCTGTGCTGAAATTGCAAAAGAAATCTCGTTAGGAGATTATATTTTACTAGGCTCTACAGAGAAAGCCTCAGAAGGCAACAAAAAGACAAGTATATTAGCTGATACTTGTGAAGCAATTTTGGGAGCAATATATTTAGATGCTGGCTTCTCAAAGACAAAGGAAATAATTCTTAAGTTGTGGCATCAACAATTTACATTATTAGATGAAAACCCAATTGACTCAAAGTCTTTTCTACAAGAATGGACATTAAAATCAGCGAAGGAATTACCACAATATAAAGTTATTTCAAAAGAAGGACCTGACCACAATCCAGTTTTTAAAGTAGAAATTAAATATAAAAAATTTCTATCGGTCATCGCAAAGGGCGCTTCAATCAAAGAGGCCGAGATGAATGCAGCAACAAAGTTCATCGAAAAAAATAAAATAAAATACTAATATATGAAAAGTGGTAATATAATTTTAATTGGTCCAACAAACTCAGGAAAATCAACTCTCATAAATACAATAATAGGTAAAAGAGTAACTCTTGTTTCAAGAAAAAAACAATCGACAACATTTAATCAGAAATTATACAAACACATATCTGAATACCAATATATATTGCAAGATACTCCTGGTTTTTTTTATAGTCCAAAAAAGATAAGTCAAAAATTAAGTTCTGCACCACTCGCAGATATAGATAATGCAGTATTAATTTATGTAGTCATCGATGCCTCTAGAAAAATAACATCAATGTATAAAAAAATATTTTTATCTCTTGAGAAGCAACTTAGAGATCAAAAGGTTTTTTTAATACTCAATAAAACTGATAAAATAAAAAATGAAGAAATATTAAACAAAATTAAATTTTTTGAAAATAATAAGGTTATTAATCAAATTTTTCCTATTTCAGCTCTTACTGGATACGGTACAGAATTGCTTTTACAGAAGTCAAAGATTTATTTAAAAAATAAAAAAAATACTTCTTCAAAAAAAACAGTTCAAATCAAGAAAGAAATTTTTTATGCGGAAGTCACTCGAGAAAAAATCTTTGATAAAGTTCATAAAGAAATACCATATTACTGTGATATCATTACAGATAAAATTGTTAACCAACTAAAAACAGTAAAGATTTATCAAACAATTATTGTAAGAAAGAAATCTCATAAAAATATAATAATTGGAAAAAATGGTGCTTTATTAAAAGATATTGGCACAGAGTCACGTAAAGAAATTTCAAAATTTGAAAATAAGAAAATTCATCTATTTCTTTTTGTCAGGTTAGTGAAAGAAAAAAAAGCATGAGATGGACAAGTAAATCATTCATTCTAGATTTGAAGCGTTACAATGATCGTTCTTATATTTTGGAAGCTTTTACTTACGAGAATGGAAGACATAAAGGTCTAATTAGAGGTATTCATTCTAAGAATTTAAGAGGAGTAGTTGAACCTGGAAACGAAGTCGTACTTCATTGGTCTGGTCGATTAGAAACGCATTTAGGGAATTTTTCAGTTGAGCCTATTAGGTCTTGGTCATCTCTTGTTCTTGAAAACAAAGAGAAACTAATGGCTATGTCTTCTCTATGTTCTATCATTTCTGCAACAATGGCAGAAAAACAACAAAATATTTCTATCTACAATAGTTCTATCGAGTTAATCAAAAAAATAGTAGATGAAAAACAGTCTTGGATTAAAAATTATATTTTTTGGGAATTAAATCTTTTATCTGAAATAGGGTATGGATTAGATTTAAGTGAATGTGCCGTAACTAATAATAAAGATGATTTGAAATATATATCTCCTTCAAGCGGAAGAGCTGTAACAAAAGTAGGTGCGGGAAATTATAAAGATAAACTGTTTGAATTACCTGAATTTTTCTTAGATATTGAGCATCAATCACAACATAAAGACATAATCAATGCCATAAACATAACCGAATACTTTTTAAAAAAAAGATTTTATGAGCCAAACAATCTTAATTTCCCACAAAGTAGGAATCGTTTAAAAGAGGCATTAAATAAAATAAATTATGAAAATTAAGAATATTAATTTTAGTGATGCTTTAGAAGAGAAGTATTTAGCATATGCACTTTCAACAATAACTCATAGAGCATTACCTGATATTAGAGATGGCTTAAAACCAGTTCATAGAAGACTACTCTATGCAATGCACCAATTAAGGTTAGGCTCAAATTCGGGTTTTAAAAAATCAGCAAGAATAGTTGGAGACGTGATAGGTAAGTTTCATCCTCATGGTGATCAGTCAGTTTATGAAGCTTTAGTCAGATTAGCTCAAAATTTCTCTACAAGGTACCCCTTGGTTGATGGACAGGGAAATTTTGGAAACATAGATGGAGATAACGCTGCCGCAATGAGATACACGGAAGCTAGACTTACAGCCCTCTCAGAATTAATGATGAAAGATATTTCTGAGGAAACAATAGATTTTGTTCAAACTTACGATGGAGTTGAACAAGAGCCGATTGTACTTCCATCTGCATACCCAAATTTACTAGCTAATGGTAGTTCTGGAATCGCAGTTGGAATGGCAACAAATATACCACCTCACAACATAGAAGAAATTTTTAAAGCATTAATAAAATTACTTAAGAATCCGTCATATTCCAACACTCAACTATTAAACGTTATACCTGGACCTGACTTTCCAACAGGAGGTGAAATTATTGACAGTAAATCGGAAATAAAAAATGCATACGCAAAGGGCAAGGGCACAATCAGATTAAGAGCTAAATGGCGAAAAGAGGACTTGGGAAGAGGTCAATACCAGATAATTGTCTATGAAATACCATATCAAGTAAATAAGTCGCGAATTATTGAAAAGATATCAGATTTGATTGATGCGAAAAAAGCAAATTATCTTGAAGCTATTCAGGATGAGTCTGCTGAAGATATTAGAATTGTTTTAATTCCAAAAAATAGGACTTTTAAACCGGAAGTGATTTTTGAAGATTTGTGCAAAAACTCTGATTTAGAAATCAGATTTGCAATAAACTTCAATGCTATAAACAGCAAGCTCGAACCTAAATTATTTTCTTTAAAGGAGAGTTTAAGTTCATTTATTTCTCATAGATACGATGTATTAAAAAGAAGGACAAAATTTCGCCTGCAACAAACTGAGAGAAGAATTGAAATTTTGAAAGGGTTTTTGATTGTTTTTTCAAATTTAAATCGCGTCATTAAAATCATAAGAACTGAAAATGACCCTGAAAAAAAATTAATTAAAACATTTAGAGTCAATAAAAGACAAGCTGAAGCAATTCTTGCTATGAGATTAAGGCAATTGAAGAAACTAGAAGAAAAAGAAATGAAGTCAGAACACAAAGAGCTCACTGAATACAAAAAAGAATTAAATTCAATTTTAAAATCTAAATCGAAGCAATCGAAGATATTAAAAGAAGAGTTTGATGAAAGTTTAGATGTATTTAAAAAAATTCAAAATTTTTCTGAAAGAAGGACTGCTATTAATGATAGTTACAAGGAATTAGATTATTCAATAGATGAATTTGAAAGCAAAGAACCAATAACAGTTATCTTATCAAAAAATGCATGGATAAAATCAATAAAAGGCCATCAGCATGATTATTCAGGTGTTAAGTATAAAGATGGAGATAGCCAAAAGTTTATTATTAAATCGAAAAACAATAATAAAATTCTCATATTTTCATCTCTTGGTAAGTTTTATACAATAAATTGCAACAAAATATCTGCAGGAAGAGGTTTTGGTGATCCGATAAGTATTCTCATAGATAAGGCAGATAATGAGGAAATAATATATGCATGCGATTATAATTCTGAAGTTGAATTTTTACTAACTAGTTCGACTGGAAAAGGGTTTTTTGTGAAGTCTGAAGAAATGATCGCATCAACTAAGACTGGAAAAAAGGTTATGAATTTAAAGCCAGGGGATAAAGCTACGAGCTGTTCTGAAAAAAAAGGTGACTCAATTGCCGTGTTTAGTGGAGAAAAAAAATCCATAAAGCTTTTAGTTTTCAAAAATGATGAAATACCAAACATGCAAAAAGGAAGAGGCGTCACCCTTCAGAAGTATAAAAGTGGTAAAACCTTATTTGCGTTATGTTTTAATTCAAGAGAGGGTCTAGTAACTTTAGATAAAGGCAAAACTATTCTCAAAGAGAGCGAAATAAAGAAATGGTTTGGTAAAAGAGCCCAAGCTGGTAAGATAGAGCCTAAAAATTTACATTTAAAATTTTAATTTGCTCTATGAGTTTATATCCTGACAGCTATTATGCAGCCAGCTTAGATAAGTCAAAAACTTCATCATCAACACTTAATGAAGAACACTCATGTGACTTGTGTGTTATTGGAGGAGGATTTACTGGATTATCAACTGCAATAGAGTCAGCTAAAAAGGGGCTCAATGTTATTTTATTAGAACAAAATATAATTGGATGGGGTGCTTCTGGCAGAAATGGGGGGCAGATATGGAATGATGTTGCTTGGGGTATTGATGTTATAGAAAAAAAATATGGCGAGTCACTTGCAATGAAAATGTGGAATATATCTCAAAGTGCTGTTGATCTAATTGATGAGCGAATAGCAGAATTTGAAATTAATTGTGATAAAAAAAATGGTGGAATTCATGCCGCAACAAGCGCAAAGAAGATGAAAGAATACGAAAATGATAGTATTTATAAAAGGAATAAATATGGCTATGAGCAATTAGAAATTCTAGATAGGAAAGAAGTTAGTGTTGAGATTGGATCAAAACTTTACTATGGAGGAATACTAGATCGTGGAGCTGGCCACTTACATCCACTAAAATATTGTTTAGGACTTATGGAAGCCGCTCAAAAATTAGGAGTACAATGCTTTGAAAATTCTTGTGTGGTTAAAGTTAATCAACATAGTTCAGGTATTGAAGTTTTAACTAAACAAGGAAAAATTAAATCAAAAAAAATAGCTGTATGCTGTAATGCATACCTTGATGGTTTAGAATTAGGAATTGAAAATAAGATAATGCCTTGCGAAACATACATTGTATGTACTGAGCCTTTAGATGAAGCAATTCAAAATACTATTCTACCGAATAACTACTGTGTAAGTGATACAAATTTTGATTTGAATTATTATAGATTATCATCAAGTAAACGTATGATTTTTGGTGGAGCGGTAGGTTACTCTCTTAAAAATGTAGAAGGACTTAAAAAAAGGACAAAAAGACAACTCGATAAAGTTTACCCTCAATTGGTAAATCATAAAATCGAATATATATGGGGAGGATTAATAGCCATTACAGTAAACAGAGTGCCCGATATAGGTATGCTAAATGATAATATTTATTACGCCCACGGGTTTTCAGGTCATGGTGTAGCATTTACGGGAATTGCAGGCAAAATTATATCGGAAGGGATAATTAATGGTAAAACTTCTGAATTAGAAGCATTTGAGAAGATAAAGCACAAAAATTTTCCTGGTGGTAGGCTTTTTAGGATGCCTTTATTAGTAACGATTAGCGCGATGCAAAGAATGATGGACGTATTTAATGTTTAATATCCTTTTCATAGGAATTGGAAACATGGGTTTTCCAATGGCAGGATACTTATCACAGAAACATAAGGTAACTATCTTCAATAGAAGCAAAGAAAAACAAAAAAGATGGATTACAGAATACAACGGTGAAATTTTAGATGGCTTAAAATCAATCAATAAAGATTATGATTTCATAATTTCATGTGTTGGTAATGACAGTGATTTAGAAGAAATAATAAATCATTCTTTTGATAATTTACAAAAAGAATCTGTTTTCATTGATCATTCAACAGTTTCTCCAGAAACCGTTATTAAATTAGCTAAGAGATTAAATGGAAAATCAGTATATTTGTTAGATGCCCCTGTATCGGGTGGTCAGGCAGGTGCTGAAAATGGTGCTTTGAGCATTATGGTTGGAGGAGATCTTTATGCTTTCAAAAAGTCAAAGCCAGTAATGGATTTATACGGAAAAAAAGTTGAATATATGGGTGATACAGGTTCAGGACAGCAAACTAAAATTATTAATCAAATATGTATAGGTGGATTAATACAGAGTTTATCTGAGGCAATTTATTTTATGAAACATACAAATTTAGATCCAAGTAAAGTTCTTGATGTGATTTCGTCTGGTGCAGCTCAATCATGGCAAATGGAAAACAGATTTAAAACTATGACAGAAGATAAATTTGATTTTGGATTTGCAGTTGACTTAATGAGAAAAGATTTATCAATTGCGTTTAGGGAGTCTGAAAAATATGGTATCGACCTCGAAATTACAAAAATAATTGATACGTTTTATGAAGATCTTCAAAAACAAGGTCATAATAACCTAGATACCTCAAGCTTGATCAAAAGATTAATTAAATAAGTTTGATTATTTCTGATATCTTAGGAGCGTAATAAGATATTATTGCATCTGCACCAGCTCTTTTAAAAGCAGCAAAATGTTCAAGTACTGCAAGATTTTCATCGATTATTCCTTTTTGTGCGGCTGACTTAATAAGACTGTATTCACCTGAAACATGATAGGCAAAAGTTGGGAATTGAAATTTTGATTTTATTCTATGAATAATGTCAAGATAAGCAATTCCAGGTTTGACAATTACTGCATCTGCACCTTCACTAATATCAAGTGAAATTTCTCTTAAAGCTTCATCAGAATTAAAGATGTTCATTTGATATGACTTTTTATCTGACTTGAGTTTTTTTTTGGAACCGACTGCATCTCGAAATGGCGAATAAAATGAAGAAGCATATTTTGCTGAATATGATACAAGAATAGTATTCTTATACTTTTCCGCTTCTAGTGCATTTCTAATTGCGCCAATTCGACCATCCATCATATCTGAAGGAGCTATCACGTCGGCACCGTTTTGAGCAAGTAAAAGGGATTGTTTTACTAATGACTCAATTGTCTCGTCATTTAATATTTCATTGTTGTCAATTAAGCCATCATGGCCATGGTTTGTGTAAGGATCTAGAGCTACATCACACATTAATCCAAAGTTTAAGTTTTGAGATTTTAAATGCCTTAATGCTTTACAGACTAAATTATCAGGATTGAGAGCCTCAGCACCATCTTCAGATTTTACTTGCTCAGGTGTACTAGGAAACAGAGCTACTAAATTAATTTTTTGTTTTTCTGCAATATCTACAATCTCATTTAAGTTATCTACTGAGTAGCGAAACACGCCTGGCATCGTATCAATTTCTTCTTTTACATTAGATCCCTCATTAAGAAATATAGGCCATATCATATCATTTGATGAAATAGTATTTTCTTCAATTAAATTTCTAATCCACTTTGACTGTCTGATCCTTCTCATACGTATATTTGGAAAACTATTAGAAAAGTTTTGAGTCATTTTTTGAATTTAGGTAATAAGATAAAAGAACTTGTCGTTTTGATGTATTCTTGATAACCAGATTTTTTTTTTGCTATTTGTCTTTCTAGCATCGTTACCCCAGAAACTCTTAATAAAAAAAAAGTCATTAGCACTGGAGATACAATAGATATGATGTTATGAGAAAAACCAAAGCAAAATATAAATGAGCCCCACCAAAAAAGGCTGTCACCAAAATAATTTGGATGTCTAGAGTAATACCATAATCCTTTGTCCATTAGTTTTCCAATGTTTGCCTTATCTGCTTTGAAATTTGAAAGTTGATAATCAGCAAATGACTCTATAACAATCCCTAATATTGCAACAATAACACCAATCTTACTAATTAAGCTGATTCCCCCTGTAGGATTGGATAACATTAAAACTTGAAATGGAAAAAGTACAACTGCAATCAAAATAATTTGAATTAAGTATGGCTGAAGTAAAATACCTATATCTCCAATATTATTTCTGATCTTAACGTACCTGATATCCTCTTCTTTTTTTGAATTTCTCAATAGAAGATAAATACCAAGCCTTAATCCCCAAACACCAAGTAAAGCTAAAGAAATAAGAACAGCCATTGATTGAAATGAATTATCTTTTATTGCAACTGCTAAGATAGAAATAAAAAAACTCGGCCCCCAATAAACGTCAATTAGATCTGCTCTTCTTGTTTTAAGTTGAGATAACCATAAAATACTAATGACGAAGGTATTGATCGCTAATATAATAAACAAATTTTCAATCATGCTAATGGTATATATATGCATTTTGAGTTTTTAAACAATTATAAATTTATTCCATTCGCTCATAGAGGCGGGTCATTAGAAAGCACAGAAAATACACTAGATTCTTTCCAACATTCTATAAATCTTGGATATGAGTATATTGAAACCGATGTAAGACATACTCGTGATAACAAACTAGTGGTATTTCATGATGAAGATCTAAAAAGACTATGTAATGAAGAAATCAAGATTTCTGACATGGAATATGAAGATCTAAAAAAAATCAAAATTAAAAAAAAACATTATATCCCTTTACTTGATGAGGTATTAACTACATGGCCAAATATAAATTTTAACATCGAACCAAAAACTTTCACTTCGGCAAAGCTGTTATCACAATCATTAAAAAAAATAAAAAACATAAACAGATTCTGTATAGGGTCTTTTAGTTTTAAAAAACTAGAAATGATAAGAAATAATGTTGGTGTAAAATTATGTACTTCTATGACTAAATCTGAGACAATTAAATTTTATTTAAAACAAATAATTCCTCTTAGTAAAATAAACATTCCATGTTTACAAATACCAAGTCGTTATATGGGATTTAAAATAATTACAAAATCAATAATAGATAAATTTCATAATCAAAATAAAAAAGTTCATGTATGGACAGTAAATGATGAAAATGAAATTAATGAATTAATTGATATTGGTGTCGACGGTATAATGACTGATAAGCCAACGCTGCTAAAAAGAATTTTGAAATCTAGGTCTTTATGGAAAATTTAGTAGGTTGATTTTATCCTGCACTATATTTAGTATAAAATTATTAATAATAAATGAATGACAAAACTAATGATAGTTTCAATAGCTTCTGATCATGCTGGTTTCCAATTAAAAGAAATCATCGTATCTCATTTAAAAGCTCTTAAAATTAAGGTAATTGATAATGGACCTAAAAATGACGAATCGGTAGATTATCCTGACTACGCTAAGAAAGTGGTTGATGACCTAAAAGGGTCCAATGCAAACAAGGGAATACTTATTTGTGGTTCAGGCCAGGGCATGGCTATGAGTGCAAATAAACATACTGGTATAAGGGCCGCTTTATGCCACAATTTAGAGATCACAAAGCTTGCGAGGGCGCATAATGACGCAAATATTTTGACTTTAGGAGCAAGAGTGTTAGATCAAGAAACAGCATTGCAATGTGTTGATACTTTCTTTAATACTGATTTTGAAGGGGATAGACACCAAAAAAGAATAGATAAAATAGGGTAAATAAATATGAGTTTTTTTTCATCATCTTTAAGCGAAATTGATAACGAAATACATCAAGCAATAAACAAAGAACTATCTAGACAACAAAACCAAATAGAGCTTATCGCCTCAGAAAATATTGTTTCAAAGGCAGTTTTAGAAGCTCAAGGGTCTGTTATGACAAATAAGTATGCCGAGGGTTATGCAACTAAAAGGTACTACGGTGGTTGTGAATTTGTTGATATTGCTGAGGACCTCGCGATTGAAAGATTAAAGAAACTCTACAAGTGTGAATATGCAAATGTTCAACCTCACTCAGGTGCCCAAGCGAATGGAGCAGTAATGTTAGCTCTCATAAAACCTGGAGACAAAATTTTGGGAATGAGCCTTGATGCTGGTGGGCATTTAACTCATGGCTCAGCTCCTTCAATGTCTGGCAAATGGTTTGATGCAGTTCAGTATGGATTAAATGATGATGGACTGATAAATTACGATGAGGTTGAAGAACTAGCTAGAGAACATAAACCTAAGATTATTATTGCAGGTGGAAGCGCTTATTCAAGAATAATTGATTTTAAAAGATTTAGAGAAATTTGCGATTTAGTCGGAGCATATTTACATGTAGATATGGCTCACTTTTCAGGCTTAGTTGCTGCAGAAGAATATCCTAATCCTCTTGAATATGCAGACGTTGTAACTTCAACAACTCATAAGACAATAAGAGGTGCAAGAGGAGGAATGATACTCTCCAATAATACTGATTTAGGAAAAAAATTTAATTCAGCTGTGTTTCCTGGATATCAAGGCGGACCTTTAATGCATGTTATTGCTGGAAAAGCAGTTGCATTTGGTGAAGCTCTAAAACCTGAGTTCAAGCAATATATAAAGCAAGTAATCACAAATGCAAAAGTGCTCAGTGAAACCTTAGTTAATGGTGGCCTAAAAATTGTTTCAGGCGGCACAGATACTCATTTAATTCTCGTTGATTTAACTCCGATGGATCTAACCGGAGATTTAGCTTCTACTAGTTTAGAAGAAGCACATATTACATGTAATAAAAATGGCATTCCAAAAGATCCAAAGCCACCAAAGATCACATCAGGTATAAGACTAGGTACTCCAGCTGCAACAACTAGAGGCTTTAAAGAAGAAGAGTTTAAACTGGTTGGGGAATTAATACTTGAGACGCTAAATGGTTTAAAAGCTAATGGAGATAGTAATAGCGAAGTCGAACAAACAGTTAAGAAAAAAGTAATAGATCTCTGCAGTAAATTTCCCATTTATAGTTAGGTTAAATTATGAAATGTCCTTTTTGTTCTAATGACGATACTCAAGTAAAGGACTCAAGATCTACAGAAGATAATACAGCAATAAGAAGAAGAAGAATCTGCCCAGATTGTGGAGCTAGGTTTACTACTTTTGAAAGAATTCAGCTTAGAGAACTTACCGTAATCAAAAAGTCTGGCAAAAAAGCTCCATTTGATAGAGATAAACTTGAGAGATCAGTTCAGATTGCTCTTAGGAAAAGACCAGTTGAAAGAGATAGAGTTGATAGAATGATAAGTGGCATAGTAAGACGAGTAGAAAGTTTAGGTGAAACTGAAATCAGTTCTGATGTTATAGGTGAAATTGTAATGGAAGGTTTACAGAGCATTGACTCAGTAGCATATGTAAGGTTTGCCTCAGTTTATAAAAACTTCCGTGAGACAAAAGATTTCGAAGAATTTTTGGGTGTTATCTCTTCTAACAAAGAATAGGCTTCTAGTTTGAATTCAAGAGATTACATGGAATTAGCAGCCAGAATGGCTGAAAGAGCACAAGGCCTAACATCTCCTAATCCACCTGTAGGAGCTATAATAGTAAAAAATGGAATAATCTTATCTCGTGGCTTTACTCAACCTGGTGGTAAACCTCATGCGGAGATTGATGCAATCAATAAAGTTAAAAATAAAAAAATTTTAAAAAACGCAGATATGTATGTGACTCTTGAGCCTTGCTTTCATACTGGGAAAACAAAACCGTGTGTAGATAAGTTAATACAATATAAATTCTCAAAGATTTTTTATGCAGAGAAAGATAAAAATCCACTTGTAAATGGTAAATCGATAAAAAAAATGAGAGAAAATAGATTAAAGGTTTATCATTGCAATATTAAAAATAGAGAATTTAATTTAAATAAGATTTTTTTTAACAAACTCTTATTAAAAAAGCCGTATGTAACTCTTAAAATTGCCACTACAAATGACAATATGATTGCACAAAAAAATCATAAAGAGAAATGGATAACAAATCAGCTCTCAAGAAAATTAAGTCATTATTTAAGAGCGAAATCAGATTGTATGCTAGTTGGAGCTAGCACAGTTATTAAAGACAATCCATGGTTAGATTGCAGAATATCTGGATTAGAGAAGAGTACTCCAGATTTATTTATCTTGGACAGCAATTTAATTTTAAATAAAAAATTAAATATTTTTAAAATTCAAAATAGAAAAATATTTATATTTTATAATAATCAAAAAGCTAAAAAGCTAAATGTAAATTCTGGATTGAAATACATTCATGTAAAACAAAAAAATGGAAAATTAGACTTAAACCTAGTTTTGAATAGAATTGCTAAAATAGGTTATAATAGCGTTTTAGTTGAAGGTGGAAGAAAACTTAATACCTCTCTTTTTCTGGAGGACTCTATTAATCAGTTATTTTGGTTTAAATCATCAAAAAAATATGGATCAAATGGAATTTTTGCAATAGAAGGGCAAAATTCAACAATGAAAGATTTTATAAGTAAATTTAAGCTTGTTAATAAACAGTATTTATCTGATGACTTGCTAAAAACCTACTTAAGGATTAAATAATGTTTACAGGTATTATTGAAGATCAAGGAATTGTAAAAACTTTTAAAAAATTAAAAGACTATCAATTAGTTGTATCATCTAAAAATAAATTTAAGGGCATCAAAAAAGGAAGTTCAATTTGTTGTGATGGAGTATGTCTAACCGTTCACACAATTAAAAGACTTAGTAATAAAACAGAATTATCATTTGATGTATCTCAAGAAACAGTTAATTGCAGTAACATGGGCGACTTAAAATCAAATTATAAAATAAATTTAGAAAGGTCTTTAAGACTTGGCGATGAGATTAGTGGGCATTTTGTTTTTGGTCATGTCGACGAAACTGCAATTATATCTAAAATTAGTCCAGTGGATGACTCTCATTTATTGTGTATTAAGGTTTCATCAAAAGTTTCTAAGTTTCTTGTAAAAAAAGGTTCTGTTGCAATTAATGGAGTATCTTTGACTATAAATGATGTAAAAAAGAGTCAAATTTTTATTAATATTATTCCATTTACTTGGAAATATACAAACCTTAGATTTCTTAAACCAGGTTCTAGAATAAATCTTGAAGTCGATATGCTTGCAAGATATGTTACAAAAAATTTAAAGAAGTAAATCATGAATACAGATTTCATATCATCAATTGATGAAATTCTAAAAGACCTAAAAGAAGGTAAGATGGTTATTATGGTTGATGACGAAGATAGAGAAAATGAAGGTGATTTAATAATACCTGCCTCAAAAGTTGATGACCACGCAATAAATTTTATGGCAACTCATGGAAGAGGTTTGATATGTTTATCATTAACCGAGGAAAGGGTAAATGAGCTTGATATACCTCTAATGGCACAAAATAATCAAGGTAGAGACACTACCGCATTTACAGTTTCAATCGAAGCAAAAGAAGGAGTGACAACGGGCATATCTGCTCAAGACAGGGCAACAACAATACACACTGCGATAAATAGCAATAAAACAAAAGATGACATCATGAGCCCAGGTCATATTTTTCCTTTGGTTGCAAGAGATGGAGGTGTGTTAGTCAGAGCTGGTCATACAGAGGCATCAGTAGATTTGGCAAGATTAGCTGGATTTACACCAGCAGGAGTAATTTGTGAGATAATGAATGATGATGGAACTATGGCACGAGTACCTGATTTAATTACTTTTTCAAAAAAACATAATATCAAAATTGGTCGCATAGTTGATTTGATATCGTATAGAAGAAAAAAAGATAACTTTATTAACAAATCTTATGACTCAAAAATAACCATTAAGCCAGGATACGACTTCGATATTAAAATTTTTGAATCAGTATTTGATAGCACTGAACAAATAGTACTTTCGAAAGGTAATTTAAATGATGATGCACCTATTCTTGTGAGAGTACACGTTACTGATTATTTTGATAATTTATTTGGCAATTACGGAAGTAATGATGAATCATTGCATAAATCTATTGAGTTAATAAATAATGAGGGTAGAGGAATCTTGGTTTTAATAAGAGATAGCGGTCAATCAATAATAAGTAATTTGATAACAAGTAGAGATGAAAAGACCAATAAGCAAAAAAATAATGGTAACGAAAATGATGAATTAAGAATATACGGCATGGGTGCGCAGATCCTAAGTGAGCTAGGCGTGAAAAAAATGATTTTACTTACAAATACAGAATGGAAATTTATCGGACTAGATGCTTATGATATTTCTATAGTTGAAACAAGACTTCTGAGCGATATATGAAAAAGAAAAAAAAAGATTATAAGTTTTTAATAGTTGCTTCAGATTTCTATCCAGAAATAACAAAAAATCTAGTTTCAGAAGCAAGGACACATTGTAAAAAACTTAATATTAAAAATGAAATATTTTTTGTAAATGGCTCTTTGGAAATCCCTACACTTATCTCGATGAAAATTAGAAAGAAGAAATATGATGCAGTAGTTGCGTTAGGTTGTATTATAAGAGGAAAAACAAAACACTTTGATTTAATTGCATCTGCTATAACTGACTCCTTGCTTCAACTATCAATTACAAATGCAATTCCAGTAACCAATGCAGTTTTAACCTGTGATAACATGAAACAAGCAGCAATAAGATCTTCAAAAAAAATGAACAGATCAAAAGAAGCAATTGACTCAGCTTTATCAATTTTAAAAAACTTTTAATGTCGAATCTAAAATCACTTCAAAGATTGCTTGTAGTGCAAGCAATATATGAAATTTCGATAAATAAAGAGAGAATAAAAGAAGGGACCGAAGAAATCTTGAGAGATATTATTCAAAATTTGGATCTTGGAAAAAAATTGGAGAAATCAAATCTAAATTTTGCGGCGAGATTATTAGATGGTGTAATTGATAAAATTGACCAAATTGAAGATGTTTTAAGTAAGTCTTTCGTTGATAAAAAGAAATTGAAAACATCAGATAATATGCTTTTAGCTATTTTTAAGCCTGCTATTTTTGAAATAATTTATGAGAAGAATACTACAAAGAATATTGTTATTTCTGAGTATTTAGCTATTGCGGATAGATTTTTGATCAAAAAGGAGACTGGTTTACTCAATGGAGTGCTCGATAATTTAAAATATTAGCCTTTAAAATAAAAGTTGCATAATTATGTAATTTTTGGCATTTTGCATCAACACTGATCACTAAAAGGATATAAAAATGACAACCATAAACTTAATTATTTTTTCTGGAATATTATCAATTGTATATGGATTTTGGGCAGGAAATTCAGTTCTCAAATCTAATGCAGGAAATGAAAAAATGCAGGAAATTTCCTCTGCAATTCAAGAAGGTGCACAAGCCTATTTAAATAGACAATATTCTACTATCGCAATAGTTGGCGTTGTAATCAGTGTTTTATTATTTCTTTTTTTTAGAGATCTTTGGGTTGTTGGTGGATTTTTAATTGGTGCAATACTCTCAGGCGCCGCAGGTTATATTGGAATGATTATTTCTGTCAGGGCAAATGTAAGGACTGCTCAAGCAGCAAATGAAAGTCTTGCTAATGGTTTAAACGTAGCTTTTAAAGCTGGAGCCGTGACCGGAATGCTTGTTGCAGGTTTAGCCCTATTATCAATATCTGTTTATTATTTAATTTTAGAAAGTAGTAATGTTAAAGATGAGACTTTAAAACATGCTTTGGTTGCCTTGGGTTTTGGTGCTTCATTGATTTCAATTTTTGCTAGATTAGGTGGAGGAATTTTTACCAAAGGCGCTGACGTTGGAGCTGACCTGGTTGGTAAAGTTGAAGCTGGTATCCCTGAAGATGATCCAAGAAACCCAGCTGTAATTGCAGATAACGTTGGAGACAATGTGGGTGATTGCGCTGGAATGGCTGCTGACTTGTTTGAGACATATGCAGTTACAATAGTCGCAACGATGGTTCTTGCTACTATTTTTTTTACTGGTGACACTGCAAGTAAAATGACTATTTATCCGATGGCGATTGGAGGCAGTTGTTTAATAGCATCAATAATAGGAACATTTTTTGTAAGACTAGGCAAATCTCAAAGTATTATGGGAGCTTTATATAAAGGTTTCATAGCATCTGCAATCTTATCTCTATTGTTCATTTATCCTGTTACGCAATATATTTTAGGCGATATGTCTGATACTTTCTCTTTCGGCGATACATCTTTCAATGGTAATTCTCTTTATTTATGTGCTTTAATTGGAATTGTAATCACTGGACTGTTAATCTGGATTACTGAATATTATACAGGCACTAATTACAGGCCTGTACAGAGTGTTGCAAAAGCTTCTACAACTGGTCATGGTACAAATGTAATTCAAGGTTTAGCTGTTTCTATGGAAGCGACTGCATTACCAGCGATTGTGATAGTTGTAGGTATTGTATTCACTTACCAACTTGCGGGCCTATTTGGAATTGCAATATCTGTTACAGCAATGCTTGCTTTAGCTGGTATGGTAGTAGCTTTAGATGCATACGGACCCGTAACAGATAATGCTGGTGGTATCGCTGAAATGTCAAATCTTGACGAGAATGTTCGAAAAACTACAGATGCTCTTGATGCAGTTGGAAATACTACAAAAGCAGTCACAAAAGGATATGCAATTGGTTCAGCTGGGTTGGGAGCATTAGTTCTTTTTGCAGCTTATGTAGAAGATTTAAAGTTGATACCAGAACTTACGCCGAATTTTAGTTTAGAAAATCCGTATGTCGTTGTTGGACTTCTCATCGGCGGATTACTTCCATATTTATTTGCTTCGATGGGAATGATGGCTGTAGGAAGAGCTGGAGGGGAAGTTGTTGAAGAAGTAAGGAAGCAATTCTCTGATAATCCTGGAATAATGACAGGTGAGGTAAAGCCTGATTATTCAAGGTCTGTAGACATGCTTACTAAAGCAGCGATTAAGGAGATGATAATTCCTTCAATGCTCCCCGTTTTATCTCCTATTGTTCTTTTCTTCATTATATCATTTGTTGCTGATCAAAATGCCGCTGTGTCTGCAGTAGGAGCAATGCTACTAGGTGTAATCGTGACTGGCATTTTTGTAGCTATATCAATGACAGCTGGAGGTGGCGCATGGGATAATGCTAAAAAATATGTAGAAGATGGTAACTTCGGGGGCAAGGGCTCTGAAGCACATAAAGCTGCTGTTACAGGCGATACTGTTGGAGATCCTTACAAGGATACCGCTGGACCAGCGGTTAACCCGATGATCAAAATCACAAACATTGTTGCTTTACTGCTCCTTGCAGCATTATAATTAGCTTATTGGCCTCGCGTAAAAGCATCGTATAATTGATCTGTTATTCCATATGCATCGCGTATCACCCTTGTTTTTTCTTTTGAAAATACAAGTTGTGTAAAGCTGTTTTCATTTATTATTTCTTTTTTTTCTAACACACCTGAGTTATTGAATTCAAATCTAAAAATGTTCTGATATTCAATTTGGTCCTGTTCAAAAACTTTTTTTTCCTTTACGGATATGAGATATATCCACACATCATTTACATCAAAAATCTCTATAGATGGAGAGCCCATAACGCTAAAAATATCAGATTTTGAAGTATTTCCCTCTGAAAACTTTGAAATACTGTCCGAGGACATTATAAAATCATCAATTAAATATCCATGTTGCTTATTAATTGGAGAGCAACTATATAAAATTAATGATAAGAATAATAATATATACAATTTCATAAAAAAAGATGTTTTTTTTAAATTCAGATAATAAATATAAAGATATCACACCTGGAATCTATCAAAATATAATTGAAAGATCGAGATCTAAGTTTTTTTATTTAGATTTAGATATAGATGATACCTTTGAGTCTAGATTTGATATAATAATACTACACTCTTTCATTATTTTTTATTTTCTTAAAAATATTTCAGAAAATGAGAAGAAACTATCCCAGTTTTTGTTTGACTTTATGTTTGATGATTTCGATAATAATTTGAGAGAAATGGGATTTGGCGATATAGCTGTAAATAAAAAAATGAAAGTATTTGTTACGGCATTTTATGGAAGAATTGCCAACTATAGTAAGGGCGTTGATCAAATAAAAAAAAACAAAATTGATGAAATACTTAATAATGCATTGTTAAACAATATATATAAAGGTAAAGAACCAAAAGTTCATAATTTAAGTTTTTTTAAAAATTACATAATTGATAATTTAAATTATTTCAGTTCAAGAGGTATTAAAAAGAACATAGAAGATAGATTTAGATTTATTGAGTTTCCTATAAAGGAGAAAATAAATGAAGGGTAAAATAACATTATCTATTGATACGATGGGTAGTGAAACTAAATTAAAAGATATTTGTCATGGATTAAATCTATCAGCTGAAAGAAATATTAATTTTAATTACCTTATTTATGGTGATGAGCATGAAATAAAAAAAAATATTTCAAATTTCAAATCTCTTTCAAAAATCTCTGAAATTATAAACTGTGATGAAGTTGTAGAAATGACTGATGTTCCATCTGAAGTGATCAAAAATAAAAAAAAATCAAGTATGTCCCAAGCGATAGAGTCAGTTTCTAGAAAATATTCGGATGCAGCTTTGTCATTTGGTAATACTGGCGCATTAATGACATTTGCACTTTTGATAATAAAAACATTGAATAATATAAAGAGACCTTCGATTGCTTCAATTTGGCCAAATTTAATCGGAGACTCTATTATTCTAGATTTAGGTGCAAATACAAAAAAAGATAGTAGATTTTTAATTGATAACGCACTTTTAGGCTCAATTCTTGCATCAATTCTCTTTCGAATAAAGAAACCTAGCATAGGCTTACTCAATGTGGGAACAGAAGATAATAAGGGTAATGAAGAGATAAGGACAGCTGCAGGAATACTTCAAAATTTATCGCTCAAAAAAATTATAAATTATTATGGTTTTGTTGAAGGCAATGACATATCTATAGGAAAAACTAATGTAGTAGTTACAGATGGATTTTCTGGCAATATTGCTTTAAAGACAGCTGAAGGAACAGCTAAAATGATACAGACTAACCTAAGAAATGCTTTCAGTAGTTCCATGATGTCTAAATTAGGTTTTGCATTGAGCTCACAAGCTTTAAAAAGCATGAGTGATAAACTAGACCCAAGAGTTCATAACTGTGGTATATTTATGGGTCTCAACTCACTAGTTGTTAAATGTCATGGTGAGTCTGAGTATAGGGGTGTTTCATATGCAGCTGATATTATACATTCCCTGCTAAGCAATAACGTTAATGATAAAATTGTAGAATATCTAGAAAAAATTAAAGATAGCATGGATAATTAATTATCAAAAAAAGCAATTAAACTATTGTTATAGCATTATTATTTACATATAATTTTTTAATATGGACAAAACAACAACACGCTCAACACTTAGTGAAGCTGTATTTAAAAATGTTGGCCTGTCTAGAAATGAGTCATCTTCACTTGTTGATTCTGTTTTTAATGAAATTTTAAAAAGTTTGATTGACGGAGATGATGTAAAAATTTCTTCTTTTGGAACATTTATTGTTAGAAACAAAAAAGAGCGAATTGGTAGAAACCCCAAAACAGGCGAAGAAGTTCCTATCACTGCAAGAAGTGTAGTTACCTTTCGAGCTTCGAATGTTTTAAAATCAAGAGTTAATTTAAAAAATAAAATGCACAAACCTCAAAATTTGGACACTTCAAATGAATATTAAATCACCTGAGGCATTTAGAACAATAAGCGAAGTTTCAAAAGATTTATCTCTACCTCAGCATGTGCTAAGATTTTGGGAGACAAAGTTTGTGCAGATTAAGCCAATAAAGAGAGGTGGTGGCAGAAGATACTACAGGCCTGAAGATATAGAGCTTTTAAAGGGAATTAAATATTTACTATACAATGATGGTTACACAATTAGAGGCGTACAAAAGGTAATTAAAGAAAATGGTGCCAAAAAGATAATTTCAAAGCCGGTTCAAAATAATAACTTTACTTTGGATAAAGATAAGCATAAATACTCAACTGATATTGAAAATAAACCACATTCTATGATAGCTGAAAGTAAAAGAAAGAAGCTTATGACTGTATTGAATGATTTAGTTGAGTTAAAGAAAAAATTAAATAAAGGTGATTAAATGGCAAAAAAGTCAACTGTAAAAGTAAGATTAGTACCTGAAGAAAAAACTGATAGTAAATTTTATTATTATGCAAAAAAACCTACATCTGGATTAAAGGCAAAGGATAAGTTGAGGCTAAAAAAATTCAATCCTGCAACTAGAAAACATGAATGGTTTGTTGAAAAAAAACTTCCGCCTCATAGCAAATAATTATTTCTTTTTAAACTCTTGGTTTTCATAATCTATAAAGTTTTGAATTATTGATAGCCATATTTTTTTTAACAATTTAGAATTTCCACCAAGCTCTGATGTTTTTTTAACTATTTTTTTTGAAATCTCATTTATTCTTTTTTTATCAACAATTTCATTTTGTCTTTTTTTTAAACTAAGAGCTTTTTCAACTAATTTTGATCTCTTTACCATTAAAGGAAGCAATTTATCATCAATCTGATCAATTTTTTTTCGAATAAGCTTCATTTCCTTAGAATTATTTTTCATTCTTGTTCCTTTTAAATGGACGTAAAATATACATTGACGGAAATACCCATATAATTCCTAATACAGAATAAGCTAAAAGTTCTAACAACCAATGATTAAAGTTGATTTTGGATAGAAATACCATAACTAATAAACAGTAAATGAGCATTACAATTAAAAAAGTAAATATACTTAGTATTTTCTTAAACTTAACCATTAAACACATTTAAGTATGGATTATTCTAAAATCAACATATTTTCTATATGGTTAATAATATTAGCTTTTTCGGTTGTTTTGATAATTTTAATTGGTGGTTATACTCGAATATCAGATTCTGGGTTATCAATTACTGAGTGGCAACCGTTAAGCGGCATTTTATTTCCATTAACTGAACAGTCCTGGATTCTTGAATTTGAAAAATATAAGCTGATAGATGAATTTAAACTCATTAATTCATCAATGACTCTGAGTGAGTTTAAGTTTATTTATTTCTGGGAGTGGTTTCATAGAGCATTTGCAAGATACATTGGTTTTATTTATCTATTTCCCCTTATTTATTTCTTATTTTATAAATATATAAATAGAAAATACTACTTAAGTGTATTTCTTATAGGGTTTCTATTAGCTTTACAGGCAACTGTAGGCTGGTACATGGTTAAAAGTGGATTGTATGGTAGGGTTGATGTTAGCCAATATAGGTTAGCCCTTCATTTAACCCTTGCTTTCATTATCTTAGGAATAATAGTTCACACATACATGAGGGTTAAAATAGACCAAGGAGCATATCTTTCACTAAGTGGTTATGAAAAAAATAGAAAAACTGTATTAGCTGTATTTATATTTATATTTTTTCAAATAGCTTATGGAGCATTTGTTTCAGGAACCGACTCGGGTCTTTTATATAATACTTGGCCTCTTTATAATGGAACTTTATTGCCAGAAATAACATTTCTAGATAGTACAATAAAATACCTTTTCTTTGAAAACCGTGACTTCATAGTATTTTTCCATAGATCTTTTGCTTTTGTGCTGCTTATCGTAGTTGTGTATTTAAATTTACTAATATTTAATTCTAATAATTCAAGAATCGTAAAAGTTATTCTTTTGTATTTTGATATTTTCTTAATTCTACAGGTAATATTAGGCATTATTATGACCTATTTGAACATACCTTGGTACATCGCTTTAATGCACCAAGGTAACTCAATTATACTTTACTTGATCTCAATAATAATGATTACATTAAGCAGTAAGAAAATAAAATTTTCAAATTGAGAAAATTCTATGCAGCATCTAAAGCATTTTTTAAATCATTTAAAATGTCATCAATGTGTTCAATCCCAATTGATAATCTTACATAGCTTGGATTAACGCCTGCCGCTTCCATATCTTCGTCAGAAAGCTGTGAGTGTGTAGTTGTAGCAGGGTGAATAGCTAAGCTTCTAGCATCTCCAATATTTGCTACATGATAAAACATATTTAAATTATCAATGAACTTTTCACCGCTTGATTTACCGCCTTTTAGCTCAAATCCACAAAGCGCACCATGACCACCTTTTAAATACTTATTTGCTCTTTCACCAGCTTCACCTTCGTCGAGTCCTGCGTAAATGACTCTTGAAACTTTATTATGGTTTGACAAGTATTCAGCAACTTTAGCCGCATTAGCACAATGTTTTTCCATTCTTAATGATACTGTTTCAAGGCCTTGAATTATCTGAAAGGCACTTTGAGGGCTCAATGCTGGTCCCAAATCTCTCAGACCAACAAACCTTGCACGTACTATGTAAGCAATTGGTCCAACTGCCTTTGCAAACTCAGTCCATACCATTCCGTGGTAACTTGGATCAGGATTATTTAACATAGGCTGTCTTTTCGGATCTTTTGCCCAATCAAATTTTCCACTATCGACAATGATACCACCGATTGTCGTTCCATGTCCCCCAATGAATTTAGTAAGAGAATGGACTACAATCGTTGCTCCATGTTCGATAGGTTTACATATTACTGGCGCCGCCGTATTATCTACTATGAGAGGTATGTTGTATTCATCACCAATATCTGCAACTTCACGTATTGGAAATACTTTTAACTTTGGATTTGGTAAAGTCTCTGCGTAATAGGCTCTAGTATTGTCATCAGTAAGTTTTCTAAAATTTTCGGGATCTGACGGATCTGCAAATCTTACCTCTATTCCTAAATCTTTCATAGTATTTGCAAAAAGATTCCAGGTACCTCCATATAAATCAGTGGAGCTTACCACGTTATCTCCCGCTTTAACTAAATTTTGAATACTCAACATTGAGGCAGATTGCCCAGAACTTACACATAAGGCACCAACACCACCTTCCATTGCAGCAACTCTTTTTTCAAGTACGTCAACTGTTGGGTTCATAATTCTGGTATAAATATTTCCAAAATCTTTTGCTCCAAATAAATTTGCTGCATGTTCAGCATTATGGAATTGATATGATGTTGTTTGATATATAGGTACAGCTACTGATGTTGTAGATGGATCAGCTCTATAGTCACCTCCATGTAAAGCAATTGTTTCAG
Source organism: uncultured Pelagibacteraceae bacterium (assembly GCA_902624455.1). GTDB lineage: Bacteria > Pseudomonadota > Alphaproteobacteria > Pelagibacterales > AG-422-B15 > CACNXQ01. Next base: position 30,348 of record CACNXQ010000005.1, on the reverse strand, counting down.
GATTAACAGACTCCGCTGGATTAAATTTATTTTTTGCCATTTTGATTATTCCTTACGTTTTAGATTATTTAAATTTGCCGGCTTAAACATTTATTTTACGAAATATTCTATGCTAGCAAAGATATGGAAGTAAAGTTAATTAAATAGTATTATTATACCTTTATGTAAATAATTGAATTATAATTATAATTTAGAATGTATTGACAATATACGGCAGTTTCACTATTAATTCATCCATGGTTACGAGCAAAATAGCAAAACAAACAAGATCTTTAAGCTCAAAAGAAGCTCAAAAAGAATGGGTCTTAATTGATGCATCTGAAATTGTTCTAGGTCGACTAGCTTCAGTAGTATCAAATATTCTAAGAGGCAAACACAAGCCAACTTTTACTCCACACGTTGATTGTGGAGACAACGTAGTGATTATAAATGCTGAAAAAGTAAAACTAACTGGAAATAAGCTAGATGACAAAATTTATTATCGACACACGGGCTATCCAGGAGGCATTAAATCAATTAATGCTAGAAAAATACTCGAAGGCAAAAACCCCGATCGTGTAATAAGGCTTGCAGTTAAAAGAATGATACCAAAAGGCCCGCTTGGTAGGAAACAACTTTCAAACATGAAAGTTTATAATGGAGCTGAACATCCACATGAAGCTCAATCCCCAAAAGTACAAAACATAGATAATTTAATATGACAAATATAGATACATCAAATATCGAAAACCAAGAAACTAATATTAAACCAGTTATTGACGCCCAAGGTAGATCTTATGCAACTGGAAAAAGAAAGAATGCAGTAGCAAGAGTTTGGATAAAGTCTGGATCAGGAAATCTATCAATTAATGGAAAAGCAATAAATGATTACTTCAGTAGACCAGTACTCAATATGTTAGTACATCAGCCATTAGAACTTACTAATAAAAAGATGAATGTTGATACTGTAATTACTGTAAGTGGCGGAGGCTTGTCAGGGCAAGCAGGTGCAATTAGGCACGGTATTTCGAAAGCACTATCTTTACTAGATCCAAATTTAAGATCTGTATTGAAAAGTGAAGGACTTTTAACTAGAGACTCAAGAATAGTTGAGCGTAAAAAATATGGTAGGCGTAAGGCCAGAAGACGTTATCAGTTTTCTAAAAGATAAAACTCTCTTTTTTTTAATAACATTTATAGTAAAGCTGTGAAAAACATCGTTATATATGGTGCAAGTGGTTATGTAGGCCAAGAATTGCTTAAACTTTGCGCTAATCACCCCGAAGTAAATATATCAGGTCTTTCTGCTAATTCGTCAGTTGGTCAAGATATTGATTTTGAATTGAAAGATAACAGAAAGACAAAAATTAAATTCGAAAAATTTAAAAATATAGATTTATCAAATGTAGACTTTATATTTAATTGTTTACCGAATGGTCAAATGCATAAAGCTATCAAAAATATTGATACAGGTATTAGAATAATTGATTTATCTATAGATTTTAGGCTCAGCAACTTATCAGACTATAAGAGTTGGTATGAAATTGATCATGAGAGTAATGGTGAAATTGTTAACTTTCATTACGGTTTAACAGAATTTAATAGAGATAAAATTAAAATCTCAAAACACATTGCAAATCCAGGATGTTATGCAACTAGTGTACTAATTCCTTTGTTAGCTTTAGCAGAGACAAATCTCATAGATTTCAAAAATATAATAGTTGATGCCAAATCAGGTTATTCTGGAGCGGGCAAGACTAAAACTAAGCAAAGTCTCGTTGATGAGGTTAATGAAAATATAAAATCTTATGGCATAGGTGATCATAAGCATATTGCTGAGATTAATCAGGAATTATCAAAATTTAGTTCAGGTGGTAATTGTGAAATATTTTTTTCTGCAAATTTAATACCTGTTGAAAGAGGCATATTGTCAAACATATATCTTAAGTGTAGCGATGATTACATTGATGGCATATATAAAACAATAAAGGATAGGTTTTCAGATGAGCAGTTCATTAAAGTGCTTGATATGAATCAAATTCCAGAAACAAAAGACGTAATAAATACAAATAATTTGTTAATTGGAATTAAAAAAGGATATAAAAGTAACATGATTTGTATTGTTAGTGTGATTGACAACTTATTGAAAGGTGCAGCTGGTCAAGCTATGCAAAACTTTAATGTTATGAATGGTTTTACTGAAAACTTAGGAATTAAATGATATTAAATTATTTAAAAATATTACTGATTTCAGCATGGAGTATATGTCTATTAAGTTGCAGCTACATTGAAAAATATTCTTTTTATGAAATGTTCATAAATCCAGAAGTAGATCAGATGTCAAAAGATACATCTCAATCAGCACAAAAACCTGATATTGAAAGTGTCCCAGAGAAAGTAATCATCAATGAATAAAACTTATTCCGTAGGTATTGCTGGCTTGGGAACTGTTGGAACTGGTTTTGTAAACCAAATACTTAAATTTAAATCAAACTCACAAAAGATAGCAAACATAAAGATTTCAAAGATAGCAGTAAAAAACATCAGGAAAAAAAGAAATATTAAATTATCAAACTTGCCAATTACAACAAACACACTCAGTCTAGCAAAAGATAAAAATATAGATATTGTGATAGAACTCATTGGTGGATCTTCAGGAGTTGCTTATAAATTAATAAGAGAGTCGCTCAAAAATAAAAAACACGTCATAACAGCAAATAAAGCTCTCCTAGCAGTTCATGGTAATGAACTAGCACAAATTGCTGAAAAAAATAATGTATCATTAAATTATGAGGCAGCTGTTGCTGGTGGTATTCCAATTGTAAAAGCTGTTCGTGAAAATTTGAGATATAATAATATTTATAAAATATATGGAATTCTTAATGGTACCTGTAATTATATTCTTACAAAAATGGAAAATGACAAAGGTGATTTTAAAGACATTCTAAAAGATGCACAAAATAAAGGATTTGCTGAAATCGACCCATCATTTGATATCAACGGAATAGATGCTGCACATAAAATTGTTATTTTATCAAGTCTGGCTTTCAATGTGAAATTAGATTTTAAATCGACTTTTATCGAAGGAATTTCAAAAATCGATTCCGCCGATTTTAAGTATGCGAGAGAACTCGGCTATACCATAAGATTAATCGCAATGGCATCTATATCTAAAAATAGCGTGCAACAGAGAGTTCATCCATGTTTTATAAAAAAAAGCTCTGACGTTGCTAAGGTTGTTGATGAAACAAATGCAATAATTGTGCAAGATAAGTCAATTGGTAAAAATATTTTTCAAGGTCCTGGAGCAGGATCAGGTCCTACTGGGGCATCTGTTCTAAGTGATTTAATGGATATTCTACGAGGAACGAGAAATCTTCCATTAGGCACTGCAATATCAAAAAAGCTAAAGGCTAAAATAGATAATATAGAAGATTTATCATTTTCTTATTATCTAAGAATTAAAGCTAAAGATAAACCAGGGGTTCTTGCAAAGATTTCAAAAGCCCTTTCAAGTCAGAAAATTTCCATTGAAAGCATCATTCAGAATCCACCAGTACAAACTCAAAATGCTGAAATAATTCTAGTATTACACAAAACAAAAGAATCAATGTTATTATCAGCAATTAAAAAAATTAGAAAAATTAAGGACGTTGGTTCTTCAGTGAAATTTATAAGAATTGAGAATTCAATATGACTATTATTTCAAATCAATATGCATCAGGTATAGTTAATGCAACAGAAAAAGCTGCAATTGCAGCATCCCAGCTCATTGGCCTTGGAAATGAAAAACTTGCGGATCAAGCTGCAGTCGACTCGATGAGAAATGCCTTAAATGAAATTGACTTCAAGGGAAGAATTGTAATTGGGGAGGGTGAGAGAGATGAGGCACCAATGCTATATATTGGTGAAGAAGTTGGCACCGGAAATAATCATGAGGTGGATATAGCTCTTGATCCACTTGAAGGGACAACAATAACAGCCAAAGGTATGCCGAATTCATTAGCAGTTATCGCCGCATCACAAAAAGGTGGATTACTATATGCTCCTGACACATATATGAATAAAATAGCTGTTGGAGGAAGTTTTTCAGATGAAGTAATTGATCTTGATGCATCCGTTGAGGATAATATCAAAAGCCTTGCTCAAGCAAAAAAAGTTAAACCAAATGAAATTACTGCATGTGTCTTGGAGCGTCCAAGACACCAAGAAATAATAGAATCACTCAGATCTATAGGTTCAAAAATAGTATTGATTCCAGATGGTGATGTTGCTGGAGTAATAATGACAACACAATCACATAGTATGGTAGATGTATACATGGGTATTGGAGGAGCTCCTGAAGGCGTTCTTGCTGCTGCTGCTTTACAATGTATCGGAGGACAAATGCAAGCCAGGTTGGTAATAAATAATGATGATGAGAAAGAGAGAGCAACTAAGATAGGCATCTCAGATTTAAATAAAAAATATCATCTCAATGAATTGGCTTCTGGAGATATTATATTCTCAGCAACAGGTGTTACAGAAGGAACAATGGTGAAGGGTATAAGAAAATTGAATAATCATTATGTAACTCATTCCTTGGTTTTAAGAACGAGTAATGCTCCATCTCAATATATTGAGACACATCATTTGATCTGACTCAAATGTCAAATGTGCTAGAAGACCAAATCGTAACATCACTTACAAAAAGACATTGGAAGTTTAAAAAAAATAATCAAAGATTGATCCAGACTATAACTGAACAATACGATCTGAGTTCTTTTATGGCGACCTTACTAAGTTCGAGGAATATTTCGAGCAATGAAGTAAATAACTATATCAACCCAACACTTAAGGATAACTTACCAAATCCATCAATTATGTCTGATATGGTTAAAGCTAGCGATAGAACGTTTGAGGCACTAAAAAAATCTGAGAATATTGCTGTCCTTGGTGACTACGACGTTGATGGCTCAACCTCAGTAGCTATGATAGTAAAGTATTTTCAAAGTCTAGGAGTAAGTGTCAACTTTCATATTCCTAATAGATTTACTGAGGGATATGGACCTAATAAAGAGGTATTTAAAAAATTTTCTCAGGAAAATGTGAAATTAATATTTACAGTTGATTGTGGAACGATGTCGTACAGTGAAATGGAATTCGCCAAAGAGGAAGGATTAGATGTTATTGTATTAGATCATCATCAACCTGAAGCAAAATATCCAGAAGCATTTGCATTTATAAACCCAAATCGATTTGATGACGACTCCCAGCTTGGCTATCTTGCTGCTGTGGGAGTAAGTTTTATGTTTTTAATAAGTTTAAATAGAAAATTACGGAGTGAAAACTGGTTTATCTCTAACAAATTAGAAGAGCCAAATCTTATAGCTTTTTTAGATCTAATTGCTTTAGGTACTATTTGTGACTCAGTGCCACTTAAAGGCATAAATAGATTGATGGTCATTAAAGGCCTTGAAGTAATTCAGAAAAGAAAAAACCACGGTTTAAACGCTCTCATAGATATTGCTGAGATTAATCAAAAAGTATCAGTTTATGATCTAAGTTTTAAGCTCGGGCCAAGAATCAATGCTGCAGGAAGAATAGGAAAATCAAACTTTGGAGTGGATTTATTAATTTCAAATGATCGAAACAAGGCTCAGAAAATTTCCTCTGAACTTGAAAAGTTTAACCTTGAGAGAAAAACGATCGAAAACCATGTTTATGAAATGGCTAAGCAGCAAGTAAATGCTGAAATGAAGGAGAGCAAGATTATTGTTGTATACGATGAAGGATGGCATGAAGGTGTAATTGGAATTATAGCAAGTCGATTAAAAGACAAGTACAACAAGCCGGCAATTGTTTTATCGGTAAATGATGGCATTGCCAAAGGTAGTGGTAGATCAGTTAAAGGTATTGATTTAGGCAATATGATTATCAGTGCTAATCAAAATGGTATTTTAGATAAAGGCGGAGGTCATGCTATGGCCGCTGGTATGACATTAAATAAAGATAAAATACCTGAATTAATCAATTATCTTAATACCAAACTAGTTCACAAAAATGATCATGAAGATCATCAGTTATCCTATCTTGATATGAAATTAAGTGCGTCTGCAATTAATATTGAGGTTTTTAATGAAGTAGAAAGTTTAGGACCATATGGATCAGAAAACCCAGAACCAATTTTTTTTATTGATAACGTCAAAATTACATCATTAAAGAAGATTGGTAGCGATCACCTTAAATGTTTAGGCAGATCTGAAAATGGGAAGTTTACGGAGTGCCTTGCTTTTAGAAGTGTATCAACCTCGCTTGGTGAACAATTATATGAAAATGAAGGCAAATCTGTATCTCTAATAGGTAAAATTAAAGTAAATGAATGGGGAGGAAGAAAAATACCTCAATTTCATATTGAAGATATTGCATCTACAATTGCTTAATCAATCATTGATTTAGAGTATAATTTTATTATATAAACAAGATATGGTCCCTTCGTCTAGCGGTTAGGATATCTGGTTTTCATCCAGAAGATCACGGGTTCGAATCCCGTAGGGACCGCCACTAAGAAGTGTAGGTATTAATAAAATTGTTTGCTTTCTTTAATATCCTTTTTTTTCTTTCAGAGTTCATTTTATCATAGACACTGACCATCATATTGAGTCTCGGATTTTTTGAAAAAAACTTTCTATTTTTATTTATAAATCGCCAATATAAGCCATCGACTGTTTCACACCATTCATCTTTTTTAAAATCCATCATTTTGAGGTAGTAGCTTGAACCACAAATATATGGTTTTGTAGCAAAAATACCTCCGTCACTGAAAAGACCCATGCCATATACATTTGGAACCATAACCCACTCAGATGAGTCTATAAACATTTCCATAAACCATTTGTAAACTAATGTAGGTTTAATTTCACATAAGTTCATTAAAGAAGAAATGATCATTAATCTTTCTATATGATGTGTCCAACCGTATTTAATAGCATTTTTGATTGAATGATCTAATGGTTCGATGTTTGTGGTCCCATTGTACCATGCTGATGTAAGTCTTCGATCATGCTTAAAAAAGTTATCTTTTTCCATTTGAGGTGAATATTCTTGATAGATACCTCTCATAAATTCTCTCCATCCAATAACCTGTCTTACATATCCTTCTAAAGAATTTAATTTTACTGATCTTTTTAATTTTTTAATTTTGTCAATTATTTGTGTTGGCGTAATTAGACCTACATTTATCAATGGACTAAGAGCGCTGTGAAATAAAACATTATCTCTTTGACTTACAGCATCTTCATAATCACCAAATAAATCTAATTTATTTTTGATAAAATCATCGAGCCATATTTGTGCATCTTTATGAGTTGAAGGTATCCATAAGTGGTCTGTAGTTCCAGGATGAGTTTTAAAATGCTTATTTATAAAAGGTTTTAATTCTTTTGTATGTTTAGTTTCTTCGACACCAATTTTTCTTGGAAGACTTACTGAGCTGGGTAATTTTTTCCTATTCTCTGTATCAAAGCTCCATTTACCACCCAACGGTTTATCATTTTCCATTAGTAGGTCATATTTGAGCCTACTTCTTTTATAATAACTTGCCATAAAAGGCTTTTTGTGATCACGTAAATATTCTTTAAAATCACTTCTACTATTCATGAACATAGGAGATGATATGGTTTCACTATTTAATTTGAGATTTTTTAATAACTTATGAATTTTTTTCTCAAAAGGCTTATCTTCTATTTCAAAATAAAGAATTTTTTCGACCTTATTTTTTTTAATAATTTTTGTTAATTTTTCTTCATAAGGTCGCCTAAAATCTTTCTCACACGAAATATATTCGACCTTATATTTATTTTTTTTTAAAGACTCTGCATGTGATCGCATAGAAGAAAGCACATGAAGAATTTTCAGTTTATGGTGTTTTTCGTATGTGCATAAACCATAGTCTTCAATCATTACGAAAGTGGAGTCTTTAAATTTCTCTAAATAGGCTTTATCAAAAAGCTGATTTCCTAAAATTAAAAACAATGATTTTGTCATATGTTAACTTTTTTCTTTGCACAAGCTTTGGAGCAATACTTCACATTTTCCCAATCGCGTTCCCATTTTTTCCTCCAATTAAAAGGACGACCACACACAGAACAAATTTTTGAAGGCAGATTTGACTTATGCATAATATTTTAAAAAAAATATTTAAAGAGACAGTATGTCTTCAATTTTTTTCATGAATTTCTTTGAATCAGGCTTTGTAAGAGCTGTATATCCTGCGATTGCATTTCCATTTTTATCAATAATAATTTTGTGGAAATTCCATCTTGGAACACCTGAAACTGATCCAAGTTCTTTTTTTGTCCATTGAAAAAAAGGATGGGCTTCACTACCTTTAACAATATATTTTTCTGTTAGAGGAAAAGAAATATTAAAAGTACTTTCACAAAATTCTTTTATTTGATCATTGTCACCACTTTCTTGATTTCCAAAATCATTCGATGGAACTCCAATTACAACAAGACCTCTATCCATGTATTTCTCGTATAGAGCTTGGAGGCCTTTATATTGATAAGTAAAACCACATAAACTTGCAGTATTTACAACTACAACAGTCTTGCCCTTAAAGTCAGAAAGATTTATTTTATCTTCCTCGTTAATAGAGACAAATGAGTAGTCATGTGCATTTTCCGACATTGATGATTCAGTCCAAATAAACAAAAGAATTACAAGTAAATAAAATTTTTTAAACATGTCATTTTATCATATCTATAAATGATTCAGCCCATTCATCTGATCCCGCTGTATCACCATCACATTCTAGTCTTGGACTAATTTGTTTAGCTTTCAGTGCTAACATCTTTTCATCAATTAGTTTTCCTGCATTACAAAAATTATCATGCGATCTGTCACCCAAAGCAATGACTCCATAATTAATGTGATTTAGTTCAGGATTGCTGTCTAATAAATTCCAAAAATCCTCACCATTTTCAGGTATTTCTCCCTCACCCGTTGTAGACGATACAATTATAACATTTTCTATTTCCTGAAGCATTTTAGCATCAACGTCATTTAATTCATTCACTTGGGAAACAAATGAATTATCAATGGCAATTTTATTAATGTTATTTGCTACATTTTCAGCATTTCCATAAACAGTTGCAAATAGGATATTAAGTTTTTTGCTCATTAGATAAAAATTATAGATTAAAAGTTTAGAAGTATATGACAGTAAACACTTGCAAAATAACCAATTGCAATTATTGGTGTCCATTTTAAATGACCAAAAAAAGTATAGAGACCTTTTGATTGCCCCATCAATGCTACACCTGCAGCTGATCCAATTGAAAGCATACTACCACCTACGCCAGCCGTGAGAGTAACAAGTAGCCATTGAGAATCTGACATAGCAGGTTCCATAGTTAGAACAGCAAACATCACAGGAATATTATCTACAATTGCAGATAGAATTCCAACTAATGTGTTTGCAACTGTAGGACCTAAATCAGTGTACATAAATTTTGAAACGTACTCAAGGTAACCAATAAAACCTAAGCCACCAACGGCAAGAATTACTCCAAAGAAAAATAGTAATGTGTCCCATTCAACTCTAGCGACGTTTTCAAAAAAGTCATAAGTTTTTTCTTCGACACCTCTAGTTTTAATTTTAATATAAAAACTATAAAGCTGAAGATATGCAAGTCCCGTCATCATTCCAAAAACAGGTGGTAGATGAAGGAAGTTGTGAAACGATACAGCTGTGGCGATAGTAAGCAAACCCAATACTATAAGTGTCTTTCCGCCATATTTTATGTGTATAGTTTTTTCTGCAATTTCTGGTTTATGATCTGAAACAAAGAAATGCATTATACTTGCAGGAATTAAATAATTTACGATTGATGGAATAACTAAAGCAAAAAATTGAGTAAATTCTAGTTGTCCAGCTTGCCATACCATTAATGTAGTGATATCTCCGAAAGGACTAAAAGCACCACCAGCATTTGCTGCTACTACAATATTAATACAAGCGATGCCTACAAATTTTGGACTGGAAGCTCCGACAGACAGCACAACAGCACACATTACTAAAGCAGTTGTAAGGTTATCAGCGAGAGGAGAAAGAAAAAAAGATAGTATACCTGTAATCCAAAATAATTGTCTGTAACTGAATTGATTTTTGATTAACCATGATTTAAGAGAATTAAAGACATTTCTCTCTTCTAATGCATTTATATAAGTCATCGCGACTAATAGGAAAAAGGCTAATTCAGCATATTCAAGAAAACTGTGTCTGATTTCATGTTCTACAACTTCGTAATGAGGCGTTCCAGAATAGGCTATTGCTATTATAGCCCATATTAAGCCCGCCGCTAAAACCACTGGCTTTGATTTTCTCAAATGAGTAAATTCTTCAGCCATCACAAAGGCATATGAGGTCACAAAAATAGCAAGCGCTGCAAAGCCAGCCCAGTGCATTGTTAAATTAAGTGAGTGTTCCATTTTTCCTTACAAATAAAATTCTAAAAAAGCTAAAATAAAAAAAACAGAATAAAAAAAGGATCATTGTCAAAGCATAAGCCTCATCCATTCTGTAGCTACCCATCAGTCTATATATGGTTTGAGTTAGTGTTGACAAGTCATTAGTGCCAAAAAATGATATAATGACTAGATCGCTAGCTGAAAGTACTGAAGATATACAAAAAGCGTTAATTATCGGGACTTTTAGTCTTGGCCAGTCTAATAAAAATGTCTTTTTCCAACCATATATATTTAAGCTCGCAGAGATATCATTGTGCTCTCTACTTACTCGAAAATAAGATGGAGATAAATAGTTATAAGTAAAAGGTAGAGAGAATAGAGAATTTATTATGATTACAATTAAAATGCTTGGTACACTTAAATGAAGAAAATTATTTATAACAACATAATACCCCACTGAAACAATACCAGGAGATAATACCAAAAATATATAAAGCAAATATTCATAACTTTTTTTTGATTTATCTAAAATCTGAAGAATGTTTAATGTAAATAATAGCGATAGTATTCCTGCGCCAAAGCAAATTAAGAATGTATCTGACAATGAAGATAGAAAATAGTTTGAGCTAAAGACTTCAAAGAATTTTAAATTTATTCCTCTGAAAAAAATCGCAATTGGAGAGATGAAAAGTGTTAAAGAAATAAAAATAATAATAGAATAATCCGTAAATTTATTTCTAAAAGGTAGTTCATTTTTTAAATGAATTTTTCTGTCATCTAGAAAAAAATTTTCACTTTTAAAATTTTTAAATGTAAGAAAAAAAATGATACTACAAATCAGTAATTGCAATATTAAAAGATAAAAAGCTGTATTATAATTATTTAAAAATACAACTGATTGATAAATTGACACTTCAATGGTTGAGTATTTGGGTGATCCACCTAAAATCAAAACAGGCGTAAAACTTACGAAGCATATAAAAAAAATAAGCGCAAATAAGCTAGGAGCATTTTTTTTTATGATTTGCCATTCTGTTGCAAGAAAAGTTTCAAATTTTTTAAGCCCCATTTGTTCGGCCAATATATATTCATTGCCACTTATATCATTCAGTGATTGATAAATAATTCTTGTTGCAAGGGGCAAATTTAATATTACGTGACAAAAAACAATGCCAAAAGGCCCATAAATATTTGTAAATGAATTGAAAAAAGAGAGCATTCCTAAAACAATAATGATTGTCGGCATTACAAACAAAATTGACAAAAGATTTACAATTAGTTTGATAATTCCAACTTCACTATTTCTTTTTAAGTAATACGCAAATATCGAACCTATAATTAAAGATATTAAAGCAGAGAGAAATGATTGATATATTGTAAATATAGTGATTGAAATAATATAATTAGTAATCTCAAATTTTATATTTGGATCATAAAGTAAACAAATACCTATGAGAGGTATTATTAGTGAAACGATAATAATAGAAGTTGTTAATACTGATTTAATATTTTGCAATTTATTTAGTTACAATTTCAAGCCACTCATCTACTAATTCTTTTGCATTTAAGTTTTTAACATAATTAATTTCAACAGGCTTAATTAAAGACTTCATTTTTTGTGGTATAGCCTCTTCGTTTACTGGATACATAATATTTTTTTGAGCAATTATTTCCTGAATTTGTTTTTTCAATAGGAAATTAATAAACTGCTGACCCAATTCTTTATTTGTCGCCTCATTTCTTACATAAACTACTTCCTTAGTTGGCAAATGTCCTTCTTCAAAAATCAATGCTTGATATTTACTTTCATCTTCATATTCTTGGTGATAAAAGGGAGAGGTGCTATAACTCAGTACAATGTCAGCATTACCCTCTAAGAACATTCCATATGCTTCAGTCCATCCTGGAGTATAAGTGACGACGTTTTTATCAAATTTATTCATCTTATATTGATATTCATCTCCAAATATAGATTTCATCCACCTTAATAAACCCATGCCTACAGGACTTGTTCGTGGATCTTGTACTACGATTTTAAGATCATTTCGATTTATTAAGTCATCCATAGATTTTGGTGGATTATTGAGTTTTGAACTATCATAGATGAATGCAAAGTATCCATAATCATAAAAGGCCCATAGATTATCATCATAAGAAGTATCAAAATCATTGTGTTCTACGCCTAGAATGACATCTTTGCCTTTAACGAATATATCACTGCTTAATGAACCCGCTTGAGATGTTGCAATGAATTGTAGATCGCAGTTACAAATTTTTTCAAATCCATCTTCTATATCGGGTCCAGGACCCCAGTCGGCTGCAAATGAGTCATATGTTCCAACTGTCAAAATATCTTCAGCAAAAACTGAAGTGTGAAATAAAATAAAAAATGAAAAAATAATTTTTTTGATCATAAATTCCTCCGCTAGCATTATCTAGATCAGGTTATGGGTCGTTTCTCAGCGAAACCTCTCAGCTAAAGCTCCCCGTATATTGAAAATATATGTATATATATGTCTTTTTTCAAATATAATTTTATTCATGGATTTTGAGATACTTTCAAACAAGAAAAATTACATTTTAGACGATGATCCTGGACCATTCTCAAAGAATAATGGTTTCTTATATAATCTTGAGCGTGATGGCATTTTTTACAAAGGGTTTGAAGTAAATGAAGTAAATTGCAATAAAGCGGGAATTGCCCACGGAGGTACATTAATATCATTTGCTGATGGGATAATGGGTTATACTGCTTGGAAGAAAGACTCATTTCCTTGTTTAACTGCAAAATTAAATGCCAACTATATTGGGCCCGCTCCAAAAGGATCTTGGGTTTATGGGTTTGCTGAAATCATTAGATCCACTCAAAGTGTACTATTTATAAATTGTAAATTATATATTAATCAAGATGTTATTTTCACGTCAGATGGTATTTTCAAAATATTAAGAAACCGTGGCAAAGACGATCCTTCATGATGAAATTTGATAAGTCAAACTTTAAAATAATACAAAACAAAGACGTAAATATAAATACGTATATAGAAGGCTCAGGGCCATTGATAATCTTTATACATGGTTGGCCAGAGTCTTGGTACTCGTGGAGACATCAAATAAAATTTTTTTCAAGTATAGGATATACAGTTGCATCACCAGATATGAGAGGATATGGAGGATCTTCAAAACCTGAAGAAGTTTCAGATTATGATGTACTAAAATTATCATCTGACATAATTGCAATAGCAGATTATTTAGGTTTTGATCAATTTAATATAGTTGGACACGACTGGGGAGCTCCAGTAGCTTGGCATACATCTCTGTATTATGAAAATAGAGTAAAAAAAGTATGTGGTATGAGCGTACCTCATACAGTTTCACAAATGCCGCCAATTGAAACAATGAAATTTTTATTCAAAGATATATTTTTTTATATGCTTTACTTCCAAAAAGAAGGTTTAGTAGAGAAAGAATTAGAATTGGATATGAAAAAATCTTTGTTAGCAGTCTATGGATCTATATCTTCGGGTGAAAATAAAGTCGAAACTTTTGAACCTGTACCGTTTTCAAAAGATATGACTTTTCTTAAATCACTTGGTGAAGGACATGCATTCCCATACTTTATGAGTCAAAACGATTTTGATTTTTACGTAACCGAGTTTTCATCACACGGAATGAGAGGACCGATCAATTGGTATAGAAACATCGATCGTAATTGGGAAATAACAAAAGATACTCATGCAAAGAAAATCTCTACACCTACATGTTTTATAACTGGTGCAAATGATCCTGTGGGAAAATGGGCTCCTATTAATAAGAGCTTGTATGAAAATTTAGAGGGAAATCACTCAATTAATGATTGTGGTCACTGGGTTCAACAAGAAAAACCAGATCAGGTAAACGAAATTTTGCTCGAATTTTTTAAATAGATTGATGATTGCATCTATATTATATACATTTCATTCGTTTCGGGGCGTAGCGCAGTCTGGTAGCGCATCTGGTTTGGGACCAGAGGGTCGCAAGTTCGAATCTTGCCGCCCCGACCATTTGTAAATTATGACAACACCTCTTGAAAATCAATTCTATATGCCACCAGAGTGGCACCCTCACGAATGTTGTTGGATGCAGTGGCCAACAGAAACATTTCCATCTGATGTAACACCGTCATGGTCTCATTTTGATTTAGATAAAGGAAGAATTGCATGGGCTAATGTTGCAAATACAATTAGTCAATTTGAAACATTAAAAATGATTGTTCATCCAAATGATCGAGAAAGTGCGATTAATTTATTAAATAACAATGTTGAAATTTTAGAGTTACCAATAAATGACGCCTGGTGCAGAGACACGGGTGCAATCTTTTTATTAAATGATAAAAATGAATTAGGTGGGGTGGACTCTGATTTTAATTGCTGGGGTTATAAGGAAAATTTTGAGCTTGATGATAAAGTTGCGAAGTTCATGATTGAAAAAACAAATTCTAAGTATTTCAAAAACAATATGGTTTTAGAAGGAGGTTCCATTAATGTGAATGGAAAAGGAACCATGATAACGACTGAACAATGTTTGCTTAATAAAAATAGAAATCCAGAATTGTCTAAAGAACAGATTGAAAAAAATTTAAAAGATTATTTTGGTGTGAGTAAAATTATCTGGTTAAAACATGGCACAGACGAAGGTACGGACGGTCATGTAGACAATGTGGCATGTTTTTCAAATTCAAATACTATATTAACTATGACTTGTAACGATAAGAGCGACTCTTACTATGATTTATTATCTGAGAATTTGGAAATTTTAAGAACATCAACTGATCAAGATGGAAATCCAATAAATATAATTGAATTAGAAATGTCTAAAAAAAGACTTATTCCAAATGATGATGAGCCAAGTTCTTACATTAACTTTTACATCTCAAATAATGCAATTATCCTTCCTATATTTGGTGATGAACCTGCGGATGAAAATGCTAAAAAAATACTAGAATCTCAATTTCAAAATAGACAAATTGTATGTCTTGATGGTCGTGATATACTATTAGGTGGTGGAAACATACATTGTATAACACAACAACAACCAAGGAGTTTGTAATGAGAGAAGTTACTTTAGCAGCAACACAAATGACATGTTCAAAAGATACCTCGGAAAATGTCGACAAAGCAGAAAAATTAATTAGAGATGCATCTAGTCAGGGAGCACAAATTATTCTCATTCAAGAATTGTTTGAATCAACCTATTTTTGTATGGATCAAAAAGAAGAACTTTTTGGACTATCAAAACCATTTGATGGCCATCCAACGTTAGAAAGAATGTCAAAACTTGCTGCTGAATTAAAAGTTGTTATTCCTATCAGTTTTTTTGAAAAAGCTAATAGAGCCCATTACAACGCAATTGCAGTTATCAATGCAGATGGAAATATATTAGGTAAGTACAGAAAATCTCATATTCCAGATGGTCCTGGGTACCAAGAAAAATTTTATTTTAATCCAGGTGATACAGGTTTTAAAGTCTGGAACACTGCGTATGCAAAAATTGGTATTGGTATTTGCTGGGAT
The DNA here is from genome assembly GCA_902624455.1 of uncultured Pelagibacteraceae bacterium. Taxonomy (GTDB): domain Bacteria; phylum Pseudomonadota; class Alphaproteobacteria; order Pelagibacterales; family AG-422-B15; genus CACNXQ01. The sequence continues at coordinate 14,368 of CACNXQ010000005.1, read as the reverse complement.
CAGTGGTTTCCAGAAGCAGCAAGAATTATGGCGCTCAAAGGGGCAGAAGTTTTACTATATCCAACTGCTATTGGTGGTGAACCAGAAGATGACGGATTTGATAGTTCAGATATGTGGCAAAGAGCTATGATTGGTCACTCCGCGTCAAATCAAATTCCTGTTGTGGCTTCTAATAGAATTGGGACTGAAGAAGGACATGAAATTTCAAATTATTTTTATGGTAGATCGTTTATTACAAATCATGTCGGAGACAAAATTGCTGAGGCTAGCCGAGATAAAGAGGAAATTTTAATTGGCAACATTAACCTAGATGAAGCAGAAAATTTAAGAAATGTATGGGGCGTTTTCAGAGACAGAAGAACAGATCTTTACAAAGATTTATTGCAATTAGATGGATCAAACTAATTTGTTATGAAGGCAAAAATTTATAAACCTTCTAAAACTGCAATGCAGTCAGGACGATCAAAGTTTAATAAATGGGTTCTGAAGTTTAATAATAATCGTAATCAAAAAAAAGACAGTCTAATGGGCTGGAATGGTGGTTCAAACACAATCTCTCAAGTTGAATTAAAATTTGATACAAAAGAAGACGCTGTAAATTACGCAAAAAGAAATGATATAGAATACGTTGTACTTGAATCCTCAGAAAGGAAAGTTATAACTAAATCTTACGCAGATAATTTTAAATAAGCGCCCGTAGCTCAGCTGGATAGAGCAACAGCCTTCTAAGCTGTGGGTCAGAGGTTCGAATCCTCTCGGGCGCGCCAACTGACGATGAAAAATTTTATAATTCTTAGTTTTCTTTTAATCCTTATTCAACCTTTACAGGCTTCTAATAATTTTTATGACCTTTTTATGAGTGGTCAAAAAAAAGAAGCAATAGATAAATTAAATATGCTAGTAACCAATGGCAATCAAGATGCGAAATATATCATGGGGTTGCTATACAATGATGCATCATCATTAAATCTTTGTGATATAAATGACTTTTGCGTAAGTGAAAATACTTCAAATTATGATAAAGCATATGAAATTTTTTCTGATTTATATGAGAATGAAAATGATCCAAGAGCAGCTTATGCGATTGGAGAATATTATGATAATCATTGGGTTTTCTGGCCCAATTATAAAAAGGCTTTCAAGTATTATCTCTTTGCAGCTGAAAGAGGAGTACCAGAAGCGCAATATAATGTGGCAAATATGTATGAGTTCGGAGATGGTGTTAAAAGAGATCTTATTCAATCGGTCAGATGGTATCTTCAATGTAACATAGCTTCTCTATGTGGTGCTGGAGTTGAAGGTATAGACGATTTGATTGCACAACTTTCCAAAGATGATTTTGAATATGCTAAATCACTTATAATTAATGACATGGATGAAGTTGATATTAGGATTACTGCATCACGAGTTATAGTAGAGTGAAGAATAATAACTACAACATATAGTATAAAAATTTAAAAATATTTTTCTATTTCTCAACCAATTGTTTTTGTGATTATATCTCTCACTTAATTAATTAATTAAAAGGATTAATCACTTATGAATACATTTAAAATGTGGATCCTAAGTTTAACTGCTTCAATTGTAATGATGCCTGCTGCTTTTGCTGGTACTCTTGATACAGTTAAATCACAAGGATTTTTTAATTGTGGAGTAAGTCAAGGTGTTCCTGGATTTTCAAATCCAGATGAGAACGGTAACTGGAGCGGTATTGATGTAGACGTATGCCGTGCTGTTTCTGCTGCTGTTTTTGGTGACCCTGACAAAGTAAAATACGTTCCACTAACTGCTAAAGAGAGATTTACTGCTCTTCAAGCAGGTGAAATTGATGTTCTATCAAGAAACACAACTTGGACATTATCTCGTGACGCGCAAATTGGCTTAGAATTTGCTGGTGTCAATTTCTATGATGGACAAGGTTTTATGGTTAGAAAAGACTCTGGCATTTCTAGTGCTATGGAACTAGACGGTGCAAGTGTTTGTACAAACCTAGGAACAACAACTGAATTAAACATGGCTGACTTTTTCAGAGCTAATGGCATGGCGTATGAGCCAGTTGTTTTCGAAAAAGCTGACGAAGTTGTAAACGCTTATGACGAAGGTCGTTGCGACACTTACACTACTGATAAATCAGGTTTAGCAGCTCAAAGAACAAAGCTTGCTGATCCAGATGCTCACGTTGTATTACCAGAAACTATTTCAAAAGAACCTCTAGGTCCTGTTGTTAGAGAAGGTGATGGAGATTGGGCTGACGTAGTAAGATGGTCATTGAATGCAATGATTGAAGCTGAAGAGTTCGGGCTAACTAAGTCAAACGCTAAAACTGAGTGTGCTTTAACTTCAAATCCAGTAGTTGCAAGACTATGTGGAAAAGAAGGTGCAACTGGTGCTGGCTTAAACTTAGGCGAAAGTTGGTCTTATGACATCGTTACAATGGTAGGAAACTACGGCGATGTATACGAAACACATGTTGGAGAAAACACTCCTGTTGGCTTAGCAAGAGCTGGATCTCCAAATGCTTCTTATAAAAATGGCGGTGTATTATACGCACCACCAGCAAGATAATTGCTGAGTCATTTTTAAAGATCACTTTAAGTAAAGGAGGGTCAATATTTTGGCCCTCCTTTTTTTTATGTTATTCATGTAAAATGCTATATTATCTCCATTAAAATATGTCCAAGCAGAGCCCAAAAATATCGAACTTTATATTCAACAAAAATGTTCAAGGTGTTTTCTATCAGGCAATCACACTTAGCCTTGTAATACTTGGTATATACTACATCGTTCAGAATACTGCTCAAAACATGGTGGCCCGAGGACTAGCCAGTGGTTTCAATTTTTTAGGTGTTGAGTCTCAATTTGATATTCAAATGACACTTATTGAGTATTCTCCTACATCTACATATTTCGACGCGTTCATAGTTGGACTTCTCAATACATTATTAGTAGCAGGAATAGGTATTTTGTTTGCTACAATCATAGGATTTGCTTTTGGTATTATGAGATTATCCTCAAATTGGTTAGTCGCAAAAATAGCAGAGTCCTATATCGAAATTATAAGAAATATACCATTGCTACTTCAAATTTTCTTCTGGTATTTTGCTGTTTTGCGTGCACTTCCAAAACCAAAACAAAGTATTGAATTTATGGACTCTATTTTTCTAAACAATAGAGGATTATTTGTTCCAGATCCAAATTTAGGTGAAGGTTCATCAATTCTATTTTATTTATTTTGGCTCTCAGTAATTATTTCAATTGGTATATTTGTCTGGTCCAAAAAAAGACAAAACAAGACTGGTAAAACTTTTCCAGCTTTTTTTACTTCGATGGCTCTGATCGTAGGAACATTCACTCTAACTCTTACAGCGCTGGGTTTTCCCATTTCATTTGAGTATCCTGAGTTAAAAGGATTTAATTTCAAAGGAGGCATGAAACTTATACCTGAGCTAGTTGCCTTAACCTTTGCGTTAGCAATGTATACAGCTGCCTTTATTGCTGAAGTTGTCCGAGCTGGAATACAATCGGTTTCAAAAGGGCAAACAGAAGCAGCAAGATCTGTAGGATTGAAAGAAGGCTTAGTTTTAAGATTAATAATAATTCCTCAGGCGTTAAGAGTGATTGTGCCACCATTAACTAACCAATATCTAAATCTTACAAAAAATTCATCTCTCGCTGCGGCAATTGCTTATCCTGATTTGGTATTAGTATTTGCAGGTACGGCATTAATGCAAACCGGACAAGCAATTGAAATAATTGGTATGGTAATGGGCGTGTATTTATTTTTGAGTTTGTTCACATCAGTTGTAATGAACTTATTCAACAGATACATGAAAGTTGGTGAAAGATAATGACTAATGCATTAAATGAAATAAAGCCTCCAGTTATTGAATTAGGAATTATAGGATGGCTCAGGAAAAATTTATTTTCAACTTGGTATAACACAATACTTACCATACTTGGAATTTACTTATTGTATTCTATTCTGCCTCCGTTATTTAATTGGATTTTCTTTGATGCTAATTTTGTTGGAAGTTCGAAAGATGAATGCACTAAGGACGGTGCTTGTTGGATATTCATCAAACAGAATCTCAAATTGATATTTTATGGCTTGTACCCAACCGAGGAATTGTGGAGAATTAACACTGCTTACGTGATGTTACTGATAGCTGGAATCTATCTATTAATTCCAAACCTGAAAAATAAAGGCTGGGTTGGAGCATTTTTACTTATACCGTTTCCAATTATTTGTGTTTACCTTTTTTCAGGAGGCGCTGGACTTACAAATGTTGAAACACGTTTATGGGGTGGGCTTTTCTTAACATTAGTAATCGCTGGAGTTGGAATAGTCTTGTCATTACCAATAGGTGTACTGTTAGCTTTAGGCAGAAGATCTAAACTGCCCATAGTATCTTTATTATCAACTATCTTTATTGAAATTTGGAGAGGTGTTCCTCTCATTACAGTTCTCTTTATGGCATCAAATATGTTTCCTTTATTTATGCCCGAAGGAGTAAATTTCGATAAACTTATTAGAGCTTTGATTGGGGTCATGTTTTTTTCTGCAGCATATCTTGCTGAAGTAGTTAGAGGAGGACTTCAAGCAATGCCTAAAGGACAGTATGAAGCATCACAAGCTGCAGGCTTAACTTACTGGAAGATGATGGCTCTTGTTATTTTGCCGCAGTCTCTAAAAATGGTTATACCTGCAATCATTGGAAGTTTTATTGCAATATTCAAGGATACAACACTTGTTTTAATTATAGGATTATTTGATTTTCTTGGTATTATTCAATTTGTAGGAACAAATCCAGACTGGCTTGGATTCTCTCACGAAGGTTACGTCTTTGCAGCTGCAGTGTTTTGGATTTTTTGTTTCGGGATGAGCAGATATAGTCAAAATTTGGAAAAAAAATTAGATACAGGACAATAGAGTTTATGAGTACAGATACAATGATTGAAATGAATGAAGTTCATAAGTGGTTTGGAGATCTTCATGTTTTAAATGATGTAAATTTAAAGGTTAATCGCGGTGAGAAAATTGTTATTTGTGGACCATCCGGATCTGGTAAGTCAACATTGATTAGATGTATCAATAGATTAGAAGAACATCAGAGAGGTCAAATAATAGTTGAGGGTACTGAACTTACAAATGATAATAGAAGTGTAGAAAAAATCCGTGGCGAAGTTGGTATGGTATTCCAGCAGTTCAATCTTTTTCCTCACCTTTCAATTTTAGATAATTGTTCACTGGCCCCGATATGGGTACGTAAATTACCTAAAGTTGAGGCAAAAGAAAAAGCAATGAAATATTTAAAGAGAGTTCAAATTGATGATCAGGCTCATAAGTATCCAGCTCAGTTGTCTGGCGGACAACAGCAGAGAGCTGCAATTGCAAGAGCATTATGTATGGAGCCAAGGATTATGCTTTTTGATGAACCAACATCCGCACTTGATCCTGAAATGATCAAAGAGGTTTTAGATGTGATGGTTGGCTTAGCTGAAGGTGGAATGACAATGCTTGTTGTTACTCATGAAATGGGATTTGCCAAAGAAGTTGCAGATAGCATTATATTTATGGATGAAGGTCAGATAGTTGAAAACAAAAATCCTACAGATTTCTTTGAAAATCCTGAAAGTGAGAGGACTAAAACCTTTTTGAGTCAAATACTCTAATTTGGCTCCCCGGACTGGACTCGAACCAGTGACAAAGCGGTTAACAGCCGCTTGCTCTACCAACTGAGCTACCGGGGAAGAGATTTAAATCTTATAGCAAAAGTTATTATTTATATCTAGTTTTTGTTTTATAGTAATCGGAAATAAACCTATGACAGTTCAAAAAGACGATATTTATGAGTTTGGATTTGGAAGAAGTGATCAAGTTACAAAAAATGATAACTTGGTTGATGAGGCTGTTTTTAGTTTCTTATATGGTGGTTTATTTAGAGTTCTCAAATCATTATCATTAACAAGTTTGCTTGATCTTGAGATTGTCTTCAGATTATTTATTAATTTTTACAAAGGTCTTTCTTTCTACGATATACAATATTTTACCCAGTCACCTGAAAGAACATTATGGAGAAGACTAAAATATCTTGAAGAAAATAACGTAATTAGAAAGTCTAAAAATCAAACTGATAAAAGAACGATACGATTTTTATTAACAAAAAATTCATATGAAACATTATCAAGCTCAATTCCTAAGCAGGATTTAGCGATAACAATTTCAAAAATTGCATTGTCCTATGCCGATAAATTATGGATGTTTAATGTTAGAGATCCTAATAAAGTGAGAAAAACACTTTTAAATTTAGCAAGAAGCTCAGTTTCATTGAATAAAAATAATTTTCTATGTCAATTTGCTTTTGGTTTATCATTTTATTACGGTAACAACTTTGATCTATCGCTCAATCATTCTTACAATTCAATAAAGTTGAATGATAAATTTGCCCATGGGAGAAGATTATTTGGTTCATCGTTATTTCAAATTGATGAAAAACAAAGAGCTTATAATGAAATGTTTAAAGCATTAGATCTATATTCAGATATTTATGGACAATGGCGAACATATTTTGAATTGTGGAGATTTAATTTTCTTGATAATAATTTGGATGAAGCGAAAAAGTATTCCAAAAAGTTAATTAATCTTCAACCAGAATATCCACAAACTTATATTGCTAGTCTTGCATTAGAAGATAATAAGAAAAAAGGTATACCTCTAAAAAGAAAATTAATGGAACTACAGCCAAATTTCACACCAGCTATGATTAAAAATTTTCATACATGGATAAGAGATGATCAGGCAGCAAAAATAATTGATGTTTTAAAGTTTCATTTGGGCTAGCGTGGAGGCCACGACCGGAATCGAACCGGTATACAAGGATTTGCAGTCCTCTGCGTAACCATTCCGCCACGTGGCCATTGAATTGGTTTATATCATTTTTAGCTTTTTTTTGTTAAAAATTTTGTTATCTAAAGCAATTGATATTATAAAGCATTTTCAATTCATATATGGATCAAACTACACTTAATAATAACATGATAGATGGACAGATAAGGCCGATTAACGGCATTAGTAAAGAAGTAATTTCGGCATTTTCATCTGTTAATAGATCAGATTTTGTTCCTGAAGATTTAATTTTAAGATCTTATACAGAAAAAAATTTAAAGCTATCTTCAGACAGATATTTGTTAAGGCCAAATTTGATAGGTGAAATTATTAATCATGTTTCACCACAAAGCAATGAGTCTATCCTCGTTCTTCCAGCTTCAACCGGCTATTCCTCTGCAATAATTTCTAATTTAGCAGAAACAGTGATTGCTGTTGAAGAGGATGATAATTTTATATCTATTGCCGAAAAAGGGATGAACAAAAGTGGCATTAATAATGTTGTTGTTATAAAAAAGAAAATAAATGAAAATTGTTTAGATCAAGGTCCGTTCAATGCAATAATAATTGAGGGAGCTATTGATTACCTTCCCGATCAATTTTTAAATCAACTAGAAAATCATGGACGTCTGTTTGCCCTAATTAAGAAAGAAGATGTAACAAATGCAATGTTGTATATTAAAAATCAAAACTCTATTAATTCTCGGTTTTTATTTAGTTGTGATGCTCCAAAATTAAATTTTTTTAAAAAGAAAAACAGCTTTAGTTTTTGATTTGACCCAGATATAAGCATATATATTAGAAGATATGAACAAAACCAATAATACAGAAGATATTTTAGCAGCAATTCGTGACATGATGGGCGAGAAAAATGCTGAAGATCAAAGCGAACTACCTAAAGACGTACTGGAATTAACGAAGCCACTTGAAGAAAATGAATACATGGATGACTCTAATATTTTAGAACTTAATAATCCAATAAATCAAAATACAGATCAAAAAAAGTTTATTGATGATGATATCAAGAATATTCCTCTAGATGAACAAAAAATAAGAGAGTTAGTGAAAGAACAAGTGAATTTAATACCATCTGAAAAAATTGATAAAATTATTCGGGAGGAACTAGAGAGAGTAATTTCTGAAAAATTAATGTCCGCTGAAATAAATTTTAAGAACAACGATAAAATCTAAATGTAATGCAAGAAAAGTATTACTCACCTAATTCTGTTGAAGAAAAAATCTATAAAGATTGGGAAGATCAAGGAGCTTTTACAGCTCCAGAAAGAGCTTCTTCAAATAATTATAGTATTGTCATACCCCCACCAAATGTAACTGGCAATCTTCACATGGGACATGCGTTGAATAACACACTTCAAGATATTCTTGTTCGCTTCTACAGACTTAATGGTAAAGATGTTTTGTGGCAACCAGGAACTGACCATGCCGGTATAGCAACTGAAATGGTAGTTGAAAGAGAATTAAAAAAGAAAAAAATCATCAAGAAAGATTTATCCCGGGAGGAATTTATAAATCATGTATGGGAATGGAAAGAACAATCTGGCAATCAGATAATTAATCAACTTAAAAGATTAGGGTGCTCATGTGATTGGTCACGTGAACGATTTACTCTTGATGAGGGTTTATCCAAAGCAGTTAAATATGTATTTGTTCAGCTTTATAATGATGGATTAATCTATAAGGATAAGCGATTAAGTAACTGGGACCCCAAACTCAAAACTACAATTTCTGATTTAGAAGTTGTACAAAAAGAAGTAACTGGTTCTTTGTGGTACATCAAATACGAGATTGAAAATGAAGACACTAGTATTGTTATTGCAACGACAAGACCGGAAACAATGCTTGGTGATACAGCGATTGCTGTTCATCCTGAAGATGAAAGGTATAGAGATATAATAGGAAAAAACGCAATATTACCTATATTAAATAAGTCTATTCCGATTATTGCTGATGAATACGTTAAAATGGATCAAGGTTCAGGTGCAGTCAAAATAACTCCAGCTCATGATTTTAATGACTATGAAATTGGCGTAAGACATAACTTAGAAGTAATAAATATTTTCAATGAAAATGCAGAACTAAATGAAAATACTCCCACGAATTATCAAGGTCTTAGCAGATATGATGCAAGAGATAAGATTATTAGAGAATTAGAAGAACTTAATGCTCTTGAAAAGATAGAGGAAAATAAACATACAGTTCCATATGGCGATAGATCTGGCGAGGTAATTGAGCCTTGGTTAACCGACCAATGGTTTGTTGATGCAAAGAAACTATCGAAAGATCCTATTCAAAAAGTTAGAGATGGCGCAACAAAATTTATTCCAAAAAATTGGGAGAAAACCTATTTTGAGTGGATGGAAAATATACAACCATGGTGTGTTTCTAGACAATTGAATTGGGGCCACCAAATACCAGCATGGTATGGACCGGACAGTAAGATTTTTGTTGCAATGGACGAGCAGGAAGCCACTGAACTTGCTAAAAAATATTACCAGAAAGAGACAAAGCTTACTCAAGAAACTGATGTTTTAGATACTTGGTTTTCATCAGCTTTATGGCCTTTCTCGACTATGGGTTGGCCTGATAAAACTGAGATTTTAAAAAAATATTATCCTACATCAGCACTAGTAACTGGTTTTGACATAATATTTTTTTGGGTCGCAAGAATGATGATGATGGGGCTTTATTTTACTAAGGAAGTTCCATTTTCAGAAGTGTATGTTCACGCATTAGTTAGAGATGAAAAAGGTCAAAAGATGTCTAAATCAAAAGGCAACGTTATTGATCCGTTATTACTAATGGATGAATATGGAGCAGACTCATTAAGAATGACTTTGTGTTCAATGGCTGCTCAAGGAAGGGATATTAAATTATCAAAGCAAAGAGTTGAAGGCTATAGGAATTTTTTAACGAAAATATGGAATGCAGTAAAGTTTTGTGAGATGAATGAGTGCCGCTTTGATCAAATGGACACAAGCAAAGTAAAAAATATATTTAATAATTGGATTTTGAGTGAATATGAAGAATGCAGAGAAAAAACTGAAATTGCGATTAAAGAATATAAATTTAATGAGGCCGCAAGCGCATTGTATAAATTTACATGGAATATTTTTTGCGATTGGTATTTAGAGTTTACCAAAATTATTTATCAGTCACCTAATTCAGAAGATATTAAAGAGACCAAGAATGTAACTTCTTTTATTTTAAGCAATACTTTAGTGATGCTTCATCCTATTATTCCTTTTTTTACCGAATATCTATGGAAAGAAGCAGCTCCTATTCTCATAAAGGGTTCAGAAAAAATAAATCAAGCTAAGTGGCCAGAAAAAGTTAATAATAATGGCAATAATTCGAGCAAGATTAATACTCTTATTGAACTAATTACAGCAATTAGATCTACTAGATCTGAACTTAATGTTCCCGCTAACATAGAAATTGATATCGCATATTCTAATATTAGTGATGAACTTAAGCTTACAATTGAAAGTCATAAAAGTACGATTTTAAATCTTACCAAATCAAAAAGTATAAGTATGTCTGCATTTAAAAAGAATGAAGGAATGATACAAGTAATGTTCAATGACGGTTTGATTTATCTTTTGCTAAAAGATATTATAAATTTTGAAGAAGAGGTTGTTCGATTAAATAAGAAATTGGATAAAACAATTAAGGAAATCAAAAAAATTGAAGCAAAATTAATAGATAAAAATTTTATTGAAAATGCCCCAAATAAGGTTATTGAAGAGCAAAAAGAAAGACTTGAAGACTATCAATCACAGATGAAAAAAATTGAGAAAGAATTAAAGGTAATTAGTAATTAATGAAATTTGATAAAAGCAAACTCCCAAGCAGACATGTTTCTGTAGGCCCAGAACGTGCACCACACAGGTCTTACTATTATGCGATGGGAATGAGCGAGGATGACATTAACAAACCTTTTGTAGGAGTGGTTTCAACATGGAATGAAGCTGCACCTTGTAACATTGCATTGATGAGACAAGCACAGTCTGTAAAAAAAGGTGTGAATGAGGCCAACGGAACGCCGAGAGAATTTTGTACAATAACTGTAACTGATGGTATTGCAATGGGACATCAAGGCATGAAGTCTTCATTAGTTTCAAGAGAAGTAATTGCAGACTCTACTGAATTAACAGTGAGAGGACACTGCTATGATGCAATTGTTGGTTTAGCAGGATGCGATAAATCATTGCCAGGTTTAATGATGGCAATGTGCCGATTAAATGTGCCAAGTGTCTTTATGTATGGTGGAAGTATTCTGCCAGGCAAGTATAAGGGAAAGGATGTAACTGTTGTAGATGTGTTTGAAGCGGTTGGAAAATATTCATCTGGAAATGCAACAGAAGAAGAGTTGCATGAATTAGAATGTGTAGCTTGTCCCAGTGCAGGAGCGTGCGGAGGCCAATTTACAGCAAATACAATGGCATGCGTTTCAGAAGCTATTGGTCTAGCTTTACCATATTCATCTGGCGCTCCGGCTCCATATGAGGAACGAGATAAATACGCCTATGATTCTGGAAAACAAGTAATGAAGTTGATTGCAGATAACATAAGGCCAAGAGATATTGTTACAAAAAAATCACTTGAGAACGCAGCAACAATAGTTGCAGCTACTGGGGGGTCCACAAATGCAGGCTTACACTTGCCAGCAATTGCAAATGAATGTGGCATCAAATTTGACTTAGATGATGTGGTCGAAATTTTCAAAAGAACACCCTATTTAGCTGACTTAAAACCTGGAGGCAAATATGTTGCAAAGGATGTATATGAAGCAGGAGGCGTTCCAATAATAATTAAAACCTTATACGATGGGGGATATATTCATGGCGACTGTCTTACTGTTACAGGAAAAACCATAGAAGAAAATTTAAAAGACGTTAAATTTAATACTGATCAAGATGTTATAAGAAGTTACGACAATCCACTTAGCCCATCAGGTGGTGTAGTTGGCTTGAAAGGCAATCTAGCTCCAGACGGCGCAATAGTAAAAGTCGCGGGCATGAATAATCTCACATTTAAGGGAAAAGCAATATGCTTTGATTGCGAAGAAGATGCCTTTGAGTGTGTAAAAAATAATAAATATAAAGAGGGAGATGTATTCGTAATCAGGTATGAAGGACCAAAGGGTGGTCCCGGAATGAGAGAGATGTTAGCTACTACAGCGGCAATTTATGGTCAGGGCATGGGTGACAAGGTCGCTTTGATTACCGATGGACGTTTTAGTGGAGCGACAAGAGGTTTTTGTGTTGGACATGTATCACCTGAAGCAGCTGTCTGTGGCACAATTGCACTTGTTGAAGACGGTGATGAAATAATATTGGATGCTGATAAAGGAGAATTAACTTTATTAGTAAGTGATGATGAACTGGATAGAAGAAAGAAAAGTTGGAAAGAGAGGACCACCGATTTCAATTCAGGAACTTTATGGAAATATACCAAAACTGTTGGTTCTGCTGCAAATGGTGCAACAACACACCCTGGTGCAAAAAAAGAAACTCACACCTACGCAGATATTTAGAGAAAATATTCTAAACAAAGTCCAAAAGTATTTAAATTTAGAATTTCCCAGTTTTCCGCCTAATTAAAGAAAATTCAATTTTTCACCAAAAATAATAAAAAATCCCAAAAAAATCAAAAAAATGAAAAGAATCATGTTGTATTAATCGTAGAACATTACATAATTTTAGTTGATACTGCGTATGTACAATTTTTTTATTTGAATAAGTCAAAAGGGAGTATTCATTATGCGAACTTATTTAACTGATACGGCAAAACTTTTTTGTTCTATCGTCTTAACTTTTTTAATTTTTATCATTCCGGTTAAATCACAAACACTTACCGAAATGATTGACCAATTATTAGATAGTCACGAAGACATAATAAATGCACAAAAAGAACTAGAGGAAGCAGGTAGAGACGTAACTGATTCCAAGTTAGCTTATGCTCCTGATATATCAGTCAAGTATGAAGGTGGTTCAACTGATAAATATGATGCTGCGTCTAATCATCAAATCGATGGATTTGACACTTATGATGTTACGTGGAAACAAAAAATAATGGACTCTGGCGCAACGCTTGCAGACATTAGTACCAAAAATCTAGAATTAGAAAAACAAGAACTGGAATATATAAGTTCAAGAAATGATCTACTCATTGAAGCTGCTGATGCATATTTAGGTTTAATCAAAGCAGGTGAAAAATTAGAAGCTTCGGTTGCGGCTGAAGCCAACACAAGACAAACAACTGGACAAGAAGAAATTAGAGTTCAGGTTGGCTCTGGTCTTGCATCAGATGTTTTAAAAGCAAAAAGACAACTAGCAAGTGCACAAAAAACTGTCATAGCTGACGAAAAGAGTTTTAAATCAGCGGTGTATACATATGAAAAGCTTTTTCAGGTTGAAGATATAGATGTTAACAATTTGAGAAAACCTCGATTAGCGAGAGATACCCTTGATTATATGCCTGACAGCATGGAAGAAACTGTAAATCTTGCTTTAATGTTTAATAGAGATTTGTTGATTTCTGAAATGGATGTTCAAATTGCAAGAAATGATTTGCAATCATCACTTGCTAACTTTGGTCCTACAGTTGATGCAGAAGCCAAGTATTCGCATAAAGACGACGCTTCAGGTACAGGTGGCAGCAGTCATGAAGACAATTTAAAGATAACAGTTGAACTCCCATTAACTGCTGTCTTTTTAGAAATGCCAGGATATTTAAATGACAGATCAGCTTTAGATAGAGCTATAAATGATCATGCTCTTAAAGAAAGGGACACAGTTAAAGCCGCCAAAGATGCATGGGTTGAATACGCTAATGCTAGGACCCTATTATCTTACAGTGAAAATGAGGCGACCATAGCACAAGAACTTTTAACGATTGCTCAGAAAGAAAGAGCAGCTGATCAAACTGATGCTGCTGCTGTTTTAGCTGCTGAGGAAGCTCTTGAAGGCGCCTTAAAAGATCTGTCTGATGATAGCATGTCCTTGATAACAACAGTCTACGAAGTTCTTGATGTTATTAATATGCTTGAACCACATATGATTGAAGAAAATAAAAGAGCGGGAACGTTTAACACTTCTTCTTAATAAAAATTTTTTATAAGAAGAAAATAATTAATATAAAGTAAGGATTTTAAAAATTAAATTTGAAAGGAATAAATAAATGCCAGTAACTCCAGCAGAAGCACAAGAGTTTTTTCAAGAGGTCGCAGCAGCAGGCTCTCCTGAAGAACAACAGGCATTAATTCAAGACTATGCTGCAAATAATGACAATCCAGATGAAATGCTTGCTGCTGTTGTTCAGGCAAACCCTGCTGCAGCTCAGCAGATAGCTACTGCAACTGCGCAAGCAATTCCTGAACAAGCTGCAGAAATTGCTGGGGCAATTGCTGCTGCAGCACCTCAAACAGCAAACGCAACTGCTGCCGCTATGGCATCAGCT
>CACNXQ010000004.1 GCA_902624455.1 uncultured Pelagibacteraceae bacterium | reverse complement strand
CTCATTTACGAGGTCAGCTATTAAACTATATACCAGGAATATATGGTACCCCATCACCTTTGATAGTTTCATTTATGCCTTGCAGTGTAGTGCAGGCAGAAATCATGAAACTGAAGGCTAAAACTGTAAGAGTAACTCTCATGATAAATTCTCCAAATTAAGTTAAGATAACTATATTTAATTAGTAACGAAATACAATTAATATATCAAAAAAATGCCTTTCTATGTGTATATCATTGGAACTAAACAACCAAAAAAAAGAACTTACGTTGGATGGACTAATAACATCAAAAAACGGCTTGAACTTCATAACACTTCTAAAGGCGCTAAGTTCACAAGAGGCTCAAAGTGGGTGCTACTCTATAAAGAGTCATTAGAAACGAAATCTCTAGCAATGAAAAGAGAGCATGCTTTAAAAAAAGATAGAAAATTCAGAAACTCAATCAGGCAAAAGCTAACTTGAGATACCATAGTCACTTCTACTATTTTTTCTAAATCCATAAGGCCCTGAGATAAATAATGTAACAGCATCGGTTCCAGGCTCAAGATCAACACGATGTAAATTATCCGCACTTCTAAAGCCTACATAAAATTGCCCTCTCCATTTTCTAATATTTTGTTGGTCTGTTTCGTAATAACCTCCTTTTAAGATAATTGTTATGTATGGAAAAGGATGATTGTGAAGACCTTCACCATGATCGTCGTTGAAAATATGATTTATTAAAATATTAAAAGGAAACCATTTTGGTCGATGTCTGAAAAGCACGTAATATCTTGCTGTCCATGGTTTTGCTAAACAGTATTCAGGGTGTGATGGACCTCTATCCATTACGATCTTCTTTCTTCCCAATTTTTCTAGTATCTTTAATAAAACCATGTTACTTGACATCATAATATAGATGCGTCCGTAGCTCAACTGGATAGAGCATCAGACTTCGGATCTGAGGGTTGAGGGTTCGAATCCTTCCGGGCGCACCAGAAAAGGTAATTATGAAAGTTTATAAACCATTTGGTCCAACTATTGGAAAAACGAAACTATCAAAGACAATTGTTAAGAAACTTAATAATTTCTCAGATAAAGTTATCCAAAATAAAAAATTATCTAAAAAGCTCGATTATGATCACCGTCTGATCGGCAGCATGAAACAACAGTTTAGTATACCAAGAAAAATCCTAAAACTTGGTCTTGAGAGCCAAATTAAAAAAGCAATCAAAGACTACTATCTAAATACAATAAATATAAAAGTTAAAAAAATTAAAATTGAAAGATCATGGATCGTGAGCCAATATGCAGGAGATTTTAATCCTCCTCATCTTCACAGGGGCAATATTAGTGGCGTTGGTTATCTTAAAATTCCATCTTCAATTAGAAGGAACGAAGAAAAGGATTTGGCAGGATTAATTTCTTTTTTTGATGGCAGAGTATCACTGCCTAGAAATAGCCCACCTCTTGTTAAACACAGAGAAACTTTTAAGCCAGCTGTTGGTGATTTTTATATTTTCCCTGCTTTTTTGATGCATGATGTCCATCCCTTTAGGGGTGAAGGTGAGAGACGTTGCTTTTCATTTAATGCGTTTGTTGACGCTTAGCATTAGTTAATTGAAAAGTGATTGGTTCCTTCCAGTATATTTGAAGCTTGATGGACCATATCATCAACAATTTGCTTAGCTGGTAAGATATCTGAAATTCCACCAATACCTTGTCCGCTTGGCATGCAATCTTCGTTAACATTAATATTTTGAATTTTACCACCAATTGTTCCAAATACATTGTCTTGCATGGTCTTCATAAACTGCATTGGAAATTTTTGAATAAGTGAAGGGTCATTTTCATATTTTTCAATTCTTTCATTTTTTATACATCGGCAAGGTTTTCCAGTATAAGATTTAGTAACAATTGTATCTTCAATTCCAGAATTTAGCATATGGTCCTTAGCATCTTGATGAGCATGGGCCTCATTTGACATTATAAATCTTGTACCAACCCATACACCAACTGCACCAAAAGCTAGAGCAGCAGCTAATCCTCTTCCATCAATTATAGATCCTGCTGCAACGACTGGGATTTTGACTGCATCAACAACTTGTGGAATAAGAGCCATGCCACCTATTTTTCCTGTATGACCGCCTGCTTCTGTTCCTTGAGCAACTACGATATCGCATCCAGCTTCTTCTGCTTTAATTGCATGATTAACAGTTCCACACATGCTAATTACAAGCAAACCTGCATTATGTAATTTTTCAATAATTGGAAAAGGAACTCCTAACCCAGCAATAAATGATGAAGCTCCACTATCAATTATTGCATCAACACCTTTCTCTAATTGATCAGGAACTGGAGATAATAAATCTATACCAAAGGGCTTATCTGTTAATTCTCTTACCTTTTTTGCCTCTTCAGAAATTTCTTTTACTGACATATTAGCAGCACCTAGTGTTCCATATCCGCCAGCATTACTAACAGCTGCACAAACTTCGCTATATGCAACACCTGCCATACCAGCAAGCATAATTGGGTGATCTACTTTTAAAAGATCATTTAACTTTGTACTAATTTTCATCTTTAATTACCTTTCTTATTTCAGAAATTTTTACTTTTCCTTTTCTTAGAATTTTAAAGTTATTTTCATGAGTTGCAATTATCGTTGACTCAGTAAAACTCATATTTTTTCTGTCTTCAATCGCTGATTTCAAATTTTTATTTCTTAAAATACTTAAATTTGAAATATCTCTCACATTTGCTTCATTGTGAATGTTTGCACTTGTTGTGGCAAGAGGCTTTTTCACTGCACTAAGTAAAGCCGTAACGACCTTATTATCAGGTATTCGGACTCCAATTTTTTTTAATCTTCTGTCACCATAGTAAATATTTTTTGTTTTTTTATTTAATATCAGTGTAAGTGAACCAGGCCAAAAATGCTTCGCTAGTTTAATATCTAATTTACTAAAGTGAGCTATTTTTTTTGCGTCATTTAATGATTTTACAAATATTATCAATGGCATAGACTTTGGTCTTTTTTTAATTCTAAAAACTTTATCTACAGCTTTTTTATTATTAGCTAATGCAGCTATACCATAGACAGTATCGGTTGGAATAATTGCAACATCACCATTAAGTAGACTTCTCTTCATTATTTGAATAGAATTTTTTGAATATTTAAAAATTTTTGTATTCATGTTATGTCAAAAACTTACGTTTATTTTGATGAGTGTTTTAAAGATCATGTAATTACTCTCGATTATCCAGAATGTAGTGCGCGTGTCAAAAACATTATTGATCTTATAAAAAATGAAAATCTCAAAAACATTACTATCAATGAGCCTGATGAGATTGATAAGAATTTAATTTATGCTGCTCATTCTGAAGAATTTGTAAATCAAACACTTGGCAGATTTCCTCAAAATCAAGAAATTGTTTTTCTTGACCAAGAAACACCTGTCTCACAAGGATCTCTTAAAGCAACATTAAAAGCTGCTGGTGCAGGAATAAATGCGTGTGACGCAATAATGAATAATAAAACAAAAAATGCATTTTGCATAGTTAGACCTCCGGGACATCATGCATGTTATGATAGATCTATGGGATTTTGTGTTTTTAATAATGTAGCCATTGCTGCTAGATATTTGATTAATAAATTTAATATGGAGAACATTGCGATTATTGATTTCGATGTTCATCATGGCAATGGAACTCAGGATATTTTTTATAATGATCCTAAAGTACATTATTATTCTACTCATCAATATCCTTTGTATCCAGGAACAGGCGATACAAATGAAGTTGGTGTAAATAATATGATAAACGTTCCTTTAAAATCTGGCACCAGTTCAAATGAATTTCAGAAAATTTTTGATGAAAAAATCATTAATAAATTAAACGAACAAAAGCCAAATTTTATGATAATTTCTGCTGGATTTGATGCACATCAAAATGATCCCTTGGCTAATCTTAAATTAAATGAGAATGATTTTAAATTATTGACTGATAAGCTAATGGCCGTTGCAGCAGATCATTGTGACAATAGAATTCTCTCGATGCTAGAGGGAGGTTATGATATACAGGCATTAGAACAATCAATAATTATACATTTGAAAGAATTGCAAAAATGACAAAAATACCAGATGATATAAAGAAACTGTCATTTGAAAAAGCATTAGAGCAATTAGAAGAAATCGTCGATAATTTAGAAAGTGGTAATGTCGATTTAGAAAAATCAATCGAAAATTACACAAGAGGATCACTTTTACGTTCTCATTGCCAAACTAAATTAGATGAAGCAGTTTTAAAGCTAGAGGAAATAAAGGTTTCATCTGATGGTAAGATTTCAAAAAAATAATTAATGAGTCATCAGATCATTAAGAGAGACTTAAAATCATTCATCTTAAATTTTGATAGATATTTTATCTCAAAAATATCTAATCAAACGGATATTTTGACCCGTGCTATGCATTACTCAGTCTCTACTGGAGGAAAAAGATTTAGACCATACTTAGTTTATTTATTTGGTAAAGAGTATAATTTATCACGTAAGATAATAATGGATTTAGCATCAGCTACTGAAATGCTTCATAACTATTCTTTAGTTCATGATGATTTACCATCAATGGATAATGATAAGTACAGACGAGGAAAAAAGACTACACACTTTAAGTATAATGAATTCACTGCAATTCTTGCAGGATGCGGACTTTTAACACAATCATATAATATATTATCTAATTCAAATTTTAATATAGCGCCTAATTCAAGATTAAAGATTATTCAGCTACTAAGCAATATTTCAGGAGAAAAGGGTCTTTTATATGGCCAATATTTAGATCTGAGTATTAAAAATCCCTCCATTAAAGAAAGGCTTGAAATAAATAAGTACAAAACTGGCCAACTTATGTCATTTTGCTGTGTAGCTGTATCAATTTGTGCAAAAAAAAATATCAATACTGAAAAAATACTTAAAAATATAGGGATGCGAATTGGTGAAATTTTTCAAATCAATGACGACCTCAGTGATTTTCCAAAAATGCCAATGAAAAATAAGAAATTTTTACAAGATTATAAATTACAATTATACAATTTTCTTCAAAGAGACATGAAAAAAATAAACATTAAAAATAAAAAAATATATCTTTTGGTTGATTATTTAATGGATCTTAAGATTTAACCACACTGCGCTTTATTTCTCATTATATGGTCTGCTAAAACGCAGGCCATCATAGCTTCTGCAATTGGAACAGCCCTCAAGCCGACACATGGATCGTGACGACCTTTTGTAGATATAGTAGTGTTTTTAAATTTTGTATTTATGGTTTTTTGTGATCTTAGTATTGAAGAGGTTGGCTTAATCGTTACTGTCAAATTAATATCTTGACCACTTGAAATACCACCTAAAATTCCACCAGAGTTATTTGATGAGAATAAAATTTTCTTGTTCTTGCTAGCTCTTAGCTCATCAGAATTTTGGTCACCTGATAATTCTACTGCTTCGTTGCCAGCACCTACTTCTACGCCTTTAACTGCATTAATGCTCATCATGGCTGCGGCAAGATCTGAGTCAAGCTTTCCGTAAATTGGTTCCCCCAACCCAGCAGGCACATTCTTAGCGTTGACAAGTATCTTTGCTCCAAGAGAAGACCCTTTTTTTCTCGTAACATCCAAATATTCTTCCCATGTAGATACAATTTTTTTGTCAGGACAGAAAAAATTATTTTTTCGGGTGTCATTCCAATTAAAGTTTCTTGGGTTAATTGGCATTTTGCCAACTTGTGTGACCGCACCTCTAATATTAACCTCTTTTTTCAGCAAATGATTAATTACTTTCCTAGCAACAGCTCCTGCTGCAACTCTACTAGCTGTTTCTCTTGCTGAGGATCGTCCGCCTCCTCGATAATCTCTGATGCCATACTTTAAAAAATAAGTTAAATCTGCATGACCAGGTCTAAATTTATCTTTGATGTCTGAATAATCTTTTGATTTTTGATCTTTATTCCAGATCATTAACATAATTGGTGTACCTGTTGTTTTGCCGTTGAATACACCTGAAAGAATAGAGACCTTATCATCTTCTTTTCTTTGGGTAACAAATTTTGATGTTCCAGGTTTGCGTTCATTAAGAAATTTTTGTATTTCTTTTTCTGCAACAGGTATCATCGGTGGGCAACCGTCTACTATACATCCAATAGCTGGACCATGTGACTCGCCCCATGTAGTAAATCTAAATATTTTACCAAAGGTATTATGTGACATTTATTTATTTATCTCGAATAATTAGGTGATCAACTAGTTTCTTAAGATACACCGTATCTTTGTTTCCTTCAAATTTAATAATATCTTTTCGCGCCTGATTTGTGTATTTAGACAAAAAAACTAGAGACTTTTTATAAGTATCAGTTTTATCCATTAATTTGAGAACTTGGGAAAGGTCTTTTTTCGTTCTTTTTGTCTTAAGAAATAATTTTATCAGTAATTTTTTAGAATTATTATCTAAATTTTTATAACAATGAATAATCGGGTAAGTAATTTTACCTTCAAAAAAATCTTTCCCAATAGTCTTACCCATTTTCTTTGATTCACCAAAGTAATCAAGGATGTCATCGGATAACTGAAATGCCATTCCAAAATTGTAACCAAAATTATTAAATGCTTTTTGAACACTTTTGTTTTGATTTGTGATTACTGTTGGAAGAAAACATGAAATTCTAAAAAGTTCAGCTGTTTTGGCATTTATGATAGAAAGATATTTTTTTTCAGAAAGGTTTAAATTTTGTGAATTACCAACATCTTGAATTTGACCTCTCGCTAGTATAATTGAAGTTTGAGATAAAATCTCAAGTAATTTTATCGATTTATTCCTAACCATTAATTTAAATGCCTTACTCAATAAATAATCGCCAACTAATACGCTAATTTTGTTGCCCCAAATTTCGTTTGCACTTATTTTTCCTCTTCTAACTTTGCCAGTGTCTATGACATCATCGTGTAAGAGAGTCGCGTTATGGATAAATTCAATACATACAGCTAATATTATGTGTGCATTGCCTTTATACTCTAACATCCTAGAAATCAACAATGTCAGTAGAGGTCTTAATTTTTTACCATCTGCATTTATTAGATGACCTGAGGTAGAAGTTATAAGCTTTTCTTCATCCTTTATATTATCAGCAATTTCTTTTTCAACTTTAAGTACTGAGACCTTTAAATATTTAGAAAGGCTTTTTATCGGATCTTTCATTTATAAATTTATCGTTTTTGTTTCATATTTTGATTTACTTATAATATAGTCTTAAAGTATATAAAAATTATTTCTGCAAAAATATATTGATAAACATGGATTTTTTAAGTTCAAAAAAAAGAATTAACGTCGTTGGCCTAAGAGGGATCATCGGTGATCTTGGTCGATTTCAAAAAGGTCTTACGCTTGAAGGATGTTCAGAAATATTAGAAAGAGCTTTTACTTATAAAAATCCATCGCTTGTAATAATAAAGATAAATTCCCCAGGTGGTTCTCCAGTTCAGTCTGAATTAATCCATAATAGAATAAAGGATCTAGCAAAGAGAAATAAAACCAAAGTTATCACAATTGCTGAAGACGTAGCTGCTTCTGGTGGTTATATGTTGATGTGCGCAGGTGATACACTTCTAGCTAATAAAAGCTCAATAGTTGGTTCTATAGGTGTGATCAGTGCGTCATTTGGATTTAAGAAATTAATAGATAAAGTTGGTATCAAAAGAAGAGTTTTCACAAAAGGAGATAGAAAGTCATTCTTGGATCCTTTTGAAGAGATATCAAAAAAAGATATAAATAAATTGATAAAGGTTCAAGACAGCATCTTTGAAAATTTCAAAGATTTAGTTCTTAAAAATAGAAAGAAGAAGATTAAACCATCTCAAGTATTCAATGGTGAATTCTGGACTGGTGAACAAGCAAAATCAATCGGATTAGTAGACTCAAATGAAGACCTTAATAGCTATATTGAAAAAAATTATGGAAAGAATATCCGAATTAGACATATTGAAGGTAAAAAGTCTTTTATTAAAAATTTACTAGGCAGCAAGGCAAGCTCTGTTGATTTAATTGATCAGTTGGTTCAAGCAATGAGAGAAAACTCCCTTTGGGGTAGATATGGTCTCTAAAAATATGGAAGACCTTGTGTCTTTATGTAAAAGGAGAGGATTTATATTCCAATCCAATGAAATTTATGGAGGTCTTCAAGGTGTTTATGATTATGGTCCTTTGGGTGTTGAATTAAAAAACAACCTGAAGCAAGCCTGGTGGAAATCAATGATATATGAAAGAAATGATGTAGAGGGTCTTGATGCATCAATACTTACAGGAAGAGAAGTTTTAAAACATTCTGGTCATGAAGATACTTTCTCAGATCCATTAGTAGATTGTAAAAAGTGTAAAGGTAGATTTAGGGCAGATCATTTGATCAATGACAAATGTCCACAATGTGGCTCTGATGATCTAACTGAACCAAGACCTTTCAATTTAATGTTTAAAACTGCAGTAGGGCCAATCGATGATGGATCAAATTATGCATATCTTAGACCTGAAACTGCACAACAAATTTTTACTAATTTTAAAAATATCTTAGACTCTACTAATAAGTCTATACCATTTGGAATTGCTCAAATAGGAAAAGCATTTAGAAATGAAGTTACTCCGGGCAAGTTCATTTTTCGTGTAAGAGAATTTGAACAAATGGAGTTAGAGTTTTTTGTTGAACCTGGCAAAGATGAAGACTGGCATGAATTCTGGGTTAATGAAAGAGTAGATTGGTGGATTGCACAAGGAATAGATAAAAAGAACATAAAAAAGCTTTATGTAGATAAAGAAGATCTCTCTCATTATTCCAAAGCTACAGTTGATCTAATGTATGAATTTCCTCATGGATCTGAAGAATTAGAAGGAATCGCTAATAGAACTGACTTTGATTTAGGATCACATACAAAAAATCAATCAGAATTTAGTATAAATGCTGAAGTAATGGAAAATAAACAATCTACCACTAAGCTAGGAGTACAAAATTTAGAAACTAAAAAATGGTTTATTCCTTATGTCATTGAACCATCTGCTGGTGTGGATAGGGGAGTGCTAGCTATTCTGAATGAGGCTTATAAAGAAGAAAGTACTGGAAACGATAATTCAAGAATTGTTCTGGGGTTAAAGCCTCATTTATCCCCTATAAAAGCAGCCGTCATACCCCTCAAAAGGAATAATGAAGAATTAGTAATTAAGGCAACTGAAATTCAAAAACACTTACAGTCTTTAGGGTTAGGAAGAGTTATTCTAGAAAACTCTGGTAACATTGGGAAAGGTTATCGAAGGCATGATGAAATAGGCACACCGATTTGTATTACAGTAGATTTTGAGTCTCTAGAAAACCAGACATACACTTTGAGAGACAGAGATACAATGGATCAAAAAAGGTTAGACTTGAAGGGTCTGATAGAAGCCTATCGCAATTTATTTAATTAATCTCTGCCTGGAAAATTTATATATTTGAATGGCCAATCATTTTCTAACCATTTTCTGAATACCAAACCAAGTTCATCTTCATATCCATCTTTTAAATATTCCTCTCTTGTCCAGTAGAAAGCATTTATTTTATCTATAGAATTGTCATCAGGATATATGTAACAGCAACCTATGCACATAGTTTCATCTAAAGAAAGAACCGTATATGCAAATGAGTGCCTGAGAGTAAACTCTCTTTCATGCCAACCTAAATCAATTAGATTTTCTTTAATAGTAAGCCCTTCAGGCCAACCACTGTCATCCATAAGGCCTTTCAGGTGCTCAACGCTACTCATAACTGCTTCGTAATCTCTAACCAAATGATGTATCGAAAGAGGCTTGAGGACAAAGTTACTAGTTTTGTACTCCTCAGGAACTAAAAAGTTGTCTGGTACAATTGGTCTATTGTACATTTATTTTAAATCCATACTAAAATCACTATTTTTAATACTATGAGTCAACTCTCCAATAGATATCCTATCAACTTTTGTTTTTGCATAACTTTTTATATTGCTCAAATTTATGCCACCTGATACTTCACTTTGAAATTTTCCATCAATCAATTTTAAACATCTTAATATTTGCTTTGGTTTCATATTATCTAACAAAACAATATCTATATCTTCATTTAACACAGATTTTAACTGGCTTATGTTATCAACTTCAAATGTGATTTTCTTTTTTATTTTTTTTCTCTTTATACGTTTTATAGTTTCTGAAATATTTTTTTGGATCTTTAAATGATTATCTTTTACAAAATAAAAACTATCTAAAGTTGCTCTATTGATGTGTCCTCCTCCAATTGTAACAGCATATTTTTCAATCATTCTTAGACCTGCAATAGTCTTTCTTGTTGAATAGATCTTTGAATTAAAGGGCTTTGCTATTCCTACAAAATGGTTGGTTTTTGTTGATATTCCAGACATAAAACCCAAAAAATTGAGCGCTGTTCTCTCTCCAGCTAGAAGGGCACGTGTATTGCCATAAACTTTTAATATTTGTGATCCTTTTGATATTTTAGATCCATCTTTTCTTGAAGAGAGGAATTTAATATTTTTATCAAGTTTCTTGAAAGTTAATTTTGCAAATTCTATTCCACAAAGAACTGATGGATCATTTGAAATTATAGTACCTGTTGATTTGTGATCACGTGGAATTAAAGCTTTTGATGTAATATCTCCCCTTGACCCAAAATCTTCTTTAAGTGCCTCTGAAACTTTTTTAAATATATATGACTTAGTTAATTGAGACTTTTTCATCGTCATTTACATTGTTTTGATCAATCATCTCCTTGATATCACTTTCAACTTGCGAAAGTGTTTGATCTATATGGTAAGTCATATTGTCATTTTGTTGTTTATAATCTGATCTTAAATGACAGCCTCTACTTTCCTCTCTCTTATACGCTCCTAGAATGATAAATTTACTAACGAGTATCATGTCGTTCAATTTTGCTGAAAGACCCTTACTCTCCCTTTCAATTTTTAAAACGTCAAATAATCCTCTAATAATAGATTTTTGATTTCTGACAATTCCAAGGTTCCTCATCATAGAAGATCTTAGTTGCCATATATATTTTTTTGCCCTGATTTTACTTTTTGTTTTTTCTTTATAAGTTTTAATTAGTTTAGAGGTTAATGGTGTATCGATAATTTTCATGTTTTTTTGATTTATTTGGCTTGCTACAATTTTTCCAAATACAAGCGACTCCAGCAAAGAATTAGAAGCTAATCTGTTCGCACCATGTATCCCTGTTGAGGCCACTTCTCCACAACACCACAAACCCTCAACAGAGGATCTTCCACTAAGATCAGTCTTTACACCACCAATATGGTAATGAGCAACAGGAATAACTGGAATTAAATCATTTCTTGGATCAAGGTTTGCTTTTTTGCAATAGTTGTATACTTGAGGAAACCTGGTTTCAAAATTTTTACTCATGTGTCTGCAGTCAAGAAATACCGAGTTACCTTTTTCGGTTTGATTAAAAATATTTTGAGCTATCAAATCTCTTGGCGCAAGTTCTTTATCAGGATGTTGATCAAGCATAAAACGTTCATCATTTTGATTTACTAAGTAGGCACCTTCACCTCTTATAGCCTCAGTAGCAAGTGGTGTTGGATCTAATCCAAAATCAATACCCGTAGGGTGAAACTGTATAAATTCCATATCAGTTAATATTGCACCAGCCTGTGCTGCTAGAGCAATTCCTTCACCAAATGAAGTTCTTGGATTAGTAGTATTTGAAAAAATACCACCTAAACCTCCAGTTGCGAGAACAACTTCAGGACACTGAATTACCACATGGTTATTTGGAATGTTTTCGTCAGTAAATCTACCTATAACTCCATAAATTTGATTTTCTTCTGAAATTATTCTATCTATCGATACGTTCTCAAGCACTGTTATATGATCAGATCTTTTTACTTCTTCAATTAAGCCTCGCATTATTTCTATTCCAGAGCTATCACCTTTAGACCTTAAAATTCTTCTATGGCTGTGGGCCGCTTCCAGTCCAAGATTAAATGATCCATCTTCATTTTTATCAAATTTTACACCAATATTTTCTAAATCATTCACAACGTTGACTGACTCATTAATTACCATCTTTACAACATTCTCGTCTGCAAGTCCTTTGGCTGTATTAAGTGTGTCATTTATATGGTTTTCGTTGCTGTCTTCTTTTGAAATAGATGCTGCAATACCACCCTGAGCCCAACTACTTGATGTGTTAACACCTAATGAATTCTTTGTAATTACACAAACTTTCCTTGGAGCTATATTGAGTGCGACGGTCAATCCCGCAACACCACCACCAACAATGACAACGTCAGGAGTATAAATTGAGTCTGTCACTTTTACTTACGACCAATTTCAAGCATTCTATCGATAGCTAAGCGAGCTCGATCAATAATTTGATCCTCGACCTCAATTTGAAATTGATTAAAACGAATTGCATCGTATATTTTTTTTAATGAAATCCTTTTCATATGCGCACAAAGATTGCATGGTCTAATAAAATTCACATTTGGATTTTCTATTGCAACATTGTCACTCATTGAACACTCAGTAACCATAATCACTCTTTCGGGCTGATTATCTTTGACGTAATTACTCATACCTGCAGTTGATCCTGTATAATCACTTACAGCAACAACGTCTGGAGAACATTCTGGGTGAGCGAGTACAACTATATCTTTATGCTGTTCTTTATATGACATTATTTCAGCTGCTGTGAAACGCTCATGGACCTCGCACCTTCCTTTCCATGAAATAATTTTTACATCTGTTTGTGCTGCGATATTTTGTGCTAAAAACTCATCAGGTAAGAAAATAACAGTATCAGTACCAAGTGACTCAACTACGTGTTTAGCATTTCCCGATGTACAGCAAACATCTGTTTCTGCTTTAACTTCTGCAGAAGTATTTACATAAGTTACAACTGGTACTCCTGGATATTTTTGTTTTAAGAGACGAATATCTGCAGCTGTAATTGACTCGGACAATGAACATCCAGCTCTATTATCAGGGATCAAAACATTTTTTTCAGGACTTAGAATTTTCGCAGTCTCTGCCATAAAGTGTACACCACATACAATAATAGTATCGGCCTCTACATCTCTGGCTTCATAAGCTAGCTTTAAGGAGTCCCCAACAATATCAGAAACACAATGAAATATTTCAGGTGTCTGATAGTTGTGCGTAAGAATAGCAATGTTTTTTTCTTTTTTTAGTTTGTTGATTTCATGAACTAGAGGGGCGTGAAAAGGCCACTCAACTTCAGGTATAATCTTAGAAATGCCTTTGTATAATTCATCAGTTGCAGATTTAACCTCAGGGCTAAATTCAGTTGGATATGTCAATTCTTCTATATTCATTTTTTTGCATTAAATACTAATACACAATTATAGTTATTTGTGTACTTTTCAACAGATCAAATATATCTATAAAAACACTATATTTTGCCGTCGTGCTGGAATTGGTAGACAGGCTGGTTTGAGGGATCAGTGAACCTAGTTCGTGAGAGTTCGAGTCTCTCCGACGGCACCATATAAATGTAATTTAACTTCATTTGATTTATACATTAGAGATTATACTGTATTACGTATGAGAATTTTATTTATCGGACCTACTCGAGTAGGAGATACAATTTTAGCAACTTCAATTATTAATCATTATATTAATAAATATAAATCCTCAGAATTTACAGTTGTTTCAAGCAGCGTCTCTCAGAATCTTTTCAAAAAAATGCCACAACTACAAAATTTGATAATTATAAATAAAATGAGATTTAGTCTGCATTGGCTCAAAATTTGGTCAAAAGTTTTTTTTTTCAGATGGGATTTAGTAATTGATTTAAGATCATCCGTGTTGAGCTATCTTGTAATTACGAAGGAAAGAAAAATATTCAAAGGAAACAACTATGACCATAAGGTTGTTCAATTTACAAAATTTTTAGATACAAAAGAAAAAATTATTCCAAAGATATGGTTTGATAAAAATGATGTTGAGGATGCAAAAAAAATACTACCTGTTGAAGGGCCCTACATAGCTATCGCACCATATTCTAATTGGAAATCAAAAGATTGGGACCTATTAAATTATGAAAAACTTTTACAAAGAAATATTTTTCAAAATTATACAATTATACTTACTGGATTAAGCAAAGACATCGCTGATAAAGAGATAATGGAAAATCTATTGAGCCAAAAAAATCTCAAAGTTCTTAATTTATTTGATGTTCCGTTGAGTCAAATGGGTCCAATTTTTAGCATCTGTGACTTATTTATTGGAAGCGATAGTGGATTAATGCACCTAGCCGCCTCAAGTGGTTGTAAGACGATTGGATTATTCGGACCTACAGATGATAGAGTTTATGGACCGTGGCAAAATATAGTTATTAAATCTAAAACTATTCCACATGATAATATTGATTCATTAAATATAAGTATTGAACAAGTCGAAAATACAATTAAAGATATTTTATCATGATGGATACTATTATTGAAAATGGTCATATTGTAAGTCACGAAAAAATCACAAAAAATGACATCGCTATAAAGAATGGCAAAATAGTTAAGATTGGTAAGTTAGGAACAATTAAATCTAAAAAAAGAATAGATGCGTCTGGTCTTCATATTTTACCAGGGGTCTTTGATACTCAGGTTCATTTTCGTGAACCAGGAAATACTAAAAAAGAAGACTTAAAAACTGGAAGCCTTGCCGCTGTGGCTGGAGGAGTAACATCTGTTTTTGATATGCCTAATAACAAACCAAGTATTACAACAAAAAAACTATTTCAAACTAAGTTAAAAAGAGCAAAAGGACGAATGTACAGCAATTATGCTTTTTATTTTGGTGCAGAAAAAAATAATATCAAAGAGATCAATAAAGTTGAAAAACTTGATGGTTGTTGTGGTGTAAAAGTTTTTGTTGGATCTTCAACTGGTACCTTACTTGTGTCAAATCACGAAGATATAAAAAAAATCATGAAGAGCACTAAAAAGATGATATCTTTTCACTCAGAAGATGAAGATGAATTGATAAAAAGAGAGAGATTTAGAAAAAAAAATAAACCTCAGTCTCATTATATTTGGAGAGATGTAAATACTGCTTTAAAATCAACAAGAAAATTAATTGCAAACGCAAATAAGACAAAAAAGAAAATTCATATATTACACATTACCTCTGCTGAAGAAGTAAACATTCTTAAAAAAAACAAAAAATATGTATCCTTCGAAGTCACACCCCAGCATCTAGTCTTTTCAGCACCAAGTGCTTACAAAAAGCTTGGGACCTATGCTCAAATGAACCCACCAATAAGAGACTCAAGGCATAAAAAAGTTTTGAGGCAAGCTCTTAAAAATAATGATATTGATTTAATTGGATCAGATCATGCACCACACCTGAAATCAGAAAAAAAATTATCATATCCTAAAAGTCCATCTGGTATGCCTGGAGTTCAAACTTTATTACCAGTTTTGCTAAATGAGGTTCATAAGAAAACAATATCACTTAATTACCTTGTTAGACTTACAAGTTTTAATGTTATTAAAATTTTTAAAATAAAGAATAAAGGCTTGATCAAAGAAGGTTTTGATGCTGATTTATCAATTGTAGATCTAAATAAAAAAATGAAATTTTCAAATAGTATGGTTAAAAGTAAATGTGGTTGGTCCCCATTCCATGGCACTCAATTTAACGGTTGGCCTGTTGGAACTATCATAAATGGAAACAAAGTATTTTGGAATGGAAAGCTTATTGGTAAGCCTGATGGAAAACCAATTAAATTTAATTAGCCTTTAGCTATAAATGATTTATTTTTAAAATCTTTTTTTCCGTATTTTATAGTTCTTCTGTCAAGATTGACCACTCTGCCTCCGGCATTTCTTAAAATTGCATCTCCTGCCGCTGTATCCCATTCCATGGTAGTGCCATAGCGAGGATAAATATTAGCAACGCCAGAAGCAATTAGGCAGAATTTAATAGAACTACCACTCTGTATTAATTTATTTGAATTAAACTTATTAAGAAAAGCTACCTTTTTTTTCTTAATTTCAGATTTTTTCAAATTGTGAGAACGACTTACAACCATGACATTTCTTTTTCTTTTTTTTGTTTTTATTAATTTTATTTTACTGAGTATTCCGTTTGATTTTAATTTACCAGAGTAAGATTTCTTATTTTTTGTAAAATAAATAATACTGTTTATTGGCATATATATGATGCCAAATACAGGTTTCTTATTACTTATAAGGGCAATATTTACTGTAAATTCACCATTTCTTTTCAAGAACTCTTTAGTGCCATCTAAAGGATCTATTAACCAAAATGTCTTTCTTTTTCTTAAATCAATCTTTTTAGACTCTTCTGAAATGATTGGAATTTCAGGATAAAGTTTTTGTATCTCTCGACATATTATTTTATTAGCTGCAATATCTGCATTAGTTACAGGAGACCTATCTTTTTTTATTTTTTTTGTGATTTTGGTGTTGTAAATCCTAAGGATTTCCTTTCCCGCACTGTGAGATATTTTTATTAACTCATCGATCTTTTTTTCTTCAATAAACATGACTATATGATAGATACTAAATCAAAATGTAACATGGCATCATATTTACTAAAATAGAATAAATAAAGATATTAATGGCTAATACAAATACACATATATCAGAAACTGAGCCAATTGTTGTTGCAATGTCGGGGGGCGTTGACTCTTCTGTTGCTGCGGCATTAGCAAAAAAAAATGGATCGAACGTAGTAGGTGTAACACTCAAACTTTATGATGAGAAAAAAGTAAAAGGTTCTAAAACATGTTGCTCTGGCTCTGATATTTTAGATGCAAAAAAGATTGCAAATAATATTACTATCCCTCACTATGTATTAGATTATGAAAAGATTTTTCGCGAAAATGTAATAGAGCCTTTTATTAAAGAGTATAATTCTGGCAGAACACCAATACCATGTATCAACTGTAATGAAAAAGTAAAATTTCTCGATTTAATTGATTTTGCTAAAAATTTAAATGCAAAGTCTTTAGTTACCGGACATTATATCAAGAAAGTTAAGATGGACGATGAATGGGCGCTATACGTTCCATCTGACGAAAAAAGAGACCAATCTTACTTCCTTTTTACGATTAAAAAGACTGATCTTGAATTTTTAGAATTTCCACTTGGAGAATATAATAAAGATGAGATAAGAGAATTAGCATTCAATTTGAATTTTCATCTTCATGATAAAGCAGACAGTCAGGATATATGCTTTATTCCAACTGGTGACTATAAAGCTTTCTTGAATAAACAAAATAAAAACTATTCGAAGGGTGACGTTGTGGATACTAATGGCAATGTACTAGACCATCATAACGGTATCCATAATTTTACTATTGGACAAAGAAGGGGACTTGGAGTTTCTGGACCTAAACCTTTGTATGTAAAAGAAATTGATCCTAGCAATAACAGAGTTATTGTTGCAGAAAAAGAACATATAAAATCAAAAGTAATACAAGTTGAGAATATTAATTACTTGTCGGAAATTGAAGATAAGTTAATCAAAGTCAGAGTAAGATCTTCAGGAAAGTTTTTAGATGCAGAGATCTCAAAAAGCAATGATAGTTCAGCTAAAATAAAACTTATTGAGTCAGAGACTGCAGTCTCACCAGGACAAGCATGTGTGTTTTATAGAGAAGATATAAATGGTATGCGTTTATTGGGCGGGGGCTGGATAAAGTCAACAAATTAGAGTTTGCAATATATTTAGTTTTCATTTACTGAATTATGTATATGGCGGGGTAGCTCAGTTGGTTAGAGCGGAGGAATCATAATCCTTAGGTCGGGGGTTCAAATCCCTCTCCCGCTACCATTTTTTAATTACATTTAGTCATTTAATTTTCTTATTGTTTTTTGATCTATCAAAGATCAAAATACAGAATCCATATTATCAATATGACATTAATTAAAAATAAAAAAGTTCTAATAACCGCTGGCGCTAGTGGTATAGGTTGGGCGACTGCAAAAATTTTAAATCAAAGAGGTGCAAGAGTTTTTGTTTGTGATGTTGATAGAAATAAAGTTGATAAAATAAATAAAAATAAAAAAATAAATATTAAGGCTTATTTATGTAATGTTGATGATAAAAATGAGGTCAAATTTTTTTTTCAGCAAATTAAAAAAAGGACTAAAAAAATTGACTGTTTAATTAATAACGTTGGAATAGCAGGTCCGACAGGTTCAATTGAAAATCTTAATTCCGACAATTGGAGCCAAATACTCAAAACTAATGTAATCAGCCATTTTTTATTTACAAAATATTCCATACCATTGTTAAAAAAAAATAAAGGTGGATCAATTATTAATATATCCTCTACTGCTGGTGTCTTTGGCTTTCCTCTCAGATCTCCCTATGCAGTGAGCAAATCTGCAACAATAAGTTTCACTAAAACGGCAGCGATGGAACTTGGAAGATTTAATATCAGGGTAAATGCTATATTGCCAGGTGTAACTAGAGGATTAAGAATGAAGAAAGTAATTGAGGCCAAGTCTAAATATTTAGGTGTTTCAAAAAATAAAATTGAAAATGATTTTATATCTATGGCATCAATGAATTGTTGGATCGAAGAGAGTGATATAGGTAAACTTTGCTCCTTCTTAATTTCTGAAGATGGTAAGAAGATCTCTGGACAATCAATTGCAGTAGATGGAAATACCATAAGAGCTGATTGACAAAAAAGTTTATTTTGCTGCTTCCAAATACTCAATTATTTTGTTGTCCCAAGAATATTGTTGTTCTGCAATCTCTTTTCCACGCCTTCCTAATTTATTCCTAAGTTCAACATTTTCTAAGAGTTCTTTTAATTTTTTTGTTATTTCTAATTGATTACCTGCTTCTGCCAATAACCCAGTTTCATTTTCAATTATTGCATCACTTATGCCACCGCTTCGACTTCCAACTGATGGTATTCCATGAAATGCAGCATCGATAAATGCCATACCAAAACCTTCAACTGATTCTCCAACAGTTGTAGGTGTCATTGCAAAAATCTCAGAGTTTTTTAAAATAAGGGACTTTTCTGGTTCCGTTATCCATCCTAGAAAAATTACGTGATCTTCTAATGATAATTTTTTAACATATTTTATAATTTCTTCTAAATAGGGCCCTTTTCCTGCTATAAGATAAACAAGATTTGGAAATTCGAATTTTAAGTCAGAAATAGCATTAATAATAAATTTGTGACCTTTTCTCTCTTCAACTCTTGCAAGAGTAGTAATGATAGGTTTTCTATCCTTAAGAATTTTCTTCACATTTTCTTCATCCTCTTGGGATATAAAATCTTTATAAACATCAATACCAGGATGAATAATCTTGATCTTATTTAAATCAATACTTAACGTAGCATTCATCAGATCACGTGTATAATTAGAATTAGCAATTATTTTAAAAACATTTTTGTAAGAATTAATAATGCGATTTTTTTTAAACCTTAAAACATCCAGCATGACGCCCCAGTACTGTTTAGGTATTTCAGTACCATGAGCAAGCACTAATATTTTTTTATTTTTCTTTCTAACATATTCAACACTTTTCCAGGAATCTGCATATATAGTTTCAACAATTTTGTTTTTACATAATTTTTCAAGATAACGAGCTTTATTAAGACGTCTCACAGGCTTCCAACCACTGAACCTTTTGATTTTATAATTTGCTTTTTTGTCTTCCTTGTTTTTGATGCCATCAGCTAAAACTAATACGTCTTTACCATTTTTTGACATGGCTTCAGCCATACCTGTCATAAGTGACTCGATGCCACCAATTTGTGGCGCAAAGCATTGTGTGGTGATTATTATCACAGATAGATGGTTACTCTTTCCATTTTATTGAACAGCCGATACTAGGTATTTGATCGACTGGCCCTTTACCAGTTTCAGCTATTAACTTCATTGCATCTAGTAATTCTTTTCGTGCATTCGGTATAATTTCCATTTTTGACTCCTCAAGCCTCCCTCTATACTGAAGCTCATTATTAGAGTTAAACCCAAAAAAGTCTGGTGTACATACAGCGTCATAATCACGGCCGGTTTGTTGACTCTCATCGTATACATACGGAAACGAAAAATTGTGATTTGCTGAAAACAACTTCATATTATCAAACGAGTCTTCGTGTCCATATTTTGGATCATTTACATCATTGGACATTATAGCAATTGTTCCAATGCCTTCTTCATTAAGAACATTTACATCTTCTACTATACGATGGATTACAGATTTTACGTATGGACAATGATTACATATGAACATTACTAATGTTCCTTTTTCACCTTTAATATCACTAAGAGTATAATTTTTACCGTCAACTCCTGGAAGATTAAATTCTGGAGGCTTCCATCCAAAGTTACAGATAGGTGTTGTAAGTGCTACCATAATAATTCTATCTTGATATTATATCTATTCTATCATTTAATAAACATCACAATGATTTTTAATTTAAAAAATAAAACCCTTCAATCTAAAGGTGGAAATTATTGGGTTGCTCCGAGTGCCTCAGTCATTGGAGATATTAGATTAGAAAATAATGTTGGTATTTGGTTTGGAGCAGTTTTGAGAGGTGATAATGATCCAATCTTTATCGGAGAAAATACTAACATTCAGGATAATAGTGTGTGCCATACTGATGCAGGTTTACCGCTCACAATTGGAAAAAATGTTACAATTGGCCATAAAGTAATTTTGCATAGTTGTACAGTTGGTGATAACTCGCTTGTTGGCATGGGCTCAACATTATTAAACAGAGCAAAAATTGGGAATTATTGCCTTATCGGAGCCAACTCCCTCGTAACAGAGGGTAAAGAATTTCCAGACAATAGTCTTATAATGGGATCGCCTGCAAAGGTTGTAAGAGAATTGACAGAAATGGAAAAAAAATTAATTGACCTTAGCGCAGTTCATTATGTAGAAAATATGAACAGATATTTAGAAGAGTTGATAAAAGTATAGATGACAAAAAACTACGATTTCATTATTATTGGTGGTGGATCTGCAGGCTGTGTCCTAGCAAACCGTTTATCAAAAGATCCAAATAATGAAGTTTTAATGTTAGAAGCCGGAGGCACTGATTGGCACCCTTTTGTCAAAATGCCTGCAGGTGTGCTTGAGTTAATTTCAGGCGAAGGAGCTGGAGCTTTATATAATTATGGTTACTGGACTGAAGGACAGCCACATCTCAACAACAGAAAACTTTTTTTCCCTCGAGGAAAAGGAGTTGGTGGATCAAGTAATATCAATGGAATGTTGTATGTGAGAGGTCACGCAAGAGACTATGATATATGGAGACAACTAGGAAATGAGAACTGGTCTTACGAAGAAGTTCTACCTTACTTTAAAAGAGTAGAAAGAAATGAAAATGGTGAAGATTTATATCACGGAGCTGATGGGGAGTGGGGTGTATCAAATTCATTATTTACTAACAATCCACTTCACAGCGTATTTCTTGAAGCCGGGCAACAAGCTGGGCATAAATATAATGATGATATGAATGGAGAGGATCAAGAAGGTGTAGCGCCTTATCAGCATAGTATTGCGAATGGAAGGAGAGCAAGTACCTCGCATGCATTTATAGATCCAATCAAGCATAGAAAAAATTTAACAATTTATACAAAGTCCATCACTAACAAACTGCTGTTTGATGGAAATAAGTGTATCGGAGTGGAGTTCATAAGAAATAAGAAAAAGGAAAAGGTATTTGCAGAGCGTGAGGTGATAGTTAGTGGAGGTGCGATAAATTCACCCCAAATTTTACAACTCTCAGGGATTGGCAAAGCTGATTATTTAAATAAGTGGGATATAGATATTGTATGTGATCTACCTGGAGTTGGCGAAAACTTACAAGACCATTTAGACATACTTCTTCATCACGAATGCACACAACCAGTAACTGAAGCTAAATATACATCAGGCGCACTCTCTACATTAAAGATGGCTGGAATTCTTGGTCAATGGGCTTTTACAAAGAAAGGACCTGGAGTTGATATTGGATTATCAGCTGGAGCTTTTTTAAAAACTGATGATACACTTGAGTTACCAGACTTTCAGATTCATTTCATTGGATCTTTATTACAAGATCATGGAAAAATAAGACCAGACTCGCATTGTTTCAGCACACATGTATGTGTCTTAAGACCAGAAAGTAGAGGCTACATATCACTTAAAAATTTAGATCCTGCAACACCTCCTATAATCCAACCGAATTATTTTTCTACTGAATATGATCGAAAAACAATGATCAAAGCATTTAAAATTTCTAGGGACATTATTTTTCAAAAAGCCTTTGATGATTTTAGAGGTAAAGAAATTAATCCTGGAGAAAATGTTCAAACAGATGAGCAAATTGAAGAATTCATTAGAGCAAACGCTGAAACAATTTATCATCCGGTTGGTACTTGTAAGATGGGTTCAGACAATATGTCAGTTGTAGATGATAAACTTAGAGTTCATGGATTAGAGAATTTAAGAGTTATTGATGCTTCTATAATGCCAACTTTAGTAGGTGGAAACACAAATGCACCAACAGTTATGATAGCAGATAAAATATCTGATCATATTTTAGGTAACGAATTTTTACCTCCAATCAATGTTCCTAATCCACTTGAACAATCAACATAGTTTTGAAAAAATTATTACTTTCAATCTTTGCGATAGAAATTCTTTTTGTTCTAGCATTTTTAATTACATATCAAATTAATTCTTCTGAATTTGATAAAAAGCATTTTATTGAAATTGCAAATAATTATTCTGTAAAAATAGATAGAGATATATTTGGCGTACCTCATATAGATGGCGAAAGAGATATCGATGCTGCTTTTGGCTTTGGTTACGCCCAAACTGATGACGATTTGTATCATGTAGAAATGATGATTAAAATGGCTAGAGGGGAATTATCAGATTTTAACTTTTCTTTATCATCATTATCCCTTCTTTATTCTCTGATCACTGGCGAAGAAGTTTCTATTGAAAATATAAATACTATTGAAGGTGTTGAGCTTGATTTTTTAATAAAGTTTCTGAACACGGAGGGAATAGTGGACAAAAAATTTGAAACAATACCCCCTCAAACAATTGATTATCTGCAAGGCTATGCGGATGGAGTAAATTATTGGGCTGCTATGCATCCTAATAAAGTAGATCAGTCACTTTATCCTGTAACTGCAAGAGATTTTGTCGTTGGGATGACTTTTAGGATGCCGCTATTTTATGGATTTGACCATGGAATAAAGCAAATACTTGAATTAATGCAAAATGATAACCAAACTGAAGTAGTAATAGATCCAAACTCTCTGTCTTCAAACAAATTAGTTGCTAAGGTAAAATCACACTTTCATCCAGCTGGATCTAACGCATTTGCTGTTTCAAAATCAAGATCAGCTGAAAATCTTACAATGTTATCTATTAACTCGCATCAACCACTTACAGGACCGGTCGCGTGGTATGAAATACACCTTAAAAGTAAAGAGGGATTAAACATAATGGGTGGAACTTTTCCAGGATCTCCCTTTGTACATGTGGGATTCAACGAACATCTTGGGTGGGGTGCAACTGTTAATCAGCCTGACTTAACTGATATTTACGAATTAACTCTTAATCCAGATAACAACAATCAATACTTGTTAGACTATAATTGGGTCGATTTTGAAATTATCAAACAAACTTTTAAGGTTAAGTTATTCGGGCCATTTTATATTAAATATCCAATTGATATGTTCTTTTCAAAACATGGCCCTGTCTTAAAAGATGATAGTCGCGCTTTTGCACTTAGATATGTTGGCATGGATGATGTAGATCATTCAACATCATGGCTCCGACTCAACAAGGCAAGTAATTTTTCTGAATGGAAAAGTGCTTTAGAAATGCAACAATTAGCTAGCTTAAATTTAATCTATGCAGATAAAGACGATAACATCTTTTTTGTTCACAATGTCAAATCACCCATAAGGAATGCTGACTATGACTGGACAAAAGTTATACCAGGTGACAAAAGTGAATTAATTTGGAATGATTTTTATCCATTTGATGCAATACCAAAGATTCTTAATCCTCAATCGGGATATTTGTTTAGTACTAATCAAAACCCTTTTTATGTAACCGCGCCTGAAGACAATTTAGTAATAGAAGATTTTCCTGATACAATGGGTTTTCAAACAAGAACAACAAACAGAGCTTATAGATCTTTTGAACTTTTCGAAAATTTACCTTTAATTTCTTATAAAGAATTAAAAGACATTAAGTTCGATAATAAATTTTCATCAAATTCACGACAGTATAAATTCATGAAAGAAATAATTGAATATGACTTTTCAAATAACGAACGATATAAAAAAGCTCAAGAATTTCTAAAAGATTGGGATTTAGGTACTAATAGTGAAAACAAGCATGCTGCATTTGGAGTGTGCATTTTGTCTCCTGAATGGCTTGCAGAAATTCAAAGAGAGCAAAGGCCTGATCCAATTCATATTTTTAAAGATTGTGTCGATGAATTTTTCACTAACTTTGGCAAATTAGACATTGCCTGGTCTAATGTTAACTTTTTAAAAAGAGACGAAGAAATGGTTCATATACAAGGAGGACCTGATGTTTTGAGAGCAATTTATGCGCCTCGTTCAGAGGATGGTATACTTAAGGCAGTTGCAGGTGATGGATTGTACATCTTTGTTCATTGGAACGATGACAAAGAGATGATCAGTGAAAGTATTCATCAATTTGGAAGTGCAACAATGAATAGTTACTCAAAGCACTATGATGACCAGATGACTCTATTTGCAAATGAACAACTTAAAAATACTTATTACTCTGCATCTGACTTAAAAAATAATTTAGAGAGCACTCTAAAAATCAATTGAATCTTGTAAAAAATATCCAAGATATGTAAGCTTTCCATATGTTATTAAACGAAGTATTCGAAAAAGAAGTTTCAAACAAACCTGATCATTTATTTTCTGAATTTGAAGGTAAAAAAATTACCTATAATGAAGCAAATATCATTGCTAATAACCTTGCTCATGCACTTATTAGTGAAGGTCTAAAAAAAGGTGATCGCTTCTCTTTTTTGTCAAAAAATTGTCCAGAAATGGCGATCATGTATTACGCTGCATCCAAAGTAGGATTGGTACCAGTACCTCTGAATTATAGGCTTGCAGACAAAGAGTGGGAATACATCATCAATGACTCAGCATCAAAACTTATTATTGCAAGGAAGTCAGAATATGTAAGTCGTATTGACGGCATATCCTCAGATCTTAAAAGTATTAAAAAATTTGTATCAATTGATGCGGATGATAAGCATCAAAACTGGGAGGACTTTTATTCTTGGATTGGAAATCATGACGGTTCAAAGCCTGACATTGATGTAAATGATGAAGATGACGTTTATCAAATGTATACAAGTGGAACTACAGGGCACCCAAAAGGAGCTGTACTTTTACAAAGGAATGTTTCTGAAAATACTCGTCAATACTTACATAACCTTACGTTACCTATTCCTTCACGAACACTTTTAGTTGCTCCAATGTATCATGCAGCAGCAATGATAAATATGTGCGGATGCATTGCTGTAGGTGGAACATTAATAATTCAAGAAGATTTTATTCCAAAAGACGTGGTTCACTCTTTGTCAAAAGATAAAGTTACGCATACTGTTCTTGTTCCAGCAATGATACAGGCTTGTCTTATGACAGTGCCAGAAGTTGATAAACTTGATTATGCTGAACTTGATCAAATTCATTATGGTGCTTCTCCAATTGCTCCAGAAACATTGAAAAAAGCCATGGATATTTTTGGATGTAAATTTGCTCAAGGATTTGGAATGACAGAAACTGTTGCTGTAATTTGCGCTATGACCTCAGATGATCACATTAGAGCGCTTAAGGAAAAACCTGAATTGTTGAAATCATGTGGCAGACCTCTGATTGATACACTCGTAGAGATCAGAGATGAAAATGACAAGCCTCTTCCTATAGGCGAAATAGGTCAAATCTGTGCCAAGGGTCCACAAATCATGAAAGGTTATTGGAATAAATCAGAAGAAACTGCAAAAGCACTTAGTGGAGGTTGGATGCATACTGGAGATGCAGGAAAAATGGATGAAGAAGGTTTTGTTTATATACAAGACAGAATCAAAGACATGATTGTTTCAGGTGGAGAAAATATATATTCAACGGAAGTTGAAGCAGTATTATTCTCTCATCCGGATGTTGTAGATGCTGCAGTTATAGGGGTGCCAGATGATAAATATGGTGAGGTTGTTAAGGCTTGTGTTGTAAAGAAAAAAGACTCTGAACTTGGAGCAGATGAGCTTATTGAGTTCTGTAAACAGAAAATTGCAAGCTATAAAAAACCACAATCAGTAGATTTTATTGAAGAGGTTCCTAGAAATGCTAGCGGAAAAGTTCTCAAAAAAGTTTTGAGAGAACCTTACTGGAAAAATAGGGACAGACAAGTTAGCTAGTTGCGGTACCACCAACAGTTAAATTTTCAACAAGCATAGTAGGTTGACCAACACCTACGGGGACACCTTGGCCAGCTTTACCACAGGTTCCAATTCCAGTGTCCATTCTTGAGTCATTTCCAACCATTGTAACCCTTTTGAGCACATCTGGTCCATTTCCAATTAATGTAGCACCTTTTACAGGTTCACCAACTTTACCGTCTTTTATTTTATAAGCTTCTGTACATGTAAAGACAAACTTACCACTGGTGATATCCACTTGTCCTCC
This sequence comes from uncultured Pelagibacteraceae bacterium, assembly GCA_902624455.1. Taxonomy (GTDB): domain Bacteria; phylum Pseudomonadota; class Alphaproteobacteria; order Pelagibacterales; family AG-422-B15; genus CACNXQ01. Next base: position 81,949 of record CACNXQ010000004.1, on the reverse strand, counting down.
ACCAAAGTCAACTGCATATAATCCATTTTTAACAGACTTTAAAATTTCTTCGGGGTCCTTATCACCAGAGAGCATGCATGTATTTGTCATCCTTGGCATTGGCAAGTGCGCATAACTTTCCCTTCTACCATTGCCCGTTGGCTTCATCCCCATTAAACGAGAGTTTAACCTATCTTGCATGTAACCGGTAAGAATTCCGTTTTCAATCAAAGTAGTTTTATTAGTCGGAGTACCTTCATCATCAATACTCAAAGAACCTCGACGAGAGTCAATAGTTCCGTCATCAATGACTGTAACTGATTTATCAGCAATTTGTTCTCCCATTAGATTCGAAAATGCAGAAGTTTTTTTTCTGTTAAAATCACCTTCAAGCCCATGACCAATTGCTTCATGGAGTAAAATACCAGGATAGCCAGGTCCGAGTACTACATCCATTTCACCAGCAGGCGTATCAACTGAATTAAGATTTATTTCAGCTTGGCCAATAGCTTCGTCAACTTGTTTTTTCCAATATGAAGAGTCTAGAAAGCTTGTATATTCTGTTCGCCCACCTGAGCCTCTACTACCTGTTTCTTGTCTTCCATTTTTTTCTAGAACTATAGAAATATATAATCTGACTAGAGGTCTAATGTCTTCAACAAATACCCCTCCTGGTCTGTATATTCTTACCACTTGCCATTCGCCGTTTAGAGCAGCAGATACTTGTTTGACATTTGGATTTTTTTTTCTCGCATATTCATCAATGCACTTCAACGTATTTACTTTGTCCTCAAAGTTTGAAGTATCAATTGGGTTAGCATCCATATAGAGCTTTCTATTAGTTTTAGAAAAGTCGTGATTAAAATTGCCTGTATTATTTTTAGTAATAAAATTTACTGTATTGCTGGCTTTTTTTAGAGCTGCTTCTGTAATGTCAGAAGAATGGGCATATCCAGAACTTTCACCCGAGATTGCTCTTAATCCAAATCCCTTTGAGGTGTCGAATGAAGCACTTTTAAGTCTCTGATCATCAAAAACAAAACTCTCATTTTCAGAGAATTCTAAATAAAGTTCTCCGTCATCCGCGGATTTAAGACTTTCAGAAACGAGTTGATCAATCTTGTGATTGTTTAAGTCACTCTTTGCAAAAAAGAGTTCCTCAGTGTTTTGATTCTCAAAAGTTTGGGAATTATTTGTATTTTTTATCATTAACTTCTCAATTTATCTAATTTATGACCAAAAACCAGTAAAAATTGCGTCATACTGTCGCTCATTTATCTTTCTAACGGATTATTCATTTGCTTTATATTATATTGTAAATCAATTATTTAGGACTAATTAGAAGTATATCAATATATTTTATGAAACGTTTTATTGCGCTATTTACTCTTTTTTTCAGCTCGTTCGCCTATAGCGAAGAGGTTGGCTTATCAGAAAATTGGCAACTTAGTTTTCAGGCACCTGCAACAGACCTAATGTCTGATGTCATATCATTTCACAGCTATATTTTAATGCCAATCATCACAGGTATATCTTTACTCGTCTTATTTCTTCTAGTTTATATCATGGTGCGATTTAATAGTAATCGTAATCACGTTGCCTCCACCACAACTCATAACACTTTAATTGAAATAATTTGGACAGTTGTACCTGTCATGCTCCTAATAATAATTGCGATTCCTTCTTTTAGGCTTTTATATGTTTCTGAGACAATCCCTAAAGCAGATTTAACAATAAAAGCAATTGGTGCACAGTGGTACTGGACATATGAGTATCCTGATCATGGCAACTTTTCGTTTGATGCAAATATGCTTCAAGAACATGAGCTTTCAGATCCAAAATTAAGATTGCTTGAGACTGACACACAAATAGTCGTTCCTGTTAACAAGGTTGTAAAGCTTCAACTAACTTCTGCTGATGTCCTTCATGCTTGGACAATTCCTGCATTCGCAGTGAAGATGGATGCCGTTCCTGGAAGGCTTAATGAAACCTGGTTTAAAGCTAATAAAGAAGGTATTTATTACGGTCAGTGCTCTGAGTTATGTGGGCCTAAACATGCATTCATGCCTATAAATGTTAAAGTTGTATCTCAAAAAGAATTTGATGAATGGATTAGTTTTGCTCAGGATGAGTATGCATCAATAGCGACGGATGAAAAAAATATTTTAATTGCTAGTAAATGAGAAGAGGAGACAAATTAAATGGCTGATATTACTGCAGATCACGTAGATGAACATGATCATCATCCAACTGGATGGAGGAGATATCTATATTCAACTAATCACAAAGATATTGGAACACTCTACTTAATCTTTGCTGTTATAGCTGGACTTGTGGGAACAGGAATGTCTGTACTTATGAGAATGGAGCTAATGTATCCTGGTGACGGCATACTAGGTGGGGATCACAATCTTTATAATGTCTTGGTCACTAGTCATGGACTTTTAATGATCTTTTTTATGGTAATGCCCGCAATGATTGGTGGTTTTGGTAATTGGATTGTTCCACTCATGATTGGGGCCCCAGACATGGCATTTCCACGAATGAATAATATTTCCTTTTGGCTTTTGCCTGCATCACTCATCCTTTTAATTGCATCTCTTTTTGTGGACGGTACATCTGGAGGATTAGGAGTCGGAGGTGGTTGGACAATATATCCACCACTGTCAGCTAATTTAGGTTCCCCTGGTCCAGCTGTAGATTTAGCAATTTTTTCACTTCATTTAGCTGGCGCATCTTCAATCCTTGGAGCTATTAATTTTATAACAACAATATTCAATATGCGTGCGCCAGGTATGACTTTGCATAAAATGCCCTTATTTGTATGGTCTGTTTTAGTTACTGCAGTGCTTTTACTTTTATCATTACCAGTACTTGCAGGTGCTATCACAATGTTATTAACAGATAGAAACTTTGGAACCACATTTTTCAGCGCCGCTGAGGGTGGTGATCCTGTTTTATTCCAACACCTATTCTGGTTTTTTGGTCATCCTGAAGTCTATATTTTAATTTTACCGGGCTTTGGAATCATAAGTCACGTGGTTGCAACTTTTTCAAAAAAACCTGTGTTTGGTTATTTGGGAATGGCGTACGCCATGGTATCGATTGGTTTTTTAGGCTTCATTGTTTGGGCACACCATATGTATACCGTAGGAATGGATGCAGATGTGAAAGCTTACTATGTTTTTGCGACAATGGTCATAGCTGTTCCAACAGGTATAAAAGTATTTAGCTGGATTGCTACGATGTGGGGAGGTTCTGTTGAGTTAAAAACTCCTATGCTGTGGGCAATTGGCTTTATTTTCCTATTTACAGTTGGAGGTGTGACAGGTGTTGTTCTTGCTAATGCTGGAATCGATCACTCACTGCATGATACATATTATGTCGTAGCTCATTTCCATTACGTTCTATCAATGGGTGCTGTGTTTGCAATATTCTCAGGGTTTTATTATTGGTTTGGAAAAATGAGTGGTAAAAACTATTCTGAATTTTTAGGCAAACTACATTTTTGGCTTACTTTCATTGGCGTTAATCTAATTTTCTTCCCGCAACACTTCCTGGGTCTCGCAGGAATGCCGAGAAGGTATGTTGATTATCCTGATGCTTATGCTGGATGGAATTATGTATCCTCTGTTGGTTCATTTGTATCACTAGTTGGACTTGCAGTTTTCTTTATATTACTTGCACACGCCTTCATGCGACAAGGTTCTTGTGAAGATAACCCATGGGGTGAGGGAGCAACAACACTTGAATGGACTCTCTCTTCACCACCACCTTTCCACCAGTTTGAGGAATTGCCAAAAATCAAGTAGTGAAAGAGATGTTTAAGTAATGACAAATGTTACTTCAGTTACTAATAAAGACTATCAGCTAAGAAGTTTTATTAAATTAAAAGTAAACGATTACATTTCCCTTCTAAAACCTCGGGTAATGTCGCTTTCAATTTTCACAAGTATTGTTGGAATGATCATAGCTCCTGGATCTCTGGATTTATTAACTAGCTTCTTAGTTATTTTAGCTATTACCATTGGATCAGGTGCATCTGGAGCTCTGAATATGTGGTATGAAAGAGATACTGATGCATTGATGGCAAGAACTAAAGATAGGGTACTACCTCGTAAGCGGATTAGTCCTTTGGGGGCACTAGTATATGGAACCGTGTTAGCAATATTTTCAGTATGCTTGCTTTACTATGTATCAAATCTATTAGCAGCGAGTTTGCTGGCTTTGACAATTTTTTATTACATCTTTGTTTATACAATTTGGCTAAAAAAAAGAACTCCCCAAAATATAGTCATTGGTGGCGCAGCTGGTGCTTTCCCTCCTCTAATTGGATGGGCGTCAGTCAGCGGCAGTCTTTCTCTTGAGATCTTGTTATTATTCTTACTTATTTTTCTTTGGACTCCGCCACATTTTTGGGCCTTAGCTTTATACCAGTCTGACGATTATAAAAAAGCAGGTATACCAATGATGCCAATTGTAGTAGGTGACAAAAAAACTGTTACCATGATAATTCTATATTCATTTACTCTTTTGCCTGTGACAATGATGATGAGTTACTACTATTCGATATTTTTTGCTATTTCGTCTGCTGTTCTAGGAATTAGTTTCATTTATCTAGCTCTGAATTTAAGAACTTTTCTCGGTGAAGGTCAGATGTTTGTCAAAAAAGCACAAACGCTATTTTATTTTTCAATTATTTATTTGTTTAATATCTTTGCAATACTACTTATCGATAACCTTATGTGGAATATTGTATGATTGACAGAAAAACAAAAAAAAGAAATATCTTAACTGCATTATTATTGCTGTTTTTTGTATTAAGTTTCTTTTTTTACACTATTTATAAATTGAGCTTGATCTAAATGAATTTTACTAAAACCAAAGCCCCAAATAACATCACTACGGCATTCACACTGCTTACAGTTGTAATTGCCATGGTGGTCTTGGCATACGCCTCTGTTCCACTTTACAACTATTTTTGTAAAGTAACAGGGTTTGGGGGTACTCCAAAGGTTCAGAGTGAAGGAAGTCTATATATAACTGAAGAAAATATTAATGTTAGACTCGACTCTAATGTTGGCACTTCACTCAACTGGGATTTTTATCCAGAACGACGTACGCATGAAATAAAGATTGGTGAAAACAAAGTTATAAACTATGTAATTAAAAATAATAGTAACGAAGCAATTACAGGTACTGCAGTTTATAATGTATCCCCAACCGAAGCTGGTAAATATTTTAACAAAATTGAATGCTTTTGTTTTCAAGATACTAAACTAGAACCTTTTGAAGAAAAGAAAATGCCAGTATCGTTCTATGTTGATCCAGAGATTACAGCTGATAAATATATTTCAGATTTATCCGAAATCACTTTGTCATATACGTTTTATGAAAACAGTGGTAGATAATTAGTATGAGTTCTAATAGCCAAAAATCTCATGATTATCACTTAGTTGATCCTAGCCCGTGGCCACTGTTTGCTTCGATTGGTGCTTTAATTGCATGTGGCGGTGCTGTTATATATTTTAGAACTGATAGTCCTTGGATAATGATTATTGGCTTATTAGCACTGTTTTATGTGACATATATGTGGTTTAGAGACATCACTATTGAAGGCGAGCACCAAGGCCATCACACGCCTGTTGTCCAACTAGGACTCAGATATGGGATGACTTTATTTATAGCTTCAGAAGTAATGTTCTTTGTTGCATGGTTCTGGGCTTACTTCAATGCAAGCCTTTTTCCGACAGAACAGATTGGTTCTGCATGGCCTCCAGCTGATATACACCTTTTGGATCCTTGGCATATTCCCTTGATCAACACTCTTATTCTTTTGCTCTCTGGAACTACTGTTACCTGGGCCCATCATGCATTACAGGAGGGTAATAGAAAAGAATTAATACAGGGTCTTTATCTTACAGTAGGTCTTGGCGTAATTTTTACAGGATTTCAGGTCTATGAGTATATGCATGCAGATTTCAGTTTTTCAGGGCATATTTATGGGGCTACTTTCTACATGGCAACTGGATTTCATGGATTTCATGTTCTTGTGGGAACAATATTTCTAGCCGTATGTCTTGCTCGTTCACTAGCTGGACACTTCAAGGCTGATCATCATTTTGGATTTGAAGCGGCAGCATGGTACTGGCATTTTGTAGATGTTGTTTGGCTGTTTCTTTTTGCAGCAATTTACGTTTGGGGCTCATATTAAAATTTTCTTAAATATTGATAAAAAAATTTATTTTCCACTCAACATTTATATCTGCTGTCATTTGCTTGTTGATGCTCGGTTATTGGCAATTACAGAGGCTTCAATGGAAAAATGATTTGATCAGTTCTATTGAGCTTAACTACAATTCAAAAACTATTGATTTTCCAATTTTAAATGATGCAGATAACAAATATGAGTATATGCGAACTCATATTGAGGGCAAATTTATGGTCAAACAATCAATGTTCTTTTTTAGATCAAATTTGAAAGGTGAGTCAGGTTACGAAATTGTTGTGCCATTTAAGACCACGCTTAGTAAGGACGTTTACGTGATTATTGGATGGATACCTTTTGATAAAAAAGATGAAATTGATTTAAAGTTCATTGATGATTCAGCTTTGACAAAAATTGAGGGCTCTTTAATTTACTCAAAAAAAAGAAAACCCCTCATTCCTGATAACGATATATCTTCAAATGTATGGTATTTAATGAATTCCGAAGAGATGGATATTGTGAATAATCTTAATTCTAGTAATTATTTGTTAAAGATAACTGATAAAAACTATTTTCCACAAATTTTAATAGAGTTTGAGCCTACGAATATAACTAACAATCACTTACAATATGCTGGTACCTGGTTTCTTTTGGCATTAGTAAATACAATCATGTATATTTATTTTATTTATAGAAAAGTTCATTAATTATGAAGTACCAAAGTACAAGAGGTATAGACCAGTATTCCTTTAAAGATATACTTTTTAAGGGCTTAGCTAAGGATGGTGGTCTGTTTATACCAGTAGAATGGCCTAAATTTGATTTTAAGAAGTATGATAACAATGTTTGTTATGACGAGTTAACATTAGAAATATTATCACTGTTTGTTGGAAACGATATTAGTAAGAGTGATTTAAGTTCAATTGTTGAAAACTCTTACAGACATGCATTCACATCCCAAGATTATGTAACTTATCAAAATATAAACCAGTCAATTATAGTTGAACTGTTTAATGGGCCTACTTTAGCATTTAAAGACTTTGCGATGCAGTTATTGATACCTCTGTTTGACCACTTTCTCGCAAACGAAAATAGAAAAGTAAATCTTTTAGTCGCAACTTCTGGTGACACTGGATCTGCAGCAATAAATGCAGTGAGTAAAAGTAAACATGTAAATATATTTTGTTTATTTCCAAAAAATCGAATCTCAGAATTTCAGAGAAAACAAATGTCTACAGTTGGAAAAGAAAATATAACTCTTTGTGAGATTGATGGTACATTTGATGATTGTCAGAATATTGTAAAATCAATACTTAGAGACCAAAACTTTTGTAACTCTAATTCTGTTGCTGCAGTTAATTCGATAAATTGGGCACGAATAGCTATTCAGTCAGTTTACTATTTTTATTCATATTTAAATAATGTTCACGACTATAAGTCTGAGGTTAATTTTTCAGTGCCAACAGGCAATTTTGGAGACATTTATGCTGGATATGTTGCAAAAAAATTAGGTCTTCCTATAAATAAATTAATCATAGCAACAAATGAAAATGATATTTTATACAGATTTATGCAAGATGGGCGATACGAAAAAAAAGAAGTTCAACGCACTACAAGTCCAAGTATGGATATTCAAATAGCTAGTAATTTTGAGAGATTAATTTTTGATCTATATGATTCATCTTTTTCCGTCACAAAGAACAAGATGACTGATTTCAACGAAAAAGGCAGTTTTCAAGTTGATGAAAAGATATTGAAAAAAATGCAATTATCTTTCGATGCTCATAGAGTTAATCAAACAGAAGTAGGAGAATTAACAAAAGAAATTTATTTAAATTGTGATTATTTAATCGACCCTCATACAGCTATTGGATTAGCGGCATCTAAAAAATGTAATGATGATGGCGCCTTAAATTTTATTTTAAGCACTGCACATCCAGTCAAATTTTCGGAAGCAGTAGAGAGTTACGTTGGTAGTCAGCTTGATTTGTTAAGTAATTACAGAAGTTTATATACGTTAAAAGAAAGTTTTTTATCACTCGGAAATGATGAGTCAAAAATCAAAGAGCTAATAGAGAGTAAAATTTAAATGACAATTCTGCATCCTTTCCAATCCAAAAAAGAAAGCGTGGTCCTACATGGAACTAAAGTCTTTCTTAGATCACCAGAATTTAGAGATTGGAGAGAATGGTCAGAATTGCGAAAATTTAACATGGAATATCTAAAGCCATGGGAACCTGCATGGTCACCTTACGAGCTTGAGAGAGGCTATTTTGTGAAAAGAGTGAAGTTCTTTGATAAACTATCAAATAAAGATAAGGCATATTCATTTTTAATTTTTGATAGTGATAAAAACAAACTAATTGGAGAAATTAACATAAACAATATTCAAAGAGGTGTGGTTCAATCATGCTCAATTGGTTATTGGATTTCAGAAAATAAGATGGGATTGGGATACATGAGAGAGTCTATTAGTATTTTAAAAGACTTTATATTTAATGATTTAAAATTACACAGGGTAGAGGCCGCATGTTTACCACGTAATATGAGATCACTTAGGACATTATTGAAAAGTGAATTTGAAATAGAAGGCCATGCAAAAAAATATCTTAAGATAAATGGAGTATGGGAAGATCATATTCTTTTATCTTGTATCAAGCATGAAAGTATTTAGTATAAAATTATGAATTCATTAATTGGTAACAAATTACCTGATATCACCATGATACAAATGTCTGCAGAAAATGGACCAACACCAACTTCTATTGCAAATATTTGTGAGAATAAAAAAGTTATTATCTTTGGAGTTCCAGGTGCGTTTTTGCCTGTTTGTTCTAAAGATCATTTACCCGGCTATATTGATAATTATGAGACTATAAAAGCAAAAAATATTGACGAAATAATTTGCTTTGCCACAAATGATATATTTACAATTAATGCGTGGGAAGAAATGACAGGAGGGTCAAATAAAATACTATTCTTATCTGATGGCAAAGCAGAATTTGCAAAGGCTATTGGAACAGATTACCCTGATACATTTGGAACTTCAATAAAAACTCAAAGATGTTCAATGATTGTTGATCAGGGAATAATAACTCATTTTTTCCTCGAAGAAGATGCAAGTCAGGCCCATATTAGTGGAGCAGAAAACATTATCAAAGTTCTAGATTCATAATTTTTTTATTGCTGTAGTAGCTAGATGATCAGCCATCTCATTACCTCGATGACCTGAATGACCTTTGACCCAATTCCATTCTATATTGTGTTTAGTCGATAATTCGTCCAAAAGTAACCATAAATCTTTGTTTTTCACTGCTTTTTTGTTAGCTGTTTTCCAATTATTAATTTTCCAATTCTTGATCCATTCTTCAATTCCATTCATTACATATTTAGAGTCGGTATATATTTTTAAGTTAGTTTTATCTTTAAAGTATTTTAGTGCTTCTATGACTGCTTGAAGTTCCATTCTATTATTAGTTGTATTTATATCACCACCATTGAGCTGAAAACTTGAGTTATGGTTTTCAATATAAACGCCCCAACCTCCTTTTCCTGGATTACCAGAGCAAGCACCATCAGTATAGACATTGAAATATTCTTCAGAGGCCATATTCACTTGGTCTTTTTACAGTTTGATGAAATTTAAGTTTTATAAGATATTCAGCAGGATCTTTTTTTAATATAAGATCGTTATCATCGTGAGAAAAATAATCTATTAACCTAGTCAATAAATATCTTAAAGCTGAAGCTCTTGTAAGCATAGGTAGTGCTTCGATCTCTTCAATAGAAAATTCTCTAATATTGTTATAATTTTTTAAAAGCAACCTGGCTTTTGTTGGATTAAATTCATTATTACTTGGTTCAAAGCACCAAGCATTAACACAGATTGCTATTTCATAAGCATAAAAATCATTGCAAGAAAAATAGAAATCAATAATACCAGAGAGTTCCTTACCTTCAAAAAAAATATTATCAGGAAATAAATCTGCATGAATTATGCCATTTGGTAAAGAGTCAGGCATATTTTTCTCTAAAAAAGAATATTCCATTTCAATAATCTTAATTAAATCAGAGTCAATTTTATTAGATAGTTTTAATACTTGATCAATTACATTCGGTAGCTTTTTAAATCCTAATTCATTTTTTCTAGTAATATTTAATAAGCTCGATGCATTGTGCATTTTGGCAACTACTTTTCCAAGAGATGAACAATGTTCAGGATCAATATGCTCAATAGAGTGTCCGTTAAGAAAACTTGTAATTACAGCATTTTTTCCTTTCAAAGAATTAACATAATTTTGATTGTTATCTTTAAGTACTTGAGGGCATTTTATGTCATTCTTGTTCAAATGATTCATAAGTTCAAAAAAATATGAGAGATTATCCTGATTTGTTCTTTCTTCAAAAATTGTAAGGATGTATTTATCGTCTTTAATTTTTACTAAATAATTAGAATTGGAAGTACCACCCTTTATGCCAGAAAAAGTTGCACCTTCATCAAAATTATAATTCTCTAAGAACTCAGTAAAATCTTTTTCTGATATTTGAGTATAAACTGCCATACTCTGTTTATAATTAAAAAAAGATACTTTGAAACGGTAATCTTTTATTTTAGCTTACTGATTTGTTGAATAGACTGTTGAATAAGCTTTTTAGAACTATTTTCGTCAATATTCTCACTTATTATTTTTTCTGATAGCTCGATTGAATTAGAAACAATATGGTCATTGATTTTTGCTACAGCAAGCTTCTCGGCTCTTTCGATTTTTTCAATTGCTTGTTGTTCGGCTCTTTTAACATATTCTTCAGCCTTGATTTTAGATTGAGCCTCTTGATTTGCTGCTATTTCTTTAGCTTGGGATATAATCTTTTCTGCTTCTTCATCAGCGTTTTGAATCTTTCTTTCATGTTGGGCGAGTAAGCTGTTTGCTTCTTCTTTCAGTTTTCTCGCATTATCCAACTCATCTTTAATTTTTTTTATCTCACCATCTAAAAGATTAGCGATCATTGCAGGAGCTTTTATAACTAAAGCAATAATTACAAATAGAATAAAAGCAACTAATACCCAAGAAGATGGATCTGAGAAAAATGACATCATATTTAAAATATAACTTTCATTAGTTTAACTTTTTTGAAATTTCATCATCAGAGGGAACATTCTCAATGTATTTTGAAACTATTGATTTGACAGCCACTAAAGTCGCCTCCCTAACCTGATTTTCAGAATCTTTCTGCTGTAATTTAATTCTATTCATTGACTCCTCAATCATCTTATTGATTTTATCATCACTTTTACTTTTTAAATCAGAAGTATATTTTGAACTTTCTTCCTTTGAACTAGTAATAATTTCAGAGGATCTATTGCTAGCGGAATTTAATTTGTCATCGTACTCTTTCAAAGACAAGCTAGCTTGATTATTTACTGCCTCAGCTTCATTAATGTCACCTAAGATTTTGTCTTTTCTCTCTTCAATCGTAGTTCTTAATGATGGAATGACATATTTTGACATGAATACGTATAGTATTAAGAATGTAACTACCAACCAAAATAACTGTGATGGAAATGTAGATATGTCCATCTGCGGAAGACCAGCTGATTTCTGGCCTTCTGCAAAAACTATGGATGGAATGAACGTGATTCCAAGGATCTTAGATAACAGTTTCATTCGTGAAATCTTAACCAAAGAGAATAAGAAAAGCTATCACGAGGGCGAATAATGCAATTGCCTCAACAAGTGCAAATCCCAACAGAACCTGACCAAAAGCCTGTGGTGCTGCAGATGGATTTCTAAATATACCTGAAACATACGCTCCAAATACTGTTCCTATACCTGCGCCTGATCCTGCAACTCCAATAGTTGCTAATCCTGCACCGATAAGTTTTGCTGCTTCTACTTCCATTTTATTTTCCTTTCTTTTTTAAATTTAATTTAATGATCCGGATGGAGGGCATCATTTAAATAAATGCAAGTTAAAATTGTAAAAATATATGCTTGAAGTGCCGCTATTAGAGTTTCTAGAGCATATAAAACTACAAGAAATACTAATGGAGCAAATCCAAGAAAACCTAGCATGACTGTAAATCCAGCAAATATTTTTAATATACTATGACCAGCCAACATATTTGCGCACAGTCTGACAGATAAACTAATAGGTTTTGATAAATAAGAAATAATTTCGATTGGAACAATAAGTGGGGCCAAGTAAACTGGTATACCTGAAGGATAGAATATTCTGAGATATCCCAGACCATTCTTAACGAACCCTATAATTGTTACAGCCAAAAATATTAGTGCTGCAAAAGCAAAAGTTACAATGAGATGGCTAGTTACAGTGAATGTATAGGGGATCAAGCCAATAAAATTACAAAAGAAAATAAATAAGAATAATGAGAAAATAAATGGAAAGTAAGCTCTTCCTTGGTCACCGACTTGGTCTCTAAGCATATTAGCAATAAAATTATATGACATTTCAGAAAGCATTTGCATTCTGTTAGGAATTATTGATTTTTTTGAGAGGCCAAGAGTAAAAAGTAAAAATACTGCACTAATTGCAAATACCATAAATAATGATGAGTTAGTGAAAGATATGTCTACTCCTCCAATTTGAATAGGAGCTATTTTTGAAATTTCAAATTGATGTATTGGATCTATGGGATTATCAGCTGCCATTGCACCTATTTTTTAGTTTTTTTGGAGGCTTTTTGCAACCCTAAAAACGTTAAGAATGCCTGCTGCGCTACCGAGTAAAAAGAAGACTATAATGAAAATTGGGCGTGTTTCAAAGTAATTATCTATCAATATTCCAATACCTAGTCCAACTGCCATTGCTGCGACAATTTCTACCACGACTTTCATTACCTTGCCGAAAGATTTAGTTTCATTTTTTTTATTAGAAATATACTTACTTTTTGCTTGGTCTATTTTTTCTTTTAAATCTGTAGGTGGCTTGTGATTAGTGTCAGACATGCTTTAAGCTACAGCACCAATCTCCTCAGCCTTTTTAAGATCAACAGAAACGATTTGACTAACTCCTCGCTCAGCCATCGTGACACCAAACAACCTGTCCATTCTTGACATAGTAAGCGCGTGGTGAGTTATAATTAGGAACTTAGTTTGGGTCTTTTCAGTTATACTATCGAGTAAGTTACAGAACCTTTCTACGTTTGCATCATCTAAGGGGGCATCTACCTCATCAAGCACACAAATAGGTGATGGATTAGTCAAAAATACAGCGAAGATTAATGATAATGCTGTAAGCGCCTGCTCTCCACCCGATAAGAGTGACATGGATTGCAATTTTTTTCCAGGGGGACTTACCATCATTTCTAAACCTGCTTCTAATGGATCTTCAGCATCTATTAATTCTAAATGAGCCTTACCTCCATTAAACAACTTTACAAAAACATCTTTGAAATGTGTATTCACTTTTTCAAAAGCATTTAGAAGTCTTGATCTTCCTTCTTTGTTGAGGTCTTCAATAGATACCCTCATTTTTTTTATGGCAGTTTCTAAATCATCTTTTTCAGATCTCATTTCACTTAACTCTTGATCCATTTCTTTTGTTTCTAAGTCGGCTCTTAAATTGACTGCACCCATAGTTTCACGTTGTTGTTTTAATTTATCTAGTCTGATTTCAGTTCGCTCAGAATTAATTTTTAGCGTTTCATAATCTTCACTAATTTCTAATTTATTAATTATTGCATCAGGTTCACAATTAAATTTCTCATTGGACTCTACTTCAAGTTCTTTCAGTCTTCCCTCAGCTAACTCTTTTGTTGCTTCAGTTCTACCTTTAGCTTCCCTTACATTCGCTAAATCATTCTGGGCATTTCTTAAATTGGTTTCAATACTTTTCAGTTCTTGATCAGCCTCTGCAAGTCTATCTGATGCATACTTTCTTTCTGTTTCAGCAAATCCTTTTGTTTCAATTAACTGTCCACGCCTTTGGGCAATTTCTTCAGGTCTATTTGCAATCTTTTTTAATTCCTCTTCAGATTTTTGTTTTCTTAACTCTAATTCTTCCAATTGACGTCTAGAAGAATTTATAGATTTGCTGAGTCTCTGATATTCATAGTTCCAATCATTAAACTTTTGTTTTATATCCATCTGTCTTAGTTCTTCTCTTAATTCAAGAGATAAAGTAGCTGCATTTTTAGCTTCTTCGCTGGCCTTGTCATATTGTTGGTTTGCAATCTGTGAATTTTGCTCGGCCTCTGAATATTTTTGAGTAATATTCTTCATACTATCGTAGAACTTTTCAGAGAATATTTGTGTCCAATTTTTTGGGTCATCATAATTTTCAACTTCTTCAAGAGTAAGCTTTTTTGATTTCAGGTTTTCAGCAATTATTAGAGATTGCTGTAAATCATCTCTCTTATTTGTTTTAATCTGGTTGTATTTCTCAATATCCTCGTCGAGGTTAGTGATTCTATTCTCTAAATTATCTTTTTGGTTTTTTTCATTTTCAATTGTTTCAGCGTTAAATTCAGTATCATGGGTTGATCCAAGTTCATTTTTTTTAAGATTTAAAGCTTCAAGATCTTTTGTTGCATCCTTAAGCTGAAATTGCTCTCTTTCAAAGTCACTGATAATTTGTTTTATTGTTTGTTCGAGATTAAGTTTTGTATCTTTTATTCTCTCCTCCTCGCTATCAAGTGACTCTCGCTCAAGATTTATACGATTAAGTTTGGCAGCCGCTTCAATTTCTTTATCTCTTAAAGGTTTTAGCTTTTCATTAGCTCTAAGTTGTTCATTGGTAATTTGGGCTAATTGAGATGTATATTTCTGAATTAGAGCTTCACTGTCTTTAAGATTATCATCAGATTTTTCAAATGACTCCTTTAAAGATGACCACTTTAAAAATAAAACAATTCCCTCGAGTTTAGTGATTTCATCTGAAATTGATCTATAAGTTTCAGCTTGTTCAGCCTGTTTCTTCAAGCTATTTATCTGGTTATTAAGCTGTTTCATTATATCTTTAACACGTTGAAGATTGGTTTCAGCTCCTTTAAGTTTAAGCTCCGCTTCGTGTCTTCTCGAATGTAATCCAGAGATTCCTGCTGCTTCTTCTAAAACAGACCGTCTATCGATTGGTTTTGCATTTATTAAAGCACCAACTCTTCCTTGGCTAATGAGAGAGGGTGAATGAGCTCCAGTTGATAAATCAGCAAACAACCTCTGTACATCTCTAGCTCTGACTTCTTTGCCATTAATTTTATATTCTGAACCTCTTTCAATTTCTATTTTTCTTCTAATTTGAATTTCATCTCCATCATTATATTCAGAAGGAGCTGACCGGTCAGTGTTCTCAAGATATATAGTAACTTCAGCATTGTTTCTTGCAGGTCTGTCAGATGTTCCTGAAAAGATCACGTCTTCCATGCCAGAACCTCTCATGCTTTTAGGAGAAGTTTCCCCCATGCACCATCTAAGAGACTCAACTACGTTTGACTTACCACATCCATTTGGACCAACAATTCCGGTTAATCCTTTTTCAATTATTATATCCGTAGGATCGACAAATGATTTAAATCCAAGTATTTTTAATTTTTTAAAATTCATTTAGCTTTTTTTTAAAATTATTTTTTCTAGTTCTTCAAATGACTTATTTCCTGAAAAAATTTCACCATTTATGATAAATGTAGGAGTTGATGAAATATCAAAATTTTCAACTCCATTGATTCTTTCAGAAAGAATAAAATCTGTTATTTCTTCATTGTTGAGGCACTCTGCATAATCATCCTCTGAAATACCAAACAGAATTCCATAATCGCCAAGAGCCTTCGTACTATTTTCTAAAACCTTGTCGCTTGGATTTGTTACTATCCATTTTTTTTGTTCGTTGAATAATAGTTTATCTAATGCAAAAAAATCAGCCTCATCAGCACAATGTAAGAGCTTAAAAGCATTTAAATCTATTGCATTCAAGGCAAAGGGTCTTAATTCAAATTTTACTACTCCAGTATCAATAAATTCCGTTTTTAGTTGGGGATATGTTTCATTACTAAATTCAGCACAATGGCTACAGGTAAGTGACCTGTATTCAATAATAGAAACAGGGGCATCTTCACTTCCAATTTGCATACCTTTCAAGGTCTCACTGGAGTATAGCGCTGAGAGCGCAAAAATATTAATAATCCAAGTTAAAATTAAGATTTTAAGTAATTTCATTTATAAATAGCCCGTATATTTTGTGTTCTACAAATTTAATAACACAACATATTGAATATACTCAATATTTAACAATAATTACAGTTTTAATTGTGTTTGTTCAAACTTCGATCTTATAAATGAATTTGTCAAAATTAGGACTTAGTAATTTTAGACAGAATAGTTTGAAAATTTTTTCTTAGATCAGGATATTTATTTAATTCATTGTAACGTTCATCAAAATTTTTAGATTTATCTTTTAATTTATTGTTATTGTTAGATTTTTTTTTATTTGAATTATCGATTTTCTTTTGAAATATCTCAAGTTTATCAATTGCTTTGTAACCAAAAAATAAATTTACCTTTTTGATAATTTTCTCACTGTCATGTTGAATAGCAAATGCAATACTTGGATCTGCAAGCAAACACAAAATATGACTGTTATTTTTTAATTGATTCGATGATCTTTTGATTTTAATGGGCTCTAATAGATTTCGATATTTTTTTTCAATTAAATTTTCCCAATTTTTTAAAAGCTCTATTTCAAAAAAACCTCTTCTTTTAAGAGTTTTTTTTGCAATATCAGGAAGCAAATTTGAAATTACTTGAGGTCCTTTTTTTTTAAATTTATTTATCACTTTTTCTAAATTATCATAAATAAATGAAAAAAGATCAATTCTTTAGTGAAAATTTAATCTCTTGGTACAAAAAAAATAAAAGAAATCTTCCTTGGCGAAAAAATGTGAATGATGAAAATTATCCTTACAAAGTGATGGTAAGTGAATTTATGTTGCAACAAACTGGTGTATCAACTGTCATTCCATATTTTGAAAATTTTATCAATAGATGGCCAACTATTGTGAGTCTAGCCTGTGCAAGAGAAGAGGATATTTTGTTAGCTTGGCAAGGTCTAGGTTATTATCGAAGAGCTAGAAATCTTTTAAAAAGTGCAAAACAAATTTGTAATCAATATGATTCAAAAGTTCCTACTTCTCTTGAGGAATTACAAAGCTTGCCTGGGATAGGCGTTTATGCCTCAGGGGCTATTAGATCGATTGCATTTGATAAAAAAGCTGTTGCTGTTGATGGCAATGTTAAAAGAGTGCTCGCGAGGTATTATGGATTTTCTGGACGCCTAGATCAGAATGAAAAATTAATAAATGAACAAGCTTCTAAATGTTGTCCTGATAAAAGCAACAGACAATATACTCAGGCAGTTATGGAACACGGGGCGTTAGTATGCACACCTAAAGTAACAAAATGCGGTGTGTGCGTGTTATCTTCGAAGTGTTATTCATATAAAAATAAAATTGTTGACCAAATACCTGAACCAAAGTTAAAGACTAAAAAACAAAAATTAAATTGTATTTCTTTCTTATCACTTAAAGGTGATCGCGAAGTGCTTCTTAAGAAAAGACCTAAAAATGCAATACTCGGTAACCAGTGGGAACTGCCTTCTACAAATTGGTCAAAAACAAAACATAAATTTGACAAAAATCTCTGTCCAATACCATCAAAGCATTGGAATAAGTTAGACATTAACTTTACTCATAAGTTTAGTCATATTGACCTAAGTTGTTCTGTGTATTTTTCTGATGCTGATAGCAGTAAAAAATTAAGTTCTAATGATGAATATAAGTGGATAAATCTCAAAGATATTTCTAATTATCCAGTGACGACTATGAGTTTAAAAACATTAAATGAACTCAATTTAATTCAGATCTAAGTTTTTGTCTCAATAGATCTATCGGCTTTAATTCTCCTTCAACGTCAAAATGCCAAAATGTCCAACCATTGCATGCACTCGCATCTTGAACTTCAGCCCCAATCTGATGGATGGAACCTGAGCTTTTTTCACTTATTACTGATCCATCTGCTCTTACTTTTGCTTTGTATTTCTTTTTATTATCGTAAAGAATTGTGCCAGGCTCAATTAATTTTCGCTCAATTAACCAACCGAAAGGAATTCGTGGCTCACTTTTTTTCGAAGGTGTAAACTGAATAGTCTCACTATCATAAGATGAAACTTTTGAAATTCTTTTCATAGCTGCATTTACATATTTTTCGTCATTTTCTATACCAATAAAATGTCTGGAAAGTTTCTTAGCAACAGCACCTGTCGTACCTGAGCCAAAAAATGGATCTAAGATTAGGTCACCTTGATTGCTAGAAGATAATATGACTCTATGAAGTAAACTCTCTGGCTTTTGAGTTGGATGAACTTTTTTTCCATCTTCATCTTTTAGTCTTTCACCACCATTACATATTGGAATTACCCAGTCAGATCTCATCTGTATATTTTCATTAAGTGATTTCATCGCTTCGTAATTAAATGTGTATTTTTTTGAGTCTTTATTTTTTGAAGCCCAAATTAAAGTTTCATGGGCATTGGTAAATCGTTTACCTCTAAAATTTGGCATAGGGTTTGATTTTCGCCATATAACATCATTCAACATCCAAAAATTTAAATTTTGCATTAAATAACCTATTCTAAAAATGTTGTGGTAAGAACCTATAACCCAAATAGAACCAGTATCTTTCAAAATTCTTCGACACTCTTTTAACCATTTTTTTGAAAATTCATCATAATTTTTAAAATTTTCAAATTTATCCCAATCATCGTCTACTGCATCAACTTTACTATTATTTGGACGGTATAGATTTTTTTCTAGTTGTAAGTAATAAGGTGGGTCAGCAAATATTAAATCAACTGAGCAATCAGGTAATTTTTTTAATTCCTCGATAGTGTCTCCGTGAATAATAGAATTCACATTTTTGATTTTTTTGACCGTTTTCACGAAAAATAATATGATTCAAAAGTGATTCAGCGTCAATAAATATAAGAATCAATTACTTAGTTAGTGAGTCTAATATTTTGTATTAATCTTTATTATTCAATATGTAGTGTATTGGTTTAAAAGACCTACGATGAATAGGGGATATCCCAAATTTTAAAAGAGCTTTTTGATGCTCTTTTGTTCCATATCCAGAATTGTTCTCGAATTTATATTCAGGATGAGTCTTTGAGAATTCGACCATTAATTTATCTCTATAAACCTTTGCAACTATGGATGCGGCCGCAATTGAAATTGATTTTGTATCACCCTTAACTATTGAAAAAACATTAGTCTCATTAATCGGCTTAAAATTTCCATCAACTAAAATTGACTCAGGTTGAGAGGATAAATTTTTGATTGCTCTTTTCATTGCAAGCAATGAAGCGTTTAAAATATTTAATTTATCTATTTCTTCAACACTTGCTTCACCGATAGAGTAGATTGAGTTTTGCTTAATATATGAACTCAACTCTTCCCTTTTTTTCTTTGGTATCTTTTTTGAATCGTTAATTTCATTATTATCAAAATCTTTCAATATTACTGCCGCAGCAACAACTGGTCCTGCTAAACAACCTCTTCCAACTTCATCTACACCGGCAACGGGATGGTTGTAATTTTGATCAAATTTGTATAAGTGATTAATTTCAAGACTCATCTATTTTCTTTTTGAGCATTTTTAAATCTTCCCATGAGTATTTTTTTTGAGCTGGCTGTCTTAAAAGAAATGCGGGATGAAAAGATGGCAATGTTGGGACTTTTAGTTTTCCAAATTCCATATCAACCCATTTACCTCTTATTTTGGTAATTCCTTCTTTGTTTCTTAATAAGGCATATGTTGCTGTACTTCCAAGTAACATTAAGACTTTAGGAGCAATCAATTCTATATGCTTTCGAATAAAAGGAAGACAAATATTTATTTCTTCTTCTGTTGGCCTTCTATTGTTGGGTGGTCGCCAAGGAACAATGTTAGCTATATAAACCGTTTCTCTACTAAGACCTATAGCCTCAAGCATCTTATTGAGTAACTTACCACTTCTTCCAACAAAAGGTTTACCCTGCACATCCTCATCGTGACCAGGAGCTTCCCCTATAAGCATAATTTGAGAAGACTTATTACCATCAGAAAAAACCATGTTTGTTGCACTCTTATACAATTCACACCCTTTGAATTTAGACATATAGTCCTTTAAATCATCAAGGTTATTGATGGCTTTTAAGTCCGGCAATGAGCTGATATTGTTTAGTTCATTGGAGTATTTATCATTTTGACTCAAATTAGCTTCATCCTCCGTTATGTTACTTTTTAGCCTATTTTTTGGTGAATTTCCTATTATTTCATTAACACCTTGCAATTTGATCTTTCTTAAAAGGTCTAAATTTTCCTGTAATTTTTTACTTGCCATAATCAAATTGAATTATAATCCGAATAAACTAAATATATAGTTAATTATGGATACTAATACTCAACGTGAGGCAATGGAATATGATGTTGTCATTGTTGGTGCTGGACCAGCAGGACTATCTACATCAATTAAATTAAAACAGTTAAATGAGAATCTAAACGTCTGTATTGTAGAAAAGGCATCAGAGGTTGGTGCTCATATTCTGAGTGGAAATGTTCTTGAAACGCGTGCTTTAGACGAATTATTACCTGACTGGAAAAATATGGACGGCTGTCCACTCAAAACAAAGGTTACTAAAGAAAAATTCCTTTTTTTATTTGAAAAGTCTAGCTTGACTGTTCCTTCATTTTTGCTTCCGCCAG
The DNA here is from genome assembly GCA_902624455.1 of uncultured Pelagibacteraceae bacterium. GTDB lineage: Bacteria > Pseudomonadota > Alphaproteobacteria > Pelagibacterales > AG-422-B15 > CACNXQ01. The sequence goes on along the minus strand of CACNXQ010000004.1, from coordinate 61,009 downwards.
TTCAACACAATAAAGGTAACTATATTGCTAGTTTAGCAAATGTATGCAGATGGCTCGGACAAATTGCTGAAAACCTAGGTGTTGAAATATATCCTGGCTTTGCTGCTTCAGAAGTACTTTATCATGAGGATGGTTCTATAAAAGGTGTAGCAACCAATGATATGGGTATTGATATAAATGGTGAAAAAAAAGACTCATTTGAGCCTGGCATTGAATTACATGCGAAAGTAACTGTTTTTTCTGAAGGTTGTAGGGGACATCTAGGCAAACAAGTAATAAGCAAATTTAATTTAGATGAAAATTCTGATCCACAGCAATATGGTATTGGATTAAAAGAAATTTGGGAAGTACCAGAAGAAAATCACGATGAAGGCCTTGTATTCCACTCAGCTGGCTGGCCCTTAGATAATCAGACTTATGGTGGAAGCTTTGTTTATCATGCTGAGAACAGACAAATTTTCTTGGGTTATGTTTTAGGGTTAGATTATTCAAATCCTCACATGTCACCGTTTGAAGAATTTCAAAGATTTAAAACTCATCCAAAAATTGCTGAAATGTTGAAAGGTGGAAAAAGAATTTCATATGGAGCAAGAGCATTAATTGAAGGTGGAATTCAGAGCTTACCTAGAATGTATATGCCAGGAGGACTTTTAGTTGGGTGCGATGCAGGTACATTAAATATGCCAAAAATTAAAGGAACACACACAGCAATGAAGAGTGGAATGATAGCTGCAGAAGCAATTCATGATTTCATTGAAGGTAAAGATTCAGACTTATCAAATTATGAGACAAAATTTAATGCAAGTTGGTTGCGAGATGAGTTACATTCAGCAAGAAATGTAAAACCATTTTTTACAAATTATGGCACTTTAATTGCAATACTGCTCACCGGCATTGATCAATGGCTCTTCAGAGGCAAATTGCCTTTTACACTTAAACACAAACACGCTGATCATGAGACACTTAAACCAGCTAAAGATTGTAAGAAGATTGATTATCCAAAACCTGACGGCGTTCTAACGTTTGATAAATCAAGTTCTGTATATCTCACAGGAACTTATCATACTGAAAATCAGCCTGTCCATTTACAACTTAAAGACAATAATTTGCCTATTAATTATACATTAGAGGAATTTGATGAACCTGCTCAAAGGTATTGTCCTGTTGGTGTATATGAAATTCACAGAGAGGATGACGGCTCAAATCCTAAATTTGTTATAAACAGTCAAAACTGTATTCATTGCAAGACATGTGATATAAAAGAACCCTCTCAAAATATTACATGGGTAACACCGGAAGGTGGAGGTGGGCCAAAATATGCCAACATGTAAGTTAATCAGAAAATGGTAACAAATATTTTTTTCAGATTTATTTTAATTGCTTTTTTAACACTACCAATTATCAACAATTCATTTGCTAGCACATCATCAGGCCCTCAAGTTGGAGATTATCTTGTTGCAAAAGTGTCAATTGACTCAAATGACTATAATGTAACAAAAAGATATTATCAGAGAATACTTAGAAAAAATCCTGACAATTTACTGTCTTTAGATAGATTACTTTTATTGAGCATCTTAGATGGAGATATACAGAGCGCAAAAAATTATTCATTTAAATTAGCTAGGGTTGGATGCGACCAAAAACGAAATGCTTGTTGTATGAACAATCAATCTCCACAAGGACATTTGATCAATGGTATTTCTTACATAAATTCTTATGAATTCAATTTTGCTGATCAAAGTTTTGCCAGTATTTGGCAAGGAGATATTTCTGACTCAACATTTATAAGGTTACTGCGAGCATGGGTATGGGCCGACAAAAAAAATATCGAGAAAAGTATGGCCCTGATTGACTTAATTTCTTCAAATGAGCATCAGCATTTCGCATTACTTCATAAGGCTCTTATTTATGATTTTATTGATGATATTGAATTAGCTGAAATCTTTTATGACTTATACTTATCTCAAAGAAATGATTTATATGTTGTAGGATTATATTTAAATTTCTTAGAAAGAAATGACTTATTAGAAAAAAAAGAATATGTCATCGATAACTATTTAAATGAATACGATAATACTTTTAAAGCTTCATTTTTAATAAGTGATGAAAATAGAGTTATTCAAAACCAGTTACAAGGAATTGGTGTTGTTCTTTTCAATTCCTCAGCTTTAATCAAGGATATCAACTCAGAACTAAACCACATGCTTTATCAGCTTGCTCTAGAGACATCTCCTAATTTGCACGAAATAAAATATTTATTTAGTAACTTTTTAATAAACCTAGGAGATTTGAAAAAAGCTCAAGGTATTTTAAGAATGATACCAAAAAAACACTACCTAGGGGAATATGCCGCTATACAAATCTCTGACTTATATTCTCAGTTAGATGAAGAAGAAAAAGCAATTAAAAATTTGGTCAACTATAATAAATTTAATCAAACATTTGACAGTCTAATTGCGCTCGGAAATTTTTATCGATATGAAAAGAATTGGACACAAGCTCTAGACTCTTACGAGTCATCTCTGGATATAGCTTTAGCACAAGACAATCAGAATATATGGGAAGTTTTTTTTAATATTGGTATTGTCCATGAAAGGACAGACAATTGGAGTGAGGCTGAAACAAACTTTAATACAGCGTTAAGTATTTATGAAGATCAACCTGATGTTTTAAACTATCTTGGTTATTCTTATTTAGATAAAGACCTAGACTTAAAACTCGCAAAAGAATTGATTGAAAAAGCTATGTCACTTAAGCCAAATGATCCCTATATTATTGACAGCATGGCTTGGTATTATTTTAAAGTCGGCAGATTTGAAGAAGCTTTATCATTATTAGACTATGCAATTGATATGATGCCATACGATCCGACAATTAATGATCACTATGCAGATGCTCTATGGAAAATAGGTCACAAATTACAAGCCCGATATCATTGGGAAAGAGCGATTGAGCTTGATACCGAAGGTGAACTTAAAGATCAGATTAAAGAAAAGCTCCTAATAGGAATATAAAATTGACTTTTGAAAAGATTCAATCGCATGCAAAGATAAATCTTTTCCTTGATGTTCTATCAAAACGTCAAGACGGATATCATGAAATATATTCATTGATAAGCAAAATAGATTTGCATGATGATATAGAAATTGAAAAGAGCAATTCTTTGGAAATTATTTTTGAAGGTCAATTTTCATCTATGATCAAATCAAATGCCATAGAGCAATTATTTAAATACCTTTTTAAAAAAAATTATTTAACAGATTTTCCATTTAAAATAAAAGTTCTAAAAAATATACCTGTAGGTGCGGGATTAGGTGGAGGATCTTCAAATTTAGCATCATTATTAATGTACTTAATTAAAAATAAATTAGTTAACGAAGATCAATGTCTTAAAGCAGCAAGAGAATTAGGATCTGATATTGAATTTTTTTTTGAGACAAAACCATCATTTATAATTGGTAAAGGTCTGGTAGATCGATCTATCGAGATAATTAGTGAAAAGCAAATATTACTTGTTTACCCATTCATAGATTTAAGTACGGAGGCTGTATTTAGTAATAATAAATCCTTCGTTAAAAAGTCAGACATAAATGAAAATGCTCTTAGTCTTCAGTTGGAACAGATTCTTGATGTAACTAGCAACAATCTTGAGGACTCATCAATCAATCTTTGCAGCCAAATTAAGCTTGCGCTAGATTTTTTAAGGAATCATAAAAATTGCCAATTTGCTAGAATGACAGGGAGCGGCTCTTGTGTTTTTGCTGTAATAGATAATGAAATTAAAGCATCTAAAGTAATTCAGGATATACATTCTAAATACCCTGATTGGTGGACTAAAACAACTAAACTAATATAATCATTGCAATATCATTAAGTTAAATTAAATAATTAGATAACAATTGGGGCGTGGCCAAGCGGTAAGGCACCGCTTTTTGGTAGCGGCATTCGGAGGTTCGAATCCTCCCGCCCCAGCCAAGAGAATTTATGACGAATATTTTAGAAAAATATACTTCGGTTTATGACGTATTCCTCGATAGCTGGGATTATCAATCGCATTTTGTAAGTTATTTAGAAAGTCTGATGAGACAAGAAACTTCACTGCCTACTTATATTAAAGAGATGATTTTTGCGTATGTTTCAGGATTGAATGGCTGCTCCTATTGCAAAAATATTCATGCAGAAATATCAAAAATCAAGCTCAAAGATATTGAGACTGAGAGTTACAGAGAAAATATTGATGACTCTGGTATTGAAGACAAATACAAACCGATCTTAAAATTTGCGCATAAAGTTAATGAGGACAATAATTCAATTAATGATGAAGACATTAATGAAATTAAGAAATTTCAATTTGAAGATAAAGTTATTTCCGAAGTAATTTCTATATGTGCTGCAGCTCAATTTATGAATATTGTCGTCAAGTCTCACAAAATTCAGCCTCTCAATGATACTATGAATATTGCTTCTGCAAAGATGATGATCTCAAAAGGTTATGATGGCCTTGCAGATTATATGATATCAAAAAGAAAGAAGTAAGATTAATAAAATAGTCTTATAACTGAATATCCAGCATAAAATCCTATTATAGTTGTAATAAAAGTTCCTAAAGCATAAATCATTGCTGCTGCAATTTTTGAACTCTCAATAAGCTGAAAAAAATCTAGATTAAATGTTGAAAATGTCGTGAAGCCTCCAAGAAATCCAACGGTAATAAATAGTTTTAAATTTTCTGAAATTGAAATTTTTTGTGATAGTAAACTGTAAACTATACCTATCAACAGTGCCCCGAGAATATTTACAGTTAATGTTCCATATGGGAAAGTGCTCGGTAATATTTTACTTATATTACTAATTACTCCATATCTTAGTAATGCACCTAAACCACCACCTGCAAAAATTGAAATTATTAAAGCCATTACTATTTTCCTATTAAATGTGTCATAACACCAAAGTGATCACTCGGAAAGATGTTTTCATAGCAATTAGTTCCGACTAATTCACTTTTTATAGGCTGCCCAATTCCATTTAATCCTGGCTTGCCAATAAAAATGTAATCAATTCTCCTGTTATATTCTAATGTTCTCGCTGCCCAATGATTATCATTAGACCAAGTAAATCCAATATCATCTGGATTTGTAATCATCCACGCATCCCTTAAAACTACATCACTTACTGGTTGTTTGTGCCCAGTGATAGTCCTAATTTCGTCGCTAATTGGATCAGCATTAAAATCACCACATAAAATAACTGGAAATTCTAAATTCTTTAATTCAGAAATGTAACCCATTAACTCTGTAACTTGATTTTGCCTTACCTGTTGATGTTCATATTTATAATTAAGATGAGTACAAATAATATTCAAAATTGTATCTTTATAGTCAATTTCTGCGTGAATGAACAACTTCTTTTCATCTTTGCCAGGCACTTCCGTAAAGAATTTTGATGAATAATTTACTATTTTATATTTCGAAATAATTGCATTTCCAAACTTAACTCCATCAAATTCAAAACTTTCTTTATATGTATAAAAATAACCAAATTCATCTGCAATTTTTTTTGCTTGGCTTTCATCTTCCTCTACCCAAACTTCTTGCAAGCACATGATATCTGGAATGAGAGACCTTAGTTCTTGAAAAATTAATTTTTCTCTATCTTTAAAATTTTCAAATTTCCACCACAAATTCCATGTAAGAATTTTTATAAGTTCTTTATTTGTATTTAAATCGATAGCATCCGGATCAGGATATGATTTATTTGACATTATTTATGGAAAAGCAACCATAATAGTTTCAGCTACATAGGCGGGTTTATCTTGACCTTCAATTTCCAAAGTTGCTTCACTTATGACTTGAGTACCGCCATTATCTAATTTGTTTACTTCATTGATCTTTACAGCCATTCTTACTTTGGAATTTACAGGTACCATGTTTATAAAACGAACTTTGTTAAGACCATAATTAATAATCATCTTAGCACCTGTGATTGTCCAAATTTTTGCACTTAGAGGAACAGACAAAGATAGACTTAAAAATCCATGAGCAATTGTTGATTTTGTAGGAAGTTCTGCTTTTGCTTTCTCTTCGTTTATATGTATCCATTGATGGTCATTAGTTGCATCAGCAAATTGATTTATTCTATTCTGATCAATCTGCATCCAGTCAGAATGACCCATGTCTTTTCCCTTAAAATTCTCTAATTCGTTTACATCAACAGACTGCATAAAAATTTCTCCCAATTTAAATTCTTTTTAGGGTAAAATCATAGACAATAATGTAGAAATTGCACAGAACTTATGAGTGATATTAGAAAAAAAATTCAAAGCGATAATGGTACAATTGAAAATTTACTCAATAAAACTTTTGGGCCAGGAAGATATGCAAGATCTGTATACAGATTAAGAGAAAATAAGCCATATATTGATGATTATTCATACGTTTATTCATTAAACGGTAAAATTCTAGCTAGTATAAGTTTTTGTGAAACACTTATGAATAATTCCTATACTGGACTTTTATTAGGACCATTGGCTGTTGAACCAAATCAAGTTGGTAAAGGATATGGAAAAAAACTTGTAAAGTATTCGTTAGATAAAATAACTATTAATAGTCAAATTTACTTCATAATTGTTGTCGGCGAATATGATTATTATAAAGAATTTGGATTCAATAAATTAGACAATAATTTTGTTTTTTATGGACCAGTTAATAAAAACAGAGTTCTTATAAAAATAAATAAATCTGAAATGAAACTAAAAGATATGGGGGAAATTATTTTTTCATAGATGAGTGACAATAAAATAAATTTGAAAGGAATTGAGACTGTTTATGGATTTAGCAAATCTGGAAAAAAAGGATTACCTCCTGTAGATAAATGGAACCCTCCATTTTGTGGTGATATAGACTTAAAGATTTTGCGTGATGGTAGGTGGATGTATATGGGCACTGAAATTAAAAGACCTGCGATGGTACGATTGTTTTCAACAATTTTAAGATTAGATTCTGATGGCGAATATTATTTAGTAACTCCTGTAGAAAAAGTTAGAATACAAGTTGAGGATACTCCTTTTTTGATTGTATCAATGGATAAATTAAAAAAAGAAAATAAAACTTCTCTAATATTCTATACGTCACTTCAAGATGAAATTATCCTAACAAAAAAAAATCCAATATCGATTGAAGTAAATGATAAAAATGAGCCTTTACCATACATGCTTGTTAGAAACAATTTAAGGGGGCTTATATCAAGATCTGTTTATTACGAACTAATTGAATATGCTCAAGAAAGAACCATAGAAGATAAAAATTTCTTAACCATAGAAAGTAATAATGAGATATTTAAAATGTTTGAGATAAAATAGATGTTAACTGAAGAATCTCTTTCAAAGCTTTTTCATCAAAATGAAAAAATTACACATCAACGTTTTAAAGCTTTAACTGAAGAAACTCTAACTAGATTCCACAACCCTAAAGCGTTAGAAAACTTACAAAAATCAAACCTCACTCCGTCTGCAGTTTTAATTCCGATCATTCTTCAACCTGAGCCAAAAATATTACTCACTAAACGACCAGAAAAACTAAAAGATCATGCAGGACAAATTAGTTTTCCAGGAGGTAAAATAGACTCTCTTGACAAAGACCCTATTGAAACAGCAATAAGAGAAACTTACGAAGAAGTTGGCATTAAGAGAGACGATATTAAGGTTATTGGAAACCTTGATGTCTACATAACTGGAACAGGATACAGAATTATGCCTATCGTATCTATTATTGATACAATAAATTCATTTAAATTAAGCATTAATGAAGTTGAAGAAATATTCTTTTTGCCAATAAGTTACCTTTTAAATGATAAAAATCACTACAAAGAGAGTGCATCATACTCTAAAAATGGTATTAAATTTGATTATGATTACTATGTAATTCCATATAGAGATTACAAGATATGGGGAGCAACAGCTGGTATGCTTATGAACTTGTATGATATTTTAAAAGGAAAAATTCAATAAATTCATGGATAAATTTGAACACATATTAAACGATCCCGAAGTGATCACATTGCTTGATATCTTTGAAGAAAAACTATTTTTAGTCGGTGGTTGTGTTCGTGATGCGATACTAGATAAAAAAACGAGTGATATTGATTTTGCTACGAAATTTAAACCAAACGAAGTAATAGAAATTTTAGAAAAAAATAAAATTAAACACGTAGACATTGGTTTAAAACATGGAACCGTTACTGCTGTAATTAATAACAGAAAATTTGAAATAACCTCATTCCGTAAGGATTTAAAAACTGACGGAAGACATGCTGATGTAGATTTTTCAGAAGATATGGAGGAAGATGCGGCTAGAAGAGATTTTACTATAAATGCTCTATATCTTGATAAATTTGGGAAATTTTATGATTTTCATGGTGGCTTTGATGACATAAATAATCGTAGAATTCGATTTATAGGAGATCCTGAAAAAAGAGTCTCAGAAGATTACTTAAGAATAATGAGATTTTTTAGATTTTCGGCTATGATGCAACTCATGAACGACAATAAAGAGATTTTAGAAATTTTTAAAAATCATCATAAAAAACTTGATGTTATTTCAAACGAGAGATTATGGCATGAGTTTAGTGGATTATTAAAATCTGAAGATCCATCAAATGCACTAAAGGAAATGCAAGAGGTAGGTATATTAAAAGAACATTTTTGTAATTGTTCGTTAAGTCAAAGTTTTGATATTTTAATTTCCGTTGAAACAAAAATTAAATATCCAATTAATCATATTTTTAGATTAAGTGTGCTTCTTAATAACGATCAAGAAAAAATAAACAATTTTATTAGTAAATATACTCTTACAAAGAGCGAGTCCACAGAGTTATCATCTTACTCTCAATTAAATAAAAAAATAGTATCTTACTTATCTATGCAGGAAGCCAGGTTGCTTTTGTATAAACTTGGTGTTTCAAGATTTCAGGATGAAGTCATATTAAATTGGGTTAATGATCCTAACCCAAAGAATGAAGTTAATTGGAGATCACTATGCGAAGTTGCCAACACATTTGAAAAGCCAAAATTTGATTTAGAAGCAAGAGATGTAATTGGTATGGGAGTAAGTGAGGGTCCATTAGTGGGAGAGATACTTACAGAAGTTGAAGATTGGTGGGCTGAAAATGGATTTATTGATGATAAGTTTTCTTTGATAGAAAGGCTTAAAGCTGTAGTACAGGCAAGAAAATAGTTCTATTTATATATAACTTTTGTAATTTCATAACTTTTTTCACCTTTTGGTGTTGTAACAGTCACAAAATCTCCTTTAGTTTTGCCTATAAGAGCTCTTGCTACAGGAGATTTATAAGAAATTAAATTTTGTTCAATATCTGCTTCATCATCGCCAACAATTTTAAATTTTATTTTATTATCGTCATCAAGGTCCGTGACGTTAATAGTTGATCCGAAAACTACTTTAAGGCTACTTTTATCTAATTTTGATACGTCAATAATTTCTGCATTTGCCAACATAGCTTGAATCTGTTGTATCCTGCCTTCGATGTGACCTTGCTCTTCTTTTGCAGCATGATACTCTGCATTTTCTTTTAGGTCTCCATGTTCCCTTGCTTCAGCAATTGCCTGAATTACTTTTTGCCGTTTATTGTTTATTAAATCACTCAGCTCATCCTGGAGTTTTTTGGCACCCTCTACTGTTATTGGCTCAGTTTCCATATTTAATCCCACTTAGCGTTTGGTGGCATTGACATCAATATTGCATCAATATTACCACCACTATTTAATCCAAATTTTGTACCTCTGTCATACAATAAATTGTATTCAACATATCGTCCTCTTTTTAATAGTTGAGTTTCCTTATTTTTTTTAGTCCACTTTTTTTTATTTTGTTCTCGTACAATTGTATTTACAAGCGAATTAAATGTTGAACCAGTATCTTTTATAAATTCAAAATCTTTATCCCAATCATTCATAAGATAATCAAAAAAAATACCGCCTATGCCCCTTATTTCATTTCTATGTGGAAGGAAAAAATATTCATCACACCATTTTTTATATTTTCTGTAATATTTTTTATCATGAATATCACACATTGTTCTTAGTTTGTTGTGAAATTGAGTTTCCATGTTTCTATTTTTAAAACTTGGAGTTGCATCAATGCCCCCTCCAAACCAACTTTTACCAGTAATGATATGTCTCGTATTAAAGTGAAGGGCTGGAACTTTCGGATTTTTTGGGTGTAAAATTACGGAGACTCCAGAAGACCAAAAATTTCTACTTTTCTTTGTACCAGGTATTTCGTGAGCAAAATGTTTTGGAAATTTTCCAGTCACGTTTGAAAAGGCAATTCCACCTTTTTCAATTACATCTCCATTGATAATTCTAAATTCCCCTTTTTTCCATTTGTGAGATTTGAACTTTGCTTTTGAACCAAAGTCTCTCTCGATATTCTCAATCGTTTTGCAGAGTTCGTTCTGAAGCTCTTTAAACCATTTTTTACATTTTATTTTATTTTGTCTCATCAATTAATCCTATCTGCCTTGCGGCCTCTGATATAACAATTGCCGATGAAACTGCAACATTTAGAGACCTTGCTAGAGAATTCATTGGAATTTTTAATATTTCATCAGCTGACTCATGAACATAGTCGGGTACGCCAGCACTCTCTCTCCCAACTATTAAATTATCGTCGGTTCTAAACTTAAAATCTAAATACGATTTCCTTCCTTTTGTGGAAAGAAGAATTAATCTGGATGTTTTATTCCTTTTATAATCTTCCCAGCTATCATGCTGTCTGATGTTTACTAATTCCTTGTAATCCATTGAAACACGATTAAGAGATTTATCATCCAAAGGAAATGACGATGGGTGTATGATATCGATGTCTACATTAAAGCACGAGCAAATGCGAATCATTGATCCAGTATTTTGAGGAATGTCTGGCTGAAATATTGCTAAATTCATTTTTTTATAATGATTAATTTAATTCTTTAGAAATATGCGTCATCTTGACACAATTTTTGAGACGTTTGTTATGTTTTTTTCCTTAAAAAAGCAATATTTATTAGTATATTAGCTATTAAAAGGATGGATACTTAAGTGGGAGAAAAAAAGGTAACAAGGAGGAATTTCTTGTACATTACTACGGGTGCATTTTCAGCTGCTGGAGCTGGAGCTGTTGCATGGCCATTCATTACTCAGATGAACCCAGATGCATCAGTAAAGGCGCTTGCATCAACTGAAGTTGACTTAAGACCGATTGTTCCAGGACAAAGTATAACAATTTTATGGAGAGGTAAGCCTGTTTTTATTAGAAGAAGAACCAAGGAAGAAATTACTGAAGCGCAAAAAGTTGCCATAACAGATTTGCCAGACCCTGAAGATGATACAGAAAGAGTTCAAAATCCCGAGTGGTTAGTTATGGTTGGTGTTTGTACACATCTTGGTTGCATACCACTTGGGCAAAAAGGTGACTATAATGGTTGGTACTGTCCTTGTCATGGTTCTCACTATGATACGTCCGGAAGAATTAGAAAAGGTCCCGCACCAACTAATTTAGAAATACCGGAGTACGTTTTTTTAAATGATAATACTATTAAGATTGGATAGAAAATATGAGTTCAGATTACAAACCTAGCAGTGCAGTTGGAAAATGGTTTAATGATCGTTTACCTCTACTAGATCTAATTTATGGACATATGTTACCTTATCCAACTCCAAAAAATTTAAATTACTGGTGGACTTTTGGAGGCATACTTACTTTCTGTCTTTTAACTCAAATCGTTACAGGCCTCGTTCTAGCAATGCATTATGTTGCTGATGCTGATTTAGCTTTTCAAAGTGTTGAACATATAATGAGAGATGTCAATTATGGTTGGCTCCTTAGATATATTCACGCCAACGGTGCATCGCTGTTCTTTATGGCTGTTTATATTCATATGGCAAGATCTCTCTTTTACGGATCATATAAAGAGCCAAGAGAATTAATTTGGATAATAGGAGTATTTATTTTCCTGTTGATGATTGCTACAGCATTCATGGGCTATGTTCTTCCTTGGGGCCAAATGAGTTTCTGGGGAGCAACAGTTATAACAAATTTATTTAGCGCAATACCTTTTTTTGGTGATGCAATCACCACGTGGTTATGGGGTGGCTATTCAGTCGACAGCCCATTATTAACCAGATTTTTCACGCTTCACTATCTTATGCCTTTTTTAATATTTGCACTTGTTGTACTTCACGTTTGGGCCTTGCATGTACCAGGTAACAATAATCCTGAAGGTATTGATGTCGTAAAAGGTTCTCAAGATACCGTTCCTTTCCATCCACATTATGTGATCAAAGATGCCTTTGCTTTAATGGTATTCATGATTATATTTGCTGGATTTGTATTTTTTGTTCCAAATATTTTAGGTCACTCAGACAACTACATACCAGCTAACCCTCTTCAGACTCCTGAGCATATTGTGCCTGAATGGTATTTTTTACCCTTTTATGCGATATTGAGATCTGTGCCCGATAAGTTAGGTGGCGTAATTTTGATGGTTTCAGCCATCGCAATTCTTGCCTTTTTGCCTTGGTTAGACACTTCTAAAGTTCGTTCCGCAAAATACAGACCTCTATACAAACAATTTTACTGGTTGTTTATCGCCGATGTAATCTTGTTAGGTTATCTTGGTTCACAAGTGTCCTCTGGCATTTATTTAATTGTTGGAAGAATAGCAACGGCTTATTACTTCATGCACTTTATTATAGTGATGCCGCTACTTGGGTTTTTTGAAAAGACAAAGCCTTTGCCAAAAAGTATTAGTGAACCAGTTCTTACCAAAGAAGAACAAAAGCAAAAAGAAAACGGTTCTGCGGTTACAGGAGATTTTGTTTATAAATAATCTATGAAATTTCTTTTTAAGTTAGCAATATTTCCAATCTTTGTTTCTCTTATCTTTTCAGTCAATTCACATGCTGCAGGTGAGCTTAAAGAACCTCTTCATCCATATTGGTCTTTCGAAGGACCTCTCGGAACTTTTGAGAGGGCTTCTCTTCAACGTGGTTATCAAGTCTATACGGAAGTTTGTGCAGGATGTCATTCAATGGATTATTTGAGTTATAGAAATTTAGTAGAAGACGGTGGTCCTGAATTTTCAGAAGCTCAAGCAAAAGCCATGGCTGCTCAATTTGAGGTAAAAGATGGTCCTAATGAAGACGGTGAAATGTTTTTACGCCCTGCAATATTATCTGACAAGTTTGTAAGCCCTTGGGAAAATGAGCAACAAGGAAGAGCTGCCAATGGTGGCGCATACCCTCCAGATTTATCAGTAATGGTTAAGGCTCGACCTGGTGGAGCAGATTATCTTTATTCTCTTCTGCTTGGATATGAGGAGCCTCCAAGTGATATGAAGTTAGACGATGGAGTTTACTATAATATTTATGCTAAAGGCCAAAAAATTGCCATGCCACAACTTCTATATGACGGCGCTGTTGAGTATACTGATGGCACAGTATCAACGCCTGAACAAATGGCATACGACGTTACTTCATTTTTGACATGGGCCGCAGAACCTAAATTGGAAGCTAGAAAAAGAATCGGTTTTAAGGTTATTGCATATCTTCTTATACTTTCATTCTTATTATACTTTACTAACAAACAAATATGGCGTGAGAGCCGTTAACTTATCTCTAATCATTTCAATAATTTAATAATTAAATTTTAAGTCAATTATCAATTCTGATTTTATTGATTACTAATTTTTCTGAACTCAACTCAATAAGTGATATAATTGAGCAAATCTATGGAGGATATAAATGTTAGAAAACTTATTTAAGCTCAGTCAACACAAAACAAGCGTTAGAACTGAGATATTAGCGGGCATTGCTACGTTTTTAACGATGGCCTACATCATTGTTGTGAACCCGGCAATTCTCTCAACTGAAGGAACAGGAATGGACTTCGGTGGCGTTTTTGTTGCAACCATCATCGCATCGATTGTTGGTTGTTTAATTATGGGTGTATGGGCCAATTGGCCGATTGCACTTGCGCCAGGGATGGGTCTAAATGCCTTTTTTGCTTTCGGTGTCGTATTTGGAATGGGATACACATACCAACAAGCTCTGGCGGCAGTATTTGTGGCCGGTATTGTATTTTTAATACTCTCAATAACCCCTGCTAGGCAATGGATTATTAATAGCATACCTGTAAGTATGAAATTCGGAGTGGGAGCTGGAATTGGATTGTTCCTTGCTATCATCGGTCTAAAAAATGCAGGAATAGTTGTTGACAGCCCAGCTACTCTCGTGACGCTTGGTGATGTTGCATCGATGCCTGTTATGTTAGCTGCTGTTGGTTTTGGAATAATGGCAATATTAGATAAAAGAGGAATACCTGGTTCAATAATCATTGGTATTTTAGCAGTAAGTCTTATTGCGTGGATCACTGGCGTGAGTGCAATTGACGGTGTAGTTGGATCTGTACCACCAGCTGTACACGCTTTCTCCATGGATTTTAGTTTATTAGCCACTGCTGGATTTATTGGCGTTGCGTTTGCTTTCCTTTTTGTCGATTTTTTTGATACTGCAGGAACACTAACATCTGTAGCCAATCTAACTGGTAAAGTTGATAAAGAAGGAAATGTTGACGGAATTGGTAAAGCTGTTTTAGCTGACTCTGTTGCTACGACAGTTGGTGCGGTTGTTGGTACATCTAATACTACTTCATATATTGAGTCAGGAGCGGGAGTAAAAGAGGGAGGCAAAACTGGTCTTACAGCAGTAACTGTTGCAGCATTATTTGCTATTTGTTTATTCTTAGCACCGCTTGCTCAAAGTATTCCTGCATTTGCAACAGCTCCTGCATTAGTATTTGTTGCAACTTTCTTCCTTAAAAACTTGAGGGATATCGAATGGGATGACGTTACAGAATACGCACCAGCCGTACTAGCTGCGATCTTAATGCCATTAACATTTAGTATAGCTCATGGAATTGCATTAGGTTTTATTGCTTATGTGATAATAAAAGCCTTAAGTGGCAGGCAATCAGATCTTAATGCTGGATCGATAGTAATAGGAGTGCTTTCGTTCTTATACTATATCTTCTTGTAGGATTTAATGATTGGCTTTGTCTTCCTCATCCCAGGGGAAGACAGGCCAAGTTTCTTGCGTAATTTCTTCAACAAAAGTATCTGCTAGCGGCAAACCTCGAGGCTTTGCATATATTACGGCTAGGTGCATATTAGGCATATATTCTTTTAGAGCTTTTGCAGTTCCACCCTTATCTACTATGTCATCAATCACTAATACAATTTCATCTGTTTTTGGAGCCCTATGGACAATTGCTTTACCAGCTTCTCTATGAATATAGCTCTGGATTGATACTATATCGACATCCTGAATACCAAGGGTATATGCAACAACTGATGCAGGGACAAAACCTCCCCTTGAGACAACGACCATTTTATCAAATTTGATATTCTTATCTTTTATTAAATGAGCAAGCTTTACGGCTTTCTCATGCATTTCGTCGTATGTAGGGAATACTAGTTTGTGGTCCATATTAGTTATTAAATAAAAAATGCATTACGTCTCCATCTTGTACTACATATTCTTTGCCTTCACTACGCATTTTTCCAAGTTCCTTGGCCTTAATTTCACCGTCACATTCAACGAAATCATCATATGAAATAGTTTCTGCTCGTATAAAACCACTTTGAAAATCTGAGTGTATTTTTCCTGCTGCATCTGGAGCTTTTGATCCTGATGTAACAGTCCAAGCCCTCGTTTCTTGTTCGCCAGATGTAAAATATGTGATTAAACTAAGAGTTTGATAACCTGATTTAATTATTTTATTTAAACCAGACTGTTTCAAACCCAAACTTTCTAAATATTCTGCCTGGTCTGCTGATGAAAGAGAAGAAATTTGTGACTCTATTTCTGCAGAAATTAAAATTATATCTTCTTTAATATTTTGAGATAGATCTTTTGTAAATTTGTTACCTTCTATAATAGATTTTTCATCAACATTACAAACATATATGACTGGCTTTAATGTAATTAAATTAAATTCTTTAAGATCATCAATTATTTCATTTATTTTTGGACATGAAATTGCAGGCAAACCTGCTTCCAATTGATTTAATATTAAATCAGCTGCATTAAGTTTTTTTCCAGCGTCTTTGTCTCCTTTTTTTTTAAGTTTTTCAAAATTAGTTTTTAATTTTAAGGTTATCTCTAAATCAGATAATATAAGTTCAGTATTTATTGTTGATACATCATCATAAGGATCTATGGTGTTGTTAACATGAGTAATATTGTTATCTTCAAAACACCTGACGACGTGAATTATTGCATCTACTTCTCTAATATGAGATAAAAATTTATTTCCAAGACCTTCACCTTTAGATGCACCTCTTACAAGTCCAGCAATATCAAAAAATGTAAGAGTAGTAGGAATGGTTTTTTTTGATTTAGATATTGTTGAGAGCATTTCTACTCGTTCATCAGGAACGGGAACAGTTCCTTCATTGGGTTCTATTGTACAAAATGGATAATTCGCCGCTTCAGCATTTATCTTTTTAGTTAGAGCATTAAAAAGAGTTGACTTACCTACATTTGGAAGGCCAACAATTCCACATTTAAATCCCATTTATTGCTTAACTTTATTCAGAAATTTTGATTTATCTCTATGCATAAGCATACTCAAATTTGTGGAAAGTCGTTCACAAATGTTATTGACTGTAATCAATTCCTGTTTTTTGAAATTACTTAATACATGTTTATTTACTAGTTCCTTTGAACCTGGGTGATTAATGCCAATACGTATTCTGAAATAATCTTTTCCTATCATGCTATCTATGGACTTTAGTCCATTGTGACCACCACTTGAACCACTAAATTTAATTTTTACTTTTCCAAGTTGAAGATCAAGGTCATCATGGATTACATATATTGAATCAGGTTTAAACTTATAAAATGAAACAAATTTATTTATTGAAATTCCACATTCATTCATAAAATCATTAGATTTAAATGTCTTAATATTTTTAGAGCCGTATTTAAAATTAGCAATCTGTCCGCCGAGTTTTTTTTCAGTAATAACTTCTTTTTGACTGCCAATAATTGCATTAAGCACCATATGACCAATATTATGTCTATTTAAATCATACTTTTCTCCAGGATTTCCTAATCCAATTAGTGCAATCATGATCTTTTGATTATATATCTAAATTGTTTGATTAAAGAACGATTTTAATCTTTTTTGTCTTCTGGTTTATCTGAACCTTTATCGCCATCAGCAGCTTCTTTTTTGTCATCTGAAGCGTCAGAGGATTCTGAGTCACCCTCAGCTGTTTCTTCAGTCGTTGTTTCTGGTTCTTTTACAACTGTTGGAGCAGCAACGGATGCTACTGTGAAATCTCGGTCGGTAATAGTTGGAGCCACTCCTTCAGATAAATTAGCGCCAGAAATTCTAATAGTATCTCCGATTTCAAGACCTTCTAAATCAAAAATGATTTCCTCAGGTATATTATTTGCTGGACAACTTAATTGTACTGTTCTTCTATTAACGTTAAGAACACCACCTCTTTTTAATCCAGGTGAAAGTTCTTCATTAATAAATCGTGTTGGAATATCGAGAGTAATTTTAGAGTCTTCTGCGAGCCTTAAAAAGTCAATATGTATCGGTTGGTCTGATAGAGGATCAAACTGAATATCCCTTGGTATAGCTAGGTTTTTTTTACCATCTATATTTAAAGAAAAAATACGAGTTAAAAAGCCACCAGAATTTATCTCTTTTTGAACTGATATTTTATCAATTGATATATTTAATGGTTGCTCA
The DNA here is from genome assembly GCA_902624455.1 of uncultured Pelagibacteraceae bacterium. Taxonomy (GTDB): domain Bacteria; phylum Pseudomonadota; class Alphaproteobacteria; order Pelagibacterales; family AG-422-B15; genus CACNXQ01. Next base: position 43,187 of record CACNXQ010000004.1, on the reverse strand, counting down.
CCAAGTCCATATATTACAGATGGGATTTTTCCAGCAGCTATAACTTTTTTTGCACCATTTTTGCCTGTTTCAGCTCTGATATTGACATCTAAAGTAGTTTGTTTGCTCATAATGTAGGAATGGTCTTAAATTAAATTTATAACAATAGCAAGTATTTATACTTAAAATTCAAAGAGGCTTGAGACTGAGCTTTCTTCAGATATTCTTCTAATCGCCTCACCAAGCAAGTCTGCAATACTAATAATTCTAATCTTATCAGATTCGACTGATTTTGAATTATTGTAAATTGTGTCTGTAATTACAAGCTCACTAAGTTTAGATTTATTAATTCTTTCAATCGCTTTACCAGTTAAAACTCCATGAGTAACATACGCGGTAACACTTTTTGCACCTAAATCTATAATTTTGTCAGCTGCATTACAAATAGTGCCCGCAGAGTCAATAATATCGTCTAATATGATACAATCTTTGCCTTCCACTTCACCAATAATATTCATAACTTCACTTTCACCAGCTCTAGGCCTTCTTTTGTCAACAATTGCAATTGAAGCTCCGATTTTATTTGCAATGGCTCTTGCTCTTACAACTCCTCCTATATCGGGTGACACAGCAGTTAAATTTTCAACAGAGTACTTTTTGCCTATATCTTTTGAAAAAACAGGTCCAGCAAATAAATTATCAGTCGGTATATCAAAAAATCCTTGTATTTGCTCTGCATGTAAATCTATTGTTAAAACTCTGTCGGCTCCTGCTGTCGTGATTAAATTAGCAACAAGTTTTGCAGATATTGGTGTTCTAGGTCCAGGTTTTCGATCCTGTCGGGCATATCCATAGTAAGGTATTACAGCTGTGATTCTTTTAGCAGACGCCCTTTTAAGTGCATCAATAATAACTAAGAGTTCCATTAAATTATCATTTGCTGGATAAGATAGTGACTCTATGACAAAAACATCTTCTCCTCTAATATTTTCTTTAATTTCAACGTACACTTCTTCATCTGCAAATCTTCTTATAGATGCATCAGTAAGCTTTTCTCCTAAATATTTTGAGACGTTTTCGGAAAGTGGTAGATTGCTGTTGCCTGCGATTATTCTCATTGATTATTCTTTTATAACAATTGTTGATATCATTCTACCATAATCATTTTCTTTTTTAATAAATGACCGCCTATAACTAAAGCATAAGCTTTCATTGCTAACTGTATCTATATTGATATTTTCAACATTATTTATACCTAACCTTAATAGACTGCTTGTAATGAAATCTGAGAGAGAAAATAGGTATTTATCCTTATCAACTATTTCAAAAAATTGTTTATTTCTTGGAGATTTTTGCAAAAAAGCTTTATAAAAGTCTTTTCGAACTTCATATGAAGTAAAGTCGATGCAGGGACCAATAGCACATCTAATGCTCTGTAATTTAGAACCACAGTTTTTCATTGATTTTAGAGTATTCTCTATAACGCCGTTTAGCGCACCTTTCCATCCCGCGTGGCAAGCACCGATAACCCTTTTTTTTGGATCGTAGAACAAGATTGGAGCACAGTCAGCAGAAAGTACACAAAGAATTAAGTTTGCCTGATTTGTTACTAAACTATCAGCTTTAATTGGCTGCATAGTATTATTTTTAATTACTTTACATTTAGTTGAGTGAGTTTGATACATAGTAATTAGATTCTTTGAACTTAATTCATAATATCTTGAAATGTATGATAGATTTTCTTTAACATGAGTCTTGTTATCGCTTGAACCAATACCACAATTTAAACTTGAATATATTTTTTTTGAATTTCCACCTAGTTTTGAGAAAAAACAATGATCTATATCAGAAAGATTATTAGAAAAAAACATTTAGAACACAACCTCTAGTACTTTAAAGAGCTCACCCATTTCTTCTTTGCCCCACAATCTTTTTACTTGTTGTTCTATCTCATCCTTTGCGTCAGAATTATTTTGAATTAAATCATTTGCTCTTTCATGAATACCATTTTTTTCTAAAAATTCTGATTGGTTATAAAAATTGATAGTCTCAGGTTCAAATTTCTCAATTATGTTTTTAAATTCACTAAAATTAATATGATAAGTAATATCTTGCTTTCCAATATTATCTAAAAGATTGGTTTTTTGGTTCTTGTATAAAGACTGAAGAGTACTAGAAAAAGATGTATTTAAAAACCCATAATCAAAAATAAGTAAGTGTCCTTTAGAGTATTTTAAAAAACTACAAAGTTCATCTAATATATAATTTGCATCTAGAGAAATTTCGAATATTTGTCCATTTTGTAGAGACTTTTGTTGAACCATAAAATTTTTTGTATCACATCGAGCCTCATAATGATCAAAAGAAAAATTTCCATTATCATCAATAGTAACTCCAACTTCTTTCATTTCATGATCTTTCATAATTATTTGTCTAACAGGCAAAGCATCAAAAAATTCATTTGCTACAATTGTAGAATAAGTTTTTGGATAATCATTAAACGTTATATGATTTTTACAATTTGGAAAAATTTCTTTAATATGTTCTAAATAATTTTTATTTATTTCATTTATATGAATTGAATAATCAAATTCATTATTTATTTTTTTTAATGTTCTATCTATATCTTTAAGTAGCGTGCCTTTACCGGGACCTAGTTCAATTAAATTAAAATTTTTTATATTTTTTTGTATAATCTGATTAATAAGACAAAAAGACACCACTTCACCAAATAATTGCGAAATTTCAGGTGATGTTATAAAATCTCCATCTTTACCAATAACTTCTCTTGTTCGATAATAACCATTCTTTGAGTCTTGATGGCAAATTCTGATAAAATCATCAAGGTAAATAAAGTTCTTGTTATTTATTATTTCCCTAATTTTTTGCTCTATCATCGCTTTGTGAATAAATGAATATAAAAATTCCAAATATTATCATTGGAATTGAAAGTATCATTCCCATACTTAAGTATTCAAAAAAGAGCCCCAATTGTTGATCAGGTTCTCTTGTAAATTCTATGAAAAATCTAAATACACCATACATAATTAAAAAAACAGAAGAAATAAATCCAGGTTTTTTTAATTTATCAAATTTATGAATTAAAATATTAAGAACAATAAATATAACTAGGCCTTCCAAAAATGCTTCATACAATTGGCTCGGATGACGAAATTGCGCATCAGAACCTGGGAATTGCATACCAATAAAATACTCTGAGGGTCTTCCATAGAGTTCACCATTTATAAAATTTGCAATTCTTCCAAAAAATATACCAACTGGGGCCGATACGCATATCAAATCGCTCAACTGGAAAAAATCAATTTGATTTGATTTAGAAAGAACTAATGATGCAATAACAATACCTAACAAACCTCCATGAAAAGATAGGCCGCCCTGCCACAAATAAATAATTTCAAATGGGTTTTGTAAGTAGTAACTTGGATTATAAAAAATTACGTAACCAAGACGTGCACCCAATATTAGTCCAACTATTGAATAAAAAACAAGGTCATCAACAAATTTAAAATCTATTTTCTTGTTAAGTGAGTGAATCTGTTTTTTTTGCGTTAAAAATCTTATATATCTCCAGGCAAAAAGAAATCCAACGATATATGCAAGTGAATACCATCTTATTTCAAATGGTCCTAGTGAGAAAATTACAGGATTTATTGATGGAAAACTAAGGTAAAACATTATAGTTATAATATAAATTAAATAATAATTTACAATTGATTATGAAGACTGAAAATAAATTGTTCAGCAAATTGTCAGATATTTTAGTAAATAGCTTTGAATTTATTCAAGTTATAAAAGAGGAGTATGGTACTTATAAAAAATTTAAGAATGATCGAAAAAAACAGAAAAAAAACCATTAATTAAATGAACAATCTAGAAAAAGAAAATTTTTTAATTTTAGGCGCTGGTAATATGGGTATCTGTTTTGTTAAGGCTCTTATACAGAATAGAATCAAAGCAAATAGAATAAAAATTATTGAAAAAAATCCATCACTAGAATTGATGGCTTTAAAAAGAAAAAAGAAAATTGAAGTCTTCAAAGACACAAAAAAAGTTTCAACTAATATCAATCCGTCCATAGTTTTATTGGCTGTAAAACCAAATCAGTTATCACAGGCATTAAGTAGTGAATTCTTAAAAATCACAAAAAATTCGTTAATAATTTCAATTATTGCAGGCAAAAGTCTCAAAGAACTTAAAAAAGTCACCAAAAATAATAATTGTGTGAGAGCTATGACAAATACTCCAGCATCAGTTGGCATGGGAACTTCCTTAGTTTTTTATGACAGGAACACTAGACAAAAAAATAAAAGATTATCAAAAAACTTCCTTTCTTTGATTGGGCAGGTAAACGAAACTAAAAGTGAAAAACAAATGGATATATTTACTGCTATATTTGGTGGTGGCCCAGCATATATATATTTATTTATTGATGTTTTAACTCAAATCTCAAAGAAAGCTAAATTTAAAAATTCTAAAAATATGGTGATCCAAACTTTTTTGGGATCACTCTTGCTTTTACTGTCTGAAAAAGAAGACCCAGTAAATTTAAAGAAAAAAGTTACTAGCAAAGGCGGCACTACTGAGTCTGCTCTTTCAATTTTAGAAAATAATAAGGGGCTAAATAATCTTATGCAAAAAGCCCTGATAAAAGCTGAACAGAGGGCTAAGGAATTAAATAAAATTTAATTTGGTATTTCAATGGCTACTTCGAGACCTCCTAAATAACTATCATACAATTGTATCCTGCCATTTATAGAATTTAAAAGTGACTTTGTAATGGCTAATCCTAGACCAGAACTAACAGTATTTTGATTTCTACTTTTATCGATTCTATAAAATGGTTTAAAAACATTTTCTTTCTCATTATCTGGTATTCCTTTACCATTATCATGAATATTCACTTTAACTATTTCATCTGACACTTCAGTTTTAATAACTACTTTTTCTGAATTTAAAATAGCATTATTAAGAATATTAGTGACTACACGTATAAATATATTTTCATTTACTAAACAATCGTTATCTTTCAAAACCTCAAGTTCAATATTATGTTTTTGAAAATGAACGTCATTTTTTATTTTTATTAAGGCCTCTATTGGATTTATTAGTTTATTGCTTTTAAGTTCATTTTCTGCCGCAAACTCTAAATATTCTACAAGCATTTCACTCATATGAGATATTTCTTCATCTAGGGATTTTTTTAACTCTTCATCTTGTACAGACTCATTTATTAATTTCATTCGCGTTAACGGCGTCTTTAAATCATGACTGACACCAGCAAGCATCAATGATCTTTGCTCTATTTGTCTTGTAATTCTGTTTTTCATTTTCAAAAATTCCAGGCTAGCTTGCCTGACTTCCAATGCACCTGAAACTTTAAAGTTTGGCACTTCTTGTCCTTTCCCGAATTGTTCTGAGGCACGTGCGAGTGTTCGAATTGGTTTGACTTGATTTTTAAGAAATAGATAAGCTATTAAGACTAATATTATCGTAGAAACAACTTGCCACGAGATAAATACATGATTCCTGGATGTATTTATTCTATCTTCAGGAAATTCAAAAACTACAAAAGTATCTTCGAAGGTAATAGCTAGATGTATTAAATCATCTGATTTTGATACAAAGAAATCTTCATCAATATATGAAGATAATTCACTCCTAAAGCTTGAAATTACTGGACCTTCAGATTTAATATTTTCTTTCTCTATAAAATCTGGGCTATCATTAAGGTATACATCAATAAGATAATAGTCATAAAATTTTTTATTTTGGGTTTCGTCCACCTGTTCAGTTATGAATTTATCATAGATCATGTTTATCTCCATTGAGACTGATCGAGATAATCTATTTAGTGTTCTTTCCCATAGGCTGTTATAATAATATGTAAGCAAAATTATCTGAAAGGCTATTATTGGGAATAAGACAATCAGGATTGTCCTACCTAATAAACTTTTTGGTAGAAAACTTCTTAGCATTTATTCAATCCAGAGCTCATATCCTGAACCTCTCTTAGTTTTTAAATATTTTGGAAATTTAGGATTTTTTTCAATTTTTTTCCTTAGTCGATTTATACAAACGTCAAGAGTTCTCTCCTGACTGAAATGTAGTGCACTAATTAATTCTTCTCTAGAAAAAGGTTTTCCAGGATTAGAAGAAAGCATTTTTAATATTTTTATTTCATTATCATTTAATAGCACATCTTCTTTAGATCCTCTAATTGTTCCATTTTCAAGATTTATTACAATGTTATCTAGTTGAAATTGTTCCATACCAACTTTCTTTGAGGTTTTATTAAGAATGTTTTTAATTCTCAATAATAATTCTTTTGGTTCAAAAGGCTTTCCTAAGTAATCATCAGCACCAATCTCTAATCCATGAATAACATTTTCTGTCTCACCCATTGCAGTGAGGTGAATTATAGGCACAAGAGTATTGATTCTGATATTTTTTGTAAGTTCATACCCATCAATACCTGGCATCATTATATCGATGATCAATATATCAAACTTGATAATTTTTAAAATTTTCATTGCTTCTTCAGCATCTGCGGCGGTGCTTACTATATAATCATTTTCAATGAGATATTTTTGTAGCAAATCTCTTATTTTATCATCATCATCTACTAACAATATATGATATTTGTCATTATTCATTTTTATCACTGCTTAATAAGTTCAGAATAATTTGGTTAAAACCTTGCACAGCATTTGATCCAGATTTCATATAAGATTTAGATAGTTTTTCAATGAGAGGTTTTAAAATTTTTTCCAATATAGATTGTGCCTTATTGGTTATTAAAAGGTTTTTTTTCCTTGCGTCATTTTCATTGATTTTTTGGCTAATAAATTCATCTTTAATCAAAACTCTTAAAACACGATTAAGACTTTGTTTTCTTATATCTAAACTTTTCAAAAGTTCATTAAATGTAATTCCTGGATTCAAGCTAATTATCAGAAGGCATCGAATATCAGCAATACCGAGGTTAAGGTTTTCAATTTGTGAAATAATTTCTTTTTCAAGTATTTTATGAACTTCAAAAAAGTTATTTAATGATGATTTAATTTTATCATCTCTGAGATACAATAAGGATGAAGATTTATTTTGAACTGTACTTAAGTCAGTCATTCTGACATAATAATGACAAAAATGACTATTAATCAAGGCATTTTTCTGTTAATAAACTCAATATCTTAACCAAAGACTAATTTTATGGAAATTGCACCTTTTGATAATAGAGATGGATACATATGGATGAACGGTAAGTTCATTAATTGGAACGATGCTCAATGTCATGTGATAACCCAAGGTCTTCACTATGCAAGCTCTGTATTTGAAGGTGAAAGAGCCTATAACGGTAAAATTTTTAAATCAGAAGAACATACAAAAAGACTTTTTAAATCAGCAGAAATTGTTGGCATTAAAATACCATATACTGAAGCAGAAATTAATTTAGCAAAAGACGAACTTATTAAAAAAATGAATTTTACTGATTGCTATGTAAGACCAATTGCATGGAGAGGAAGCCAACAAATGGGGCTGTCGACATCTAAAGCTGATATCAATGTTGCAATCGCTGTTTGGAACGATTGGGCATCATATTTTAAAATTGAAGATCGAAAAGCAGGTCTAAAATTAATTACCTCACCTTGGAAAAGACCTTCTCCCGATACTGCGCCATCTGAAGCTAAAGCATCTGGTCCATATGTAATATGTACAATGTCTAAGGAATTTGCTGAGACAAAGGGTTATCATGATGCATTAATGTTGGATTATCGTGGTTTTGTTGCAGAAGGGACTGGAGCCAATATATTTTTCATTAAAGACATGGAAATTCATACACCAATTCCGGATTGTTTTTTAAATGGTATAACAAGACAGACCGTCATTGAAATGGTAACTCAGAAAGGCTTTAATGTTATTGAAAGGCATATAAAGCCTGAAGATATAAATCAGTATGATGAGGCTTTTTTAACTGGTACAGCAGCCGAAATAACTCCAATACAGTCAATCGACGATATTACTTTTAATACAGGTGATGACACTAGAAATTTTGAATTTATGCAAGATTATCATAATCTTGTTAGATCTTAATTAAAAACTGATTTGTAGTATTTGTACCCACTTATAAGTGCTAGTAGCATTGATATCCACAAAAAAATTATTCCAATGTTCAATAAAATTATTAAATTTTTTAGTACAAGACTAGATAGTATCAGAAGTAAACTTAACATTTGAATAGCAGTTTTTAATTTTCCAACTTGTGAAACATCAATTGATGCTTGAGCATTTCTATTAGCCGCAAACTCTCTAAGTCCTGAGATAAAAATTTCTCTAAAAATTATTAATAATGCAGGTAGAATTGATAAATCTTCGATAGTTCCTTTTATCATTAATACAATCAATACACCAGCAACCAATAATTTATCAGCTATCGGATCAAGCATTTTACCAAATTCAGAAGTAATATTTTGCCTTCTAGCAAAAAAACCATCAAAAAAATCAGTTAATGCGATCAATATAAACAAAAATACTGAAATAAAATTTAATTGATCATTTGGTAAATAGATCATTATTAGAAGAGGAGCTAATAGAACTATTCGTGAAATGGTTAATACATTAGGGAGATTTTTCATTAGCTGCTGAAAAAATCATATATTTTTTGTGCAAGAGCCCTGTGAATGCCCTTTACCTTCATTAAATCTTGAACAGACGCACTCTTTATATGTTGAACAGACCCAAAGTGATTTAGTAAAAGCTTTCTTTTAGTTCTTCCTAAGCCACCGATAGCTTCTAATTCTGATGATTTCATATCTCTCTTACGTTTTGCTTTGTGTGCACCCAATGCAAACCTGTGAGACTCATCTCTCAGCCTCTGAATAAAGAAGAAAGAAGAGGTATCTTTTTCGATGTATCCTTTTTTATTATTGTAGATTATCTGATCAAGGGACTCTCTCCTGCCTTCACCTTTATAAATTGATAATATACTAATTTCATCGAGACCCTTCTCATCTAAAACATTCCTGGCTAAATCATAATGACCTTTGCCGCCATCAATAATAATCAAATCTGGAAGCTTGCTATATTTTTTATTATTTTTTAATGCCTCATTACTAAAACGTCGATTAAGGACATGCTTCATCATTCCATAGTCATCACTTAATTTGACAGTTCTTGAATCAATATTGAATTTACGATAACTTTTTTTGTCAAATCCATCTTTCGTATATACAATCATAGCACCAACTGCATTCTTGCCAAATAGGTGACTATTATCGTAAGCCTCAATACGTTCAATATTTTTTGAAATTCCCAAGTTTTCCTTTAGGGATTCAAGATTTTTAGAATCGCTTAGTTTTTGTACTATATGATTTTTAAGTGATATTTCAGAATTTCTGTTTGCATAATTTATTATATCTTGTTTTTTGCCTTTAATAGGAACTGTAAACTTTGTCTTATAATTATAAATAGACTGAAGTGACGAAATGATTAGTTTCTCGTCTATGAGATTATGATTTAATAGCACTTCTCTTGGAGGGCTATATTTTGTATAAAAATCAACAATAAATCTCTCTAGTATTTCTCCTGTTTCTACTTCACTACTGTGTTTTGGAAAATATGACCTGTTTCCCCAATTTTGTCCTGATCTATAAATGAAAACTTGTATGCAAGATTTACTTCCTTGTCGACTAATAGAAATAACATCAGTATTTTTTATGTCAGTTAAATTGATATTCTGCTGGCTTTGAATTTGTGTTAAGGCCACAATTTTATCCCTGTAACCTGCAGCCTTTTCAAAGTTAAGTTTATTACTTTCTGCTTCCATTTTTTTAGAAAGTTCTTCTTGCAAGTTACTGTGTTTGCCTGAGAGAAAATCTTCTGCACTTTTAACAGAGTCTAAATAATCTTCTTGATTGATTGTGTAATCAACACATGGTCCACTGCATCTCTCTAATTGATACAACAAACACGGTTTTGATCTATTTTCAAAAATAGTATCTTCACAAGATCTTAGCAAAAAGACTTTTTGAAGTATCTTCAGTGTATAATCTAGAGACGAAATAGTTGCAAAAGGACCAAAGTATTTGCCTTTTATATTTTGTTTACCTCTGTGTTTCTTTATTTGAGGATAATCATGTTCATAATTTATTAAAATATAAGGAAATGATTTATCGTCTCTAAGAAGAATATTATATTGAGGTTTAATTTTTTTAATTAAATTTGCCTCTAGGAGAAGGGCTTCTTTTTCAGTTTCAGTAATAATGACGTCAATTTTTTTTACTTGAGACATAAGTCTTCTAATCCGATTAGATAAATTATTAGGGTTTAAATAGCTTTTTAGTCTATTTTGAATATTCTTAGCTTTGCCAACATAAAGGATTTTGTCTTCTTCATTGACCATTTGGTAAATACCAGATGATTTCGGTTGTTGGCTTACAATTTTTTTTAAATTTTCAATATTTTTCATTCTTATAAACGAGAGCGTTCAACTTCGATACCTGCACTAGCTGCCCCTTGGATTGCATCTAGTTTTTCAAGTCTTATTTTCATTGTCTCAATTCTTTTATTCCTAAAGCATTCTTGAAATATCTTTTCTGCCAGTTTTTCAAGTAAAATAGTATGTCCAGATTTAATTATTTTTTTAATTTTCTTCGATATTTGGTTATAGCAAACAACACTTTGCAAATTGCTGTCATTGATTTTTTTTGGATTCTTAACTTTTGCCACAACATTTATTCTAAGCGGTTGGGTTCCCTCTTTTTCATGTTTATAAACTCCAATATTCGCCTCTAACATGAAATCATTAAGGAAAATTAGGTCGTAACCTGAGTGCTTGTCAATCAGATCAGTCTCAGATCTTAAATCATTTAATTTTAGTACATTTTTGGTCATTTCAAATGTTCACCTCCGTCGACAGTTATAAATTGGCCTGTAATAGCCTTAGATTCAAGTAAAAATATGACAGACTTTACAATTTCAGATGGAGGAGATCCAATCTTAAGTGGTGTACTTTTCACTGACTTTTCAAAATGTTTTTTTGACTGATGAATATTTTTTAGTGTTGGCCCAGGACCTATAGCATTAACTCTGATATTCGGTGCGAAGGATTTTGCGAGAATAATGGTTGCTGTGTATAGTGCTGATTTAGAAATATTATAAGAAAAAAAAGATGTATCTGGATTAAAAATGTTCTGATCAAGTATGTTTATAATATGACCAGGGGATTTTTTTGGAAGTTGCCTATTAAATTCTTGCGATAACTTTACTGGAGCTAATAAATTTATATTTAAATGCTCATTCCATAAATTATCAGACAGATTTTCTATATTATCGTTTATAAATAGTGATGCATTGTTAATTAAACAATTTATCGTACCAAAAAACTTATTTGAATTTTTTATTATTTTGTTTAAGTTTTTTTGATTGCTAAGATTGCTTTTAATTAATGCACATTTAGATCCTTTATCTTCTATTAATACTTTTAATTTCTTAGCTTCATTAAGTGATTTGTTATAATGAATTATTATATTTGTGTTTTTATTTACAAGTGATAGAGCAATTTCTTTACCAACTCTTTTAGCTCCTCCTGTAATTAATACCGTTCTTTTATTCATGATATACTATACCAAATATAACTAACATAAGAGACCATAAATAATAAAGCAATAAATTTGCTTATACTTATCTTTAACAGTGACATTAGAATTATTAATAAAGTTGAAATAGCAAGCATACAAATATGAAGAATAGAATTGTCAGGTATACTAAAAACAATTCCCCTTGACTGGACGATTAATAATCCTGGGAAGAAAACAAAAAGTATATTCATTATGTTACTTCCTATGACATTGCCAATTCCTATAGAGCCACTTTTTTTAATATAGGCAACTATAACTGTGACCAATTCGGGCAATGATGTACCAATTGCTAAAACAGATATTCCAATTATTGTTTCGGATAGACCGAAATACCTTGAAAGATCAAGAGAACCATCTAAAAATAATTTTCCTCCAATAAAAATACCAATGAAAGTAATTAATAGTTTAATATAAATACTTTTATGAAAATCATTTTTTTCTTCGCTTTCTTCAGATATCTCACTTTGATAATTTTTTATATAGAAGATGAAAACAATAAAGAAAACTAGAAAACCTATCGTAAAAAATAAATTAAACTTCGTATCAATGAAAAAAATTATTGAAAAATAAGCAGTTATTAAAAATAGATATAGATTAGTAGCTAATTTTATTCTTCCTAAATCAATTTTAAAGAAGAGAGCAGAAACACCCAAAATTAAAATTAAATTAGCTATATTTGATCCAATCACATTACCAACAATTGCATCTGTTGCAGGAATGCTTTTTATTGATGCCACAATGGTAATTACTAATTCTGGCGCAGAAGTTCCAAAGGCAACAATGGTCAATCCAATGAGAATAGGTGCAAGACTGAATTCTTTAGCAATAGTGTCAGAAAACGATATCATCTTATCTGCTGAATACAGCAATAAGAGAAGGCCTATTATAATTGTAGTTAAAGAAATTATCATTTAGTTGAAATACTTCTTTCTTTTCTTTTTTTTGTAACTATAGCTTCTCGTGCTAGGCAATTCTAATTCATTATTTTCAAGCCTTTTAATTTCATCTCTTAATTTTGCAGCTTCTTCAAAATTAAGATCTTCAGCAAAATTGAGCATTTTTTTCTTCAATTCTTCTAAATGTTTTTTTAAATTATTTCCAACAAGATGTTTCTCCTCATTTTCAAGAAGCTCTACATTAACTCTGTCATTTTCATAAATACTTTCTAAAATATCACTTATATCTCTCTTAATTGATGTAGGTGTAATGTTATTTTTTTTATTAAATTGTTCCTGAATATTTCTTCTTCTTTTAGTTTCGTCTATAGCTTTTGTCATACTATCTGTTTTTTTGTCAGCGTATAAAATCACTCTACCATCAACATTTCTTGCAGCACGACCTATTGTCTGAACCAATGAACGCTCCGATCTTAAAAAACCCTCTTTATCAGCATCAAGTATGGCAACTAGTGCACACTCAGGTATATCTAGGCCTTCTCTTAAAAGATTAATTCCAACCAAAACATCAAACATCCCTCTTCGAAGGTCTCTAATAATTTCAATTCTTTCAAGAGTATCGATGTCTGAGTGCATGTACTTTACTTTGATCCCATTCTCATGCATATATTCAGAAAGGTCCTCAGCCATCCTTTTTGTAAGCGTAGTAACTAATACGCGGTATTTATTTTCAATAATCTTTTTACATTCTGCTATTAAATCCTCAACTTGAGTTTTTGCAGGCCTTATTTCAACTTCTGGATCTATAAGTCCCGTTGGTCTAATAATCTGTTCAGTAAAAACACCTTGGGTTTTTTTAAGTTCCCATGGACCTGGTGTTGCAGAGATAAAAAGACTTTGTGGCCTCATCATTTCCCACTCCTCGAACTTTAAAGGTCTATTATCCATACAAGATGGAAGTCTGAAGCCATACTCGGATAATGTTTTTTTTCTTGTTCTATCTCCCTTGTACATTCCTTCTAATTGAGGAATTGTTACATGGCTTTCATCAACGAACAGAAGCGCATTTTCTGGAAGATACTCAAATAATGTGGGTGGAGGTTCGCCAGGTTTTCTTCCAGATAAGTATCTTGAATAATTCTCAATTCCTGGACAACTGCCCGTGGCTTCTATCATTTCAAGATCAAATCTTGTTCTTTCATCAATTCTTTGAGCTTCAATTAATTTATCTTCCTTTTTAAATTCAGGTATTCTTGTTTCAAGATCTTTTCGTATTTGTTTTATAGCATTTTGAAGGGTTGGTCTTGGCGTAACGTAATGACTATTTGCGTAAATTTTTATGTTTGTAAGACTTTCAGTCTTCTTTCCAGTTAAAGGATCAAATTCATCGATGCTTTCCAATTCATTACCAAACAAAGATATTTTCCAGGCCCTATCCTCGTAATGAGATGGGAATATTTCTATTAGATCGCCACGAACTCTAAAAGTACCTCTGTGAAAGTCGGTATCATTTCTTGTATATTGAAGCGCTATAAGTTTCTGTACTATTTCATTTCTTCCAATCTTTTGATTTTCCTCAAGTTTTATTGTCATTGCTCTATAGGTTTCAACTGATCCAATTCCGTAAATGCATGAGACACTTGCAACAATAATTACATCATCTCTTTCAAGAAGGGATTGAGTTGCTGAGTGTCGCATCCTATCAATTTGTTCATTAATTGAGGCTTCTTTTTCAATATATGTATTTGATCTCGGAACATATGCTTCGGGAATATAATAGTCATAATATGAAACAAAATATTCAACTGCATTATTAGGAAAGAATGACTTCATCTCACCATATAATTGAGCAGCAAGAGTTTTGTTTGGGGCAAGAATCAATGTAGGTCTCTGAGTTTCTTCAATGATTTTTGCCATGGTGAAGGTTTTTCCTGATCCAGTGACACCAAGTAAAACCTGCTCCATTTCGTTGGATTTTATACTTGCTGTTATTTCTTTAATTGCTTCTGGCTGGTCACCAGCTGGTTTATATTCTGCTGAGACTGACAAAAGTTGCTTATTGGACATTATACTCACTGTTTATAAGAATATAGCTTGAGATCTCTAAAAATCTAATATAATAGCAAAATATAAGCAATTTACCTGAGTATGAGTTTTTTTTCTGAGAGCATAAATAGAATCAAGCCTTCTGCAACAATGGCAGTTACTCAGAAAGCCCGTGAACTAAAAGAGCAAGGTAAAGATATTATAGGCTTAGGAGCAGGTGAACCAGACTTTGATACTCCTGAGAATATTAAGTCAGCTGCAATTGACGCAATTAAAAGAGGTGAAACAAAATATACGGCAGTTGATGGTACGCCAGAATTGAAAAACACTATTAAGTTAAAATTTGAGAGAGAAAATAATTTAGAATATAGCACTAATGAAATTTCTGTTGGTACTGGTGGAAAGCAAATTATTTTTAATGCGTTTGCTGTTACCATTAATAAAAATGACGAAGTTATTATTCCTGCACCTTATTGGGTGACTTATCCGGATGTAGTAAACTATTTTAATGGAATCCCAACATTTATTGAATGTCCTGAGTCAAATAACTTTAAACTAACACCAGAACAATTAGAACGGTCAATTAAACAATCAACAAAATGGGTTATACTTAATTCTCCATCTAATCCAACAGGATCATGTTACACAAAAGATGAATTGCTTGGAATTGGTAAAGTATTAGCAAAATATTCTCATGTAAATATATTATCTGATGATCTATATGAGCACATTATCTATGATGATAAAGAATTTTTTACAATTGCTCAGGTCGTCCCAGAATTAAAAGATAGAACTTTGACTCTTAACGGTGTTAGTAAAGCATATGCTATGACTGGTTGGAGAATAGGTTATGCTGGTGGCCATGCAGATTTAATTAAAGCGATGAGTAAACTTCAATCTCAGTCAACAAGCAATCCAACTTCCATCAGTCAGGCAGCGGCTGTAGAAGCATTATCTGGAAATAACGACTTTATAAAAGAACGATCAACAGTGTTTAAAAAAAGACGAGATAATCTTGTTTCAGCTTTGAATAATATGAACGGTATTTCATGCTTATGTCCTGATGGAGCTTTCTATGTTTTTCCTTCGTGTAAGGAACTAATTGGAAAGAAAGATCCTTCAAATAAAATCATCAATAATGACCAAGATTTTGTAACTTCTTTACTGGAACATGCTGGAGTCGCAGTTGTTCAGGGCTCAGCTTTTGGCATGGAAGGATATTTCAGGATATCTTATGCAACTTCTGACGAAGCTCTCGACAGAGCTTGCTCAAAGATTGACGATTTTACAAAAAAAATAATTTAAATTTTATTTTCAGCTAAAAATTTTTCAGCCTCAAGTGCAGCCATACAGCCCATGCCAGCAGCAGTCACTGCTTGTCTATAAGTTTTGTCCTTAACATCTCCTGCAGCATAAACTCCATTTATATTCGTAAGAGTAGAGTCAGGCTTTGTTATAATATAGCCAGAATCATCCATATCTATTTGCCCTTTGAATAATTGAGTGGCTGGATCATGACCGATTGCAACAAATATACCGTCAACCTTAAGATCAGTGACTTGTTCTGTCCTAATATTCTGAATCTTTACGCTTGTAACGTTAAGAGGATTATCATCACCCATTATATCAATTACTTGTGAGTCCCAAATGCATTGGATCTTTTCATTTTTGAATAGTCTATCCTGCAGAATCTTTTCAGCTCGCAATTCGTCTCTACGGTGAACTAAAAATACTTTTGATGCAAAACTTGTCAGAAACAAAGCCTCCTCAACAGCAGTATTTCCACCACCTACAACCACTACTTCTTTATCTTTAAAAAAGAAGCCGTCACAAGTTGCACAAGCAGATACACCATAACCTTGGAATTTTTTTTCAGAGTCTAACCCTAGCCACCTGGCTTGTGCTCCTGTGGATATAATAATTGAGTCAGCAGTGAATGTTTGACCAGATTCACTTTCAGCAGTAAATGGATAAACGTTTAAATCAACTGACTTGATAATATCATTAATGATATTAGTACCGACATTTTTTGCTTGAGCTTCCATTTGTTCCATCAACCACGGGCCTTGTATTACATCTCCGTAACCTGGATAGTTTTCAACATCAGTTGTTATTGTTAGTTGACCACCCGGCTGAATACCCTGAACAAGGGTAGGGCTTAACATAGCTCTAGCAGCATAAATAGCCGCCGTGTAACCAGCAGGCCCAGAGCCTATTATTAAAACTTTTGAATGCATTTGGTTTTTTTTATAATCTATATATTATCAAGCTTTAATTAAAGTTAATTAAATCATCTCTTAAATAACTATTAAATGAAGAATTTCAATAACTCTAAATCAGCCTGGTGCTTAACTGACGGGTCAGCAGGAATGATCAGTCAAGTCAAAGGATTAGCTGAAGCTTTGAAATTAAATTATAAGCTTATAAAAGTTAAATTGAAATTTCCCTGGAGTGTACTTAAGCCAGGATTATTACCGCTTTCTAGTTATATGTTTATTGAAAATGTAGATCTATCTATAAAAGACAAGCCTGACTTTATAATTTCTTGTGGAAAAAGAAGTATTTATGCTTCACTTTTTTACAAAAAATATTTTGGGGATATTTATAATATTCACATACAAAATCCAAAAATTTCAAGTTCTTATTTTGATTTAATAGTATGTCCCAAACATGATAATCTGAATGGTGAAAATGTTTTAACTACTCGTTTAGCATTAAATCATATTTCAAAAGAAATTCTAGAAGAAGAACGCGAAAATTTTAAGAATGAATTTGATAATATAAATCAACCTATTTGCACTGTGATGGTTGGTGGAAAGAGTCGTAATTTTAGATTTAATGAACAAGACGCAATTCAATTTGCCGATATTTTAGAGACAGTTTTTAAAGAAAATAATATTTGTCCAATAATATTATTCTCAAGAAGAACTGATAACGATATCAAAAAAGTGTTTTCAAATAAATTTAGCAATACTGATACAATTTGGACAAAAAACAAAAATCCTTACTTAGCACTTTTGTCACTTTCATCATTTATCATATGTACCAACGATTCTGTTTCTATGGTTTCTGAAGCAATCTGTGCAAAAAAATCAGTTTACTTATATTCTTTGCCTTCATTAAAGGTGAATAATCGAATAGAGAAGTTCAATGAAACAATCATTAGTGAAAAATTAGCAAGAAAATTAGACTTGAAACTCGAACTTCATGAAAATTCCTTTGTTAACGAGACAGAACAAGTAGCCAGTTTAATATATGAAAGGTATAATAAATAACATGTTAGTTGATGCGCTTCAAAACAGAATTGAAAATCATGATTTTCCTTTTAATCACTGGACAGTTGATCAACCATTATCTGAGTTAGCAATCGATGAAGTTTATGGAGTTAATTTACCTGGTGGTGATGTTATTTTTGATGGCACTAGAGCAGGCGATAAAACAGGAAAAAATCTTTTAAGTAAACTGCGTATCTTCGTTGAAAAAAATAATTGTAAGGATTTACCTGAAATGACAAAGTTGGTTCGTGAGATGCAGTCGAAAAAATGTACTGAAGCAGTCTCAAAAATGATTAATAGAGATCTAACAAATTCTTTTGTAAGGCTTGAAATTATTTCAGACAAAGATGGATTCTGGTTAGAGCCTCATTGCGACATAAAGGAAAAACTTATGTCTTCGATAATTTTCGTTAATCGATATGGTGAAAACGAAAATCTAGGCACTGATTTTTACACTCCAGACCTTAAAGTTGCTAAAACAATTCCTTACAGAAATAATTATGGCTATATTTTTACCTCTGAAGTTAACTCATGGCATGGATTAGAAAAAAAGAAAATAATAAATGAAAGGCGTTGCTTACAACTCAATTATGTTACTTTTGAAACTGACTGGCCAGTGGATTAATGGTTAAAAAAAATTTAGATCAAACTGACCTAAAGATCTTACGCATACTTCAAGACGAAGGCAGGATCTCAAATTTAGACTTATCTAAAAAAATTGACATGTCACCACCTCCTACTCTTCGACGTGTGAGAGATTTAGAAAATAAAGGTTTTATTGATGGTTTCAGAGCTAATCTCAACCCTGAAAAACTAGGCTACGATCTTACTGCATGGATTTTTGTTAGTTTAAAAAACCAAAATGAGGAAAGTCTTAGCTCTTTTGAAAAACTAGTTTGGGGCTGGGAAAGTGTAAGAGAATGTTACATGCTTAATGGAGAAATTGATTTTATATTAAAATGTGTATCTAAAAACATGAATGAATTTAATAGCTTTCTGACTAGCAATCTTACTTCAAATGAAAATATCTCCAGTGTAAAAACAGCTTTTATGATAAAAAACACCAAAAAACTTGGTTCAGTCCCACTTGACTAAAATTTAATGATAGTAAGTAATCGGATTAACTTGTAATTCATTATTTCTTAACTCTTTAATCGAATTTATGGCAGCTCTTGCACCTGAGACAGTTAAAAAGTAAGGAAGACTTTTCATAAGTGCTGTTCTACGCACACTGAATGAGTCATTAATTGATTTTCTTCCCTCAGTTGTGTTAATTAAAATATCTATTTGATCATTCAAGAGATCTTCAACAATATGAGGTGATCCCTGAGATACTTTATTGATTTTTGTGACCTTGACACCCCCTTCTTTCAAGTAAAGCGCTGTACCTGGTGTAGCTTTGATCTTAAACCCAAGTTTTTGAAATGACCTTATTATCGGAAGAATTTTTGGTTTATCTGAGTTTTTTACTGAAACAAATAAATTGCCTTTTTTAGGTAGAGGATTTGAGGACGCAAGTTGACATTTTATAAATGCTGACTCAAAGGATTTATCGATCGCCATTACTTCGCCAGTTGATTTCATTTCAGGTCCAAGTATTGTGTCTACATTTGGAAATCTCTTAAATGGAAAAACAGGTTCTTTAATTGAAATACTTCCATTCTTGATCGGCTTAAAATTTGAATGGTTTAATTTTTTTCCCATAGCAACATTAAGTGCTATTTTTACGATTGGATTTCCAGTAGCCTTTGCAACAAATGGAACTGTTCTGCTGCTTCGAGGATTCACTTCTAATAAGAAAATATTATTATTTTGAATTGCAAATTGAATATTTAAAAGACCTTTTACATTTAGAGCAATTGCTAATTTTTTAGTTTGCTTCTCAATATCTTTTAAAATTTTTTCTGATAGTGAGTAGGGAGGAAGGGTACAAGTAGAGTCGCCTGAATGAATACCAGCTTCTTCAATGTGTTCCATTATTCCAGCTATAACAACTTTTTTACCATCAGAAATAGCATCCACGTCAACCTCTATGGAGTCTTTAAGATAATGATCAATTAGTACAGGGCTGTTTCCAGATACTACTACGGCTTCTCTAAAGTACTTTTTTAGTTCGTCTTGATTGTGAACAATTTCCATAGCTCGACCACCTAGTACATAGGATGGCCTAATTACAGCTGGAAAACCTATTTTTTTTATAACTTGATAAGCTTCTTTTTCAGAGAAAGCTATACCGTTAGCAGGCTGTAAAAGATTCAAGTCTTCTGAAATTTTTTTAAATTTTTCTCTATCCTCAGCTATATCAATTGATTGAGTAGAGGTACCCAAAATAGGAATTTTCATTTTGTTAAGAAAACTTGATAGCTTCAACGGTGTTTGCCCTCCAAATTGAACAATAACACCTAACAACTTGCCCCTAGTTTTTTCTTTCTGAATTATTTCAAAAACATTTTCATTTGTAAGCGGCTCAAAATATAATCTGTCGCTTGTGTCAGGATCAGTAGACACAGTTTCAGGGTTACAATTAATCATAATTGTCTCATATTTTAAATCTTTCAGCGCGAACGATGCATGGCAACAACAGTAGTCAAATTCAACTCCTTGACCAATTCGATTAGGTCCACTACCTAATATAATGACTTTCTTTTTATCTGATGGATTGGACTCACAACTATTGCTCAAAGAATTGTCTTTGCCATAAGTTGAATACATGTATGGTGTCATTGCACGAAATTCAGCTGCACAAGTATCTATTCTTTTAAAATCAGGACGAATATTATTCTTATATCTTAGACTCAAAACTTTACTTTCAGTTACATTGCATAGTTCTGCAATTTTTTTATCTGAAAAACCTAATGATTTAATGTTTAATAGATCATCTGAGTTCCGAGGTAGTCCATTTAATTTTAATTTTTTCTCTGCAACAACTATTCTGTTAATTTGATCAATGAACCAAGGATCAATTTTTGAAGCCCTATGAATTTCCTTAGTACTTTTTCCAAATCTTAAAGCCTGTCCAACAAGAAGCAATCTATCAGCTAGTGGCTTTTTGAGTTCTGAAAGTATATTTTTCTTATTAAGTTTCTTTTTATTAAAATTCATTGTTTGATCATCAAATCCATCTAGACCTATTTCAAGAGATCTCAATGCCTTCTGAATTGACTCTGGGAAAGAGCGACCAATAGCCATTACTTCCCCAACAGATTTCATTGAGCTAGATAAAAGAGGTTTAGTTAATTGAAACTTTTCAAATGTAAATCTTGGTATTTTTGTAACAACATAATCTATAGTTGGCTCAAATGATGCGGGAGTAACTTTTGTTATTTCATTTTGAAGCTCATCAAGTGTGTATCCAACTGCTAGCTTTGCAGCTATTTTTGCAATTGGAAAGCCAGTAGCTTTTGATGCAAGTGCTGATGATCTAGAAACTCTAGGATTCATTTCTATAATTACTAAACGACCGTTTTTAGGGTCAACAGCAAATTGAACATTTGAACCACCAGTTTCAACACCTATTTCTCTTAAGCATGCAATAGATGCATTCCTCATGATTTGATACTCTTTATCAGTTAGTGTGAGAGCTGGAGCAATTGTAATTGAGTCACCTGTATGTATTCCCATTGGGTCAACATTTTCAATAGAACATATAATGATACAATTATCATTTTTGTCCCTCACAACTTCCATTTCATATTCTTTCCAACCAGCAACCGATTCTTCTATGAGTATCTCGTTAATTGGAGAATTATAAAGTCCAGAATTTGCAATCTCTTCAAATTCTTTTTGAGTAGAAGCGATTCCTCCACCAGTTCCACCAAGAGTAAAAGAAGGCCTAATAATGACTGGCAGCCCAATTTTTTTTAGTGCTTTTTTCGCATCTTTAAAATTTCTGGCAATTTCAGCTTTAGGGCATTCAAGCCCTATTTTTTTCATTGCCTTATAAAAACTTTCTCGCTCTTCAGCTTTTTTTATTGCTTTTAAGTTAGCGCCAATCAGCTCAACTTTATATTTTTTCAGTGTACCATTTTTAGATAATGCTATTGCAATATTAAGCGCTGTCTGACCTCCCATAGTAGGTAAAAGTACGTCAGGTTTTTCTTTTTTTATAATTTTTGTAACAATGTCTGGAGTTATAGGCTCAATATAAACGACATCAGCAGTGTCTGGGTCTGTCATTATTGTAGCAGGATTAGAGTTGATCAGAATTACCCTATAACCTTCCTCTCTTAAGGCCTTACATGCCTGTGTACCTGAGTAGTCAAATTCACAAGCTTGTCCAATGATAATTGGCCCAGCACCTACTATTAATATGGATTTTATATCTTTTCTTTTAGGCATTAGAGATCATTAAATTTTTGAATTTTTCAAATAAATAATTGCTGTCATGAGGTCCGGGACTTGCCTCTGGGTGATATTGAACTGAAAACAACTTTTTGTTTTTATGTTGAATGCCCTCAATGCCATTATCAAAAAGTGAAACGTGAGTAACTTTGACATTTTTAGGTATGGTCTTTCTGTTAACTTCAAAGCCATGATTTTGAGATGTAATTTCTACTTTACTATTTTCCATATTTTTTACTGGATGGTTTGCTCCTCTGTGACCTTGAAACATTTTCTTTGTTTTAGCACCAAGTGCGATTGATAAAAGCTGATGTCCAAGACATATCCCAAATATTGGTAAATTTTGTGAAATTAATTCCTTAATAATCGGTATTGCATATTTGCCTGTTGCTTTAGGATCACCTGGCCCATTAGAAAGAAATACTCCATCAGGCTTGTAGCTTAATATTACTGATGCAGGAGTTGTTGCGGGTACAACAACAATATTAGCGTTTAAATTATGTAAACAATTTAAAATATTTTGCTTAACTCCATAATCAATAGCAACAATTTTGAGTTTAGATTTAGGGTTTTTATTTAGGATTTTTATTTCTTTACATGTAACTTCTAATGCAAGGTCAAGATTATTAAGTCCATGCCATTTTTTTATTTCTTTCTTAAAAATTTTTAAATTATCTTTGTTTATTTTATCTGTGATTCCTCCTTTTAACGCGCCGTCATTTCTAATTTTGTTAGTTAATGCTCTTGTATCAACATTACATAAACCAGGTATCTTTATTTTCTTGAGCCAAGCATCTAAATGTAGTATTGACCTGAAGTTTGAAGGATCAGATATATCACAGTTTATTATGACACCCTTTGCAAACGATTTGTGAGACTCATTGTCATCAAAATTTGTTCCAACATTGCCAATATGAGGAAAAGTAAAATTGATAATTTGACCTGCATATGAAGGGTCAGTGATTATTTCTTGGTATCCAGTCATTGAGGTATTGAAACAGACCTCACCAATCGATGATCCTTTGTCACCAATCTTAATGCCTGTGAATATTGTTCCATCTTCAAGAATAAGTTTTCCAGAAATAGGTTTAGGTCGAGTGGAACTAAGATCTTTTTTCAACCTAACAGTCTTTGACATTTTTAAATGATTCTAGATTTATAGAAATCTAATGCAATTGGGCTATTGATGCAACACTAGATTGTATGAGAAATTATTAAGTTTTATTGCAAGTGTCTAACATTTGAGGTAAGTAATTTTTGATTAAAATGAAAGAAAAAATTTCAAACAAACTAACTGATTCCCTTAAATCTGGCGAAAAAGATAGAATACATACTTTACGCCTTATTTTGGCAGCAATTAAAGACAAAGAAATAGCCAGTAGATCATCTGGACAAGATGCAATTATTTCTGATGAGGACATCATTCAAATTTTAAAAAAAATGGTCAAGCAAAGAAATGATTCGATTGAAATGTTTGATAAAGCTGGTCGAGATGAGCTAGTCACAAAAGAAAAAAATGAAATTAGTATCATTAATGAATTTCTGCCCGAGCAATTAAGTGATGAGGAAACATTAAAGCTATGTGAGAATGCAATTAAGACTAATGATGCACAGTCTATTAAAGAAATTGGAAAAGTAATTAAATATATGAAGGAAAATAGTCCATCATCGCTTGATATGGCACTTGCAAGTAAGATTCTTAGGGAAAAACTACAAAAATAGTTTTATTATTAAATTCAATTTATAAATTATTTTTTATGTATACTGTCTAGATGGCTAGATATTCAAAAGAGTTCATTGCAGAAATCAAGTCCAGATTAAGAGTTTCGGATGTAGTTGGTAAGTATGTGAAGCTTTCCCAACGAGGTAATGAATTTGTAGGATTAAGTCCATTCAAAAATGAAAAAACTCCTTCTTTTACAGTTAATGATGAAAAAGAATTTTATCATTGCTTTAGCACCGCAGAACATGGAGATATTTTTTCTTTTTTAATGAAGCATAAAAATATGTCATATCCGGAGTCAATTGAAACTCTAGCTAAACAGGCTGGATTAGATCCTGAGAGAGGAATGATTAGGGATAAAAATTTAAAAGAAAATAATTTTGGTGTATTAAAAGTAATTACGGAGGAAGCTGCAAAGTTTTACCATCTAAATTTGATCAAAAATCAAAAAACAATGGAATATCTTGATCAAAGATCAGTTTCTGCAGAAATAATTAAAAGGTTTGGACTTGGATATGCAGATCAAAAAGGAAATAGTCTTTTTAATTATTTAAAAAATAAGGGCTATGAAATTAAAGATATGATTTCATTAGGTTTAATAAAAAAATCAAAGGAAGCTGAGAGTTATTATGATTTTTTTAGAAATCGATTAATGTTTCCGATTAGAGATTATAGGTCACTGACGATAGCATTCGGTGGTAGAGCATTAGATAGTTCACCTATAAAATACATAAACTCATCAGATAACCCAATCTTTAAAAAAAGTTTTCAACTTTATAACCTTGATCTTGCTATAAAAGAAAATCGCAAGGTAAAAGATCTTATAATTGTCGAAGGTTATATGGACGTTATATCACTTTATCAAAATAATTTTAAAACAACAGTTGCACCATTGGGCACAGCACTCACTGCTTATCAACTTGAGAGATCTTGGAAAGTTTGTGAAAATCCAATAATACTTTTTGATGGTGATGAAGCTGGACAAAAAGCAGCAATTAGAGCTTCAAACTTAGCACTTAATAATCTTAAACCTGATCTTTCACTAAGATTTTGTACATTGCCAGTTGATACTGATCCAGACGATTTTATTAAAAAATATGGACCATCAGAACTATCGTCAAAATTAGATAATAGTTATTCTCTTTCAGAATTTATTTGGAAAAATGAGTTAAATAAAGTTTCACTATCAACACCTGAAAAGAAAGCGGGTTTTGAAAAAAGAATAAGGTCGTTGGTTCATCAAATAAATAATGAAACTGTAAAGCAGTATTATTCAAGCTATTTTGAAACCCAACTTAACAATTACAAGTTTTCCACTAAGAAATATATAAATAGAAATAACCAATTAAATAATTTATCAATTTCGAGTGAAATTACTAAAAGTGACAGGGCCGATAACAGTTCACATGTCTCTGCAACAAGAGAAAAGATCATTATTCTTGCATTAATTGAAAATCCTTTCTTGCTAGACAAATATTCAGAGGAACTAGGGCAATTAATTTTCAACGATGAAAAGCTTAATAAAATTGTGAGTGAGATTCTGGAATTTTCTTCTTTTAATACCAACAGAGACCTTGAAAATCTTAATTTAAGGTCATATTTAGAAGATAAGGGTTTCAATCAGATGATAAATTATCTATATAATCCATCACTGATTAATACTTATAAGGGAATGATTAATAGTGCCCAAGATGTCGTTGAGAAAAATTTTCTTGAAATGATTAGTGTGCACAAAGAACTATCTAGTCAAAATGAGCTCTCAGAAGCTTATCTTGATTTTGAGCAAAACATGGACGATGAGAGTTATAAAAATTTTTTAAAAATTAAAAATGAAACATTGAAGGATTAGCGTGATTAAGAAACGTGGTAGAAAAAAGAAGCAAGTAAAAAATGAAAACGAAATCAATGCTTCTCAAACTCAAGAAGCTGATGGACCAGTACTTGATCTGGAAAAATCAATAATCAAAAAATTGATTAAACAAGGTAAAAAAGACGGCTACCTTACAAACGAATTAATTAGAAAATCATTTCCAGAAGATAAATTTACATCAGAACAAATAGAACAATATACAACAAAGTTATCGCAAGTCGGCTTCGATATTATCGACTCAGATGACTCTGATAGTGATGATGATGAAAAAGATGATGATCAAGCTGTTGGTAAAAGTGGTAGTGAAAAAACTGATGATCCAGTAAAACTATACTTAAGAGAAATGGGCACTGTAGACCTTCTTTCGCGGGAAGGTGAAATTGCTATTGCAAAAAGAATTGAAGCCGGTCAGGAAGCGATGATATCTGGATTATGTGAAAGTCCATTAACATTGAAAGCTATACTTGACTGGAGAGATGATATAATTGATGAAAAAATTACTCTTAGAGAAGTTATTGATTTAGAATCACTGTTTGAAGAGTCTCCGAATAAAAAAGAGTTAAGCAAAAAAATAAAAGAAGCTAAAAAAAGAAAAGAGCAAGAAGAAAAAGAAGAAATCAGAAAAAGAAAAGAACTTGAAAAAAAATCAGCAACCTACGGCGATGACTCTGAGCCAATGATTGAAACCACTGCCGAACAGGTTTTTGAGGAATATGAAGATGCAGACGATGAATTAAATGTTTCTATTACAATAATGGAGGATGAATTAAAACCCCAAATTCTCGAAACCTTTGCAAAGTTGAATAAAAGTTTTAAAAAATTACAAAAACTTCAAAAAAATAAAATTGCATTTCAGGAAAAGGGCAAAGAATTCCCTTCAAGGTCTGAGAAAAGCTATCAACAATCTAAATCTGTAGTTGTCGATTTAATTAGAGGTCTTCAAATAAATACTAATAAAATAGAAGAGCTTATAAATAAACTATACAAAATAAATAGAGAAATTGTTGGTTTGGAAGGCAAACTATTGAGACTTGCAATTCAGTATAAAATCTCCAGAGAAGAATTTCTTGATAAATACATTGGCAATGAAAATAACCCCTATTGGTTAAGGAAAATTACTCGTTTATCAGGATGGGAAAGGTTTGTTAAACAAGAAAAAAATAGCATAAAGGAAATTATGAACGAGGTAAGAGCTTCAGCTAGTAATATCGGGTTAACTCTAAATGAATTTAAACGAATTGTGAGCAATGTTCAAAAAGGTGAGAGGGAGTCAAGCATTGCAAAAAAAGAAATGATTGAAGCTAATTTAAGATTAGTTATTTCGATAGCTAAAAAGTATACAAATAGAGGTCTTCAATTTCTTGACCTAATTCAAGAAGGAAATATTGGTCTTATGAAGGCAGTCGATAAGTTTGAATATAGGAGAGGCTATAAATTTTCAACTTATGCTACGTGGTGGATTAGACAAGCAATTACAAGATCCATCGCAGACCAAGCACGCACAATCCGAATTCCAGTTCATATGATAGAAACAATTAATAAAATTGTTCGAACGCAGAGATTACTATTAAACGAAATTGGCAGAGAACCAACACCTGAGGAAATCTCAAAGAAATTAAATATGCCTCTTGAAAAAGTAAGGAAAGTTTTGAAAATTGCAAAAGAGCCAGTTAGTTTAGAGACACCTGTTGGTGACGAAGAGGATAGTCATCTAGGAGATTTTATTCAGGATGATAATGCAGTAATCCCTATTGATGCTGCTATACATTCAAATCTTAGACAAACTACAACAAAAATACTTTCTTCATTAACACCTAGAGAAGAGAGAGTATTAAGAATGCGGTTTGGAATTGGAATGAATTCAGACCATACTCTTGAAGAAGTCGGTCAACAATTCTCAGTTACTCGTGAAAGAATAAGACAGATTGAGGCAAAGGCATTAAGGAAATTAAAGCATCCTACCCGTGCAAAACTTCTAAAAAGTTTTCTAGACAAAAACTAATCCTGTATAGATTAGTTTTTTTTGTGTATAAACACCACAAAGGGCCCATAGCTCAGTTGGTTAGAGCCCTCCGCTCATAACGGAGTTGTCCTAGGTTCGAGTCCTAGTGGGCCCACCAAGTTAAGATGAATATAAAAAAAATATTAAAATTTTCTTCCTTATCACTATTGATATTACTAATAATAGTTATTTATAATTCTATATATTTAGATATCCCAAAAAATGAAATTATTTCCAAACATGCAAATGAGTCTTCAAAGTTTTTAGAACTTTCAGACGGCTCATTGATACATTTAAGAGATGAAGGAAATAAAAAAGGTAAGGTTATTCTTCTTATTCACGGTTTTAACGGATCATTATTCAATTATGAGCCTATGGTTCCTTTCTTAACCGATGAATACAGAGTCATTTCACTAGATCTTCCAGCTCATGGACTAACTGGAGCAGTCAAGTCAGATCTATACTCCTATGAAGGCTTTGAAAAAGTAATTGGCGAAGTAGTAAAGTTATTAGGAATTAATAAATTTTATTTTGTTGGTCATTCGATGGGTGGAATGATTGCGTGGAGATATTCATTAAAGCATTTGGATCAATTAAACGGTCTTATCATTATCGGTTCACCATTCATAGCAAATGAGGAAGAGTATAAGGATTTTCAATCTGTTAATGCTCCACCAGCCGCATTTGAAATTATTGAATCAAGATTTTTCAGAAGGGCATTAGAATATGTGACTCCACGTTTATTAGTCAAAGAAGGTGTTTCTCAAACTGTTTATGATCAATCCATAGTAACGGATGAACTAGTAGATCAGTTTCATGACATCATTTTGATGGAAGGAACTAGATTAGCGATTGGAATGCTTGTAGAAGATCATGAAGATGATTTTATTGCAAATCCAAATGATTTAAAAAATATTTCTATTCCATCTTTAATACTTCATGGAGAGGAAGATAACCTTGTAGACATAAGATTTGTAGAGCATTTCATCGATCAAATACCTAATGTTCGATTAATATCTTATCCAAATGTTGGACATATGCCACCAATGGAAATACCTGCTTTATTAGCTCAAGATATAAGAGGCTTTATCAATTAAATTAAAATTTATAACTAATTTTTTCTACTTTTTTATTTTTTTGTGATCCCGCAATAAAGCCTAGAGTAAACGCAAAACCTATAACAGCTATAACGGTGAATGCATGCCATAAAATAAAACTCATAATTACCTCCTAAATGATATTATAAATAAAGATTAAATTTGAAAATAAGAATTTAGTATTATTATATAGTGATAATACTTATATTATTTTAAAAAGCTAAAATTAAGGAAAATATAACGTTTAATAAATTACTAAAAAGATTTGAAGCGATCGATAGACTGAATGAAAATAAGCAAAGAACTGCAGTTACCATGTGGGGTAATAATTAAAAATAGATTTCTTAAGTCAGCGATGACTGAAGGCATTGCTAATGAAGACGCTGAAGCTAATTCAAGACACGTAAACCTCTATGATCGGTGGGCTAAAGGAGGAAGCGGAGTTTTAGTTACTGGAAATGTTCAGGTAGATCATCGATATATTGAGCGAGCTGGAAATGTGTTAATAGAAGGCGAACAATCAAACAGCCAACGTAATGCACTAGTTGAATGGTCTAAGGCAGGCACACAAAATAACACTCAATTATGGATGCAGATTAGTCATGCAGGAAGGCAAACACCTTATGGAATTAATACAGAGTCAGTCGCACCATCTGCAAATAGACTTCAACCATTAGGTGGCGTACTTAAATTTGGTAACCCAAGAGAGCTAACTAAGTCAGAAATCTTAGATATTATTGATAGATTTATTAATGCAGCAGTAATTGCAAAGGAAACAGGATTTACAGGAGTTCAATTACATTCAGCTCATGGTTATTTACTATCGGAATTTTTATCTCCAAATATTAATCAACGTTCTGATGAATGGGGTGGAAGCCTACAAAATAGAGCGAGGTTGTTATTGGAAACCATAAGTGGCATCAGATCTAAAGTAGGTAACGACTTTCCAATATCTGTAAAATTAAATTCATCTGATTTTCAAAAAGGAGGATTTTCTCACGAAGAGTCTCTTGAGGTTGCTAAAATGTTGGACCAATCAAATCTTGACCTTCTTGAAATATCAGGAGGAACCTATGAAAATTTTACTGCACTTGATATTGGATCTATGAATTTGAAAGAGTCAAGAACCATAAAACCATCAAGAAGTACTGTTGTAAGAGAAGCTTATTTTTTGAAGTATGCTAGTGAAATAAAAGAACATATTTCTTTACCACTCGCCGTTACTGGAGGATTTCGTTCAACAGATGGAATGAATAAAGCCCTAGAAACTAATGCTTGTGACATAATTGGACTTGGAAGACCATTATGCAGCGAACCTGATTTAGTTAATAATCTATTGAGTGGGCATAAGTCGTCAGCAATACTGTATGAAAATATTCTTGAATTAGGACCCTGGATTTTAGGACTAAATAGTCCCTTTAAAATGATTAAATCTAACAATAGAGTAGCTCAAGTCTATTGGTGTTATAGACAGATTTTAGAAATTGCAGCTAAGAAGGATGTAGACCCGAAAATAAGTTTGATTAGTGCATTAATCAACCACTTTAGAGATGATGCAAAGCTCAGCAAGAAGTATAAGAAATATTGGCAAGATCTAAATTGATTTTCTTAATTGTAGCTATATTTCTTAATGATGGCTAACAATGAGGCAGATTTAATAGTTTTTCATAGAAATTTACGAATTCAAGATAATGAAGCACTATCTTATGGTTCAATAAGACAGAACTATAAATGCATCTATGTTTTTGATGAAGCGTATTGGAGTGGTAATGGAAAATCATTAAGACAATTATATTTTTTGAAAGACTGCCTTCGAGAGTTGGATAACTCACTAAAAAAAATAAATTCTAAACTTGAGATTTTCATTGGAAATTATATAGAATTTCACAAATCACTTTTAAACAATAAATTTACACTCCATTTTAATTATTCAACAGATATTGAATATTATAAATCTCAATTTACTCAATTTTTAAAACTTGCAAAACATCAATATGAAATCAAAGTCTATAATGATTTTGGAGTTCAAAGAGAAAATTTTGATCGTGATCAATGGTCAAGGTTTTGGGAAAATCAGATGAATAAACCACTATGTCCAGAACCAAAAATTAATAAGGCATCTCATGATCGCAGTTATTTAAGTACTCATACTGTTGAAGAATTTATAAATAAATATATTGATATTCAAAAACCAGACTTCATTGAAATTCAACCTGGTGGCTCATCAAAAGCAGAACACTTGCTCGAAACTTTTTTCAATGAACGATGTAATGGTTACAGAACAAAGATGTCAAACCCTTTTGATGCGAAAGATTCTTGCTCTCGTCTTTCGCCTCATTTCTCATTTGGAACAATTTCGATTAGATCTGTGTATCAAAAATTAAAAAAAGAATATTTTAAATCAAATTTTAAATCTGATTTGTATTCCTTTAAAAAAAGACTGCATTGGCATTGTCATTTCATTCAAAAATTCGAAGCAGAACCTGATATTGAATATAATAGTATGCACTCTATGTGTGATAACTTAAGACCTTCTGAAGATCAGGAGCTGATTGAGAAATGGATCAAAGGAGAAACAGGATATCCTTTTCTTGATGCTTGCATTCATCATTTGAGAAGATATGGTTGGATTAATTTTCGTATGAGAGCAATGATTATGTCTTTTGCCTCTTATAATTTATGGCAGCCATGGCAAAAAACCTCACCTCTTCTTGCAGAATTATTTGTAGACTATGAGCCTGGAATTCATATTAGCCAAGTACAGATGCAAAGTGGTGTTACAGGAATTAATTTGCCTAGAATATACTCTGTTTTAAAACAAAGTAGAGATCAGGACCCAGAGGCAAGCTTTATTAGAAAGGAATTACCAGAGTTGTCTGATGAAAGTAATGAAAATATTCACAATGCAACTATGGATGTGGATTATCCTAATAAAATTGTTGATCTTCGCTCGTCTTCAGCAAATGCACGTGATAAAATATGGGGTATCCGTAAAAGTGACCAATTTAAACAAATTGCTAAAGAGGTTTACATAAAACATGGCAGTCGTATGAAGCAGCGCAGACGATGAGAACTATTTTAATAACTTTCATATACTTCATATCAGTGAGTAGCTCTTTTGCTGATCAAAATAGTTCAAGATTGGATCCTCTATTTAAAGAGCTTGCACAGATAAAAAATGAGTTAGCAGCTGATTTAATTTTAGCAGAAATATGGTCTATTTGGTCAAAAACCGATAATGAGATGGCGCAAGAGATTTTTGAAGAGGGCAACCAACTCATGAGTAGAGGACAATTTGAAGAGTCTATTTTAACTTTTACAGAAGTCATTGCTTTGCAACCTGATTTTGCAGAAGCATGGAATAAAAGAGCAACTGTTTATTTTTTCAATGGTGAGTTTGAAAAATCGATTCAAGATATTGAAAAAACACTTTCACTCGAACCGAGACATTTTGGAGCTCTTGATGGTTTGGCCCAAATTTATTTTCTTCAGGACAAGTTTCTAAAAGCTGCTGCGACATATGAACAATTATTACAGATACTGCCATTTAGTGAAAATGCCAAACGACAGCTTGAACGTATTAACGGACAATTTATTTAAGTGAAATAACTTATGTGTGGAAGATATGTATTGTCAGACACAATTAATGTAAAACAAAAACATAATTTTGATGTTTCAGCTTCATATAATATTGCTCCCTCGCATAAAGTTTTAGTTCTCAATCCAAATCCAGTATTAATGAAATGGTCTTATTCACCTAAATGGAAATTGGATATGAATCTTATTAATTGCAGAAGCGAAACGCTCACTGAAAAACCATCATTTCGTGGCGCTCTTAGGTGTATTTTTGTTGCAAATGGTTGGTATGAATGGAAACGGACTAATAATCAAAAAATTCCATATTTTCATCATTGTGGTGATGATTTAGTTTATTTTGCTGGAATCTATAATTTAGAAAGTGGTTGTGCTGTTGTTACAAGAGAGTCCCATAGCAACATTAGCCATGTTCATCACAGACAACCAGTGGTATTAGAAGAGAATCAATTTGATGAATGGTTCAAAGGAAAAAGTGTCTATTCCAGTAGTAAATTAAGTCAGATTTCTTGCTATCCAGTTTCAAAAGATGTTAATAGTCCAAAAAACAATGATACATATTTGTTAGACAAAGTAAGTTTCTTAGAAGAGTAGAAATAAGCAATTAAAATGAAGATTAGTTTTTTAACAAACAAAATATGAATAAATTTGTAAACTTTATTGATCAAACCTTTATTGACTTAGGAAGGCAATTTAAGCTTAGTTATCTTCCCCCACTAATGATCTATGTGGCTGCAGGGGTCTCAGGTTTAACCGGTATCGTTGGAACATTCTTTGTAAAAGATTATCTTAATTTGTCAGCCGCATTCTTGGCAGGACTTGGTTTTTGGGCTGGAATTCCATGGGCCCTAAAAATGCCACTTGGCCATTTAGTTGATTTAATTTGGGAACGAAAAAATTACCTTGTTTACGTTGGTGCATCGCTCATTGCTCTGAGTCTTTTGATTATGTATGGACTTATTATTCATACTAGTTTTATGGCTCAATTTTTAAATATTGAGACATGGTACATTATAAGTGTGTTGCTTGCACCAGTAGGCTACGTAGTTCAGGACGTTGTAGCTGATGCTATGACAGTCGAAGCAGTACCAAGTGTAGACAATACCGGAAATCAATACTCAGCTGATGCAATTAAAAACATGCATACAACTATGCAGACGTTGGGAAGATTTGCTATCATCGGTGGTACAGTACTTGTGGCTCTGATTAATGTTATTGTGTTTAGTAGTGTTGACGCAGAGACTGAAGATGCAAAGATTTTACTTTATGGCAATATTTACCTCTTTGCATTGGTTATTCCATTGATATCAATTCTTGGAGTCTTATTATCCATTTACATTAAGAAGAAGAGAAATGAAACACTAGCTGAAATAGGATTTACAGATCAACAAGAAATTGAAAAAACAAAAGTTGATTGGTGGATACTTGGTGGATCTCTAATCTTTGTAATTTTTACTTTGGGCGTAGGCGGATTTAATTTACCTTTTGCTCAAGAAATAGTTTTTATTGGTTCTGTCAGTATCATTTTATTTTTGATGGCAAAACTGATTCGAGAACTGCCTGAGACTTTAAGAACAACTATTTTAGGAACTGCTATAATTATATTCATTTTTAGGGCCATGCCTGGACCTGGACCAGGATTAACATGGTTTGAGATTGATAATCTTGGGTTCGATGAACAATTTTTCTCTGTTTTATCTTTATTAGCATCAATCTTAACATTAGTTGGTATTGTCATTTTAAGACCGTTCATGGCTAACAATTCAATTGCAAAGATTATAGTTGTTTTATCTATAGCTGGAGCAGTTCTATTTTTGCCAAGTGTCGCAATGTATTATGGTTTTCACCAATGGACTTCCTCTCTGACAAATGGAGTAGTTGATGCACGATTTATTGCAATATTTAATACGGCTTTGGAATCACCTCTTGGACAAGTATCGATGATTCCTTTACTAGCGTGGATAGCAAGAAATGCACCAGCTCATTTAAAGGCCACATTTTTTGCTGTATTCGCGTCATTTACTAATCTTGCGCTTTCAGCAAGTTCGCTGTTTACCAAGTATCTCAACCAAATTTTTGAGGTAACTAGAGAGGTAAGAAATAAAATATCTAATGAGATTGAGTCTATCGCAGACTATTCCGAATTAGGTATTTTATTGATTGTTGTTACCTTACTTACTCTTCTCGTACCTGTTATTTCAGTTATAATTATTCAAAATTCTAAATTTAAAACTCAGGAATAAATTTTATGAAAGGCGTGTTGCAAATTGTAGGTGTTTTCTTCGCTGGAGCGTTAGTTGGTTTTATGTTGTTAGGATTTGGGTTGTCCGTAAATATTTCTATGATGACTGGTACTGTGGTTATTCTTGTATTGGCATATTTCGTTACTAAGCAAAACTATAAGCAAAGCTCAAAGAAAAAAGAATAGTATGGTTCAAATACCATCAGATCAAATTAAATCAAAAGAAATTCTTGATTGGAAAGGTTTGCACTTATTTCATTTTCGTGGATCTTCGTGCTCACAAAAATTGAGAATATATTTAAATCTGAAGGGTATAAGTTGGACACCACATAGTATTAATTTGGCATCAGGAAAAAATTACTCTGAATGGTTTTTGGGCATAAATCCAAAGGGTCTTGTCCCAGTTTTAGTAGATGATGGTCACGTCGAAATAGAAAGTAACGATATATTAGAATATCTAGAAAAAAAATTTCCTGAAAACTCACTTTCGTCTTCTTCGAGTAATTCTGATATCAAATCACTTCTCAAAGAGGAAGATAATCTGCATGAAGATATTAGAAATATTGCTTATCGTTATATGTTTGGTGGCTTAGGAACTAAACAACTAAAAAAGTTAAAAAAGTATGAAGAGTATAAATCAACTAATCAAGAATTAGATCAATTAAAAATGAAAGAAGTTGAATTTTACAAAAATTTTGGAAGTAATGGCATTACGGATAATGCTGTAAAAAATTCTCTCTATAGATTTAGTGAATGCTATGAGAGATATGAAACACTTTTAAATCATCAAAAATTTTTTACAGGAAATGATTTATCATTAGTTGATATTGCTTGGTTTATTTATACTTATCGACTTTTTATTTCAGGTTTTCCTTTTGATGATAAGTTTCCATTAGTATCGCAATGGTTTCAAAAACTTTACTCTCAAAAAGAATTTTTCAATGAAGTTAATGATCCGCTCCTATTCAAGTTAATCAGGTTGTATGCTAGAATTTCCAACAATTTATCAGGCAAATCGATTAAAAAAATATTAGATAATTAATGAATTGTCCTCTTGTCTTAAAAATTTCCATAAAGTTACCCTGAGCATATTTAGATTGATAAGAATAATAAAATCTGTGTAATATTATAAAATATGAAAGTTGACTTAATAGAATTGTTAATTGGCATGCCGATTCATATGCTTCTTTCATTCATTTCACATTTAAAAGAAAAGAGAACTTATGACGAAGCAGCAAGATATTTTCGTCAGACGAGTTAAATTCAAAAATCTTTTACCTCCAATTGTTAGGGTGATTATTAAAAGAAGATTGAGAGTTAATTTTATAGATCTTGGTCAGATTTCTAGATCCTCAAGGAGTTTACATTAAATGAGTTTAACTGATGAGGGCCATTACGGACCTAAACAATTAAATATGTTAAAAACTATTTGGGGAGAGGGGAATCTTTCACCCGGCGGGACCGATGAGATAGACGAAATCTTAGGTGATTATGATCTATCAGACAAAATAGTTCTAGACATTGGCTGTGGATGTGGTGGAGCAGCTTTTCATATGATAGAAGCACGCAATGCAGGACATGTAATAGGTTTCGATACTGAGCCACTAGTAATTGAAAGAGCCAATAAGTTAGCTATAGAAAAAAATGTTTCTAATCAGGTTACGTTTAAATGTATTCCTCCTGGACCACTACAGTTTGAAAACGAAACTATGGATGTAGTATTCAGTAAAGAAGTTTTTTTACACATCATTGATAAAGAAGAGCTCATGAGAGATGTTTACCGTGTTTTAAAACCAAATGGCTACCTTGCTGTTGGTGACTGGATGAGAGAAGACGATAATGAACCATCAGAACAAATGAAAGAATATATCGCTGCTGAAGGGTTGGATATGTTCATGTGTTCAATAGATAAATATAGGGAAATTTTGGAAAAAACTGGTTTTAATATTATTTCAATGCATGATCGAAATGCATGGTACTTAGAAAAAGTAAAAGGTGAAGTTGCAGAAATCGAAGGACCATTATGGGATGAAGTGGTTAAGGCGATTGGACCTGAAGAAGGGGCTTATGCACTTGACATCTGGAAGAAACTCGTTGGGGTTGTTCAAAAAGGTGAACATCGACCAGGCAATTTTAGAGCATTAAAAAATTAATTGATTTATTTCAAGCTATTATTAGTTCATTGTAGATGAGTAAAAATATTCAATTGCTAACTACTAAAAAAATCGACCGCATTATTGAAATGGCTTGGGAAGATAGAACTCCCTTTGCTGATATTAAGGAACAATTTGGGCTGCTTGAGAAAGAAGTTATTTCTATCATGAAGAAAAACCTTAAAAGAAACTCATTTCTTAAATGGCGTCAAAGAGTAAGAGGCCGAAAAACTAAAATAGAGAGAGTATCGGATCGATTTAAATCAAAAATGCAAAAAACATAACTCATGAGCAATATCAGCAATATCACCTCAGTGGAATGTTTACAGAAACTCAAAGACAATGAGAATACTTATTTAGTTGATGTTCGAACACCCGAAGAATTTAATAATGATGGCTTTTCGGATTTATCCTCAATAAATAAAATTTTACATAAAATCACTATCGTGAATAGTGATGGCTCACCTAATCCTAATTTTCTTAGTGAGTTTAGTGACTTAAATTTAAATAAAGACTCCGAAATTTATTTCATATGTCGCTCAGGTGCTCGTTCAATGAGGGCTGCTGCTTTAGTAGCTGATTTAGGATATCAAAATTTATACAACGTTGAAGACGGATTCACCCTAGGATGGAAACCTATGGGGTTACCATCTTGTGATCCAGATTAGAGAGCTAAGCTTATTAAAATTTATTTTGATGCTTAACTTTCAAATGCTTAAGAACTTTACCCTTATTAGGTCCGTTCTTAATTAAATATCCTGAAGTACCATTTCCATTAACATCTACTGGATTGACCAGAACATGATTCATAGATCGTTCACGTTTTTCCTTGGCT
This sequence comes from uncultured Pelagibacteraceae bacterium, assembly GCA_902624455.1. Lineage (GTDB taxonomy): Bacteria > Pseudomonadota > Alphaproteobacteria > Pelagibacterales > AG-422-B15 > CACNXQ01. The sequence goes on along the minus strand of CACNXQ010000004.1, from coordinate 5,477 downwards.
TTGCTTCGGCTAAAACGTGACAGTACCTCGTGCATTCTTTTTGTCATACACTTCTCCTTTTTCGTTTTCACCTACTTTTAACCGATGTAGATCGGCCACTTTTTAACCATGTGATATGGTGTACATATGGTAGTCCGCTTTTCATAGATTTTCAATCTACTGAAATCTAAGGTATTGAATTTAAGTGATTAATTTGAAACAGAAACAATTTTTTCGATAAGTTTTTCAAGGTCACCTTCATTGTTAGCTAAGAATGATTGAAATTCTTCTCTTTGTGCAATGATTAAGCTTATACCCTCAATATTGAGATCTATAATTTTTATTTCGTTGTCTCTGTTTAATAAACGCCATTTTAAATTAATTTTCAAAGTGTCAGTGCCTTCACGGTAAATAAAGCTATTTACTATGACATATTTGCCTGCCTCTTCGGCATCAACGACTTCTACTTGTTCTCCTGAATATTGATCTAGTTTGTTGGCATAAGAATTTATAAAGTAATCCTTAAATGCCTGTATATATCTTTCTTTCTGATCATCAGTTGCATTTTTCCAAGTTTTGGAAAGTACAAACTTTGAAATTAGATTAAGGTCGATGGCAGACATGACTAAATCGGTGAATTTACTATTTTTCTCACCTTCCAATATTTCATTGTCACTAAGGATATTAATAGCTGAGTCAGCAAAATTACTTACAAAATCTTTTTCAGCAGAAAAAGAAGAGGCAAATACATTATTTATTATTATAAAGAATGTAATGACTGAAAAGATTTTAATTTTAATTAGCTTAGTCATATAAAATTTCTATATCAGGTCCAACATAACTATCATCTAGGTCAAAGTCATCAAATATATCATTTTCATCTTCAAAGGAGCTTTCTTCCATATTATTTGCAGCCTGACTTTCTCTACTTTGAGAGTAAAAACTTCGAACTGCTGCATAATAATCTATTGAATTATTTTGAAGGTCATCAAAGATCTCTAAATTTTGTGATCTAAAATCTACTGCACCTGTTCCCATTCTGTAGTATCTCAAATTATCAGTAGTACTTCCACCTCCAACTTGGTACATTGGATCAAGCAATGACGTTGATAATAACCCTGTGAAATCTCTAGGGTTCGAGGGCCCGAGGAATGGTAAGACTACATAGGGTCCTGATGGAACCCCCCAAACAGATAAAGTTTGACCAAAATCTTCATTTTCACTTTCTAAACCAAGAGATGATGCCGGATCAAAAAATCCAAGTAACCCAATTGTTGAGTTAATTAAAAATCTTGATGTTGAAACACCCGCTTTCCTTAATTCACCTTGTAGAAGGTTATTTACCGCTGTTATGGGCATGCTTAAATTGCTTAGTGAGTATGTGATTCTGTTTCTAATGAATTCAGGAACAATACTTCTATAAAAAATTGAAATTGGTCTTAAAACAGCCCTATCAAAAACATTATTAAATGAAAATATTGCTCTATTAACTGGTTCAAACGGATCGTTTACCCGCTCAATTTGAACCTGGTCAAGATTTGTGGTTAATTCAGATTTATTGGAGGAACATCCAATAAATATGAATAGACAAAGTAGAATCGATAATAAGACTCTTATTTTCATCAATAAAGATGCTATTCTATAAAAAAATATAATCAAATTAATATTTTAAATGATAAATTAAGGCATTTTTATAAATAAATTTAAATCAATTTGAAAACTCGAGATATATCCTTGGTGCTTTTTATGAATTTTGCTTTTGGAGCAGCATTCATTTCAGCAAAAATTGGTGTAAGTGAATTTCCTCCGTTTTTATTTACCGCAATGCGCTTTTTGATTATTGCACTTATTTTAATACCTTTTTTGAAAATCCATAAAGGTCAAATGAAGGATATTATGATCATTGCTATACTAGGGGGAGGCATTCACTTTTCTTTTTTTTATTTAGCACTCGTTAATTCTCAATATGTTTCATCAGTAGCAATTGTATTACAATTAGGTGTACCATTTGCGACAATACTCTCTGTTATTTTTCTTAAAGAAGTCATTAGATGGAAACGTATTATAGGAATATGCCTTGCTTTTGGCGGAGTAATTATCTTGATTTTCGAACCTACAATCTTTGCTGACTTGGGAGGTGTGTATTTTGCCTTATTAGCAGCATTATCAATGTCAGTGAGTCTTATTTTCATGAAGAAACTTGATAATATAAAGGTATTTGATCTTCAGGCTTGGATTGCTGTTATTAGTTGCGTGATGCTTTTCATAACATCATATATTTTCGAGAGTAATCAAATAAACGTTATTGTGAATGCAAATGTTCTTGGTTGGGCAGCCGTTATATTTACTGCTTTAGTTGCAACTGGTATAGGGCATGCTGGATTCTATTATTTGATTACGAAATATGAACTTTCAAAGATAACTCCACTCACACTTTTAGCTCCAGTGCTTGCAATTATAAATGCTTTAGTCATTTCGTATTTCTCTATTTTTGACAATTTTGATGAAATCATCAGTCTAAAAATAATAATTGGTTCGCTTTGTACTTTGATTGGTGTTGGTATAGTCATGACGAGAGAAGAAGATAAAAGAATTATTCAGTCACCATGAAAATCATAACAGACCTTTCACCTAATTTTGATCCTATGAAAAAAAGAGTGATCAAATACATAATTATTCATTACACTGGTATGAGAAGTGCCCAAGAGTCCATTAAAAGACTTAAGTCAAAAAAACATAAAGTAAGTTCGCATTATTTCATTGATAGATCAGGAATAGTATCTCAGTTAGTCATGGATCATAATGTTGCGTGGCATGCAGGTGTATCATTTTGGGGCAGAGATAAAAATTTAAATCAAAACTCAATTGGTATCGAGTTACAAAATAAAGGATATGAATTTGGCTATGAAAAATATACCAAGAAACAAATACGCTCTCTTATAAACTTATTATCAAATTTGAAAGAAAAATATAACGTAAGGGACAGCTTTATTCTTGGTCATTCAGATATTGCGTCATTTAGAAAGTCTGATCCAGGTTATTTATTTCCATGGAATGAACTTGCAAAAAAAGGCATTGGTCTAAGTCTTAAAAAAAAATTAAAGTCAAAAAAAGTACTTACTGTTAACCAAATTACTAAACTACAAAAATTGTTTAGTGAGTTTGGATATAAAATCTCAATAAATGGTCTCATGGATCAAGAAACTCTTCATGTGATACATGCATTTGAAAGCCATTTTTGCCCTGAAGAACTAGATGAGTTTTCAGTCAAAGAAAAAATAATGACTTATCTCAAAGCTCTGATAAAAGCTAAAAAACAGAACTTGACCAAGAAAAGGTAAAGGATTAATAAGAAGCTGCCAGATAATTGGATGACTGCTTTCTATGAAAGAGGAAAGTCCGGGCTCCACAAGACGATGGTGCCGGGTAATGCCCGGCGGGGGTGACCCTAGGGAAAGTGCCGCAGAAAATAAACCGCCCTAATTGAAATTACTAAGGGTAAGGGTGAAAAGGTGAGGTAAGAGCTCACCGCTTTTTTGGTAACAAAAAAGGCATGGTAAACCCCACCAGGAGCAAGATCGAATAGAGTTACAATGGCTAGTCTTGGCCGTAACTGGGTTGGTCGCATGATTTGCTTGGTAACATGCAAACTAGATGAATAGTCATCAATTTTTTCTTAAAAATTACAGAACCCGGCTTACAAATTATCTGGCATTTTTTTCAGTACTTTAGACAGTTTTCTTAATGTAAAATGTAATAAATGATTGAAAAAATTATAAAAAAATCATTTTGAGTGTAGACAATACCCAATATATCCCATACTATCCCATGTAATCCCAATTTAACCCAAAAGAGGTAAATTTGTTGATTGCTTTATTAATAAATCTTTTTTTTAGAATGTCATTATTTCTATCTACATACATCAATCGGATTGACAAAAAGGGAAGGGTCTCAGTGCCTTCAACGTTTCGAAGTATTCTTGAGCAAAATGGTTTGAAGGGAATGATTTGCTATCCAGCTCCTGCCTTAGGATCAATTGAGGGATGTTCACTAAATAGAATGAAAAAGATTAGTGATGCTATCGAGGCTTCTGGTCCATTTACAGATGAACGAACTTCTTTCTCTACATCTATATTTGCTGATAGCCATCAAATTAACTTTGATCAAGAAGGAAGAGTCATAATACCGAATGAGCTTTTAAATTTTTCAGGTATTGAAGATCAAGTTACATTTGCGGGAATGGGTGAAACGTTTCAAATGTGGAATCCTGAAACTTATCAGTCCTACAAGGCCAAAACTTCTAAAGAAGCACAAGATAATTTAACAAAGCTATCTTGGAGAAATGAATAACTTTGAATATAGGAGGATAAATTCATGGTTTTAAATTTAAGCGTTCCAGAACTAAAAGAGCTGAAGCCTAAAATAACTGTTTTTGGTGTTGGTGGTGCAGGTGGCAATGCAATCAACAACATGATACACGCAGGTTTGTCTGGTGTTGAATTTGTAGCAGCCAATACTGATGCACAGGCTTTATCAAAATCATTAAGTGATGCAAAAATGCAACTTGGTGTTCAAGTAACTAAAGGACTTGGTGCAGGGTCTCATCCTGATATTGGTAAGTCATCGGCAGATGAAACCAAGCATGAGATTATGGAGCGATTAGATGGCACTAACATGCTTTTTATCACTGCTGGAATGGGAGGCGGAACTGGTACAGGAGCCGCACCTGTAATCGCACGAGTTGCTAAAGAACTTGGCATCCTAACGGTAGCAGTAGTTACTAAGCCTTTTCAATTTGAAGGTGCAGGAAGAATGAGAATCGCTGAGCAAGGTCTTAAAGAATTGGAGCATCTTGTTGACACCACAATTGTTATACCAAATCAAAATTTATTTAAAGTTGCAGATGAAAAAACTACATTTGCAGATGCTTTTTCAATGGCAGATGACGTCCTCCATGCCGGCGTAAGAAGTATAACAGATTTAATGGTGGTTCCAGGTTTAATAAACTTAGATTTCGCTGATGTTAAAACAATTATGAGCAATATGGGTCGAGCTATGATGGGTACAGGAGAAGCCTCTGGTGAAAATAGAGCAGTAGAATGTGCACATAGAGCAGTTACCAATCCTCTTCTTGACGATTACTCTCTTGATGGCGCGAAAGGTCTTTTAATCAACATCACAGGAGGTACCGATTTAACTCTCCATGAAGTTGACAAAATTACTAACGAAATAAGAGAACAAGTGCATCCAGATGCTGATGTTATTGTGGGTTCTATTTTTGATGAAAAATTAGAAGGAAGTGCAAGAGTATCTGTAGTTGCAACTGGCTTAGACCCCCAAACAAAGCCGTCAAAATCAATTGTTGACCTGCAAATAGCAAAAAACTCAATGATGTCTCAAGGATCAACTATGGTTAATGCTCCATCAAGTTCGGCAGCACCAGTCAATGAACTAAGCAATGAGTCGGTAGACAATGCAGCTGAAGCTGGCACTAGTTC
>CACNXQ010000003.1 GCA_902624455.1 uncultured Pelagibacteraceae bacterium | reverse complement strand
CCTCTGTATTATAGAACAGCTCTAAGATTTCATCTCTTTTAATTCCCATTGCCATCAGAAAAGTAGATATAGGGATTTTCTTTTTTCTATCTATTCTGCAATGAATTATATCTTTATGATCAAACTCAATATCAAGCCAAGAACCTCTGTAAGGAATAACTCGTGCACCGAATAGCAATTTTCCACTTGAGTGAGTTTTACCATTATCATGGTCGAAAAATACTCCTGGAGATCTGTGCATTTGACTAACAACTACACGTTCAGTTCCATTCGTAATGAAGGTGCCTTTTTGAGTCATTAAAGGCAAATCACATAAATATATTTCTTGTTCTTTAATATCTTTTACAGTTCTTGACTCAGTTTCTTCATCAATGTCAAAAACAATGAGTCTGAGCTTAACATTTAAAGGTGCTGCGTATGTTTTATCTCTTTGTCTGCACTCATCAACATCAAATTTTGGCTGTTGGAAGTCATATTCTATGTATTCTATTCTTGCTGAACCAGAGAAATCTTCAAGTGGGAAAACACTCTTAAAAACTTTTTGAAGACCTCTATCAGGTCTTTCAGATGGAGACATATCTTCTAAGAGGAATTCTTTGTAAGATTTTTTTTGAACTTCAATTAAATTTGGAAACTTGGATACTTCTTTAAGCTTACCAAAGTTTTTTCTTACTCTTTTTCGCTCAGTAAAAGATAATGTATTAGCCATTAGTTAATAAAACACTTTCATAATAGCTCAGAAAACGAACTATTATTTAATAAAATTTATATAAGTTACTTAAGTTCTACAGTTGCGCCAGCAGCTTCAAGTTTTTCTTTAAAACCATTCGCTTCATCTTTAGATACACCAGTTTTTAGTTCTTTAGGTGCTCCTTCAACTAGATCCTTTGCTTCTTTAAGACCAAGTCCAGTAATGGTTCTAACTTCTTTAATAACATTTATTTTTTTGTCACCGGCAGCAGCAAGAACAATAGTGAATTCATCTTTTTCTTCAGCAGCAGCTGCATCACCAGCTGGAGCAGCTCCAGCAGCAGCAACAGCGACAGGTGCAGCGGCAGACACGCCCCATTTTTCTTCTAGCATTTTAGACAGCTCGGCAGCTTCAATTACTGTCAAGTCAGAGAGTTGATCTACGATTTGTTGGAGGTCAGCCATTTTTATTCCCTTTCTTATTAAATATTACTTATTGCTATATGCATTAAATACTCGTGCTAAGTCACCGGACGGTGCAGTTAAAACAGACGCGATTTTCTGCGCAGGTGAACTTATTAAACCTATCAATTGTGCCCTAATTTCCTCGAGAGATGGCAATTTAGATAAAATTTCAATTTTTTCAACACTTAATATTTCATTATCCATGATTCCACCGAGAATAACTAAGTTACTGTTATTCTTAGCAAAATTAGTTAGCAGCTTTGTCAACTGTACAGGGTCACTTGAATAAGCAATAGCTGTTGGACCATCAAAAAACTCTGAAAGTGCAGCTTTATCACTACCTTCTAAAGCTAATTTCGTTAGCCTATTTTTGGTGACTTTTATGTTACATCCAGAATTGAAAGATTGAACTCTTAAATCAGTCATATCAGTCATAGACATACCTCTATAATGAAAAACTAAAACTAAACTGTTATCAGCTATTATAGATTTAAGATTTTGTACGAATGACTCTTTTTGTTCTCTATTCATAATTATCCACTGATTGAATTAATATCTATATTGATTCCTGGTCCCATAGTTGGACTAATGAATACCTTTTTTATAAAATCACCTTTAACGCCGGATGGTCTATCCTTTGAAATAGTTTCTACAAAGAACTTAATATTACTTATAATTTCTGTTCTATCAAAATCAGCTTTGGCTATACCAGCTTGAACAAGTGTATCACTATTTTTATATTCAATTTCTCCAGCCTTTGCATCTTCGACAGCTTTTTTAATATCATTTGTTACACTTCCAAGTTTTGGATTTGGCATAAGATTTCTAGGGCCAAGAACTTTGCCGAGCTTGCCAACTTTTGACATCATGTCGGGAGTAGAAATACATCTATCGAAATCCGTATATCCAGACTCTACTTTTTGAATCAATTCATCTGAACCAACAATATCTGCTCCAGCATCTTTTGCTTCTTGTTGTTTATCTTCACTTGCAAAAACGCATACAGTTACTTTTTTACCCAGTCCTTTCGGTAACTTCATTTTACCACGAACATTTTGTTCACCATTTTTAGGATCAATATTTAGATTTAAACATATATCAATAGTCTCATTAAACTTTGTAGTTGAGGTTTTAATTGCAGTGTCAACTGCAGAGTCCAATGATTGAGATTGAGAAAAATCATTTTCATTTAATATAGCTTTCATTCTTTTGCTCATTATTTTGTAACCTCTATACCCATAGATCTTGCAGATCCCATTATAATTTTGAGTGCCTGCTCGACAGTATTTGCATTTAAGTCTTTTAGTTTTTTTTCAGCAATTTCTTCGCATTGTTTTTCAGAAATTGATGAAATAATATCTCTGCCGGGCTCCTTTGAGCCTTTTTTTATTTTTAAGGCTTCTTTAATAAAGAAAGAGGCTGGTGGAAGCTTGATGTCCATAGTAAAGCTTTTGTCGGTATAATATGTAACAACTACAGGCAACATTACACCCGGCTGCTCGCCTTTACTTTTGTCATTAAAAACTTTACAAAAATCCATGATGTTTATACCTCTTTGGCCTAAAGCAGGTCCAACAGGCGGTGATGGATTTGCCTGACCAGCAGGAACTTGTAATTTTAATTTACCCTCAATTTCTTTTGCCATTTATGCTTTCTCTACTTGCGTATATTCTAATTCAACAGGAGTGGATCGACCAAATATAGATACTGAAACCTTAACTCTTGCTCTTTCTTCGTCAATTTCCTCAATCAAACCATTAAAAGAAGCGAAAGGTCCATCGCTTACTCGAACCTGCTCACCAACCTCAAATGTGATTGATGGTTTAGGACTTGTTATACCTTCTTCAATGTCTTGTAAAATCTTTTTAATCTCACTTTCTGGAACAGCAGACGGCTTCCCCTGAGTGTGGCCCAAAAAACCACTGACTTTTGGTAAGGCTTTGACCATGTGATATGTTTCATCATTCATTTCCATTTTAGTTAAAACGTAACCCGGGAAAAACTTTCTCTCTGCATTCTTTTTTTTGCCCTTTTTAACCTCAACAACTTCTTCAGTAGGAACGACGATTTCACTAAAAGAGTCCTCAATACTTTTTGATTTAGCTTTTTCCATAATGGCAGATGCAACTTTTTTTTCAAAACCAGAATAAGCATGAACAATGTACCATTTATGAGACATTATTAACCTGCCAATCCGATTAGCTTATCGAGTCCAAAGCTAAAAATTTGGTCTACAATGAGAAAAAAAACTGCAGCGAAGATAGTTATAATAACTACCATAATTGAGCCTGTTAATGTTTCTCTTGATGAAGGCCATGTAACCTTGGATCCTTCTCTTCGAACTTCTTGAGCAAATTTAAATGGTTTCATAGTTTTCTATTTCCATGGCAGGAGTGAAGGGACTTGAACCCCCAACCCCCGGTTTTGGAGACCGGTGCTCTACCAGTTGAGCTACACTCCTCCAGTTATGAAATAATGTCAGTTACAACACCGGAACCAACAGTTCGACCACCTTCTCTAATCGCAAACCTTACACCCTTATCCATTGCAATTGGAGCGATAAGTTCAATTTCCATAGCTATGTTATCACCAGGCATTACCATTTCAGTGCCTTCAGGCAAGCTACAAACACCAGTCACATCAGTTGTTCTGAAATAAAACTGTGGTCTATAGTTTGTAAAGAAAGGTGTGTGTCTTCCACCCTCTTCTTTTTTCAAAACATAAGCTTCACATTTAAATTTTGTATGTGGAGTTATTGAACCCACGTGCGCTAGAACTTGACCTCTTTCAACTTGATCTCTCTCAATACCTCTCAAAAGAGCTCCAATGTTATCTCCAGCTTCACCAGTATCGAGAAGTTTTCTAAACATCTCAACGCCTGTACATGTAGTCTTTTGAGTATCTTTAAGGCCAACAATTTCTAATTCCTCACCTACTTTCACAATACCACTTTCAACTCTACCTGTGCAAACAGTTCCACGTCCTGAAATTGAAAATACATCCTCAATTGGCATAAGGAATGGCTTGTCCTTATCTCTTTCAGGTTGAGGTATGTGTTCGTCGACTGCTTTCATAAGTTCCATGATTGAATTTTTACCCATTTCATCGTCTCTTCCTTCCACAGCAGCTAGTGCAGATCCTTTAACGATTGGAGTAGTGTCACCAGGAAACTCATATTCATTTAGAATATCCCTGATTTCAACTTCAACTAATTCAAGCAATTCAGCGTCATCGACTTGGTCAACTTTGTTAAGATAGACAACTATCGCAGGAACACCAACTTGGCGAGCAAGTAAAATATGTTCTCTGGTCTGTGGCATAGGACCATCAGCTGCGTTAACAACTAAAATTGCACCGTCCATTTGAGCCGCACCTGTGATCATGTTTTTTACATAGTCAGCATGGCCTGGACAGTCTACGTGAGCGTAGTGCCTTGCATCTGTGGTGTATTCAACGTGAGCAGTTGAAATAGTTATTCCTCTTTCTTTCTCTTCTGGTGCCTTATCAATCGCATCATATGCAGTAAACTCAGCTCCACCAGATTCGGATAAAACTTTTGTAATTGCCGCAGTCAAAGTTGTTTTACCATGATCCACGTGACCGATAGTTCCAACATTACAGTGCGGTTTACTACGATCGAATTTTTCTTTAGCCATTTTTTTGTCCTCTCAGTTTTTAAACTTCTTAATTTTGGAGCGGGTGAAGGGAATCGAACCCTCGTAATCAGCTTGGAAGGCTGGAGCTTTACCACTAAGCTACACCCGCTTACTCCTTCAAGCTACTCTGGTACCTATCGTGGTGGAGGGGGTTGGATTCGAACCAACGTAAGCATAGCTAACGGGTTTACAGCCCGTCCCCTTTAACCACTCGGGCACCCCTCCCGAGATAGTTTTTGATAAAAATGAGTCTTTAAAACTAAGTATTTAAACTCAAAAATTATCTCAAGATAAGATTTAATAAAGTAACTCCATCAAACCTTAAGGGGTGATTTATATGTAAAAAGTAAGGGCAAATCAACAAATATTAATACTTTTGACTTTTGCTCGAATATCAATGATAAATTTGATCACTGATGAACAAAAAGATAAACAAAAAAGCCAAAAATCTGCAAATAAATGATTATTGGCTTAATGGATACCATGCTTGCGTTGCAGCCATAAATAATGCTGATAGACAAAAAAACCTATTAATAATGACTAAGGAGGTATCAGAAAAACTATCAAAAAATTTTGATATTCAAAAATTTGATTTTGAACACAGAATAGTAAGTCGGCATGAAATAGACAAATATGTTGGTCGAGAAACAAATCATCAAGGAATAGGACTTAACGTAAGAAGAATTGAAAAAGTAAACATCAAAGATTTCGTTAAAAATCTTCCACAAGATATTTCAACAATTGCAATTTTAGATCAACTCGAAGACTCACAAAATGTTGGCGCTATTTTCAGATCTGCACTTGCTTTCAATATCAATGGTATAATAATGACCGAGAGTAATTCTGTAGGAGAAAATAGTTTTGTGGCAAAGACCGCAAGCGGTGCTCTAGATATAGTTCCATTTACTGTAATAAATAATATTTCAAATATTATAAAATTTTTAAAAGAATGTGGCTACTGGATATATGGTCTTGATGGGAAGTCATCGATGGTATTAGAAACAACTAAATTTCCAAATAAAATTGCTTTGGTTTTAGGTTCTGAATCAAGGGGTATGAGAAATATTACATCAACATTATGCGATGAACTAATCAGAATAAATATCAATTCAGAAATTGAGAGTCTTAATGTTTCAAATACTGCAGCAATTGCCTTTTATCACTTATCAACCTCTAAGTGATTTAAGATCTCATTTTAATGCCATTTGGATCATAAAGTGGCTCTCTAATTTCTTTTGCATGGTAATTGTTGCCATTTATTTCTATATTTAAATCTACTTGATTATTCAAATCCTCAAAATTTAAATACGAGAATGCAACGCTCTGATTACAATAATGTGCATAGCCACCTGAAGTAACATAGCTAAAATTTTTATTATCTACATTAACTGCCTCATTACCTGAAACATCTATGTCAATTGTGTCAACTAAAAGTGAAGTAAGTCTCATTTCACTTTTATCTAAAGAGGTCGCTTTTGAACCAATAAAGTCTTTATTCCAATCAATAAATTGATCAAGCTTAGATTCTTTCGCAGTATAGTCAGGCTTGTAATCTAATCCCCATGCACCCCAATTTTTTTCAAGCCTCAGAGACATCAGGGCACGCGAGCCAAAAGGTTGAATTGAAAATTCTGATCCTGCTTTTTCAATATGATTAAATAATGTTAATAAATTTTTAGGGTCAACATATATCTCGTAACCCAGTTCACCAGTATAAGACAATCTGTTAACAATCGAGTATATACCAGCTACTTTCATCATCTTGGTATCTTTAAATTTAAAATTATTATTCGAAATGTCTTCTTTAACTAATTTTTGTAAAACTTTTCTAGAATTAGGACCGGATAAAGAAATACCATGATATTGATCAGACTTATTTTCGTAAGAACAAGAAAATTTATGAAGATGAGTCTCGAACCATCTACGATGCATTTCCTGAGCTATTCCTGAACCATATATAATATAAAAATCTTGATCATAACAAGCGACAGTTAGATCTCCAATTAATTTGCCCAAAGGAGATAACATTGGACTTAATACAATTTTACCAGGTTCAGGGAGTTTCCCTGCTAAAACATAATTTAAAAACTTATTCGCATCTTTGCCTTTAAATACATGCTTTGAATAATTTGCTACCTCAATGTAGCCAACATTCTCTCTTACATTTTTTACTTCTGATGATATATACTTATGAGCTCTCGACCGTTTAAAGGTAGGTTCCTCAAAAGCATCATCTTTATTATTGCCAAACCATAAAACATGCTCAAGACCAAATGTGTCTCCCATCACTGCTCCTCGATCAACAAATTCTTCGAACAAAGAGGTTGTTTTTTGCTTGCGCCCTTTAGGTAGAGTTTCGTTTGGAAATGTCATAATAAACCGTCTCTCATAATTTTCTGAAGACTTAATTCTTCCATACTCAGGAGTTGCATAATTACCAAATCTAGCAACATCCATTGCACAAATATCAATTGAGGGTTCTCCATCAATAATCCATTCAGCAATACATTTTCCAACACCACCACCTTGACAAAAACCTGCCATTACTCCTACAGCAACCCAATAATTTTTTAGTCCTGGAACTGGACCAATCAGAGGATTGCCATCAGGTCCAAATGTAAACGGTCCATTAATAATATTTTTAATGCCTGCATTTTCTAATGCTGGCATTCTTTCAAAACCTATCGACAGTCTATCTTGAATATTTTCAAGTTTTGGTTCTAACAGTTGTTGACCAAAATCTCTAGGTGTGCCCTCAACCATCCATGGAGTTGCTTTTGTTTCATAAGTACCAAGAAGAAGTCCATTTCCTTCCTGACGAAAATACATGTTGCCTTCAAAATCTGTCCCAATTGGAAGTCGTTTACCACCATTCATAGACTCAATCTCAGGGATGCTTTCAGTAATTAAATAATGATGTTCCATAGGCTGTACGGGGAGTTGAATCCCAGCAAGCTTTCCTATTTCTCTAGCCCAAAGACCTCCAGCATTGATGACAATATCAGCTTTTATGTTTCCATTGTCTGTAAATACATTCCACGTACTATCTTTATTCTGTTTGAGGTCAATTACTTCAACATTAGTATAATATTTTCCACCATATGTTTTTGCAGCCTTGGCAAATGCAATTGTAACGCCTACTGGATCTACATGGCCATCAATTGGATCCCATAAAGCTAGTTTGTAGCGAGATGGATCAATAAGTGGATTTTTTTCCTTCACTTCACTTAAGGATATAAATTCTTGATCAAGTCCCATATACCTTGCTTTTGATCTCTCTCGTTTAAGGTAATCAGCCCATACATCATTAGATGCGAGATAAAATCCTCCACATTCTTGTAAGCCAACCGAGTGTCCTGAGACTTTCTCAATTTCCTTGTAGAGGTTAATTGTATACGCCATCATTCTAGAAATATTTGGATCTGAAGAAATAACGTGAATATTGCCTGCAGCATGCCACGATGATCCGGCGGTTAGTTCTTTTCTTTCAAGAAGAATACAGTCTTCTAATCCAAATTTTGCAAGATGATATAGAATTGAACAGCCTACGACTCCTCCACCAATCACGACTACCTTTGCATGGCCTTCCATGCTTAATAATCAAACTCCGTATTTACTTTTTTAAGTGATTTGTCTGTACCATGATGAAAATGTTTACTCATATCAGGCATATATTTCATTGAAATTGGTTTTTTTCCAACTGCAACTGCCATCTCTCTAACATGGTGAGCTTCAGCGCCGCAGCATATTCCAATAAAGTTGATTTTTTTAGAATAACATTGCTTAGCAAATTCAGCCATTTCAAATCGATTACAATAGAGTCCATCGAGTGCAACTGGGAATGCATTTTGACCAGATATAATTTCACAATTAGGATCAGTTATATTAAGAAATCCAGGTTCTGCCTCAGTTGTTCGATAAGGAACTGGTAATCCAGCGACATGACATGAAACTTTATTACGAATTTTTTCTAAAATTTTCATTGTCATTTTAGGTCCACGGTGACAATTTAATCCAACTACATCTGCTCCTAAATCTTCCATAATTTTGCATGCTTCCTCACCTGAATAACCATCTCTTGTTTTATCTCCTTTAGGAATTGCAAAGTTTGTAACAGCAATTAATCCTTCATCCTTTATTGCTTTAAGAGCAATCTTCATCTCATCTACCCAATCAATTGTTTCTGCAACGATAAAATCAACTCCCGCCTCTTTTGCCCATCTAATTTGTTCTTCATACATGCTCTGACATTCAAGTGAAGATGATTTATCTGTTGGATCAAAAATATTTGTATTTGCAACATCCCCACAAACTAGCAAATCCAAATCTTTGAAATCATTGGCTGCTTCTTTAGCAATATTTAGGGCAGTTTTTTGAAGAGGTTCGAGGAGGTCCTCTTTTCCAATCAGTCTTAATTTTTCTCTATGACCGTAGTATGTAAAAGCTTGCACAACATCTGAACCAGCTCTTATAAATTCTCTGTGTAATTGAGTAACTACTTCTGGATTGTCTAAGACAACTTCTGGAACAAATGATCCTGCTTGTAAATAACCTCTTCTCTCCATAGCAAAAAGGTAACCTTCGGCGCATATTATAGGGCCTGTGTTTAGACGCTCTATTAAATTCATGTTTGTCCTTTAATTAGATAAAGAACAAAGCAATCACTAACATGAAGAAAATAATCAGATAAGCTAATGCTATTTGTCCACCAATAAATTCCATAAATTTTTTCATACCAAAAGATAATCTAAAATAATGTTTTTATCAATTAATAGCTTTTGATTGACTGACCAATCACGGTGACTTATAAATCTTCCTTATCCAGAGCCCCTATAGCTCAATTGGTAGAGCAATTGATTTGTAATCAATAGGTTCGCGGTTCAAGTCCGTGTGGGGGCACCATTCTCAAACAGTCATTTATTTTTTTATTGAAATCTGATTTATTTATTTTAAAAATTAATTATGAACAATCCTGAAGTATTAATTATTATCGAAAATCTCAAAGGCAGAAAAGCATACGAAGAAAAAAGAGCGGCTAAATTTGGATTTGCCACATTGTATGAATATATAGAAGATAAACTTTTAAAGAAGCAAGCAGATGAGGCTGTTTGTAAGGAAACTGGTCTGGAATCAAAAAATAGCAAACACCAAGCTAAAAATAAAACTTGCGATTGTTGCTAAAAATTTCAGATCCAAATATTTTAAGACTCGAAAATTTTAATTTGTCAGTGGTAATTTTTTAGTCGGTATATCCTGAAATAGTTCTAGCTGTTCGACTTTTTTCTATTGATTTATTATCTTTAAGAGATCCAAAAAAATAATCCCCTATCATATTTGTAATACCCCAATTATAATTCTCATTGTGGAAGTGATGACTCATATGTGCATCTTTAAGTTTTTTGCCAATAAGCGTCAATGGCTTGTAGTCTCTTGAGTGATGTGCCAAATGCATCCACTCGTACCAAAGATGATAAACTAGGTGGCCTGTAAATGGAACAAGTGAAACGCTGAAACTCCAGAATAGAAGAGAATATAGCAGGTATACTTGACCGTAAGTGTAGATTAAATATCTCCATGGAGCGAATTGGAGTTTTATATTATCTGGATCTCTATGATGACCATGATGAAGTACGATTTGGTATCTTCGATACCAGCCATCTTTTTTTGTCAGTTCTTTGTGTAATTGAAATTTATGCACATACCATTCATAAAATGGAGCCAATATGATTGGTATAAAAAACCACAAAAGGTGATCTATTATTAATCCTGTAGAGAAAATGTAATAAAGACCAACTACGGCCATAATCAGGAAGCCATAAATTGTGGAATGAGACAGATAATTTCTAAATACTGAAATCATATCTGTATTATATAGGACGGATTTTACTCCGTCCCAATATAATTTTTAGACTATTTTCTCTGGTATTTTGCAGCCTCTTCAGAACCACTTGTCGCAGAACCCTTACTATAAGAGTGCGCACCAGTTCCAGCTAACTCACCATCTTTAACAATTGTATACTCTGTTCTTTGATCATTGCCATCAAACAAACATTCTAGTATTTCTCTGACTCCTGCAGCGTACCTTGCTTGTGCAGATAATGAAGTACCAGATGTATGAGGTGTCATACCATGATTTGGCATAGATCTCCACGCGTGATCATTTGGTGCTGGTTGAGGAAACCAAACATCTCCCGCATAACCACTTAGTTGACCTGACTCAAGAGCTCGAACAATTGCTTCTCGATTACAAATCTTACCACGTGCAGTATTTACTATGTAAGCACCTTTTTTCATTTTACTGATCATTTCATCATCGAAAAGATTTTCGGTTTCAGGATGAAGAGGACAGTTAATAGTAACTACATCACATACAGCAACCATAGATTCTACTGAGTCATGAAAAGTTAAATTGAGCTCTTTTTCAACAGACTCGGGCAATCTATGTCTATCGAAATAATGCATATGAACGTCAAAATGCTTTAATTTTCGAAGTGCGTCTAGGCCAATACGACCAGCAGCCACTGTACCAACATGCATACCTTCTAAATCGTATGATCTTTGAACAGCATCAGCAATATTCCATCCACCTTCATTAATAATACGATGTTGATTATGATAATCCCTAACTAGAGAAAGTATCATCATCACAATATGTTCAGCAACTGATCTTGAGTTACAAAAAGTAACTTCCATAACATCAATCTTATTATCCATTGCAGCTTGTAAATCAACATGGTCTGAACCAATACCTGCAGTAATTGCCATTTTAAGATTTTTTGCAGACTCAATACGTTCTTTTGTCAAATAGAACGGAAAGAATGGTTGAGAAATAACTACATCAGCATCAACAAGTTCTTTTTCAGCTGTACATCCTGGTGCATCTTTATCATTAGTAACTACTAATGTATGACCAGCGTCTTCTAAAAATTTTCTAAGTCCAAGCTCTCCAGACACGCATCCAAGTAGCTCGCCTGGGTTAAAATCTACAGCTTTAGGAGTTGGAAGAGTTTGGCCGTCAGGATATTTTTCAATCTTAGGTAATTGCTCTACCGGATAACTTGAGGGCATTCCACCTTTAGGATCGTCATATAAAATACATAAAATTTTCATTCTTTATCTCCTTAGTTTTTTTAATTCATAAATGATGGATCTAAACTCTCCATTTTTCTTTTGACTGCAGGCCAAAGTAATGCTGCAGCCATTTCTCGTCCTTCACCTTGTTGTCGAGTAGTTTCAATTGCCGCATCTGATGGGTAATTTAAATCAAGATTTCCTGATAAAGCTCTAACTTGATATGTGCAAGCTTTTTCTAGAAAATAGATATTAGTAAATGCTTCAGCTACATGTTTGCCAACGGCAAGAGTTCCATGGTTTCTTAGTATCATTAATTTATTTTCACCTAAGTCATCAACTAATCTCTCTTTTTCTTCATCAAACAATGCGACACCCTCATAATCATGATAAGCAACTTGACTTCTAACAAGCATTCCTGTTTGAGACAATGGTAGCAATCCTTCTTTAAGTGAAGCAACTGCAACACCGTCGTTTGAATGTAAGTGAACAATACAATGAGCATCTTCACGTGCTTCATGAATTGCACTGTGAATTGTAAATCCTGCAGGATTTATAAAATTATTTGTATCACTTAATATTTTACCTTTTAAATCTACTTTAACTAAATTTGATGCTGTAATTTCATCAAATAAAAAACCATATGGATTAATTAAAAATTCAGCTTCTGTGTTTGGAACTTTTGCAGAAATATGCGTAAATATAAGATCATCCCAACCAAAATAAGGTATCGTTCTATAGAATGCCGCGAGATCCTGGCGTACTTCCCATTCTTCTTTTGACACGGTATTTTTTACATCAGCCATCTTTTATCAATTTGTTAATTATTGTTTTCCAGCCAGAATATTCAGAGTCGGCTTGATCAATGGTCATTCTTGGCTCAAAAACACGGTCAGTCTTCCATAATTCTTCAAGGTCTGCAATACCTTTATATAAGCCTGAATACATTCCTGCTAAGTATGCCGCACCTGATGCTGTGCTCTCTTGATTGGCAGGTCTCTCAATTTTAGTGCCTAGAATATCAGCCAAAAACTGCATCATAAGATTGTTTTTTGACATTCCACCATCTACTCGAACAACAAAGTCAGCAATAGGTCTACTTGTGTCAGTTTTGAAACACTCAAATAGGTCTCTTGTTTGAAAACATATTGACTTAAGAGCCGCTAAGGCAATATCTGCCTTGCTGGTATCTCTTGTTATACCTGAAATTTGACCTCTAACATCTGAGTTCCAATATGGTGCACCCAATCCAGTAAATGCTGGTACAAAGAAAATTTGATTTTTACTTTCAGACGATAAAGTTTCAACTTCAGATGCATTAGATATAAAATTTAATTCATCTCGCATCCATTGTACAACCGTACCTGCATTAAAAATACTTCCTTCAAGAGCAAATGACTTATTTGTATCTAATTTATAAGCAGTTGTTGCGAGCAAGTTTGATTGTGAGACCATTTTGTTAGTGCCAGTGTTCATTAACACAAAACACCCTGTTCCATATGTTGACTTAATCATTCCTTCCTTAAAACAAAGCTGACCAATTGATGCTGATTGTTGATCGCCAGCAACGCCACCAATTAAAATTGAACTTCCAAAAAAATTTTTATCAATTGCTCCAAAATCACCAGAAGAGTTTTTTACATTTGGAAGCAAAGATGAATCTATATTTAATATTTTCAGTAAGTCTGTATCCCATACATCTTCTTCAATATTATATAGCATTGTTCGAGATGCGTTTGTTACATCAGTAGAATGAGAAGAGCCTTTTGAAAGATTCCAAATTAACCATGTATCAATTGTACCAATGATTAAATTGCCACTATCAAGTTTTTTCTTTGCATCAAGAACATTTTCAAGTATCCATTTTATTTTTGTACCAGAAAAATATGGATCTATGATCAAACCCGTTTTCTTTGTTATGGTTTCTGAAAGTCCATCTGACCTTAACTTCTCACAAATCTCCTCGGTTCTTCTATCTTGCCACACAATTGCATTATAAACTGGCTTGCCAGAAATTTTATCCCACACAACAACTGTTTCTCTTTGATTGGTTATTCCTGCAACACTAATATCTTTAGGGTCAATCTTTGAGTCAGCAATTACAAATTTTATTGCTTTTATAGTAGTATCCACAATCTCAATTGGATCATGTTCAACCCATCCATTTTTTGGATATAATTGAGTAAATTCATAATTTTTCTGAGATAAAATTTCCCCGTTATCACTGAAAATTAATGCTCTTGAACTTGTTGTCCCTTGATCAATTGAGAGAATATACCCATCTTTAGCCATATAATTTAAGAGATAAATTTAAAGGTTCATTATCTTATTATTTTAGGATAAAGATGTGTTTTTTTATAGATAAATATACATGACAATACAAAAGTTACATTTTTTAGCTTCAGAAAATAATGATGCTCAAAAACATAAAGATATTTTTGAGAAAAAATATGGTTCATATGCTATCGATGGCGCAGAAGCGATTATTGCTTTAGGCGGTGATGGTTTTATGCTTGAGACTATGAAATCAAACATGGATCATAAATTACCAATCTTTGGCATAAATCACGGTAGTGTAGGGTTTCTAATGAACGCTTCAAATGATCTTGACTTAATAGATCGAGTTAATGCATCACAATCTATAACAATTTCACCCCTAAAGATGAGTGCTTTAACACCAGATGGCAAAGAACATACTGCAATGGCAATTAATGAAGTTTCTCTTTTAAGAGAAATGCATCAAGCAGCAAAAATTAAAATATCAATTGATGGTAAAGTCAGGATCGACGAACTTATTTGTGACGGCGTATTAGTCTGCACACCATCTGGAAGTACTGCTTATAATTTATCTGCGCACGGACCAATACTTCCAATAAATGCAGATGTTTTAGCCCTAACCCCAATAAGTGCATTCAGGCCTCGAAGATGGAAGGGAGCAATCTTGGATAATACAGCTGAGGTTACTTTTGAGGTCCACGATTTCAAGAAGAGACCAGTGAGTGCAGTTGCTGACAGCATTGAATTTAGAGATGTTCAAAGTGTTACTGTTAAGCAGGATAATGATCATGCAATAGAACTTTTATTTGATGAGCAACATTCTTTTGAAGAACGGATACTAAACGAACAATTTAAATTTTAATTAGCAGAAAACCTTATATCAACAGGGTCAGCCCCATGCTTAGAGATCATGAGATATTCAGGGGTGCTATTTTGAGTTGTAAAGTCAATACTTACAGACCCAGATAGTCCAAATTCTATATTAAATTGATTTGTATTTTCAGTAATCTCTAATGGATTTGTAAGATTTACGGCATATAGCATTGCAACAGCATTTTCCATAGTGGTTGCTACTTCTGTTAGATTTGATTGTAATAATATTGCAGCTTTTGTTCCTCCAATGTCAATGCTTGATTCTGCATAAGGCCATTTTGCAGTGACTTCGCTGTCTCCCCAATTTCCACTTGCTTCTCCAAACGACTCAATAATCTCAGTAGCATAATCATACGTCTCATCAACCACTGATCCACATTTTGTACTTGCTTCACTTGGATTTCCATTCCCAGTTCTCAAGATAACTTCACCATGATTAGTGCCAGTGACTCCATCCAAATTTGAAAAAGTAGAAGTCCTATCTACTGTCCAGCAGACAATACCTCCAGTTGCTTGGTCATTTAATCGTGGAAGTGCTGCAGAACTTACGTCTCCACCCCGCATCTCATCAGAGGTTTCAGTTCCAGTAAAATCATAGGCTTGTTGATGTTTAATCTGCAAATGATTACTCATTACCATAAACGCATGAGTGTAAGTTTTGATACCAAGATTAATGCCATTTTCAACAAGGGAGGGGCTTGCAGTTGCAGTTCCGTCGCCTTGATTTGTTAAAGTAATTACTTTTCCATTTGCATCATTAAAGAATAAGTCACAATTAGTTGTATAATCAACAGTAGACTCCGAAGTATATGGGTCTGAAATACACAGTCCTCCTTTATATAGGGTTACTCGATAAAAATCAGGAATCATATTGCACGAGTCTCTATAAGAAGTTGAATTATCAGCGTCATAAGGTAGCCCGTTACTCGCAATTATAATTGCTCCTGATTCGTTAGTAGCACACTGGCCATCACATGCATCAGTATCGTCATCATCACTGCACGACTTAAGATCATCAATAGACTGAAGTAAGCCTGTTCCTTCTGCAAGTGCAGGTTTTATAGAATTAAATATAAAAATAAAAAAAATAATAAAAAATACTCTCATATAATCTTTTCTCCTAAAAACCACTCACAATGACATTCGAAGCACTAATTTTTACGACTCGTATTTTATTTTCTCTCTTCACAGGCTCGTATAACCTGTCTCTAACGCTCACAAACTCTGAAATACTTTTCGAAACTTTTTTATTTACTTGTTGATTACCGAGTGGAATTCGATATGCAACGTTTGCAAACACTCCATCGCCAGTCTTATTATCGTCTGTATAACCTACTTCTATATTCAGTCTATCAATCAAAGCATTGAAGCCATATTTCTCACCCTTTAATTCAAAATTTCCTGCTGCATTCTCAAAATCAAATACGGACCCAAAAAGTCTCACATCATATTTAATTGGTAAATGGAAATCTAATCTAGAGTCCCAACCGTCAAGAGCTTCCTCAGTTGATCCTCCTCCAGTATTCTGAATTCCGCTTGTAGCGTCATAATAATTACCTCGCAGATCAAATGAACTTGAAATAAATTCTACCCCTGCACCTTGTCTCTGATGTGCCTCATCAAATGCATAGTCCAAGAACACATTGATACCTATTATTAACTTATCATCATACATAAGAGATCTGTGGCCTAAACCAACATTTATGGTTTGATCGTTATCATGGAGAGATAATGAATTTTGATTGAAAAATGCTCCAGTTTCTGTTTCCTTAATTTTGTTGACATTCATCAAAGATATAGTTGGCTTTAAATGTTCCTTTACACCAATGCTTAGATCCAAATGCTTAATGCGATCATTACCTTTTAATAGGCTTGAAATATTATCTCCCAAATTGTTTGCAAGGTTATTGACGTATGATGTTACTCTGCTTTCCAACGTAGAGGCTCTAGCAACACCAATAAAGACAATAAATATTAAAAAAGGTAGAAAAAATTTTTTAACTGTTAACATTTAAACATTAATATTAGAGAAATTCTAAATAGATACAAATTATTATTGTATTGCAGTGGTGGCCTCACCCGGACTCGAACCGGGACGGGAATAAATCCCAAAGGATTTTAAGTCCTTTGCGTCTACCAATTCCGCCATGAGGCCATTAATGAATTTATATAGTTATGTCTAGTTAAGTTCCAGAACTTTAACAAAAGATAAAAAAAAGGGGCCCGAAGGCCCCTCTCTTTATAACTTACTTTGCGTTAACTTAGTTGCTGTCTGATACTGCAGCTACATAAATAGCCATACCAAATGCAATTTTGTTAACAAAGTCAGCAAGGTTGTAGATCAAGTTCAGTGAACCAGCGTCAACGCCACCACCAAAATAACCTACCGCATAACCTATTGGATAAATCGCCCAACCAACTGTAACGATCAATCTCAACGCGTTAAATGCAGCTTGACCTGCAGCATTTCCACTGCCAGCACTTGCTTTACTTGCTTCACCTGCAAATACCTCGTAAATTATGTAAATCCAAGCTGCCATTCCAATGACAAAGCCTAGCATTGCGCTCATTGCGCCTGTTTCACCCATGTAACCGAAAACAAGCATCACGATAGACGCGATAAGTAGTCTCCAGAATAGGCTTGATGAAACTGCAGTCATTGCAGCAAGAATTACATAAAATTCTACGATTTGTAGAGGCACAGTAATCAACCAGTCAATATACCTTAGGACTGTTGGAGAGTCACCAGTAGCGACCCATACGCCTCTCATGTAGAAGTAGTGCCACGCCGCGATACCAGTAACCAAACCGGCTACAGTAAGGGACGTCTTCCATTTTGCAGCTACACGATCTCTTTCAAGAAAGAAGAAAGCAGTAGCAGCTACCATGGCCATAGAGATCAACCAAAACGATATCGCTACGTGATCTCCGGGATTTAGCATTAATACTTTCATGTTATTTTTCCCCTTAATTTTATAAAATTAAGCAATCTTTATGTAGAATCGACGTTAAGTAAAGCAAAAAAGTAAAAAAAATTTATAAAATATACAATAAATTCAACAACTTAACAAATTTTAACCCTCGCCTGTTAGTAATTTGTGTCATATTCTTTCATTAATTCTTTTAGTTCTTCATCACATTGATGAAGTCTTTTTTCGTTACTTGACCGCATGACAAGCGTGGTACCAAACCGATTATCTTTACTGAAAGGGTAGCTTCCAATTTCAACATCATCATATTTCTTCTGCAGATCCGTGAGGGCTTGAGCTACATTACTTTCGGGAGTGAATACATCAATCGACATAGATTTAACGACATCTCCGCCTTTCAAAAACCTTCTAGCTCCCTCCAACATACCTTGCATAATGGACGGTATTCCTGCCATAACAAAAACATTATCCATCTTAAAACCAGGTGCTTTGCTTACTGGATTATCAACTAATTCAGCCCCAACCGGGATCATTGTCATTTTCATTCGGGCTTCAGTCAGTTCACCATCTTTATAATATTCTTTAAGAATAGCGAGAGCTTTGTCATTAATCTCTAATTCAACTCCAAATGCTCGAGCAATACTTAAAGATGTAATGTCATCATGCGTTGGACCAATGCCACCAGTTGTGAATACATAATCATATTCAGAGCGTAAATGATTTACCGTATCAATTATTGCCTTTTCTTCATCCCTTATAACTCTAACTTCTGATAACTGTATCCCTATTTCATTCAGCCAGTTTGCTAGATATGATAAATTTTTGTCTTGCGTACGACCGGATAATATTTCATTGCCTATAATTATAAGAGCTGCTTTCATAGGGGCATGAATAAACTAAAAAGTACATTTATTGAAGGCATATTTATAAAAAGATATAAAAGATTTTTTGCAGATATTAGACTTAATAATAAAGAAATCGTCACAGCTCATTGTCCAAATACTGGTTCTATGATGGGTTTGTTAAATGAAGGCGATAAAGCTTTAATTTCAAAATCTGACGATCCAAAAAGAAAATTAAAATATACACTTGAAGTACTTAAAGGAAATAATGGTCATGTTGGCGTCAATACTCACAGGGCAAATCGAATTGTTGAAAATGCCATCATCAGCGGCAAGATCAAAGAACTAGGTAAAATCACAGAATATAAACGAGAAGTTAAGTATGGGGAAAATTCAAGAATTGATTTTCTTATTAAGACAAAAAAAAACATTAGCATATTTTTAGAAGTTAAGAATGTTACTCTCTCGAGGAAAAAGAGTTTGAGTGAATTTCCTGATGCAGTTACTGAGCGTGGTACGAAGCACTTGCTTGAATTAGCAAAATTACCTAATAAAAATACAAAAGCTATGATGTTTTATTTAGTTCAACGTGATGACTGCACTTCATTCAAGATTGCTCAAGACATTGATCCCAATTACTTTGATAATTTTGAAAAAGCTAGGAAGTTAGGAGTTGAAGTAATTTGCTATAATTGTTCTTTTGATAATTCTCAAATTAAAGTAAATAAAAGAGTAAAGCTAATAAATTAATGGATACATTTAATCAAAATTTTGAGGGTATGCGTAAAGCAGGCAATCTTGCTGCTCTTACGCTCGATATGTTGGTGAATTATGTTAAGCCTGGTATATCAACTGAAGAATTAGACCGTAAAGCTTTTGATTTCATAACCAAGCACGGTGCAAATATTGCTCCTCTTTTTTATAAAGGCTATCCTAAATCAATTTGTACCTCGTTGAATCATGTTATATGTCATGGTATTCCGTCTTCAAGAACACTTGAAGAAGGTGATATTTTAAACATTGACGTTACCGTTATTCTTGATGGCTGGCACGGTGATACAAGCAGAATGTATCCAGTAGGCAAAGTTAATGGAAAATCTCAAAGATTAATGGACTGCACATACGAGTCTATGCTCAGAGGTATTGATGTAATTTCTCCAAACAAGAAATTAGGTGATATAGGTCATGCGATACAAAGTTATGCAGAAAAAAATAATTTTAGTGTAGTTAGGGATTTCTGTGGTCACGGTCTTGGAAAAATGTTTCATGAATTTCCAAATATATTGCACTACGGCGAACCTAATACTGGAGAACAAATGTCAGCTGGCATGATATTCACTGTAGAGCCTATGATAAATGTAGGTAAGTATGATGTAAGAATGTTAGGCGACGGATGGACTGCAGTAACAAAAGACAAAAGTTTATCAGCACAATATGAACATTCAGTTGGTGTAACGAGTGATGGATTTGAGATTTTTACTAAATCTCCAGCAGGACTTGATAAACCCTAAATAAAAGATTAAAACAAACTATATGATCCCTCGTTATTCTAGAGAGCCTATGTCGAACATTTGGAGCTCTAAAACTAAATTTGAAATTTGGTTGGATATTGAACTCTTTGCATGCGAGGCTATGGAAAAACTTGGAACCGTTCCAAAAGGTACTGCAAGAAAGGTAAGGTCTAAGGCCAAGATCAATGAGAAAAGAATTGATCAAATCGAAAGAAAAGTTAAGCATGATGTCATCGCTTTTCTAACTTCAATATCTGAATACGCAGGACCGCCTGCACGCTTTCTTCATCAAGGATTAACTTCATCTGATATACTTGATACGGCATTTAATGTTCAACTTATGCGTTCAGCGGAGAATTTAAAAAAAGAGATCAGCGCACTCCTAAAATCTCTTAAAAAAATTTCTTTAAAACACAAAAAAACAATTTGTATAGGAAGAAGCCATGGCATACATGCTGAACCCACCACATTCGGGATCAAGATGGCTGGATTCTACTCAGAATTTGCACGAAATTTAGAAAGGCTTGAAAGTGCAACAAAAGAAATATCGGTTTGTAGTATATCTGGAGCAGTTGGCAACTATGCGAATATTGATCCGCGTGTGGAGAAATATGTTGCAAAAAAACTTGGTATGAACGTTGAAAAAATTGCTACTCAGGTAATACCAAGGGACCGTCATGCAGTATATTTTAATACTCTAAGTATAATTGCTAGTTCATTAGAGCGTCTAGCAACAGAGATAAGACATCTGCAAAGAACAGAAGTGCTAGAGGCTGAAGAATTCTTTTCAAGAGGACAAAAAGGTTCATCGGCAATGCCTCATAAAAGGAATCCTGTACTATCTGAGAATCTTTCTGGGCTCGCTAGGCTAATCAGGTCCTATTCAATTCCAGCTATGGAAAATGTTACTCTATGGCATGAAAGAGACATATCACATTCAAGTGTTGAAAGAGTAATGGCTCCAGATGCAAATATTCTATTAGATTTTTCATTATCTAGAATGAATAATATTGTAGCAAACTTAATTGTTTATCCAAAAAACATGAAAAGAAATTTAAATTTGTTAAATAAATTAAGTATGTCTGAGGGATTAATGCTTGCAATGACTCAAAAAGGAATCACAAGAGAACGCGCATATAAGTTAGTGCAAAGAAATGCAATGCAAGTCTGGAAAACTAATGAAGATTTTGAAGTTGTATTGAATAAAGATAAAGAAATAAAAAAATATTTAAGCAATAAAGAAATAAAGGGCCTGCTTGACTTTAATCATGCTTTAAAGAAAACAGATTTTATTTTTAAAAAAGTATTTAAATAAGAATTCTTAAGCGCTTATTGCAAAAGTCATTAAAATAAAAAGCAAAATAAATCCACCCGCATATATAAAAATACCGTTCTCACCAAACTTATTCATTTGATCGTCTGACAAAAAGCTTAGTGAATTTGGAGCTTTTGATTTTACTGATCTCGAGGATTTTTTATTACGAGTAACTTTATTCTTTTTAGTAACTTTCTTTTTTTTTCTTACAGTCTTTTTTACCACTTTTCTTTTAGCAACTTTCTTTTTTGCTTTTTTTCTTGAAGCCGCAAATAATATTTTGATCATAGTTTATCCCCCTAAATATTATCTTTACCTATTATTTCTTCTTTTGCTTGAAGTAAAAATTGATCCATATTTTGTCTCAATTCGTCGTCAGTAATTGCAATTCCCTTATCATCAAAATCTTTTCTTACTTTACGAAATACATCCATGTCTCCATCTTCTTCTAAGTCAGATTTTACAACCTCAGCACAATACTCTTCAACAGATTTACCTGACAATCCAAGTTTTTCTGCTGCCCAGACTCCAAGGTATTTATTTCTTCTTGCAAGAATTTTGAATTCCAATTCTTGATCACGTGCAAACTTTCCTTCAAACCCCTTTTTTCTATCGTCTAGTTTTTTCATAAGTGTATATTTAATACTTTCATTACTTATATAATTTAATATCATAGCAGAACAATCAGACCCCTGCAATGTCATCAAAAAAAACAATTTTATATCAAGGTAAAGCTAAAAAGATAATTAAAGGGCCTGATAGACATACACTTATTCAATTTTTTAAAGATGATGCTACGGCCTTTAATAAGAAAAAACACAAACTTTTCAAAGGAAAAGGTGTCCTTAATAATCTGATTTCAGCATTTATAATGACTTATTTAAAATCGAAAAAAGTCCCGTCACATTTTGTGAAACGAATAAATGATAGAGAACAACTAATAAGAAAATGCGAAATAATTCCAATTGAATTTGTTACAAGAAATGTAGTAGCTGGATCAATAGCAAAAAAATTAGGTTTGAAGGAAGGGACCAAGCTGAAAAAACCTTTATTAGAATATTATTATAAGGAAGATAAACTCGACGATCCGATGATTTCAAGAGATCATGTAGTAGCATTTGGATGGGCAACTGCATCAGAAATTAAGAAAATTGATAAAATGTCTCTTGAAATAAATCGGTATCTCAAAATGCTATTCATAAAAAAAGGGATTGTACTGATAGACTTTAAAATCGAATTTGGAAGATTAGCTTCAAACCCAAAAAAAATTGTACTTGCGGATGAAATAAGCCCTGACTCATGCAGACTATGGGATAAAAAATCAAATCAAAAACTTGATAAAGATGTTTTTAGAAGAAATTTAGGAAGTTTAATGAAAGCCTATGAAGAGGTTGCTTCAAGATTAGGAATCATGCATTAAATCTGAATGCTTGCTAAAATCCATATTACATTAAAAAAAGACGTTTTAGATCCTCAAGGATCGGTAATTGCAAACTCTCTAAAATCCCTAGGTTTTGATAATGTAAGGGATGTAAGACAAGGTAAATTTATCGAGCTGGAAATTGAAGGTAAAGATAGAGATACTGCAACTAAACAATGCAATGAAATGTGCGAGAAGCTTTTAGCAAATCTTGTTATTGAAGATTATTCAGTTGAAATTGAAAGTTAAATGAAAACTCACGTAGTTGTTTTTCCAGGATCAAATTGTGATAGAGACGTAGCAGTTGCAATTGAGAAAATAATTGGCTCTCTACCTAAGATGGTTTGGCACAAAGATACATCAATAGACCAATCCGACTTAATTGTTGTGCCTGGTGGATTTTCCTATGGAGATTATTTACGATGCGGAGCGATGGCCTCAACCTCACCTATCATGAAAAGTGTAATTGAAAATGCAATTAAAGGAGTTCCTGTGCTTGGTATTTGTAATGGTTTTCAAATTCTTATTGAGTCAGGTCTTCTTCAAGGGGCTCTTATGCGCAATAGCAGTCTCAGTTTTATTTGTCGTGATGTGATAATAAAAACTACCAATTCCAAATCAATATTCACCAACAAATCGAAAATTTCAAAAATGCCTATTGCTCACAATGAGGGGAATTTCTTTGCAAGTGATGATCAAATAAAAAAAATGGAAGACAACGAACAAATTGCATTTCAATACTGCAATGAAAATGGAGATATTAATGATGAGTCGAATCCTAATGGATCTATTAAAAATATAGCTGGAATATTAAATCAAAATAAAAATGTGCTTGGCATGATGCCACATCCTGAAAGAGCAGCAGAAAATATTCATGGATGTGAGGATGGTAAAACTATATTTGAAAGCATTCTCAACTAATGACAAGCTCTAAATGGCAATTTCAAACAGATCAAACGCTTGTAGAAAGTCACGGCTTAAAATTTGATGAATTTGAAAAAATTGTTGAAGGATTAGGTCGTGAACCTAATCTTACTGAACTTGGAATTTTTAGCGCAATGTGGAATGAACATTGTTCTTATAAATCCTCAAAATTTTGGTTAAAAAAATTGCCAACATCTGGGGATCGGGTTGTTCAGGGTCCTGGTGAAAATGCTGGTGTGATTGACATAGATGATGGTGATGTTGCTGTCTTTAAAATGGAAAGCCATAATCATCCATCTTTTCTTGAGCCTTATCAAGGCGCAGCAACTGGGGTTGGTGGTATACTAAGAGATGTTTTTACAATGGGAGCGCGTCCAGTTGCAAATCTAAATGCTCTAAGATTCGGTGAACCCAATCATCCTAAAACAAAACATTTACTGTCAGGTGTTGTTAGTGGAATTGGTGGTTACGGTAATTGTATTGGCGTTCCAACTGTAGGTGGTGAAGTAAACTTCCACCCATCTTATAATGGCAATATATTAGTAAATGCGATGACCGTTGGAATAGCAAAAAGAGATAAGATTTTCTATTCAGCAGCAGCGGGTATTGGTAATCCCGTTGTTTATGTTGGTTCAAAAACTGGAAGAGATGGTATTCATGGTGCAACCATGGCTTCTGCCGAGTTTGATGAAGACTCAGAAGAAAAAAAACCCACAGTCCAAGTAGGTGATCCATTTACAGAGAAGCTACTTCTAGAAGCTTGTTTAGAATTAATGAAGGAAGAAGCCATAATTGCGATTCAAGACATGGGAGCAGCTGGTCTGACGTCATCTTCAATTGAAATGGCTTCAAAAGGCAATGTTGGCTTAGAGATAAACCTATCAAAAGTTCCAATGCGTGCACAAAATATGTCAGCCTATGAACTAATGCTATCGGAAAGTCAGGAGCGAATGCTTATGGTTCTTGATCCGTCTAAAGAAACAATGGCCAGGGAAATTTTTCAGAAATGGGATTTAGAATTTGAAGTTATCGGCAGAGTAACAGATACAAAAAAACTAATACTTATTATGAACGGTAAAGAAGAAGCGAGTATTCCTATAAATATTTTAGTTGAAGATGCGCCTGAGTATCAAAGAGATTACATTATTGAAGAACCATCCCCGATTAAGGAATATTTACCTGAGGACTTTGATCAAAGTGAAATTATTCCCGACTTGCTAACCATGATTGCCCATCCTGATCTTTGTAGTCGTAAGTGGATATGGGAACAATATGACCACATGGTTATGGCAGATACTGTTGTAAGACCTGGATCTGATGCAGCAGTAGTACGTGTTCATGGATCTAACAAAGGTCTTGCAATAAGTACAGACTGTTCCCCTGTGTACTGTAAACATAACCCATATGAAGGCGGTAAACATGCTGTCGTTGAGACTTGGAGAAATCTAGTTGCATCAGGGGCTCTACCAATTGCTATCACAGATTGTATGAACTTTGGTAATCCAGAAAAACCAGAAATTATGGGACAGTTTGTAGAATGCATAAGAGGTATGGGCGATGCATGCTCAAAATTGAATTACCCTGTCGTTTCAGGAAATGTCTCACTCTATAATGAGACTAATGGTGAGGGTATTTATCCAACTCCAGCAATAGGAGGTGTGGGACTAATTAAAGATTTATCTAATGTTAAAACTATTTCTCTAAAAGGTGAAGGTAACTATTTATGCATTGTGGGAAAATCCAATAATCATCTTGGTAATTCAAAGTACATGACGATTATTCAAAAGAAAGAAGATGGTGGTACGCCCGCAATAAATTTAGATGAAGAATTAGCAAACGGTCACTTTGTGTTAGAATTGATTAATAAACAATTGGTAATGTCTTCTCATGATGTAGGTGAAGGAGGAATTTTAATTGCAGTTGCTGAAATGTGTATCGCAGGAAATCTGGGTTTAAACATTGATGAAGATAAAGAATTCTCACATAGGTATTTTTTCGGTGAAAATCAGTCGCGATATTTAATAGAAATAAAACAAGAAAATTTTGAACAGATAAAACAGTTAGCTAAAAGCAAGAATATTAGTTTTGAAAAACTAGGAGAAGTTAATCAAGAAAACATCAGAATAAATAAATCAAACATAATAAAGGTCTCTGAATTGAAGCATTATTACGAGCGAGGTATAAGTGAAATTTGATTAATTTCTCATCATTTTTCTAAATCCCTATAGATGCACTGCTTTTTTTTTCGTATATTTTTTCTTATTGATTAAATAGTAAAAAAAGTTAAGTGTTTATGGATGGACAAAAATATACAAAACGACATAAAAAATATTGTTGACCAGAATGATGTGGTCTTATTTATGAAGGGGACAAAAGAGCAACCTCAGTGTGGTTTCTCAAATGCAGTCGTAAATACGCTTTCATTCATGAATGTTGAATATAAAGATGTTAATGTCCTTGAGACTGACGAATTAAGAGAAGGTATTAAGGAATTCACTGACTGGCCCACAATTCCTCAACTGTACGTCAAAGGTGAATTCATCGGTGGTTGTGATATTGTTTTAGAAATGCACAAAAACGGTGAGCTCGAAGAAGTATTTAAATCAAAGAATATTACTTTAAGTTAATTTTCTAATAGATAATCCAGAGCGATATTAAAAACTATATTTCCTCTAGAAATTAATTTCTCTTGCCAGATGGGATCTTCTGGATTGAAAACGTGGAGTAGATCTGATCTAGACCAATGCTTTTTTACATTTACTAAATCTTTTTCATTATTAAAGTTAGTCCACTTATTCTCTGATCTTAGACTCTTGAGAACACTCATAGGTTTGAAAGTGCCAAACTCTTGAGTAATACAAATCCAATTTATCGATGGAAATTCAGATACGAGCCCTGCATGTATATCTCCGGTAATTTTGTAGCCTACTCCTTTTAAAGGGTCTAGTGAAGTTACATGGCCATTAAATAATGATATTAATAATTTATATTTTTCATCACTAATATCTTCAGGAATAAGAATGGTATCAAAACCTGAAGGTCCTAAGCCCGTATGAAGATCTATAGCAAATATCTCTTTTGTTTTTTTTAAATTTTTTTTTAGCCATTCAATTATTAATGACGGTCCTTCCTGAAGCTTGTCTCCACCGTATTGAAGGCTTTTTGGACGAGTATATTGTCCTTGAGCAAACCATTGCTTTATATTTGTAAATCCATACCTAACAAGTAATTGTATGCCTTGTATATAAAATGTTGGATCAAACTTTTTCGGCAATCCTGGAGCATTTACAAATTTATCAATTAATTTGTACCCTTCTGGTTCTCCCTCATGTTTTTCTAAAAAATTTCTATTCAAATCAACATTATTTTCATTAACTCTTCGTAACCATGACATGCCATAAGGATTTATAGAGTGAATAAAGACAATACAAACATCAGCAAACATGATTGTTTTTTTCATTTCATCTATAATTGACAATTGTATTGCTGATCCAGGATATCCCTCGACTCCATGAACTCCTGAACTGCTGATCAGCATTTTTTCACTTTCTAATGAACCAACAACCGCAATATCAATTGTAAGTTCTTCTTCATCTGAACCTTTAGCTTCAATTAAAAGATGATCAGTCTTCACTTTATAACCAAGGTCACTCAGTTCATTGATAGATGTAAGAAATCTTTTTCTTGAGTCTAAATATGACTTTGAAAACCAGTGCGAGGCACTCATGATTTAGTTAACGAGAGTAATACTCGATGACAAGTTTTGGATCCATTTGCGTTGCATATGGAACTTCAGCGAACTGTGGAACTCTTATGAAAGTTGTTGAACATTTTTTTTCATCCACTGATATGTACCCAGGTATTTCTCGTTCTTGACTCTTTTGGGATTCAACAACTAAGGCAAGTTCTCTTGATTTATCTTTAACTTCAACAACATCGCTTTCTTTAAGTAAATAACTTGCAATATTAACTCGTTTACCATTTACCTTTACATGGCCGTGATTAATAAATTGTCTAGCTGCAAAAACAGTTGGTACAAATTTTGATCTATAGACAACTGTATCTAATCTTCTTTCAAGAATTGCAATTAAGTTTTCTCCTGAGTCACCCTTTTGTCTGATTGCTTCTTTATAACAGTTACGAAACTGTCTCTCGTTAAGATTTCCATAATAACCTTTTAATTTTTGCTTGGCATTCAATTGAACACCATAATCTGATAATTTGCCTGTATGCTTCTGTCCGTGTTGACCAGGTCTGTATTTTCTCAAGTTAAACGGGCTCTTAGGTCTACCCCAAAGGTTAACGCTTAGGCGTCTGTCAATTTTGTGTTTTTGAGCTATTCTTTTTGTCATACGTTATGATGCGTGGTTTATACTTGTTTCTGAAACATTGTCAAACGAGAAAGCGCTAAAATACTAGCTTTTTTTGTACTCTGTCAAAACGGTTACAACACCTCGTAAAGTAGCTATTTCTCTATCATTCAGATCAGCTCTATGGAATATATTTCTCAAATTTTGTTTCATTTTCGTCGTTTTTTCTGGGGGCTGAAAGAATCCTCTTTCTTCTAGTTCTTTTTCTAAATGGTCAAAGAAGTATAACAAATCATTTTGGTTAGTTTGAATTTCATTATTGAAACTAGCATTATCACCAATCTTTGTGAGCGAATTAAAAACTGAAAAGCAAAATACATTAACTGCATGAGATAAATTTAATGATGAAAAATTTGTGTGAGTATCAATTGTAGCACATTTACTTACAAGAGATAGATGATCATTTGTCAGTCCAGAAGACTCTCCTCCAAAAACAACGGCTATGTTTTCTTTTTTTAGATTACTAGATACATTTTGTATCACCTCATTTGAATTAAAAAATTCTTTATTCATATCTCTCTTACGGGCAGTAAAAGCAATTGAATAGGTCTCATCATTCAAGGCTTCTCTTAATGAAGAGTATATTGATGCATTCTCAATAATTGAACTTGCATCAACAGATACAGCTAGTGCCTTTTCATTTGGCCAATCTACCTTAGGGTTAACAAGTTTGAGTTTTTCAAATCCAAAATTAAACATTGATCTTGCTACTAAACCGATATTTTCAGGCAGTTGGGTATCGACAAGAATGATTGATAAATTTTTAAGATACATCTTAGTTAGATTTAACAGGTGCTACTTTTTCTTTAAGTAATTTATATTCAACGCTGTCAATAAGAGCTCTAAAAGATGCCTCTATTATATTTTCTGACACTCCAACCGTATACCAGCTTTTCTTATTTTTATCTGAGCTTTCGATTGAAACTCTTGTTGTTGCATCAGTACCTGTATTTAAAATTCTAACCTTATAATCAATTAAGGATAAATCCTCTATCGAACTAGCATATTCACTTGACTCAAAATTGTTTCGTAACGCCTTATCAAGGGCATTTACAGGTCCAACTCCGTCTCCAGTACCAACTATTTCTTTACCATTGAAAATAAGTCTTACCTCAGCGTGTGAGAGAGTACTTCCTTCTTCGCCGGAGTTTTTTACATTTACATTAAAGTTTTTAACTTCAAAAAAAGAGGGCATCTCACCAAGAACTTTTTTGACCAATATTTCAAATGATGCATCTGCACCATCATAAGAATAACCAATAAATTCTCTATCCTTTACTCTATCGAGAATCTTTTGAATTGTCTTGTCATCTTCATCAACTTGAATTCCTGCTGATTTTAATTTTGAAAGTATATTTGATTTACCTGACTGTTCTGAAACAATAATTTGCCGAGAGTTACCAACTAGCTCTGGTTCAATATGCTCGTAAGTTTTAGGATCCTTGTTGACTGCCGATACATGTAGTCCTCCTTTATGAGCAAAAGCTGATGATCCAACATATGGAGCACTCCTATCCGGTACTCGATTTAAAATTTCATCAAGAAGTCTCGATAATTCAGTTAATTTATCAATTTTATTTTTATTGATTGATAGTTCATAGTTTTCATTAAATTCTCTCTTCAGAGCAAACGTCGGGATTATAGATACTAAATTTGCATTACCGCACCGCTCGCCAAGACCATTTATTGTTCCCTGTACTTGCCTAGCTCCCGCTCTCACAGCTGCCAGTGAATTTGCAACTGCATTTCCTGTATCATTATGAGCGTGTATCCCAATATTTTTGCCTGGAATCTTTTTGCACACTTCTAGCACTATACGTTCAACTTCATGAGGAAGAGTGCCTCCATTTGTATCACATAGAACTACCCATCGCGCGCCAGACTCAAAAGCAGCTATAAGACAATCAAGTGCATAATCTGGATTCGACTTATATCCGTCAAAAAAATGTTCCGCATCAAAATGAACTTCTTCTTTATTTTGAGCGAGAAATTTAACAGACTCAGAAATATTTTCTAAATTCTCTTTATTTGAAATACCTAATGCAAGATCAACATGAAAGTCCCAAGATTTACCAACTACACATGCTGATGGTGCATCAGCATTAATCATTGAAGCTAGACCTGGATCATTTTCAGCACTTCTACCAGATTTTTTTGTCATGCCAAAAGCTGTGAACACAGAATTTTTAAAATTATGTTTTTTATTAAAAAACTCTGTATCTGTAGTGTTAGCACCTGGCCAGCCTCCTTCGATGTAGTCAACACCAAGTTCGTCTAGTTTCTCGGCGAGAATCTTTTTTTCATCTACATTGAAGTCGACACCGTAGGTTTGTGCACCGTCTCTTAAAGTTGTATCAAAAATGAATATTTTTTCACTCACCTATTTAAATCTCCAAGTTGTTTTACCTTCATTGTCCTCGAGCAAAATGCCTTTATGTTCGAGATCGTTTCTTATTTTGTCGGCTTTATCAAAATTACCATTATCTCTTGCGCTTTTCCTCTCAGAAATTAATAATTCAATCTGTTTTTCGTCTATACTTAATTTTTCTTTACCCCATGATAACCATTCAGAGGAGGTATGCATAAGCATTCCTAGAAAGTTTGCAGAACTTAAAAAGGTCTCAACTGTATTTCTATCATTGCTTTTACAATCTTTATACAATTGATGAAGAACACTGATAGCTTTTGGTGTATTAAGATCATCCTCTAAAGCATTGATGACCTCGCTGCTGATTTTTTCATTATCAAAAGAAAAATTATTTTCGGAAATCAGTTGATACCATTTATCTAAGGTTTTTTTACATTCGATTAAGTTATTCTCAGTCCAATTAAGTGGTTGTCTATAATGAGTAGAGATCATTGCCAATCTTATAACTTCTCCTTGATATTTTTGCTTTAATTGATTAACGGTTACAAAATTTCCTTCTGATTTTGACATTTTATTGCCTTCAACATTAACGAAGCCGTTATGTAACCAAAAATTTGCAAATTTTTCATTATTTGCACACTCACTCTGAGCAATTTCATTTTCATGATGAGGAAATATTAAGTCTTGTCCACCCCCGTGGATATCAAAATTTTTTCCTAGAAGTTTTTCACTCATAGCAGAACATTCAATATGCCATCCGGGTCTACCTTTGCCCCAGGGACTATCCCATCCAGGTTCACTAGACTTTGATGGTTTCCAAAGAACAAAGTCTGACGAACTCCTTTTAAAACTCTCAACCTCTACACGTGATCCAGCTATCATTTCCTCTAAATTTTTTCCTGAAAGTTGGCCATATTTTGAAAACTTACTTGCTGAAAACAACACGTTATCCTCTGACACATAAGCATAATCTTTCTCAATGAGGCTACTTATAATGTCTATCATATCATTGATATAATCAGTCGCTTTTGGTTCAAATGTAGGTTTTAAAGCACCAATGTAGTCAGCATCATCATGGAAGAATTTAATTGTTCTTTCAGTAAGGGATTTTATGTCTTCATTATTTTCACTTGCTGCAGTAATTATCTTGTCATCTACATCTGTTATATTTCGAACGTAAGTGACATTATCATTGCCATATATTCTTCTTAACAATCTAAATAATAGATCAAAAACAATAACTGGTCTTGCATTGCCTACATGAGGAAAATCATAGACTGTAGGGCCACACACATACATCCTTACATTTGAAGGATCGATAGGTTCAAATAGCTTTTTTTCATTTGAAAAAGTATCGTAAATTTGTAAAGGCATTTAAGTTTTTACTCTCTCTAAAATTTTTTCTCTTCCTATTAGTTGAATTAAAAGCTTCATTTCAGGACCATGACTCATTCCAGTAAACGCTTCACGTAAAGGAAGGAACAGTTCCTTACCTTTTCTTCCAGTTTTTTCCTTTATTGCAGTTGTCCACAATTCCCATGTATTTTCATCCCATGGATCATCAGGTATAAGTTCCATAGCAGACTTAATATATTCTTTATCCTCAGCCTCTATTAACTTGCTATCAAAAACAATATCAGACCACTGTTTAACACCCTCCACTGTTTCAAGATTACTCCTAATTGTGTTCCAAAACTTCTCATCAATTTTTTCATCAATATTTTTTAATCTTTCACTCACATCATCAAAGTTTAACTTTTGAACCTGCTTTTTATTTAATGCATTTAAAACATCAATTTCAATTCTCCCTGGTGATGTTGAAATTGTTTCGAGTTTAAATTCGCTAATAATTTGATTTAAGCTATCTTTAAGTTCAATAGATTGAGATGTTCCTATTGTTGCGAGCAAACTAAGAATAGCAAGTGGTTCAAGATTAGATTTTCTAAAACTATCAATAGATATCACATTATCTCTCTTGGATAATTTATCTCCACTTGATGCTTTTAATAATGCATGGTGTGCAAAAGTTATCCTATTCTTATCGATTGCATTTATAATTTCAATTTGAACTGCTGTGTTACTAGTATGATCGTCACCTCTGATGACATTCGTAATATTATAATCAATATCATCAACTGCAGAGGAAAACGTGTATAGTGGAACACCATCTTCTCTAAAAAGCACAGGATCTGATAAGCTTGTTAAATCAATATCAAGCTCTCCTTTTAGAAGGTCATTCCATTTTAGTCTCTCCGTTTGAAGCAAAAATCTCCAATGAGGCTTTCTTCCATCATCTTCATATCCCCTTTTTTCTTCATCAGTGAGACTTAATGATGTTCTATCATAGACTTGTTTACCACCAGATGCCATTTGCAGTTTTCTTTTTCTTTCAAGTTCTTCTGGTGTTTCGTAACATGGATAAATTCTTCCATCAGCTTTAAGCTTTTCAAACTGTTCGCGGTATCTCTCAAATCTTGAAGATTGATTGAATGTATCATCATAGTCGATACCTAACCATTCAAGGTCATATTTTATTTTTGAAATATACTCATCTTTTGATCTCTCTTGATCTGTATCATCTATTCTCAATATGAATTTTCCATTATGAGTTCTTGCATATAACCAATTAATTAGTGCCGTACGTATATTACCTAAATGTAACAGTCCTGTTGGACTAGGAGCAAATCTTGTAATCACTGTCATATTAATTATCCATATCCCCAACTGTAGGGTTTGTTTGGCAAATTAATATAGAAATTTTTTCTCTCATTTCAGTGATACTACAACTAAATAATTTAGTAGCAATTACTTGGCAATTATAATGTTTGATTTATTGTGATCTTTTGACTCTTTTAGTCTGTCTGAGATCAAGAAAGCAAGCTCTAATGCTTGGTTAGCATTTAATCGTGGATCACAATGCGTATGGTATCTAGCAGAAAGATCGTCATCTTTTATTGCTTGAGCTCCACCAATACATTCAGTAACATTTTGGCCTGTCATCTCAAGATGAACACCACCAGGATAAGTTCCAAAACTATGATGAATATCAAAAAATTCCTTAACTTCTTTTAAAACACTCTCAAACGGTCTTGTTTTAAAACCTGAATTGGCTTTCATAGTATTTCCATGCATCGGATCGCATGACCACACAAGCTTATGGTCACTATTTATAAATGGCTTGATTAATTTAGGTAAAGATTCTGTAACTTGCTCAGAACCAAATCGACAGATAAGAGTGATACGTCCAGCTTCATTTTCTGGATTTAAAATGTCTAGCAACTCTTTCAGTTCATCAGGATCTAAAGATGGGCCGCATTTAATACCTATTGGATTTTTTATCCCCCTACAAAATTCAACGTGTGCACCTTTTGGATCACGAGTTCTATCACCAATCCAAACCATGTGAGCCGATGTATCGTATACTTCACCTGAAGTACTATCTAATCTTGTGAGACACTCTTCATATGGTAATAAAAGTGCTTCATGACTTGTATAAAAATCAACTGCTCTTAATCTTCGTGATGTTTTTGAAGAGATACCAATGGCTCCCATAAATGCTAGTGTGTCTGAAATCTTGTCTGCAAGCTCTCTGAATTTTTTTCCTTGAGGACTTTCATCAACAAAACCCATATTCCATTGATGAACTTTATTTAAATCCGAGAAACCACCTTTCGCAAACGCTCTTAATAAATTTAAAGTCGCAGCAGATTGAGTATAAGCTCTTAACATACGATTTGGGTCAGGTACTCGGGCTTCTTCATTAAAAGCCATATCGTTTATGATGTCGCCTTTGTAGCTGTCTAATTCAATACCATCGATTTCTTCTTTAGGAGCACTTCTTGGTTTCGCAAATTGTCCAGCCATACGTCCAACTTTTACTACCGGTACATTACCAGCTGCAGTTAGAGTAACTGACATTTGTAATAAAACTTTAAAGGTATCTCTTATGTAATCAGCATTAAAATCTTCAAAACTTTCAGCGCAATCGCCGCCTTGTAATAAAAAAGCTTTTCCTTCCGATACTTCAGCTAGGTTATTCTTGAGTTCGCGAGCTTCACCAGCAAAAACAAGTGGTGGATATGTTTTTAGCTCTGCCTCAGTTTTATCCAGCTTTGATTGATCTGGATATTCTGGCAGATGCTTTGCCTCGAAGTTTCTCCAACTATTTGCAGTCCATTTTTTCATTAAATATGTAATATTCGTTTTTTGCGATTTATAGTACTAAATAAAGTAAAATACTAGAGTCTATGTCAAATCAGTTGATTTTTATGACAAAAATCAATTTTCAGAGTCATATTTCTTAGTTTCTAGGGCATTATTGACGAAGCTGTTATCTTCTCTATTCCATCACTTATTTTTTGAAAAATAGCTTCTTGATCAAGTTTTTTTGTTTGAAGATATTGAGGATGTGCCAATGTCGCAAGATCCTTTGCTTTAATCATCGCTACTTCAAATACTTTTTCAGGTGCAACTACTTCGTCTAAATATCCTGGTTCTATAGCGTCCTCGATGGCATACATTTCAGCATTAAGCAATGCTCTCTGTTTATGCGTTTTGTTTAATTTAAATTTAGCTATTTCAAGAATTGGGGTTGGAATAATCATATTATTTCTTAGTTCGTTTGCACCAATTTTAAAATTGC
Organism: uncultured Pelagibacteraceae bacterium; assembly: GCA_902624455.1. Classification (GTDB taxonomy): domain Bacteria; phylum Pseudomonadota; class Alphaproteobacteria; order Pelagibacterales; family AG-422-B15; genus CACNXQ01. Next base: position 140,499 of record CACNXQ010000003.1, on the reverse strand, counting down.
CTTTTGATCCAACTCTATAATCGCTGCTACACAGAAGAAATGCTCCTAAAGCAATTGCGTGACCAGAACATGCTGCTACTACTGGTCTTGGAAAAGAAAATATTCTAAGTAACATTTCAAAACCTGACTTCACCATTTGAGAAGCATTTTCAGGATTAGACATCATTACTTTAAGATCAAAACCTGCTGAAAACATTCCCTCTCTACCAGCAATTAATAATGAGCCTTTATTATCAGGAACTTTATCTAGCAGCTCGTTAATTAGCTTAATCATATCAGGTGAAAAGGCATTTACCTTTCCATCATCTAAAGTAATTATTGAAACGTCATCTTTAATTTCTAAATTTGCTGTCATATATAAATATTACATAAACAGATATTTATTTTCAATGATTATAAGGATTTTAAAATTGCCTTAATATTAGACATAAAATTTGGATTCCCTTTAAAACTCTTAATAGATAAATCAGGTTTTGACCATTCACTTGCAGAGTCTATAAAATAATTTGACTCAACTTTGATCCAACTTGAGTCATTTAATATGCCAGCCTTTACAAAAAGAAGTCTTGGAAATTCTTTCGCAAAACTTAAAATTCCTGATCCACAATTTTCACAAAATCCTCTTTGTATATGCATACCCTGAGATCCAATGCTTTCATAATATTTAAGTTCAGTATTTGATGAAAAATGTTTTTTGGGAATGTATAAAATAGTTGCTTTTCCAGTTCCTGTAGATCTTTGACAATCTTTGCAATAACAATGATGAGCTGAAATTACTTTTTTATTGTCAAATTCAATCTCTATATTTCCACATTGACAACTTCCTGTAATTATATTCGACATTTATTTCAAAATTATTCGACAGTAACAGATTTTGCAAGATTTCTTGGTTGATCAACGTCATTTCCTAATTCAACAGCTGTATAATAAGCAAGCATGTGAATTGGAACAGAATAGATAATGGTCTCAATAGATTTTGGAGATTTAGGCAGTCGAAATACCTGCCATATATTTTCTGAACCAGATTGAAGAGTATCATCATCAGTAATCATTAATATCTTACCACCTCGAGCAATAACTTCTTGGATATTTGATACTGTTTTATGAAATAGTTCACCGGGCGGAACAATACAAACCACTGGAAGATCTTTTTCAATTAAGGCTAAAGGACCATGTTTCATTTCACCTGCCGGATATCCTTCTGCATGAATATAAGATATTTCTTTGAACTTCAGGGCACCTTCTAGAGCTAAAGGGAAAGAAGTTCCTCTTCCTAAGTACATTACTCCTTTTGCATTGATGATAGATTGTGCCGTCTCTTTAAGACTATAAGATCTTTTTATAGCTTCTTCTAACAAAGTTGGCGCTTTCATGATCTCATGGCAAATTTCTTTATTTTGATTTTCGGAAAGAGTTTTATTTATTGTTCCAAGGTGAATAGCCATTGACAATAAAACCGATAGTTGTGCAGTAAATGCTTTAGTTGACGCAACACCTATTTCTGCTCCCGCTTTTGTATACATACAAAGGTCACTCTCTCTTGCAATTGAGCTATTTTTTACATTTACAATACTAAGTGTCTTTATTCCAAGAGATTTACTGTAATCTAACGCAGCTTTTGTATCTGCTGTTTCTCCTGATTGAGATACAAAGATACAAAGTGCATTTTTGTCTAAAACTGGGTTCCTATACCTATATTCAGAAGCCATATCACAATCGACGGGGATCCTGGCATATTCTTCAAAATAATACTTTGCAACCAGACAAGAATAATAAGCTGTTCCGCAAGCAATAAGGTGAATTCGACTAAAACTAGTAAAATCTAATTCAAAATCACTAACAGTGATTAAGCCTTTATCATGATCAATAAATTGCTTGAATGTCTCTCCGACTGCTTGTGGATGCTCATGTATTTCTTTTTCCATAAAATGCTGAAAGTTGCCTTTGCTGATATCAGTTTCATCAAATCCAATATCGACGAATTCGCGCTCAACTTTTTCACCAGCGATATTAAATATCTCTAAAATATTTTTATTACATACAACAATATCCCCGTCTTCAAGGTAGCATACCTTTTCAGCTACAGAACTTAATGCAATTGAGTCTGACCCTAAAGAAGTTCCTGAATTATTTATTCCTGCAACTAAAGGACTACCATTTTTTGCGCCAAATATACTTTCTTTTTGATCACTAAAAATAATTGCAAGTGCATAAGATCCTACTAATTTTGAGATAGTTTCTTTTACACAATCAATGTGAGCGTACCCTTCTTTCCTATAATGCGATAAAAGAGCAGTAATAACTTCTGAGTCAGTTTCAGACTCGAATGAATATTCTTCAAGTTCAGCTAGATTCTTTAAATCAGATACATTTTCAATAATGCCATTATGTACTAAAGATACATAAGGAGAAGAATGAGGATGAGCATTTCTCTCGGATGGTTTTCCATGTGTTGCCCACCTAGTATGTCCTATGCCTGTTTTCCCTTCAGACTTTTCAAGCTCGAGTGATTTAACTAAGTTGTCTAATTTACCCTTAACTTTTCTCTGAAAAATTTTATTACTTTCATGAATGGCAATACCTGCTGAATCATACCCACGATATTCCAATTTTCTCAAAGCACCTATTATATCGGCTGACACATTTTCATTTGATGTAATTCCAATAATGCCACACATATCTTTATTTTTTCTTTCGTCTTAACCAGTTTTTTACTGACATCTGAATAGATCGCTCAACTGCTAAACTATTTGCCCTTACATCTTTTGTAATCGTTGAGCCAGATCCAACATAGGCATTTTTACCTATAGTTACAGGAGCTACCAATGATGAATTGGATCCAATAAAAGCACCATCTTCAATTTTTGTTTGGTGTTTTTTTGATCCATCATAATTACAAGTGATTGTACCAGCACCTACATTAACTAATTGGCCAATGTTTGAGTCTCCAACATATGATAAGTGATTAACTTTTGATTTTTTGTTTATTTTAGAATTTTTAATTTCAACGAAATTTCCAACTTTAGACTCGTCCATAAGTTGTGTACCCGGCCTTATTCTTGCATAAGGTCCGATTTGGACATTCTTTCCAATACGACAGTTTTCTAAATGGGAAAAAGAGTGAATTATAGTATTATTATCAATTGTTACCTTTGGGCCAATGAATAAAAATGGTTGCAATACAACATCCTTACCAATTTTAGTATCCGAAGATAAATAAACTGTTTCGGGATCTATCATTGTAACCCCTTTTTTTAGAAATTTTTGACGCAGTTTAATTTGCAAAGCTTTTTCAGCAGTTGCTAAATCTTCTTTATCATTCACACCCATGACTTCACCCTCAGAGACAATCTCCGGTTTTACATTAATATTATTATTTGTGGCTATTTTAAAGATATCTGTTGCATAAAATTCTTTTTTCTTATTTTTATTAGAAATTAAAGGTAAATATTTCTTTAGATCTTTTATGAAAAGACAAAAAATTCCTGCATTACATAGTAAAAAGTGATCTTTTTTCTTTAGTTCTTTTTGCTCAATAACTTCAGATACATTGCCGTCAGTACCAAGAATTACTTTACCATAAGAATTCTTTTCTTCTTTATTGAAACATAGAAGCTTTATTTCCTCTTTCTTTATACTTACTAATTTCTTGATTGTTGATATATCTATGAATGGCACGTCTCCATAAAGTATAAGAACTTTATTATTATTTTGTCTAAGATAGGGAATGCACTGAGATATAGCATCAGCTGTTCCTTTTCTGTTTTTTTGAATTACAAAATTAATATTTTTATCTGCATTAGTATATATTTTTGAAATCTCTTCACTAACAACCAGGTGAATTTTTTTTGGTTTTATCTTTTGTGCAGTGGTTATTACATGATTTAATAAACTTTGACTCCCTACTTCATGTAGCACCTTAGGTATTGAAGAATACATACGTGTTCCTTTGCCTGCTGCTAAAATGATTACATCAATATTTTCCATATATTCGTGGAAAATAAACAATATGGTGTTAAAAGTACTGTAAAAAATTATTTCATAGACTTACTTTTTTATGACAATCCAAAATAAAAAACTTTTTATCTTTGACCTAGATGGAACTCTTGTCGATACAGCGCCTGACTTCAAAAATTCGATCAATTACATGCTTAATGAACTTAATGAGTCTGAAGTTTCTCTAGAGGAAATTCGTAACTGGGTGGGTTATGGAGCCAGAGAGCTTATAAGAAGAACAGTGGTAGATAAAAATATTCCTCATGACGAACAAAAAATTGAAGAGATGTTAAAAATATTCTTACTTCATTATACACACAACATTGATGACGACAGTGTTCTTTTCAATAATGTAAGAAATGTACTTGAATTTCTAAAAGATAATGGAATAAAACTTGCCGTATGTACTAATAAAATGGAACGTCTAAGTAATATTTTATTGGAGAAACTAAACGTGCTTCATATGTTTGACTACTTAGTAGGTGGTGATTCTCTGAGTAAAAGTAAGCCTGATCCCTTTCCACTATTAAATATATGTGAAAAACTTAATACTGAAATCTCTGATTCTATTATGATTGGTGATAGTGTAACTGATCTAAATGCCGGCAAAGGTGCTGGTATGCCAGTTGTTTTAGTAAGTTATGGGTATACGGATAACAAAGATATTTACAATGAGGCTGATTTAGTTATAAACGATTTTTCTCAACTTAAGGAATTAGTAAACTAGGAGATATAAATATGACAATTAATTTTGATAATAAAGTTGCCATCGTTACTGGTGCTGGTGGCGGACTTGGTAGAAGTCATGCACTTCAATTAGCTGAAAGAGGTGCTAAAGTTGTTGTTAATGATTTAGGTGGAAACGTTGATGGTACTGGTGGTTCAAGTGAAGCCGCAGATAAAGTTGTTGAGGAAATTAAAGCTGCAGGTGGTGAAGCTATCTCTAATGGTTCAAGTGTTACAGATAAGTCTGGTGTCAATAAGCTTGTCGAAGATACTATGTCGGCTTTTGGACGAATAGATATTTTAATTAACAATGCAGGTGTATTGAGAGACAAATCATTTGCTAAAGTTACACTTGATGATTTTGAATTTGTAGTAGACGTACATTTAATGGGTTCAGTATATTGTACTAAAGCAGTATGGCCGATCATGGTTGAACAAAATTATGGGAGAATTGTGATGACATCTTCATCATCAGGTATCTTTGGAAACTTTGGGCAATCAAATTATGGTGCAGCTAAGATGGGTGTAGTTGGGTTAATGAACACGCTTAAAATTGAAGGAAAAAAATACAATATTAAAGTAAATTCACTGGTTCCTGTTGCTGCAACACGCATGACTGAAAATTTAGGCATGCCAGATGCTGTCTTTGAAAGCCTCAAACCAGAAACGGTATCACCAGCAGTAATTTTTATGTCATCAGAAAATGCTCCTGATGGTGCTATGATTTCTGCAGGTGCGGGAGTTTTTGCCAAAGCTGAAATAGTTCACTCTGAGGGCATTGCACTCAAAGGTGATGACCTTAATGCTGACATGCTAGCAGATAAGTGGTCTGAAGTTTCAGATATGCAAAACGGTAAAGCACTCTTAAGTGGTGCAGAACATACTGCTCACATTTTTAAGAAACTTTCTGGATAAGATAAACTTCTAAGAAAGACTTATTCCACCAGACTCATCGGTGGACTGAATATCTGATTGAGTTAATTCAATATATCTCTTCATATGGAAATCAACATTACCAAATAAAATTCCAATCATGGTAGCTCGTTTGAAGAAGTGACTGATCATATATTCATCAACAACACCCATACCACCATGTAATTGTATGGCGTTCTCACCTACAAATTTAATAGCCTTACCTATTCTAGCTTTCGCGGCTGAGGCAGCTTTTCTTCTTTCAATAGGATTAGATAAATCAGCGGTAACAGCCATGTATAATATTGATTTTGCTTGTTCATATTCTATCATCATATCAACTAATCGATGTTTGATTACTTGATTTGCACCAATTGGTTGTCCAAATTGTTTTCTATTTTTGCAGTAATCATTGGTAGAGTCTTTTAATACTTGAAGGATTCCAACAGCTTCCGAGCAAACCGCTATTGTAGATAAGTCAATCTGTTCTTCAATAGCTTCGTAAGAATCATCGATACTTCCTAATATATTATCTTTTGATACTTTCAAATTTTCAATAACTACCTCAGATGCTCTGTACTCGTCGATCGTTGGATAATTTTGTAGAGTGATACCATCAGATTTGATATCGACCATGAATAACGTAATACCAGATTTGGATCTTTGATCACCACTAGTTCGAGCAGAAATAATTACATGCGTAGCCATACTTGCACCAAAAACCACTGATTTAAAACCATTGATAACATAATTCTCACCATCAAGACTTGCTGAACATTTAACATCAAATAAGTCAAACCTACTTTGTGGTTCGGCATACGCAAAAACATAACGTTGTTTGCCAGATATAATTTCAGGAATAATCTGTTCTTTTTGGTTATCTGAGCCAAGTTTGGAAATAAGACCACCAGCTAAAATTATTGAGGACATGTAGGGCTCTACAACTAAACCTTTGCCAAACTGTTCCATAACAATCATGATGTCTGTTGCTTGGCCACCTAATCCACCATGAGCTTCTTCAAAAGGAACACCTAAAAGTCCAAGTTCAGCAAATTGTTTCCAATTTTCTTCTTTCCAACCACTCTCTGTTTTAACAATGGAGCATCTTGTATCCCAGTCATAGTTATCTCTGACAAAAGAGGTAACCATATTATCAAGAAGAGTTTGTTCTTCGTTGTAATCGAAATTCATGGGGATAGTCCTATATATTGGCTATTTAAATGTCAAAAAAATTTTAAAGACCTAATACCATCTTAGCAATAATATTTCTCTGAATTTCATTAGAACCACCATAAATAGATGCTTTTCTGAAATTAAAGTATGATCCAGAAATATTTGTTGCATAGTCTGGTCCAACGTATTCATTACTTAGAGTAGTGCCAAGGTGTGGATTAGCATAATATCCAACAGCCTCCATTGCTAGTTCTGTTACCATCTGTTGTATATCGGTGCCTTTAATCTTTAAAAGCGAAGACTCTGGTCCAGGCCCTTTACCAGCCGAGTCTTTAGCAAGTGTTCTAAGTTCAGTATATTCTAGAGAGTTTAGCTCTAATTCGGCATTAGCAATTTTAGACTTAAATGCAGGATCTTGTATCAATGGTTCACCGTAAGACATCTCTGCACTAGCGATTTGCTTAATACGCTCCAAAGCTTTTTTTGATCTTGCAACACCTGCGATACCTGATCTTTCATGGGCCAATAAGAACTTTGCATAAGTCCATCCCATGTTTTCCTCTCCAATAAGATTTTCAGCTGGCACTCTGACATTATCAAACCAAGTTTCGTTAACTTCGTGAGATCCATCCATTAGTTTAATAGGGCGGACTGTTATTCCAGGCGTCTTCATATCAATAAGAAGAAATGATATGCCTTGTTGTGGTTTTTCGGCATCTGGATTTGTTCTAACTAAACAAAATATCCAATCTGCATATTGAGCTAGAGTTGTCCAAGTTTTCTGACCATTAACAATGTAATGATCTCCTTCTTTTACAGCAGTAGTTTTGAGTGATGCAAGATCAGACCCCGAACCTGGTTCTGAATATCCCTGACACCAAAATATATCTCCACTAATAATTCCTGGAAGATGTTTATTTTTTTGTTCTTCATTTCCAAAAGTATAAATAACCGGACCAACCATGTTTACACCGAAAGGCATAATATACTGACACTCTGCCTTAGCACACTCTTGCTCAAATATATATTTCTGTGTTGGAGTGAACTCTGCACCACCATATTTCTTTGGCCAACTAGGTGCAGACCATCCATTATTTTTTCCAAGAATTTTATGCCATGTCATTAAATCATCGCGAGAGAGCTCTTTGCCAGTTTTTCTTTTTTGACTGATAGAGTCTTTCAATTCTTTAGGATAATTATTTTTAATAAAGTCTCTTATCTCTGATTGAAATTTTAAATCTTCACTTGAAAATGCTGTATCCATTGGGTCACCTTATCTTGATAATAATAAAATATATAATGTCTTAAAAATCTGATTTCAACTCTATTTTTTATGCGTTATTTGCAAGGATTAAGCGCTTATTGATAACATTATAAATTAACAACGCACCCACACCATAAATCATGCTTGAAATGATAGTATTCTGAAGAAAAGGTAATGCCATAACATAGCATGTAATAAGTCCAGAAAATGAATAATCATACATTCCAGATCCATACCAAACTGCAAAGTTTGTTATTAAATAAAATACAATTACTCCCGCTGATATTCCTAATACAAAATTAAGTATTGTTACCCTTGCCTCAATGATTGTTCCAATCAAAACACATAGCGCTAGAGAAAAATATATAATCGGCATACCTGAGTGAAAGCCAAGATATAAATCACTTATTAGCATGGCCACTAAAGGAATTAAATATGCAATTAGTCGTCTATTAATTATAGCTCCTGAAAATACTGCCATACCAAGAATTGGTGTGAAGTTTGGTGGATGAGGCATTAATCTACTTATTGCTAAAAGAAGTATAATCGCAAAGCCAAGTATCAAATGTTTGTTAACACGCATATTATTTTTATATATCTTTCAATTTAAAATGTATATCCAAAATTAACAAACATATTTCTCTCAGCTAAAGGATAAACATTTGATAGACCATAATGTGCGTCATCATGAAATGTACTAGAAACAGCAAAGTCATATACTTTTTTATCTAGGACATTGTTCACACCAACTGAAACTGTATAAGGACCGTTCAGAGAGGTTAATGATGTATTTATAAGATAATAATCAGGAATTTGTGGTTCAATATTCTCTTGATCATTTGAAACATATTTTTCATCAGTATATTTAAATTCAAGATCAAAATTTAGGTTATCTTGTAATTCATTCTCATAATTTATTGAAAAATTAATAGGGGCTACCAATGGTACTTTTTTTCCAACTAAGCTAAAGGTTGTGCCCCCACCCATTAAATTTTTCCATGTATTTGAATTACTGCAGTACGTTGTATTATCATAATTACAACTATCTGGTCCTCCTGAACCAGGAGTAAGACTACCAGAAGTAAATTCTGCATTTGTATAGTTAAATGATGTCCTTATTTTTTGACGGTCATCAGGCTTATATTCTAAATCAATATTTAAACCTTGACGCTCGATTGGATCAAGGTTCGTGTTAACAGATTGATCATATTGTATTTCATTTTTTGTATCCATTCGGTAATAACTAGCATTAAGACTTAAAATTGTATTTGCTAAAATAAAACCAAGTTCTACTCCTTCAGACTCTTGGTCCTTAAGGGCAAACGAGCCAGAGGTAGTTGCCTTTATTCTCTCGTCTATATTTGGAATTCTAAATGACTCAGAATAATTCCAATAGAAAGATAGATTTTTATTGAGTTTTTTTTCTATTCCAAGGTTTAATGCTTGGTTGTTTGTTGTATTATTATATGTTTCATGTTCAGTTGCGTCCCATGAATTAATAAACCCCGAAACTGTTCTGTCTACTTCATCCCTTGCACTGAAATAAGATTTTTCTGATCTCATACCAAATGATAAGGCTAGATCGTAGTAATTAAAGTACATTGTATTTTGTAAATAAAATGACTCAGATTTTAAATCAGCGTCGTAGCTATGACCGACTGGTTCATCTTCTTTTCTATGTCTTTTCGATACATAAAATGAGTGAGCATGATCGAAGCCTATATTTAAGATGTTAGAAGTACGATCATCAACTAACCTGTTCTCGTATCGAGAATTAAAAATATTTCCATCAATTTTTGTATTTAAATAACGATCTCCATTATTTGGAGTTTCGAGAGTATTTCCATTGGCTGCTAGAAAAGCCTTATCAGTTTTATTTTTGTAGCCAAGATTGAAAGAAATTTTATTAGCAAGGTCTATTTCATGCATCAAGCTTGCATTAACCCTTTCATTTTCAGAGTCAGAGTAATCATCTCTTTGTTCTACATTGCAACTATTACCATTCATGGCAAATGATCCACCAATATGTTTTGCTGTTCTGCTGTCTTCGTATCGATTGCAATAATGATAATTATAAACCGATCCACCTTTGACTCTTGGACCTGGTAAATCTTGCTCTTGTCTAGAGTTATAATAATCAAAGTTAAATTTCGTTCTATTAATAGAATTTTGAAAATTTAAAATAAAGCTGCTGTTCGAATAGTCAGCAGACTCACGAAAATTTTCATTCGACAGCTCTGATCCGGAAAGTGTCAGTAAGCCATTTTGGTTAATTGAAGAACTAATTGTAAAATCTAAGTTTTGTTTCTTATGAGTTCCAAGAGAGGTACGTGCTTGATTTATCTTTTTTTCATTATTCGTAACAATATTAATTGCACCACCCACCGCGCCTGAGCCATATAAAGTACCTGCAGAACCGCCCCTTATGACTTCAATTCTCTTAATTGACTCAATTGGAATATGAGAAAAACTTACATTAGACATATCAATATCATTTAAACGAAGACCATTTATTAAGATGAGAACATTTGATTTCGAAGCTTCTCCAAAGCCTCTCATATCTAATGAAGAATTTTTTCCATCTACTCCATCATAGAGACTACGAACTGCGATCCCAGAGTAAGACTCAAGTATTTCAGGGATATTGCTATCAAGATTTTTTTTGATTTCATCTGAATTTATAATTGTAATATTCGAACCAGCAAGTCCTGACGATATTCTCGTGTATTCCTCATTATCAGGATTTATGAGAATCTCTTGTAACTCAGCTATTGAATTAGCTGTAATAGAAAAAAATATAATAAAGGTTAATAATAGTTTTTTAGTCATAATTTGTCTCCAGTTTGAAGTCACCGCAAACAAATTTGTCCAAATGATTATCCCGATCAGATGTGGATGACTATAATTTTGTTGGTAGGTCTCCTGACTAAAGTATCTTAATTTTTAGAAGTCTTCCCAGTTTCCCAGTGACATATTTCTAAAAACTCCACTATCACAGTTGCGGGTACAGTTAAGGATTTAAACCTTATTCCCTGTTATTCACTTTACGTGAACCAACATTAAAACTATTCTATATTTAATCTTATTAATCAAGATTTTTTATGACAATTTTTGATGAGCAAAAAGGTCTTGAAATTGACCTTAGTACAATAGTAGACGGTGATGTAAAAATTTCACCTCTAGGCTTTAGAGAATACGATGTCAGATGGTTGTATCCAAAAGATATAAATAAAAAAGGACTAGAATTATTTGGTTATAGTTTAGGCAAGTTTATTTCTGATAAAAAAGGAGCATCAGCAAGCATTGTAGTGGGTCAAGACTATAGATCTTATAGTGAAGAGGTCAAAAATTACTTAGTCCGTGGTTTAATGTCAGCAAATATGAATGTTATTGATATTGGTCTCTCATTGTCTCCCATGGTTTATTTTGCGCAACATCATTTTGATGCAGATAGTTTGGCTATGGTAACCGCTAGTCATAATGAAAACGGCTGGACTGGCATAAAATGTGGTATTGAAAAATCGCTTACTTTTGGTCCTGATGAAGTAAGTGAAATAAAAAAAATCTCTGAAGATTATAAACAATTTCAAGTTAGACCAAGTGGAACTTATAAATTTATCAAGGATGTTCATGTTGCTTATCTCGACTATCTTGTTAATAAGAAAATAGAGAAAAAAATTAAAGTGGTTGCAGCTTGTGGCAATGGCACAGCTGGAGCATTTGCTCCAACATTATTAAGAAAAATTGGATGTGAGGTAATTGAATTGCACTGCGATCTCAATTTTGAGTTCCCAAATTACAATCCAAACCCAGAGGATCTGGTAATGTTAGAGGATCTGGCAAGTGCAGTAAAAAAGCATGATGCAGACGTAGGTTTCGCTTTTGATGGAGATGGAGATCGACTCGGAGTTGTGGATGATAAAGGTGAAGAAATTTTCTCAGATAAGATTGGATTATTACTATCCGAGTCATTGGCCGAAGAGTATCCAAATTCGAAATTTGTCATCGATGTCAAATCAACTGGTCTGTACCAAAATAGTAAAATTCTTAAAAATAAAAATTGTGAAATAGATATGTGGAAAACTGGGCATTCGTATATGAAAAGAAGAGTAAAAGAGATCAATGCATTATGTGGATTTGAGAAAAGTGGACATTTTTTCATAAATCAACCACTTGGTTTAGGATTTGATGATGGACTAAAATCAGCTTGTCTCATGATAAATTACCTTCAAAAGAATTTGCCACTTAAACTCTCTGAAATTAGAACCAAAATTCCTCGAACCTACCAATCACCAACAATGGCACCTTTCTGCAAAGATGAGGAAAAATATGAAGTTGTTGATGATCTGGTAGATAAAATTCAAAAAATACAAAAGAATGATCAAACCTTTGCAAAGTTAAAGATTAAATCCATCAATACTATTAATGGAATTCGTTTCGAATTTGAAAATAATTCTTGGGGTTTGATCAGAGCCTCATCAAATAAGCCTTCCCTTGTGATTGTAATAGAAAGCTTTGAGTCTGAAAAAGAAGTAAAAGAAATTTTTAACGCAATAAACCAACTTTTGGAAAGTACTGGAAAAGTTGGTAAATACGATCAATCTTTATGAAGTAAGATTAAGCCACTCCATAAAGAATCTTATGGCCATTAAGAGTATAAAAAATCCAAAAATTAAATTTAGCTTATCTTTAGATAGTGAGTGTGCGAACCTCACTCCAAAGGGGGCTGATAAAATTGTTATTGGAGTAATCATTAATAAACCTAAAAAATTTATATAACCAAGGCTATAAGGTAGTATCACATTATTAGATATGCCTGCTATCATGAAGCCAGCTGCGCCAGGTATTGCGATAATAACTCCAAAAGCTGCCGCTGTTCCAATTGCTTTATGTATCTGAAAACCATACATCTTCAAAAATGGTATGCTCATAGAACCACCGCCAACTCCAATTAATACAGATAAAAATCCAATTAATGAACCACACAAACGACCAAACATATTTTTAGGAAACTCTGGTGAAATTTCCCAAGTGTCTCTCCAAAAGAAAAATTGAAATGCTACTACAATAAGAATGATTGAATAAATTAATATTAAACTACTACCTTTTAAGATGGCGATAGCAATAGATCCTAAAATCACACCTGTAATTAAAGATGATGCAAGAAATTTTACTATTTCTAAATCAACTGCATTTTTTCTTGAATGACTAACTGCTGAAATTATTGATACAAGTACAATATTGCCCAATGATGTTCCAACAGCTAAGTGCATTCTTACACCCTCATCTACGTCAGCTAGTGTAAAAATATAGTAGAGAAGAGGAACAATCACCACACCTCCACCTATGCCAAATAATCCAGCTATAAAGCCTGCAAATGCTCCAACTGCAATTAGCATGAATAGAGACAAGAAGATACTATCAGTAGGTAAATTACCTAATATAGCTTCTATCACTGGGTGTTTAGTTTTTACCTGATGGAAGTTCGTTAAATGGAACTTTTTTATCTGGTCTCTCGTCCTGAGGAAGTCCAAGAACTCTCTCTGCAATAATATTTCTTAAGACTTCATCCGTACCACCAGCAATTCGCATAGCAGCTGAGAAGAAATAACCATTTTGAAATAAATTTCTCATAACGGGATTTTTATCATGATGAACATATCCAGCCATATCCATAAGATCAAGTGCGTAAGATGAAACTTCTTGCATCTTTGATGCGGTTACAAGCTTACTTATGGATAATTCAGGTCCTGGTGTTTGCCCCTTAGACAAAGCCGTCATAGATCTATATTTTGTGTACTGCAATCCACGAGATTGAACATACCATTCAGCCATTTTCTGTCTTACTTCACTGTTCTTAATTGCAAGACCATCCTCAACTTCTATTTCTTTGGTAGCTTCAAAAATTTGATCAAAATCAAGTCCTGGTGGATCACCAACGGCTAGACGTTCATTCATAAGAGTCGTTAGTGCAACTTTCCAACCGTCTCCTTCCGCACCCAATCTTTGAGAGTCAGGAATTCTTACATCATTAAAAAATACTTCATTAAAGTTTGCCGAACCTGATATTTGTTTAATTGGCTTTGCTTCAACTCCAGGGGTTTTCATGTCTAAAAAGAAATAAGTTAAACCCTTATGTTTGAGCGCACTTGGATCTGATCGGGCAACAACCATTCCATAATCTGCGAAATGAGCTCCAGAAGTCCAAACCTTTTGACCGTTCAGTACCCATTCGTCACCGTCTTTTTCAGCTTTCATCCTTATTCCTGCAAGGTCTGAGCCTGCAGATGGTTCAGAAAATAACTGGCACCAGATTTCTTCACCAGTTATCATTTTAGGGAGGTATCTTTTTTTATCTTCATCTTTACCCCAAACCATCATTGTGGGGCCCAACATGCCTATACCTATTTCAAAATATCCTGAATGAACAAAATAGTTATGCTCCTCTTGTTGATAAATAACTTGTTCAATAGGAGTACCTCCATATCCACCAAACTCTTTTGGCCATAAGATAGCGGCAAAACCAGCTTCAGCTTTTTTCTTTTGCCACTCTTTAGCATTATTAAGTGCAATCTTTGCCGCCTCAGCTCCACCTTGAACAGTTTCAGGAGCACCGGCTGATGAGACTTCAGCTTGTTTTGAGTTAACTCTTTTTTCAGCGTTTTGGTCTAGAAAATCTCGAACTCTCTGTCTGAATTCAGCTTCTTTCGATGTGTCGTTAAAATCCATTATTGTAATATATTCCTTTTTTCAAGATTTGAAATTAAATTTTCTTTCCATTGTCTTTGACTACCAATATTTAATGAAAGTAATTTCGATCTTCGATAAAACAAGTGGCAATCGTATTCCCACGTAAAGCCTACTCCACCATGAATTTGAATATTTTCCTGAGAAGAATAGTTAAAAGCATCTGAAGCACTTACTCTTGCGCCTGCAGCTGCAACTGGTAACTCTGCCGAGTCGGTACTTAATGCCCAAGCACCATAATAAGCATTAGATCTTGCAAGCTCAATTTTTACATACATGTCTGCCATTCTATGTTTCAGGGATTGAAATGAGCCTATTGGTCTACCAAATGCAAATCTCTCAAGTGAATATTTTTTAGCTTCATCTAAACTAACTTGTGCACCACCTACTTGTTCAAATGAAAATAGTACTGCAGCTCGATTAAAAATATTTTCAATCATATTCCAGCCATTTCCTTTTTCTCCCAACATTTCACAATCAGCGGCCTTTAAATTAATTGTACATGCTGGTCGAGTTGGATCGATTGTTTCAAGCTCAGAGATCTCGACTCCCTCTTGGCTTTTATCAATAATATATAATGATAAAGAATTAGGGTCTTTATTGCTGTCAGAATTAGCAGCAACAATAATGTAATCAGCTGATTGTCCGTCACTTACTGGTGATTTTGTGCCTGTTAATTTTAAACCATTTTCCTCAGTACTAATATTACTAGGCTTTGGAGTACCATTTGTTTCAGATAGTGCGAATGTACCAATCTTTTCACCACTTGCAATCAATGGAAGAATTTTAGTTTTTTGTTCTTCATTACCATACAACTTTATAAATTCTGCAAATAAATAAATTGATGATGAAAACGGGGTTGGAGCAAGTGATCTACCAAGTTCTTCAGCAATTATACATAGCTCCAACATTCCTAATCCAAGGCCTCCATATTCTTCGGGTATTGCTGTTCCTGTCCATCCCATCTCTGAAATGGACTTCCATAAGTCATTTGAATAGTAGTTGCTGTTATCTTCTAAAACAGTTCTAACAGTTGAACGATCACATTTATCTGTAAGAAATTTTCTAGCTTGATCACGCAGAAGCTTTTGATCATCTGAAAAGTCAAAATTCATTAGATTTAGTCTTCTTTATTTGAAGCTTCTTCTTGAGCAGTTGATTCATTAATCTCAGATTCTTGATCATGCTCAGGAATATTAATATCTGGAGTTACATCATCTGAACTTGCAGACTCAGCTAATATCTCTTCAACACTTGGTGCTGCTTCATCAATAGTTTCGGGCGAGTCAGTTGTATTGTTTTGATCAGATTCTTCTGTAATACTCTCCTCATTATTTTTGAGATCAGTTACATGAGTTTGCTCTTCTAATGGTTTAACTCTAGTCTCATTACGAGGAGATCTAGCAGTAAACTTTCTAGTTGCTGATTTTTCCATTTCTGATTTTGACAAACCACCTTGATACATTTGTCTAAAAGTATCATTATCAACTTCTTCGAGTTCCTCTTCCTCTTGATAATCAGGTATCTGTCGAAGTTTTGATACAATGCTCTCCTGTAGCTCCTCAGGTGTTACTTTGGACTCACCAATTTCTCTCAGAGCAATAACAGGTTTTTTATCATCTTCTGGATCAACGGCTGGTGCAGCACCTCTTCCTAATTGAACAGCTCTTTCTTTAGCCAATATTACCAAGTCATATTGGTTATTTACTTGTTTTATGCAGTCTTCAACAGTTATTCTTGCCATATTTTAATATGTGGAAATTGAAGTTGCTTTTTATTGAAATATATAAATAAATCAAGTTCTAAATAAAAGTGCGTTTTTGGTGACAATTATAATGTCTAAAAGTCGAGATAATTCAACTGTTTCAAGTCCATGTGTGAAGGTTTGCAAATACGATAAAAATTTTATGGATGGTATGGTCTGTATTGGCTGCTTTCGAGAACAGTATGAAATAACGTCTTGGACATCAATGAGTACTAATCAGAAAAAAGAAGTGATCGAAGACTCTAAAGAGAGAAAAATAAAGTTTAATCGTAAATATGCTTGATATTGATTGGACATGTAAATCTACTTGGAGAAAAAGTAGCTACAATACAATGTGGTGTCTGATTGGATGCAGTATAGGAGATTTTGGTACCATTTACTTTTTTCAATCAATTGATCATTCATTATCAATCTATTTAGTTATGCTTCTTGCTATTATTAATGGAATTATCACAAGTATTATTCTAGAAACTATAATTTTAGCAAAACAATTTCCTATCTTTGAAGCATTAAATATTGCAATTAAAATGAGTCTTATAAGTATGATAAGTATGGAAATTGCTATGAATGCAGTTGACTTGATCTTTGCAGGAGGTGTTTTAACCTTAACGATTATACCATTTATGTTGCTTGCAGGATTTGTAACGCCCCTCCCCTACAATTATTTTCGACTTAAAAAATATAATCAAGCCTGTCATTAAATGAAGTCGAGTGAAATTATTACTCCTGAAGGAAATATCGCAAAATATACAATTGATAACAATAATGAATTAAATTTGATTTTTTCTCACGCAAATGGTTTCAATGGAAGAGTTTATAATTCACTACTTCATAAAATAAACAATAATTACAATATTCACACTTATGACATGCGTGGTCATGGTGATACAACTTTGAAAGCTAATCCGAACAATCTAAAATCTTGGTATAGTTTTCGAGATGATTTATTAAGTGTAATCGAAAATTTTAAGACGCCGGTTGTTTTATCAGGTCATTCTATGGGGGCAACTGCTAGCTTACTCGTTGCGTTGCATAAACCAGAATTAGTAAAGAAACTCATTTTAATTGAACCAGTAATACTTCCATTAAGGTACATCATCAGTTATCGTTTATTACAGTTTTTAAAGCTTGCTCATTTTGTAAGTCCTTTAGCTCGAAATGCTAGTATCAGAAGAAACGGCTGGGACACTAAAGAAGAAGCAATTGAATATTTTAGAGGTAAAAAACTATTTTCAAAAACAGGTGATGAAGTAATAACTAATTATGTTGAGTATGGCCTCAAGAAAGAGACCCAATATAAGCTTAAATGTAATCCCGCTTGGGAGTCAGCTTGTTTTCGACTGACGTCTCACGAGGTGTGGTTTGATCTCAAATACATTGATATTCCAGTTAAGATTATGCTTACACCAGGAAGTCTAGTTTGCAACAATGCCAGCCAATCTAGAATAAAAAAATTTATCCCTCATTCAGAGATTTGCTTCATTGGTCAAAGTTCTCACATGTTACCTCTTGAGAAAATTGATGAAGTTTCTGCGGAAATTAATAATTTTTTATAATAGATTAATCACTATTATATTATTATTAAATCAGATAAAATTTTCTCATTGTGTCAGATTTTTTAGATCTTTTTTTATCAGTTTGGAATGAAGGTGTATTTGGTATCGATCTGAATAATGTTTTAATTGGCATTGTAATTTTATTCATTTTTGTATTTTTTCGTTCACTCTTTTCTAAAATTATTATCAATCGAATTAAATCACTTGTAAAAAAATCAAAAAATAAAATTGATGATGAAGTTCTAGAGGCATTTGATGGTCCCCTGAGGTTCTTCCCTATTGTAATAGGTGTTTATATCAGCACTCAATATATCGATTTAAATATAACTCTTGAATCATTCGCTGATAATTTGAATCGATCCCTAATAACAATTCAAATTTTTTGGTTAATTTACAAACTCATTGATCCACTTTCTTTTTTGGCTCATCGTCTAGGAGATGTGCTTACAAATGATTTGATTGACTGGGGAGTTAGAATTTTAAAGTTTTTGATATTTGTTATTGGAGCTGCTGCAGTATTGGAGCTGTGGGGTATTAAAGTAGGCCCGATACTTGCTGGTCTTGGACTTTTGAGTGTAGCAGTTGCGCTTGGAGCGCAGGATTTATTCAAAAATCTAATATCCGGTATATTAATTCTATTAGAAAAAAGATTCCAAAATGGCGATTGGATTAAAGTAGAAAATATTGTTGAAGGAGTCGTAGAGAAAATAGGTTTTCGGTCAACGTTAATTAGGCGATTTGACTCATCTCCAGTAATGGTCCCAAATTTTAATTTTGCTGAAAATGCCGTCACTAATTTTAGTAATATGAAAAGTCGTCGGATTTATTGGACTATTGGACTTGAATACAGAACGACTCATGATCAACTCCGAATAATTAGGGACCAGATTGAAGAATACATAAGCAGCAGTGGAGACTTTGTAAAATCTTCTCAGCAACCTCTATTCGTAAGACTTGAAAAATTTTCTGACAGTTCAATTGATATATTAATTTATTGCTTCGCAACAACAACCATATGGGGTGAATGGCTTAAAATCAAAGAAGAGCTTGCACTTAAAATAAAATCTATCGTTGAAGAAAATAATGCTGGATTTGCTTTCCCTTCCCAATCAATTTATGTAGAAAAAAATACTTAAAAAGATTGTTCATTAAAAAGTAATTCAATATTTATTTTTTCATTTTTATAGTATTTTTCTATCATCGAAGCTGCATTAGATTTTTTTTGGGATATTAGTTCTTCAATAAAACTAAGATGTATATTTTCATCATCTCCAAATGAGTTGATTTTTTTTCTATGTTTAAGTCCACTTTTTGAAATTTCTAACACTTCCTTCGCCAACTGCCAGCCTTTATAACCATTTAGCTCAGCATTCAATCCTATCCTACATACCTCTTTTCTAAAATTAAGCAAATCTTCAAAATTGATACCTTTTGTGATCTTTAAAGCCTCATCAAGAGAGTCACTACAATATAATATGCCTGTCCATAATGCTGGAAGTGCACACAATGATTTATAGACTCCAGCATCAGCACCCCTCATTTCAATAAATGTTTTCAAGCGAACTTCTGTAAAAATTGTTGATACATGATTTACCCAATCATCAAGGTTGAGGTCTTCAGAATTTATTTCTGGATTTTTATTTTCCATTAAATCTGCAAAAGAATATTGTGTGCAACTGAAATATTTATTATCTCTTATAATTGAATAGACTGGAACATTAAGGGCAAAATCGACATATTCTTCAAAACTAAGTGTGCTTTCAGTTAAGAATTTTGGAATACCAGATCTATCTGGATCAGTGTTAAACCAAACATGATTTCGATAAGATTCGTATCCATTTAATTTGGAGTTCTTAAAAGGGGAATTCGCAAATAAGCCTGTTACTAGCGGCTGAAGCACAGATGAAACATTTACTTTCTTTTGCATATCCTTTTCAGATGTAAAATCAAAATTCGCCTGCACTGTTGCAGATTGATGCATCATTTCAAGACCTAGTCCACCCAGATCTCTCATGTAGGGCACCATGATTTCGGAGTACCTTTTTTTTGGAACTGTTTGAATTTGATCTAGTGAATTTATTGGATAAAAGCCAATACCTAAAAAGCCTACGTCAAATTTGTCTTCAAGTTCTTTTGTGATTTCTAAGTGATTATTGATTTCAATACAGGTTTCATGAACTGTATTTAGTGGCGCGCCAGATAATTCAAATTGTCCACCAGGCTCTAAGGTAATGCTGGCTTTATCTTTTGTTAAAGCAATAACATTTTCTCCTTCAAAAATAGATTTCCAACCATAACCATTAAAGAATTCTAATATCCTAGTTACGCTAACATCACCTTTAAATGGTATAACTTTATAATTATTTCTATGGAAAATAAACTTTTCGTGTTCTGTGCCTATCTTTAGATTATCTGATGATTTACATCCACTAATGAAATAATTTACTAAATCAGATTTCTTAAGCATTATTAATTTCGTTTTTCAATAGAGCAGTCGCAACAATTGCAGCTGTTTCTGATTTTAACACAGTAGTGCCTAATGAGACTGGATAAAATTTGTCATTATTTTCTAACTGTTTAAATTCACTTTTTGAAAAATCGCCTTCTGGACCAATTACTATGGCTACTCTATTTGTATCTTTTTTTATGATTTTACTGTTGATATGCTTACCTTTTTCATTCAAAGAACAATAAATAATAAAATCATAATTACTATCTTTAAAACATTCTTCAAATTTTTTAACTTTATGAATTTTTGGAACTGTAATACGTCCACATTGCTCTGCTGACTCCTTAGCAATCGTCTCTAACCTTAAATAATCAAGATTACCCTTATTTGTATGATGCATATGCACAGGATGAAATTCATCGACACCCAGCTCTGAACATTTTTGTATTACAAATTCAAAAGGTGATTTTTTTAATGGTGAAATAAAAAGATCAACTCGACAAGTATCTGTTAGTTTTTTGAGTAATTTTAGGGTAGTCAATTCACAGTAATTCTTATCTAATTTTGAAACCTTAGTTATCCACTCTTCTTTTCCATTAAAAACTGAAAAAAAATCATTTAAATTGCATCTAAGCACTCTTATTAAGTAGTGCTGGATTTCAGAACTTGGGATTATTAATTGATTGTTACTGAGTTCTCGATCTATATAGACTCTACTTTTAATTTTCATAAATAATTATATATAATCTTATTATTAATTTTTTGATCGATTTTGCAAAAATATATTACTTTATTACGAATAAACCAACCTATTGGTTTTCTGTTATTAATGTTGCCATGCTTCTGGGGTATTCTTTCGGCAACTAATACATATACTGAATTAATTGCACTTTTACCGTTATTCATTATTTTTGCTGTTGGTTCAATCGTGATGCGATCAGCAGGATGTATCATTAATGATATTTTTGATCGTAAATTAGACACGTCAGTAAAAAGAACAGCCTCAAGACCTCTAGCAAGCGGATCAGTATCTATATTTACTGCACTAGTTTTATTTTGTGTTTTATGTTTGATAGGCTTAGTAATACTTTTGTCTCTTAAAACAATTTCAATAATAATTGGTTTATGTTCTTTTATTTTATTCATTATTTACCCTTTAATGAAAAGGATTACCTATTGGCCTCAATTATTTTTAGGTATCACATTTAATATTGGGGTATTAATTGCCTATAGTTCAATAACAAACACAATAGATATCAAAATTATATTTTTATATTTGGCCGGTATATTTTGGACGCTTGGATACGATACAATATACGCTCATCAAGATAGAGAAGATGATTTAAAAATTGGAATAAAATCAACAGCAATTTTGTTTGATAAAAATTCTAAATTGTGGATTTTGATATTCTATATTATTATGCTTGTATTACTTATTTTTTATGGAATTTTTTCTAACGTAAATCTTTTTTATTATATTGCATTGATTTTTGTTGGATTACATCTAATTAATCAAATTATTAAACTTGATATAAATAATAGTGAAATTTGTCTAAAACTTTTTAAAAGTAATAGTATTTTAGGATTGCTTGTTTGTGCATGTCTAATAGTTAACATTTTATAATATGAATTTTGAGAATACAGTTGAAAGCATAATTAATAAAACATTAAAAGAAGGTGCGACTGCATGTGACGTCGTATTAGCTGCATCATCTGGAAAATCCATCAGCTGCAGAAAGCAAAAAATTGAAGACATAGAAGAATCTAGCGAGAAAATAATTGGTGTAAGAGCTCTGATCAATCAAAAACAGGCTTTTGTAAGTTCGTCTCAAGTTGATAAAGAAAATTTAGACAAATTAGTTTCAAAATGCGTATCAATGGCAAAACAAGCCCCTGATGATGATACTGCGGTTTTAGGTGATAGTGAATTTTTTGAAACGAATATTTCAGACCTTGATTTATTTCAAAAGGATGAAACTGACACGCAAATTCTTGTTGATTCAGTAATGGAATGTGAAGATGCAGCTTTATCTGTTGAAGGAATTACTAATTCAGAAGGAGCTGGTGCATCATTCTCAACTGGTGAATTTTTTCTTGCAACAAGCAATGGATTTAGAGGGGGCTATAAATCTTCAGGTAATTCAATCTCTTGTTCTGTTTTAGCAGGAGAAGGTCAGAGTATGGAGCGAGATTATGAAACTTCCTCAGCAATATATTTTGACGATTTACCAAGTCCAGCAAGTATAGGTAATAAAGCAGCTCAACAAACATTAAGAAGATTAAATCCAAAAAAAGTTGCATCCTGTAAAGTTCCAGTAGTATTCGACAAGAGAATTAGTAAAAGTTTAGTGGGATATTTAGCTGGTGCTATTTCTGGACCCGCAATAGCAAGGGGTACTAGCTTTTTAAAAGATCATTTAAACAAACAAATATTCAACAAAGATATTTCTATTATTGATGATCCAAAAATTTTAAGAGGTTTAGGTTCACATCCATTTGATGGAGAAGGAATTGTTTCTGACAAAAAAGAGATAATTTCAAATGGCGTTCTAACAAGCTGGCTTCTTAATACCTCTACTGCTAAAAAATTAGGATTTAAAACAACTGGGCATGCATCAAGAGGCATTGGTTCACCTCCAGGTGTGAGTACGTCAAATTTATATATGACAAACGGAGTAAACTCTTATGACGATATGATAGCGTCAATAAAGAATGGTTTTTACGCTAATGAACTAATAGGAATGGGAGTAAATTTAGTTACGGGCGATTATAGCGTTGGTGCGTCTGGCATGTGGATTGAAAATGGTGAAATTAGTTACTCTGTAAGTGAGGTTACCATAGCTTCTAATCTCATAAATATGTATACGAATTTAACTGCGGCAAATGATCTCGAATTTAAATATAGGGTAAATGCGCCTACTATCAGAATAGATGGCATGACATTAGCTGGAAAATAGCAATTTTCCAATCAATTGATATTTAGTTTAAATTTTTTAATTATAGTATTATGAATACCCAACATGACAGGTACTCAAATATTATTGCGCTTATTTCGAGACAGTATTAAGCCGTATTTATCAAGACTTATAAGTTCTCTATTTTTCATGATAATTATTGCTCTTTGTACTGGAGCTACAGCATGGCTACTTGATCCTGCTATTGAAAAGATTTTCTTAGATAAAGATAGTTCGATGCTAATAATAATTCCAATAGCAATTATTGGTACTTTATTAATAAAGAGTGTATCCACATATATTCAAGTATTCTTATTAAACTCTGTTGCTCAGAATGTAATAGCCGATACTCAGATAAAATTATTTAAAAAAATTATCAATGCAGACTTAGCATGGCTTCATAAAATCCACTCTGCAAAAATTATTTCAAATTTTTTATATGACGTTACACTTCTTCAAGACTCAGTAAGTAGCAGTTTAGCAAATGGTGTAAAAGATTTTTTGACTCTCATTTGTTTAGTTGGTGTTATGTATTATCAAGATTGGGTACTCGCAACTATTGCTATTATTGCTTTTCCACTCGTAGGTTTATTGTCAAGACAACTTGGAAAAAGAATTAAAAAGGCCTCTACTGAGACTCAAGAAGAAACTGGAATTATGGCGTCAATATTGTCTGAAAATTTAGATGGGACAAGAATTGTCAAAGCATATCAACAAGAAGATCGAGAAATAAAAAAATTAAGTGAGTCTGTTTATAGGCGTATGAATAAAATACTAAAAGCTATTAACACCAGAGGTGCAACTTCTCCATTTGCTGAATTTTTAGCAGGTTTTGGAATAGCAGGCACACTCTACTATGCAGGCATGAGAGGTTTGCAGGGAGAATTGCCCTTAAATGAATTTGTGTCATTCCTGGGAGCGATGATGCTTGCTTTTCAACCTCTGAGAAGATTGGCAGCTGTTAATACAACTTTACAGGAGGGTTTTGCTGCGGCAATTCGTGTTTTTGATCTTTTAGATCAGAAAAGTCTCATAAACGAGGAAATTAATTCTCAAGAACTAAGCAATCCTAATTCTGATATACTGTTTGATAATGTCACATTATCTTATGATGGTCAGAAAAATTCAGCTTTAAAAAACATAAGTTTAGAAATTCCAAATGGAAAAATTACAGCTCTTGTTGGTCCAAGTGGATCTGGTAAATCTTCAATATTAAACCTAATACCAAGATTCTATGACCCAAAATCAGGTGCGATACTTATAGGCAATCAAAATATTAGGCACTTAACAATGCAATCACTTCGCAGCAAAATTGCATTGGTTAACCAAGAACCTATACTTTTTGACATGTCTATTAAAGATAACATTCTTTATGGCAACCCAAATGCTAGTGATCAAGAAATAGAAGTTGCTTCAAAATCATCTGCTTCAGATGAATTTATTTCAAAGCTACCAGAAGGTTATAACACTATTATTGGAGAAGATGGATATAGTCTTTCAGGAGGACAAAAACAAAGAATTTCATTAGCACGCGCATTCTTAAAGGATGCTCCAATATTGCTTTTAGATGAAGCGACTTCAAGTTTAGATACAGAGTCAGAACATCTAGTTCAAGAAGCAATCAATACATTAATGAAAAATAGAACTACACTAATAATAGCACATCGCTTAAGTACAATAATTAATTCAGATAATATTATTGTAATAGATAATGGAGAAGTTGTTGAGTCTGGTACACATTCTGAACTGATCAAAAATGATGGAATGTATAAAAAGCTCTATGAAAGAGAATTTTAAACAATGTTAAAAAATATCTCGAGTAATAGAAAGGTACAAAAAATTATTGCCCTTTTAGCCTCTGCTTATCTTAAGCTTGTTTACTCAACATCAAGGATCGAATTAATAGGAAGAAATAAAATAGAAATTTTTTTAAATAAAAAAGAATCTTTCATTTACTCATTTTGGCATGACCAATTGCTGTTTTGTCCTTTAACTTGGCAAAGCACTGAAATAATAAAAGTACTTATTTCAAAACACAGGGATGGAGATATAATAACTAAAGTTATTGATAAATTTGGTTTTAAAGCAATCAGAGGATCAACACACAAACCTTCAAAAACAAAAAATAAAGGAAGCTTGGTATCTGCAAGACAAGTAATAAAGTCTCTTCAAAATGGCATCTCTATTGGTATAGCTCCAGACGGGCCGAAAGGACCAAGACATGAAGTCAGTGACGGTATTATTCAAATTTCAAAACTTAGCCGCAAATCAATCTTACCTGTAGCAATTGGTTTTCAGAAGAAATGGGTATTGAATACTTGGGACCAATTTATAATACCCAGGCCTTTTAATAACATCAGAATTATATGGGGAAATCCAATTAATTTTAAAAGTGGAACAAAAAAAGTCGATGATCTTAAAATTCAACTTGAAAAGAAAATGAACCAGCTCACTAAAGAAGCAAATAAGAATTTATAATATTATGGCAATGTATCTGTACAAATTAATTGGCTTCATTTTAATACCATTTATTCCATTTATTATTTTTAGACGGTTAATTGATGGGAAAGAGACTAAAGGAAGAACAAATGAAAGATACGGAAAAACACAAATTAAAAATATTTCAGATAAATTAGTCTGGATACACGCAGCAAGTGTTGGTGAAAGCTTGTCAATTATACCAATTGTAAAAGAAATGATAAAAGATAAATATTTTGATACTATTTTGATTACAACAGGTACAACATCTTCCTCTAAAATTATCAAACAGAAGCTCGGTAATAAAGTTATCCACCAGTTTATTCCATTCGATATAGTTATTTACGCAAAAAGGTTTTTAAATCACTGGAAACCCTCATTGGCTATATTTGTGGAATCGGAGATATGGCCAAATATAATTTATGAAACAAAAAAGATGAACACTCCGCTGATTATTCTTAATGGG
Source organism: uncultured Pelagibacteraceae bacterium (assembly GCA_902624455.1). Classification (GTDB taxonomy): domain Bacteria; phylum Pseudomonadota; class Alphaproteobacteria; order Pelagibacterales; family AG-422-B15; genus CACNXQ01. Next base: position 114,013 of record CACNXQ010000003.1, on the reverse strand, counting down.
CGAATGACCCTTAAAACTTTTAAGAGATGGACATTGCTTGGTGGTTTTTCAAAAAAATTATTTAGCAATTTTGATGCTTGTTGTACTCAAAATAGTGATAGCACAATTTTTTATAAAAAACTTGGCATCATAAATACGGAATTTACAGGTAACTTAAAGTTTGCTAATCACGATATTAAAATAGATGAAGAAAGCTATAATGATTTAAAAAACTCATCAAGAGATAGAATAATTTTCTTAGCAGCTAGCACTCATAACGGTGAGGAAAATATAATAAAAAATATCAGTTTAAGTATATCAAAAGTACATAAAAATTTGCTCACGATAATAGTTCCTCGACATCCTCAAAGAAAAGATATTTTAACTGGGGTGAAAGGTAATAAAATTGCTGTAAGATCAAAAAAAGAAAAGATCACAAAAAATACTTTGTTTTATATTGCAGATACGATTGGTGAGTTGGGTCTATTTTATAAACTTGCAAATGTGATTTTCGTTGGTGGAAGCATGGTTAATCATGGTGGTCAAAACCCGATTGAGGCAGCTTATTATGGAAAAACCATTTTACATGGAAAAAATATTCAAAATTTTACTGATGTTTATGAAATTCTCAAATTAATGAAATTAACTGAACAAGTAGAAAATGAGCGACAATTAGAATTATTTGTTAATAGATTAATTGATAAATATGAAAATACAAATTCTCACCAAACTAAAAAAATCTCCACTGCTCTTAAAAAAGAAGGAAATGAAGCTGTGAATAATTCTATGAATGTCATTAATAGAGTAATTGGATATTAATGGAAAACTTTTTTAATAGAGTTTGGTACCGACCAAAATTTATTGATAAAATATCTGTTATATTTCTCATTCCTTTCTCAATTATTTATTTGGTAATTTTTTATATTATAAAATTTTTAAAATCCCAGAAAAAAAAATTTGATGTTCAAATTATTTGTTTTGGCAATATAAATACTGGCGGTACAGGTAAAACATCTACAATTTTGTCATTACTAGAGATTTTAAAACTTCATAAAAGAAATATTGTCGTATTACTTAGGGGCTATAAAAGTGAGGCACAATCAATCATGAAGGTAAATATTGAGGATGATCCAAATGTGGTAGGTGACGAGGCATTATTATATGCAAAAAAAGTGTGCACATACATTGGCAAGAATAGATCAAATGCTATAGAAAAGTTAATTGATCAAGAAAATCCAGACTTAATTATTTTAGATGATGGCTTTCAAGACAATTCAATATTTAAAAATTTAAATTTTCTTGTAATTAATGGATCAAGAGGTTTTGGCAATAATCTAGTTTTACCTGCAGGGCCTCTTAGAGAACCTGTTCAGCAAGCTATCAAAAAATCAGATGGATTGATTTTAATTGGTAGTGATGAAAGAAATATTATTGGAAAATACACGCACTTATTAAGCTCAAAATTAATAATAAATGCCAATATTCAGACTTTAACAATACATAAAAGTCAGATGTATTATGCCTTCAGCGGAATAGGCAATAATGAAAATTTCATAAAAACTCTCCATAAAAATAAAATAAATCCAATAATGACAAAATTTTTTCCAGATCATTATCATTATAATGAAAATGACATTCAATCCCTCGTATCTGAAGCAAAAAATTTAGAACTTCAACTAATCACAACTGAAAAAGATTTTATAAAAATACCAAAAGAATATCAAAATTATATTGAATGTCTTAAAATAAATATTGAATTTAATAATGAAAATGAGTTACTAAGCCTTATCAGAAGCAAATAAAGATGAAGCTCTTTCTTAAAAAATTTTTTAGATATCCAATTGAATTCTTAATATTTATTACCTCAATTAGTATTTTCAAAATTATTCCAATTAAATATGCAAGGTCTTTTGGTATTTTAGTTGCTAAAACAGTTGGTCCAAACACATCTATACATAAACTTTTATTGGATAATTTAAGGATTGCATTTCCCAAAAAAGATGAGTTATGGATAAAGGACACAGCTTTTAAGTCATGGATTAATATTGGATGTACAATTGCAGAGTATTCACATTTAAAAAAAGTTTCAGAAAATATTGATCTTGTAGAAAATAATTATTTAGAGGAAATAAAATCACAGAAAAAAAATTGTATTATAGTTTCTGCACACAGTGCTAATTGGGAAGTTCCAGGCATGTCAGTTAAAAAACTACCTATTGATATTTCTGCTATTGTAAGGGAACCAAATAATCAATTTGTAAATAGTTACATAAGAATTCTAAGATCAAAATATAGTGTTAAATGCTATAGTAAGAATAAAGCAGGTACGAAAAAACTTTTAAGTAATTTTAGAAATGGTGACTCTTTAGCCTTGTTAGCAGATCAACAATTATCGAGTGGAATTGAGATGAGTTTCTTTAAAAAGAAAATGAAATTTTCATCCTTACCTGCACAACTAGGACTAAAGTACCAATGTGATATTTACTTAGGCTGGCCCATAAGAAAAGAGGATTATAGTCTTTCATTTGAAATAATTGATTGCATTCAAACACAAGGATTATCTCAGACAGATGAAGAAATACAAAAGATCACAAAAAAAATAATTGAATTTTATGAATTGATGATTGAAAAATATCCTCATCAATACTTTTGGCTTCATGATAGATGGAAAATTAAATAAATTAATTCATACTTTTATTGCTATTTAATTAATAAAGCGGGATCTACATATTCATTAAAAACCATCACTCCCCAATGAAGATGGGGACCCGTTGATCGGCCGGTAGACCCCACGCTTCCAATTACATCGTTTTTTGTCACCTTATCATCCACGTTCACTTTTACTTCAGACATGTGAGCATAAATTGATTTTACACCATGGCCATGATCTAAAATTATTGTTCCACCTGTATAATAAAGATCATTTTCAGCATGGATAACAATACCATCATTACATGCATATATTGGCGTACCTTCGTCTGCTGCTATATCAAGACCTCTATGTGGACTTTTTGCTTTACCGTTTAAAATGCGTTGACTTCCAAATACTCCACTTATAACTCCGCTCGTTGGTTGTATAAATTCATTCTTGAAAAATGTTTCATCCAAACTCAAGAGTTTTTTTTCTTTAATAATGTTGTTTTCAGAGATAATTCTTTTGATAATTTCATCATCCAGTGGCGTAACCATTTGCTCTGGCAATCCATCAATTCGCTGAATTTCGTAGTCTTGCGGAATAATCTTAATTTGATGGATATCTAGAATTTCACCCGACTTAATTGATGTAATACTAATGGTTTCTTTATAATCACGACCGATTGCAAAAACAAAATCTCCATCTTTACTCAGTTTTAGGGGCTTACCGTTCATCAAGATTTCATCAATATGAGAGTTTTGACCAATAATTAGACTTCCTTGCAAGGCATTCTTTGGTAGCTCTTTCGCAAGTACTACATTAGTTGTAATACAAATTAAAAAACATATTCTAATTAGAGATTTCATTGATCTCTTTATATCTCTGAAGTGCAACCTCTGGTGAAAAATAAATTTCTTGTAGTTCTACGTTCCAGTATTTTAAGTTTTCTAATGCTATTTTTTTTCCAGTTATAGAACATTCTACATAGTCACCAGGTTCAATTATTTCAAAACTTCCATTATCAAGTTTTATTTTTGCTAACTCTGTAAAATTATTATTCATCTATTTTTTCTAATACAGTATGTAAAGTACCAAAATTAGTTTCGATTTTCAAACTCTCATTATGAGATAAATTTTTTGTTGACTTTACAATTTCTTTTTTTGAATTTCTAGTAACCGAAAATCCTCTATTTAATATAGACTTATAGCTAAGACTATTAAGTAATTTTGAAAACGAAGTAATGGTTTTGGATAAATCTTTAATATAAGCTTGCTGTCCTTGTATAATTCTTTCAGATAATAGTTTGAGATCTTTATTTTTACTTTTTAATTGTTCGTCAAGAATTCTCAAATTCAGTGAACCTGATAAATTTTGAAAATTTGATTTCTTGTTGCTAACAAATAATTGCTGAATATTTATAAGCTGATCTATTAAGTTTTTAAATTTTTGTTTTTTATTTTCTAAAAAAGAATTTAGTGATGTATTTAGTGTTAATTGATACTCTTCAATATTAGACAAAAGATCTTTTTTATCAGGCGTAGATAATTCAGCTGCCGCTGTTGGTGTAGGTGCTCTTAAATCAGATACATAGTCAACTAGTGTTGTATCCGTTTCATGTCCAATAGCTGAAATAACTGGAATGGAGCTTTTAAAAACGGATCTTACAACTATTTCCTCATTAAATGGCCATAGATCTTCAATGCTCCCCCCACCTCTAGCAATAATTATTACATCCGGAGGATTAAATTCTTTTTTGACGGACAGTGAATTAAAACCCTCAATAGCCTCCGATACTAATGGAGCAGCATCTTCACCTTGAACAGGAACAGGCCATAAAAGAATATTACACGGATATCTGTCGTTAACCCTATTTAAGATATCTTGAATAACAGCACCAGTTGGCGATGTTATCACGCCAATGGTTTGAGGAAATTTAGGAATTTGTTGTTTGTGAGCTTCATCAAATAAACCTTCATTTGAAAATTCTTTTTTTCTTTTTTCTAAAAGAGCCATTAACGCGCCTTCTCCAGCCGGCATTAATGAGTCTACTATGACTGAATAGTCTGATCGTCCAGGATATCTATCAGAAAAACCTGTAGTCAGTCTTCCCGAACACACTACTTCAAGACCATCTTCAGGTACGAAGCCTATTTTGTTAACAGCACTTCTCCATATAATGGCATTTATTATTGCTTTCTCATCTTTTAATTTAAGATAAATATGACCAGAAGTTGGTTTACTCAGACCAGAGACTTCACCTCTAATTTTTACATAACCAAAATTTTCCTCAAGGGATTCCTTAATTGCAGAGGAGATTTCTGATACCGAAAATTCTTGTATATTCTCTCTTACCATTTCACTTAAAATTAAATATGTTACTATATCAATAAAATAAATTTTTACTTATGAAAATTCTTGTAATTGGGAGTGGTGCTAGAGAACACTCTTTATGTTATGCGATAAAAAGAAGTTCATTAACATCTGCACTTTATGCAATGCCTGGAAATTATGGTATAAGTGAAATAGCAAAGTGTATTAATATAAACATTGGTGATTTTGAGAAGATATACGAATTCATAAATTCAAATTTGATTGAATTAGTAGTTGTTGGTCCTGAAGAGCCACTTGTAAATGGTATTGTTAACTTCTTATTAGACAAAAACATCAAAGTTTTTGGACCAAATAAATTTGCTGCTCAGCTTGAGGGTTCAAAAGGGTTTATGAAAGATCTATGTAAGCAAAATAATATTCCTACAGCTACTTATGAAAAATTTTCGGATTTAGAAACAGCTATGAAGTATTTGGAAAATCAATCATTTCCAATAGTGATTAAAGCAAACGGGCTTGCAGCTGGAAAAGGAGTAACAATTGCAGAGGATAAGAAAACTGCAAAAGATGCACTTCAAGATATTTTTAATGGCAAATTTGGCCCTGAAATGGATGTTGTAATTGAAGAATTCATGGATGGTGAAGAAGCAAGTTATTTTGTTTGCTGTGATGGGAAAGATTTCATTTCACTTGAAAGTGCTCAAGATCATAAAAGAATAGGAGAAAATGATGAGGGGCCAAATACTGGTGGAATGGGTGCATATTCACCAGCTCCCATTTTTACTGATGAAATTAAACAACAAGTAGATAAAGAAATTATTAAACCTACTTTAAATGCACTTGCGGAATTAGGTCACCCTTACAAAGGTGTATTGTATGCGGGCTTAATGATACAAAACAATCATGCAAAATTAGTTGAATACAATATAAGATTTGGTGATCCTGAGTGCCAAGTTTTAATGCTTAGAATGAAGAGTGATATTGTTGAATTAATGCTTGAATGTATTGATGGAAAAATAAAACGAAACACACTAAATTGGGAAAATGATTATTGTGCCACTGTTGTAATGGCCTCTGATGGATATCCTGGTCAATTTGAAAAAAGAACAGAAATCAAAGGGCTTGATAAAATAAGTAAAGATGACTCTCTCCAAATATTTCATGCCTCCACTATTAAGGAAGAAGGAAAAGTATTGGCAAATGGAGGGAGGGTTTTGTCAGTAACAGGAAAAGCTTCATCGCTCTCCGAAGCATTAAATAAAACTTATCTTGAAATTAATAAAATTGATTGGCCAAAAGGATACTACAGGAGAGATATTGGCCAAAAAGGTTTGAGATGACTGATAGAGATCAGATATTTTCAGGTGTAAAAGAAGTTGATGAAAAGTTACAGATTGATAAAAATTCACTAAACGATTTTCTTAAAAATTTACTAGGAAACAAAATTATTATAAATGATATTAAGCAATTTAAAGGTGGTCAGTCCAATCCCACTTATTTAGTTTCAACTAACGAAAAAGATTTAGTTATCAGAAGGAAACCGCCTGGTAAGCTTTTGAAATCAGCTCATGCAGTAGATAGGGAATACAGAGTAATGACGGCGCTTAATCGAACAGATGTTCCTGTTCCGAAAACATATGTGTATTGTGATGATACTAATATTATCGGCACTCCATTTTTTGTGATGGATCATGTTAAAGGAAACATATTCTGGGAACTTTTACTTCCAAATTGTGACCATGAGCAAAGACGAGATATTTATTTATCAATGAATGACACAATTGCAAAGCTTCATAACGTTGATTTCAGTAAGGTTGGTTTATCTGATTACGGAAAACACGAAGAATATATGAGTAGACAGATTCATAGATGGACAAAACAATATAAAGACTCTGAAACTCAAGATATACCAGAGATGAATAATCTTATTGAATGGCTTCCAAAAAATTTACCTGATGAACAAGATACAACTATTGTACACGGTGACTTCAGATTAGATAATATGATATTTGATAAAAAAAATAATTCTGTCGTTGCAATTTTAGACTGGGAGCTATCTACACTAGGCAATCCTATTGCAGATTTTACATATCATATGATGTCCTGGAGACTCCCCGTTGGTGCTAGAGGTATGGGGATAATGGGTGCAGATTTACAAAAATTAAATATTCCAAAAGAAGATGAGTACGCTGAACTTTATTACAAGAAAACTGGAAGAACTAAAATACAAAATTGGGATTTCTATATGGCTTATAATATATTTAGATTGGCCGGTATTGCTCAAGGTATTGTGGGAAGAGTTAGAGATGGTACAGCTTCTAGTGCTCAAGCAAAAGAATATGAGAGTTTTGTTCCAATACTTGGTAAGTTAGGCTGGAATATTGTTGAGAGATTAAATTAATGAAAAATCAACTGGATATAAATTTTATAAGAAGTCAATTTCCAGCATTTCAAAATGAAAAAACACAAAACCTTGCTTTTTTTGAAAATGCGGGCGGGACATACGTTCCTAATACTGTAATTGAAAAATTAAATGATTTTATGATCACAAAAAAAGTACAACCCTATGGTGATTTTAGTGCATCCATTGAAGCAGGAGAGGAAATGGATAACAGCATGAAAAAAATTGCTGAACTTTTAAATGTAAGACATGACGAATTTATTATTGGTCCATCAACTACAATGAATATGTTTTTACTCTCCAATTCGCTTAAAGACAGTATTATTGAGGGAGATGAAATTATTGTCACTAATCAAGATCATGAGGCGAATATTGGTGCTTGGCGTAAGTTAGCTGAAACTGGTGTAGTAGTGAAAGAATGGTGCCTCAACCCAGAAACAGCAGAATTAGAAATAAGTGATCTGGAAAAATTAATAACTAAAAAAACAAAATTAATAAGTATGTGTCATACATCTAACGTAATTGCTTCAATAAATGATTTAAAAACAGTTGTAAAAATTGCACACGATCAGGGTATTAAAGTGGTTGGCGATGGTGTGGCATATATGGCTCACGATATTGCTGATCTCAAGGGTATAGATATAGATTTCTACGCTTTTAGTTTGTACAAAACATATGGACCTCATTTAGCATTATTATATGGTAAGAAAGAGCTGCTTGAAAAAACGAAAAATTTAAACCATGAATTCCTTCAAGGAGATGTGCCCTACACATTAAATCCTGGTGGACCAAATCATGAGGAATTGGCATGTCTATCAGGAATAACAGACTATTATGAGAATGTTTATAATCATCATTTTGGAAGTGATAAAAGTAATTTAAATAAAAAGGGTAAAAAAGTTTTTGAATTAATTTATGACTACGAAGAAAATTTAATAAAAATACTACTTGATTTTCTTAAATTAAAAAAAAATGTGAGACTTTTAGGTAAAACTTCTCATCTTAGAAGTGATCGTATGCCTACAGTTTCATTTACAGTAGATGGTATGAGCTCGTATGATATTGCAGTTCAGGCTGGAAAAGAAAATATTGGTATTCGAAATGGTGAATTTTATGCTTGGAGATGTTTACAAGGACTAGGTATAGAAACAAATGATGGTGTCGTAAGAGTTTCCATGGTTCACTATAATACCATCGAAGAGGTACAGAGACTTATTAACTTTCTTGATACTATTCTTTAGAGTTTATTTTAGCTAAACGTTCTTTTTTTTGACGAACTGACTCTTTCATAGAAAGATCCTCAAGCGAGTGATAATTATCCCAATACTTATCAAAATCGGCCTCATTGACTAACTGACCGTACCCATCTTTTTTTGTTACTTTTCTTTTCTTTATCAATTTATAAGTATTTTTTTAGCTCATTTCTGGCAATTGAAAGTCTATGAACCTCATCTGGTCCATCTGCAAGACGAAGAGTTCTCATACCTGCATAAGCTCTAGCTAGTTGGGGATCGGATGTTACACCCGCACCGCCAAAAGCTTGGATCGCGTCATCAATAATTTTAAGTGCCATATTTGGAGCGGCAACTTTAATCATAGCTATTTCATTTTTTGCAACTTTATTACCAACTTTATCCATCATCGATGCGGCTTTAAGAGTAAGTAACCTTGTCATTTCAATATTTATTCTAGCATCAGCTATACGCTCTTGCCATACGGAGTGTCTAACAACTTCTTTTCCAAATGCTTTTCTTGACATTAGTCTTTTACACATGGCCTCTAAAGCAACCTCTGCAAGTCCTATAGTTCTCATACAATGATGTATCCTGCCTGGCCCTAATCTGCCTTGTGCTATCTCAAAACCTCTACCCTCACCTAATAACATATTTTCAGGCGGAACTTTTACGTTATTAAATTCAATTTCAGCATGGCCATGCGGAGCATCATCAAATCCAAATACTGGCAAATGTCTCTTTATTTTGATACCTGGAGTATCTTTGTCGACAAGTATCATAGACTGCTGTTTATGCTTATCAGGATTTTCAGGATCAGTTTTTCCCATAAAAATATAAAATTGACACCTTGGATCCATTGCACCTGAGGTCCACCATTTAGTGCCATTTAAAACATATTGATTACCCTCTTTTTTTATTTCGCTTTGTATATTTGTTGCATCTGAAGAGGCAACTGCTGGTTCAGTCATTGCAAATGCTGATCTTATTTCACCATCTAATAATGGTTTTAAATATTTTTCTTTTTGCTCTTCAGTTCCATATCTTACTAATACCTCCATATTGCCGGTATCAGGAGCAGAACAATTAAAAACTTCAGCGGACCACATAGCTCGTCCCATTATTTCGCACATCGGTGCATATTCTTCGTTAGTTAGATTATGTCCATAATCACTTTCCGGAAGAAACAAATTCCAAAGATCTTCCTTTTTGGCTTCTTTTTTTAAGTCTTCTATTATAGGAACAACTTGCCATCTATTATCACCAAAATCATCAATCTGTTTTATATATGTATCATTATTTGGATAAATATTTTTATCCATAAATTTTTGTAATCTATCTGTAGTTTGTTGAGCTCTGTCTGAAATTGCCATTTATCGTTTATCCTTAAAAAAATTATTAATTATATTCTCACACTTATCTTTACAGATGTTATCATATATTTCAGGTATATGATTGCAAATATTTGATTGAAAAAAATTTATACTACCATTAATTGATCCATATTTATTGTCATCAGCGCCGTAAAATAACCTTTTAATTTTTGCTCTTGATATTGCACTTGCACACATTAAACAAGGCTCAAGAGTAACATATAAGCTGCAATTAACTAGTCTACTTGCTTGTATTTTAGAGCAAGCTTCTCTTATAGCTAAAATTTCAGCATGCGCAGTTGGGTCATTATCTGCAGTAACTTTATTATGAGTTAGAGACAAAATATTTTTATTTTCATCGATAATTACACATCCAATAGGTACTTCACCTAATTTCTGTCCATCTAAGGCTGCATTAAGAGCGTGATCCATGTATTGGTTTTGTGACATTTAAAAGGTATTATATCTGATTAAGAAGGCTTTAGATGCAAAAATCTACTCAAATTGAACGTCTCAGTAAAGTTATAGCTCGTAATACATCCTACTCAAGAAGACAGGCTGAAAAGCTAATTGATGAGGGAAGAGTATCAGTTGATGGAAAAAAAATAATTTCACAGGGAATGAATGTCTCTGAAAATAATAAGATTTTTATCGACAAAAAATTAATCAATAGATCGACAGATACACAAATTTATATATTTCATAAACCAAGAGGCTGTCTAGTGACACATAATGACCCATCAAATAGAAAGACAATTTTTGATTTTATCAATAAAAAATATAGAAATTTGATTACTGTTGGTAGATTAGATTATAATTCAGAAGGTTTATTAATCCTAACGAATGACGGTCAGCTTAAACGAGAATTTGAACTACCTAAGAACAATTATCAAAGAGAATATAAAGTAAAAATTCAAGGTAAGATAACTGACTTCATTATTAGCAAAATATCAAAGGGGATTACTGTTAAAGGACAGAAATACAAATCAATAGAAATTAAAAAAATTAATGAAACCAATACTTATACATGGATAAGTATGATTTTAACCGAAGGTAAAAACAGGGAGATAAGAAAAATTTTTGACTCGTTAAATATGACAGTTACTAGATTAATAAGGATATCTTATGGAAAATATCGACTCGGTAAGTTGCAAAAAGGCGGCCTAATAAAAGTAAAACATTATGGTTAAGGATTTATGAGAATTATTAGTGGAACCAAAAAAGGTCACTCAATCACGAGCATCAAAAATAGTGAGGTTAGACCAATATCAGACAAAAACAGGGAGACTATCTTTAATATACTTGTTCATGGTAAGGAGATAATCAATTCTGAATTTACATTAGAAGGATGTAATTTGATTGATTTATTTGCTGGAACAGGTTCGTTTTCATTTGAGGCTCTCTCAAGAGGATCGCATAAAGCACTTATGATTGAAAACAACAATGAAATGGTTGATGTCATATATAAAAATGGAAAAAAGTTAGACTTTTTAGATAAAATAGAAGTGAAAAACCAAAATGCCTGTTCTTTTGATAATGATGATAATTACAAATTTGATTTAGCATATATAGATCCACCCTATGGTAAAAACCTAGCAAAAAGATCTATAAGAAATCTCTTAAAAAAAGGAATGCTGAGCGATAATGCAATTATTGTTCTTGAAGAGGAAATAAAGACTGAAAAATCTAATTTCGAAGAATTAGAATTAATTAGAGAGAAGCAAATAGGAATATCTAATTTTTCTTTTTATAAATTATTTTAAAAAATTTTTTTGTATTTCAACCTCATTTTGAGAGAAGGGGTCAATATCATTCATGTTTGCCATTTGCATGACAATGATCATCTGTTCGACAAAAAATTGTCCAAGATGAGGGAGATCTTCTTCATCAATGATAGTTTCTTCAACTTCAAATTTTTTACCAAGTAGAGCCTCATGTGTTGCAGACTTATGATTTTGAAGAGTAATATTTATAAGATTTGGCTTGGTAGGATTACTTGAAAACAAATCATAAAAAATATTCTTTGGCCCATCCATCATGAGTTGTAGCAAACTATGCTGTTCCTTTGGCATTTCTGCTGTAATTGGCATAAAACCATTTCCATTTTTTCCAAGTGACTCAGCAAATAATTGTTTTTTCCAATTCACTGTTTCTATGAGATGATTTCCATAAACGAGGTTAAGGTTTATAGCTTTTCCTGAACTTACCAATTCGTTCATTCTTTCTGCTTTTATGATTAACTTGTCAATATAGGTGAGCGTTGACCGAGCCCCTTCAAAAAATTTGTGTACTCTGTTAGTTTCAAAATAAAATGAAGGTATTAAAGAATTTAATCCAAAAATTGAAAACCTTCCTCCGATTTCACTGTCACAGTGTAAAATGGAAATATTTTTATGATTTGCAAGATCCTCAAGCGAAGACTCATTTTTGTCTGTTATTACGAAAAAATTATCTCTTATCGATAATTTACTGTCGCAGTACTCGCACAGGAAATCAAAAATAGTAAGTACTTCAGATGTTTTGCCCGATTTTGAAATAAAAAGAAAAGCAGTACTTTTTAGATTAAAATTTTCTAGAGCATTCATTATCAATGGAGAAGATAAATGATCAAAATAAACTATTCTTTCTTCATTTAAGAAGCTTGAAATAGCTTTAGATCCCTGAGAAGATCCACCTACTCCAATTACAATAATATTTGTAAAATTGGTTTTGATGAAGTTTTTGTTTATTTGATAATTTTTCTCCAATTTATCAAAATTCAAAAAAGGTTTCTCAAGGTTCAGTTTTTTCATGACTTAAATTTTTGATGTTTCTTCCATGCCTACTTGTTCAATTTTAGACTCAAATTCTCTTAATCGTTTATAGACACTTGCAAGTTCAATTATGGTTGGCCATGCCTTTAAAAGATACTGCATTGACCCTTCGACTCTGCCAAATGCTCTAATAATTTGTTGCATTACGCCAAGTGTGACTACGCCAGCAACAATAGCAGGGGCTAAAAAAACATAAGCTGACAATACATTAGCTTGTAAAAAAGCAATTCTTCCAATGTCAAAGTAAAGATATCTTATATAACTTAAAAAATGTATTTGCCTGACGTCATTGAACAACTCCTCAAGAGTTTTTGGTCTTACTGTTTCATCGTCTTCGGCAATTACAAGTAACTTTCTATAAGCTGCCTCTTGCTTTTGAAGATCATACTCAATACCCACCAATCTTAAAATTAATCCTAAACCCACAAGAAATAGTGTGCCACCAATAGACCACAATAAAGCTCCAACTACGAGTCCATACTCCCATTCACCAAAAAAGAAGATTGGAATACCAATACTAAGACCAAATAAGATGGGCATGAATTCTACTAAAATCATAAGAGCTTCAATTAAACTAGTTCCAAGTGACTCCATTATTCTTGAAAACTTAATCGTATCTTCCTGAACTCGCTGAGAAGCTCCCTCTATTTTGCGAGCCTTATCATAAACGGAATGGTACCATTCAACCATAGAGGTTCTCCATCTAAACAAAAAGTGATTGGTGAAATAGCTCACAAGAACTGCAACTGCGACGTACATCCCTGCTAATGTAATAAATGATAATAAGCTTGCCCAGTATTCTTCGATAGTAATTGCATTTGGTGCAGACAAGGCTTCTTGGATCATGTCATAAAAGTCACCAAACCATTCATTTATTTTGACGTCAATTTGAACTTGTACCCAAATGGACGATAAAATAATTGCAGACCCTATATAAGCCCAGATAAACCATTTTGGATCTTTAAAAAACTTAAACATTCACAAGAACAATTAGTTAGTTTGAATAAGTATTTAGTAAATCATCTACTCTATTAAGCAAATCATTTAGTTCATCGTCACTAGAAAATGTTGGTGTATCCTCATAAATACTATCATCAAGAATTTCAGGCTTAAGTTGTTCTTCCTCAGGCAATGAAGTTATTTCGTCAGTATTTGATAAGTTTTCAATGAACTGCTCTTCAGAAAATGACTCAATGTTGTCTTCTACAGATGTTGAGTCTTCATCAACTGTAGATAAATTTTGATCTTCAACTTCTGTCAATTCTTCAGCCACGACAGGCTCTTCAATTTGAATGTCTTGAGAAATTTCAGTATTATTGTCATTTATTTGTTCACTTACGAAGTTTTGATCAATGAATTCATCTAATGACTGATTTTGATTACCGTCTGATGATGTTTCTTCACTCACGGTCTGTCCCAAAATGTCTTCTAAGTCTTCTGAAGTTGAAGAGACAACATCTTCTTCATCAATATTTTCTTTACCTTCAACGGGTGGAGTAAGATCAAATTCTGGAGGTATTTCAAGTGCTTTTTGTTTTAAGGTTGTATAATCACGTACAGTATTATTATTTGAACAACCGTAAATAAAGATTATTGAGATTAAAAATAAAAAGAAAACTTTAGCTATTAATTTCATTTTTGGTTTTATTTTTCGTAAATATTTCTAAAAAAATAACTGCAATACAGCCACAACTGATACTTATATCAGCAATATTAAATACATACCAATGATAATTGCCATAGTGAACATCAATGAAATCAAGAACTGCTGAATATTGAATGCGGTCAATAAGATTTCCAATTGCTCCTCCTATTAATAAACCAAAAGAAAAGTAATATGCTCTTTTATTAATCATTAAGGCATAAATAAAAATTCCTACAGCTATTACAATCATTATTAAAATATAAATTGTATTAATAGTGACAATATCATTCTGAAATAATCCAAAAGCAAAACCTTTGTTCCATATTATGTAAAAATTGAGATAATCGTTTACAGTGTGCAAATATTGAGAATTTAATGATGTGGTGTCGATCTGATACTTAAAAATTATTAAATATTTACTTATCTGATCAACAAGAGCAATAATAAATATATAAACTATAAAACGAAAAGTAGTTGCATTCATTTATTTTACATTCTGCATACATCTGTTACATAAATTACTATCCAAAACATCAAAGTACTTCCAACATCTTTCACATTTTTCTCCAGAAACTTTTGTAACTTGAACGCCTAAACTACCGTTATTTTCATCAATCTTACTGTCTTTGGGAGGATTGGAACTATCTATTCTTAACTTACTAACTATTGCAATATCCTCTATAATTTTTTGATCTAAATCTTGATATTCATTTTGAGGTAAAAACAATATTACATCTGCCTCAAGACTTGAGCCAATAATTTTGTCTTTTCTCTTTTCTTCAATGGCTGAATAAATAAACTTTCTTATTTGCTTATATTTACTCCATCGTTCATCCAAATCATTGTTTATCCAGGTTTCATTTACATTTGGAAATAATTGCATATGAATGGAGCCATCGTTGCCATACCTACTTTGCCACGCTTCTTCCGTAGTAAAACAGAGTAATGGGGCTAAAAGCTTGAGCAAATGATGGAATAAAATATCTAAGACAGTTCTTGTAGATCTTCTAGTTAAATTATTTTTTGCATCACAATAAAGAGAATCTTTTCTTATATCAAAATAAAATGAAGAAAGATCGTTAGTACAAAAATTAAAAATCATGGAAAAAACTTTTTGATATTCAAATATTTTGTAGTTTTCTATTACCTTAATTTCTAGTTTTGACAGTTCTGATAAGATGTATTGATCGAGTTCATTTAAATTATCAAATGGTACAACTTCATCTTTTGAAAAATCCGAAAGATTCCCCAAAATAAAACGTAATGTATTTCTCAGACGCCTATAGCTATCAATGTTACTTTTAATTATATCGGGACCAATTTTTAAATCTTCAGAATAATCACTACTTGCGACCCATAGTCTTAGTATATCTGCTCCAGATTTATCAACAATTTCTGTCGGTGAGACAATATTTGATGATGACTTGCTCATTTTTAAGCCATCTTCATGCAAAACAAAACCATGCGTTAAAACAGACTCATAAGGAGCGATACCTCTAGTGCCGCAAGATTCTAGTAATGATGAATGAAACCATCCTCTGTGTTGGTCAGTTCCTTCTAAATAAATAGATGCTGGCCATATTTGATTTTCTTTACCATCAAGAACAAATGCATGAGTGCAACCCGAGTCAAACCACACATCTAAAATATCATTTACTTTAGCGTATTCATCGGGATTGTATTTTGATCCTAATAATTCTTCTTTTGTATATTTAAACCAAGCATCAGATCCTTCATTTTCATATAAATTAACTATTTTTTGGTTTAATTCTTTATCTACTAATACCTCGCCAGTCTCAATTTTATAAAAAATTGATAATGGCACTCCCCAAGCTCTTTGTCTTGATACAACCCAGTCTGGTCTCTCTTCTATCATCGAATAAATCCTATTTTTACCCTGTTTTGGAAACCAGTTTACTTTTTCAATTTCTTTAAGTGCCGTAGTTCTTAAATTATTACTTTCCATGCTTATAAACCACTGTGGAGTATTTCTAAATATAACTGGGGCTTTAGACCTCCATGAGTGAGGGTAGCTGTGTCTCAATGATCCCTTACCTGCTAAATTTTTACGGGCAGCTAAAGATTTAATGACGGCAATATTTGCTTCAGCATCGGATCCATCGTCATTAAATATCTTTATGCCCTTGAATATTGGAATATGTTGAAAATACTCACCATTTTCATTTACTGTTTCTGGTACTTCTACATTATTTTCAATTCCCAAAACATAGTCATCAGCTCCATGACCTGGTGCAATATGAACAAATCCAGTTCCTTGTTCTAATGTTACAAAATCAGCGTTATACAGTCTAACATCAAACTCATAACCAGAACCTACAAAGGGATGGTGACAAACAATTTCATCTAAATTTTGTACACTACAGATTTTATTAATTTTTGAGACCTTACATTGAGTCAAAAAATTTTCTATGAGATCATCTGCTATAACTATTTTTTCATTTTTATCTAATAAGCACTTTTCTAAAGTTTCAGATACTTCATACAGTGAGTATTTAATATTCTTACTGAATGCTATTGCTCTGTTACCAGGAATTGTCCAAGGGGTTGTCGTCCAAATAAGTACAGCTGCATTCGATAATTCTTTAATTGAACTTTCCTTAATAGGAAATTTTACAACAATAGTAGTGGATTTATGTTCTTTGTACTCAATTTCGGCTTCAGCAAGGGCTGTCTTTTCTACTGTTGACCACATGACTGGTTTTGAACCACGGTATAAACTTCCATTTTCAACGAACTTGAAAAATTCATTAACAATAGTTGCTTCAGCATTAAAAGACATTGTCGTATAAGGGTTATACCAATCGCCTGTAACACCTAATCTGATAAACTCTTCTCTTTGTATATCAATCCACTTTTCGGCAAATTCTCTACACTCTTTTCTAAATTGTAAAATATCTATTTCATCCTTATTTTTGCCTTTTGATCTATACTGTTCTTCAATCTTCCATTCAATTGGTAGTCCATGACAATCCCATCCAGGTATATATGAACTGTCTTGATTCAACATTTGTTGTGAACGGACTACAAAGTCTTTTAATATTTTATTGAGAGCATGGCCCATATGTAAATTTCCGTTAGCATAAGGAGGTCCATCATGAAGTGTAAATTTTTTTTTGTCTTTTGATGCTGTGCGTAGAGCCTTGTAGATATCTTTTTTAGACCATTCCTCTAGTATTTTAGGCTCTTGTTCGGGTAGCCCAGCTCTCATTGCAAAACTAGTCTTAGGCAAAAAAAGTGTTTCGCTTATATCTTTGTGTTGTTGCTTCTCACTCATAATTTACTTAAAATTTTTTTAGCTTTTAAAATATCAGATTTTACCTGCCTTTTCAGCATCTCAATGCCAGAAAACTTCTTTTCATCTCTCAGGAAATCTACAAAAGTTACTTTTACTTTAGAATTATAAATATTCAAATTAAAATTAAATATATGAACTTCGAGGACGGCTTTCTTTTTATTAAAAGTTGGCCTTATTCCAAAGTTCGCAATTCCTAGGTATTTCTTTTTTTTAATATTTGTCCTATTTATTTCAACTTCAACAGCGTAAACTCCTTTTTTTGGTTTTACATAATTATCTATATTAAGATTTGCTGTAGGTACTTTAATGGTTCTTCCTCTCTGATCTCCCTTATCAACTTTTGACTCAACAACAAAACTTCTTCCCAACAAATTTTTTGCATGTTTGGGCTTTCCTGCACTGATTAACTTTCTTACATTTGTAGACGAGTATATTTTACAGTTTGTTTTCTTGGCTAAATTTACAGAAGTTTTAATTAATTTAATTGGCGTTAACTTAAAATTATTTTTTTTACCGTAAGAATTAAGGTATTTATAATCTCCAGATCTTGCTTTGCCAAACTTAAAATTAGATCCAACAAAGATATGGTTCATTTGAATACCATTTTTTAGAATTTTATCACAAAAGTTTTTAGGGCTCATTGATGATATTTTTTTGTCAAATTTCATTACTATTACATAATCGACATCTTGCTCTTTTAATATTTCTATTTTTTGATCCAGCTGAGTGATTAAGAAATTATTTTTTTTAGTAAAATATGCTCTTGGATGTGGATGAAATATTAATACACCCAAATAGGTATTATTTTTTACAGCAATTTTTTTGGCTGATTTAATAATAGTTTGATGGCCTTTATGAACGCCATCTAAATTTCCAATAATTAATACTGAGTCTTTTGTAAATTTTTTTGAGGTTTGTAAGCTACGAATTATTTTCATAGGTTTTAAAGTGTTTTTAACGTCCTAAGTTCTCTAATTTCTTTACCAACATGCATTCTAAAAAGTTTTGACAAATCACTCTGGTGTTTAATTTCATTTTTATGAATACCATTTTGAATAAATAAGTAATCAATATTAAACAATTCAGCTCCTAAGATATCAGTTTTAAAACTATCACCAATAGCCAAGATTTCAGATTTATTTTCGACCAACCCATTCTCCATCAGATATTGATAAGCATAATCATAGATTTCATTATGTGGTTTTCCATATAGTTTCACTTTACCACCCATTTCTTTATATAGTTTAGCAAGGCCACCTGCACATGAAATTAGTTGTTCTCCTCGATAAACTATCTCATCAGGATTAACACACACCATTTCTTTATTGTGAGAAATGAATTCCTCAAACATACCAGAATAATGATAAGGTTTCTCGAAACTGTCGTCCATTAGACCTGTACATAAAATAAAATCTGCAATTTCATAATCTAAGTGTTTTTTAATATTAATAGTATCAAGTAAATCTTCATCTTTATTAGGACCTAAATGGAAATAACTTTCTCCATGATTTAATTCATTTATGTGTTTTGCACCGGTGTCACCTGAAGTGAAAATAGATTCATAATATTTTTCATTAAGGTGAAGTTTATTAGTTAGGCCTTTTCTTACCACCGACTCAGGTCTAGGAGCGTTCGATATAAAGAAAACTGGTATATTTTTTTGGTGAGCATAACCTAAGAATTTTTTAGCATTTTCATATACGCTCATACCATTATGAATGACACCCCATAAATCACATAAGATAACTTTATAGTCTTCTATGAATTCAGTTACATTATTTACGTTTGTTATTTTCATAAATATAATGTTAAGATTAATTTAAATTATATTTATACACTATATTTGATAATGACTACTCTATTTGATCTTACAGGAAAAAATGCGATTATTACTGGCTCGTCAAGGGGAATTGGCAAGGCCATTGCTTTGAGGATGGCTGAGCATGGAGCGAAAGTAATTATAACCAGTAGAAAAATAGATGCCTGTCAAGTTGTTGCAGATGAGATTAATTCAAAATTTGGAAAAGATAGGGCGCTAGCAATAGCTTGCAACATTTCCTATAAAGATCAATTGAAAAACCTATACACTCAATCATTAGAGTTCTGTGGCAATATCTCCACCTTAGTTTGCAATGCGGCGATAAATCCTTACTTTGGACCATCAATGAATATATCTGACGAAGCTTTCGAGAAGATTATGAAATCAAATGTTCAAAGTAATTTTTGGTTATGCAATGAAGTTATTCCTGACATGATAAAAGATAAAAATGGTTCAATTATTATAATATCATCTATTGCTGGATTACACGGAAGCAGTTTTTTAGGAACTTATGCCATTTCAAAAGCTGCAGACTCACAACTAGCTAGAAATATTTCAGTTGAGTATGGTCGCAATAATATAAGAGCCAATTGTATATCACCTGGATTAATTAAAACTGACTTTGCAAGAGCGCTTTGGGAAAATGAGAGTATTTTAAAGGCCTCTACAAATAGAACCGCCCTTAAAAGAATTGGTATGCCTGACGAAATTGCTGGCGCAGCAGTGTTTTTAGCTTCCGAAGCGGGCTCATTTATGACTGGGCAGAATATAGTAATTGATGGTGGTGAATCAGAACAATCATAACTATTTGAAATTAATCATTTTTTTCTAAACTATAGATTTTCCCTTTAATTGAACTGCCCCTTGACACAGATGTCACAGATCACTATATGCCTATTAACTTTAGCAATATAGCAAATATTTATTAGGAGAAGTTACACATGGATTTTCGACCTTTACATGATCGTGTTCTAGTTAGAAGACTAGATACTGAAGAAAAAACAGCTGGAGGTATCATCATACCTGATACAGCACAAGAAAAACCTCAAGAGGGACAAATAGTTGCCGTAGGCAATGGAACCAAAAGTGAAGACGGAAAAGTAACTCCTTTAGATCTTAAAGTGGGTGATATTGTTTTATTTGGCAAATGGTCTGGAACTGAAGTAAAGATCGATGGTGAAGAACTCTGTATTATGAAAGAGTCAGACATCATGGGTGTCATAAACACAAAATCTAAATCAAAAAAGAAAAAATAATTTCAATTAAGGAGAGAACAAATGGCTGGAAAAGATATTCATTTTAGTACTGAAGCAAGAAATAAAATGCTCAAAGGAGTTAATATTCTTGCAGATGCGGTGGCTGTAACATTAGGACCAAAAGGTAGAAACGTTGTCATAGACAAATCTTTTGGAGCACCAAAAAGTACAAAAGACGGTGTGTCTGTTGCTAAAGAAGTCGAGCTAAAAGATAAATTTGAAAATATGGGCGCTCAAATGGTAAGAGAAGCTGCAAGTAAAACTAATGATGTTGCTGGTGATGGAACTACAACTGCAACAGTTCTTACAAGGGCGATTGTAACTGAAGGACTAAAGTTTGTTGCAGCTGGTATGAATCCAATGGATCTTAGACGCGGAGTTGACTCTGCAATTGATGCCGCAAGTGAAGCAATTAGTGGCTCTTCAAAAAAAGTTAAAACTAGTGCAGAAGTTGCACAGGTTGGATCAATATCAGCAAATGGAGAAGCTGAAGTTGGAGATATGATTGCAAAAGCAATGGACAAAGTAGGTAATGAAGGTGTCATTACTGTTGAAGAGGCAAAAGGTCTTGAAACAGAATTAGATGTTGTTGAAGGTATGCAATTTGACCGTGGTTACTTATCACCGTATTTCGTTACAAATGCAGAGAAAATGACTGCTGAATTGGAAAATGCATATATCTTACTTCATGAAAAGAAATTAACTAATTTGCAACCTATGTTGCCTTTATTAGAAGCAGTAGTACAAGCAGGAAGACCTCTTGTAATTATTGCGGAAGATGTAGAAGGTGAGGCACTTGCTACTCTTGTTGTTAATAAACTTCGTGGTGGCTTGAAAATAGCAGCCGTTAAAGCTCCGGGATTTGGTGATCGAAGAAAAGCAATGATGGAAGATATTTCAATTTTGACAGGTGGCCAAGTTATCTCTGAAGATTTAGGTATTAAACTTGAAAATGTCACCATCAATGATCTTGGAACTGCAAAAAGGATCAGCATTGACAAAGAGAATACAACTATTGTTAACGGTGCTGGAACAAAGGCTGACATTCAAGGTAGATGTTCACAAATCAGAAAGCAGATTGAAGAAACCACTTCTGACTATGACAGAGAAAAACTTCAAGAAAGATTAGCTAAATTAGCTGGCGGTGTTGCTGTAATAAAAGTAGGTGGTGCCACTGAAGTTGAAGTTAAAGAAAGAAAAGACAGGGTTGATGATGCCCTCAACGCTACTCGAGCAGCTGTTGAAGAAGGCATAGTAACTGGCGGTGGTTTAGCTCTTTTAAAAGCCGCATCTGCTCTTGATAAAGTTAAAACAGCAAATGCAGACCAAAAAGCTGGTGTTGATATTGTCAGAAGAGCACTTGAGACTCCAATAAGAACAATAGCAAACAATGCTGGTGTAGATGGTTCTGTCATCGTTGGTAAACTGAAGGAAAACAAATCAGCATCTGAGGGCTACGATGCTCAAACTGACAAATTTGTTGATATGTTCAAAGCTGGAATTATTGATCCAACAAAAGTTGTTAGAACTAGTTTACAAAACGCTGCATCAATCGCAGGTGTATTAATTACAACAGAAGCAATGGTTGCTGATGCACCAGAAGATAAAGCTGCTGCAGCTCCTGCAATGCCAGATATGGGCGGCATGGGCGGCATGGGCGGCATGATGTAATTTAGAAATTTAATTAAAAAAACCCGGCTAAGCCGGGTTTTTTTATGTCAAAATATCAATAAATTCATTACAAATTTTTTCAGAACTACTATTCCATTCGGCAATATTCGATTTAAAAATGTTTGCCGATGATTGTAAAATTACACCATCATCTAATACTCTAAGATTATTAGCCCTTAAGGTCTCACCCGAAGAAGTAATGTCAGTAATGATTTCTGAAAATCCATTAAATGGAGCGCTTTCAGTTGAACCGTGACTCATTACTGTCCTGTAATCAAGAACTCCACATTTTGAAAAAAAATTGTTAGTAAGATTTGTATATTTTGTAGCAACTCGGAGTCTCCTCGTTGTTTTTAATCGGTGTAAATTACATATTTCTTCTAAATCCGCCATTGAATATACATCTATCCAAAAGTTTGGCACAGCAACAACTAAATTAGCTTTACCAAAATCTAGTTTAATAAGTTTAGACACTTTACTTTCAAAGTTCTCAACCTTTTCCTGAATCAAATCATCGCCTGTTAACCCAAGATGAATTGATCCTTCCTCTAGTCTGTTTGTTATTTCTTTAGCACTCAAAAAATATATTAATATGTTATCATGTCCCTCAATCGAGCCGATATAATCTCTATCATTTGATAAGTTAGCAAAGGAAATTTGTTTTGCTTTAAACAAAGTTTCCATGTCACGCCTTAAACGACCCTTACTTGGAAGAGCAATTTTAATTTTGTCCATTTGATTTACTTTCCAAGTACTTATTTATTTCGTTATTATATGTAGCGAAACCTACAGCACATAATTTTTCATCTGAACCCAAGCTCTTGAGCAACTTGTCGTATCTTCCACCACTTATCAATCGATAGGTTCCACTTGTATCAAAAATCTCAAATATCAATCCATCATAAAATTCAATTGTATTACGAAAATTATTCAAAAATATTGCTTCATTTACGCTCTTACTGCTTAAACATAATTCATTGAATTTATTTAGTGTTTCAGTATTATCTTCAAAATTATTTAAATCATAATCCTTAATAAATTTGTTAAGATTTTGATTATAGTCATCAATGTTCCCATTTATTTTTTGATATTCTCTAATTAATTCTACTATCTTCAAACCATCTTCTTTTTGAATAATCATATCTGCTTTTTGATTAAACCTATCGATGATTTCAGTGGTTGTTCGTGAAGATTTAAAAATATTTTTCTCTTCAATAATTTTTCTTAAATGTTTAGAATTTGTTGTTTCAGTTCCTAATATTTCTTTAATTATTTTATCTCTCTGTTGACTATTATAGCCAACGCCTCTAGATAATCTTACAAGCAAAGTTTCAAAATAATCTTTTCGAAAATAATGTCTCGATAGACGTTCCTTCCATCTCTGAGGTAAATTAAGTACATTTATGAAGTTCATAAAATATTTTAAATTACCTAATCTTAAGTTTATCTTCTCAATGCCAATATTTTTCAATGTTTCTAAAGCGCATTGAATGATCTCAATATCTTTGATGAGCTGAGATTCGTTTCTATTATCCTGATAGATAATTTCTACTCCCGATTGATTTAGTTCAACTGAGCCTTCACTTTCAATAGAGGACCTAAACACTGGTCCGCTGTAACAGAGCTTACCTGATTTAAATTTTTGGCTATTTGTAATGTAGTTATGACATACTGGAATAGTTAAATCTGGTCTTAAACATTTTTCTTTGCCAGAATTATCATAAAAGGAATACATTTGTTTTCTTAAAATTTCTCCAGACATTTCGTAAAAAACATCAGAGTCAAAAACGAGCGGTAAATCAACATAGGTGAAATCATTTGACTCAAAATAATTTTTCAATTGCAAGTTCAATTCTTGAATAGACATTAAATTACTCTATTGTTAAGATTTTCTTTAATTGGTTTATAAGGTCATCTCTCGGAATATTTAGTTGACCTGCTCGTTGTTCTTTCCATTCACTTCTTTCAGTTATATTTTCTGAGATTTTTTTACCTAGAGCTAAATTTTTTATAGATAATTCTTTTTTATCAAATTCATCTTGACCAGCAATAATCACAACATCTGCATTTTTTTTATCACAATACTTTAACTGTTTGGCCAAGTTCTTATTGCCGAATGAAATCTCACAAGCTATGTTATTGGCTCTAATTTCATCAGCAATCTCCAAGTAATTAGAAAGCAAGTTTTCATCCATATTTGCCACAACTACAAGCGGTTGTTTATTGCTTTGAAGAAGGTTTTCTTGTTTTAGTGCAACTATGAGCCTATCAACTCCTATTGATATACCCGTAGCTGGTATATCTTCTCCTCCAAATCTAGAAACAAGTTTATCGTATCTTCCACCTCCAGCTACTGAGCCAAAAATAACATTTTGATTTTTGTCATTTTTAACTTTTATGAGTAACTCGGCTTCAAATACCATTCCAGTATAATAGTCTAGTCCCCTTACAATGGATGGATCGAATACAATCGGATAATCCTTATAATTTGAAAGGTAATTATTAAACTCTTCTAATTGTTCGTTAGTTTGTGTTTTAGAATTAAGGAACTCAATGATATTTGAAGCCTGAGAGTCACTTAAACCAACACCTTTCATAAAGTCACCAGATTTATCCTTACGACCTTTCGTAAGCAGCTGTTTAACTCCGTCTTCTCCTACACGATCTTTTTTATCAATCGCACGTAAAACTAAAGTTTGTAATTCACCATTTATTTTATTATCTGTAAAAAGCTTATCCCAAATTTGTCTATTAGAATATTTGATACAAAATTTATCAAAACCTAGTCCAAGTTTTAAAAAAATATTAGAAACCATTATGCAAAGCTCGGCATCAATAAATGACGATTGAATTCCAATAACATCTGCATCAAATTGAAGAAACTCTCTAAACCTACCAGGCCCTGGCTTTTCATTTCTAAATACTAATCCAGTCTGATACCTCTTAAATGGTTTATTAAGATACTGATAATTTTCTGCAACATATCTAGCCAATGGAGCAGTTAAGTCATATCTTAAGGAAAGCCATTGTCCGTCTTCATCTTGAAATGAGAATACTCCACCTTCTGGCCTATCACTATCAGGTAAAAATTTTCCAAGTGACTCAGAATATTCAATAGTAGAGGTATCAATTTCTGAAAATGCATATTTTTGACATTCATTTTTTATAACATCAGATACAGCATTCCTCAGACTAATAACGTCTTCTTGGTTATCCTTAAAACCTCTCGGTAATTTAGCTTTTAATTTATCTTTCTTATTTTTCATTAGTCTTCCTTAGTACTAAAAGTACTATAACGTTGTTTACAATTTAAAAAAATAGGGGGTTGTGGTTTGTTAGCTTTTTTTACTAACAAACTCAGATATGTGAATGATGATGTTTAATTATCAACATAGTTGGTGAATTGCCCTATTTATAAGAAAATGTCAATTTATTTGTAATTTTATGGCTTTCATATAATGATCACTCCCAATATTTGGTAAAACTGCTTATCTTTTCTAATATGGATAACACAACTAATAATACAAAATTGACAGCGGTATATGCAGCAATTGGCCATCTACTAATGCACATGTTCGCTGCATTCTATTTTGTAATTGTCTTAGCTATAGAAGATGCATGGGGCTACTCATATAACGAATTATTAAATTTATGGTTTCTTGGTTCACTATTAGTAGGTTTAGGCGCATTGCCAGCAGGTTGGTTAAGTGATCGATGGAGCCGATCTGGAATGATCGCAGTGATGTTTGTAGGTCTAGGTATAAGCTCGATTTTGTGTGGGTTTAGTTCAAATAAATTAATGCTCTTCTTCAGTCTTTCTCTTCTCGGATTGTTTTGTGCAATTTATCATCCCGCAGGTATATCTTGGGTTGTAAATACATCAAAAGAAACTGGTAAGGCGCTAGGTGTGAATAATATTTTTGGTGGTGTTGGTATTGGTTTAGGTGCATTTTTTGCTGGTGCTTTAATCCAATTAATTAATTGGCAAAGCGCATTTATTATTCCGGGCATTATATCCTTAATTACAGGCGTATTTCTAATAAATCACATAAGGTCTGGACAAATCTCTATTGTAAATATTACTTCTGAAAAATTTAGTAAAAGTCCTAGTAAAGATCAGATGCTTAAAATTGCAATTATAATGCTAATAAGTATTGCTTGCTTGAGTTTTGTATATCAAATTTTACAGACCAGTTTGCCAAAAGTTATTGATATAAGGCTGGCAAATAATTTAAACCTAACCACCTCAGAAATAGGATTTATTGTAGCTGCAATATATATTGTAAGCGGTCTAATGAATTATATTGGTGGAGTGCTAGCTGACCGTTATTCAGAGAAATCTGTTTATATAGCTGGTATTATTGGCCAAGGATGTCTGCTTTTATTTATCATAAGTCTTTCAAATGTATGGCTGATAGTTTTCAGTCTTATGATAGTTGCTTTTAATTCAAGTATCTTACCGGCAGAAAACTTATTGTTAGCAAAGTACTCTCCTGAAAAATATCAAAGTTTAGTATATGGCATTAAATTTATCGTATCATTCTCAATAGGTCCGATTGCATTACTAATGATTTCACACAGCTTTGAAATTTCTGGTGACTTTGAATATCTCTATATGATCTTTGGATTTGTTATGATCGCTCTTTTTATCATTGTCCTATCACTTCCATCTCAACAAGTAAAAAGTGGTACAGCTGGGTAGATTCGAACTACCGACCTCCTGAACCACAACCAGGCGCTCTAACCAACTGAGCTACAGCTGCATACGTGGTGGCTCGAGGTGGAATTGAACCACCGACACAAGGATTTTCAGTCCTTTGCTCTACCAACTGAGCTATCGAGCCATTTATTCAGTAAGATTATGTTTTATTCTAAATAATTTATTCGTGCAAAGAAAATATTATCTATGTTCAGTCATCTATTAGATTATTAAGCCTATCTATCAATTCATCTACTGAAATTAATTTATTTAGTTCACTAGAGTTCATTATCAGCTCGGTAGTCGTAGCATTCTTAAGGAAGATGCACGGTGGCTTAATATCTTCAGTCATAAAATCTAATGAGCTTATATGATCAGTATAGTAAAAAGTCTTTTTTAGTTTCTTGCTATCTAAAAATGTTTTCCATTTTGAGACTTTTCCAAAAGAATTATATGTAATTCCACAAAGGTTGCACTCATAAGTATTTGGTGAAAACATCTTATGAGACCAGTCCAAGAAAGCATTAAGAACACCACTTTTAGCATTGTATATAAATATCAATTCATTCATATTTCTAAGCCCGATGACTGAAGTAAATTTCTTGTTTCATATAAAGGGAGTCCTACAACATTAGAATATGAACCATTAATTGATTTAATAAACGCTTCAGCAAAACCTTGTATTTTATAGGATCCTGCTGCATCTTGCCATTCATTCAATTCAAGATAGTTGTCAATGTCTTTGCTAGACATTCTTTTAAAGTGAACAGTGGTTATTACTGATTTTGTTCTTATTTTTTTATCTACTCCTCTGACACAAATACTCGTCATAATTTTATGCCGCCTACCTGATAGGATGCTTAGATTTTGTTTTGCTTTATCAGTTTTTGCTGTCTTATCTATTATACGGCTTCCACAATAAACAACGGTATCTGCAGTTAAAAGAATTTGATCATTGTTGTCTTTAAGGAGCGATTTAATTTTCTCTCTAGCAATTCTCTTCGAATAATCTGAAGGCTTTTCTTTACTATGAGGTGTTTCGTTAATATCTGGTGAGAGAATTTTTACCGGTTTAATGCCTATAGTAGATAGCAATTCTAATCTTCTTGGAGATGAACTTCCTAAAACTAATTTCAGAGAAAATCCTTTTATTTATATCTAAAAATTATTCTACCTTTTGTAAGATCATATGGCGTAACTTGGACCAACACTTCGTCACCTGCCAAAACTCTTATTCTATTTTTTCTCATACGGCCTGCAGTATGGGCTAAGACTTCATGTCCATTTTCTAATTCAACTTTAAACATAGCATTGGGTAATATATCTGTAACTTTACCTTTGAATTCTAGTATCTCTTCTTTTGACATATATTATTTTTTTGAAAGTCTATATTCTATTGATCTCGCGTGCCCGTCAAGTCCTTCATTAGTTGCAATCTTAATAGCAGCTTCACCCAGGTTCGCAAGACTTTTATCGGTACAACCAATCAATGATATCTTTTTTAGGAAATCATAAACTGATAATCCAGATGAAAATTTTGCACTTCTCGATGTGGGCAGAACATGACTTGGTCCTGCAATATAATCCCCCAGTGCCTCTGGTGTATTTTTACCTAAAAATACTGCTCCTGCATTTGATATTTTACTTAAATAACTCTCGGCATTATCTATTAAAAGTTCTAAATGTTCAGGTGCGAGTTGGTTAGATAAATTAAAAGACTCATCAATATCATTAGCGATTATGATATATCCATTTTTATCCCAACTTGATCTGGCAATTTCTCCTCTTGGCAAATTACTTATTTGATCATCAACTTCTTTAATTACATTATTAGCTAAACTCTCATCATTACAAATAAGAATGCTCTGAGCACTTGGATCATGTTCAGACTGTGCAATTAAATCTGCAGCAATAATCTTTGGCTCATTATTTGTATCAGCAATTATTACAACTTCTGAGGGTCCTGCAAACATGTCTATACCTACAGTTCCAGAGACTTGTCTCTTAGCTTCAGCTACATATATATTGCCTGGTCCTACAATTTTGTTAACGGGTTTAATTGTTTCAGTTCCAAATGTAAGTGCTGCAATAGCTTGTGCCCCACCAATTGGATGTATATTGGTTATTCCAGCAACTTTAGCGGCATACATGATTGATGGATTTATTTTACCATCTGTAAAAGGCGTGACCATTGTTACGTCCTTCACACCTGCAATTTTAGCAGGAATTGCATTCATTAAGACTGAGCTTGGATAACTTGCAGTTCCTCCAGGAACATAAATCCCAACAGACTCAACTGCTCTCCAAAAGTATCCAAGCGTTGTTTCGTTTTCATCTTGATATGATTGATCAGCTGGCAATTGTTTTTGATGATAATTCTTTATTCTTTCTGCAGCTAAATCTAATGCATCTTTAATATCTTCTGGGACATCTTTGATATATTCTTCAATACTATCATTAGAAACCTCTAATTGTACTTCATTATTTCTATCAAGCTTACTTGTATACTCAATAACTGCAGCATCACCTCTTTCTCTTACATTTTTGATTATCTCAGAAACTACTGATGATACATCTAAAATTTCACTTCTATCGTAATTAACGACTTCATGAAACTTTTTCAAAAAATCACCATCACTTGATTTCAAAATTTTGTTCATATTATTATTCTACAATTTTAACAGACCATGGCTTACCTTGATCTTGAAGCTTACATTTAATAATTTCAGTTTCGAGCTTTATAATTGCATCATTTTTGAAAAGCAATTGAATTTCAATATTTTTTGTTTTAGTCGGAAAATAGTTAAATGTCATTAATTCTAAAGTATTACTTTTATTCATTTGATCGATATTTTTAGAGAATACAGACAAAACATCTTCGAACACTAAGACTGCTTTTACTCGCTTATTTTCTTTATTTATAATTTTTTCTTCCCACATGAAACGAGTAATCATAATTATAAATGATCTAATTGACGGAAGATACTTAACCTCACTCACTTCAACGAGTCCATCTTGGAGAATTGTTGCAATAATTTTTAATTCGTCAGTATCAATTGCATTTAAATTCATATTTTTTTCAGACTCTTTTGATTACAGCTCCAACATTCTTTAATTTGCTTTCAACTTGTTCGTAACCTCGATCTAAATGATAAACTCTATTTACAACAGTTTCGCCTTCAGCAATAAGTCCAGCCAAAATCAAACTTACAGAGGCTCTTAAATCAGTAGCCATTACCTCCGCTCCAATCAATTTTTCACTAGGTTTAATAATTGCTTTTTTTCCTTCTACCGAGATATTGGCCCCCATCCTATTTAGCTCAGGAACATGCATATATCTATTTTCAAATATATTTTCAGTGATAACTGACTCAGAGTTAGCTTTAGATAATAGGACCATAAGTTGAGCTTGCATATCAGTTGGGAAACCAGGATATTCTCTTGTTTCTAATTCGATACCCTGAAAGATTTTTGTTTTATTTATATTGAGTGAACTATTATTAAATGAAAAATCGATATTAAGAGATTTGAATATCTCAAGAACATTACTAACATGCTCTAATTGAATGTTTTCGATTTTTAAATTCTCACCAGTTAAAGCTCCGGCAATTACATATGTTAGTGTCTCAATTCTGTCTGAAATTATATTATGAGAAGTTCCAAATAATTCCTTAACTCCCTCAATAATAACAGTTCTTTGATCAGTAATCTCGATCTTTGCACCCATTGATTGAAGACAATGGATTAAATCAATCACTTCAGGCTCAATCGCAATATTATTTAGCTTAGTCCTCCCCTCAGCTAAAGTTGCAGCCATTAACAAGCTTTCTGTTGCTCCAACTGATATGGTAGGAAAGGTTATTTCTTCTCCTTTTAATCCCTTTGGAGCACTACATTCTATATATCCTCGATCTAATTTGAATTCAGCACCAAGCTTGGCAAGTGCATTTAGATGCAGATCAACTGGTCTTGCTCCTATTGCACATCCACCTGGGAGAGATACTGATGCATGTCTTTTTCTCGCAAGAAGTGGTCCAAGAACAAGAATGCTCGCTCTCATTTTTCTAACAAGATCGTATTCTGCAATTGACTTACCAGTATTTAAGTATTTTAAAGTTATTTTGTTTTCGTTAGCTTTGCTTGTATCAACCTCTACATCGAGTGATGTCAAAACTTTTGACATTGTTTTAATATCTTCAAGGTTAGGTACATTTGAAAGATTGATATTTTGGTCTGTTAAAATTGAAGCAGCCATAATTGGTAAACACGCATTTTTTGAACCACTAATAGATATAGTTCCAGATAGAGGCTGGCCCCCATTTATAATAATTCTATCCATATATGGTTATAACTTTGGAAGTGTGACGCCTGTCTGCTTCATATATTTTCCTTGTCGATCTTTGTAGGAAACTTCTGGTGGCGCCTCGCCTTTATAAAAAAGAAACTGACATGCACCTTCATTGGCATAAATTTTTGCAGGCAATGGTGTTGTGTTTGAAAACTCTAGCGTGACATGTCCTTCCCATTCAGGCTCCAAAGGCGTTACATTAACGATTATCCCACATCGAGCGTAAGTAGATTTCCCCAAACAAATAACTAGTACATCTCTGGGTATTCTGAAGTACTCAACAGTTCTTGCTAAAGCGAATGAATTTGGTGGTATTACACACTCATTTCCAGGTCGATCAACAAAACCTTTATCACTAAAGTTTTTTGGGTCAACGATTGCAGAGTTTACATTTGTAAAGACTTTAAATTCTTCAGAAACTCGCGCATCATATCCATAAGAAGAAAGTCCGAAAGAAATTGTTCCATCTTTTTTTTGCCCATCAATAAAAGGTTCAATCATTCCTTCTTCAAGGGCCTTTTTTTTAATCCAGTTGTCTGACATTATGGTCATTTAGTTTTCTGCCTTCTGCTTCCTTTGAAATACTTTTCTTTTTTTCAAGTTTTGACGTAATGCTTCAGACATTCTCTGTATTTTATCGTCACTTTTATTCTTATTATCCTTTTGCTCGTCCTTCGAGGAATTGTTTGATTTCATCTTTATTTAAACCTGCTTTTTTTAACTCTTTTATGAGTTTTTCTTCTTCTTTTTTGTCTGAATTATCGTTAAATTTAGCCTCACGCTTCTGTTGTTTGGCCATAGCTCTTTCGCCACGTTTTGACTTATAATCGTGATGAATACCCATAGTTAACTCCTGATTAGCGGCTACTTTATACAAATTATATAGGATTCTCTATAAAAAATAAAATCTTAGTTATTTCCTAAGAGATCATAGGTAAAAACTAGTCTTTGATGAATAGATCGCTTGGAAAGTCTATAAACTTTTCAAATCCTTTATCAGTCACACGAACAGAATGACTTGCCTCAACACCCCAACTTCCGAACTGCATGACTGCTATCATGTGGAACGTCACATTTGGTTGTAACTCTGTCATATCACCTTTGTATATATTAAGTGTATGTTCTCCCCAATCAGGCGGATAACCAATACCAATCGAATAGCCAGTTCTTGATTCTTTTTTAATTTCATATTTATCAAGAACTGACCAAAATTTCTGAGCTACATCGTTTGCAGTATTGCCTGGTTTGATGGCATCAAGTCCTTCATTCAGTGCTTCGTTAGTTGCCTTCATTGCATCGATCTTTTTTTGCTCAGCCTTACCAAGTAAGACCGTTCTCGCAATAGGTGCATGGTATCTTTTATAAACTCCAGCTAACTCTATAATTGTTGCTTCACCTTTAACAAATCTTTCTTGAGTTGCAGTAAGATGAGATGCAGATGTGCCTTTCCCTGTAGGAAGCAGTGTGGCGATACTTGAATACTCACCTCCAAAATCACTTGTACCGTAAAACATTGCTTTTTGTATCTCGCCTACTGCATCACATTGGCGAATACCGGGATTAATAGTTTCAATTGCAGTGTTCATAGCTTCTACAGAAATAAGTGATGCTGCTTTCATCAAATCAATTTCTGCATCTGATTTAATATACCTTACCCAATTAACGCATCTTTCTGCGTCTTTTAGTGTTGCCTCTGGTAAGCCGTCTACAAGTTTCTTGTAACTATAAGCCGTGAAATAATGACTATCCATTTCAAGTCCAATACTCAACTTATCCCATCCCCTCTCTTTGATTATCTCAATCAATCGGTCATAAGGATGAGTTGGCCACGTATGTATATATTTTTCATTATAAACCAAAATATTTTCTTGGGACCAAACATTTTGAAGAAATGCACCACCTGCATCTTGTTCCCTGACAAATAATAAAGGCTCGTCTAGATCAATATGAATTAGTGCACACTGAGCATAATAAAATGACCATGCATCATAGCCAGTAGTGTAATTAATATTAGATGTGTCTTGAGAAATAAGAAGATCAATGCCTTTTTCTTGCATTGAACGCTTAATATTAGAAAGTCTGTTGCCATACTCTGTTTTTGAAAAATTCATCTTGTTATGACAATCTTTTTTTTACGAGTTCAGTCCAAAATGTAGAACCAATTACAAGTAGTTCGTCATTAAAATTATAATTTGAAGAATGAAGCGATTGAGCGTGCGAACCATCTAAACCGTTACCAATTAATATAAAGCAACCTGGCTTTACCATTAACATCTGCGAAAAATCCTCAGAAAATAATTTTGGCTCACAGTTTGCGTCTACATTTTTGGCACCTACCATTTTACTTGCTACCTCAGCTGCTACTAAAGTCTGCTCTTGAGTATTGATTGTCATGTTTGTTCTTGTTTCATAAGAAAAATCAACTTTAATTCCATGAGCTGCAGCAACTCCTTGAACAATATCTTTCATGCTGGCTTCAATTATTTTGTTTGCTTCAGGTGATAATGCGCGAGTATCGCCTGTTATTACTGAATGACCTGGTAAGACATTTTCATTTCCATTTGATTTAAAATCAGTAACTGAAACTACACCGTTCATAGCTGGATTAAGTTTTCTTGAAACAATGGATTGAAGTGAAGTAATTATTTGCGTACCTACCGTAATAGTATCAACTCCCATATGAGGTAAGGCTGAATGACCGCCTTGTCCCCAAAGTTCAATTTTAAAAATACTTTCACTAGCTGTTATTGTCCCAGGCCTTGTGGCAAAGGTCCCTAAATCCATTCCTGGCATGTTATGAAAAGCATAGACTTCATCAATGGAAAATTTACTGAATAATCCATCATCAATCATAGCTTGGGCACCCTGGGTTTTTTCCTCATCGGGCTGAAATATAAAATAAATTGTTCCATCAAAATTTTTATTTTCAGACAAAAACTTTGCAGCACCAAGAGCCATTGACATATGACCGTCATGTCCACAGGCATGCATCTTTCCCTCATTTTTTGACTTGTAGGTAAGATCATTTGTTTCTTGAACTGGTAATGCGTCCATATCAGCTCTAATTCCAATGCTTTTTTTCCCTGTTCCATTCTTCAAAATGCCTACCACACCTGAATGTCCAATACCTTCATGAGTTTCTAATCCTAAGTTTTTCAATAATTCAGCAACTTTAGGAGACGTGTATTTAAGATCAAAGTTCAGTTCAGGATGTTGATGGAAGTCATGTCTCCATTCGCGCATCTGCGTGTCTAAAGATTGTGTTAGCATGAAATTATCCTACTAAACCTGTATGAGTATACTTAACATTTAAGTAATCTTTAATACCAAGCGATCCACCTTCTCTTCCATAACCACTTTGTTTAATTCCACCAAAAGGTGTTTCAGCAGAAGAAAGTGCCGGAGTATTGACAGCAACCATCCCGGTCTCAAGAGACTCAGAGGACTTTTGGGCTGTCTCCATTGATGACGTGCACACATAACTTGCTAAACCTACTTCATGATTATTCGCCCTCTCAATCACCTCATCGAACTCCTTAAAACTCAAAATTGGCGCTAAAGGACCAAATGGCTCCTCGTGCATGATCGTGTAATCATCTTTTACGTTATCAAAGACTGTTGGCTCATAAAAGTATCCTTTGTTGAAACCAGCTGGTCTTTGTCCACCACATAAAACTTTTGCTCCTTCACTTTTTGTCTTTTCAACTAAATTTTCAACTTCATCTAATCTCTTTTTCGTTGTTAATGGTCCAAGATCTGTGTCCTTATCTAATCCATTTCCAATTTTTAAAGTTTTAGTTTTTTCAACGAAAAGATTTATGAATTTTTCTTTATGATCTTCATGAATATAAAATCTACTTGGTGATATACAGACCTGTCCATTATTACGATATTTGCAAGCCAAGGCCATATCAGTCGCTTTATTAATATCGGCGTCTTTAAATACAATAAAAGGAGCGTGACCTCCAAGCTCCATAGTAACTCGTTGTACTTTTTCTGCTGCCTGTTTGAGAATTATCTTACCTACTCGTGTTGATCCTGTTATAGAAACTTTTTTTGTAATATCTGATGCTATTAATTCAGACGCAATCTCCGCTGGGTCTCCCGATAATAAATTAACAACACCGGGTGGTGTGCCTGCCTGATTGACTATATCTACGAGAGCCATAACAGACCCTGGAGTTATTACATCAGGTTTACATATTACTGAACATCCTGCTGCCATAGCCGTAGCTATTTTTCTCGCAGTTAAAACAAGAGGAAAATTCCATGGAGAAAGTGCTGCTACAACACCAACTGGTTGGTAATTGATTTGTATTCTTGTATCAGGAAATCGACTTTCAATAGTTTGACCGTATATTCTTTTTGTTTCTTCCGCATTCCATTCAAATACATCGGCAGTTGCCCCAACTTCAGCAACGCCGTCATTATATGATTTGCCGCCTTCAAGGGTCATCCATTCAACCAAGCTTTCTGAATTTTCTCTAACTAATTCAGAGATACGTCTTAAAAGCTTTGCTCTTTCCCATGCAGGAATTTCTCTCCATGCTTTAAAACCCTGATCTGCTGCTTTAAGGGCTTTTTGAACATCACTACTTGAAGCTTTAGATGCATTTCCAATTATTTCCTCAGTTGCTGGATTAATAACTTCATAGGTTTCCCCAGAGTCAGCTGGTTTCCATTCTCCATTAATAAATTGTCCAAATTTCTCGTACATAGGTCTCTCCTTAATTATATTTTAGATTTCAACCAATCGTGAAATCTTTTTATCTCATATTCCTCTGGCATTAGCGTGCCTGTTTCTCGTGCTGGATTATAAACACCTTTTTGATTAAGTTCACATGCATCTCCATCTTGCTTCATGACCATAACTGCAAAATCTATTACATTATTCTTATCATAATTTGGATCATTTAGTGTGGCTTCACGAAATAACCATTCTGCAGTTATTTCTGTTTCATCATTTGATATTGGAAGTATTCTTACCATACGAATATGATCTGTAAAAATAGCAATAAAAACTGAAGGCCATGAAGTCATATAAATATATCCTGGAAAATCATTCATTGACTCTAGGTACTGATCTTTGTGGCCTTGAGCACTACCGTCCATCGACCATGTTTGCACACCTTCTCGCATTCCTCCTTGAAATTTTGGATCAGGATTTTCAATTAATTTCTCCCAATCTGGATCATCTTTGATATCAACTAGTCGTCTGCCATAAATTGGTACTAAATCTGATAATTCAGGGTGCAGATTGGGACAGTGAAGGCACTCACTATAATTTTCCCAGAATATTTTCCAATTGCATTGAATATTTTTTTTCCATGTATGACCTAATTTATAATCACTAACATTAAGTTTTAAAAATGCTGCGCTGTAGTCTACAAATACACTTTCAGCATCCCACACAGCCTTCTTATTTAAGTTTACAAAAATAAGTCCATTCCATATTTTTAAATTTACTTTAGTGAGACAATTACTCTCTTTATCAAAATCTTTTGGATCATTGATTGAAGTTGTTCTAACGAGATCACCATTACTAGCATTGTAAGACCATTGATGATAAGGACATACTAATAAATTTGACTTAAGTTTGCCTGAACTATCCTTTTGAAGAACTGAACCACGATGACTGCATGTATTGTAATATGAATTTATATTACCATCTCTGTCTTTAAGTAATAAAATGTTATACTTGCTGACTTCTACTGTAACGAAACTCAACGGCTCGTTTAATGCACTTTCGTGAGTTACATAAAACCAATCATTAGCCCATATTTTTGAAACTTCTAAATCAAATTGACTCTGATCATAATACCACTTTAAAGGTAAAGACTTTTCAGCTTGTTTTAAAATATAACCTTCTGACATACTTGTAAAAAACCATAATCCCTAATATTGTCATTTACTATAAAAATATGACAAAAAAGAATTGGGCCATAATCTCAATAGTAATCATCACTATAATATTAATTAGTGGTTACATTGTCTTTCAAAATTTCACAAAAACTCCTATTTTTAATCCAGAAAGGATTGCTAAAATTAAAATTATTGTTGAAGAGCAAAATGAAGATGCCTTTTTTCAACCCCTCTATCAACCGCCCAAATATCCAAAAAAAAATATTTTAAAAAATGCCTATTATGGTGATTTACATGTTCACTCTGCACTATCTTTTGACTCATATCTCTTTGGTAACCGTTTAAGTCTTGATGAGTCTTATCACTTTGCTAAAGGTGAAGTTATGAAGAGTATGTCGGGCGAGTCTATGAGGCTAAGTAGACCATTAGATTTTATTGCTGTTACTGATCATGCTGAAAGTTATGGAATGTTTGAAGCATGTGATGATCCAATATCTTCTATGATGACTTTAGTAACCTGTGAACGTTTTAACAATCCAAATATAGAATTTTTCAATGAGCTTAGAAATTTTGGAGAACAACGTCCAATCATAAATCCTTTGGAAAGAGATGAAGGTACAAGTCGAGCGGAACTTTTTCATAAGTCTACATGGCAAAAAACAATTGAAGCAGCCAATAAACATTATGAGCCAGGATTTTTTACAACATTTATTGCATATGAATACTCACCTGTGCTGCCTGAGTTTGGCAAACATCATAGAAATATAATATTTAAAAATACAACAGTACCAGATAGAACAGTTTCAGCATTTGATGCTGCAAGTGAAATTGAATTATGGAAAATGTTGAGTCAAAATTGCGATGATGAGTGTGAGTTCTTATCAATACCACACAATGCTAATCGAAGCTGGGGGCTTGCATTTGCAAGTCAAACAATTGACGGTGACTCATATACTATTGATGATTGGAAGCAGCGTGATAAGTTTGAACCACTTATCGAAATGTTTCAGGTAAAAGGTAACTCTGAATGCAGCGTCGGGTTTGGAACAACCGATGAAGAATGTGCATTTGAGCAGTTTTTTCCACCATGTGAAGAAGATCTTGATTTTGGATGTATTTCAAATACTTCAATGGCACGTAGTGGATTAAAAAAAGGATTAGAATTAGAGAGGGAATTGGGATTTAACCCTCTCGATTTTGGTATGATTGGAAGTACTGATACTCATCATTCTAATCCTGGCGATACAGAAGAATGGGACTGGAGAGGAAGTGCAGGTCTTTTTGAGGGATCGGCCCAGAGAAGAATAAGTAATCGAGGTCCTTTTCCCCAAAGAGCTCTTTTGAGTAATCCTGGAGGGTTAGCAGTTATATGGTCAGAAGAAAATACAAGGGACTCTCTCTTTAACTCAATGCAGAGAAAAGAAGTTTATGCAACTAGTGGTACTCGAATAGAATTGAGATTTTTTGGAAGTTTTAATTTCAGTGAAGATATATTAAATTCAGATAAAGCAATCGAATTTGCATACGAAAATGGTCATCCGATGGGAAGTACTATTAGTTCTGAAACGAATAAAAAACCTAAATTTCTGATTATGGCTAAGGAGGATAATTTAAGTGCTCCACTTGATAAAATTCAGATAATCAAAGGATATTTATCGGGGAATGAAAGTAAAGAACAGGTAATCGATGTGCTGTGTAGTGAAAATAGACCTATTGATCCAATTACAAAAAAATGTAAAGAAATTGATGTTGAAGTAAACCTAACGGACTGTAGCTTTGATGAATCTAGAGGAGCTCAAACACTTAATACATTATGGACCGATGAAAATTACAAATCAGATGAAAATTCATTTTATTATGTTAGAGTAATTCAAAATCCTACGTGCAGATGGTCAACTTATGATAGCTTGAGGTTAGGAGAAAAGCCTCGAAAAGATTATCCGGCAACAATAAAGGAAATGGCGTGGTCTTCCCCTATATGGATAAAGGATAATTAATTATATGTTTCCACAGAACTTAAAAGACAAATTTTATGAATGGAAAAATGATACTTTTTCAATAAAGAAATCTCATTTTGAAAAGTTAGCAAAAGAAGGTCAGTTTCCTAAGTACATGATCATTTCATGTGTAGACTCGAGAGTTGATCCTAACTCAATGTTTAAAACTGAAGCAGGAGATTTTTTTGTACACAGAAATATTGCTAATTTAGTTCCGCCCTATGATTATTTAACGGAACATAGCGGAACAATTGCAGCTATTGAATTCGGCGTTACAGCATTGAATATCAAAAATATTGTTGTTATGGGCCATTCAGGTTGTGGCGGCATTAAGAACGGTTACCTTGCGTGCAAAGAGAATAAATTTATGGAAAATTCCTCAATTTCTAATTGGTTACAATTATTAAAACCTGCTTATATGAAACTATCTGAAAAAAGTGAAAAAGAGAATATCGGTGAACTTGAAAAATTAAGCATTGTAACATCTCTCGAAAATTTAAGTGACTATCCATTCATAAAAAAAGAATTGGAAACACAGTCCATTAGTCTTTATGGCATTTGGAATGATATAGGGACAGGATCTTTAGAATCTTACTGTCATGATAAGAAAATGTTTGAAAGCTTATAATTTAGATACTAACAACTTTCGAATGAACTCACCATATCATTTATAAGCTGGAAATATAATTCTTTTCCAGGCTCTAATTCGGCTCCAAGAGGATCTAATACTGCTGCTTTGATACCTGTATCTTGTGCAATTGTATTGGCAATACTTGGATTAAACTGAGGCTCTGAAAATAAGCAATTAACTTTTTCATGTTCAATAACTTCTCGGATCTCAGCAAGCTGCTTGGCGCCAGGTAACACTTCAGGATTGACTGTTAATGCTCCAATAACTTCGATACCAAATCTTTGTTCAAAATACTGATAAGCATCATGAAAAACAATGTACTTGGCATCACTATTTATTTTTGTTCTAGTGTCATTGATTAACTTATCGAGCTCACTAACTGCGTTTGAAGCATTTGTTTGATATGTAGCTTGATTAGCGGGATCGACTTTAGATAATTCTAAAGAAGCAATTTTCACAATACTCTTTGCGATTTCAGGATCTAACCAAAAGTGGATGTCGAATTCACCATGATGATGGCCATGATCATCGTGTCCTTCGTGTTCGTCATGTCCGTCAGCATGTTCTTCGTGTTCGTCATGATCATCGTGTCCTTCGTGTTCATCATGATCATCGTGTCCTTCGTGTTCGTCATGATCATCGTGTCCCTCGTGTTCGTCATGATGATCTTCAAATACATTCTTTTCCCTAAATTTTAATAATTCAATCTGATCTGAGTCCATTAATGTTATTTTCCTTGCATTTACAGCAATCGAGTCAAGGGGTGTCTCTAAGAAAGACTCTAAGTCCTCGCCGATCCAAAAAACCACATCAGCTTCTTGCAGCATTGTTGCATGTGAGGGCTTTAGTTGAAACGTATGAGGAGAGGAACTTCCATCAACAAGCAAATTAGGGCTACCTACTCCATCCATCACATAGCTTATTAGTGAATGTAAAGGCTTTATAGAAGTTACAACTTTCGGCTCTGCTTCAGCGTATGAAATAAAAGAAAATAGAGATATAGATGATAATAAGATGCCTAATTTTTGTTGTAATTTCATAGTATTATTGCTTTCATAAATAATTGAGTGTAGTGTTATAATATAACATAATTTGAATGACAAGTATTAAATGGGTAATAATGAAAATATCTTAGTGAAAATGTCTAACGCCGGCATTCTTATGAATGATAAATGGCTTGTGAAAGATGTTAGTTTGGAAATTCACAAAGGAGAAATTGTAACAATTATAGGTCCTAATGGGTCAGGTAAGTCTACTACAGCGAAAATTGCACTTGGTCTATTCGAAAAAATAAATGGACATGTTGATAGATATACAAATAAAATTTCATATGTTCCTCAAAAAGTCCTGATTGACTGGACCTTGCCTTTAAGAGTAATTGATTTTATGACACTGACACAAGATTTAGAGTCAGATGAGATAAAATACTCTTTAAACTTAACTGGCGTTGAACATTTAATGTCCAGAAATATTCGAGAATTGTCTGGTGGCGAGTTTCAGAGAGTTTTACTTGCTAGAGCTATTGCAAAAAAACCAGAACTTTTAGTGCTAGATGAACCTGTTCAAGGAGTTGATTTTGCTGGGGAAGTAGCATTATATGCGCTTATTAAAAAAATTTCAGAGACTTTAAATTGTGGAATTCTTCTTATTTCACATGATTTACATGTTGTTATGTCAGCTACTGATTATGTTGTTTGCTTAAATGGTCATGTATGCTGTTCAGGATCACCTGTAGATGTAGCTAAAGATAAAAACTATAAAGAGCTATTTGGTGAGAGGTCATCACAATTATTATCTATTTACGAACACGATCATGACCATGTTCACACTGCTGACGGAAATATAGAAAAGAGTGAAAATTAATGTTTGATGATTTTTTATTTAGAGCTTTATTGGCAGGCATTGGTATTGCGTTAGTAACCGGACCACTTGGCTGTTTTGTAGTTTGGCGACGAATGTCATTCTTTGGAGATACATTATCTCATTCGGCATTATTGGGTGTTTTATTGTCAGTTGCGTTCAATTTAAATATTTCCCTTACTATATTTGCAGTATCATCTTTAATTGCACTTATATTATTGAGGTTACAAAAAACGACTAATCTTCCAAATGATGCACTGTTAGGTCTACTATCTCATTCTGCACTAGCTGTTGGAATGGTCGTATTAGGATTTTTATCTTTTATTCGATTTGATATAATGGGGTTATTATTTGGCGACATATTATCTGTAAATGTTTACGATTTACTAGCAATATGGATTGGCGGAGCATTTATTTTGTTAGTCTTGTGGTATATTTGGAAACCTTTGTTTGCATCTACTGTAAATTACGAGCTTGCTGAAGCTGAAGGCATGAACCCTGAAAGAGTTAATGCTATTTTCACGATCTTACTAGCTGCTTTAATTGCAATATCCATAAAAATGGTAGGATTATTACTCATTACTGGGATGCTTATTATTCCAACAACAATGGCCCGCAATCTATCAAATAACCCAAAAAAAATGGTAATTTTGTCAATTATTGGAGGTCTATTATCGGTATTTATAGGGTTATATACATCCTTTGAAATTAATACATCTTCAGGACCAACAATTGTTGTAGTTGCATTAATTTTATTTATCTTATCATTAGTTGGAATCAGAAAGAAAAATTATGGATAAAAAAAATAAGCCATTATCAAAAAATCAAAAAATTGTTTTAGATTTTATCCAAAAAAATAAAAAACCTGTAAAAGCTTATTCAATTTTATCAAACGTGAAAAGGAAAGGTATTAACGCTCCACCACAAGTTTATCGTGCATTAGATAAATTAATTGAGATTGGAAAAATACATAGAGTTGAAAGTCAAAATTCTTTTGTAGCATGTAAAGTTTCAGACTGCGATACCCCACATAAAACAATTTTTTCAATCTGTAATTCTTGTGAAATTGTGTCAGAAATAAAAGATCCAAAACTTTTTAAGCAATTAAAAGATTTCAGTGATAATGATGGAATTAAGTTTGATGGTTATAATTTGGAATTTTTTGGAACTTGTAAAGCTTGCAAAAATAAACAGCCTGAGAGTACTCAACATTAATCATAATGTTATAAAGTAACATTTTTTCTAGACACCTAAAATTTTTTTTAATAAAATTTTCAAAACATTTTAAGGGAGTTCAAATGAGAAAAAGTATTTATTATTCACTGATCTTATCTGCAATGATATCTGTTGCTGCAGCAGAAGAAACTAGGCAAGTTGACAAACATGAACATGGCGTTGGTGAGCTTAATATTGCTATCGAAGGTAGTTCAATAAATTTAGAGTTTATGATACCTGGAGCGGACATTGTTGGATTTGAATATAAAGCAAAAAGTGATGAAGATATTTCATTAGTAAATACAGCTCTCACAAAATTTGATGATTTTAGTAATATTTTTACAATACCAAATGCAGCGAATTGTAATTTGGTTGAAGCTGAAATAGCAATTAATCAAGGTGATGATCATGACGATGAGCATGATCATGAAGAGCATGAGGAGCATGAGGAACACGATGAGCATGACGAACATGATGAGCACGATGAGCATGATGAGCATGAACATGA
The DNA here is from genome assembly GCA_902624455.1 of uncultured Pelagibacteraceae bacterium. Classification (GTDB taxonomy): domain Bacteria; phylum Pseudomonadota; class Alphaproteobacteria; order Pelagibacterales; family AG-422-B15; genus CACNXQ01. The sequence continues at coordinate 70,424 of CACNXQ010000003.1, read as the reverse complement.
GGAACATGGAGAGGAAACTCATAATGAGTTTGTTGCTCACTACTCATTTACATGCGGAAATGTAAAAGAAATTGACAGAATTAACTTTACATATTTTACTACTTTTCCAAACTCTGGAGAGCTAGAAATTCAGTTTGTATCTGAAATGGGCTCTACGAGTTTTGAAGTGGAAGGTGATGAGCCTTTCATAAACTTAAAGGGTAAGATCTAGTTGGATGATAGTATTGTCAAAATTGAATCACTAAGGTTTCAATGGTCGAAAAATAATAATTTTAAAATATTTGTCCCTAAACTTGAAGTAGGTAGAGGGAAAAAGGTTTTATTTCTTGGAGAAAGTGGCTCTGGCAAAACTACTCTTTTATCTCTGATTTGCGGCTTTCTTGAACCATTATCAGGCTCAATCTCAATTAATGACAAAATAATAAGTGATCTAACGTCCACAAATAAGGATGCGTATAGATCCGATAACATTGGAATTATATTTCAACAATTTAATTTGCTTCCTTATGCCAATGTGATTGATAACATTATCTTGCCTCTTTACTTTTCAAAACAAAGATCAAAAAAAGTTGAAAACAAAATCAATGCAGCAATGAATCTTTGTGATCAGTTAAGGTTGCCTGAGTCTATCTTAAACCAAAAAGCATCGAATTTAAGTGTAGGACAACAACAAAGAGTGGCAGTAGCCAGAGCACTAATTGGCAGTCCCTCCATAATTGTTGCAGATGAACCCACTTCTTCTTTGGACACTGAAGCTCAAGAATTATTTTTAGATTTAATGTTTGATCAAATATTTAAAAATTCATCAACATTACTAATGGTATCTCACGACAAGTCTCTGACAAACTATTTTGATCAGGTAATTGATATAAATGAAATTTTAGTTCGAGAAAATTAATCATGTTATTAAAGCTAACACTAAATTCCTTGTATGCACGTTTCTTAACAGTATGTATGACAGTATTTGCTATTTCACTCTCGTTAATGCTTTATATGAGTGTAGAAAAACTTCGTACTTCTGCCTATACAAGTTTTACTGATACAATATCTCAAACCGATTTAATTGTTGGATCAAGGGCTAGTTCTGTTCAATTATTACTGTATTCAGTATTTAGAATCGGTAACGCAACAAATAATATAACTTGGGAAAGCTATTTAGATATTATTGATAGAGATGAAGTTGATTGGGCAGTGCCTATTTCTCTAGGAGATAGTCATAAAGGATTTAGAGTGATGGGAACGAATAAAGAATTCTTTAATCGTTACAAATTTAGAGGCGGTCAGCCAATAGAAATTGAAAAAGGATTTTTATTTGAGGATCTCTATGATGTTGTTCTAGGTTCAGGAGTCGCGGAGAAATTAGGATACGATATAAGTACTCCACTTATAGTATCACATGGACTGGAATCTTTTACCAAACACGACGATCAACCGTTCAGAGTGTCAGGTATACTACAAAAAACAGGGACACCAGTAGATAATACCGTCATAGTAAGTTTAGCGGCAATTGAAGCTATACACGTGGATTGGTCAACAGGAGCAAAAATACCAGGCCAACAAACTCCAATTGAAGAAATAAGACAGATGGATCTTACTCCAAAAAATATTACTGCAGCACTAGTTGGAGTAAAATCAAAATTATCTATTTTTTATCTTCAGCGTTGGATAAATGACTATCCAGAAGAAGCTCTGACTGCCATTCTTCCAGGTGCCGCACTTCAAGAATTATGGAGAGTTGTTGGTGTTGTTGAAAATTTATTACTTGGGATATCTGTAGTTGTGATATTCACAACATTAATTGGGATGACCGCAATCATATTTTCCAGTCTTAATGAGCGAAGACGAGAGATGGCTATTTGGAGAGCTATGGGTGCGACACCGAGAACAATCATAGGTTTACTGATGTTAGAAGCATTCTTTATCTCCATGTTAAGTGTTATAATAAGTACGGTTTTACTTTTTTTCTCATTAGCTATCTTACAACCTTGGATTGACAACAACTACGGTATTTTAGTTAGCGTTGAAATGTTATCTATAAAGGATATGTATGTCTTTATAATGTTTATCATTGCAGCAATGGTAGTGAGTTTATTGCCTGCAGCAAGAGCCTATTGGTTCTCAATAAACGATGGAATGACTATAAAAATTTAATGAAAATATTTAAACTTAAAATTCTTACTGCTCTTTTCTTATTTCTTTTTATCACTATGTCTTTCGGTTCCCCTAAGGTCATTGACTGGGATGACTTGATTCCTTGGACAACTGTTTTTTCTCCAGATGAAGTAAAATTTAATAAAAGTTTAGAAGATAAAGAAGTGAAATTGCCTGGTTACGTGATTCCTTTAGAATATTACGGAAGAGAAATAAATACGTTTCTTCTTGTTCCTTATATTGGAGCTTGTATTCATGTTCCCCCACCACCTCCTAATCAGATAGTATATGTTGACTCCAAAAAACCATGGGATGCTATTGAATGGTGGGAACCCGTGTATGTAACAGGAACATTAAAGATAGAAAACCAAGATTTTGATGAACTCGCTGTTGTTGGTTATGCTTTATATGCAAATGATATTGAGTTCTATAGAGGAGAAACCGGAACTCATGGCTTCTTTGATTGGTAATAATAATTTATTGGAATGTTCGATTTAAAAAAATTAGTTAAAAAAATTGTAATCTTTATTGGAATTATTTTTATAATAAGTGGGATTTTCTCAATTGTATTTGATACAAAAGACTTCTTAATTTTTCCTTTTCAGTAATTATTTTATGAATGAATTAGAGATATTTGAGAATTGTATACAGCATCTTGCTGAAATATATAGCCATGAAGACAATAAAGATGCGAAAGAAACTGCTAAATTCTTATACAGTGCCAATTGTCAGTCTATAAAACTAAATGAGCAAGAAAACTCAAAGTCACTGTCACGGATTTTTAATTCATTTGAAGTTGAAAATGAGCACCCTCTTGTAAAGGAAGTAAGAAAAATTTCACATCTTTTGCCATGGTATCAAACAGATATGGGTGGAAGAATTGATGATGATCTAAAGAGCCAAATGATCATGACTGAGTTAGTGGGTCCTCACTCACTCCTTTATACAGAAGAGTTTGAATTAGGCGTATTTCTTCAATTACCAAATGTTAATTACCCTAAAAGGAGACATCCTGCTGAGGAAACTTTTTATACTTTATCAGGAAAAAGCTTTTGGCAACTCGAAGATAATGAAGAAAGAGAGAAAATAATTGGGGAATATGTCTTTCATCCATCGATGGCTATGCATGCAAATAGAACAACCGATGAGCATTTAATTGCTTGTTGGAGGTGGAGCGGAGATATATCTCTTGAAAATTACTATAAGTACCAATAATAGTTTATGAAAATGAGAAGTGTTGTTTCAATAAATAATTTATCAAAAGTCTATAAGAATGATTTTCGAGCACTTAAGAATGTTGATCTAGACATTCACAAGGATGAAATATTTGCGCTTCTTGGTCCAAACGGTGCAGGAAAAACAACTCTAATTAGTATTATTTGTGGTTTAGTAAATTTATCTGAAGGCAATGTTCATGTAGAGGGTTATGACATTATAAAAAATTACAGAGAAGCCAGGTCCAAAATAGGTCTTGTTCCTCAAGAGCTATCACTTGAAACATTTGAAAACGTTTTTAATAATGTGTCATATACTAGAGGTCTTTACGGGAAAGCTCCTAATCCAAAACATATTGAAAAGACACTGAAAGAACTGAGTCTGTGGGATAAAAAAGATTCAAAAATCAATGATCTCTCAGGTGGGATGAAAAGAAGAGTCCTAATTGCGAAAGCTCTATCTCATGAGCCATCCATTTTATTTTTGGACGAACCAAGTGCAGGAGTAGATGTTGAACTGAGAAAAGAGATGTGGCAAGTGATTGAAAATCTCAGAGATACAGGTGTTACAATTATTCTTACAACCCACTACATCGAGGAGGCAGAGGCAATTGCTGATCGAGTTGGAGTAATCAACAATGGTGAAATGATAGTAGTTGATGAAAAAGAAAGCTTAATTAATTCTATGGGTAAAAAAACCTTAACGATAGAATTGCATGATCCAATAACTGAATTGCCTACAAACTTATCAAACCTTGATCTTAAAATTATAAATAATGGGAAATCACTTAATTATTCATATGATAGAAAAAGCAAACACACTGGGATTACTTCACTGCTTCAAAGTATTAGAGAAGCTGGACTAAAATTAAAAGATCTCAAAACTGAACAGAGTTCACTTGAAAACATTTTTGTTGAATTAGTATCTAAGGATAATTCATGAACTATTACGCAGTAAGAGCAATTTATTTACATGAGATGCACAGGATGTGGAGGACCATTTTTCAAAGCATTATGTCACCGGTGATTTCTACCTCTTTATATTTTATTGTATTTGGTTCCGTTATTGGGGCCATGATCCCGCAAGTTGACGGTGTAAGTTATGGCTCATTCATCGTTCCTGGTCTTTTAATGTTAACTCTTTTAACTCAAAGTGTTTCAAACTCGGCATTTGGTATATTTTTCCCAAAATATTCTGGATCAATTTATGAGGTACTTGCCGCTCCTATTTCATCTTTTGAGATAATTGTTGGTTTCGTCGGTGCAAGTGCAACAAAATCTCTAATAGTTGGCGTAATCATTCTTGTAACGGCAAGTTTTTTTGTTGAGCTGAGTATTCAATATCCATTGCTAATGATATTTTTACTTGTTCTAACATGTCTCACCTTTAGTTTATTTGGATTTCTGATAGGTCTTTTAAGCAATAATTTTGAACAACTTCAGGTTGTTCCTCTCATCATTATTACTCCTTTAGTATTTCTTGGAGGTAGCTTGTATACAATTGAAATGCTTCCTGATTTTTGGCAAAAAGTCAGTTACTTTAATCCAGTTGTATATTTAATTAACGGGATGCGGTATTCATTCTATGGTGTTTCAGACATTAACATTTGGATAAGTGTGATTTCATTAGTAAGCTTTTTAGTGATTTGTATTTTTGGAGTAGCGATTGTCATTACAAAAGGTTACAACATCAAAAGCTAAAATAATGAGAACAACAAAAGTAAATACTTTTATTATTGGATGTTTTGTTGTTATATTTCTGAGCATTTCAAATAAAAGCTGGTCAGATACTGTGTTAAAGGACAATTTTGAAAAACTTAATTTGTGGGAGTACATTGCTGATGATGTCATGGGAGGCGTTTCAAAGGGAAATGTGAAGTTTCAAAGTATTGAAGGTGGCAATATTGCTTTACTGCAAGGTAATGTTTCTACTGAGAACAACGGTGGTTTTATTCAAATCAGAAGAGCGCTTAGAGATATTGATCTTAAGGATGCAAAATCAGTAAAAATCATCGCAAAAGGCAATGATCAAGAATATTTTGTCTTTCTCAGGACAACTGGAACGGTTCTTCCTTGGCAATATTATTCAGCAGAATTTAAAGTTACTGAGACCTTTGATGAATTTATTTTACCTATTAATGAGTTTAAAAAATCTGGTCTTTTGATGACAGGTAAAGTCAATCCAAAAAATATCACTTCTATCGGATTAGTCGCTTTTGGAAGAGATCACCAGGCTGAACTACATGTGAAAGAAGTAGAATTTATAAATTAATTTTTATAAAGATTTTGATTTTTTATCACGTTTACGCTCTACAGCAGAGAGATATCGTTTTCTAAGTCTTAAATTATTTGGTGTCACTTCTAAGAGCTCATCCTCATTAATATAGGCCATCATTTCCTCTAATGACATATTTCTAGGTGGCGTCAATCTAACGGCCTCATCTGTTCCAGAAGCTCTTACATTGGTAAGTTGTTTTCCTTTAATAACATTTATTTCAAGATCATTATCTCGACTATGCTCCCCTACTACCATGCCGGTATATACTTTTGTTTGATGGCCTATGAACATCACACCACGGTCCTGTAAATTAAAAATTGCGTATGCTGCAGCAGATCCTGTATCAGTTGAAATCAGTGCACCGTACTTACGACCAATGATGTTGCCTTTATAAGCGTCATATTTGTTGAACAGTCTATTTAGAACTCCTGTACCTTTTGTATCTGTTAGAAATTTATTTTGATATCCAATTAAACCACGAGACGGTGCTAAAAATGTAAGTCTAGTTTTGCCGGCTCCTGAAGCTCGCATATCTTGCATATCTGCTTTTCTTTGGTTCATGCCATCGACTACTGTGCTTGTGAATTCATCGTCGACATCAATTATAACTTCTTCTATGGGTTCAGTTTTGGCTCCATTCTCATCTACTTTAAATAATACTTTCGGTCGGGATACTGATAATTCAAATCCTTCACGTCTCATTTGTTCTATTAAAACTCCAATCTGTAATTCTCCTCTTCCACCAATTTCAAAAGCATCCTTTTGATCATTTTCTTCAAATGTAATCGCAACATTGGTTTCCGCTTCTTGCAAAAGCCTCTCACGAATTAATGTAGAAGTTACTTTTTTCCCATCTATGCCCGCAAAGGGTGAGTCATTTACTGTTATAGTAACTGACATTGTCGGTGGATCGATCGGAGTGGAATTGAGAGGATCAGTAACTGTTGGGTCACATACGGTATCTGCCACAGAAGTCACTGCTAAACCGGCGATACAAATAATATCTCCTGCTGTGACCTGCTCCACAGGAACCCTATCCGTACCCCTAAAAGTAAATAACTTAGTTAATCTTCCATTTTCAATTTGCTCACCCCTTAGATTAATAGACTTGACCTGATCGTTTACCTTTGCAGATCCATTGATCACTCGTCCAATTAAACATCTTCCAAGATACGGATCTGAGTCAAGAAGTGTAGCAAGCATGGCAAACGGCTTATTTAAATCAACATTAGGTTCTTGAACATGGGCCAAGATTAAATCAAGTAAAGGATGCAAATTTTCTCGTGAATCGTTTAAATCTTTGACACACCAACCTTCTCTGCCTGCTGCATACAATATTGGGAAATCTAATTGCTCTTCACTTGCATCCAATGCTACGAAAAGATCGAATACCTCATTAACCACTTCTTCTGAGCGAGCATCATGGCGATCAACTTTATTAATAACTACAATGGGTTTTAGATCTTGGGCAAGAGCTTTTCCTAGTACAAACTTTGTTTGCGGCATCGGACCTTCAGCAGCATCCGCTAGTATGATCACACCATCGGCCATACCAAGAACTCTCTCAACTTCGCCACCAAAATCAGCATGTCCAGGGGTATCAATAATATTTATTCGAACATCTTTCCAAACAATTGAGGTTGGTTTTGCTAAAATAGTAATACCTCTTTCCTTTTCAAGATCACCAGAGTCCATAAGTCGTTCGTCTACATTTTGATTTTCTCGAAACATACCTGTTTGTTTCATTAAAGAGTCAATCAAGGTGGTTTTGCCGTGATCCACGTGGGCAATAATTGCAATGTTCCTTAGTTTTGATGTCATTGATGAGTGATAAAATAATATTGATTGTCTTCTAATGGGTTTGTCATATAAAAACAAGATTTATAGTTTATTAAAATGAAACATCTAATCTTACTATTTTTTAGCATGGTGACTTTAGCCGAAGCTGAAATAGCATTGCGTCAATACAACGGGCAATACTGCTATGATGGTGACACATGCTATGTCATGATTGATGGCACTAAAGCCAAGATTAGATTATTAGAGCTTGATACTCCTGAAATATCTAAACCCAAATGTGAAGCAGAGCTTGAGCTTGGCTTAGAGGCTAGAGATTATCTTAACAATCTTATCGCTAATGCCTCATCAGTTGAAATTAAAACTGATTATGAAAAAGATTATTTTGGAAGAACGTTAGGATATTTAATTATTGATGGTGATGATGCATCAGCTAAAATTAGAAGCAATAATCTGGGTGTAGTATATGAACGAGGCAATAAAAAAGACTGGTGTTCTTGATACTTAGAGACATCTCGCCCCTATCGCTTAATAGTAAAGCAGGTCATTGGTAATGATCAGCCGCTGGAGCGTAACCAGCTAGGGGCACCACTAGATTGAAGAAACACATATCAGTAATATATTAGACATAAATGAAACCTCCTCAGCCAAAAAAAATTCCAAAGATCCATACCGCTCACGGTGATGAACGTATTGATGATTACTATTGGCTGAGAGACGATACTCGCAAAAATCCTGAGGTTATCTCCTATTTAGAAGCTGAAAATAAATACCTGGAGTCTTGGTTTGAAAGTAAGAACGATTGTAGAAAAGAGATCTACGATGAATTAGTTAGCTTTATTCCACCACATGAAGTTTCAATGAAGGTTAAGTATGGTGATTATTATTATTTTTCAGAGATCAGTTCAGATCAACAATACAAAACATATTATCGTGAAATAAATAGAAACAAAGAATTAGTCCTTGATGTAAATGAGTTAGCAAAAGATTTAGATTATTTTAATGTGGCCTCCATTACACCTTCACCAAATAATCATTATATAGCTTATGCCGAAGATTTATCAGGACGGAGAGAGTACAATATAAAGATAAAGAATTTAGAAACAGGTCAAATAATTGACGAAAGTATTCAAAGATCATCGGGCAGTGTGGTGTGGAACAAAAACAATGACACGATTTATTACGCTCTCAAAGATCCTGTTACCTTAATTGAAAATAAAGTGTTTAAACACAAAGTAGGCACTGATACAAAAGAAGACATTCTAATATACGAAGAAAAGGACACAGAATTTCATTTACATATTTTTGAGTCTAGAACAAAAAAATATCTTAACATCTATAGTAGCAAGACTGAAGCATCCGAAACATGGTTGCTTGATTTAGACGATGAAAATAGTAAGCCTTTCTGCGTTTTAGAAAGATCGGAAAAACATCTTTATTCTATCGAAGATACACCTGAATGTTTTTATGCAAGCAGTAATAAAAATGACAAAAAAAACTTTGAAATCCTAAAATTTAATCTCGACCAAATTAATAACTACGATAGCTGGGAAACGGTGATTGAACACGATAGTAAGATTTTAATCGAAGACTTTATTGCTTTTCCTGAATATTTATATTTAGAGATTAGAGAAGATGGCTTACCCAAAATTTTAAAAATACATAGAAAGTCGCTTGATAGACAATACATTGAGTTTAGTGAGCCTGCGTTTTCTTGTTATCTAGCTACCAATAACGATTATCTTGACACAGAATTTTACTATGGCTATTCAAGTCCAAAAAAGCCTAGTTCAATTTTCAAAGAGAATATTCAAACTGGTAAAAGTGATTTGGCATGGCAACAATTGGTGAGTAATTATGACGAAAGCTTATACGATGTGGAAAGACTGAAAATTCATGCTCGGGATGATACAAAAGTACCTGTATCTTTAGTTTATAAGAAAGGTGTCGATTTAAAAAATGCTCCTATTCTTGTTTATGGTTATGGATCTTATGGCATTATCATAGATGCTGCATTTAGAACTTCAATTCTTCCTTTATTGAACAGAGGTTTTATTTTTGCTGTTGCAAACATTAGAGGTGGATCTGAGATGGGACGTCAATGGTATGACGATGGTAAAATTTTAAATAAAAAAAATACCTTTCATGATTTTATTGATGCCACCAAATCATTGATTGAGAGGGGATACGGTGACAGCAAATGTGTATTCGCAATGGGCGGCAGTGCAGGAGGTCTTTTAATGGGAGCAGTGATCAACATGGAACCAGAACTGTATACGGGAATTATTTCTGCTGTTCCATTTGTAGATGTTTTAACCACCATGTCTGACGAATCGATACCTTTAACAACATTTGAGTACAAAGAATGGGGCAATCCAGCCAATAAAGAAGAATATGACTACATCAAAAGCTATTCACCGTATGACAATATCAAACCGTCTAATTATCCAGCAGTTCTTGTCACATCGAGCCTTTATGACTCACAAGTTCAGTACTATGAACCTGCAAAATATGTTCCAAAACTAAGAGAAAATTCAACGTCAGATAATCCGATACTCATGAAAATGAATCTGGTTGGCGGGCATGCTGGTAAAAGTGGACGGTTAAATGCGTTAGAAGAAAGTGCTTTGGATAATGCTTTTCTCGTAAATCTAGTTTCTAAGCATTAATTATTTTTAAAAACCACTTTCTTGAATTAGGGTTGATGTTACTAAATTGAAGAGGTTTTGAAATACATTGTAATTCTCACTTTTTAATTTAACGACTCCAGGCGTTTCCCATTGAAGATCGCTGTGTTGTGAGAGAGTTTGAAAATTTACTTGGTAAAGTGCTTTTTCAGGGCGTTGCGAAGTTTTTTTGCCTTCAACTTCTCTTGTTGCAATAGGACCGCCATAAGAAGATGTGAGTGATAAGTAAGGCAGTTCTTCAGTAGATGTTTCATTAAGATCTCTTAATTGAACTTCAATATTTGAATATTCATTATTTTTTGAAAAAAAGACCCCTGTGCTCTTACTTTTAATTTTATTTAGGTCTGTCTCATTGACATATGCAATAACTTGAGAATTTCCAGATTCTATTAGTGAGAACAACTTATCATTCTGACTGACCCATTGATTGTTCTCAAGATATTTTAAATCTACAACAGTTGAGTCCTGGTTAGCATAAATTGTTAATTCCTTACTTTGTTCTTTTAAATTATTGAGTACTTCCAGTTCTTTTTTTAGTTGGTTTTCTAGAACCATTAAATTACTCATATCCAACTCAGATCCTATTCTTCGATCCAGTTTCTTTTGTATCAGTTTTACACGATCAATTGCCTGTTCAACTTGAGTTGCTAAGTAAGGATTAGTAAATCTAATTAATAAATCTCCTTTCTTTACGATCTGATTATTATCAATAAAAATGTTTTTAATCATCGAGTCCTCAGGTGGAAAAATATCAATCACAGCTTCTTTCTCAATAACTGCTGGTAAACTAAGAGAAGTTCTCCAAGGTATAAAGAGAGCCACTAATAAAATACAAAATAGACTTAAAGACCTCATTGAGGTTCTATTGACTGTCATAGATTTACGCAATCCCCACCACCGCTTCACTTCCCTGTAAATTGGAAGAAGGATGAACCAAACAATTTCAATAATGAATAAGATTATCCCTAGCACTTTAAATGTTAAGTAATAGACCAATAATGCAATACCAATGAAGATAAAGAACCGATAGAGCCACGTAGACCATGCATAAATAATAAACGTCCATCTTCTATTGCTCATCAGCTGCTCAGGGGGTTGAAATTTAAAACCAAAAATCCATTCTCTTAACTGCCATCGCCCTAATTCAAAGGATCTTGGTTGTAAGTTATCGGCTTTTAAATAATCAGATAATACATAGTAGCCATCAAATCTCATGAACGGACTTATGTTTATAAGGAGAGAGGATATCCAACTTGAAGTTGCTATAAAGAAAGCTGCGCTTTTTAAAATACCTTCTGGTATGATGGCCCAAGCAAACGTTGCAATCAGTGCGATGTGTAATTCTGTCAGCATGCCTGCAAAATTAATCAGTAATCGTTTTCGGTGATCTGTTAGTTTCCAAGCATCAGATGTATCTGTGTATAAAAATGGAAAGAATACCAGCATTGCAAGACCGATGGAGGATACGTTACATTTATAGTATGTAGCTACGTAAGCATGCCCTAATTCATGCAATGCTTTAATCACAATAATGGTGAGAATATAAAATATTAAACCATTTAAATTAAAGAAATATGAAAACGTATTTAAAAATGTTTCATAATTTGAGATTGTTAAATAAATACCAATCAGTCCTAAGATGTAAATAATGTTTCTAACCAGTCTGGATCCTAATACAGATACATACGGCAAGGTTGTTTCTAGCCAACTGCCTGGTCTAAAAAAAGGGATTTTGAAGAAAAGATAATTATGCACAAGTTTAAGTAGCCAATGCTTATTTAATTTATTTTTTTGTACTACTAGAGATTTGACTTCGTCTTGAGTTTTCTTGGTAGTCAAATTATTAATATTTAAGAAGTTAGCAAAGTCTTTTATTTCATCGTCACGTATTGATGCATTAATTGATTGCATCTTCACAATAAACTCATCCATCTTTTGTCCACCAGTCCAGTTGCTTAATAAATCAAAAGCCTTTTTATTGATGGAGAAATATTTGTTTCTTAATGCATCGTAGAGGAGCCATGTTGAAGAACCATCTTCTTTTTTTGGTCCTTTGCTTAGTTTAAGATCTTGTCTGATAAATGGTGTTAACATTTAAAAACCTACAAATTGTCGGGTAAGATTGATAGGAACCCTGAAAAGATAATAAAATAGACTGGTCTTTTCGCCATAAATTTTGGCTGTACCTCTCAATCCTATTCTTGGATTTTGAGCCACATCCTCAATACTTGCATATATTCTGTAAGCAAGAATATTTTCAGGTGTTAATTCTGGTTTGTATGAAGTTCTAATAACTTCTGCATCTAAAGAATTAAGAGGATCACTGTCTAAGAATACTTTAACTTCTGCAGACTCTTGAATTAACAAAGAATCTTTAGTCGGTAAGAAAATCAGAAACTCGACTTGAGTTGGATCAGCAATGGTTAAAATCTTTTCACCAATTCTGACTGGCCTTCCCTGCCAATCGATAGAGTCTTCTACTACTGCAACACCTCTAGTTTCAGCACTAATGACTGAATAATTTAACTGTTCTTTGGCATACGCAGCTTCTTTCTTTTTCAAACCTACTTCAGTTGACAGTTCCACAAGTTTAGCTTTATCGTCAGGATTAGTAAAAGAAGATTGCTTAACTCTTAACAATTCAGCTTCTGCGACTTCAAGCTCTTGAAGAGAAATTTCATAATTGTTTTTAAAATTTAAGTCATCAAGTTTAACTAAATCATCTCCTACACTTACTGGATCGTTAGTATTAACTAATACTTTTTCAATAACACCGTTAACAGGGGATGTAATGATCGATGGATCTTTTGCAATTACTTCAACAGGGGCTAAGGCAGACATATTTATTGGTATAAACATTGCAGCAGCAATAGCGGTAATTAATAACCATTTGACCCAACCAGTAAATACTTTTTGAAAGAAAGACATTATTGAATTTTTTGAAGTAAACGAACCTAGTGCATGGCTAAATGTTTCTGAAATGTGTAACAATAATTCTTGTTCAGTATTGGTTGCACGCTCAGATCGAACCATAACCCAATAACCTATGTTACCCCTCGTAGGTGATGTCAGGGGTACGGTGATAAATTCATTTGGAAAATTTTCTGGTAATACAATATCAGTTTCATTCTCTAAATCTTTCAGACTTAATTCTGATATTTCATCACTTTGAATAAGGTCTTTTTTTATTAGAGTTTCGATAAAAGTGACTGCTGGAGCGGTTCTATCTACTACAGAAATATCTGAGATAGCTTTGACCTTTAACTTGTTAAGATTTGATTTAGTTAAAAGAAATAAAAAATTATAATCGATTATACTTCGTAATTCATTAACACATGTAAATTCAAGCTCCGTTTCAGTCTCTGACATACGGAACTTTTTTTCAAGGGTGATTAGTCTTGCTATTTTTATAGAAGAGTTTTCACTCAAAATGTTGCCGTCCCACTCATTCCAGATAGTAATGTATCATAATTTTCGTCAAATTTTGCAGTAATATCTATTGTCTGGCTTACTGGATCTATATTTGCACCAATTGAACTTACTTTGGCTTGATACATTAAACCATTTTCATCAATTACAATTTGCATAGGATACCCAACGGTTATCCATGACAACCATTTACTCGAGACCATTAACTTAGCCTCTAGCGAACCCGATCCAATGATTTTCAAGAGAGGCTGTTGTCTTTCAATGCTTTCAAACTCATTCACAAAGATATCAGACATACGACCATCATAAGGTGCTCGAATAATACATCGATCTGTATTAAGTTGAGCTATCTTTAACTCAGCTTCAGCTTGCTCTACTGCAATTTGTGATAATTGTACTTCATAATCACCAATTGCTCTCATCAAGACAAGATCTTGATTGCTTTTAAGAGTTACCCTGGCACTCTCTAATTCTGACTCGACCACATCCTTTTGAGCTTCAAAAAAAGAACAATCAAATTTAATCAGTGGATCTGACTCTTTGAATAAATTTCCCGTCTTTACCGGAATGGATAATACTTTTGCTGCAATTTCGCTGGATAGAGTTGCTTCTTCAGTTGACGTAACTAAAATACGAGTTGAGGACTCATTGGCAAAAGTACTTTTAAAAATGAGTAAAAAACAACAAACCGTTGTCAAAAAAATATATAATTTTTTCATGACCTTATGAGACTAGCTTACAAGACTCATAATTTTTTCGCCATAGCTATCTGATTGTTGAGCTTGGTTCTTCAATTGCTCGTTTAATGGAATAAAAGAAAGTTCATTATTTTCAGGGCTTTCAGCACTATCATCTTCTGAAACTGGTAATTCATCAAGGTTTATTTCAACTTCAATTGTTCTCTCATTTCCATCCTCATCTTCTGCTATTATCTTTAATTCTAGAATAGTAGGAGTATCTGCAATGAATGAAGGTACTGAAACATCAGTTTTACTTAGAGATGGATCAGCAGAAATAGCTCCTGTTTCAGGATCAATCGTAACCCAATCAGGTAAGGCGCTACCATCTTTGAGTTGAGCTTTATAAGCTTTCACATTGGACTGATTATCATCAATAATATCTATTGTAAATTTACCTGAGTCCATTTGAAGTGAGCTTAATTTCATATTGCCAACAAAGTCTGCATCGGCATTCAAATTATTTGAAGCAGTGTTATTCACGTTACCATTATTTTCTCGAATAAGATTTACATTAGAGTCATTATCAACAACAACTCGTGTTTGACCAACGGTACCTCGAGTAAAGTCTTGGTCATTTTTAATTTTCGCTTTGTCTAAAACAATATTAATATCTCTTGTATTTCCATCTTTATCTAGAGCGACAAGTTGAACCTCTACCTGGTCAACACCATCTGGCATATCTGCAGTTGTCTCTCCTGTTTCAGGATTGATACTTATCCACTCAGGTAATGCTTTTCCATCAGAAAGTTGTCCTGAATAAGACTCTACATTTTTTTGGTTGTCATCATTTAATTTAACACCGACTTTTAAGTCTGCCCCTTCAATATCAGATACATCACTAGCGACTGCGTCCATCAATCTCAAGCCACCATTAAATTTTAATGGTTTAGATAGAGATGCAGTGTCAGCAATTGAAATGGTATCCAAGTTAAATCCATCATCAGAGATATTAGATGTTCCTTCATTAAATGCCTCTTTGACTGCTGCTAGGAAATCTTTCTTAGGCTTTATGACCAATGGTTCAATATTGACTGATGATTCTTCAAAAATAGGTTCATTTTCAGCGAAAAAACCTGGCGCAGGTCGAACCGTAATTGTAAAGGTATGATCAGCATATAAACCAGCTCCATCAATTGCTCTTATAGTAATCGTATATATACCAGGAGTAGATATACTTCCATGTAACTTATTTTGCTTTAATCTAAGTCCTTCTGGAAGACTGGTTTCTGCTTCTGTTTCTGGATCGATAATTTTATATTCAGTAATGTCAAATGCGCCTCTGTCAGGATCGTCAAAAATTTGTTTGTGTCTTATGTTGATTTGTTGTCCTGTTACTACTATCGGGTCATTTACAGGAAATACGACTTCAGGTGGATCATTTTGACCAGTAACCGTAATTGCAATTTCGGCAGGAACTGAAGTATCAGTGTCAAATGCTGTATAAGTGAAATATTCTGTTGCTGTTTCACCAGGATTTAATGATTTTGCATTATTTGCTGAGTATTCGTAACTACCATCAGAATACATTATTAAGTCACCATATCTGCCAGTAAGAGGCGTACCATCTGTTCCTGGTGTGCCAACTGTTCCAGATGTACCTGTTTTATTTTCTCGACCCGTTCTAATGCTATCAACAATTAGGGTATCTCCATCCGGGTCACTATCATTGTTTAATACGCCTTGTGTTGCATCCTTTGTAGCCGTTGCGCCTGCATCAACCTCTAGGGTATCATCTTCTGGTTCAGGTGGATCACTGATACCTTCAACTGTAAATGCAATTACTCCTGTGTCTGTTCTTTCTCCATCGGTCACTGTATAGTTGAAATAATCAATAGCACTATCGCCCCTTTTCAGACTATCCGCTGCATCCTGATCAGCTGCGTAAGTATAGCTACCATCAGAATTCAAGGTTAGAGTACCGTATGTGCCTACAAGTGTTTTACCAACTCTAGCAGGGCCCCCTTTACCTCCACCTTCATCTTGACCTGTTCGTACTGCAGAGATGGTTAGGGTTTCTCCATCAGCATCTGTATCATCTGAGTCTATATCAAATGCAGATCCAGAAGCACGAGTTATTGAAGCATCACGTTTAACCGTATCTGTATCATCCACTGCAACAGGGTCATTATCGTTGACGCCAGTTACTGTGAAAGTAAGTTGAGCTGTCGATGTTTCAGTGCCGTCACTTACTGTGTAAGTGAATATATCTGTTCCTGTTTGACCTGTAACCAAGTCATCTGATTTTGTTTGATCAGCAATGTATGTATAACCCCCATTAGGGCGTACAGTAAGTGTTCCATATTC
Source organism: uncultured Pelagibacteraceae bacterium (assembly GCA_902624455.1). Classification (GTDB taxonomy): domain Bacteria; phylum Pseudomonadota; class Alphaproteobacteria; order Pelagibacterales; family AG-422-B15; genus CACNXQ01. Next base: position 53,824 of record CACNXQ010000003.1, on the reverse strand, counting down.
ACCTTGTAATGCCACATTAACAGAACCATCGGTGCCAGTCCCATCCTTAGGACCTGTTCTGATATCTGTAATCGTAAGACTTCCACTCACATCATCGGTATCTACATCCGTGTCATCGTGATCAAGTTCCTGATCATCACTGATTAATCTTGTTATTCTCTGACCTTCATCAACACTGTCGGTATCGTCAACTGCTACAATCGGATCGTTCACACCGGTTACCGTAATAGTAAGGGTAGCAGTACTTGAGTTGACACCATTGTCATCTTTTACGGTATAGGTAAAGGCTTCTGAAACGACATCACCTTGATCCAGTGCTTCTGCAGCAGCCGTATTTGGTGTATACGTATAGCTTCCATTAGAGGCAATATTGAGAGTACCATAGGTTCCTAAAACACCTTGACCTGCAGTGCCGGTATTACTGGTATCATTCGATTCAATGTTAGTAACAATTAAATTCTCAGTATCTCCACCGTTATCATTTGCTAGCACACCACTTGCTTCATTCTTTTCAAGTAAAACATTTTCATTCACTGAAGCAGTGTCAGCTGAACCAACAGGTCCCTTACCGGTAACCACAATAGTCAAAGTTGCAGTAGCAGTAGCGTTCTCGTTATCTTTGACCGTATAAGTGAAGACATCATTTGCCGTAGCGTTGTGTGCCAATTGGTCTGCAGCAGCTTTATTGGCGGTATAAGAATAACTGCCGTCATCATTAAGAGTCAGAGTACCATAAGTTCCATCTGTTGTTCCATTAACCGAACCCGCTGATACTCCAGTAATTGCAGTCACCGTCATACTTGAACCCGTATCAGCATCACTATCGTTGGACAGTACTCCCGCTCCGGCATTTTTGGATGCTGTAGCATCTTCATCAACAGCATTCGTATCATTGCTTGCACTTGGAGCATCATTTACTCCTAAAATAGTAATAGTTATGGTAGCAGTATCTGTACCACCATTGCCATCGCTGACTGTGTAAGTGAAAACGTCAGTTGCTTCAGTATCTTTTGCTATCGAGTTTGCATTATTTGCATTGTAGGTATAACTACCATCACTTTGAATGGTTAATGTTCCATATGTTCCTGTGGCACCTCCAGCACCAACAGAACCACCTGATATTGCAGAAACAGTAAGTGGATCACCATCTGCATCGGTATCATTATTTAAAACGTCTCCTGTATTGTCTCCAGTTTCGTTATTATTATTGCTGTCAGATCCAGTTACACCAGTAGAACCATTCGTAACTGTCAATGTTTGATCTTCTAAGATGTATCCCGTTCCAGCATTGCCATCTACTTCCGGGTCATCAGCAACAGGGGCATTATTAGTTGAACCTGTAATTGTAATTGTAAGTGTTGCAGTGTCTGTATCACCTCCACTGTGATCTCTCACTGTATATGTAAAGACGTCATTTGTTTGAGCACCGTTTGATAAGCCTGTTGAACCGCTTTGATCAGCTATATATGTATATGAACCGTTTGAATTGATCGTAATTCTACCTTTAGATGTTGTATATTGTTGACCAACTGTAAGATCTCCTGAAGCGTGAGTTACAGCAGTAATAGTAAAGTTACCTGACACATCATCACCATCAGGGTCAGTATCGTCATGGTCTAACTCAAAGGTTGATGCCTCATCTCTTGTTATGGTTGACCCAGCCGTAACACCATCTGTATCGTCAGCTGCGGTAATTGGGTCATTTACTCCAGTTACTGCAATGGTTAATGTTGCGGTGCTTGAGTTTTTATCATCGTCGTCTTTAACCGTATACGTGAATACATCATTAACAGTTTCTCCATCATCAAGTGCATCGTTAGTTGCTGCATAAGAATAAGTACCATCTTGGTTCATCGTGAGAGTACCATGAGTACCAGCTGTTGTTCCACCAACTGTTCCGGCTGATGCTCCCGTGATAGCAGTTACTGCAAGGCTTTCTTGATCAAATGATGCGTTATCGTCATCATTTGCTAATACACCATTAGTAGCCGCGTTGTTTTTCTCTACTGTTGAGTTTTCATTTACCGTTGCTGTGTCCGCAACACCCTCTGGCCCTTTACCTGTAACCGTAATGACTAGGTTTACCGTGCTTGTTTCCCCTTCACCGTCAGTTAAGGTGTAACTAAATGTATCTGTCGCAGTTTGTCCTGCGGTAATTGCATCGGCACCAGCTTGATCAGCAATATATGTGTAAGATCCATCTGCATCTAAATTTAAAGTTCCTAGAGACCCTGTAACATTTTGGCCAACGGCTGATCCATTACCCCCAACAGCTGAAACCTCTAACGTTTCTCCAGCATCCACATCAGTATCATTGGCTAAAACACCGCTAGCAGCACTCACTGAAACTTGTGGACCATCCTCAGTAGCTGTTCCTGTGTCTGCTGATGCGACAGGATCATCGTCTTGACCTTGTATCGTAATGGTTAGAGTTGCAGTATCTGCGTTAACGCCATTATCATCTTTTACTGTATAGGTGAATACATCGGTTTGACTGTTATCACCAGCGGCTAAAGCTTCTGCAGCAGCAGTATTTGCTACATATGTATAACTACCATCCTCTGCAACTGTTAAGGTTCCGTAGGTTCCGAGTACACCTTGTGTAGCATTCCCACTATTACCAGTGCTATCTGAAGTGATGTTGGTGACAATTAAATTTTCTTGGTCAAATGAAGCACTATCATCATCATTGTCCAATACTCCAGCGGCTGCATTACGATTGAGGGAACCATTTTCAGCAACAGTATCAGTATCATTCACAGCGCCTGGTCCAACACCTGTAACAGTAATTGCAAGCTCAGCTGTATCCGTGTCACCCCCGCTGTGATCTTGTACGGTATATGTAAAGTAATCAATAGCTGATGCACCTGCTTCTAACGCGTCTGCTCCACTTCTATTGGCTGCATAAGAATAAGATCCGTTTGAACCTACGGTTAGAACACCATAAGTACCATTTAGAGCTGAGTTAACAGTTCCAGTTACATTTCCGCTACTTGAGGACTCTCTTCCTGTTCTGATTGCAGTAATTGTAAAACTACCAGATGAGTCACTACCATCCGGATCGGTATCGTCATGATCTAACTCCTTAGAACTTGAAATCCCTCGGCTGATACTTTGATCTTCAAATACTGCATCTGTGTCATTAACTGCGGTAATCGGATCATTGATACCTCTAACAGTAATTGTAATGGTTGCAGTATCGGTATTATTTGCATCATCACTAACAGTATAAGTAAATGAGTCAGTTACTGTATCACCGTCATCAAGTGTGTCAGCAGCATCTTTATTAGCCGTGTAAGTGTATGAACCATTCGAAAAGAGCCTTAGTTGACCATACGTACCATCAACTAGCGATCCAACGGATCCTCCTTGTATTGCACTCACAAATAAATCAGATCCGTTACCCCCGGTATCATTAAGCAATACATCACCTGTATGTTCTCCTGATGTATCAGGCGTGCTATCATTTGCACTAGCACCATTTGTGACACTTAATGCTGAGTCTTCATTGATATAACCCGCATCATTATTACCTTCAACCACAACTGTAGTCGGAGCTCTAGTAATGACACGAATGAAGTCACCTTTAAGTCCGTTTTTTGTACCAATTTCAATCGACCTGTTTGAATTGTAAATTCTAAACCAGTCTTTATTCCCCTGCTGTCCTGGAGCATTATCGTTTTTATATTCTAAATCCCTCATTCCAATCTTATCCGAAGTTGCCGTTGGATATGAAGCGTTTGGTTTTGAAATCCCAGTCATTGCAATGGTTTTATAGGGGCTAGTGAAGACACCCAAAATATCGTTTTCAAAAGTCACGACACCTGTTCTTGAGCCAGATCGACGAGAGTTGCTATCGGTATTATCGTTTGAGAAAAGTAAATACACGTGAACTGGTTCACTCGTACTTGGTGTATGCGAACTTTTCGCACCAGAAACGTCAAAACTTAAAGTCCCTGCTCCACCTGTTACATCAGCTCTCTCTTGAGAAATAATAAATCGATCGGAGCTTGGATCCATTTGTCCGTCACGGTTAGTGGGGTCAGTCCAACGTGCCTCATAGTTTGTAGCACCGTGAATTTCAACCACTGATGAATCAGTTGAAGCTACTCCATTTGCAAGTGAGTGTTCATAATTTACAACATCAATATTATTGGCCTCAATAATACCTGTATGCTTTTCAAGATCCCAGTCGCCACCTTTACCTGTGACATCATCTGATGCTGCAATATCTGCTTGCGTAATATCCGCAATTTGATTAATTAAGATTTCACCATTTTGATCGGCAGCAACATTACAACCATAAAATAAAATGTCCCCTTGTTCGCTTAAACTTAAACCAATGGTTTTGAGTGTATCTTCGTAAGCATCTAACGTATCACTATTTAAAACAGCTGTTCCAAATGCGATTTGTCCAACACTACCGTGACCGATGATATGCAATGCATCTACATTTGTTTCATCTGAAAGAATTTTTTGAATTTCAACAAATCCATCTTGATCACTTTGGATGACATGAACTTCTGCATGAGCATCAAAACTGTTTATAAGAGTATCGATATCTTCAACGGCACTATCGATGAAAATAATTTGTCGTGACTTCGCATTTTGACTTGCATCAATTCCATTCACAAATGGAAGTTTGGTATCGCTAGCTGCTTTAAATTTAGTACTCTTATTTTCTGATCCCTCATCGATTTTGTTGGATTGAGTGAGCTCATCGATTGTATCCAATGCCGTGGCTACAGCGGCACCATCGAGCATAACTCGTGGTTCTAATGCTTGGATCAGTTTTTTACTCATTTATATTTAATTAGAATCTATACCTAATTCATTGATATTTATGGATTTAGTTATATCCTACAAACTTTCTAAGGTGTACTTAGATTCACAAAAATGACCCATTTTGGGGATATTTTATATGTGTTTTTTATTTTACTAGTACTATTACAATAACGAAAAAAGTGAATAATTGAAAAGACTTATAGATGTTAGATAAAGTAACAAAGATATTCTCTCTTTGTCTATTTTTAATTTTGTTGGGTTGTACAAGAACGCCAGTCGTGCTTGATGTAGATGAAATCAATTCGTCAATTGCGGCAGATCGTGAAGCATTAAGTGTAAACGAGTCTCTAAAAAATATCAATTTACACACTGCAATTGCTATCGCAATAAAAAACAATCGTGACCTTCGTATCAGCGTTATGGAGTCAGCTTTGGCGCAACGTCAAAACGAACTTCAGCGGTTTGATATGTTGCCTGATATTGCATTAAATGCAGGTTACTCTGAATTTACTGAGCTACAACCTTCTACTAGTTTGAGTGTTGAAAACGATATGGGTGATGCTGAACGACTTGATGGAACCGAGTCTTATACAATTTCTCGTGATAAAAGATTGGAAACTAGAAATATTGAATTTACGTGGAATGCTCTAGATTTCGGATTATCCTACATCCGAGCTGGCCAACAAGCAGACCGATTTCTCATTGCAAAAGAGTTGGAACGTAAGGCTATACAAAACATAACCCGTGATATTATTCGATCTTATTGGAAAGCCAAGGCTTCAGAAAATTTACTAAATAAATTGAATCCACTCCTTGAAAGAGTTGATGCAGCTCTGGCCGACTCTCAGTATATTGAAGAACTTCTTTTATCATCTCCAATGGACTCCCTGTTATATCAAAAAGAATTATTGGATGTTCAAAGAACGCTTCAAACTCAGCAAAGAGCACTAATCAATTCTAAGAATGAACTAGCTACGCTTATGGGATTATTGCCAAATCAAAAATTCACTTTATCAGATCAAAATAGCTATCTGACTAATATTGATATGGATATTGAGTCTATGGAAAACATTGCTCTAGTTTCGAGACCAGAATTAATGGAAAGTAGGTACCAAAAGAGGATTACAAGCAAGGATGCAAGAGCTGCAATTATTGGTTTAATTCCAGGAATCAAGTTTAATGCAACTTATGGTTACAGCGATAACCATTTACTATTAAATCAAGATACCACAGAATATGGAGCATCAATAGGTGGCAATCTTTTTGATATCTTTTCTATCGGTGCTGTATCTAAATCCTCAAAAGCTAGTAAAGAGTTGATTGCCGAGAGACATCTTGCAATAGCTATGACAGTGTTATCACAAGTTCATCTCTCCAATATGAATTATGATCTTGCAATAGAAGAATATGATACTGCCCAAAGATATCTCGATGTAGCACAGAGAATTAGTAAACAGGTTCAAAATGCCCAAAAAGTCTCAAGATTTGGTGAATTAGAAGTCATAAGGGAAGAAGCAAGTTTGTTAGTCGCCGAGCTAAGACGTGACCTGGCCTTCTCTGACATGCAGCATAGTATTGGTCAAATATATGCATCTGTAGGTAAAGATATTCTTCCACCAGATCATGAAAACTTGTCAGTGGATGATCTGAGCAAAAATATTGAAATGAGTTTGATGGAATGGGGAGAAAACTATCAAGCTGTTGTGAACTTGCCATTAGATCAACAAGATCCAAAACTGCTTATCATTAGTGATCCTATCAATACTCAACAAACTAGTAATAAATTCAAAATTTCTGAAGAAACGTTTAATATCACTGGCCCAGGCAAATTAAGATATGAAGTTACTCAACAAGATGGAACAGAACTTCCAAGATGGTTAGCATTCCTAACATCAGATTTATCTATTGTAGGTAATCCTCCTGAAGATGTAACTGGTATTAAACTAAATATTTCTGTATCTAATGCCCTCGTTTCTACCAATGATGATTTTACTCTCAATTTTGTTGATGAAGAAAAATTTCTTGCAGATGAGAGTGAGAAAGCAAGAAGAGAGCTTATTGAATTATACCAACAAGCCCAAAATATAGATGAAACCATTGAAGAAGAATTTAATATAACTGAGGAGGAAGTTGCAGTCATTGAAGATGGCAATAACGAGTCACAAGAACTTGTAGAAACTTCTGAAGCGCCATCAAGCCAAGCCCCACTAACAAGTGATATTGCCATCAATTCAACTGATCTTTTAAGCAACTTACTTGACTCAGTTGAACAAACAATGAATGAGGCTGAGAATATTTTAAATAGTTCAGACATTGTTAATAATAATGCTGAAACTGAAATCACAAATGAATTAGTTGAAGAAGAAGTCGTTGAACAATCTGTTGTGAGCAGCATAGAAGAGGAAGTAGTATCTAACTCTGTAACAAATGAAGAATTAATAAATATTCTTCCAGAAAAATTGCCATCTGATAATGTTGAAGTAAGTAAATTTGTTGCCGAGGCAAATGAAGCAAAGAAGGAACTAGAAAAGATTGTTGCTGAGGCACATGATGCAAAAAATGAATTAGATCAAATGATTGCCTCTAAAAAAGAAGAGGAATTATTATTAGAAGCTAATAATGCTATTGAAGATTTAAATGAGATTATCGATCCTAATGATGTTTCAATCTCAAGTAGCTATTCGGCACAGGCAAGTGAATCAAAAACGAATACTGGACAACTAATTGAAAACACTGATGCCGAACATGTTTATATAAAAATTGGCTCCTATAAGAGAGGTAACTCTGCCTTCAGTTTTATGAATTATTTATATGACGTCATGGGTTTTGATAGCAGATTTCTTAAATATGACATTAACGTAGACCAAATCGCTAAGAACGATTACTCAGTGATTGTTGGTCCAGTTCCAAAAAATGACGCCGTGTCTATGCTTGAGTCATTAGATACTCAATTGAGCTCCGATAATACCTCAATTGTTGAGGCTGAGTTAATCTGTAATGAAGAAGTCATTATGATGTGCTCAATTTAAATTTTTGATAGATCGTTATAAATATTAAAATAAAAATTCATCATATCTCTTACTGATATTTGCTTTACTTTAAGAAAGTTATCTATTTCTCCATCTTTTTTTGGATAATTATATCGATAAATATCGCGCCCTTTTTTTTCAAGATGTTCTAATTTAATAAGTTTCATCACTGATCTTCTAACTGTTTCTCTTGGCATTTGAGCAGCCTCTGAAATTGATGAAATATTAGTGGGCAGCAAATAGTTATTTTCATATAGTTCAGTAATATTTTTAAATTGTAATATCCCTTGTCTATTTTTAAAATATACAGATGCTGATAAAACCGCCCGATCATTAGGACTCAAATTTTTATCATTGCCTTCGAGAGTTAGAACTCTAACCCAGAAATGGTATAAATGTAATCTTACACGGCACCATGTTTTTAAATTTGCTTTTTTTAAATTAAAATTCTTGAGTGGTTTTATATTGAACTCAACTTGATATTCATCTTCGATATTAGATATAAAATCGGCTAATGTCCTCATTAGTGATTTGCAGATATTATTCAAAGAGTCCGTGAATATATATTGTTTATAGGCTTCAATGTTTAACATATATCCATATTTTTTATCCTTACTAATAAAGCCTGCTTCAAGAATAAGCTTCATATACCTTCTAGTATTTTCTTTTGGTATGCTAAAAAAATCTGAGATGGACTTTATAGAAATTTTTTTTCCTATAAAACTATCAAAAGATGAAAAATATTCTTTTTGATTTAGAAAATCTTCTAATCCCATGCTAGCTATCAAATCTCTTGACTCAGGAAATATTGTATTATCTGTATGAGCATTTGTAAGAGAGTAAAGAATCACAAATGAGAGTATGCCAATAATTTCATCTTGAATTCTTTTATCTTCAGTCAACCAATCGGTTGGACTGTCTTCCCAGTCTTTTTGGTTGTGTAGAAATAAATTTTGGTGTCTTGAAAAATGTATTAACAGCAAAATTGCAATTGAACTGTCCTCTAATTCTAAAATTTTATCGATGAAGACATTTCTAGTCTTTAAAAGCCCTTGATCCATAACTTATTATGTACCCAAAATGGGTTTTTTGCAAAACTATTGAGTTTGAGTCTGATTCAATATTTAATTCTGATAATTATTTATATGAAAAAAGACCTCTCAAAGATTGCACGTCAAAAAAAGATCAAATACTTTTTGGTCAGTTTTGTTGATTTATTTGGTATTCAAAGAGCTAAATTAGTTCCCGCGCGAGCAATTTCTGAAATGCAAAAAACTGGAGCAGGTTTTGGAGGTTTTGCAACCTATCTCGATCTTGACTATGACGCCCCTGATATGTTTGCTGTGCCTGACCCAGACAGTTTGACTCAATTACCTTGGCAGCAAGAAGTTGGATGGCTTGCAGCTGATCTTGTGATTAACGATAAACCGATGGATCAATGTCCAAGGGTCATGTTAAAGCAACAAATCAGTAAATTAAAAGAGTCAGGTTATTATATGTACACAGGTGTTGAGTGTGAATTCTTTCTTATTACTGAAGATGGAAAAGAGATCTATGACTCAAGAGATACAGCATCTAAACCTTGTTATGATGTATCAGCTCTTATGAGACGCTACGATGTTTTAAAAGAAATAAGTGAAGCAATGATACATCTCGGATGGGCTCCCTATCAAAGTGACCATGAGGATGCAAATGGACAGTTCGAAATGAATTGGGATTATTCAGATTGTTTAACAACAGCTGATCGGCATGTTTTTTTTAAATTCATGGTAAAATCCATTGCAGAAAATCATGGTCTGAGAGCAACATTTATGCCCAAACCTTTTGAAAACCTTACAGGGAATGGCTGCCATGCACATGTCTCTGTTTGGACAAAAAACAAGAAGAGAAATATATTTTTAAATCATAAAGATGAGTTAGGACTCTCACGTCAAGGTTATAACTTCATTGGTGGTATCATGAAGTCAGTTGATGAATTCTCAGCATGGCTTACCCCAACAGTAAATAGTTTTGAGAGACTTAATGCCAGAATGACTGACTCAGGATCAACCTACTCTCCTACAGCAATTACCTACTCAGGTAATAATAGAACTCACATGATTAGAATACCTGATAAAGGACGTTTCGAATTTAGAGTTGCAGATGGAGCTGTAAATCCATACCTTCTGCAGGCTTCTCTTGCGGCAATGGGAATTAATGGTATGGAAAAAAATATTTGGCCTGGCAAAAGGATTGATGTCAACATGTATACTGAAGGTAAAAATTTAGAGGATATTAAAAAATTGCCAAACAGTCTTGAGTCCTCTTTACGATTGCTAACAGATGGAAAGCTGCCAAAAAAAGTTTTTGGTGAGAAAATTATAAACTCATACGAGAAACTTAAAAAGAGAGAGATTTCAGAATATCAAAAATCCAACTATGCCAGTAGAGCCGACTGGGCAAGACAGAATGTGATTGATTGTTAAACTATTTAGTGTTTAGAACAGTAGCAACAAGATGAATGCGGTCCTCTTCACCACCATTGATTGCTGTATGATACTTAGTGTTATCAGTTAAGTAGATATTTCCATCCGCAGGAATATGATAACCAGTGTGTTCTATAAACATTCTAGCGCCAAAATTTGTTTTGATTGCTATGTGTAATCGTCGCTCAGGATCACGATGCCAGCTAAGTGTAGTTCTTGGTGGCATTTTGATAACTCTGCATCTACCGATATCAAAATATTCATTAAGTTTTTCATACACATATTTAAAGTATGTGTTGTTTAATTTTGGGTTAAAAAGTGTATATCGACTTTCATCGATGTAAGGTTCTCTCTCCATTTCTTCAAAAGAGGAGTCTGGTTTAGTCCAATACTTACCTCTTACGTTTCCTCCAAACCATTCATCAAGTTCTTTTTCATCATAATTAAGACAAATAGCGTTTGATTTAAGCATACCCGGCTTGTGACTTACGTCTTCAAATGGTCTAATTTCAGTTAGACGGCTAACCGCTTCGTTAAGTTCAGTTACATCAAAAGAAATATTTTCTAATCTTTCGATGTATTGGTTGATAGGTGTGTACATTTATGTAATCTGTTAGTATCTGTGCTCAAAATACAATTATTTCTCGTAATAATGAAGCAATTAAGAGCTCTCATAAGGGTTTAAATTGTCGCATCTGACCTCAATTTTTGTTGGTTAATCTCAGTTATTTCCGAACTTAAAACTTTTACAAGCTCATAGAATATTTTGAGGTACCGTGGTAAACAATTTCCACAATGGAAGAAGTAAACTATAGAATCGATAACCTCCAATATTGTAATTGGAATGAAGAGATATTTAAAATTAATAATGAAGCTAAGTTAGATGCAGTGCATGTTACTATTGCTTATCACGAAGATTATGATGAGGTTCAAAAAAATGTTGAGACATGGAAAGAGTATTTCAATAGCTTCAGTAATTTAATTAGTCATGGAAACTCTTACAAAGACATAAAGAAGGCTCATAAAGAAAATAAAACAGCTATATTTTTTGGATTTCAAAATTGCTCGCCTATTGAAGATGATATTCATTTAGTTCAGTCGGTAAGAGATATAGGTGCTGTGTTTATGCAGCTTACCTATAATAACCAATCGTTACTTGCAACAGGATGTTATGAAAATGTTGACAGCGGTGTTACCCGAATGGGCAGGGAAGTTATAAAAGAAATGAATCGAGTTGGTATCGTCGTTGATATGTCTCATTCTGCAGAGCAGTCTACTCTTGATGCTATAGATATTTCTGAATATCCAATAGCCATTACACATGCTAATCCCTTCTCATGGCATGAGTCCAGAAGAAACAAATCAGATCAAGTTTTAAAAGCATTAAATAATTCAGGAGGAATGATTGGACTGTCAATGTATCCTCATCATTTAAAAGATGGAACGAATTGTACTATTGAAAGTTTTTGCAAAATGGTTGCTCAGACTGCTGAACTGATAAATGTTAATCAGATTGGGATAGGATCCGATTTGTGTTTAGGTCAGCCAGATAGTGTTGTTGATTGGATGAGAAACGGAACTTGGACAAAATCCAAAGATTATGGGGAAGGAACAAAAGACAATGCTGCATTTCCTAAACAACCGGACTGGTTTGAGGATGCTCGTGGTTTTAGTAATATTGAAAATGGTCTTAAAAAGATTGGTTTTAATGAGACTGAAATAAATGGGATCCTTGGGAACAACTGGTATAATTTTTATAAAAAATACATCACATAATGAGTCAAAATATTTCGCATAGAGATCCTAAAGAGATCATGAAATTATCAAAGCTTGGGTCATTTCATCAATCGAAACTATCTTTTTTAAGAAGTTTTATTAGAGAGTTTAATGATTGGCATTTTAAAAGAGAGATTTGTGATCTTGATTCTAATGGCTATGGAACAATCGTTTATAGTGTAAGTAAACACAATCGGACATATTCTCTAGTGTGTTTTGCAAATGAACTCGATGACTCTGAAAGATCAGATCGTGTAATAGCAACTAAGTGGGATGCAGCATTTGTTCTTCATGATGGTAAGCCTACAAAAGATGATATTGAAAGACTTCGTAATAACGTACCCAAACAAGAAGTGGGTAGATGTTCTTATAAAGAACTAACATTATCTCGTGCAAATAGATCTGTTCGTTTATTTAATCATGTAATTGATAGCTTATCTCAGGGAAAGCAACCTGATCTAAAACTTATAAAAGAAGTGGGTTATTTATACCGAACGACTGCAGTCTATGGGTCAGGTAAATTTGGGTTGGCTGATCGCTACCGGATCAAAAATAGAAGTGAAATCAATGGACCGTTTAGACTGGAAATGATGTTGGTTTATCTTGTTAGGCAATTTACCTTTGATCAGGTTAATCATGTTGCGAAAGAAAAAAATCCAGAAAGCGCAGTTAAGTTAGATAAAGAAATTGCAAGAAGTCTTGGAATTGGTAACTCAACAGGTCTGGGAATGGCACCATTTATTATTAATCACCCCTCACTTCTTCATCAATGGATCTTTGCAAAGGAAGAGGCGTTAAAACAAATTAGAGAAATAGAAAGTGTTAACAAAGAACAATTACAATTGTTTATCAAATGTCTAAATCAATCAGAAATTAATTTGAAAGATTGGAACACAGAAAGTGAATATCAATTACAAAAAATAGCGAAATTGAAATCGGACATAACAAACTTAAAGGACAATTACCTTGCAAATATCAATTTAGAAGATGAGTTTATATGGAACAAACTTTATAATTGGGTAGAGAGCAACTTAAGCGATGAAGGCATAGAGTTAGTCGTTTCTCTAATGATGGAGCCTTATGATGAAATCATTAATCCATTAGTTAGGCAAATGAGTTCTAATGAAGAAAGCTACTTTGAAATTCCTGGCGAAAGACTTACTACTGATTTAAAAGAAATTATTGAAAATTCTTACAGCAATATAATTGAAATAGATTTTTCAAAAGATTTAGAAAATGAAAATTTTTGGTTCATTTCAAAGAATAAAGAAGAGCCTCGTATTGCCAATCGTTTTGAAGAGGAAGGTTCTGACCTTGAGCAACCACTAGCTATTGCAAGAGATATAAAAGATTTACATGTAAGGTTGGATAATTTAGAGGCGCAACAAACTGTTGCTGAATTTCTATCTAATAATAATGATTTGAGACACATAGTAAGAAGATGCTTTATCATCGAGAAGCTTCCTTATTCTGAAATTCAAGATAACTCCATCGGATCAAACTTAGTTCCCATTGACATGTTGCGACTAAAACTGTCTTATTTTGGAGCCCAGAAATTTGATCCAAGATCAGACAAGTGGCTTAGAATTTGCATGTACCAGGGTGCTCCTCTAATGGAAGAAATTCATAACTCACATGATAACTGGATGTACTCTTGAAATGAGGACTTCCAGTGAAATTATTACAGTAAGCAAAAGGGCTGCAAAGGCATCAGGTTTTTCCTGGGGAGTTTCAGAAGAAATTGGCAAAAATATTAACTTACTTGAGATGTTCAATTTATCAGGAGTTGAAAATTTCAATCAATACTTAAAAGAAAAGGACTCACTCAATTTAGAAAGTAAATTTAACATCGCAAATTTGAGTTCAAGCAACTCATCAGTTTGTTGTCCGATTTTTTTGGGGATCTACTTACTAGATAATTCGAACAAAGTTTTAAATTTAAAAAAGATTAAATTCAGTAGGTTGGCTTATCCATTGATTTTTCTGCCTTTTATGCAACGTATATCCTATAATATTGGAAAAAATATTCGCTTAAATTTCGATGATGTTCAGATTGAACTTCATTTAACCAATACTCTTTCAATAAATCAGGATTTAAAAAGAAAAATAATAAAGTCTGCAGAAGCTGTAACAATTGAAGTATTGGAAAATGAAGACTCATTCTCAAATAAAGTTTGGGAAGAGCTCCACGAGCTTTCAACGAATACATTTGTTGAAGAAAACGAAAGATTAAAAAGTAATGCTGCAGGTGCAGGACTTGTAGATAATGATTAAGAAATTAATTCAAGAAAAGCCTAGATTCCCAACTGTTTTTATCTTAGTGTTGCTGCATGACAAATAGGAAGACAGATTTTGTAAAATTTGAACAAGTAGATAAAAGCTATGATGGTAAAGAATTGGTTGTTAAGGGGCTTGATCTTGATATTGCTGAGGGCGAATTCCTAACACTTCTGGGTCCATCTGGTTCAGGAAAAACTACAACATTAATGATGCTGGCTGGGTTTGAGACTCCTACTAATGGAGAAATTTATTTTGATGGCAACCCAATCAATAATATTCCTCCACACAAAAGAGGGATTGGTATGGTCTTTCAAAATTACGCACTGTTTCCACATTTATCAGTTTATGAGAATTTAGCATTTCCTTTAAAAGTCAGAAAGATTGATAAAGATGAAATTGAAGAACGGATAAATAAAACTCTTAAGATGGTGTCACTTACGGGTTTTGAAAATAGGATGCCTGCACAACTATCAGGTGGTCAGCAACAAAGAGTTGCAGTAGCTCGTGCTTTAGTTTTTGATCCAAAACTTGTTTTAATGGACGAGCCTCTTGGTGCACTTGATAAAAATTTACGTGAGAGCATGCAATATGAGCTTAAACACATTCATGAAACTCTTGGTGTTACTGTGGTTTATGTTACTCATGATCAAGGAGAAGCTCTTACAATGTCTAACAGGATTGCAGTTTTTAATGATGGAAAAGTTCAACAATTATCAGGCCCAAATGAACTTTATGAGAAGCCCGTAAATTCATTTGTAGCAAGTTTTATTGGTGAGAACAATACATTTACAGGAACAGTAAAAGATATGTCTGCTGGCTCTGCAAGGATTGAAACAGATACAGGTGAAACTATTATTGCAAATCCAATTGCCGTGTCTTCTGCTGGTGACAAATCCAGAGTTTCATTGCGTCCAGAACGAGTAAGCATCAATCCAAATGACCAGCTTGAAAACCGTTTCAGTGCTGAAATAAAAGAAATCATTTATCATGGTGACCACACACGGGTTAGGGTAAATCTTCTAGGAAGTGACAATTTTATATTAAAAGTGCCCAATGCCAGTAGTGATCTCAAGCTTAATTTAGGTGATACTCTCAATCTAGGATGGTCTTCAATTGATTGCAGAGCGCTAGATTATTAAGCTCTAACACAACATCTAGATCCTTTCATAATCTGTTGATAAATTACTATTTTTTTGTTGCGTTTTTTCTAAAACCCCACTGTAATACCCTCTTTATATATAAAAAAGGAGACGATTAATCATGTTAAGATTAACTAAACTAATCTCTTTGGCTGCCTTATTGGTGGCTCCATCTATGGCTACAGCTGCGGAAGTAAATGTAGTTTCATGGGGGGGTGCTTATACGGAAAGTCAAAAGCTAGGTTACGGGGACCCATATCAAGAAAAGAGTGGCGTTCAAGTAAACTGGATCGACTACAGTGGTGGTTTGAGTGAAATTAAAGCTCAAGTCGAGTCTGGAGCGGTAACTTGGGATATCATCGATGTATATGCACGTGATACAATTATCGGTTGTGACGAAGGCTTGTTCGAAGAATTTGATTTCGACAACGACTTCCCTGCTGGTGTTAACGGTATGAAAGCAAGTGATGACTTCTTTGCTCCAATGCCGAGTAAGTGCGCTGTGGGTAACATTCTGTACTCATGGAACTATGCTTACAACACTGATAACGTAAATTTCCCAGGGATGTATCCTTCAACTATGGGGGATTTCTTTGATCCTGATAAATATCCAGGAGTTAGATCTCTTTACTCTAATGCAATGTCAAACTTAGAGTTTGCTTTAGTTGCTGATGGAGTAGCTGGTGCTGATGTGTATGATTACATGGAAGACAACGGCATTGATAGAGCTCTAGATAAACTAACTGAATTATGCACACACCCTAAAGGTGGTTGTATTTTCTGGTCAGCTGGTGCGCAACCACCTGAACAGTTAGTTTCTGGTGAAGCTATTATGGCAACTGGTTGGAATGGACGTCACTTCAATGCTATCGTGAACGAAGGTTCACCGATGAAAATGGTATGGGACGGACAGATTCTTGATTATGAGTACTTTGTACTTGTAAAAGACTCTCCAAACAAAGAGGAAGCTATGAAAGCACTTCAGTACTTTACAAGTTCTGAAGGTTTGGCTGGAAGTGCAAAGCACATTGCTTACGCACCTTTTAGAATCTCATCTCTTGACATAATTATGGCTGATGAGCCATGGTTTAATTCACCTCAAGCAGGTGCAGTTGAGATTATGCCTCACATGCCTACAGCTCCAGCTAATACTAAGAACTATGTTCTTATGAACCCTGAGTGGTACGCTGACAACAACACTGAAGTCAACGACGCTTGGGAAGCTTGGAAAGCTAACCTATAAAAGTCTAAAACTTGGGCGACCTTTAGGTTGCCCAAGTCTTTTAAATTCAGTATTCTCTAAACATAATGACTGCAGAAATCAGAACTTCAGACGGAGAACTACTATCTGTTCGTCTCAAAAAAGTTGAAAAAAGAAGAAGAACAACAGCCTTCTTATTAGCTGCGCCTTTACTTTTTTTCATTATTTTTACATATATTGTCCCAATTTTTCAGATGCTTGGTCGAAGTATTGATAATGTTGAATTACATAACTTTCTCTCAAAAACTCATGATGTGATTCAAGAATGGGATGGCTCAGAAATGCCAGGAGAGGATGTTACCTCGACTTTTTATTATGAATTAAAAACAGCAGTAGAAAACAAATACCACGGAAAAATTGCTACAAGACTCAACTATGAAAAAGGTGGCTTTACGAGTTTAATAAAGAAAACAGCTCGTAAGCTGGAGAATTTTGATGAAAACGGAAATTTTTTAGATCAGTTTATTGATGTTCATAAAAAATGGGGAGATATAGAATATTGGCTTGCACTCAAAAGAGGTACAGATAAATACCATTATAGAAAATATTTAATGGCTTTTGATTTTCAAGAGAAATTCGATGGTTCAATTGAACGTATACCAGAAAAGAAAAGAATTAATGTCATACTTTGGCTTAGGACAATTTTTGTTGCAGTAGGAGTTACCTTTTGTTGCTTCATTCTTGCTTTTCCGATAGCACACTTACTATCAGTTTTGCCTACACGGTATTCTAACTTATTAATGATCTGTGTCTTGCTGCCTTTTTGGACATCTCTACTTGTTAGAACATCTAGTTGGATGGTCTTACTTCAAAAACAGGGTGTTGTGAATGATACTTTAGTTTCGCTCGGAGTCATAGCTGACGAGTCAAGACTTGAATTAATGTATAATATGACTGGGACATTTATTGCTATGACGCAAATATTACTACCCTTTATGGTGTTACCTCTATACAGCGTAATGAAAACTATTTCTCCTAGTTTGATGAGAGCTGCAACCTCAATGGGCGCAACGCCGTTTCATGCATTTAGAAAAATTTATTTTCCTCTAACTTATCCAGGTATCAGCGCAGGCTCAATTTTGGTTTTTGTTCTTGCAATAGGTTATTATATTACGCCTGCTCTAGTAGGTGGAGCTAAGGGAATATTAATTAGTAATAGAATTGCATACCATATGCAGCAATCGCTTGATTGGTCATTAGCAACTGCAATGGCGGCTGTTCTTTTAATAGCTGTTCTAATAGTTTATTGGCTCTATAACAAAATTGTTGGTATCGATAATATGAGGCTCGGATAAGATATGGCTTTACCTAAATATACCGAATTAAGATATCGAGTATGGCATTATTCATATTTAGTAATTTGCACATCCATATTTATATTTTTAATAGCACCTCTTTTTGTAATTATTCCTCTATCATTTAATGCTGAACAATATATTCATTTTTCTGACGGCATGCTTGCTTTACAGCCTGAAGCATTTTCCCTTAGATGGTATGAAGATATGATTTACGGTACAAAAAATCCTTGGGGAATTGCTGCAAGAAACAGCATCTATTACGCGTTCTTCTCTACAATAGGAGCTACGGTTTTGGGTACGATTGCTGCTCTGGGACTAAGTAGTCGATACATGCCATACAAGCAATTAATCATGAGTGTATTAATATCGCCTATGATTATTCCATTAATCATTTCAGGTTCTGCAATATTCTTCTCTTTAGCAAAACTGGGTCTTTCTGCAACATTTCCTGGGATTGTTATTGCTCATATCATTCTGGGAACGCCTTTTGTTGTAATCACTGTGACTGCAACTCTTAGTGGTTTTGATGATACGATCACTCGAGCAGCTTCAAGTTTAGGAAGCACTCCTACTAACACATTTTTTAAAATTACATTACCACTTATTACTCCTGGTATAATATCTGGAGCCTTATTTGCTTTTGTAACGTCATTTGATGAAATTGTTGTTATTCTCTTTGTTGCGGGCGGTGATAGAAATCTAACAACTATACCTCTTCAAATGTGGACTGGATTAAGAGAACAATTGAGTCCAACAATTATGGCAGTAGCTACATGCCTCATTATTTTGTCTACATTGATTTTGATTGTTACAGAATTACTAAGAAGAAGGTCAGAGAGAATTAGAGGCATCACTGCTAGATAGCGGCAAGTCTTAGTTTAATTTAAAACCGTCTTTTTCCATTTCTTTGATAAGATCCTTGAAACGATCTTGGCCGAAAAATGCTCTGCTTTTATAAACTGATAAAGGGACCCCATGATGTCCGGCTTCTAATTGTTCTTTTTGGTTTTGTTTTATTTCTTCAACTAGCTTTTCTTCATTTTTATCTATATGTCCTTTTATAGTATTAAAATCTAAACCTAGATTGTTCGTGATTTTCATTAAATTACTATCTTCATGCCAATTCTTAACTCCTCCAAAAATACATTTAGAAATTTCTAATGCAAAATCTAGTTGTTTATCCTTTTCAATTGCTTGAAGAAAGTGACAAATATTGAAAATATAAGGTTGGTGAGGAGATATTTGTCCATTAAATGTATTTTGATTAATTGGGTCTGGCTTTGGCGGTAAAACCATTTTTAATCCTAGTCTTCTGGCTTGAAACTTCATATCAATCATTTTCCACCAGAAGTACGTGAAAAAATTTTTCTTTTTAAAAAATTCGGGTTCTCTAATAGCTAGAGGATAAACAAGTTTAAAATTAACATCTATATTATATTGGTCACGTAGCATTTTAATACGAGGCAAAATTAAATAGGAGTAAGGACTTCTCAAAGAAAAATATAAGTCAATCTTCATACAAGTATCATTTTTTCACAGCCAGTGGCCTCAAGAAAATTATCAATTTTACTTTTTGCAGCTTCATCAAGTAAAACATATTCATCATTGATCCACTTTAAACACTTAGATTGGTAAGGGAAAGATTTTTGCCTCCATAAACAATTATCGATTGTAGCTTCCCATTCCTTATCCCCTTTTTCAATCGCTTCATGGTTCGCAATCAGTGCTGGCATGTATCCTCTTGATAACTCCTTGAAAAAATCAGTTAGTTGCTCAATAGCATCATCTGCAGACATCCAATCATCTTCCTTGATCTTTAAGCCTGATTGATCCTCCATTAGTCCAACCCATGCGACTGTTCTCAAAGAAGTTTGGTGAGCTATACTTCTTGGCGTTGGATCAAAGTTCACTAATTGCGAAAACTGTCCAAAAAGTGCAAAGTCAGCTGATGAGGGTCTTTTGCCCAAAAGAAATGAATTTTTTGTGAAATGTTTTTCGAGTATTTCCAATATCCTTCTATA
This sequence comes from uncultured Pelagibacteraceae bacterium, assembly GCA_902624455.1. Taxonomy (GTDB): domain Bacteria; phylum Pseudomonadota; class Alphaproteobacteria; order Pelagibacterales; family AG-422-B15; genus CACNXQ01. The sequence goes on along the minus strand of CACNXQ010000003.1, from coordinate 33,770 downwards.
GCTGGCATCAATAATTGGAGCCGTAGAATTATTGGAACCGACAACCCATAGACGGTCTATTTGCCTTTGACTAATCATTGTCTTAAAATTCATTAACATATCATCTGGCAAAGCTCCCAGTGTTTGCAAAGGAAGGATAGTTCCAGCATTATCGGCATCTACTTTGTCGTGCCATCTATAGTGAAACATAAATTTTGTACCCCATTCATCAGCGAAATCTTCTAATACATAATTTATAAAGGATAGAACTGGATCATTTGGAATTGTGTGCCGATCTTGAAATTCCTTTTCTAGTCTTCTAATGATAGGAGTTGAGTCTGTGACTGCTTTTAAGTCATTATTTTCATCAGGGAGAATAAAGGTAGGTAGCAGTGACGGTTTAGGTTTTTCAATTTTTTTTGCATCAAGAATTGAAGCAGGATCCCCCCAAATTATGTGATAAGGAATTCTCCTATATCTTAAATAAGATACCATCTTTCTTGTATAGGGTGAACCAACACCACCTATGAGTTCTATGGGACTAGTAGTTGTCATAAAATTGATTTTAGTTCCTTTGTTTCAATATTCAATTGGCCCTCAAGCCCTGCAGACCTATGTTGGTATGCCTCAAGTATGTGAGGTTCATTTGGATTCATGCTCTCACCCATAATTTTTTTTGAAGGCCATTTAGCTATGGCTATTGAGTCCCATAAATTTTCTACTTTACCAATGGTGAGGCGACTAACCTCTGATACGAAAGTAATTTCCCCACCAAGATCAATCAAATATTTTTCAAAGACCTCAGCATAGAGCCTATAAGCTTCTCTCCCTGTTAAAGAAGTTTCTCTCCCATCTTTATATTCAGCCTTGTCTCGATACTTTAATAAATTCACCATATAGATTGGCTTTCCATCATCTTCATTATCAAAGAAGCCTTTCATTTGATCATGATTAGGATAAAGTGAGTTTTCAACTTTCATAAATACAAGATATATTTGAATTTATTGTTACAAATTTAGTATAGTATAATTACGAAGAGTTTGAACAGGATATATTAGATGATAAAAAAAATTATTTTCTCTTTAATAATCTTTGCATTATTAATATTTGGTCTTCTTCAGTTACAATTTGTTCAAAATCAGCTTGCTGACTATACTATTCGCTCCCAAATATATAATGTACTAGTAGAAAATTCTCGTATGCCAAGCGAGGATGCATTGAGTGCGTTGATATGTGGATCTAGATCTCCTGTAGTCGCTTCAACCGAACGAGCTGAAACGTGTACAATGATTGTTGCTGGAAATGACGTTTTTATAGTTGATGTAGGTGATGGAAGTGTAAACAATTTGAGAAATTGGGGCGTGCCTTTTGATCAAATAAAAGCTGTTCTTATTACGCACTTGCATTCTGACCACATTTCCGATCTTGCTGATTTACATTTAATGACATGGGCCAGTAAATTACCAAATGAAAAAAGTAAGCTCTATGTTTATGGTCCACTTGGAATAGATGCGGTAACAGCTGGTTTTGAGTTAAGCTACAAACTAGATTATATGTATCGTAATAGGCATCATGGAGATAAACTTATGCCTCTTAGCAGTGCAGGATATATTCCAAAGGTATTCAATGAGGGCAATGTTCTTAAATTCACTGATAGTGAACTTGAAATAAGACCATTTTCAGTAATGCATAGTCCTGTTGAGCCATCATTCGGTTTGAGATTTGACTATAAAGGAAGATCAGTTGTAATAAGTGGTGACACTATTCCAAGTGATAACGTAGTCAAATTTGCATCTAATGCTGATGTTCTGATACATGAGGCTCAATCTAATTATTTAGTTGATCTTGCACGTGATGAGTTAGAGAGAAATGAAAATTTTTTAAGCAAAATCATGACAGACATCAAAACCTATCATACAACCCCAAAAGATGCTGCTAGAATTGCTAAGAAAGCAGAAGTAAAACATCTCATACTTAATCATTTGTCACCATCTCCTGATGGTTACGTTGCAAAGAAATTCTTTTCAAGAGGATTGAATGACATATTTGAATACTGGACCATAGCAGAAGATGGTATGATGGTGAGCCTTCCAGTTGGCAATGCAGAAATAAATTTCTCAAAATTTGATAGATAAATAGCCATTTTCTTGAAATTGACGAACAAACCATAGACAAATCTCAATAGCGACAAATTTTAAAAAAATTGCGACAAATTTTCTAAAGATTTTACTTCGGAGGATATTTGATTTGTAGTATGGTTTCGCGGGGAAAATTATGGACATACACGAATATCAAGCCAAAAAAATATTATCTGATTTTGGGATTGGAATTCCACGCGGTGGAATTGCATACAGTCCTGAGAATGCAGAGTACAAAGCAAGAGATATAGGTGGATCACGCTGGGTAGTTAAAGCTCAAGTTCACTCAGGTGCTCGTGGTAAAGCCGGTGGTATTATTGTTTGTGATGATGCTCTAGAAGTAGCACAAGCAGCTGATAAGCTGCTTGGAAAAAAATTAGTGACAAATCAAACTGGTCCCGCAGGTAAAATTATTAATCGAGTTTATATTGAAGAAGCTTCTGATATCGAAAAAGAACTTTATCTGGGTCTTGTCTTCGACAGGGGATCAGAATGTATTATGGTCGTTGCATCAACTGAAGGTGGCATGAGTGTGGAAGAAATTTCCGCAAAAAAACCTGAGACAATTATCAGATCAAAAATAGAAGCGGCAGTTGGAATACAGGAATTTCAAGCACGTGAAATAGCGTTTAATTTAGGAATTGAACCTGGTTTGATATCAAGAACAGCTGAAGTTATTCAAGGTTGTTATAGAGCATTCAGTGAATTGGATGCAACGATGGTTGAAATTAACCCTCTTGTTATTACGAAAGATAAGCACGTATTAGCACTCGACTGTAAAATGAGTTTTGATAATAATGCTCTTTTTAGAAGAAATGAAGTTTCAGAATTGAGGGACAAATCACAAGAAAACCCAAGTGAAGTTTACGCATCAGATAGAGGACTAAATTATGTTGGTTTAGACGGTAACATAGGAAATATTATTAACGGTGCAGGATTAGCTATGGCTTCTATGGATATGATTAAGCTTGCTGGTGGTGAGCCTGCCAATTTTCTTGACGTTGGTGGTGGTGCAACGCCTGAAAAGATTGTTAAAGCGTTTAAACTTGTTTCCTCTGACGAAAAAGTAAAAGTAATATTGGTCAATATATTTGCAGGAATTAATAGATGTGATTGGGTTGCAGAAGGAATTGTCCAGGCACTTCAAAAAATTAAAATAGAAATGCCGATAGTCATAAGATTAGCTGGCACAAATGTTGAAAAAGGTAACAAGATTTTAAAAGATAGTGGTGTTAGTTACATAGAAGCACAAACCCTAGAAGAAGCAGCTAACAAAGCTGTTGAAGCTCTAAAGAAAGTTGATGGAAAATAATGTCAATCTTTATTGATGAAAATACAAAAATGATTGTCCAGGGATTTACTGGGAAGATTGGAAGCTTTCATGCTCAGGAAATGATTAAGTATGGATCAAATGTTGTGGGAGGAGTGACTCCAGGCAAGGGTGGAACAACACATCTTGATCGTCCAGTTTTTAATACTGTAAAAGATGCCGTCAAGGAAACAGGTGCAGAGGCAAGTATATTGTTTGTGCCTCCAAGCTATGCCGCTGACTCTGCTATGGAAGCAGCAGACGCAGGTATTAAAGTTTGTGTTGCAATTACGGACGGAATTCCATCACATGACATGATTAAAGTTAAAAGATACATGAGAAGATACGCAAAGTCTGAAAAGATGACTATGATTGGTCCTAACTGTGCTGGGATCATTAGTCCTGGTAAATCAATGTTGGGTATTATGCCTGGCCACATATATAAACAAGGTAATATCGGTATTGTTGGTAGATCAGGAACGCTTGGCTACGAAGCTGCGTCACAGATGAAAAAGTTGGATATTGGTGTTTCAACCAGTGTTGGTATTGGTGGGGATCCAATCAATGGTAGTTCATTTAGAGATGTTCTTGCCAGGTTTGAGGAGGATCCAGATACTGATGTCATTCTAATGATCGGCGAGATCGGAGGACCTCAAGAAGTAGATGCTGGTAACTTTGCAAAAGAAAACATGAAAAAGCCAGTTGTCGCGTATATTGCTGGATTAACAGCGCCAAAAGGTAGAGTAATGGGTCACGCAGGTGCAATCGTGTCTGCATATGGAGAAAGTGCAGTAGAAAAAGTTGAACTTTTAAAAGAATGTGGTGTTACCATCTCTAAAAACCCATCAGTTATAGGTGAAACAATAAAGTCTGTTTTAAACAAATAAATCCGGCTATATACTAGATCTAGATGACAACTAGAACTGATACAAAAAACTCAATCAAAAAAATATCTCAAGTCATAAACCTATTGGGTCGTATCATGGGTCTTGTCATCAAAGAACAGGAAGGTATAGACTTATTAAATAAAGTTGAAAAAGTTCGACAATTATCAAAAGCAGCTAGAAGTGGAAATAAAGCAAAATTTAACGAATTAAAAAAATATATTTCAAGACTTAGTCCTAGAGACTCACTCGTCGTTGCAAGATCATTTAACCAATTTCTAAACATCGCAAACTTAGTAGAAAATGTTTACAGTGTTCATAAAGTAGATAATTATAATTTTAGAAAAGCTCAGGGGACAAATGAATTTATTGTTTTAGAAGATGCAATTTCACATCTTTTAAAAGATACTAAAATAAAAAAAAGTAAAATATATGAAACGGCGAGAAATCTTAAAATTGATTTAGTTCTTACTGCCCACCCCACAGAAGTTAAACGCAGAACATTGATTCAAAAATATGCAAAAATAAATACGATCCTAGAAAACTTTAATAAACTGAGAATTTTTAGTCAAAAAAACATAATTGCAGAAGAAAAATATCTTGAGGAACAACTTCATGAAGCAATTACATCTATTTGGAAAACCGATGAGATCAAAAGGTCTAGGCCAACTCCCTCAGAAGAGGCTCGGTGGGGTTTGGCAGTTATTGAAGAAAGTCTGTGGGACGCTGTTCCTAAAATTGCTACCAGACTTGACAATGTAGTAAATGAGCATGTTGGCAAAACTCTTCCAATCAATTTTTCACCGATAACATTTGGTTCCTGGATCGGTGGAGACAGGGATGGACATCCTTATGTTACTAAGGAAGTAACAGAGGAAGTAATACTCCTCTCGCGATGGAAGGCGGCAAATCTTTATGAGAAAGCTTTGACTGAGATTATTGAGGACCTTTCAATTCATGAATGTTCAAAAGAAATTTCCAAAGTCATAGGAAATCACTGGGAGCCATATAGAGTTTATTTAAGACCAATAAGAAATAAAATGCGTTTAACTCAAATGGCAATTGATGCTCATTTAAATGAAGGAAAAAGTATTAAAGAGTCCCAACTTGTAAGTTCAATTAATGAGCTAATTGAGCCACTTAATGTTGTTTACAGATCATTATGTGAAGTGAAGTGTGATGTGATTGCAAACGGTCATACATTGGATCTATTAAGACGAGCTCATGCTTTTGGGCTTAATTTAGCAAAGCTAGACATACGACAGTCTTCTGACAAACATAGAAAATTATTCAAAAGTATTATTGCGTATCTTGGTCTTGGAGATTACGAGAAATGGTCTGAAAATGAGAAAATTGATTTTTTAACCAAAGAATTTAAATCGAAGAGACCTTTAATACCTCGAGACATCAAACTTAATAAGGAAGAAGCCGAAGTTTGGGAAACATTTCAAATGATATCAAAATTGCCTAGAGAATGTTTAGGTGCATACGTAATTTCAATGGCCTCAAGTGTTTCTGACATCTTATCTGTTTTAATATTGCAAAAAGAAGCAGGTATTAAGTCTTATTTGAGAATCGTTCCTTTATTTGAGACATATAATGATCTTAAAAATTCTGCAAATATTATGGAGAATCTCTATTCAAATAAGTGGTATGTAAATTATTTTAATCACGAACAAGAAATAATGATTGGCTATTCAGACTCAAGTAAAGACGTTGGAAAGCTATCTGCTAGCTGGGCACAATATTGCGCACAAGAAGAATTACAGAAATTATCTGATAAAAATAAAATTGAACTCACGCTGTTTCACGGCCGTGGAGGTTCAGTTGGAAGAGGTGGTGGACCAGTGTACACTGCTCTTCTTTCGCAACCACCTGGCACAGTGAATGGTAGAACAAGAATTACTGAACAAGGTGAAGTTATTCAGCAAAAATATGATACTGCATCATTGGCTGAAAATAGTTTAGGTACTTACATTGGCTCAGTTTTTGAAGCAACTCTTATCCCTCCGGTAAAACCTAAACAAAAATGGCGCGATGTAATGGATGAAATGAGTAAAGTTTCTGCAAAAGCCTATCATTCAAATATAATGGACGACCAAAATTTCTTGAGATATTTTGACGAGGTAACACCTCAAAGAAATCTTGAAAAACTTTTTATTGGATCTAGGCCTACTCGACGAAGTGCATCTAAAGATATTAAAAGCCTTAGGGCAATTCCTTGGATGTTTGCATGGACCCAAATGAGATTTATTTTGCCTGCATGGCTTGGAATTTTAGAAGCTTTATCTGAGACAAAGAAAAAACACACCAATAAAATTTTAAAAGAAATGCTTAATCAGTGGCCTTTCTTTTATGCAATGATGGATATGTTAGACATGGTGTTAGTTAAAACTGATCAAAGAGTGATCGAGTTTTATGAGGAATGTCTAGCTGATAGGACACTAAAAAATACTGGCCGCAATTTACGTGGCCAATTGAATAAACTCATTAAAATGAATAGAGAGATAATGCCGAAGCATATACTTGAAGAGCGAGAGTCATACAGAAATTCAATTAAAATAAGAAATACTTATAGTGATATTCTAAATTTACTCCAAGCTGATGTAATGAAAAAGCTTAATTCTGTAAACAAAATCAGATCAAAATCTCAAAAAGATTTATTAAACGATACGATGATGGTTACTGTAGCTGGGATCTCAGCTGGAATGAAAAATACTGGTTAAGAAGTAAATATTCGATCAAAAAAGTATTTCATTTCGCTCCAAGAATGTTTGTCAGCCTCTTCACTATAAAATAATCCTGTACTCTGATCATTAGCAAGTGGATTGGTAAATGCATGACCTACGTTGCTGTATGCATGAATTTGCCATTTAGCATTCTTACTTTTTAATTCTTCAGCAAGATCAATCATATTTTTTGGTGTTGCCATTGGATCATCATAGCCATGTAAAATGAGTATCTCACTTTTAATGTTAGTTGTTCCTTTTAAATTTTGACCAGGCTTGGCTGTGGGAGGATCGTAAAGACCATGAAAACTTACGGCACCTGAAATATCTTCACCTGCTCTTGCTAAATCAATTGCACACTTTCCTCCAAAACAAAAACCTATTGCGCCAGTTTTAGATTCATCAACTAAATCAAAATTACATAAAGTTTTATGGGCATGAATCATCCTTGATTGTAAAAGAACACGATCAGCGTTTAATTCATTCATTAGTTCTAAAGACTCTTGTGGATTTGACCCTCTTTTACCTTGTCCATAAATATCAATAGCAAAAGCAAAATACCCCAAGGTTGCAAGTTCTTCAGATTTCTTTATTTCAAAATCAGAATGACCTCCGTATGCGTGACAAACTAAAATTCCTGGTCGTTTTGAGTCGTTTGTATCATCAAATGAAATTGAACCCTCGAAAGTTTCATTATTTTTTAGATTTCCATATATAAACTTTTCCGTTCTTATCATATTTATAGGTTACCCTCATAGGAATCGATGTAAAGTTGTTTCATTTCACTCAAGTTTATATCTTTGGGATTTGGAGCAGTTGATGGATCATTTAAAGCCATACTAGCCAACATATCAAAGTCAAATTCGACTTTTAACTCTTTTAAAGTGTGGGGGATATTTAAATTTTTTCTCATATAAAGAATCCATTCCATAAATCCATCAAATGACTGGTTATCAATTTCAAGATATTTTGTTAATAGAGTTATTTTTTCACTTATGACAGGCTTATTAAACTTTAAAACGTAGGGTGTGAAAATAGCATTCGAAAGGCCATGATGAATATCGTTAACTGCATTAATTGGATGGCTAAGAGAATGAATTAAACCAAGTCCCTTCTGAAAAGCAGTCGAACCCATAGCTGAAGTGACTAACAATCTTGATCGTGACTCTATATCTGAGGGATTACTAAAAGCATTTAACAAATGATCTTTAATATTTTTTAGCCCTTCTAAAGCAATACCATCCGCCATCGGATGAAAACCTCTTGCACAATACGCTTCTAAACAATGAGCGAGGGAGTCCATACCTGTTGAGGCAGTAAGGTGTTGAGGTAAAGACAACGTTAAATTAGGATCCATAATAACTAATTCTGGTAACATTGAGGGATGAAAAATAATTTTTTTAGTATGGTTTGTCTCATCAATGATAAGTGATGATCTTCCTGTTTCTGATCCTGTTCCAGCAGTTGTTGGAATTGCAATAACATTTGGTAAATTTTCCGTATTTGCACGAGTCCAATTATCACCTATGTCTTCAAAGAAAAATAGGTCTTCTGATTGCGTGGACATAAATGCAATTGCTTTTCCTGCATCAAGTGAACTGCCTCCACCTACAGCTATTACTCCATCATTTTGATTTGTCTTAAAACATTGAACGCCATCCATAACATTTGTTCCAGTTGGATTACCCTTAATTTCTGAAAAAATAGAATAACTTACAGACTTATTATCTAATTGTGAGATAATTTCTTTAAAGCCCTGATTATCTAGCATGTCTGGATCTGTTACTATCAATGGATTTGAAAAATTGAACTGATTACAAGCTTTATAAATATCGTTAATACGACCTATTCCAAACCATATTGGTGTAGGATAGTTCCAATTTACTGTTTGTATATCAAGCATTTAAACTATTTCTAAGCCTTCTCTTTTATTGTCGAGATCGATTATCTCATCAGGAAAACCTGGCGCTCTTAAATTGATCCCACATTGATCCTCTATTCTTTTTACAATCATAGATGACCATGCACGTGAGCCATATTTTTCCTTTCCTTCATTAAAAATCTCGACAATATTTGATGATATTTCAGTTGGCACGTCATGATCTTCTGCTAGCGAGTGAAATAGTTGAACATCTTTACACACCAAATCCATTGTAAAATTTATATTATAACTTCCATTCAAGATAACCTGGCTTTCAGTTTCATGTACAAAACTGTTACCAGAACTTATCTTAATACCCTTGAATGCTTTAGTTAAATCAATATTAGATTTCTTGCACACTGCAAGTGCTTCACCGAGAGCAACTAGATGAGTCGAAGCCAAAAAATTTGTAACTACCTTTAATACTGAAGCTTTACCCAATTCACCAATATGAAGAATTTCATGTCCTAGACATTTTAAAATTGGCAAAGCTCGTTCAAAATTAGTCCTAGATCCAGCAGCAAAGATTGCAATATTGCCTGTAGCGGCACGATGACATCCACCAGAAACTGGTGCCTCAATTGCCTCAAGTCCTCTAGAATTTGAAATTTCTGCTAGCCTTATCATTTCTTCACTATCAGTAGTACTCATTTCAATCCAAAGTTTCTCTCTCACATCAGACCTTAATAAACCCTCAGGTCCTTCAATAACTTCAGAAACTGCTTGGGGACTAGGAAGACATGTAATGATAGTTTCGCATTTCTCAGCTATTTCCATGGAACTTTCACACCATATCGCTCCCTTATTTATAACTTCTAATGCATTGTTCTTATCTAAATCATGAACAAAAAGTAAATGTTCAGAACTTAATAAATTATTTGCAAGCTTTAATCCTACATTGCCTAAACCAATAAATCCTACGCTCATTTTTTCTCCTTAAATTTATAGTGTGGGGGGATTAACTTTTTGTCTCGTTCCAATTGCATGAAAGGCTATAGCGATAATAATTACGAAACCACCTATCAATGTATATGCTCCAGGAACTTCATTTACTCCAAACAATGGTATCCAGCACCATATTACACCACCTATAACTTCAGTTAAGGACAGGAGCATAAATTCAGCTGCTGGAAGGTACCTTGCTCCAATACTCAATAAAATTAAACCAGTTGCCACAAAGGTACCGTGTAACATACTCAAATAAATATTTCGAACAGGCATTGTGTAACTATCAGTAAAAATAATTATCATAACTAGAGAGAATAAAGCACAAAAAATTCCAGCAATAATAATGGTCGTAAATTTAGGAGTATCGGGTTGCCATCTAAGTGTTACTGCAAAAATCGCAAATCCTATTGAACAAAATAAACCAAATAGCCATCCTAAAATTGTTCCTGCATTCCAATCATTATATGCCATCAAAACCATTCCTAGCAATGAGATGAGGCAAGCAATGACTGTCGCTGTTCTCATATATTCTCTTAGAAATAAATAAGCAAATAATCCTGCAAACAAAGGTTGAGTTCCGATCATAAATAAAGTGGTTGCAGCTGATGTAAATGTCATCCCAAAAATGAAAAATATGAATGCAAATGCTAATCCAATACCTCCAAGAAGTCCGGAGTACCCTACTCTTTTAAAATTGTGTCTAAATGAGAGACCTTCATGGTAAAGTAAAAAAATAAGTAGAATTGTTGCGACGGTTATTCCTCTACAAAATAGATAATGCCACTGATAGATTTGAGCATCAATCATGTAACGAACTGTTGGTGCCCCAAAACTCCAAATCAGGCCAGCTGATAGAGCTAGTATAAATCCGATTAAATATGTTTTGTTATTCTGCTCTGTCATATAATCTAAATCAGGATATATAAATAATAGATTTATGACACTATAAATGACTGCGGATAATGAAATAACAGATTTGGGTGAGTTCAATAAAAAATTCGAGGACACGTATAAATTATTTAAAAAAAACCTAGAAAATGATGAAGAAGTTGGGGCTTCTTTTGCCGTATATCAAAATGGCGAAGTCTTGGTAGACCTTTACGGTGGTCACCGAGACCGTGATAAAAAAAACAAATGGGACGCAAATACCATAGTCAATATACATTCAACGAGTAAAGGTATTGTTGCAATGATAGTAGCCAAATTAATTGATAATGGTGACTTGGATTTGGAAAAAAATGTAGCTGACTACTGGCCTGAATTTGCAGATTCTGGAAAAGAAGAAATTAAAGTCAAAACACTACTATCGCATCAAGCAGGTATGTATGGATGGAGACAGCCAATCGATGAAACAGATTTTTACAAATGGGATTTTGTAGTTGATCTTTTAGCTAAGCAGGCACCCTATCATAAAGCTAAAGAGAAAATATGTTATCATCCAAAAACAATTGGTTTTTTAGTTGGTGAGTTAATAAAACGAATTACTGGCAAGTCAGTTGGAAGAAATCTAGAAGATTTACTTAATTATCCACTTGAAACAAAATGTTTTATTGGAACGCCCTCAATGTATCATGATAATATAGCTGAATTGATAAGCTCAGAGAGCTTAAGGAAAGCCTTCAGTAATCCAAAAAATGTAGATGAATATCTAATAACTGCATTTCTGAATCCAGCAAATAGAACTAAAACAGCTAATACATCTGAATGGAGACTAGCTGAAATTCCTGCTATGAATTGTCATTCTAATTCAAGATCACTCGCTAAAATCTATGATTTTTTCCTATCTCATAAAAATAATAAATTTATCTCATCAGATACATTTGACCTCCTTACTTCAGTAGCTATTAGTGGAGATGACCAAGTAATGAAATCTCCTATGCAATGGTCTTACGTGGGTTATAGTGTAGGTGGCGGAAAATTATTTGGAAAAAGTAGTCAGGCTTTTGGTCACACTGGATGGGGTGGCTCTATGGCTTACGGTGATCCTGAAAATGGAATTAGCTGCGCATATACTATGAACTTATTAACTGGTTCAATGCTTGGTGATCAGAGAGCACTAAAGTTAGTTGAAACTGTATATGATACAATATGAAATTAAGTTTTAGATCTAAACTATTTTACGGTGGAGGAGATTTTGCCATAAATATTATGTGGCAATTGACTGTTTTCTACTTATTATTTTTTTACACAGATATTTTTGGATTATCGCCCGTTAACGCTGGATTAGTTTTCTTTATAGCAAAAATCTGGGATGCGTTTACTGACCCAATTATGGGATATATTGCAGATAACACATCAACAAGATGGGGAAAATTTAGACCTTATATTTTGTTTGGATCGGTACCTGCTTTAATAATGATTATTCTATGTTTTACTTCCCCTGATTTATCAGAAACAGGCAAATTTTATTGGGCTCTTTTCACTTACATTACATTCACTACTCTATATACAATAATTGCTATTCCAGTTGGTTCACTCATTCCCGCGATGACGCAAGATAGAGATGAAAGAACTTCACTTGCATCCTTTAGATATTTAGGAGCAAGCTCTGGATCAATTACAGTTGCAGTTTTAACATTGCCTCTTGTTGGACTCTTCAGCTCACCACAGGTTGGGTTTCCAATTGTAGTCGGTTGTTTAGCTGTGCTGGGAGCTATTTTTGCATTTTTATGCTTTTTCAATACCAAGGAAGTTTATTCAAAACCATATGAAGAAAGCATTGGAGTTAAAAAAGTAACCAAAATGGTATTTAATAATTATCCATTGCATTTCGTGATACTGGCACTTTTAACTACTTGGGTTGCAAATAATATAAAGCAACTCACAGTCGTGTATTTTGTTAAATATAACCTTCAGTTAGAGGCTTATTTTAGTCTAATTTTACTTGGTGTAATTTTGCAAATTATGTTTGGTGCATATTTAATTAACGTAATTAAGCATAAGTTTGAGAAAAAAACTTTGTTTATGATTGGAACTTTTCTTTACGTAATTACAGATTTAATAATCTATTATATTACAGGATATGAAAACTTCTGGTTATTGGCTTTTATTGCAACCTTTGGTTTCATTGGTTTTGGTATGGCGGGTGTTATGGCTTGGTCAATGATTGCCGATACAATTGAGTACGGTGAATGGAAATCTGGACTCCGAGCTGAAGGTGTTCTAAATGCAGCTCATGTATTTGTCTTTAAATTAAGTGTTGGTTTTAGTGCATGGCTGGCAGGAGTTATTTTAGAAAGTACGGACTATGTTGCGAATGCATCACAACAAACTCCAGAAACATTGAATGGTCTCTTTATCATGGGATACATTTTTCCAGCTGTTGCAGGAACTATAGCAATAATTGTTACGTACTTTAATAAGTACGATAGTAACTTTTACGAGAAAATATTTACTGAATTAAAACAAAGATAAATATAAGTTATGAATGCAATCTCAATTGGTGAGGGCTTTGGGAGAGTTAACCTCATTGGAGAACATCTAGACTATAATGGTGGGCATGTAATGCCATTACAAATAAAGAATTCAATTATTTGTGAAATAAGCAAAAATAAAAATACTGATTATATTTCTATAGTTTCTGACAAATATAAAGACTCGTTTATTGTTAAGAAATTAGAAAAAAGACATGATTGGACTGATTTTATTATCGGTTCATGCCTATTTTTTGAACAAAAATTCAAAGTTAAAGTAACTAATATATCAATTAATATTAAAAGCAGTCTTCCACTAGGTATAGGACTCTCCTCTTCTGCTGCAATTACAGTTAGTACTATAAAATCATTAGTTAAGTATTTTCAGAGAGTTATATCAAATAAGGAGTTGATAGATTTAGCTTATGACATTGAAAATAATTTTGTTGGTGTGGGTGGTGGAATAATGGATCAGTTTGTTTCAGTCTTAGGTAATCAAAATGAGGCTCTTTTTCTTAATACAGCAAACAGAAATTATGAATTGATACCCATTTTCAAAGATTATAAGTTTGTAATTATTGACAGTAATACTCAGAGAATATTGTCGGATAGTAATTTTAATCAAAAAAAAGAATTGTGCTATTCTGCTGCAAAAAATATGAATGTTGAGAATCTCTGTGTAAAATCAAAGATTGGTGAACATGATATTCAGTCACTGTCCGACGATGAGCTTGGTGTTAGTAAACATGTAATAGAAGAAAATATAAGAGTGGTTAAAGCAGCTCAATTTTTAAAAAGTAATGGAGCTGAAGAATTTGGAAAATTGATGACGGAAAGCCATATGTCATTATCTAAATATTATAAGGTTTCTACACTTGAACTAGATAAATTAGTTGATTTAGCTAACTCTTTTGGTGCCTTAGGGTCTAAATTAACAGGCGCTGGTTTTGGTGGAGCTATTGTGACTCTAGTAAAAAAAGAACTGGTTGAAGAACTTAAAAAGTATATTCTTGATAATTATCCAAATGCAAAATTTATATAGTTATGAAACTTAATTTGCCAAAAGATTTTATATGGGGTACTGCAACAGCCGCTCATCAAGTTGAAGGTAATAATAAAAATTCAGATTTCTGGTTATTAGAAAATACCAAAAATACAACTTTTGTGGAACCATCAGGTATCGCTTGTGATCAGTGGAATAAATATGAAGAAGATATTGATTTAATGGCTGATAATTCAATACAATCATACCGTCTATCCATTGAATGGGCTAGAATTCAGCCCTCAGAAGGAGAGTTTTCTCAAGAAGCAATTGATCACTATAAAAAAGTTCTCGATTATTGCCATTCAAAGAATGTTAAAACATGTGTTACTTATCAGCATTTTACTTCTCCATTATGGTTTACAGCTAAAGGTGGTTGGGAAAAAAGCAAAAATGTGGATTTATATATAAGGTATGCTGAAAAAATTACTAAAGAGCTTGGAGATTACTCAGACATGATTTGTACTATCAATGAGGCTAATCTAACTTCATGCTTTGCACATAGTTTTCCTAGTTATCCTGCTGGTGGCATGAAAACTCTTATGCCGTTTGTTAGCGAAGCTGCAAAATCTTGTGGTTCAACGCTGGAAAATTTTGGACCATTTCTTTTTGGTCATCCATTCAAAATAAGAGATTGCATGATGGAGGCTCACGTGAAATCCTTTTCAGTCATAAAAGAAAATTTAAATAATAATCAACCAGTTGGCATCACTCTATCTATTATGGACTACCAGTGTGTTGAAGGAGGTGAGTCAGTAAGGGATGAGGCACACAAAGAATCCGTTGATGTATGTCTTGATCAAACTAAGAATGATGACTTTATAGGGATCCAAACTTATACACGTCATACATTTGGACCTGATGGTGTCATCACGCCTAATTTAAAGACATCAGATATGTTGGTTATGGGCTATGAATACTATCCTGAGTCGCTGGAAAATGTTTTAAGATACGTAAGCCCAAAAATTAATTGTCCAATGATAGTAACTGAAAACGGCATTGGAACAGATGATGATCAGCAAAGGATAAATTATATCACAACTGCACTTGAAGGCTTACAGCGATGTATTGATGATGGTTTAGATATAAGAGGATATTTTTATTGGTCTTTTCTTGATAATTTTGAATGGCTTTTTGGATACAAACCACGATTTGGACTAGTTAGTGTAGATCGAGATACACTTGAGAGAAAAGGTAAAACTAGTCTTGAGTTTTATAAGTCAATAATTGATAACTCAAATTAATTAAATTTCATCACTAACTGCTTTATTAAGCATGCACCCATTTATAAGCCATTCTCCATTATCCTGTTTTTGCATAGTGTAGGTAGCCGTAACAAAAATACCATCTGGATCAACGAGATAAACAATCAAAACAGGTACGCCATCAATTAATTCAACTGGACCAAAATTGACACTTTTGGGCCTATAAACAGCTTGATACCCACTTTTGACCATCCTTTTAAATTCGTCTGCATTTTTGAATATTTGTTTAATAATTGGAGAAGCGAATGAATAAGCTGTTTCAAAATCGTCTTGTTGAAACGCTTCAAGTTGCAATTTTACAACATTGATAATATCGACTTCATCTTTATCTGATAAGATGGAAGCCTCTACCTTAAATGACAGAAATAGAATTATTAGAGAGTATTTTAAGAATGAATTAATCTTCTGCATCCGCAAAGATTTTTAATTTTCGAGCCTTTAGTATTAATACAGCAAGAGCAATCAATAAAATTGCCCCACCTTCATATAATAACATGCTAGGGTCCATAGTTTTACCCTGAAGAATTATCAATCTAGCTACCGCAGTAATTGCAATAAAAAGAGGAATACTTATTCTAATTCTATTAAGCGTCCAGTATTCTCTTATCATTTGTATGACCTCAAGATAAATAAACAGCAGCAATAAGTCAGCAAGCTCAACCAAGCTTTTTTCGTACATTGCATGAATTTCGTAACCGATTGCAATGACAGTTGCAAAAATTATTAAAACGAGAGCAACTTTCTCAATATTTTTAATTAAATTGATCATAGAATTTCAAACAAGCCTGCAGCTCCCATTCCTCCACCAACACACATAGTTACTACTCCATATTTTGCATTTCTTCTCTTACCTTCAATTAATATATGTCCAGTCATTCTGGAACCAGTCATTCCATAAGGGTGACCAATTGAGATGGAGCCTCCATTTACGTTGAGCTTTTCATTATCAATACCCAGCTTGTCACGGCAATATAAAACCTGAACAGCGAAAGCCTCATTTAATTCCCAAATATCTATATCATCAACTTTAAGATTATGTTGCTCTAACAATTTTGGCACTGCAAAGACAGGGCCGATTCCCATTTCATCTGGCTCGCACGCAGCAACTGCGAGACCTCTAAAAATTCCCATAGGTTCAATATTCTTTTTTTCAGCTTCTTTAAGGTCCATGAGTAAACAAGAAGATGCACCGTCAGAAAGTTGGCTTGCATTTCCTGCAGTAATATATTTATCAGGGCCCATAACTGGCATTAATGATGCAAGACTTTCCAAAGTTGTTTGAGGTCGATTGCATTCGTCTTTATCGACTGTCACATCTTGAACACTGACTTCTTTTGTTTCTTTATTGATCACGTCCATTTTTGTTGATACTGGAATGATTTCATCATTGAACTTACCTTCAGTTTGTGCTGCAGCTGTCCTCTGTTGACTTTGTAAAGAATATTCGTCTTGCTTTTCACGACTGATCCCATATCGATCAGCAACAATATCAGCTGTATTTATCATAGGCATCCAAAGTGCAGGACATATTTTTTGAAGTTCAGGCTCAATTAAATGTTTCATATTAAGGTTTTGTTGGGTAAGAGAGATTGACTCAACACCTCCTCCTATTGCAACTTTAATGCCGTCTACGATTATTCTTTGAGCAGCAACAGCGATTGATTGTAAACCTGATGAGCAGAATCTGTTAATTGTAGTACCTGGAACAGTAACTGGACATCCACCTGATATTGCAACATTTCGTCCAATATTATGACCCGTTGCACCCTCTGGTTGACCGCAACCAAAAATTACGTCTTCAACTTCACCTGCATCAATACCTGCTCTATCAATTACGTGCTTAACAGTTTGGCCTCCCATGGTAATACCATGAGTCTTATTAAAACCACCTCTTACTGCTTTTGCCAATCCTGTTCTTGCAGTAGATATAATTGCAGCTTCTCTCATAAAATTTGATCTATTTAATTGATTTGCGTAACATAGAGACTTTATTCGAAAAAAAAAGTTTTAAATTCACACATGTCAAAAAATGCCCAAAAAAAGGGGTAAATTTTGGCAGTTAATAAATTTATTTTTTCTTGACCGTTATATGTATGAAAGATAGAAAGTCCCATCTTTAAATTTTACCGGAGATTCTATTTATGGTAATGCTCAAGACACAAACTTCAGCTCCAATTTGGGTTCCAGATGGTTACAAGAAACTTGGATGGCATGCGGGATTTGATGTTTTGGTAGGTCCAATGTATTACAAGAAAGAAGAGTCTGGAGAATACAAATTTATCACTAAAATACTAGATAAGCATCTGAATGCTCATGGCATAGCTCATGGTGGTTACTCAATGACGTTAGCGGATATCTTTCTTGGGACCTCAGTTTTTGTAGCAAGTGGTAAAAAACCTTGTAGTACAATATCACTTAATTGTAATTTTGTTAGTCCTGGGCTTCAAGATGACTTAGTTGAGTGCGACGCCAAAGTAACTCGTACAACAAAGTCACTTGTATTCATTGAGGGTAACTTAATTTCGAAAGATAAAGTTATCCTATCAGCATCTGGTATTTGGAAAATACTTAATCAGTAATTTTTAATAAATTTTTGTAGCGATATGAATGTCTTCATGTCTTGTATCTTTCCATTTTTCATAAGTTTTTCTACTTCCTTGAAAGATAAGATCTTAGTTTCTAAAACTTCATCAGGGTCAAGACTAGTAGCAGTTTTTTTATAAATCTTGGTGCTATAACAATAAATTACACAGCTATTATATGCAGGTGATGGAAAAAAACTTCCAAGCGATTTCCAATTTTTACCATGATAGCCAGTTTCTTCAATTAATTCTCTTTTAGCACATTTTAGAGGATTTTCACCTTTATCAATTGTTCCTGCTGGCACTTCTAGAAGAACTTTATCAACTCCATATCTGTATTGTTTGAGCAAAATAACAAACTTTTTGTGTAAAATAGGAACTATTGAAGCGACCCCATTATGCTCAATTTTATCTCTAACTAATTTATTTCCATTTACCCAAATAACTTCATCAAACTTTAAATTGAATACCTTTGCGGAAATTTTTTTATTAGTTTTAATAAACTTTGCTTTCTTCACAAATTCCTCTGATATTTTTTCATATCAATTAAATTTACTTTTTTGTGTAATTCTTCAATCAGCTCTATCAAATTTTTTGGGCTCATTGAAATAGTTGCAGTATTTACTAGGGGATGAAAATTAACTATATCAAAGCCTAGGAATGCCTCATCAAAGAAAAAATTCACTTCTTTATTGGTATCGTTTAATAACCCGAACGGAGTAACTGCGCCTGGTTTCAATCCTAAATATTCCTCTAAATATGACTCTCTCGCAAAAGATAGTTTCTTGCTATTGAGAGGTTCAGATATTGCTTTGAGGTCAGCAGTTATATCTTCAATAAAACTAACTAAATAAAATCTATCTTTTTGGTCTTTGAGAAATAGATTTTTTGAATGTGCCCCACTTATTTTACCTCTTAGATTTTTTGAATCTTCAACAGTAAATAGTGGTTCATGATGTGTAATATCAAAATCATAATTTCGATCTGATAATATCTTTATTAAACTCTGTTCTTCAACCATCAAGTAAATTTTTTAAGAGTATTTTTATAATTTGATTCTGGGAGCTTATTTATCAAATCTCTAAATTTTAGTTTCGAAATCCATTTCTTTTGATATGCCACTAACTCTATTGATCCTGTCAATGTCTTATTCTTTGTTTGATATTCCATAACATAATTTGAAGCAATCAACATTTCATGAGAGTCACCAGTATCAAACCACTTTATATTTTGTGATAGAGGAATAACCGAAAGTTCCTTATTTTTATGATAATCTAAATGAACATCGACAATTTCAAGTTCACCTCTCTTAGATTTTTTTAATTTTTTTGAAATTTCAACTGACTTTTTGTCGTAAAAATAAAGTCCAGGTATAGTGTCGTTACTCTTTGGCTTACTCGGTTTTTCTACAATTGATTGAATCCTACCCTTTATATCGACCTCAATTACAGCTGATTTTTCAGGAAACTTAGTTTTAACAGATAATATATTTGCGGGTAATCTTGAGTTTTGAACTTTAGATAAGTATTTTTCCATTTCTTTACCAATAAATAAATTATCAGCTAATGCTAATGCAAAGGAGTCCTTCCCAATAAATCTTTTTCCTATGCGCATAGCGTCTGGTATTCCAATTTGTTTTCTCTGATAAGTATATGAGAACTTCATTCCAAGCTGTTTTCCAGAACCAAACATCTTTTTGAATATTTTTATATCTTCACGCCTGCTTATGAAAAGAATATCTCTTATACCTGCAAGCATCAGATTGCACAGAGCATAATATAACATTGGTTTATCAAATACAGGTAGTAGCGGTTTTGCAGTAACTTTTGTAGCAGGCGATAACCTTGAACCTTTTCCTGCAGCGAGAATTATTCCTTTTTTATATCTCATAAAAAATAACGTATCTGAATATTAGAATAAACAAAAAATAAAATTATTTTTTCTTCGATTTATGCTCTAAAAAGTCTTTATCTCTTAAATTTTGAAAGTCTGCGTTAGTTTTTTGCATTTTTGACATCATGCTTTTCATGACATCCTCTTTATGTAATGTCGCTCCATTCCACATAGCAACATATTTAAGGCCTTCTTCGACTGTATGATCTCGAGAATAGTTTAGAACATCCTTGGTACCCCACATCGCTAAAGGAGATTTAGAGGAAATTTTCTCCGCCATTTCAAAGGCTGCGGTAATCATTTCTTCCTGAGACGGATAAACATAATTTATTAATCCAACTTCATGAGCTCTATCGGATGATATGCTCTCGCCCATCAATGCCCACTCCCTTGCAATTCCTGCTGGTATTACTTTCGGTAGTCGTTGAAGAGTTCCGATATCAGCTGCAAGTCCAACATTTATTTCTTCAATCTTAAAAAAGGCATCGGCTGTACAAAGTCTAATGTCCGCTGCAGTAATTAAATCGATGCCGCCACCAATACATCCACCTTGAACAGCAGCAATAACTGGAAATCTTGCTGTCTCAAGACAGCTAGCTGCTTTTTGAAGATAAGCCAACTGTTGCATAAAGTACCCACGACTTCTGCCAATTTCACCTTTCTCGAAACTAATCTGGTCGTTTTGAAACATGTTTAGATCTATTCCAGCAGAAAAATGGGGTCCTGTTGAAGATACTATTAGTGCTCTAATTTCACCTGTGTCGTCAAGCATCTCAACCTCGTCCGGAAACGTTCTCCAAAAATCTTCATTCATGGAGTTCCTTTTTTCCGGTCGATTAAACTTTAAGTGAGCAATTGATCCCTTTTTTTCTAAATCAAATGGTTTTGGCATAATTTTTTTGCTAAATTAAATAATATATTTGAAGTATATATAATATTATTCAGATAAAAATAGATAAAAATGACTATTAATTATGATGAAATAATGAATTTGACGTCTGAGAACGTTGAAATATCATATTCTGATAAAGACTCAATTTTATACAGTCTTGGCATCGGTCTTGGAAATGACCCAATGAATCTAAATGAATTAAAGTATGTTTACGAAAACAGTCAGTCGGTTCTTCCATCCATGGCTACTAATTTTCAATATCATTCTCCTCTGCTACTTAAAACAAATATTAATTTTATTATGGTTGTTCACGGTGAACAGAGACTTTCAATAACAAATGCTCTACCTGTTTCGGGTGATTTTATTGCTAATGCAAAAGTAATAGGATGTTATGACAAAGGACCAGCTCGAGGGGCTATTATTGAAGTTGAAACAACTGTGAAGAACAAAAAAAATAATGAAGAAGTTTGCAAGCTTGTAAGTACCACATTTGCTCGGGGTGATGGTGGTTTTGGAGGGCCTGACTCACCTAAAAAAGAAATATTCATTCCAGATGGCGAGCCAGATTATGTTAGTGAAGTATCTACCAAGCCCGATCAAGCACTCATATTTAGATTGTCAGGTGATTATAACCCTCTTCACTCTGATCCGAATTTTGCGAAAGCTGCTGGTTTTGAAAAACCTATACTTCATGGCATGTGTACTTACGGTATTGCATGTCGTTCATTAGTTAATGAAATTTGTGAGAATGACGCTTCAAAGCTAAAGAGATTTGATTGTCGTTTTTCTTCGCCAGTTTATCCGGGAGAAACAATTATTACTGAAATGTGGAAAAAAGATAAAATGATATATTTTAATTCAAAAGTAAAAGAACGTGATAAGTTAGTTCTTAAAAATGGAGTGAGTGTAATAAAATGATACCTAAAGTTGGAGTACAAGAGGGAAAAGAACCACTTTTCTACAATGAATCACATCATGCATGGAGAGAGGAAGTAAGAAAATTTGTTTCTAAAGAAATAGTTCCATATGTCGATGAGTGGGAAGAAGCTGGTGAGTTTCCTCGTGATTTATATAAAAAAGCAGCTGAAGTAGGGCTGATGGGAATGGGTTATGATGAAAAATATGGCGGAACTAAAGAAGGTATCGATATATTTCATGGAATTGTAACTTCTGAAGAATTTGCACAGGGTTGTGGTGGTGTTTCGGCTAGCCTGATGTCGCATAATATTTCAATACCATTAATACAAGCACTTGGAACAGAAGAGCAAAAAGAAAAATTTATTCCTCCTGTCATTAAAGGAGAAAAGATTGCAGCCCTTGCTATGACTGAGCCTTCAGGTGGTTCTGATGTTGCTGGCCTTAAGACAAGAGCGGTAAGAAAGGATGATCATTTCATAGTAAATGGATCAAAGATGTTTATTACGAGTGGAATGAGAGCAGATACATATGTAGTTGGTGTTAGAACAGGCAGTGAAGGGGCTTCAGGAATTTCAATATTAGTAATTGAAAAAGACACGCCTGGATTCACTCAAACACCTCTCAAAAAAATGGGATGGTTGAGCTCTGATACAGCAGCATTATACTTTGATGATTGCAAAGTTCCTATTGAAAATTTAATAGGTGGTGAAAATAGTGGCTGGATTGGTGTAATGAGTAATTTTAGTCAGGAACGATTAGGCATGGCTGCTGGTATGAATGCATATTCGCAAATCTGTATTGATGAAGCTGTTTCTTGGGCAAGAGAGAGAAAAACATTTGGAAATCCACTCATAAACAACCAAGTTATTAAACATAAACTTGTAGAAATGAATCGTTGTGTACGTGCGTCAAAAGCATGGACAGAATTGCTCTCATGGCGTGTGATGAACGGCGAAAGTCCAATTGCGGATCTCGCAATGTTAAAAGTACAAGCTAGTAAAACAATGGAACTTTGTGCAAGAGAAGCAATGCAAATTTTAGGTGGGGCTGGTTATTTAAGAGGAAATAGTGGGCCAGCAAGAGTAGAGAGAATTTACAGAGAAGTAAGAGTTAATGCAATTGGTGGTGGCTCTGAAGAAATAATGTACGATTTAGCTTCTCGTCAGTTAGGGTACAAAGCTTGAATTAGAATTCAGCTACGTCCATTTCCATCATAGATGACTTGCCGGCTTGAACCTTTTGTGAATACATCACGAGTTCAGGCATGACTTTTTCAACAAAATAGGTTCCAGTTTTTATTTTGTTTTTGTGAATAGGTTCATTTTTACCTACAGAATATTTTGCCATCCGCGCCCACATATAAGTGAGAGACATTAATGCAAGTAAATTTAAATAATCAGATGCAGAAGCCAAGGCATTTTCTGGATCTTGCATACCATTTTGCATTAACCACATAGTTGAGGCCGTGACTTCTTTAAGAGCATTTTGAAGTGGAACAATAAATTGTTTTATATCATCATCATCTTTATTCTCAGATAAAAATTGTTGCACTTCTTTTTGGAAATTTTGAAGAAGTCTTCCTTTATGCATTGTTAGTTTTCTTCCGACAAGATCCAAAGCCTGAATACCATTGGTACCCTCATAGATTTGTGTAATGCGTACATCTCTCAAATATTGTTCAAGAGGATATTCTTGGGTAAATCCGCTGCCACCTAAAACTTGTAGTGATTCTGAACAATTTTGAAAACCTCTATCAGTACAATAAGCTTTAACGATTGGTGTCATAAGTGCCGCAAAATCTTCAGCTGACTCTCTTACCTTTTCATCTGGGTGATCTTCGGCCAAATCAATTTTCATTGCAGTATATATACACAAAGCACGCATTGCTTCAGTCGTTGATTTGACATTCATCAACATTCTTCTTACATCAGGGTGCACGATGATGTTATCTGCTTTGCTATCTTTATCTTGTTTTTCCTTAACAACAGATCTCATCTGCTTTCTTTCCTTAGCAAATTCTAATGCATTTTGATAGGCTATCTCAGACATTGCGATACCTTGTAAACCCACTTTCAATCTTGCATCGTTCATCATAAGAAACATCGCTTCCATGCCCTTGTGTTTGTCACCCACAAGCCAACCTTTTGCATTATCTAAATTCATTACGCATGTTGGTGATGAATTGATGCCCAGCTTATGCTCTAAACCACCACAAAAAATTTGGTTTCGTGAATTATCTTCAAGTCTTTTAGGTACCAAAAATAAGCTGATACCCTTTATGCCATCTGGAGCATCTGGTAATTTTGCAAGGACAAGGTGAATGATATTTTCAGTAAGGTCATGTTCACCAAATGAAATCCATATTTTTTGTCCATTTAATTCATAATGATCATCTATAGGATTTGCAGTAGTTTTGATAAGACCTAAATCTGTGCCACACTGCGGTTCAGTTAAACACATTGTACCCATCCACTCTCCAGAAACTAACTTAGGAAGATATTTTTGTTTTAGTTCATCAGATCCCTTCTTTAATATTGTCTTCATTGCTCCATGACTTAGCCCAGGTCCCATGTAAAAAGCCATGTTAGATGCTATACCAATCTCACCAGACAATATTGCAGTAGTAAATGGAGCTCCACCTCCACCAAACTCTGTTGGCATAGTTGCACCCACATATCCTGAATCTCTAACTGTTTTGTATAGTTTTTTGTATACCTCAGGCGTATGGACTTCAGGTCCTTCAGCACCGTCTGGAACAAATTTTAAGCCTTCACGATCACCTATTTTGTTGGTTTCAACAACTTCCTGTTCATTAAGTTTGCCTATTTCTCCAACAGCGCTCATAAGTGTATCGGCGTCATATTCTTTGAATCGTTCAATGCTTCCAATAGTATTGCTGTAGTCAAGCATTGATAAATTGTATTTCAAATCTTCTATTGGACTTTTATAGGACATAGGTTTAAGAATATTAATAAGTAAAACTAATATATAAACTTTGTCTAATAAATTGCAAATCCCTTATTTTGCGCACCCATTCAGGTCTGGGAATACCAAAAGTGTGAGATTATGAGCATCTATCTGCCAATTGCAGAAATTTCAATCAATATTTATTTACTACTGTCAATTGGAGGTGCTGTGGGATTTTTATCAGGCATGTTCGGTCTTGGCGGTGGATTTTTAATGACACCACTTTTAATTTTTATGGGTATTCCAACGAACGTTGCTGTTGCAACATCAGCTAATCAGATAGTCGCTTCATCAATATCAGGAACGATGGGTCATTGGAGACAGGGATTAGTTGATTTTAAAATGGGAAGCGTTCTATTATTTGGAGGTTTTTTTGGATCTATATTTGGAGTATGGATATTTAATAAACTAGTTCTTATTGGGCAGATTGAAACTGTAATTTCAATTTTATATTTTATTCTTCTTGTTTCAATTGGGACTCTAATGCTCATTGAAAGTTCGCAGGTCATTAGGGATCGTATTCGTAAAACAACAGTTAAGAAAAAAATTCACTATCATAACTGGGCACACAGACTGCCATTTAAGGTAAGGTTTTATAAGTCAAAGCTTTATATCAGTGTTATTCCACCAATAATCATTGGTTTTTTAATTGGAATTTTATCTGCGACAATGGGCATTGGTGGAGCGTTTATACTTATACCTGCAATGATTTACTTTCTGGGTATGCCTACATCAAAAGTGATTGGTACTTCATTATTTCAAATCATTTTCATTACTGCGTTAGTGACAATACTTCATGCTACAACAACATTTGCCGTAGATGCTGTACTGGCCTTTTTTTTAATTCTGTCTTCAGTAATAGGTGCGCAATTTGGAGTTATAGCTGCAAATAAGCTAAGAGGTGAAGAAATAAGAGCTTTGCTTGCAGTAATTGTACTGACCGTTGCTGTGAAAATAGCGTTAGATCTTTTACTTATTCCCGATGATGTTTTTAATATATCAGTTACTAGGACACTGTTCTAATGAGATTTATTTTTGTAATAAAATTTTTAATTCTCTATTTTTATTTATGTTTCTCTGTTTCAGCTCTTGTAATTGGGAGTGATGAACAAGAGATATATATTGACGCAAATTTTACTGGAAAGGATCTTTTGGTCTTTGGGGCTTTTTACTCTGACCCTACTCAGCCTAGAGATGAAAAAAGGGATCTTCTTATAGAGGTTATTGGTCCAAGTGAAGATGTTATTCTCAGAAAAAAGGACTCTTTTTTTGGATTTTGGCTTAACAGACATTCAGTCGAATTTAGAGATGTACCTGGATTTTACTACCTTTCAAGCACCAGAGAATTAGAAGATGAATTTCTAGACAATAACAAAATTGGTCTTTTAAAAAGTGAAAGAGCTCAAGATCTTGATTGGAGCTCGCTCACAATTGATTGGGGTAATATTGAGTCTGCCAATGATAAAAACGATTTTTATAAAGCTTTAATAAGAACAAAAGATAGGGAAAAATTATATAAGCGTTTAAACGATCAGATTGAAATTTTAGACGGTAACTTGTTTAGAACAAATATTGAAATTCCAAATACCGTTCCTGTTGGAATATATAAAGTAAATGTCTTTATGATTAATAATGATAAAATTTCGCAAACGTATTCTTATAATTTTACTGTTACCAGGGTCGGTATTGAAGAAGCTATATTTAATTTTTCAAAAAATTTCCCTCTTTTATACGGATTGATTTCGTTAATAATTGCTATACTTATTGGATGGAGTGGTGCTGAAATTTTCAAACGATTTAGAAGAACTTGATGACTGAACTATCCTATTTTTATGTTGTAACTGCTGGTTTACTTAGCTTTTTATCTCCATGCGTTTTACCAATCGTACCGGGCTATTTGTGTTTTATGGCTGGAACAAGTTTGGATAAATTGGATTTAAATGCTAGGGAAATAAAAAGAGGTGTTTTTTACTATTCATTGTGTTTTGTTATTGGTTTCTCGACCGTATTCATCATACTTGGAGCATCGGCAACCGTAATAAGTGGACTGATGTTTGAGTACCTTGATTACTTAAGAGTTGCTGGAGGCATTGTGATCATCATTTTTGGCATCCACTTCATGCAGTTAATTCAAATACCATTATTAAATCAAGAATTAAGGGTTCAGGTTCAGAATTATAAGCCCGGTGTAGTTGGTTCATACATAATTGGTCTTTCATTCGCTTTCGGTTGGACCCCATGTATTGGCCCAATTCTAGGAAGTGTATTATCTGTTGCCGCAAGCAGTGAAACAATAAGTCAAGGCGTTTTTCTTTTATTTCTCTATTCGATGGGATTGGGAATACCTTTTTTACTTGCAGCTTACGCAATTGGAAGTTTCTTAAATTTTTTCTCAAAAATTAAAAAGTACATGAGAACAATTGAGATAGTAACAGGGCTGCTTTTGATAATATTTGGGATATTAATACTTACAAATCGAATTCAAGAATTAGCTTTCTTTTTTATAAAATATTTTCCAATATTAACCCAATTAGGATAAAGGAGTAATTATGTTTAAAGAAAATTTATTAGAAAATAAAAGAATTTTGGTTACCGGTGGTGGCTCAGGATTAGGTAAAGCGATGTCTGAGAGATATCTAGAACTTGGTGCAAAAGTGTATATCTGTGGCAGACGGAAATCTGTACTTGAAGACTCAGCAAAAGAGATGATGGATAAGTATGGTGGATCAGTAATACCTATATCTTGTGATATTAAAGTGTCTGAAGCAATTGAAGAAATGATTGATCAGATTTGGTCTGATGGGCCTCTTGATGGCTTAGTTAATAATGCAGCTGGAAATTTCATATCAAAAACAGAGGATTTATCTCCCCGCGCATTTAATGCTATTGCAAATATTGTTTTTAATGGAACATTTTATACAACAAATTGTGTTGGCAAAAGGTGGATCAAAGAAGGTTTAAAGGGAAGTATAATCTCTATATTAACTACTTGGGTATATAGTAGTGGTCCATATACTGTGCCTTCAGCGATGTCTAAATCTGGTCTTGCAACAATGACAAAATCTCTTGCAGCAGAATGGGGAAATAGAGGCATTAGACTGAACGCAATTGCACCAGGACCATTTCCAACTAAGGGTGCTTGGGATAGGCTTGCTCCTGGAGGAAAAGGAGCTGATATGATGGACTCTATTCCAATGAAAAGAACAGGTGATTTAAAAGAACTCTCAAATCTCGCTGTATTCTTAATGGCTGACGGATGTGATTACTTGACTGGCGAAATAGTCACAATAGATGGGGGCCAATGGCTGAACCATGCTGGTAATTTTTATGAAATGCTTAAAAATGTAAGTGACGATGAGTGGGATATGTTACGTAATATGATCAAATCATCTAATGAAGCTGATAAAGCAAAAAGATCTGTCTAAATAAAAGAGTCTTTAAATAGTTTTTTACTTAGTCTTCTTATCATTGATGGGAGAATCCTCATAAAAAATGATGCAAATTTTGCTTCAAAACCAATAGGATTATGAATTTTGCCAGACGTGTAAGCAGACCATACTGAATTTACAACTTTTTCAACAGGATAAACTTTGGTTTTTCGATTGATAAAATCACGATCAAGCTGACTTTCAACTCCATTAGTTACAGGTTTAGCATCTAATATAGGTGTTTCAGTAAACCAAGGATTAATTTCAGCTACTCTTATACCATATCGTTCAAATTCTATGTTTAAGTTCTCAGTAAGTGAACTTACTGCATGTTTTGTTGCACCGTAAACAGATATTCCTGGTGATGATATTAACCCAGCAACAGAACTTGTATTGAGTAAGAGACTATCATGAGTATTTTTTAAAATATCAAGCATTGTTAAGCACCCGTTTACTACTCCCTTGAAATTCACATCAATAATTTTGTACATCTCTTCAACATCAATATCCTCAAATGCACCAGCAAAATTTGCTATACCAGCATTGTTAAAGAATAAATCACATGTACCACCAGTATATTGTGAGAACATCTTTTCAGCATTTTTCCAATCATTTATATCTGTAACATCTAGCTTTTGATACATGCATTTATTGTGTCCAATAGTGTCAGCTACTGATTTAAGGCCCTCTTCATTGATATCAAAGAGGCCGACGTTCCATCCTTTTTGCGCAAAAGATATTGCCGTTGCTTTACCAATTCCTGATGCAGCGCCAGTAATAAAAATTGATTTTGTCATATCTTAAAGTCCTTTTAAGAATAATTTCGTTGCGAAGTCTGTAACATTTTCTAACTGTATTTCATCATTAAGAAGAATTTCCTCACCTAGACTAACAGCAACAGCAATTACCGATGTAATCATAAGCGATATATCATTGTTTGGGAATTTTGTTTTTTTGGATATTTCTAATATGAATTTAAAAATTTTATCTTGAAGTATTATATACTCCTTAGAGTTTTTTTTCTGCCACTTTATATCAAGTAAATAATTTTTGTTGTTTTTAATAAATAAGTATTTTTTTTCGTCACTTAATATCCAAGAAAACCAGCTTTTAAATGCTATTTTAATTATTCGGTCAAAGGTATCTGCTTTTTCGATTTCTTTCATGAAAAACTCACTAAACTCTTGAACAAATCTTTCATTGATAACTATAAAAATGGAATTTTTATTTCTAAAATAATTATAGAAAGTACCTGAGCCAAGGTTAGTAATTTTTGTAATTTGTCTAATGCTTGATTTGTCCACACCCATTTTAGTGAAGGTATCTTTTGCCGCCGAGATAAAAATTTCTCTATTTCTTTTCTTATTTAGTTGACGCTTTCTTTCAAGGTATGGAACTTCTATTGACTCGTTCATCTTGACTCTACTCCTATTGCATCTTTTATATTGTTCAGACCATCGCTTGCTAATAATCTTACTAAATCTTTCTTAATAGTATTGATTAGACCTGGCCCATGGATTGTCATAGAAGTATATAATTGTACCAATGATGCGCCAAATTTTATTTTATCATATACATCTTTAGCAGTTTCAATACCGCCAACACCAATTAGCACTACTTCACCGTTAGATTCTTTCGACAAAAATTTTAGGACATTATTTGATGTATCTTTCAGAGGTAAACCTGATAAGCCACCATCCTCTCTTTTATTTTTACTTATTAAGTCATTAGCGCGATTGAGAGTTGTGTTCGTTGTTATAATGCCATCAATATTAAACTTCTTTACATTGTTTAATATCATTCCGTAATGAGCTTCAGTGTTATCAGGATCTACTTTAATCATTATTGGCTTTTGCGTTGTTTCAGAAGATCTATAACTAGTTATTTCCTTCAGTATATTAATTAGATTTTCGTTTTGCTGCATGTTTCTCAAGCTCTCAGTATTTGGTGAAGATATGTTTACTGTTACATAGTCTGCACTTGAGTAAGTTATTTTAAAAGTTTCTATTATATCTTTAACAAAGCTATCCGAATTCTTGTTAGGTCCAATATTTATTCCTAGAACTTTACTGTAGGATTTATTCTTGCTAATATTATTTAAAAAATTATCTGCTCCCTTGTTGTTAAAACCAAGCCTATTTATTATTGCATTATCTTCTTTTAATCTAAAAACTCTCGGTTTTGGATTTCCAAATTGAGACAACTTTGTGACCGTTCCCGCCTCAACAAAACCAAATCCGATTTGAAATAATTCTCTGAATACTTCAGCATTTTTATCAAATCCTGCTGCCATTCCAATGGGGTTATCAAAATTTAGATTACAAATTTTTAAATTTAATGATGGATGATTAAAATCTTTCCAATTCATGAATTTTATAAATTTTAGGGACTTTAGTGTTAGCGAATGTGCAAGCTCAGGTTCAAGTTTTTGAACTATATTGAGGAAACTATTTATCATTCAATCTGAAATTTTTGCTCTTTCTCTGATTAAATCGATTGTTTTATCAATTCCATAAATGGATATGAAAGTACCAAATCTAGGGCCATCATCCTTTCCAAATAAAACTTGATAAATAAGTTTGAACCAATCCCTTAAATTCTCAAACTTATAATCTTTACCTATTTGATAAATTTCGGTCTGTATTTCTTCAGAATCATTGACAGTATCAAATTTCTCCAATCTTTTTACCAAATCTCTGAAAATATTTCTTTCTTCGTCACTTGGCTCTCTAAACTTAACTGACTTTGATAAAACATCTTCGTCATATTTAATCGCGCCCTTTATTAAATCAGTAACAAAATTCTGATTTTGATCATTAATATCTCCGCAGTATTTTTGAACAAAATCTAGAATTACCTGTAATTCTTTT
Source organism: uncultured Pelagibacteraceae bacterium (assembly GCA_902624455.1). Taxonomy (GTDB): domain Bacteria; phylum Pseudomonadota; class Alphaproteobacteria; order Pelagibacterales; family AG-422-B15; genus CACNXQ01. The sequence goes on along the minus strand of CACNXQ010000003.1, from coordinate 2,592 downwards.
TTACCACTTGCTGATATAAGATTTAAAATAAGATTATACGATAGGGGTATTTTCCCAACATTATTTTTATCTTCAAAGATATGCCATATAGGATTTTCAATTTTTTCTTCAATATTTAAATTATCGAACTTATTCAAATGATTTAAATATTCATCAGTTGATTTTGGTATAACCTCATAAAAAAGTTTTTTTGCCCTTCTTGGATTTTGATACATAAAGTAACTCAACGTTTCTTTAGGTGCATAATCAAGCCATTGTTCAATAGTAAGACCATTTCCTTTAGACTTCGAAATTTTTTCACCCTGTTCATCTAAAAAAAGCTCATAGAAAAAATTAACAGGAGGCTTATTGTTTAGAGCTCTGCAAACTTTTGAGGATAATTGAAACGTTGGTATTAGATCTTTTCCGTACATCTCATAATCTATATTAAGAGCTCCCCAACGCATAGCCCAATCAACTTTCCACTGAAGTTTGCAATTACCTCCAGTTACAAGAGTCTCACATTCACTTCCGTTATTAATATAAATTATTTTTTTTTGATTTAGATCTATTGACTTCACCTCGACTTCTAGAACGTGACCAGTATCAGAACATATAGGTAAAAATGGGCTATAAGTTTTTCTTCTTTCTTCACCTAATGTAGGTAGTATTATATTTTTTATTTTTTCATAATTCTCTAAAACTTTTATTAATTCATTATCAAAAAAACCTGATTTGTATAATTCAGTTGCGCTTTTAAATGTGTATTTAAATTCAAATTGATCTAAAAATCTTTTTAGCATTTGGTTGTTATGTTCGCCAAAACTATTATCCGTACCAAATGGATCTGGAATAGACGTTAAGGGCTTGTGAAGATTTTCTTCAAGCATATCTTGGTTAGGAACATTATCTGGAACTTTCCTGAGTCCATCCAAGTCATCTGAAAATGCTATTAATTCAACATCAAAGTCAGAAATGGACTTAATAGCATTTAATATCATCGTTGTTCTGGCAACTTCTCCGAAAGTGCCAATATGAGGTAATCCACTTGGACCATAGCCTGTTTGTAATCTGATTAAATTCTGACCAGTCTTTTCTGCATTATTAATTAGCTTAGACGCTTCTATAAAAGGCCAAGACTTAGAATTATTGCCTAAATTCCTATCAATTTTCATTTTAACCAGAGTATCATATTTATGTTTATGATTTAAAAAAAATTAAGAATTATTGTTTGAAAACACATATTTAACTGCTAAATGACGTTTAAAGGCAATAAAACTATAAATTTACCAAAATTTAATATAGTAATCTGTCTTCAAAATCATGAAAAAAAAGAAGATTAATAAACCCGACAGAAAAGACGCTGAAGAAGCTGTAAAAACTCTTTTATCTTTTGTTGGAGAAGATGTCTCAAGGCCTGGCTTGTTAGATACTCCTAAAAGAGTAGTTAAAGCTTATCAGGACTGGTTTTCAGGGTACAATGAAAATCCTGAAGAAGTTTTAAAAAAAACGTTTGATGAATTAGACGGCTATGACGAAATTATAATGTTAAGAGATATAAGAATAGAGTCTCATTGTGAACATCATATTGCGCCTTTTATTGGATCAGCACATGTTGCATACCTACCAAATAAAAGAGTTGTTGGTATCAGTAAACTTGCAAGGATTACGCGAATATACATGAAGCGAATGCAGATACAGGAAAAATTAACTGCTCAAATAGCCAACTGTATTCAAAAGGTTTTGAAACCAAAGGGAGTTGCAGTTGTAATTGAGGCTCAGCATCAATGTATGACAACAAGAGGAATAAGCACTCCAGGAATATCAATGGTCACAAGCCAACTGTTAGGAAAATTTAGAACCGACTCTTCTACAAGAAGGGAATTCTACAGCATGATTGACCAAGGCTCTATACTGAAAAAAAATTAGTAATTCCTTTATTTTAACAAATGGTAAATTTCAAAATAATACTTAATGTATTAGGTTTTCTACTGATTGCTCTAAGCGGTATACTATCTATTCCACTTTTATGTGATTTGATAATTCAAAATGAAACTTGGAAATCATTTTTAATAAGTTTAGTAATTTCGTTTAGTTTTGGATTGACCTTAGTATTATCTACTCGTGGAGATAGAGAGACTAAAGTTACAATGCAAGATACGTTCTTACTCACAACCTTATCTTGGATCGTAATATGTATTTTTGGTGCATTACCTTTTTATTTATCTTCATTTAACTTTTCTTTAACAGACTCAATTTTTGAGTCGATGTCTGGTGTTACTACTACTGGTTCTACTATAGTTAACAATGTTGAAGTTTTATCTCATGGTATACTACTATGGAGAAGTCTGCTGCAATGGGTTGGTGGTGTTGGGATCATTGTTATGGCAATAAGTATTCTTCCTGTTTTACAAGTTGGTGGAATGCAAGTTTTTAGAACAGAGTCCTCTGATAATGCAGAAAAGATTTTACCGAGAACAGCTCAAATTGCTATGGCAGTTGTGATTATATATGTAATTCTTACTTCACTTTGCGCTATAGCTTATTGGTTATTTGGAATGCCTTTTTTTGATTCAATTGCCCATTCTATGACGACAATTGCAACAGGTGGTT
>CACNXQ010000002.1 GCA_902624455.1 uncultured Pelagibacteraceae bacterium | reverse complement strand
AGAACATCAAAGTATAATGGATTTTATCGATCAGAATAGAGTAAATGAGGAGACTCAGGCTAGAGATAGCACTCCAGATTTATTTAGTGATCAAAATGTTCACGAGCTAGAAACATCTAACTCAGATGAAAGTATTGATGATAACGAGATAGATCAAGATTTACTTGAAATACCATCATTCCTTAGAAGACAGAGTAAATGATCGATGATGAGTTTAAGCATAAACCAGTTCTAATAAATGAAGTAATTGAGTCAATAGAGCCAGCTGATGACAAAATCTATTTTGATGCAACATTCGGGAACGGAGGATATTCAAAAAAGATCTTATCTTCATCCAATTGTAAAGTTATTGCAATTGATAGGGATCCATCAGTATCTTCCAAAGCAAAAGAATTTGAAGAAAAATACAAAGACCGCTTTAAATTTATCGAATCAAGATTTAGTCAAATCAAAAAAGTTATGGAAGAACTCGAAAGAGAAAAAGTTAACTGTTTCTTATTTGATATAGGAGTTTCATCAATGCAATTAGATAATGCGAACCGGGGATTTTCATTTATGAAGGATGGACCATTAGATATGAGGATGAGCAATACTGGGAAAACAGCTGGTGAATTAATAAATACAATAGATCAGAATGAATTAGCGGATATTTTATTTCATTACGGAGATGAGAGAAATTCAAGGAGAATTGCAAGAAGTATTATAAATTATAGGAACAAAAAAGAAATCAAGTCTACCTTAGAACTTGCAGACATCATTAAAAAAAATAATAAAAATTTTAAGTCAAAAATAAATCCAGCAACTAAAACATTTCAAGCATTAAGAATGTTCATTAATAACGAACTAGAAGAATTACATTCGGGTCTAAATCAAGCCTTAAACTTACTTTCAATCGCTGGAAAAATCTGTGTTGTAACCTTTCATTCCTTAGAAGACCGCATGGTAAAAAACTTTTCAAAAGCGCTTGGATCTAGCGTCAAAGTAGAAAAAGTGATTAAGCCATCTGATGACGAAGTAAGACTTAATCCAAGGTCAAGATCTGCAAAATTAAGGCTTATTCAAAAAATAAGTAATCAAAATAAATATATACCAATTGAGGAGTGTGGATTTAGCTTATGATTTCAAGAATATTAAAGATTTTTTCAATTCTTTTACTGTTATTAGGCATCTTATCAATAATGGTGATCAAAAATATATCAGCCAACAAACAAAAACAAATCAATGAGCTTGAACTTACATTGAGAAATGAAGAAGCAAAGAATGAGCTTTATAAAATTGAATGGAGCCGAATCATTTCACCGATAAATTTAAAAAAAATTTCTGAGATGGTTATCACTAATGATTATACCAAATATTTTGTAGTAATGGATAAAAATGACATCAAACAAGAACAAGAATATTTCAGTGATGTCATAAATGTTGTAAAGCCGGATACTAATTCACCTGCAAGATAGTTTTGTGAAAAAAAAATCACACAAACGTAAAAAAATTGACATATATCAAAAAAGCTTTGCCTTTACGCATCGATATAATGATGAGAAATTTGCATTTGAAAAACTTAAGTCAATCAGAAATAATTTTGCTTTAAAAATTAATAATAGATTAATTTTAGCTGCTGTAGTTTTTAGCAGTATATATTTAGCAGTAGCCATTCGAATGATTGATGTTAATTTTTTTTATCATCAAGAAAATAAATATTTTTCTAATAATGAATTAATAGAACGAGGAAATATTTATGACAGAAACGATGTATCTATAACTGCAAATATAAAAATGTATAATATTGGCATCAATCCTAATCAAGTAGATGATAAATCTGGGCTTATATCAAAAATTAAATCTATATATCCAAGTATTAATGAAGAGGATTTAAGAAAAAAACTTACAAAAGATAAATTTTTTTATTTAAAAAGAAATACTCCACCAACTGATTTACAAGAAATAGTAGACTTAGGAGAAACAGGCATCACTATTGAAAATACCAATCAGAGAAAATATTTACATAAAGAACTATTTAGTCATTTGATTGGGAAAGTAGATATTGATAATGAGGGAATTTCAGGCATAGAGAAATCCTTTAATGCTGTATTAAAATCTGAAAGTAAAAAAAAGTTCGAAACTTCTCTTGATGTAAGACTTCAGCACATCGTAAGGGATGAAATATTGTCTGGCATGGATTTATATAGTGCAACGGGTGGTTCAGGACTAATTATTGACGTTAATTCTGGAGAGATATTGTCTATGGTGTCATTGCCAGACTTTGATCCAAATGCAAAAACTCAAAACCATGATAATATGTTTAATAAAAATACATTAGGTCTTTATGAGTTTGGTTCAGTCATGAAAACTTTTACAACAGCAATAGGTATTGAAGAAAAGAAATTTTTTCCAAACTCAATGTATGAAATAAATGATAGTATTAAAATTGGAAAATACAGAGTAAGAGATGTTCATCGTCCATGTGAAGAAGACTATTGTTCAGTTGAAGATATTTTCGTTCACTCATCGAATGTAGGAACCATTCAGATGATTAGAGATGTCGGAAAAGATTTACAACAATCCTACCTGTATGAGTTAGGTTTACTTAATGAGATAGATTTAGAATTACCAGAATTAGCGAGTCCTATATATCCTGATCCTTGGCGAATGGCTAATACTGAGTCCATATCATATGGATATGGATTATCGATTTCTCCATTACATTTAGCAAGTGCAACTGCAGCGGTTGTTAACGGGGGCTATCTTATTAAACCTACTCTTCGAAAAAAAACGGGGGAAGAGATTAAAGGTGAAAGATTATTTTCAGAACAAACAAGTGAAATTATGAGATATCTCATGAGCAAAGTAGTAGATCAAGGAACGGCAGCACGCGCATTTAGTGAGCACACTGACTATAAATATATTGTGGGAGGAAAAACTGGAACAGCAAAAAAAATAATAGATAAGTCCTATGATAATAAAAAGATGACCACTTTTATTTCTACGTTTCCTATTAATAAACCTGAATACATTGTTCTTGTCTCTTTGGATGAGCCCAAAGGAATCAATGACGATTATCATCCATACAATACTTTTGGATGGACTGATGCTGGATGGAATTCAACAAGAGTAGTAAGAAATATAATAGATAGAATAGGCCCTATTTTAGACACAAAAACAAAATATTTACCTAATGAGAATATAATTATCAAAACTTCTCATTAGAATGCTTGAAAGTCAAACACTTAATTATATCAAAGCTAAAAAAATAAAGTTTCGAGAGTTTTCTTTTGATACGCGCAGTCTAAAAAAAAGAGATATTTTTTTTGCTATTGATGGAAGCAGCGACAATGGAAATAATTTTATATTAGAGGCACAAAAAAAAGGTGCTTCTCTAATAGTTGTTTCATCTAAAACTTTAATTCCAGAACTATTAAAAATACCTTTCATCAGAGTAGATAACGTAAGAAAAGAATTGTCACTAGCAGCTCATCTATTTTACAAAAGCAATATTAAAACAAAAATTGCAGTTACAGGAACTAATGGTAAAACTTCAATTACCTTTTTTTTAAAATATTTACTTACTAAACTTAACAAAAAAACTATCTCTATTGGTACATTGGGATTCTCTAACAGTCGTAGAAATGTTAATTTAACTTCTCCTGATCCAATATCACTTTTTAAAGAATTAAAATTAGCTTCATCACAAAATCATAAAATACTAGTAATGGAAACATCATCTCATGGGTTAGATCAGGAAAGATTTTTTGGTTTAAAGTTTGATCTGAGTATCTTAACTAATATTTCACATGATCATTTGGACTATCACAGGACCATGAAACATTATATAAAAAGTAAGGCTAAATTATTTACAGAATACACTAATCACAATGGAAAAACTCTCATCAATGCAGATAGCAATCATTTGAAAGCTTTTAAGTCAGAAATAAAAGCAAATAAAAAATTAAAACCTATTTATTTTAATCTAAATAATAATTTCAAAGTAGATTCAATTCATAGAAGTGAAAATGGTACTGACATAATAACTGCAATTATAGGTGGAGAAAAAATAATTTTTCAATTTAGGAGTTGGCCTTTCTTTCAAATTCAAAATTTTCTTCTAGCATCCGTTGGCCTCTATCTAATTGGTTACAACATAAAAAAAATTGCCAAATTAAGTCTAAATTGTCCCTATGTACCCGGTCGTATGGAAATGGTTGGATCAACCAAATCTCTTGCAAAAATTTATGTTGATTTTGCACACACTCCTGATGCACTTAAAAGTTCACTTAAAGAAGCAAGAAAAATATGTATGGGTAGATTAATTGTACTATTCGGCTGTGGCGGTGACAGAGACAAGAAAAAACGTCCTAAAATGGGTCAAATTGCAAATAAATATGCTGATCTAGCGTATGTAACAGATGATAACCCGAGAACAGAGTCACCTAAGAAAATAAGAGAGGAGATAATAAACAATTCAAAGTATTTGATTGATTTTGGCAGCAGAGAAAATGCAATAAAAAGGGCGATCTTTAGTTTACAGTCTTATGATCTTTTATTGATTGCAGGTAAAGGGCATGAGGATTATCAAATAATTAAAAATAAAAAATACAAATTTAGTGACAAAGAAATTGTAAAGAAATATCTCAGAAAATATGAGTAATTACATAAGCGTCTCAGAAATTAATAAACTATTTGGTACAAAACTTACAAAACTATCCATATCAGGTGCATCCATTGATACAAGAACACTAAAAAAAGGAAATATCTTTTTCGCTTTTAAAGGCAAAATATTTGATGGACACAAATTTTTAGATAAAGCTGCAAAAAAAGGAGCGTCTATAGCAATAGTTGAGAGAGTATCAAAAAAATTAAAATTACAGCAAATTAAGGTAAAAAATGTTCATAAAGCTCTTATTGATCTGGCAAAAATATATAGATCAAACTTAAATTCTAAGTTTGTTGGCATTACTGGAAGTGTGGGCAAAACAAGCACAAAAGATTCTATTTCACATTTATTTAGAGGAAATAGATACGTATTCTGTAATCGAAAATCATTCAATAACATTATTGGCCTACCTCTAGAAATTTTAAATATGCCGAGACAGACAAAATATGGTTTTTTTGAAATAGGAATGAATCACCACAGTGAAATTTCAAAGTTAGTAAAAATTTTAAAGCCTCATATTGCAGTTATTTTGAATATAGAAAACGTACATTTAGGAAACTTCAAATCTTTAAAAGAAATAGCATTGGCAAAATCTGAAATATTTACAACTACCAATAGTGTTGAGACTTTAATTTTGAATAGTGATACCAACCATTATACTTATATTCTAAACTTATTCAAAAAAAGCAAAGTAAAATATCTTGCCAATTATAGTCTGAATAAAAAAACACAATACAATTATAAAATATCTAAAAAAAATAATAAATTGCTTCAGGTGACAATAAAGAGCAACCAAAAGCAATTGTCGTCTTACGAAATTAGAAATGACCAGAGAAATTTAATATCAAACAGTGTATGTATTGCTTGTTGTCTCGATATATTAGATTTAGATCAAAATATTATAAAAAAATTCAATAAAATACCTCTTACTCCTGGAAGAGGTAATCATATTAAATCTTCATACAAAAGTTATAAGTTAAATATTATAGACCACTCTTATAACGCCAGTCCTCTTTCAATGAGAGAGAGCATCAATATCTATAATAGTTTAAAAATGGCTAATAAACTGTGTATTTTGGGCGATATGAATGAATTAGGCTTTAAATCAAAAGCCTTTCATAAAGACATTTTATCTCATGCTCTTAGTAAAAGATTTAAAAATTATTTTTTTGTAGGAAAGCAATTTCATGACCTAAAATTCAAACAAAAAAATGTTAACTTTTATGAAAATATAGATGAATTGATCAATGATATTGATAAAGTCATTATTAGAAATTGTGCTATATTTGTGAAAGGATCAAATTCAATAAATTTAAAAAAGTTTATAGAATTTATATCAAGTAAAAAATGATCTTATATTTAATTAATCAATTCGATTTAATAAGTTTACAAAATTTTATAAGCTATTTAACTGTAAGAACTGGTCTTGCGTTATTTACATCATTTTCTTTTATCCTAGTTTTTGGTCCATTTCTTATAACTCAAATAAGTAAATATCAAACCCATGGTCAACCTATAAGAGATGATGGCCCTGAAGGCCATCTGATAGCTAAAAAAGGAACTCCTACGATGGGTGGGATAATAATATTAATATCAATAGTTGGTTCAATTTTACTCTGGGTTAATCCAGAAAGCTTTATATCATTTCCAATTATTTTTATATTAATCTCTTTTGGACTAGTAGGTTTTATAGATGATTTCTATAAAGTAAGATCTAATACTAGTAATGGTATTTCTGCAAAACTAAGAATAACTCTACAAATTATAATTACCTTAATATTTATTTATTGGATTTCAAATTATCATTCAATTGATATAAATCTTTTGTCATTGCCAATTTTAAAAGATGCTTTCATCAATTTAGGATTATTTGGAATTCCATTCACACTAATTGTCGTTTTAGGATCTGCTAATGCAGTAAATTTGACAGACGGCTTAGATGGCCTAGCTATTGTTCCTGTTATGATAGTTGCCGCTACTTTTGCAGTGATTTGTTATTTAGCAGGTAATATTATTTTTTCAGAATATCTTTATATTAATTACTTACCGGGTGCAGGTGAGCTAACAGTTGTTTGTGCTGCAATCATCGGATCAGCACTTGGTTTCCTATGGTATAATGCGCCGCCTGCAATGGTATTTATGGGTGATACTGGATCTTTATCATTAGGAGCATCAATAGGAGCAATTAGTGTTCTTATTAAACAAGAAATTGTTTTAGCAATTGTTGGTGGGATATTTGTTGCTGAAGCAGTCTCTGTTATTCTTCAAGTCGGTTCATACAAAATGACAGGCAAAAGAATCTTTAAGATGGCACCACTTCACCATCACTTTGAACAAAACGGAGTCCCTGAATCAAAAATAGTTATTAGATTTTGGATTGTAGCAATAGTCTTGGCTCTAGTTGGTTTGGCTACTCTTAAAATAAGATAGTTTTTAAATGTTAAAATCAAAAGCATTCAAAGGAAAAAAGTTTATTATTCTTGGCATGGGTATTTCAGGCCAATCTGTTTATAACTCACTCTCTAAAAGCAGTGCAATTGTAAGTTTCTGGGATGACAATTTCAAAGTGAGAAATTCTCTCAAAACTAAAGGTTATAATATATGTGGAGCAAAAGAAATTAAGCAAGCAGAGTATATTATTCCTAGTCCAGGTATTAAATTAAATGGTGCTCAGGCACATCCACTTATAAAAAAAGCAAAGGTTAATAAAATAAAATTAATTTCAGAGTTAGATCTTTTTCAAAATTATTTAAATCAAAAAAAACATCCTGAAAAAATTAAAATTATTGCAATTACTGGTACAAACGGCAAATCAACTCTAGTAAGTTTGCTTAACTTTATAATAAAAAAAAATCAAAAAACCACAGTTCTTGCAGGAAATATTGGAAAGCCAATATTTAATTCAAAACCAATTGAATCAGGTATCATCATACTTGAACTATCTTCATATCAACTAGAAATCACGAAAAGTTTTAAGCCTGATATTGCATGTATAATCAATTTATCAATTGATCATATAGATAGACATGGAACATTTAAAAAATATGCCGATGCTAAGTCAAATATTTTTCAAAATTTAGATAAAGATCAATTTGGGCTTTGTTGTCCAAATAATACATTGCGACAAATAATAAATAAAAAATATTGTGAAAAAAAAGACAGGATTGAATATGTAAATATTCCCCCTAAAACAATACTAGACATAAAAAATAATGATCAAATTGATAATGAAAAATTTACATATGCCGTAAATATTTTAAATAGATTAAATATTGGTAAAAAACAATTTTTAAATAATATTAAATCTTTTAGAGGTTTACCTTTTAGAACAGAAGTTATATTAGCGAAAAATAATTTAAAAATTATAAATGATTCAAAATCAACAAATTTTGATTCACTAATCTATGCTTTATCAAAATATGAAAATGCTATTTTAATATGTGGCGGTATTCTTAAAGATAAAAAATTTAAAGTCTTAGACAAACATCTTAAAAAGGTAAAAAAAATTTATGTTTTTGGTGAAAAAACAAAACCTTGGTCGAGGTACTTTTCAAAAATAAAACCGACTATATCAGTAAGAACCTTAGATGATATCGTCCCTAAAATATCAGAAGATTTAAAAAAAGGAAAATATCAAAATATTTTATTCAGTCCTGGAGCTTCATCATTTGATCAATATCAAAATTTCGAAGATAGAGGCAATCATTTTAATAAACTATTTAGGAGATTAATATAAAATTGAAACCTGAAGACAAAGAAAGAAGTATATTAACAGATTGGATTTTAGAGATAAACAAGCCAATACTTCTCTGTGTTTTATTATTGATGCTTATTGGCCTGTATATCAGTCTTACAATAAGTCCCGCCAGCAGTCGATTTTCATCCAACATATTTTCAATTTTCAATATTCAAGCTCTATACTTACTCTTTGGACTAATAATATTTATCTTGTTATCTTTTTTTTCAGTAGAAAGGCTCAAATATATTTCGTATTTTATTTTTGTAATATGTTTATTAATGCTAATCGCGACATTATTTATTGGCACAGAATTTAAAGGATCTAAAAGATGGTTAAACTTTCAATATTTTACAATAATGCCTATAGAATTAATCAAGCCTTTTTATTGTGTTCTACTGGCATCAATCTTAGAAATTAGAGAAGAAAAAACAAAAGTTACCTCATATGCACTAAGTTTCTTCGTATACGCAATATTAGCTTCAATCCTAGTACTACAACCAGATATTAGTCAACTTTTCATTGTTTCTTCAATTTACTTTGCTTCAATTTTTATGAGTGGTTTTAGTATCATCATATTATTTTCAATTTTATTTTTTGGAATCTCTTTATTCACTGCAATTTATTTTTTTAATTTTAATGTTCAAAATAGGATCAATTCTTTTTTATATCCTGAAAATTATGATGTTTCTCAAACTGAACTTTCTCTACAAGCAATTAAAGAAGGGGGTATTATTGGTGTTGGGCCAGGCAATGGTATTTTAAAAAATAAAATCCCTGAGGCTAACTCAGATTATATTTTTTCAGTTGTGGCTGAAGAATATGGTTTACTAGGATGTCTTCTAATCCTTTTTATTTTTTTTCTAATTTCTTACAATGGTTTTAGAACGGTATACAGTAACAAAAATCATTTCTTACAGATAAGTTTATTTACTTTAGTAATATTCTTTTGCCTTCAAGCATTAATTCATATTGGGGTTAATTTAAGGCTTTTGCCAACAACCGGTATTACTCTGCCTTTTATAAGTTATGGAGGTTCCTCGACTATTGGGATGTCAGTTACATGTGGTATTATTTTACTCTTATCTAAAAATAGACACAAAAATAAGACATTAGATCTCTAAATGATGAAAATATTATTAATTGGTGGAGGTACAGGAGGTCATTGTTTGCCAATGAATGTATTTTATCATGATCTTTTGAAAAAATCCCAATGTTACATTCTTACTGATAAAAGAGGGGAGAGATACTTCGAGAATATCAATAAAAATAAAGTATATGTTTTAAAAAAGTTACTAAATAATAATTCAAAATTAGCTAACATTATCAATATACCTATTTTATTAATCCAATCTTTTTACTTTCAGGTCTCTATTAGACCTGACTGCTGTGTTGGCTTTGGTGGCTTTATCACACTGCCATCTATGATTTCTGCTTGGTCTCTAAATATTAAAACTTATGCTCACGAGGCTAATGCATTAGTTGGCAAAACAAATTTTATCTTAATAAATTTTGTGAGAAAATTATTTGTAGCTTTTGACACTACAACCTATCGAGGTAAAAAGGTTAATAATGCAATAAAAGTTGGATTGCCAATCAGAATTGAAAAGAAAAATAAAGCCAATGAAAATTATAGCAAAATATTTCAAATTTGTATTCTTGGAGGAAGTCAAGGCGCTAAAAATTTATCGATCAAAATATCTAAGGCAATTAAGCAATTAAAAGAAACACATGGATTGAATTTGAAAGTATTTCATCAATGTAGAGCAGAAGATGGAAAAATAGTAAAAAATATCTATAAAAGTGCAAAAATAGCTGGATTTACTTCAGATTATTTTAGTGATATTCCAAGTATCTTATCAACTTCAAATCTTATCATTTCTCGAGCAGGATCTTCTACACTCAATGAGATAATTTATTATAATAAACCCTCAATTCTTATCCCTTATCCACATGCTGTAGATGATCATCAATATTTTAATGCTAAAGTTTTAGAGAAAAATAATGGAGCGAGAATTATTCTTGATAAAGAATTAACCCAAGCAAAAATATATCTTGAGATACAGCGAATAATTAATTTATTTAAAGATAGGAAATATAAAATAAGTTCTAATAGACAGAATTTAAATGCTTCATTTCAAATTTATAATTTTATTGAAAAAGATTTATGCAGATAAATAAAGGTAAACTAATACATATAGTTGGCATTGGCGGTATTGGTATGAGTGGAATTGCTGAAATTTTAAATGATCTTGGTTATTTAGTACAAGGTAGTGATATATCGATTAATACTAATATTACTCGATTGAAGAAAAAAAAAATAAAAGTATTTATTGGTCATAAAAAAGAGAATATCCAGGATGCTGAATTAGTTGTCTATTCAAGTGCAATCAAAAAATCTAACAGCGAATTAAAGGAATCTAAAACTAGAAATATACCAATAATTTCACGAGCTGAAGCACTATCACAAATCGCTAATTTAAAAAAAACTATTGCTATTTCTGGATCACACGGAAAGACTACTACAACTTCTTTAATTGCTACTGTACTTAACAGCGCAAATTATAATCCAACCGTTATTAACGGAGGTATTATTAATCAATTTGGTACTAATACAAAGCTAGGAAATGGAGAATGGATGGTCATCGAAGCTGATGAGTCTGATGGTACATTTGTTAAATTACCTTCTACAATTTCGGTTGTAACTAATATTGATCATGAGCATTTAGATTATTACAAGTCATTTAGTAATTTAAAATCTCATTTTAAAAATTTTTTAACACAAGTTCCCTTTTATGGATTCGCAGTTGTTTGTATTGATGACGAAGTTACAAGAAAATTAGTTAACTCAGTTACATCTACTAAATTAATAAAATATGGCTTTCATAAAAGCAGTGATGTTCGTGCAAGTAATATTTATTACTTAAAAGATAAAGTGCGATTTGATGTTTTTTTCAAAAAAACAAAGAAATTAATCAGAGATATATCCTTACCATTATTTGGAGATTACAATATTAGAAATTCATTAGCGGCTATTGCAATTTGCTCAAATTTAAATGTTCCTGATAAAATTCTTAAACAGTCACTATCAAAATATAAAGGAGTTGAGAGGAGATTAACAAAATTATGGTCCTCAAAAAAAATTACAATTATAGACGACTATGCTCACCATCCCACAGAAATAGAAAATGTTCTACGAGGTTTGAAAAAATCATATAAAAAGACAAAAATGGTATGTATTTTCCAACCCCATAGATTTTCAAGAATGGTAAATCTTAAAACACAATTTACAAAATGTTTCAAATCAGCAAATCATGTATTTGTGTCTGATGTTTATCGGGCGGGTGAAAAAAAACCAAAAAATTTTAAAATGTTGTCTTTTACCAAAAGATTAAGTGAAAATTCAAAAGTTAAGGTATCACATTATTCAAGCAATAATGATTTGCTGAACTTAATAGATTACAAATATCAAATCTTATTTGTTTTTTTGGGAGCAGGTACTGTAACTAATTGGGCTAAACAGTTTTCAGAAACGTTAAAAAAAATAGATGAATAGTCACCAGGTTCACTTTAAAAAAATTTACAAACAAATTGATGCTAAAGGTGATTACAAATTTGATTTTAATTTATCTAAGTACACTTGGCTTGGAGTTGCTGGCAGTGCAGAGATATTTTATATACCAGATAACAAAGAAGAACTGAGTGCAATACTTAAGAATTTAAAAGGTGATATAACCGTAAATATTATCGGTTTAGGATCAAATATACTTATTAGAGATGGCGGAATTAAAGGTCTTGTAATAAAACTTGGAAGAAACTTTGGTACCATTGAAGAAAATGAAAATCACATAAACGTTGGATCTTATGTGCCTGATAGAATATTATCAAATTATTGTCTAAAAAATTCCTATAGTGGATTTGAATATTTATCAGGTATCCCTGGATCAATTGGAGGCGCAGTATACATGAACGCTGGTTGTTACGGAACTGAAGTTAAAGATATTTTCTTGAAAGCTTACTGTTTAGATTATGATGGCAACACAAGAACATTTGAAAATACTAGCGATACATTTTCATATCGTAAAAATAACATCGTAAATAATTTAATTGTAATTGATGCTGATTTTAAAAAAACAAAAGGAGATTTTCAAACAATAGAACATAAAATGAAAGAAGTGGTGAGTTCAAAAAAAACCACTCAACCAGAGAAAATAAGAACTGCAGGAAGTACGTTTAAGAATCCCAAAAAAAGTATAGGTAAAAAAGCATGGGAATTAATTGAAGAGTCTGGCCTTAGATCGTTTAAAATGAATGGTATTTCTCTATCTCCCAAGCATGCTAATTTTATTGTAAACCAGCAATTTAAATCATCAAATATGATTGAAGATTTTGGTGAGGTAATAAGAGAAAAAGTTTTTAATCAAACAGGTATAATGCTCGATTGGGAAATACAAATCATAGGAGATCGATGAAATCAAAAAAAAGAGTGATGCTGATTTATGGAGGCATATCCTCTGAAAGAGAAATTAGTATTATTTCATCTATTGGCATAAATGAGTCATTGATACGCAATAATTACGAAGTAATTAAAATTGATGCTGATGAAAATTTAGAGAAGGAAATAAAAAAATATAAGCCAGATGTAATTTTTAATGCACTACATGGTACTTGGGGAGAAGACGGGAAGGTTCAAAAAATAATTGAATCAACAAATGTTCCATATACTAACTCAGGGATTAAAGCATCTGAACTAGCGATGGACAAGCATAAGTCTTCAGAGGTATTCACTAAGATGAATTTGTGTTATCCGAATACCAAATTAACAAGTCTTAAATTAATTGAAGGTAAAGATATTATGAATTATCCCTATGTTTTGAAGCCAAGAAATGAAGGATCAAGTGTGGGAGTGGGCATAATAAAGAATGATGATGATAAGGAAAAATATATTGATCTAAATAAAGAAAGAGATGAAATTCTTATTCAAGAGTTTATTGATGGAAAAGAAATTCAAGTAGCAATATATGGTGACAATAAAACTGGATCTATTGAAATAGATCCAAAAAATGAATTTTATGATTACGAGTCTAAATATTTTGATAACGGAGAGACTAAACATATTATTCCTCCAAGGATAACTGAAGACCAGATAGTCTTTGTTGAAAATCTCGCTCTTAAAGCTCATAACGCGTTGGGATGTAAGGGAATTTCTAGAACTGACTTTATACTTGAAAAAGACAGTGGAATTTTTTACATACTTGAAGTCAATACTCAACCTGGTATGACACCTACTTCACTTGTTCCTGAAATTGCTAAAAGCAAAGGAACAGATTTTGATGAATTAATAAATTGGATTATCGATGATGCAAGTACAAATCGTTAAGTATACAAATATTATTTCAATTATATTTATATGTATTTTTATGTTAACTGGATTATCATACTTTTATTACCCTCAATTATTTCCAAATATATTTGAAATAAAGCATATTAAAGTTATTGATAGTCAACAGTCTAAAGAAACTGATATTAGAGAAAAAATAAGTAATTTATCTGATAACTTATTATTGTTAGATAAACAAATCCTTCAAAATGAAATAGAACAAGTTCCTTGGGTCAAAAGAGCTAATATAAAAAAGATATTCCCTAATAAAATTCAAGTTCAAGTAATTGAAAATGACCCTTACGCTATTTTTTTAAATGAAGGCGTTCCTTTTTTAATTGATTTAGATGGTACAATAATAACTCAGATTTCAGATCAAAGTATTGATACAAGTATGATTCAAATACTTGGTGAGAAAGCAAATGAAAATCTGGAAAGTCTTATTAAGTCTATTAATATTCATTTCCCAGAACTGTTAAATGATATCAAAAGCCTCGAGTATATTGAATTGAGAAGATGGAATATGAAACTTAGAAGAGATTTAAAAATTAAATTTCCAGATGAAAAAATTGATCAATCAATAATTAATTTAAAAAGACTTTTTGTTGAACAAAATGTCTCTGAAAGCAACATTATTGAAATCGATCTAAGGATACATGGTAGAGCGTCTGTTAAAGTATTGGAGGGCAAAGTTAAATTTGGTGTTGATGAAATATAATGGCAAAAGAAACAATTAATGTAATTGATATAAGGTCAGATAAAATAATATGTTTAGTTGCTCAAGAAATCCAACTACTAGATAAGGGCAAACTTACTCAATTAATCGGAGTAGGTGTTTCAAGACTTCCAGTTACATGCCAAAAACCCCTTGCTTTAGATGATATTTCTCTTAAGCAACATATATCTGAGGCTGTAAAAGCTGCCGAAAATGAAACATCAACTACCATAGATAAAGTCACTATTAGTATTTCTGATAATATGCAGTCTCAACATTTGACACATGAGGTTAAATGTATAGGTGCTAAAATTACATCAGATGACATTAAATCTTTTTTTTCGTCTAAAGAATTTAGTGATTTATATACAATTAATAATGAACCATTGCATTCATTTCCAATCAGCTATCAAATTGATAATAACAAAATAGTATCTGATCCAATTGGATTAAGTTCTGAAATCTTGAGGACAACATGGCATGTTGTTTCAGTATCAAAAGATTTTTTGAAGAAGATACATAATATATTTAGTGAACTTGACATTAATGTTCACCAAGCTGTTTCAAGCTTCTATGCTTCTAGTCTAGCAGCCCTTAGAGAATCAGAGTCAGATCTTGGTTCAATTTGCATAGATATTCAAAAGAACCAAACTTACTTATCTTATACCTTCGATAATCAACTTATTGGATTTGACTCAGTAAAAATAGGAACATTTCATTTTGCAAATGACATTTCCCAGATTAAATCAATATCTATAGATGAGTCTGAAATATATCGAAAAAAATATGACACACACAATATTGATAAAAAAAGAAATACTGCAGATGAACAAATATACCAGATTTATTTATCAAGAGCTGAAGAGTTAGCTGAGGTTATATTTTCATTAATTCAAAAATCTCGCTTTAGAGATTTAACAGAAAATAATATCATATTAACTGGGTATGGATCTAAATCACAAATTTTTAATAAAATTTTTAGCTTAAAATTAAACAATTCAAATTTTAGAGTTGGTGCTACTCTTAAACTGAATGGCCCAAAAACATATATAGATAATCCATCATTCACCTCGAGTTGTGGATTATTAATTTATGTTGTTAATCATGATCTCGAGGGTTCAAATCATGAGAAAAATACAAAAAAAAGAACAATAATTTCAAATATTTATAGTTTTTTCAGATCTCTCTAAATTGTAAGATTGGGTAACAAACTTTGTCTATCTCTATGAATCTTAACAATTTATAAATACACCCGTGCAAAAAACCATTAAAAATTCTTTTTCAATAAGTGGAGTAGGCCTTCATACAGGTGAACATTCAGAGGTAACGTTTCACCCATCACCTGCCAATACAGGGATAGTATTTAAACGAACCGATTTAAATACACCTGAAGTAGAAAAGATAATAAAAGTTGATTTTAAAAATATTTTAAAATCTGAGCTTTGTACACAAATTCAAAATGATTATGGACACAAAGTTTCAACAATAGAACATATCATGTCAGCCCTTCACGGTCTTTGCATTGATAATGTCTTAATAGATATTTCTAATAGTGAAGCACCAATTTTAGATGGTAGTTCTATCGAGTATGTAAATAAAATAAAAAATATTGGCATCAGGGAATTAAATGAAAATAGAAAAATCTATAAAGTATTAAAAACTGTTTCCTATTCTGATGGTGAATCGACAATTAAAATATCACCTTCAGACAATCTTTCTATAGATTATACAATTAACTATGACCATTGCTTAATTAATAATCAAAATTTCTTTTATAATCACTTGTCACCAGAGGATTATGAGAACATTATTTCCTCAGCCCGAACTTTTGGTTTCAAAAAAGAAGTTGATGAGCTCAAAAGCAAAGGTCTTATTGCTGGTGGTTCTCTTGATAATGCAATTGTTCTAGACGAACAGAGCGTCTTAAATAATGAAGGATTAAGATTTAAAGATGAGTTTGTGAGACATAAGATATTAGATTTTATTGGGGATATATACCTTTTAGGAAATTCAATTAAAGCTCACGTTGAAGTTGTTCGAGGTGGTCACTGGTTAACACACGAGGCGATTAAAAAGTTAATGTCTGATAGTGACAATTGGAAAATTATTGATGAATTTGAAGATGATAGTAATTCTTCGTCTATTGATAGAAGTCAGCAGGATAAAGAAATACCTATTTCTCTATAAGTACTGATATTTAACTTTTATAACAAAAATTTTTCATTAAAATATGATGGATGCGTAAGTATTTTATCCTGTTATTTTTATTATTTGTTTTTGGTTGCAGTGATACAAAATTAGAAACACCTGAAACTGAAGGTGAAAAACTTCAAATTTTATATTCAAATGCAATGGAGTTGGTTAGAGATAAAGATTTTGTCGACGCCGCGATATTATTTGAGGATATTGAAAGGCAGTATCCCTACTCAAAATGGTCTAATCAAGCCCAACTAATGACAGCTTTTTGTTATTATAAATCACAAATGTATGATGATAGTCTAGATGCTCTCGAGAGATTCATTGCATTATATCCCGGAAGTAAGAAAATATCATATGCATACTATTTAAGAGCTCTTAATTACTTTGAACAGATTAGAGATGTAGAAAGAGATCAAAGTATGACAGCAAAATCTAAACAAGCTTTTAACGAAGTTATAAATAAGTATCCTGATTCTGAATTTACCGAAGATGCCTATGCTAAAATTGATATCATTAATGATAGACTTGCGGCAAAAGAAATTGAAATAGCACGCTTCTATCAATTCAATAGTCAATGGATAGCAGCTATTAACAGATATAACGGAATATTAGAGCAGTATAGTACTTCAATTTATACTGAAGAGTCTTTATTTAGATTAGTAGAAATATATTTTTCACTTGGATTGCATGAAGAAGCTAAACGATACGCTTCCACTTTAGGTCACAATTTCCCTAGTAGTGACTGGTATAAAAAAAGTTATGAGATTGTAAAAGATTTAACCTAATTTCTCAGTGATTAATAAAAGTAAAAAAGCAATTCTTGATAATCTTATCAAACAAATCGAATATCATAATAATCTTTATTACAATAATGATAATCCAGAAATAAGTGATGCAGAGTATGATAATTTAATACTTAAATATAAAAAAATAATAAATGAAAATCCAGACCTAAAAACTTTAAATGATCCTTTAAATAAAATTGGGGGCACAGCATCAGAATTATTTAGTAAATTTAGTCATCCATCAAGAATGTTATCACTTGATAATGCGATGAGTATTGAAGATGTTCGTAACTTTGAAAAAAAAATAATCAATTTTCTAGGAAAAGACAATAAGAGTATTGAGTATGTTGCTGAACCAAAGATTGACGGATTATCAGTTAATCTGATTTATTTAAAAGGGTCTTTAATAACTGCCGCAACAAGAGGGAATGGTATTACAGGTGAAGTCATTACTTCAAATGTACTCACAATCAGAGATATTCCCCAGAAATTAAAAACAAAAAAACCACCAAATAATATTGAAATTCGTGGTGAGATTTTCATGAATAAAAGTGATTTCATTAAGCTTAATAAAAAAAGTGATAATCAGTTCTCTAATCCTCGAAATGCGGCTGCAGGTAGTTTAAGACAACTAGACTCAACTATTACAGCATCAAGGCCATTAAGATTTATTGCTCATGGATTTGGTGAAAATAATAATGAAAATTACACGAGTTATGAAAAGAAAATGAATGATTTTAAACTTTGGGGAATTCCAATAAGCCCGTACTTAAAAAAATTTGATAATATCAATGATCTTAATGGCTATCACGAAAAAATTGATAATGAGAGATCATCACTTCCTTATGATATTGATGGAATGGTTTACAAGATTGATAATTTGCAATTTCAGAAAAGACTTGGATTTGTTGGAAAGGCCCCAAGATGGGCGATTGCTCATAAATTTGCGGCAGAAACTGCAATAACAAATATAAATAAAATTGATGTACAAGTTGGAAGAACTGGTTCAATTACTCCTGTTGCCCGTTTAAGCCCAATTAATATTGGGGGCGTCCTTGTCTCCAATGCAACACTGCATAATTTTGAGGAGATAGAGAAAAAAGATATCAGAGAAGGTGATAAAGTTTTAATAGAAAGAGCTGGAGATGTAATTCCTCATGTAATTAAAGTCATTGAAACAAAGTCTAAAAAAAGATCATCAGCACCAAAGCCACCAAAATTATGCCCAGTATGTGATTCAAAAATTATAATTGATCCAGACGAAGTTGTTGTAAGATGCTCCGGCACGTTTAAGTGTGATGCCCAAATAGTTGGCAGAATAAAACACTTTGTTTCAAGAAGTGCTTTAGATATTGAAGGTTTGGGAGAAAAACAGATTAATCTTTTCTACAACGAAAAGCTCGTGAGAAAGTATTCAGATATTTTTAGACTAGCTGACAAAAAACAACAAATTTGTGATTTAGAAGGGTGGGGAGAATTATCATTCAATAATTTAATAACTGCAATTCAAGCTAAAAAGAAAATCGAACTGTCAAAATTATTGTACGCACTTGGAATAAGGTTCATTGGTGATAAAAATTCAAGAATGATTGCATCAGCTTTTAAATCTACTAAAGATTTTGATGCGTTTTTAAAATCGAATAAGAATATTCAATCAGAAATCGATATTTCTCTAAAAAACACTGATGGACTTGGTCCTAAAGCAGTGTTGTCGTTTAACGAATACTTTGGTGTTAATAAGAACAGAGAAGAAGTGCAAAATTTATTTGAACAATGTGAAATTTTCATTGAAGAAAAAGAATTAATTGACTCTGAGATTTCTGGAAAAAAAATTATTTTTACAGGCACATTGACCTCAATGTCGCGTGCTGAAGCAAAAAATGTAGCTGAAAGACTAGGTGCAAAGGTTGTATCAAGTATTAATAAATCGACTGATATACTTGTATCTGGGGAGAAATCAGGTTCAAAACTCAATAAGGCAAAAGAGCTTGGGGTAACTGTTTTAAACGAGTCTGACTGGAAAAAGATATCTAAATTATAAAGGATCTGTCTCTTTTAATAACCACTTTTTTTCAGCTTCATTCATAAAACTGTAAAGTTTTTTTCTTACCTCCTTGTGGTAATTGTTGATCCAATAGATTTCAGCTTTATTCAGCAATGCATTTTCAATTAAATTTTTTTCTAAAGGCGCAAAGCTTACAGTTTCAAACGATAAAATATTATTTTTAATTTTAGATAATATTAAATTTTCAATTCTAATTCCGAACTGACCTTTTTTGTAATAACCTGGTTCATTTGAAGTCAACATTCCATTTTCAAATCTATTTTTGCTATATTTTGAAATTGACTGTGGACCTTCATGTACATTTAGGAAATGTCCAACACCATGTCCCGTTCCATGCTCATAATCAGTATTAATTTCTTTCAAAAATTTTCTAGCCAGGTTATCAATTCTTTTTCCCTTTTCTCCGTATTTTAAATTACATGTCGCAACAGCAATATGTCCTTTGAGAACTCTGGTATACATTTCTTTACGTTCTTTATTTTGAGATGAAAAAGCGATAGATCTAGTTATATCGGTTGTTCCGTCCAAATATTGTGCTCCAGAATCAATAAGTAAAATATCACTCTTTCTGATTAAGCGATTGGTTTTTTTGGTTACCCTATAATGAACGATCGCCGCATTTGGTCCGGTACCAGATATTGTTGGAAAACTCAACGAATGGAAATACTTACCTTTTTTTCTATTTCGATCAATTAAATTAGAGGCGTCTAATTCTGTAATTTTTTTCTTATCTATATTCTTCTTTAACCAGTAAATGGATTTAGTTAATGCTGCACCATCCCTTATATGGCAATCACGTAGGCCTTTTATCTCTAATTTATTTCTTATGGATTTGAAATTTTGAATAACATCATCGATTAATTGTATTTTTGACGTTGTCTTTATCAATCCAACAAAATTAGCAGGTATAGTATTTCTATCTACCAGAAATTTATTATTTTTTGAGCAACTCTTTATATAGTTTTGAATATGATGCGTTGGATGAAAGTTAATTCTTTGACGGTCAATTATTCTTTGTTTTGAATTAAAATCTGAAAAGATATGTACCTGTCCATTATTTTCAATAATTGCTCTTGATAGAAATAGAGGTGAATATTGAGTATCTGAGGCCCTTATATTCAGTAGCCAACATATAGAGTCTGTTGCCGTGATTAAATACCTATCAGATTTCATTTTTGTTAAATAAAACAATACTTTCTGAACTTTGCTTTTAGCATCCTGACCGGTTTGTTCCTTATTTAAAAAAAATGGTTTCGTTCGTTTCTTCTTAGGACGATTTATCCAGATTTGATCAACTAAATTATCTTTAATATTAATTAAGTTATGATTTTTAAGATTTTTATTTAAGTATTTTAACCTTCTGTAATTTATGATGTTGCCATCATAACCAATATTACTAGTTTTTTGTTTTTTTATAATTTGATGTGGAAGCGCATCCTTGTAATTGACAATAGTATAATTTTTATCAACTTCTTTACTGGCTTGAATAGTATATCTGCCATCAACAAACAAAAAAGCTTTCTTTAATGTTACGACAATATCTCCAGCAGATCCTGAAAAATTACTCATCCATTCTAGTCTCCTACTATGTAATGGGAGAAATTCATTCTGAAACTCGTCTGAGTGTGGAATTAAATATGCATCAATACTATGATCGCTCATTAGGGAGCGTAATTTTCTTAATTTAATTGACGTACTCAACATGGCTTCAAGAAATCAGAAATTAGTTTTTTTGTACCGTAATTATCAAATTCAACTTCTGCCTTAGGACCATCTAAATTAGTTATTTTTCCTGTCCCAAATTTCTTATGTTCTACTTTTTGACCAATTTGAAGAATGACATCTTCATTGATATCTCTCACATTTTCTTCTTCCATGTCTAATACAGTTCTGTAACTATTGTCTCCAAAAGTATCAAATGAAATTTTTTTTGTTTTGGCAGAAAAGTCTTGGTTGAATTCATCAAATTCTTGGTTTTGAAGAGCATTCATATGATCCGAAGCATGATTTATAGTTTTGATAATATCTTGATTGAGTTCTTCAATAAATCTTGATTGTAAGGACGGCATCCAATTATTTTGAAACCTTCTTGTCATTGAGGTTGAAATGTTAACAATTTTGCGTGCCCTAGTTATTCCTACATAAGCAAGCCTTCGTTCTTCCTCAATGCCTTTATTGCCAGACTCATCGATAGTTTTTTGATGAGGAAACAAACCCTCTTCCCAGCCAGGTAAAAATACATAGTCATACTCTAATCCTTTTGCGGCATGAAGAGTCATGATACTTACTTTATTGTCTATATTCTCTTCATCCACCGTTGTGACTAGTGAAATATGCTCTAGAAACTCTTCAATACTATTATAGTCTTCCATAGCTACGATGAGTTCTTTAATATTTTCAATTTTAGTTTGAGAGGATACATTTTTGTCATTTTTCAACATGTTCATATATCCTGACTCGTCCAATAGGACTTTTAGAATGTCAAAAAATTGAGTATTATCCACCATATTTTTCCCAATATCGATTACTTGAATAAATCTTTTAAGGCTTTCAGAAATTTTTTTAGTTAGTTCATCTGTATCAATTAATAATTTTGAAGCTTGATACAATGAAATCTTATTTTTCTTTGCTAGAGCAATTATGTAATTAAAAGATTTTTCTCCAATTCCTCTTTTTGGCACCATTAAAGCTCTTTCAAATGCTACATCATCTTGACTTTCATAGACCAACCTAAGGTAAGAAACTGCATCTTTTATTTCCGCCCTTTCGTAGAACCTTATACCTCCTATGATACGATAAGGGATTGAGTATCTTATTAAAGACTCCTCAATTTCTCTTGATTGAAAAACTGCTCTGACTAATATCGCAACATTATTTAAGTCAGGGTTCTCATCTCTATACCTTAATAGTTCTTGGGAAACTAGAGCTGCCTCATCTCTGCTAGAATTTACCAAATGTAAGTATATTGGATCTCCTTGACCTTGATCTGACCTTAATTCTTTTCCGAGTCTAACTTCATTATGACTTATGAGAGATGATGCTGAGTCTAATATATTATTTGTTGACCGATAATTTTGTTCTAATCTAATTATTCTTGAGTCTTTAAAGTCTTTTTCAAACCTGATCATGTTGTCTACTTCTGCACCACGCCAACTATAAATTGATTGATCATCATCACCAACACAACAGATATTCATGTGGACAGAAGAGAGTTTCTTAAGCCATATGTACTGTGCAGCATTAGTATCTTGGTACTCATCGACATGAATATATTTAAAATTTGATGCATACCTTTTGTGTATATCTTCTCTTTTAAATAGGTTTATGCATTGCAGTAATAAATCACCAAAATCTAAACAATTAATTTCAAATAATCGTTGTTGATATATTTTATAAATATTTAGACTCTTATCATCGACCATATTATCCAGTGAGTCTGATTTTATATCAGAAGGATTAAGAGCTTTATTTTTCCATTGATCTATTCTAGATTGAATCAATTTTGGAGAGAATTGAGACTGATCGAGATTCTCAGCTTTAATAATTTGTTTAATAAGTGATAATTGATCGTCCTTATCAAGTATTGTAAATGAATTTTTTAGTCCTATAACTTCTGCGTGGTTTCTAATAATTCTTGCCCCTATTGAATGAAAGGTACCAATCCAGGGCATTCTTTCAATACCGCTACTTACTAGTTTCTGAACACGATCACTCATTTCTCTGGCAGCTTTATTAGTAAACGTGACACTTAAAATTTGACTCGGAAATGCCAATTTTTCATCAATAATGTGGGCTATTCTAGTTGTGAGAACACGAGTTTTGCCAGTTCCAGCACCTGCAATTATTAGATTTGGTCCTTCAGTGCTATTAACTGCTTTAAACTGAAGTTCATTAAGTGATTTCAGATGCTCAGATGTGCTCATGACGAATTTTTTAGGTGATTCAGTACATATAGTCTAATGGCACTTGAAAGGTTGGATGTAGATTTATGTTGATCAATTTTTGAGATCAATTGGTCACTAGAAATGTTTTGTAATTCACTTATTTTTTTGAGCTCTATCCAAAATTCTTCTTCTAAAAATACACTTGTTATGTGACCGTCTATTTTAACAGTTCGCTTCTTTGAATTTTGCATAAAATTTAAATTATGAAGGCGAGATCATCTTTTTAGGATCTAAAAGCTTTTTTAATTTTTTTGCTTCAATATATCCTAAAATCTTATTTGCTTCAGGTAATGTAATATTTTTTTTATGAGCTAGTTTAGCAATTTCTGCAGCCTTATTATATCCAATTTCAGGAGCAAGGGCCGTCACAAGCATTAGAGAATTATCAAGACCTTTTTTAATATTTTTTGCATTTGGTTTTATTCCTTTTAAACACTTGTCATTAAAATTAATTATACCAGAAGATAAAAGGTCGATTGATTTTAAGATATTAAAAGCAATTACTGGTTTAAAAGCATTCAACTCAAAATGCCCCTGAGAACCAGCCATTGAAATTATATTATGCATTCCCATTACTTGAAGGCATGCCATTGTTAGAGCTTCACTTTGAGTGGGATTAACTTTTCCTGGCATAATTGACGATCCAGGCTCATTTTCAGGTAAATTCAATTCACCAAGACCTGATCTTGGTCCTGATGCCAAAAGGCGTATATCATTTGCAATTTTAAACAGATCGGTTGCAATGGTATTTATAACACCAGACACTTCAACAATTGCATCATGAGATGCAAGAGATTGATACTTGTTGCTAGACGGCCTAAATTTAATTTTTGTTGTCTTGGCTATTTCTGACACTACTAATTTATCAAAATTCTTTTTGGTATTTAATCCAGTTCCAACCGCTGTACCACCTTGTGCAAGAGAAAGTACATTTTCAAGAGAACTATTTACTCTTTTTATATTTGTTGTTATCTGCGCGCTGTATCCTGAAAATTCTTGCCCTAATGATAGAGGTGTAGCATCTTGTAAGTGTGTTCTACCAATTTTAATCAAACTATTCCATTTCTCAGACTGAGACTTTAGTGTTTTCTCTATCGCTTTTAATGCAGGAATTAAATCATGAATAAGCTTCATTGATGTCGCTATATTCATAGCAGTAGGAAAACTATCGTTTGTTGATTGACTTTTATTTACGTGATCGTTTGGATGGACAGGGTTATTAGTTCCCAATTTTCCAGTAAGCTTTTTATTTGCAATGTTTGCAATAACTTCATTTACATTCATATTTGTTTGAGTTCCAGATCCTGTTTGCCATACAGATAATGGAAAATGATCATCAAATTTATGTTTTAAAATTTGCTGAGCGGCATTTGAAATAGCATTAGCGATTTTTGGTGATAATAATTTCTGCTTTTGATTAGCTTTTGCACATGACATTTTCACTATGGTGAGTGCATGAATGATTTCAATTGGCATTTTATCATTGCCAATTTTAAAATTCTTAATTGATCTTTGTGTTTGTGCGCCCCAAAGCTTACTATTGGATACAGCAATTTTTCCTAAGCTATCTTGTTCTTGTCTAGTTTTTTGACTCATTGTGAATTGTAGTATGATACTCTACTTTAATTATATGGTAACTTAATTTATTTTTTAAAGACTTGTAATATCGAATTAGTGGGAGACTTCTGTTGCCCGGTGCCTCCCGAACCGCGCTTACCTAATTAGATTAAGCAGCGAGTGCTAATTCATCGTTAGCTTTTATAAAATAGCCCGATAACGGCGGTACAATGCCGAGAGAAAAACTTACCTTTGAAACATCCGTCGATCCTATATCACCCCCATAATGGTGGAGGTGCCGGGTACCGCCCCCGGGTCCGTAATGGGTATTACGTAAGCCGTTTATCCCTATAGCTGGGATATCCCCAGCAAAGTGAATATACTTTGGAAATGAGTCTTTTTAAAGAAAGTATTCATATTATATTATATGTTACACAACTGATTCAATAAAATGGCTGTAAATAAAGATCAACTAGAAGAAATAGAGTCCCTGCGCTCAGAGATATCACAAACATCAAGAGTAACAGCGCCTGAATTAGAGTCTATTTTATATAAGCCAATTGAAGTTCTCGATCATGGATTTATTAGAGTAATTGATTATATGGGTGACGACACTTCTATCGTCCAATCTGCTCGTGTTTCATATGGAAAAGGTACAAAACAAATTTCTAATGATAAAGGTTTAATTAAGTATTTGATGAGACACAGACATTCAACACCCTTTGAAATGTGTGAAATTAAATTTCATATAAAACTTCCAATCTTTATAGCTAGGCAATGGATCAGACACAGAACAGCAAACGTAAATGAATATTCCGCTCGTTATTCAATTCTTGATAAAGAGTTTTATATTCCATCGCCTGAAAATTTAGCGGCACAGTCAGCTACAAATAATCAAGGAAGGGGAGACGCGCTCACTACTGAGGAGGCATCTAATGTAATTGATATTTTAAGAAGGGATGCTGAACAAACTTATTCTAATTATGAAACTTTACTCAATGAAAATTCAAGTGGCGAGACAATTGATGACAATAAAGCAGGAATTGCAAGAGAACTCGCCCGCATGAACCTGACACTCAATACATACACACAATGGTACTGGAAAATTGACTTAAATAATCTTTTACATTTTTTGGCTTTGAGAGCGGATGGGCATGCCCAATATGAAATAAGAGTTTATGCTGATGCAATGTTAGATATCGTGCGCAAGTGGGTACCATTAACTTACGCTGCCTTTGAAGATTATCGAGTAGGTGGGACAGAAGTTTCTGCGAAGGAAATCAACTTGATTAAAAAGTTGATTAAAGGTGAAAAAGTCTCATTTGAGGAAGAAGGCTTATCCAAGAGAGAATGGGCAGAACTTCAAAGAAAATTTGATATTAAATAGTTTCAGATAGTCTTTCTAATTTTAGTTTCTTTATTATTGTTTCAGCCATTTCAATAAATAGTTTGCTCACTTTGTGATCTGGAACTAAGTCAGTTAATGGATGACCTTTATCACATTGTTCTAAAAGTAAAGGATCATGTGGAATACGACTTAAGATCTCATAATCGTACTTCTCAGCAATTTGATCAGTTTTGCTTTCTCCATAAAGTTTATATTCTTTTCCTGTATCTGGTGCTAAAAAATAACTCATGTTTTCAACAATGCCAAGAATAGGAACTTCAGTTTTTTCAAACATCTTTAAGCCACGAATTACATCAATTAATGCAATATCTTGAGGAGTAGAAACAATTACACTTCCAGAAATATTTAGTTTTTTTACAAGACTTAAGTGTATATCTCCTGTTCCAGGAGGCATATCGATCACCATTATATCCGCTCTCCCCCAATTCACTCTATCTACCATTTCGTTTATAGCCTTCATAACCATCGGCCCTCTCCAAACAAATGGACTCTCATTATCAACCATATAACCCATAGACATAGTTGATAGTCCATAACGATTAATTGTTTCAATTGTTTTACCATCTGAAATTGGCTTTTCATTGACATTAATCATTTTAGGAATTGAAGGACCATAAATATCAGCATCAAGTAAACAAGTTTTAAGACCCAAAGACTTGAATGCAGATGCAATGTTGACTGCAATAGTTGATTTACCAACACCACCTTTGCCTGAGGCTACAGCAATAATATATTTAATTTTAGAAACACCAAGATTATGATCCTTGCTTATCTCGAGATCGTTACTTTCAACTGAATTGTTTACGTTGTGGTAAGTGGTAACAATATTAACTTTGGTGATACCGGGAATTTCTTCTAAAGTTTTTTTTGCATCAGCGACGATTTTATCATTTCTGTTTTGATCGATATCATTGAACTCAAGTATACAGTCAATCTTACCATTGTCTTCGTTTATGCTTTTAACCATGCCTAGAGAGACAATGTTTTGATCATGCTTTTCGTCAATTATTTGCCCTAAATTGTGTAAAGCTTGATTTTCCAGTGTTTCTGCCATTTTTTAGAGCTTGTATTATTAATTTTAATTACAATATATAAAGGGTAATCGCAAAATTTGTAAATAATTGCTTTTGAGAGAAATTACCATATATAGATAGGAAATCGAAAATATTTATTCATGTCTTGGTCTGATAATAACAATAATAATCCATGGGGATCATCAAATAATGGTGGCGGAAGGGGCTCTGGCCCTAACATGGATGACGTAATCCGTAACGCACAAAACCGTTTCAAAGGTATGATGCCAGGGTCATTTTTTGGAAAATTAGGACCATATATGATTATTGGTATTCTTATTCTTATTTGGATTGCTAGTGGTTTCTATAGAGTTCTACCTGACGAACAAGGTGTCGTATTACAATTTGGTAAATACACTAAAACTACTCAACCAGGCCTAAACTATCACCTCCCATATCCTATAGAAAGAGTTTTTACTCCAAAAGTTACAAAAATTAATAGAATCGATGTTGGCTATCGTCAAAGTCCAGACTCGAGAGTTACTGCTATTAGAGACGTTGAAGAAGAAAGTCTGATGTTAACTGGTGATGAAAATATCGTCGATATTGATTTCTCAGTTTTTTGGCTCATTAATGATGCAGGCAAATTCCTATTTAATGTGCAGGCCCCTGAACTTACAGTTAAAAGTGCAGCTGAGACAGCAATGAGGCAATCGATAGGCCAAGGAGGTTTGCAGTCAATCCTTACTGAAGGAAGAACAGAGATTGAAGATAAAACGAGAGTGCTTATTCAAGAGATAATGGATGACTATGGAACAGGAATTTCAATCACTCAAGTTCAAACACAAAAAGCAGACCCACCTGCACAGGTTATAGATGCATTTAGAGATGTACAAGCCGCAAGAGCTGATATGGAGCGTCAAAGAAACGAGGCTGAGGCTTATGCAAATGATATTATTCCAAGAGCAAGGGGTGAAGCTGAACAGATATTACAATCAGCTGAAGGTTATAGACAAAAAGTTATAGCAGATAGTGAAGGTAAAGCGGCAAGATTTTTATCGATCCAAACGGAATATGCTAAGGCTCCTCAAGTAACAAAAAAAAGAATTTTTTATGAAACAATGGAAGACGTTTTTTCTGATATGGATAAAGTCATAATCGATAAGGCTGGAGGAGACTCTGTTGTACCTTATCTTCCATTGCCAGAACTAAGCAAGAAGGGCCAGAACTAATCATGAGTGCTAGTAGAATCTCACTAATTACTATTGGATTAATTGGAGTTGTTGCATACTTTACTTTATTTACCGTGCTAGAAGTTAAGAATGCAATTGTGTTACAATTTGGTGATCCAAAAAGAGTAATCACAGAGCCAGGCTTAAATTTTAAAATCCCATTTATTCAAAATGTTATCTTTATAGATAATCGTATATTAGATATCGATGCGCCTGCTGCAGAGGTTATAGCTTCTGATCAGAAAAGATTAATTGTTGATGCTTATGTTAAATTTAAGATAGTTGATGTTCTTGAATTCTATAAAGCATTTGGTAATGAAAATGTTGCACGTTCAAGAATCTCAGCAGTTGTAAACTCAAGAATAAGAGGTGTTCTTGGTGAAGAGCCTCTATCAGCAGTTTTATCAGATGATCGTTCAAAACTAATGAGGCAAATTACGGGACTAGTTGAAGCTGAGGTTAGTAATTTTGGAATAGAAATTGTAGACGTGAGAATTAAAAGAGCTGATTTGCCTGAAGCTAATAGCCAGGCCATTTTTGGTAGAATGCAAACCGAGCGTGAACGAGAAGCAAGAGAATTTAGAGCAAAAGGTGCAGAGATGGCGCAAAAAATTCGTTCAACTGCAGACAAAGAAGTAACCATAATAAAGTCTCAAGCCGAGAAGCAAGCTAATATTATTCGTGGTGAAGGTGACGGTATGGCAAATAAAGTTTTTGCAGACGCTTTTGGTAAAGATCCTGAATTCTTTGCATTCTACAGGGCAATGCAAGCCTATGCTGAGGGCTTAAAAAGTTCAGATACAACAATGATCCTTTCACCTGATAGCGAATTCTTTCAGTATTTTGGATCTTATGACGACAGCATAGAATAAAAATTCTTTATATAAATGATTACATTCATTTTAGGTTCTCTTGGATTACTATTAATTATTGAAGGCCTTCTTTATGCCGTATTTCCTAATAGAATGAAATCTATGATACAAAAAATGCTTGAAATGAATAACGATACACTTAAATGGGGAGGACTAATGTCAGCTATATTAGGTTTTCTTATGTTATGGACAGTAATTGAATGACAAAGTTTTTCCGTTTTACATTTTATCTGGTTTTAATCAATATTCTTCCCTT
This sequence comes from uncultured Pelagibacteraceae bacterium, assembly GCA_902624455.1. Taxonomy (GTDB): domain Bacteria; phylum Pseudomonadota; class Alphaproteobacteria; order Pelagibacterales; family AG-422-B15; genus CACNXQ01. The sequence continues at coordinate 241,542 of CACNXQ010000002.1, read as the reverse complement.
TAGCTTAGCCCAAGCTTTTAATGGACCAGATACATTTGCCGATCTTGCAGAAAAAGTTTCCCCATCCGTAGTCAATATTTCAACTACAGGCATTATTGAACAAAGTGGACAAGATATGCCATCGATCGAAGATTTTTTTAACTTTCCATTTAATATGCCAAACCCCGAACCTTCAGAGCGAGAGTTCAGCTCATTAGGTTCAGGATTTGTTATTTCAGAGGATGGATATATCGTTACTAATAATCATGTTGTTGAAAATGCTTCAGATATAAGAGTTACATTTACAGATGGATTAAAATTAGAAGCAGAACTTATTGCATTTGATGCCGAAACTGATTTGGCACTTTTAAAAGTTAATGGAAAAGATCTTCCACATTTGGAGTTTGGAGACTCAGACACTGCTAAAGTTGGTAATTGGGTAATGGCAATTGGAAATCCTCATGGTTTAGGTGGTACGGTTACTGCAGGAATAGTATCTGCAAGAGGGCGTATGTTGGGTGGAAGATACGATGATTTTATTCAAACTGATGCGTCAATCAATAGAGGCAACTCTGGTGGCCCGCTTTTTGATTTGGATGGTAAAGTAATTGGAGTCAATTCGATGATAATATCTCCAAGTGGTGGGTCAATAGGAATTGGATTTGCCATACCTTCTAATTTAGCAAAAAATATTATTGATCAGCTTGCAACTACCGGTGAAATACAAAGAGCTTGGCTTGGGGTAAGAATACAGGAAGTAACTGATGAAATAGCTCAAAGTTTAGGATTAAGTAAAACTTATGGCGCATTAGTACAAGGTTTAACTCCGGACAGTCCCGCACTTAAAGACGGAATAAAAGAAGGAGATATAATAATTGAGTTCAATGATAATGAAGTAGAATCTGTACAAACACTGCCAAAATTAGTGGCAGAGGCTCAAATAGGTGTTTCAGCCAAAGTAGTTGTATGGAGAGATGAACAAGAAAAAACATTGTATGTGAATTTAGGCAAACAACCATCTCTTGAAGAACTAGCATCAATAGAAAATGAGGGATCTTCAATCTTTATAAAAGAATTAGGTATCAAAATTCGAAATCTCTCAGAAGATGATAAAAATCGCTTGCAATTGAGTTCGGCAGTTAGTGGTGTAATTCTTACTGAGGTTGACAGTGACTCATTTTTGATGCGTCAAAATATTAAAAAAGACGACATAATTATTGAAATGCAAAATGAGCCCATTTCAAGTACTGGAGATATATTAAAAGTTATTGAAAGAGTAATATCTCAAGGAAAAGAAAATGTATTGATAGTATTTTATGCTGGCCCAAATTCTAGAAAGTATATTGGCGCAAGACTATCCATTGATTGATTTTATTTGATGCAAGATAAGGAAGTTTTTGTTATCTTCGGCCCAACTGCAAGTGGTAAATCTGATTTAGCAAAACAGATTTCAACCAAATTAGACTCTCCAATTATTAACTTCGATAGCTTACAAGTATATCAACAATTAAGAATTTTATCTTCACGACCTTCTTGTCAAGATGAGAAATTAATAGATCATAGACTATATGGGATAATTGACGGAAAAGAAAACTGCACGGTAGCAAAATGGTTAAACCTTGCAAAAATTGAAATTGAAAACTGTTGGGGAGAAAAAAAAATACCTATCCTAGTTGGTGGTACTGGCCTTTATTTAAAAGGTCTTATGCAGGGCATCTCTCATATTCCAGATATATCTGATAGTACGATTAAAAATACGGATGATAGTTTCGTAAAAAATGGTGCTAATTACCTTTACAAAGTTTTATTAGAACACAATAAAAATACCAAGATAAAGGAAACCGATACGCAGAGATTAAAAAGAAGTTATTCATTACTTATGGAAACAGGACATTCATTAGAAGAATGGCAAGTAAAACCAGAAAAGATATTCGAAAATGTAAATTATAAAATTATTCTTTTAAATGAAGACAGAAGTACAATTTACGAAAAAGCTAAAATTCGATTTAGTGCTATGATTGATAATGGAGCTATTGAGGAAGTTGAAAATTTAAGGAAAGAGGAGATTGACCCTAATAGAAGTATAATGAAGGCGATAGGTGTTCGCGAAATAAGTAAATATTTAGATAACAAATATTCACTTGATGACTGCAAAGAAGAAACGGTACAAAAAACAAGAAATTATATAAAGAGACAACAAACCTGGATAAAAAGTAATAATATTACCTCTAACATAGATTTTAAGAAATATATATAAAATATTTTGGTACTTTTTATATCAATAATTTAATTTATTTGACAACTCATGCTTTTGTTATAAAAGCAGCTAGGATTTTTAAAGGATATATTTATGGTAAATAATCAGTTAACGGGCGCTCAAATGGTATTAAAGGCCCTTGAGGATCAACAGGTTGATACAATTTTTGGTTACCCAGGCGGGGCAGTGCTTCCCATATATGATGAGTTAGCGAAAACTAAAGAAAATAATCACCAGATTAGACACTTTCTTGTGAGGCACGAACAAGGAGCTTCTCATGCTGCAGAAGGATATGCAAGATCAAGCGGAAAAGTTGGAGTGATGCTTGTAACCTCTGGTCCAGGGGTTACCAATGCAGTAACAGGATTAACGGATGCAATGATGGATTCTATTCCTCTTGTATGCATCAGCGGCCAAGTTCCAACTCATCTTATTGGAACCGATGCTTTTCAAGAGTGCGATGCAGTTGGTATTACGAGACCTTGTACAAAACATAATTGGCTTGTTAAAAATATTGATGATTTATCTAGAATACTTCATGAAGCGTTTTATGTTGCCTCTTCTGGTCGACCAGGACCTGTTTTAGTTGATATACCAAAGGACATCCAGTTTCAAATTGGAACCTACATTGGACCTGAAACAATCAAACACAAATCTTATCGACCAAAATTAAAAGCAAACATAGATACTATTGATGAAGCATTGAAATTAATTTCTCAAGCTGAAAATCCTATCTTCTATACTGGTGGTGGCGTTATCAATTCTGGTAATGCTGCAGTTCAACTTCTTCGTGAGTTTGTTCGTATCACTGGCTTCCCAATAACATCCACTTTACAGGGTCTTGGAGCTTATCCTGGTGATGATGAGCAGTTCATTGGAATGCTTGGCATGCATGGAACATATGAGGCGAATATGGCAATGAATAAGTGTGATTTAATGATAAATATTGGCGCAAGATTTGATGATCGTATCACCGGCAAGATTGATGATTTTTCACCAAATTCAAAAAAAATTCATATTGATATTGATCCTTCTTCTATAAACAAGATTGTTGACGTTGATGTTGCTTTAGTGGGAGATGTTGCGCATGTTCTTGAGGATGCAATAAAGTTGTGGAAATCAAAAGTTTATAAAATAAACAAACCTTCATTGAAAGAATGGTGGAAAACTATTGATAAGTGGAAAGAAAAAGACTCCCTTAAATTTGAGAACAGCAAGGATACTATAAAACCTCAACATGCTATTCAAAGACTTTATGAGCTAACAAAAGACAAGGATGCATTTATTACAACTGAAGTTGGTCAACATCAAATGTGGGCAGCGCAATATTATAAATTTGCTAAGCCTAATAGATGGATTACTTCAGGTGCTCTTGGTACTATGGGTTTTGGGTTACCGGCTGCAATTGGAGCACAAGTAGCACATCCTGATAAATTAGTGATAGATATTGCGGGTGAGGCTTCAATCTTGATGTGTATTCAGGAGATGTCTACTGCAATACAGCATAAACTGCCTGTAAAAATATTTATAATAAATAACCAGTATATGGGAATGGTTCGTCAATGGCAGGAATTGCTTCATGATAAAAGATATTCTCATAGTTATACAGATGCACTTCCTGACTTCGTAAAGTTAGCTGAAGCTTATGGCGCTAAAGGTATCAGAGTAGAAAAGTCAAAAGACTTAGATAAAGCAATTAACGAAATGATAGATTTTGATGGTCCAGTAATTTTTGACTGTGTAGTGGATGAAAATGAAAATGTTTTTCCAATGATACCTGCGGGTAAACCTCACAATGAAATGTTACTAGGCAACGAAACTGAAAAAGAAGAAATTTCTGAAGAAGGTAAGGTCTTAGTTTAGTGGAACCACAAATTAGTAAACATACAGTGTCAGTTTTGGTTGATAATGAGCCAGGCGTTCTAGCCAGAGTGATAGGTCTTATTTCTGGTAGAGGCTATAATATTGATAGTTTGACAGTAGCTGAGGTTGATGCTGAAAAGCATATCTCAAGGATTACTATTGTAGCTCCTAGCACTGAAGAGACTGTAAATAAAATGATAAGCCAGCTTGAAAGGATCGTACCGGTTAAGAAAGCAGTCAATATAACATACGAGAAGCAGGGAATTGAGAGAGAAATGGCTCTAGTCAAAGTAGTTTCTACTGGTGAAAAAAGAGTAGAGTCCATGAGATTATCTGATGTCTTTAGAGCGAGAGTTATAGATACCACTCATGACTCATTTGTTTTTGAATTAAATGGCTCTCCAAGAAAAATTGACTCTTTTATTGATCTTATGAAGCCATTAGGATTGTCTGAAGTTTCAAGAACTGGTGTTGTTGCTATTGCACGCGGCACTGAAAAAATGTAAAGGTAAAAACTATGAAAGTATATTATGAAAAAGATAGCGATTTAGATTTAATCAAATCAAAAAAAATAGCTATATTTGGATATGGCAGCCAAGGCCATGCTCATGCACTTAACTTAAAAGACTCTGGAGCTACTGACGTAGCTGTCGCCCTAAGAGAGGGAAGTTCTAGTGCCAAAAAAGCAGAAGCAGAGGGACTTAAAGTAATGTCAATGTCTGATGCTGCTGAATGGGCAGATATAATGATGATGCTTATTCCTGATGAACTTCAAGCTGATGTATGGAAAAATCATATTGAACAAAGAGCAAAGCAAGGTTCCGCACTGGCATTTGCCCACGGACTAAACATTCACTTTGATCTGATAAAAGCAAGACCTGACATGGATGTATTTATGGTCGCTCCTAAGGGCCCTGGGCATACTGTTCGTTCTGAGTATAAGAGAGGTGGAGGTGTTCCCTGTTTAGTTGCAGTAGATAGCGATAAAACTGGTAACGCTCTAAAAATTGCTTTGTCATATGCATCTGCCATTGGTGGAGGTAAAGCTGGTACAATAGAAACTACATTTAAAGATGAATGTGAAACAGATTTATTTGGAGAACAGACAGTATTATGTGGTGGTGTCGTTGAATTAATTCGAAATGGTTTTGAAACACTTGTTGAAGCTGGTTATCCTCCAGAGATGGCATATTTTGAATGTTTGCATGAAGTAAAACTTATTGTAGATCTTATTTACGAGGGTGGAATTGCAAACATGAATTACTCAATATCAAATACTGCAGAGTACGGAGAATATGTTTCAGGACCAGAAATTGTTGACTCGAGTACCAAAGACAAAATGAAGAAGGTGCTTAGTAAAATTCAATCTGGTGAATTTACAAAAGAATGGATCAATGAATACAAAAGTGGAGCTAAAAATTTTATGGAAATGAGAAGTAAAATTGACAATCATCAGATCGAGACGGTCGGCAAAGAATTAAGGGCTATGATGCCTTGGATTTCAAAAAATAAGCTTGTAGATAAAGAAAAGAACTAAACTCATAATTAATTGATAAAACAGCTTTTTTTAGCAATATTTTAGATTTAGTCACTAATTCATTGAAATATTTACGAATTTCATATAATTGTTGCAGATATTAATTCGATTATATTTATGAGAAATATTGCGCAAATACTAAATTTTAAGCATGGAATTTCAGTTTCTATTTGCTCATTATTTATCTCACCTCTTCTACTGTTAGAGCTGCTTATTTGCCCCCGGGTATAATTTGCCTTTGGGGGATTACTTAATTTAAACACATTTGACAGCTACTAAGAGGAATTATTATGACAAACCAAAATTATATTAAGATATTTGATACTACATTGAGAGATGGAGAGCAATCTCCAGGTGCCTCAATGAACATTGAAGAGAAATTAAAAATTGCTGCGGCACTCGAAGAACTTGGAGTAGATATTATTGAAGCAGGATTTCCTGCTGCATCTAAAGGTGACTTTGAAGCTGTATCGCGTGTTTCGGAAGCAGTAAAAAAATCTAGTGTATGTGCTTTAAGCCGTGCCTCTAAACATGATATTCAAACTGCAGCTGATGCTTTAAAGAACGCAGCACAACCAAGAATACATACTTTTATTTCAACAAGTGATTTGCACATGGAGCATAAACTTCAATTAAATGCAGATGAAGTATACGAAAAAGTTATTGATAGTGTCTCTTTTGCAAGAAATTTGTGTGATGATGTTGAGTGGTCTTGTGAAGATGGTACAAGAACATCACTAGACTTCATGTGCAGAACAGTTGAAGCTGCAATTAAAAATGGAGCAACAACAATCAATATTCCTGACACTGTTGGATATTCTGTTCCAGAGGAGTTTACTAATATAATTGAACATTTAATGAATAGTGTTCCAAATATAGACAAAGTGACTTTGTCAACTCATTGTCATAATGATTTAGGATTAGCTGTAGCAAATTCTCTTGCAGGCGTAAAAGCAGGTGCTCGTCAAGTTGAGTGTACTATAAATGGTTTAGGTGAGAGAGCTGGTAATGCAGCAATGGAAGAAATTGTGATGGCTATAAGGACCAGAAATGACTTAATGCCTTTTAGCACCAATATTAAGACTGAAAATATTGCAAAAACTTCTAAATTAGTTTCTGCAGTTACAGGGTTTCCTGTTCAATTTAATAAAGCAATAGTTGGTAAAAATGCATTTGCACACGAAGCAGGCATTCACCAAGATGGGATGCTTAAAAACAACAAAACATATGAAATCATGACTCCTGAAAGCGTTGGAGTTTCAGAGTCTAACTTAGTAATGGGAAAGCATTCAGGCAGACATGCATTTAAACAAAAAATAAGTGAATTAGGCTATAGCATTAGTGATAATGCCGTTGAAGAAGCTTTTGAAAAGTTTAAGAGTTTAGCTGATAAGAAAAAGACTATCTATGATGAGGATATTATCGCCATTATCGATGATCAAGTAATTCGGGTAAATGATACAGTGATACTTAAAGATCTTCAGGTTGTTGCAGGGACAAAGGGCCCTCAAAAAGCTGAAATCAATTTAGTCGTAAATGATGAAACAAAGAATATTATTTCTACAGGGGATGGCCCTGTTGATGCCATCTTTAATGGGTTAAGTCAGATTGTGCCTCATAAAGCAAAATTACTTCTTTATCAAGTTCATGCAGTTACCGAGGGTACTGATGCTCAAGCTGAGGTTTCTGTAAGATTGTCTGAAGAAGGTAAAACTGTTGTTGGCTTAGGAGCTGATACCGACACTCTTGTAGCTTCTGCAAAAGCATATATAAATGCCCTTAATAAATTGATAATAAAAAGAGAAAAAACTGCACCAGCACAAATGGCAGGAATTTAGCTGAATTGAAAGGAATACAATGTTTAACAATTTAATTGGTCTCTGGTCTGCTGACATGGCAATTGATTTAGGTACTGCTAATACACTTGTTTATGTAAAAAACAGAGGTGTTGTATTAAACGAGCCTTCAGTTGTTGCAGTTTTAAATCAAGGTGGCAAAAGTAAAGTTATAGCGGTTGGTGAAGAAGCCAAAAGCATGTTAGGTAAAACCCCTGGTCATATTTCAGCAATTAGACCAATGAAGGATGGCGTGATTGCAGACTTTGTAGTCACAGAAGAGATGATCAAGCACTTTATAAGAAAAGTGCATAATAGAAAAACATTTGCTAACCCAAGAATTATTATTTGTGTTCCGACAGGCTCAACACCTGTTGAACGTAGAGCAATTCATGACTCAGCCTTAGCAGCTGGTGCAAGGAAAGTTTCTTTAATTGAAGAACCTATGGCAGCTGCAATTGGTGCGGGCCTTCCAGTGAGTGAGCCTCGAGGTTCAATGATTGTTGATATTGGGGGAGGAACATCTGAGATCGCCGTGATTTCATTGGGTGGCATAGTCTATTCGCGTTCAGTAAGAATTGGTGGTGACGCAATGGATCAGTCATTAATTAATTATATGAGAAAAAGATACAACCTTTTAATAGGTGAAGCTTCTGCAGAAATGATAAAGAAAGAAGTTGGTATTGCTATTGCCCCTAAATCTGGAGATGGAAAAACTATTGATATCAAAGGAAGAGATTTAGCATCTGGGGTTCCAAAAGAAATTGAATTATCTCAAAGTCAAGTTGCTGAAGCACTATCAGAGCCTATTCAAACTATCATCGAGGGTGTAAAATCAGCTCTTGAGGATACTCCTCCTGAACTTGCAGCCGATCTTGTTGACATGGGCGTTGTATTAACAGGTGGTGGAGCGCTTCTGGAGTCAATGGATGAAGCAATCAGGGAAGCAACTGGATTGCCAGTAACAATTGCTGACGAAGCATTGTCCTGCGTTGCTTTAGGTAGCGGAAAAGCATTAGAATCAGAAAGTTCTTTTGAGCCAATTTTGACTTCTGCCTATTAATTAATTGCCAAGGATAAGATCATGAGGGTTTCAAAATATTCCCAATACAAAAAAATATTTAATTCAAGATCGAGCTATCTATACTTCCTTTTCTTCATATTAGTTTTTTCAATAATTTTCATTTTTATTAATATTAAAAATCCAAGCATACAAGATACGCTCACAAAACTTACGGCAGAACCAATTTTAAAAATATCATCTTTTGTGAGCACTCCTGTGAACATGGCAAGTAATGGAATTGAAAAGATAATTAAAGTTAAAAAGGTTTATGATGATCTTGAAAGTTACAACAAAGAAAAATTAAGTGAAACTTCAAATTTTCAAAAAATTATTTCACTTAAAATGAAAGTAATGGAATATGAAAAGCTACTAAATCTATCAAACGATATTGAATATAATTATGTTACAGCAAGAATAACAGGCAATTTCACTGATCAATTCTCGGAAAATGCTTTTATAAACGCCGGAAAATCGATGGGATTGCAAATTGATTTACCAATAATTGGAGAAAAAGGTATTGTGGGAAGAATATCTGAAGCAAATAATGAAACTTCACGCATATTATTTATTACTGATGTAAGCAGCAGAGTCCCTGTCTTAATATCTGATAACGGTCATCAAGGTATACTTATTGGAAACAGTAAAGGCAGCCCTTCCGTTCACTTTGTCAATGAATTGAGCAAAATCAACATTGGTGATTTAGTGATGACCTCTGGTAAAGGGGGAGTTTTCCCCCCATTTCTAATTGTTGGGCGCGTGATAAGCAAAAATGAAGATATAGTTGAGGTTGAATTGAGTGAAGACATAGATAAATTAAATTACGTAAGAGCCCTTATAGTTAATAAATTATTTGATTAATTTTCTTATGAGATATTTTTCAATAATAGGATACCGATCAATTTTTTATTTTTTGGTCTTCTTGATAGTATCGCATAATGTAATAAACACAGGAATTTTTATAAACCTCACCTATCTGTTAAGTTTATTAGTATTTTTATACTCTGATAAGAAATTTGATCTATCACTTCCGATTATTATTTTTTTTATCGGAGTCTACCAGGATATTTTGATTGGTAATTCTTTGGGTTATTCCAGTTCAATATTTCTTTTTTTTATATTCTTAAAAGAACTAGTCAAATACTTTGGTTTATATGATATCAAACATACACCATTCATTACTTTTGTTGCTGGCTCTTTTTCTATTTTCTTTTTTAATTATATTTATCTGACAGTTAATTATCAAACAAGCTTAAATATTTTTTATGAAATTACTCCAATTTTAATTACAATAATTCTTTTTCAGCCATTTAATTTTATTATGAAACAAATTGAAAAAATGTATGAGTAAATCTAAAGATTTCATATTTAAAAAATACGACACAGAAAATTTAATTAACAGACGATCTGCACTTTTAACAATTGGCAAGGTTGGTATTTTTGGCATTCTTGCATCACGATTAGCTTATCTTCAAATCTTTGAAAGCGAAAACTATCAATCATTGTCTGATAAAAATAGAATTACACAAAGACTAATAGAGCCAAACAGGGGTATCATTTACGATATCCAAGGGAATGCTATCGCTACAAATATAGAAAAATATCAAGTAGTATTAATAAGAGAAGAGTCTAAAGACTTGATGCAATCTTTAGAAACGTTTGAAAAAATACTTGCTAATAAAAAATTTGATAAAGATAAAATTTATGAAAAAGCAATGTCTCATAAAAAGTTTGTTCCTATAAACTTAGTTAGTGAGCTCACATGGGAGGAGTTTTCAAAGTTGAATGCCAATCTTCATAAGCTTGATGGCATTTTTCCAAGGATAGGGACTAAAAGATCTTACACAGCAGGAGAGTCTCATTCACATTTAATTGGATACATAGCACCAATTACTAAAGATGAAAAAACTAATAATCCTCTTTCGAAAATCTATAATGCAAAATCAGGAAAAATAGGAATTGAGAAGGCTAATGACGTAAAGCTTAGAGGTTTAATAGGTACTAAAAATGTTGAAGTAAATTCCCAAGGGAGAGAAATAAGAGAATTATCAAGAATCGATAGTATTCAGGGAAAAAATATTCAATTAACAATAGATTCTGAATTACAAGATTTTTGCTATAAAGCACTAGATGGTCAAAGTGGCTGTGTGTCGGTTACTAATGTGTTAACTGGAGAGTGCTCTGCATTAGTAACATCTCCTTCATATGATCCTAATTTATTTTCAGCTACTATTTCAAATTCAAAGTGGGAAAAATTAAATAATGACAGATATAAACCGCTAATTAATAAATCAATTTCTAATCAATACCCGCCTGGGTCAACTATAAAACCATTTGTTGCAATTGCGGCACTGGAAGCCGGCATCTCAGAGAGTAAAACCATTTTTTGTAATGGAAAACATGAGATAGCAGACAAAAGTCTTGAGAGTGGAGTAAAAACCTTTCATTGTTGGAAAAAACAAGGGCATGGTAATGTTGATTTAAACGAAGCCATTAAAGTATCATGCGATGTTTACTTTTACCAAATAGCGCGCGAAATTGGAATTAACAAAATAGCTGAAGTTTGCAAAAGGTTTGGTTTAGGTAAACAGGTTTTTAATGAATTTATTGAAGAAAGTAATGGTTTAGTTCCGAATAAATCATGGAAAAAGGAGACACTAGGTACTTCGTGGATGGTGGGTGAGACATTGTCGGCGGGCATAGGCCAGGGTTACTTTTTAGCAACCGCAGCGCAATTAAGTCTTGCTTTAGCACAATTGGTTAATGGTGGTAAGAAAATTAACCCCCATATTGTATATGGAAATCAGATTTCATCTGAGAATGATGAGATTAATCTAGCAAGCAAAAGACATATTAAAATAGTACAGAAAGCACTAGATGATGCAACCAACTCAGTAAATGGAACATCATATGGATCAAGAATTACTGGTAAATATAAAATGGGAGGCAAGACAGGCACTTCTCAGGTAAGAGTTATATCATCAAAGGAGAGAGAAGATGGAATAATCAAAAACAAAGATCTTCCATGGGAAATGAGGGATCATGGATTATTTATTGGATACGGACCAATCGAAAAACCTACCTATTCAATTTCTGTCATAGTTGAGCATGGTGGCAGTGGATCTGGATCAGCGGCTCCTATAGCATCAAAAATAATGAAATATATATTTAAAAGTAAAGTTAACTTGAAGAGAAAAAATTTAATTAATGTTTAGTAAATATGACAATACAGGCAATCTAACTTTTTTTGAAAAAGTATCTCGAATAAATTATTTTTTCCTATTTCTTATTTTAATACTTTTTTCAATTGGTTTTACTTCTCTATATAGTGTTGCTGGTGGTAATTTCGAAAGTTGGCCTATGAGTCACTTAATAAGATTCTCCATAAGTTTATTTATCTTTTTCGTCTTAATATTTATTGACATCAAAATTTATTTTAGATTAGCTTATTTAATTTTTGCTTTAAGCATTTTATCTCTAATTTTTGTAAAATTTTTTGGTATTGAGAGCAATGGTGCTACTAGATGGATAAGTATTGCTGGAATTAGTCTTCAGCCATCAGAGTTTGTAAAATATACTTTAATATTAGCTTTAGCAAAGTACTTCCATACAATTCACGATGAGGAAAAAGGATTTATTCATAACTTATTTATACCTCTCTTAATCATTTTAATACCTGTAGCTATAGTTTCTACGCAGCCTGATTTAGGAACTGCAGTAATAATTTTTTTGTGTGGTTTAAGTGTACTTTGGATAGTAGGAATTAATTATAAGTTCTTTATAGCTGGCTGTATTGGTGCAATATTAAGTTTACCTCTGCTCTGGCAATTTCTAAGGGATTATCAAAAAGAGAGAGTATTAACCTTTTTTAACCCTGAGAGAGATCCTCTTGGTCATGGTTATCATATATTGCAATCCAAGATTGCACTTGGATCAGGAAGTATGTTTGGAAAAGGTTATATGGCAGGAACGCAAAGTCACTTGAATTTTTTACCTGAAATGCAGACGGATTTTATTTTTACAATGTATGGAGAAGAATTTGGTTTTTTTGGATCAATCTTTTTATTATCTATTTATATGTTAGTAGTTTTAGTAGGTATTAGAATGTCTTTACTATCACGCAGTCTTTTTGGTAAGTTCTTATCTCTTGGTATTTGCACAGTCTTTTTTATATATATGTTTGTAAATATTGGAATGGTTACAGGACTCTTACCGGTTGTAGGGGTTCCACTTCCATTTATTTCCTACGGAGGTAGCGCAATGCTTGCAGTAATGATGGGATTTGCTTTGTTAATGAACTGTTATATTCATCAAAAATCAATTCTGCCGAGGGGAAGCATTATTTAATTATTGTTTAGGAAAATAATCTTCTCTTGATCCTTCTCTATATACATCTGTAGTTGCACAATGTAATGCACCACCAAAAGGATAAGCATCTCTAAAAGGTACAGGTATTACCTCAAAATTTAGCTTATCAAACTGATCCATTTGATAAACCTCGCTCTCCTCGACACATACAGTTTTTGGGTCTAGCATAAGTACATTCATACTAAGCCAAACACTAGAATAACAAAGCGGAGGCGGTGAATTATGTGCAGGCTGAGCAGCATCAATAATTTCCCAATCATTGTCATAAAATATTTTTCTTTGTTCCTCCGGCAATTTTCTCTCAGGATTATTAAGCATTAAACCAGGCCTCAAAGGAGTAAAAGTTGCATCAATGTGGGTAGGAAAGGGATCGCCAGGAAAATTAAGTATATGAATTCTTTGATCAGGGAAGTGACGACTTATCCATTCAATACCTTTTCGATTAGTTGTAAATCCATGTTGAATGAATAAATCTTTGCCCATTCTTAACACATCTGCAGCATCAAAAAGAGGCTCTTCCTCAGTTGTAACAAATTCTTTTTTTGCGACCCATTCATATCTTTCATCTAGAGTAATTTCATCATTAAGATAATCTTTACGATAAGATTTCTCAGTTAATCTCGGTTTAGGAGCTGTTTCCCATTTCATGTCAGGATCTTCATTGAAATATTTTTGTAACAATGGACGGTAGCATAGGTATTCAAACCATCTAGATCGGAATGACATTGTAGCTTCAAGCATTTCGGATCCTAAAGTAAGAATAACATCACGAGGAGGCATACAACCAAACATCGTTCCAATTTCCCAATCAGGAGTAGCAATTTTTTGATTAAAGTCTATAGGCGTAGGTCTATCTACTTTAATTCCTCTTCCTTCTAGCATTTTGCTAAAGTTATCCAATTGCTCATTTGCTATTTCAATTGTCTCCGGGGGTCTAGGACCATATTTGCCTGCCATATCACTTTCCTCAGGCACTTTAGGTGCCATAGCAGGTTCTACAGGTGGAATACAACAACCATCTGCCCTTCCTACAATAACATGCTTAAGAGGATCCCACTCATTCCAAGAATTTACAATTTTAGTCATGCTAATAGAATTGAATTTAAATTAAGCTTGAATTGAAGCTAAATTAAAAGTAATAGTCAAGCAATTTCCATCATAAACACCGATAATGAGTACATTAAATAAAGTTTATGACATAGCAATAATTGGTTCAGGATCCTTGAGTCAAGTATGTGCCGTTCTTTCACAGCATTATGAATTAGATACAGTTTTAATCAAAGCTAATGAAAATGAGTCAAAAAATTATGACTCACTCATGCTTGATGATGAGACTATGAGACTGATGAATTCCATAGGAGTCTTAGAAAATATTGGAGAAGATATTTTTTCTCCATATTTCACTGATTTAATACTTCCAAATGGAAAAGTAATTCAAAGAAATTTGGTTTCCAAAACACATAATGGTTATAATCAAATTAATTTTGTAAACCAAAATTTATTACGAGAAGCGCTTGATACCAAAATTATTAACTCCTCAAACTCCTATTTTACTGAAAAATCCGAGCTTATTAATTTCGATTACAGCAATAATATTTATGAATTAAATTTAAGACTAGACAATAAATTAACAAAATTAAAAGCTCATTATTTAATAGTTTTTGACGAACTAAATTCAGTCATTAAAAAATTTCCCACAAAAATTGATGATTTAAAATATAATAAAGATTGGCTGATTGTTGACCTTGTTACAAGTCAAAATAATATTTTAGAAAATGCCTTTAGACAAGTATGTGATCCTAAAAGACCAACAACACAGATTGTTACATCTGAAAATAAATGTAGATTTGAATTTCAGTTACTAGCAGGAGAAAATAAAAATCTATTTTCAACTAAAGATATGATTGATGAATTGCTTAAGCCTTTTTTAGGGAAGGATCAATATTCTGTTTTAAATTACTTTGTAAAAAACTTTAGGGGATATTATTGCAAAAATATTAAATTTGATGGATTATTTTTAGCAGGAGATGCAGCACACAAAATTCCACCTTATGCGGGACATAACTTCAACACCGGAATAAGAGATATTTTAAATTTAATATGGAAAATTAAACTTCAATACAGTAGTGAATTTTCAACAAATATATTAGCAACCTATGAAACAGAAAGACTTACTCAGATAAAAGAAACGATAAAATCTTCAATAGCACTAGGCCAATTAATAGACTCTATGTCAATAGCGTATCAAAAAAACATTTCATTTGAAGAGTCTATTCCACCTGAGGCGAGAGAGCAGGCATTTGGTGATAAAAGTGTAGCAGCACAATCATGGATATCAAACGGTCTTTATCATTCTGATATCGACGATACCCTCCTTACTAAACGCTTACCTAAAGTAAGCTTAATGAAAGACGGTGTCACATGTGAATTGGATGAAATGATAGACTTTAAATTCGCTATTGTTTCTGATCAAATTTTAAATCAGGAAAAACTAATTTCTGGCTCTGAAATTCTGCAAAATTTAAAAATAAAATTTATTAACCTTTCTGAATACTCTTATAGCAATGATTTTCTGAGTGAATTAATAGAAGTAGGCAGCATTATAGTCAGACCTGACAAAAAGATATTCGGTGTTTCAACTTCAGATTTAACGATTGATAAGCTTCTTGAAGATTTAGCAAATCAATTATCATAATGAGGCTTTTTTTTATAAAAATTTCAATATTTTACTTGCTTGATTAGTGTTTTTAAGAGAACCTATACTCCTATTTTTCTAATTGGAGGTATTTAAGTGAGAAATTTAAAAATTATATTAGCATTTCTTATTTCTTTTTCTTTTTCATCTTTAGCTATAGCAGGTGACTGGTCAAAGATAAGAATTGGTACTGAGGGAGCTTATGAGCCGTGGAACTTTACTGACGCATCAGGAAATTTAGTTGGTGCAGAATTGGACTTGGCTCGCGATTTATGTGACCGAATGAATGCTGAATGTACTTTTGTACAACAAGATTGGGATGGAATTATTCCAGCGCTTGTAAATGGCAAATACGACGTGATTATGGCTGGAATGTCAGTGACTGATGAAAGAAAAAAAACAATTAGTTTTTCGAAAGCATACATGACTGAGCCAGCGAGATTCTTTACGTTGAACAATTCGCCTTTAAGTACTTTTTCATCAGCTAAGAATTTAAACCTGGATGATGATGGAAGTGCAACTTCTGGAACAATCAGCGCATTAAATAATGCAATGAAAGGAATGAATGTTGGCGTAACTGTTGCCACTATTCATGAAGATTTTGCAAATAAGTATTTAGACTCAAATGTTAAAGTTTATCCTACACAAGATGAGATGAATCTTGACCTAGCTGCAGGAAGAATCGATGCCATGTTGTGTGATGTAGGTACTGCCGAGGCATTTATGGAAACATCAGGCGGTTCTAACGTTGTAACTTTTGGACCGAACGTTTTTGGTGGTCTATTAGGAGAAGGAGTTGGAGCTGGAATTAGACAAGGTGATGCAGATCTAAAAGCAATGTTTGATAAAGCTATTGCTGATGCAGCTGCAGATGGAACTATTTCAAAAATTTCTATGCAGTGGTTTGGTAAAGACCTTGCTCCATAATAATTTTTGTTAAACTAATAAAAAAACGGCCTGCCCTCAAAGCGGCCGTTTTTTTTATGCATAAGCTATGACTGAATTATTTTCATTAGGCTCACAAGGATGGGGCGATGAGATGCTTAGGGGAGCATTGATGACAGTTTTAGTTAGTGCCTCTTCCTTGATACTGGGCATAGTAATAGGAATAATCTTTGCAGCGTGTAAGCTTTCAAACATATTTTTACTTAAATTAATTGCTAACATTTACACAACAATAATAAGGGGAATTCCAGAACTCCTAGTTATCTACCTTCTCTTTTTTGGTGGTAGTGGCGCAGTAATGTATGTTGCTAAAATTTTTGGTTATAACGGATATATTGAGCTGAATGCTTTTACAATAGGAACGATTGCAGTCGGCGCCATCTCTGGCGCTTATTCAACAGAAGTAATTAGAGGTGCAGTTAATGCTGTTCCTAAAGGACAGTTTGAAGCTGGAAAAACTTTAGGCTTAAAACCGTACCCTCTCAACATGATGGTAATTTTTCCTCAGGTCGCAAGAATTGCTCTTCCAGGCATAGGTAATGTTTGGCAAATTACACTTAAAGATACGGCGCTAATAAGTGTGACTGGTCTAGTTGAGATCATGAGACAGTCTAGAATAGCAGCTGGTTCTACTCATGAACCATTCATTTTTTACACTGCAGCAATAATTCTTTATTTATTAATAACAAGACTTTCAAATATATTTTTTGACAAAGCGGAGAAAAAATATTCACAAGGCTTTGTCACAAGGATTGCATCATGAGATTTGAATTGATGTATGAGTCTTTTTTTAAAATTATTCAAGGGATACCACTAACACTGCAAGTAGTAATAATCGCAACAATACTAGGCTTTATTCTCGCAATTTTAGTGGCATTAATGAGAATATCAGGTAGAGGTATTTTATCTATACCTGCATATTATTTTGTTTATCTGATAAGGGGTACGCCATTATTGCTTCAATTATATTTTGTATATTATGGTTTAGGCCAGTTTTCATTCATAAGAGAGAGCTTTTTGTGGCCAATCCTGAGAGAACCATATTGGTGTGGAATAATTACACTTACTATTAGTACTGGAGCGTATTCTTCTGAAATTATAAGAGGAGGCATAATGTCGGTATCAAAAGGCTACCTTGAAGCCTCTAACGCACTTGGTATGAGTAAGTTTATGACTTTTATGAAGGTAACTCTTCCCATCACTTTCCGACAGGCTCTGCCAGCATACGGAAATGAATTAATACTTATGGTCAAGGCAAGTTCTTTGATATCTATTATTACCTTAATGGAAATTACTGGTATCGCGAGAACAATAATATCTAAAACTTATGCACCCGTAGAGATTTTTCTTGTAGCAGGATCAATATACTTATTTATAAATTTTTTAATAGTTATGAGTGTTAACTTTGCTGAAAATAGGTTGGGCGTTAAGAATATTTAATTAAGTTTTTTTTGAAATTATACTCACTAGTATTACTAATGTCATAGAGCTTGCGAGTCTTCTTACTTTTTTTATAGTTCAATTTTCTGTACATTTCATGAGCTTCCTTAAATCTCGTATCTGTCCATAAGGATATATATTTAAAATTTTTTTTTGCCGCTATATTTTCTACTTTTAAAATCAATTTTTTAGCAAGTCCCTTATTTCTATATTTTTTATCAATATATAGTTTATGAATTTCAATATATTTTTGACTTATCGGTAAGTACCCCATACAACCTATAACTTTATTATTCGTTTCATATACCCAAAATTTACCATTCTTTTCTTTAAAATAGCTAAAGACATTCATGAGTTCAGGAGAGTCATTTTTGACATCAAGGTAACAGTTAGGATAATCAAGATAGCATTTCTTGATAAGTGAAATTATCTGAGAAGCGTCTTTATTTCTTGCTAGTCTAAGTTTCATAATATTTAATTATAGTCTAAATGAATTATTTTTATAACAAAACGATATGGATAACTGGAGCCTCGTCGGGCATTGGGGAGGCATTGGCAATAGAATTATCAAAGTTAGACACAAATCTTATTCTTACAGCTAGGAGAAAAGAAGAGCTCGAAAGAGTAAAGAAAGCTTGCGGCAACAAGAATGTTGCAATTTTTCCTTGTGATCTTGAGCAAATTAATGAAATTGATGATTTATCCCATAAAGTTCAATCAGAATTCCCTGAAATTGATATTCTGATCAACAATGCAGGTGTGTCTGCATGGTCATCTGTCGTTGAAACAGACTATGATGTTTATGAGAGAGTAATGAAGCTTAATTATCTATCAATTGTAAAGTTAACTAAATCTATACTTCCTAACATGATAAAGAGAAAATCAGGTCAAATTGTTACTAACACAAGTCTTTTAGGTATCCTCGCCATTAAAAATCGTTCTGTATATGCCGCCTCTAAACATGCAATGCATGGCTTCATGAACGTACTTAGAGCTGAAATGTACGAGCACAATATTAAGGTAAATACTGTTGCTCCAGGACTAGTTGATACAGAAGTTGGTATTAAAGCACTGACAGAAAATGGTCTTCCATATGGCAAAAATGACCGGGGTCACGCAACAAAGGGAATGAGTGCCAAAGATGCTGCAAATATGATCATTCATGCGATGAAAAAAAATAGAAGAGAGGAATATATTATTCCTCAATTTAGTATTTCAAAGATAGCTATTTATTTGAATCGATTCTTACCTGGGATAGCCTCAATTTGGTCTCGCAATTACAACGAGGTTGAGGATAATTAAATATTTCTATTTTTTAAGATCATCCAAAAGAAATTTGACACTATCGATGCCCCAAAACATCTCATCATCAAGATAGTATGTAGGTACCCCAAATGCCCCTTTACTTATTGCAAATTCAGTATTTTCTCTGAGTTTATTTTTAATTTCATCGCTTGAAATCTCTTCAGCAAACTGATTTGGATCAATACCTGATTTCTCAGCGATATTAGTTAAAATCTCTTGATCATTTAGGTTCATCGCTTTTACCCAAATTGCCTCAAACATAACCTGCATATACTTTTCTAAGATATTTTCTCTTTGAGCCAATACAGCACCTCTCATATGAGGAACTGTTAAAATTGGAAAATAAGGATTCATTTTAAATGGAATATCTAATTTTTTTGACCACCTATTAATGTCTTTAAACATATACTCACCTTTTTTTTGAACTGTGGCTGGAGGTTGATTTCCTGTTGCTTTAAAAATACCACCCAATAAAACGGGCATTATGGTAACCTCACCACCTGCCTCTCTTATAGAATTTAGGTTATTGTAGGCAAGATAAGAGTACGGACTTCCAAAATCAAAACAAAAAGTTACATTTTTAGTCATAGATAATGCTATAAATATATACATTAAATGAAATTAGTAAAATGAAGATTGCTGTAATTACAGGTGAAGAGTCAGGTGATAAATTGGCAGCCTCGATATTGAGAAAATTAAAAAATTCTACAGATAACTCGATTGATTTATACGGCATAGGTGGAAAAGCACTAGATGAAATTGGAATCCAAAAATTTCATGATATTTCAGAAATTAATGTGATGGGAATTTTTGAAGTTTTGCCAAAGATTTTACAAATATCGAAAATAATAAACAATACAGTTGAAAAGATTATAGATTTAAAACCTGATTTAATTTTTAGTGTGGATAGCCCTGATTTTACTCTCAGAATTTGCAAGAAGATTAAGAATATCAATAAAGAATTGAAAATTATTCATATGGTTGCTCCAAGCGTTTGGGCTTGGAGAGCTGGAAGAATAAAGGTCGTTAGAGATTCTGTTGATCATTTGCTTACTATTCTACCTTTTGAAAAAGAGATTTTTGATAAGGAGAATATAAAGACAACGTATGTTGGCCACCCAATAACAGAAATTGAAACAACCGAATATACAAATTCAGACAACGAGATATCAAACCTTAACAATGATAAGGAAACCTTCCTTATTTTGCCAGGTAGCCGTAAAAGTGAAGTCACTAAACTTTTGCCAATATATTTAAAGGCAGTGAAGAAATTAAATTTGAATAAAAACTACAAATTAGTTTTACCTACAACAAACAATATGAAAAATATCATAATTGATAAATTAAGAGATTTTCCAAATATTGAAATCGAAGTAATCAGTTCAAATAAAGATAAGTATGCAGCATTTTTAAGAGCTAACATTGCCATTGTAACCTCTGGTACTGCTGCTCTAGAATTATCTTATTTTAATGTTGCTTATATTACTTCCTATAAATTTAATCCTTTAACTTATTTTATTCTTCAATTCTTAATAAAATCAAAAGTAGGCAATTTAATAAATATCATTAATCAGAAAAAAATTATTCCAGAACTTTTACAATCGGATTGTAATCCTGAAAAGTTATCAGAATTTATAGAAAAGTATTTATTTGATTTAGATGAACGAAATAAAATTTTAGAATTTTCTAATATTGCAATTAATAAGCTAAAATCTGATAAATCTCCAACTTCTATTGCATCTAATCAAATTAAAGCGGTATTAAGTGGATAAGAATAAAAATTACACCGAAATTGAAGGTAAAGCGCTTTGGTATTTGCAAAGATACGCCTCAAGTTCAAATAATTTAAGACAATATTTAAGAAGAAAAACAAAAGATACACATCTTAACTATGGCTCACATGAAATCATTGAAAAAATTATTAGATCGTTTGAGACTCAAAATATTTTGAATGATAAAATATTTTCGGAGAGCAAAATTAGATCTTATTTAAATAAAGGCTGGGCATTTAAAAAAATTAATAACAAGCTTCTTGAATTAGGTATTTCAAAAGATGTAGCTTCAGAATGCATAAGTGAATTTGCAAATTCTAATGATGATATAGAATTAATTTCTGCAATAAAGTTAGCAAAAAAAAGATCAATAGGACCATTTCGTAAATCTGAACTTAATGATAAGTTGAAAATGAAGGAATATGGTATTCTTTCACGAGCTGGATTTTCATATTCACTTTGTAAAAAAGTTCTGAATGAATTAAATTTAGAGGAAATAGACTTAATAAATAATGAAGGATAAAGTTGTTATAATTACTGGCGCAGCAAGAGGCTTGGGTCAAAAGTATGCAATAGAGTTTGCAAAAATTGGTGCCAAAATAGTCTTTGCGGATATTAATTCATGCTCAGATACTGAAAATAAAATTAAAGAGCTTACTGATAATTTTTTAAATTTATCTTTAGATGTAACAAACTATGAAAGTTGTAAATCACTAGCAAGTTCTGCGAAGGAAAAATTTGGTAGAGTCGATGTTTTAGTAAACAATGCAGCTCTTTATGGAGCTCTTAAAAGTAGTCGGTTTGAGGATATTGATGAAAATCAGTGGGACAGAGCAATGAATGTTAATGTAAAGGGAATGTGGAATTGCTGTCGTGCTGTAGCTCCAATTATGCGAGAGCAAAAAAGTGGATCGATAATAAATATCGCTTCTCTTGCCGCTCTCTATGGTATGCCATACGCGGCAGACTATGCTACTTCAAAAGCCGCAGTTTTGGGACTTACTAAGGTGATTGCAAGGGAGCTGGGCAAGGATAGCATAAGAGTGAATGCTGTTGCTCCATCCATGGTAAGGACAGACTCAGCTGAGGAATTCTTAGGCGAAAAGGCCGAGAGAGGGTTTGAAGTTATTTCAAAAGGACAAATACTACAAAAGACATTAGAGGTTGATGATATTTATGGAACTGTTCTGTACCTAGCTGGGGATCAAAGCAAGTTTGTTACTGGTCAGACAATTATGGTTGACGGTGGTAGTGTCCTTCTTTAATTAAGATGGCAAAAAAAACATTAAAACAAAATCCTGTTGCAAAAGAATTAAGAACACCAAAATTTAGATCAAAAGTTCTAATAAATAAAAAAGTTAAGCTACAGAAAAAAAGGGAAAAAATTAAAATATGATAAGTGTTAGCGAAGCAGTAGATAAGAGGAAATCAATTCGCTCATTTATAGATAAACCTATTAGTAATGAACAGTTGAAACTATTATTAGAAAAAGCGTCACGTGCTCCCTCTGGAGGTAACTTGCAACCTTGGAAAATATTTGTGATAAATGGCGAAACGATGACAAGTTTTTTGAATTTTCAAAAGTCATGGAAAGAAGATGAGTCACCAGAATATCCTATTTATCCATCAAAACTAAAAGACCCCTATCGTAGTTCAAGGTTTGAAGTAGGTGAGCAATTATATAGTTCAGTTAATATCAGCAGAGAAGATAAAATTGGTCGTATGTCACAAATGATGAAAAATTTTGAATTTTTTAACGCACCAGCAGCAATTTTTTGTTTTGTTGATAGACAAATGAATCTTCCTCAATGGTCAGATCTTGGCATGTACCTTCAAACTTTCATGCTTCTTGCTCAAGAAGAGGGTATTGATACTTGTGGTCAAGAGTCTTGGTCTCTTAGAAATAAGATGGTTTCTTCATTTTGTGAAGTGGATGACGATTTAATGTTATTTACTGGTGTTGCAATTGGGTATCGAGACGATAACGCTCCTATAAATCAATATAAAACAAGCAGAAGACCTTTTGAAGATTGGGCTAAATTTGTTGATAGCAAGTAAAACTATTGATCTGATGAACTTTCTTCTGCATCTGGATAAAGCTCCATTGAGACAATTGCCGACCTACTATTAAGCAATACAGTGCTGCCCTGATCTTCAAGCGGAACAGCATCTCTTATGGACATTCTATACAGACCAAAAATTCCAAGTGAACCATGGATTACAAACAAATAAATCCAAAAACCTGCTGCACCAATCAGGTCTATAGCTAATCCTCCAAGTAAAGGACCCACAGTTAATCCAGCACCAGTAGCCAATTGAAGTCCTGCACTTGCAGCGACCATTTCTTTTTTACTAAGAAAATCATTAGTGTGTGCTATTGCTAAAGCATACAAAGGAACTGTTAGGCCTCCAAAAATAAAAGTAATAATAAGCAAACTTGTAAAACTAGTCCCAAAAACTACTGCTAAAACAGAGAAGAATGATGCTAAAAAAGCCACAGCAACCAAAACACTTCTTCGATCGTATCGATCAGACAAATAGCCTATTAAGTACTGATTGACCGCTCCACCAATAATAAAAGTAAACATAAAGATAGAAACTTGTTCGATAGTTAGACCATTTTTTAGAGCATAAATAGATCCTATGCCCCAAAGAGTACCATGCGCTAGACCCGTAAGAACTGCAGCTGTCACTCCAAGAGGAGAAGCATTATACAGTTCTTTGATTGTAAGAAATTCTGAAATTGAAAAATCTGGCTGTTTACTTACTACTACTAAAATAGGAACTAAAGAAACAGATATCAAAATTGATACTAACATAAATAGAGTTGCTGTTTCTGGACTAGCTATATTAAGAAATAATTGCCCAAACGCGCTACCTGCCATACTAACCATCATATATACGGAAAGTGCTTGTCCTCGATTATTATTTTCTGACAAATCATTTATCCAACTTTCGGCTACTGTGTACATTCCCACAAAGCACATTCCAGTAATAAATCTCATAAGAAACCAACCAAAAAAACTAACATGCAAAGAATGCAATAGTATTGAAATAGAAGCGATTGAAGCAAGAGCTGCAAAAGTTCTAACGTGACCAACATTTTTAATTCTCTGAGGTATAATTAATGCACCTGACAGAAATCCAGCATAATAGCCAGTCATTATAAATCCTGCAGCAAAAGCTGTATAACCTTCTAAGGATGCTCTTACACCTATCAAACTTCCTTGCAAGCCGTTGGCGAGCATAATCATCCCAACACCAAAGAACAAAGCCCATGTGCCTCTGAGTAAATTTAACATATTTATTTATGAGTTAATTCTTTAAAGCCAGCGTCTCACTGTACTTTTATATTCTAAGTAGACCTTTCCAAATTCTTTTTCAAGATATTTTTCTTCTGGAATGATAACTCCGTAAGTTAATAATGGGACTGAAATAATTGCAGCTATTATGTACCACCATGAATTAAAGGCTAACCCGCAACTAAGCAAGATGGTAACCATTGCTAGGTAAATAGGATTTCTTGAATACTTAAATGTACCTCCTAAAAATAGTTGGTTTTGTAATGATTTAGGGTGAGGGCTCTCTTCATTGTCCGAAAATATTTTAAGTGTGTAGATAGCTGTTAGAAAAGAAGTAACAGCTATAGTCAAACCAAGGATGAGAAATATTAGGTTGCCCTTAAAAATAGGCAGATGGACTAGGAAGCTATCTAGCAAGCTTGACCCTAACAAGCCAATCATAAGAGCATAAGGAGGAAAAAACTTAGTTCTCGCACCTTGTTTTTTTGCTGGTTTTATAGGGTCATTCATATTATCAATTTGCGTAATTTTTGTATATATCGTTGAATATTTTAATTTTTTGAGTTAAACCCACCAATAATTATTTTACAAGTATAAATTATGTTCAAAAAAAGAACGTCAATTGAGCAAGTTGAAGAAAGTCTAGAACTAGCTCCTAAATTCAACAGTGAGGGTCTTATAGTAGTTACTACTATTGAGAACGGTACCAATGAAGTATTAATGACTGGATACATGAATAGGGAAGCACTTGAAAAAACCATTCTGTCAAGAGAGGCTCACTATTTTAGTAGAAGCAGGAATGAAATATGGCACAAAGGAGCTAAAAGTGGCTACGTTCAAAAAATAAGTCAAATTTTTATTGATGATGATCAAGATGCTATAATTCTGTATGTAGATATCGGCGAAAAAGGTGCCAGTTGCCATGTTGGTTATAAATCTTGTTTTTATCGAGAAATTGACTTAGAAGATACAGCAAATAAATCAGGATTGATTTTAAAAACAAAGGAAAAAGTGTTTGATCCAAATGAAGTTTATGGTGACTCACCAAATCCTACAAAACTATAGGAGTTAATTGTGGCAGTTCCAAAAAGTAAGATATCTAACTCAAGAAGAGGCATGAGACGGTCTCATTTAAAGTTAAAGAGTAAAAACTTTATTGAGGACAAAGAGTCAGGTGAAATGAGACTTCCACATCATGTTGATTTATCAACTGGTGTTTACAACGGTAAAAAAATTTTTTCACCAAAAGCTGAAAAGTAATTAACCCCAACACATTTCATTTTTGAAAATCATTTTTCCTCGTTCATAAGATATGCCATTTTCTTGGTCTTTTATAAGAAAGCATGGTCCATCTAAATCTAGAAAATCTACCTTACTGTAAAGAATAGCCGCTGGCAGCATAGACAGTGAAGTTGAAACCATACAGCCAACCATACATTTTAATTTATTTCTTTCTGCTTCTTGCGCAATCTTTAGTGCCTCTGTTAAGCCACCTGTTTTGTCCAACTTTATATTGACTGAGTCATATTTCCCTTTGATATTGCTAAAGTCATCCGTTGTATGAAATGACTCATCCGCACAGATTGGTATTGTTGAATTCAAATCTAAGAGCGGTTGATCATTACTGTGAGGCAGAGGTTGTTCTATTAAATCGACACTAATTTTATTGAATAATTCTAAATTATTCCTGAGCACTTCAATATCAAATGCTTCGTTCGCGTCAATAATCAGAGTTGCATTAGGAACTTGTTCCCTTATTTTAGTTAGAATAAATTCTAAGTTATTACAGTCTACTTTTACTTTAATAGTTGGATAAAAATTATTCTTCAGAGCATCTTCAATCATTATATCTGGTTTATCCAGTACAATAGTGTAGCTACTAGGAAGTGTTTGTGGCACTTTAATGTTTAGTAAGGACCAAATAGAAGTTTTTTTAATCTTGCATTCAAGATCCCACAATGCGCAATCAATAGCATTACGTGCAGCACCAGGAGGAAGAAAATTATGAATATTTTCAGTTGATAACTCATTAATATTTTGAAAATCAATCAAGTCCTCTAACTGCTTACTAACTGTATCAGTAGACTCATTATAATGTCCGTAAGGTACACATTCACCACGTCCTACAAAATTTCTATCAGATATTTTAACCTCAACGGTTTCAGCAGATAATTTTGAGCTACGAGAAATATTGAAAGATTTATTTAGCTTCCAAGACTTTTTAAATATTTCAATTTTTTTGTTACTGACCATTAATACTTACTTAATTTGATTTACAAAAGGAGTAAGATCATCAATTAAAGGATCTAAACAAGGAAGTTCAAATTCATTTTCAATTTCTTGTTTTAATGAACCAATTCCTTCTGTCATTGCAGATGTGTTTAGAGATATTCCAATGCATTTAATATTTTTGTTAGTGAGAGATCCTAATTTAATGGTTTCGTCAATGACATCACTAATTGTTGGTAATGGAGTCTTGACACCTCGCATATTCTGCCTTGTGGGTTCATGACAAACAACAAATGCATCAGGCTGGCTCCCATGTAAAAGGCCCAATGAAACACCGGCAAATGAAGGATGAAAAATTGAACCCTGTCCTTCAATGATATCCCAATGATCTTCATCATTATCTGGTGAGAGCCACTCAACAGCCCCTGAAATAAAATCAGACACAATTGCATCGATGGCGATACCATCTTCTGCAATCAGAACTCCTGTTTGACCGGTAGCTTTAAAGCTTGCTTTAATATTATTTTTGACAAAAGCTTTCTCTATTGCAAGAGCAGTATACTTTTTACCTACTGAACAATCGGTACCAACTGTAAGCAACCTTTTTCCACTTCTTTTTTCTCCCTTTCCAGTTGAAAAAGTTTGATCATTAAATCTTAAATCAAATAATTCTACATTGTTTTCTTCCGCTGAGGATTTAATTTCTGAGATAGACGATAGTCTAGTATGCATTCCGCTAGCAATATTTAAACCTGATTGAGTAGCTTCTATTAGAGTTTGCTTCCAGTTTTCTGGCATCACACCTCCAGCATTAACAACTCCAATTACAAGGGTTTTAGCGCCAGATTTAACTGCTTTCTCAATTGATAATTCAGGTAAATTTAGTGTAGCTTTTGCATTTGAAAAACTGAGTTGTCCAATACACCATTCTGGCTTCCAGTAGCTTATTCCAGCAGCTGTTTTTATTGCCAAATCGTCCTTCGCATCTCCTAAAAAAAGTAAGTATGGTTTTGGTATCATGTGATTAAATTGTTCATATTATGTGGATATATTGTTAATAACACTGTTGATAATTTTTTTCTAACTTATTGTACTTGTTATATAATCTGTAGTTTCATAATATTTAGGTTCGCAATGAGACGTTCATGCGTTTCGGGGTTCGACCGGCCCCAGAAAAAGCGCCAAAGTAGGAAAATTCTTGCTTTGGCGCTTTTTTGATGTATCTGATCCCAAATAGATGGTTATTTTGAATTATTCTACAGGGAATCTCAATGGCTAAAATTAAATACATTGAATTTGGAGGAACAGAGCATGAAGTGGATGTTCCAACGGGTCTCACCATAATGGAGGGTGCTGTTAAAAATAAGATACCTGGAATCGACGGTGACTGTGGAGGTGCCTGTGCCTGTGCAACTTGTCATGTATATGTTGGAGAAGAGTGGACAACAAAACTTCCTGAAAAAGAAGGCGCTGAAGAAGATATGCTAGATTTTGCGTTTGAAGTAAAAGAAAATAGTCGATTGAGCTGTCAAATAACCGTATCTGATGAATTAGAGGGCTTGGTTATTCAAATGCCTGAAAAACAATTTTAGTTTTCAATCAAACTACATTCAAGTGCTTCTTGATTTCTATAAAGATCATCTAGATTACTACTATTACCTATGAATTGTCTAAATAGCATCAAACCTTTATTTGACGGTGACACAACAATAATTCCATCTTCAACCATTGCAGGCTCTGACTCGGGTCCAAAGAGATAAATTTTTATTTCAGAATTTTTTTGCATATTCTCATTTATGGTTGAAAAGTTGTCAGTATTAGATGAGAAAAATGACATAGACCAGTAACTTTCAGGTAATGAGGAAGTGATTATTAATGGTTTGTATGTTACGTCAAAGCCACATCCACTATAAAGTAGATCTGCACTAGGTCTGATTACCTCCCTAGAATTTGAATTTGGAATATCTCTTGAGAAAGCACTGTTTATCATATTTTGTGACTCCCAGTTTTTACTTATGTACCATAACTTTGCGTAAGGAAAAGAGATGATAAATACGATATGCAATACAAATGCAGTGATCAACACAATCAAGCCTTTTTTAAGATATCTATTCATTCGAAACACTCAATTTTTTCAATAATAGGCAAATTAACTCTTCTCAAATTCGAGAAAAATTCTTCTCCTGGCAAATAAATTCTTAGGCTTACTGAAAAATTCCCACTTTGGGGAGATCTTAACCAATTACTGCTTGCTACTTCTTGAACAGCTTGGTTGTTATTTGTTAGATAAATTTCAAAGCCACCATCTAAATTGAAATTTACATTTTCACTATTAAATGAATAATTTTTTTCAGTATTTTCAATTAAAAATCCATCATTATCGTAAACTGTTAATGCCCACCACCTTGCATCGATGTCCTCTCCAGCAACTTTATACATGCACTTCGCGTTTAATTCCTCATCGGAGATATCAGTAAATGCATGAAAATAGGCAGCTTCAGGCTTTGCAAGTGCAAACGTCCCAAACTGTGAAACAGCAAGTCGGGTATACATGTTCCGGTCTTTATCGCCAGGAGATGATAATGTACGCCATATATCATTTTTTACGTAAGCAACCTCTTCAAATATCAAGAATGAAGCATAAGTAAGGCCTGTAGCGACTAAAATAGTGATGAAAAAGTATATAAAAAACTTACGAAGCAAAATCATTGTATATTTAGATAATAAGATTATTTAATATTATATATTAGTTACAAATAAATGACAGATCCCATAAAAACAGATTGTTTAATAATAGGCGCTGGACCAGTTGGTCTATTTGCTGTTTTTGAGCTTGGAATTTTGGGTCTCTCAGCTCATATTGTAGATAATTTAGATAAAATTGGCGGGCAATGTTCCGAACTTTATCCAGATAAGCCAATATACGATATTCCTGCGTTACCAGAGTGTACTGGACTTTCTCTCATTGAAAATTTACAAAAACAAATAAAACCTTTTAATACACCTATTGATTTAAACGATAGAATAGATGAAATAAGACAAGAACAAAATTCATGGTTTGTAAAAACAACTCAAGGAAAAGAGTTCATTACGCCTAATATATTTATTGCAGGTGGAGTTGGCTCATTTGAACCAAGAAAACCACCAATTGAAAGTGTGACAAAATATGAAGGTATAGGAATAAGATATTCAGTTCCTGACAAAAATTATTATTTGAATAAAAATGTAGTTATTTTTGGTGGTGGAGACAGTGCGCTGGATTGGACTGTTGAACTATCAAAGATAGCAAAACATATAACACTTATACATAGAAGAGACGAGTTTAAAGCTGTTAACCATACAGTTGAGCAAATGAAACAGCTTGTTAGTGAAGGAAAAGTTACTTTGTATACTAAGAACCAGATTGCAGATGCAAATGGTAATGATGATCATTTATCATCAGTATCCATCAAGAGTACAGACGGTGAAATAAAATCGATTGATTGTGATGAAGTACTTATTTTTTATGGCTTAAAAATGGAACTTGGACCGATAAACGATTGGGGGCTTAACCTACATGAAAAACAAATTCAAGTTAATACTGAGGATTTCCAGACAAATTTACCTGGTGTTTTTGCTATGGGAGATATTTCATATTATCCAGGCAAGTTAAAACTAATTTTATCTGGTTTTCATGAAGCGGCGTTAGCAGCTCAGGAGGCATTTAGGAGAGCAAGGCCGGATGAAGTTTTAACATTTAGATATACAACATCCTCGACAGATATTCAAAAAAAGTTAGGCGTCAAATAATGCTGCAGCGATTGTACGATCGTTACATATGTCCCCATCTTTTAAATTTTATTATGGCTAGAAAACCCTTTCCAAGACAAAGGGCAAATGTCGTTCCATTTGCTACAGGTCGAGTACTAGAAATTGGAATTGGTTCAGGTCTCAACTTTGAATACTATGACAAAAGAAATGTCACTGAAATATTTTCTATTGATCCAGATAACATTCTATTGAATAAAGCAAAAAAAAGATCGAAAGATTTTGACTTAAAAGTAAATTTTGAAAATATGAAAGCAGAGATACTCCCTTTCGAAAATGATACTTTTGACACTGTTTTAAGTACTTATACCTTGTGTTCAATTAAAGATGCCAACAAAGCATTAAAAGAAGTAAGTCGTGTTTTAAAAAAAGATGGAAAGTTTATTTTCTCTGAGCATGGCAAATCACCAAATCAAAAAACTCATAATTTACAAATAAAATTAAACCCTTATTGGTCTCGCATTGCTGGGGGTTGTCATTTAGATGTAGACATTCCAAATCTGATTCAATCAAATAACTTCAATATACCTGAACTCAATCAAAATTATGTGCCTGGACCAAAATTTGCCTCTTATCATTATTGGGGAATTGCAAAACATATTTAATCTGACTTAATTCATGCAAGAGACACTTGACTATGTTTTGAAGAATACATTCTCTGGCAATCCTGAGTCTGTAACCCAATGCATTGATGATTATGTAAAACAGTCGGGTAAGTTTTTAATGAATGTAGGGCCCGAAAAAGGCAATATCTTAAAAAAAGAAATCTTACGGTCTAAACCAGCAAGAGTATTAGAGCTCGGATCTTTCATTGGTTATTCAGCTATCCTAATAGCTTCAAATATTGCTAATGGATCAAAATTGATTTCAGTTGATATTGACTCTAAATCAATTGAGATATCAAAAAAGATGGTTACCTTTGCAGGATTAGATCATAAAATACAATTTATCGAAGGTTCAGCCACAGAAGTAATACCATCCTTAAAAGATAGCTTCGACTTTGTATTTATTGATCACGGAAAAAAAAGCTATTTAAAAGATTTATTGCTACTTGAACAGCACTCATTATTAAATCAAAATGCTGTAGTTTTTGCTGATAATGTTGGTATTTTTGAGACAGAATTGAAAAATTACCTGAATCATGTAAGAAATTCAAAGCTTTACCAATCTTCAAATATAGCCTCGAAATTAGAGTATAGAGATAATATATATGATGCAGTTGAAATATCTATTTATAGGCAAGACGACTAATGGAAAGTAAACACTTTGATGTTGTAGTAGTAGGCGCTGGAATTTCTGGCATTGGAGCTGGGTACTATTTGCAAACTAAATCTCCAACTAAATCATTTTGCATTATCGAAGGAAGAGAAAGCATTGGTGGAACATGGGATCTTTTTCAATACCCAGGCATAAGATCAGACTCAGACATGTTTACTTTGGGATATGCTTTTAAACCTTGGACTGATAGAAAATCAATTGCTGATGGGCCTTCAATATTAAATTATTTAAAAGAAACTGTTAAAGAGAATAATTTAGAAAAAAAAATTATTTTTTCTCATAAAGTCAGATCAGCAAATTGGGATAGTTCTAAGTCAGAATGGGTCCTAGAAGTTACTAACAATATTAATGAAGAAATAGCCTATGTTACATGTAATTTTTTATTTACGGGAACAGGATACTATAATTATGACAGTGGTTATACTCCTGAGTTTCAATCATTAGAGAAATTTCAAGGACAAATTATTCACCCACAAAAATGGCCAAAAGATTTTAATTACGCGGATAAAAAAGTTATTGTCATCGGAAGTGGTGCTACAGCAGCAACAATTGTTCCGGAAATAGCAAAAAAGTCAAAACATGTTACGATGCTTCAAAGATCACCAACTTACTATTTTCCTTCTTTAGATGAAGATAGATTTGCTAATTTTTTAAAAAAAATACTACCAACAAAATTTTCATATAGTTTCATTAGACTAAGAAATGTACTTTTTCAGCAACTTTTATACAGAATATGCAGACGTTTCCCAAACTTTGTAAAAAGAAAATTAATTGATCATGTCAAAGAAATGCTTCCAAATCATGATATTCAAAAGCATTTTACCCCTTCATATAATCCGTGGGAGCAACGAATGTGTCTGATACCTAATGGTGATCTATTTGAATCTCTCAGAGAAAACAGGGCAACAATCGTAACTGATCATATTGATGAATTTACACAAAATGGCATAAAGCTTAAATCTGGAATAGAATTAAATGCTGATATTATAGTAACTGCGACAGGTCTGAATCTTCAGCAATTTGGAGGAATTCAGTTATCTATAGATGATCAGCAAATCAATCCAGCAGATACAATGACTTATAAGAGCATGATGTTTAGTGGAATTCCAAATTTTGTTAATTCATTCGGTTACATTAACGCATCATGGACACTCAAGGCCGATCTAACTTGTGAGTTTGCATGTCGATTAATAAATTACATGGATAAAAATAATTATAAGCATTGTGTGCCAACTATTCCATCTGACGTGAAGGCAGAAGATGATTGGTTAGCAACAGAGTTTTCATCTGGATATATTCATAGAGCAATACATTTATTTCCAAAACAAGGAAATCGATCACCATGGATCAATACACAAAATTACGTGAAAGACTTTCTTGGAATTAAATATGGAAGAATTCACGATGACTCCATGCACTTTGCAAAAAGATAACTAAGCTAATTCTTTGGCGGACTCTCTTAGTTCGTATTTTAATATTTTACCAGTGGAAGTTTTCGGTAACTCAGTGAAGACAACTTTTTTCGGACACTTGAATCCAGCCAAAGTTTCTTTACAAAATGATATAATATCTTTTTCAGAAACTTTATCGTTACTATCTTTAAGTTCAATAAACGCACATGGAGTTTCTCCCCATTTTTCATCTGGTTTAGCCACAACAGCAGCGAATAATACTGACGGATGCTTGTACAGAGTATTTTCAATTTCAACTGAAGAAACATTTTCTCCACCGGATATAATAATATCTTTACTTCTATCTTTAATTTGGATGTAACCATTTGGATGCATCACTGCTAAATCACCTGAATGAAACCATCCACCAGACATTGCTTTTTCTGTTTCTTCTTTATTTTTTAAATAACCTTTCATAACACAATTACCACGTATCATTATTTCACCAATTTCTTCACCATCATTTTTAACTTCTTGCATGGTTTCAGGGTTCATCACTGATAAGCCATCCATCATTGGAAATTTAACTCCTTGCATTGATCGTAGTTTGGATTGTTCCTCAACAGAAAGTTCATTCCATTCGTCTTGCCATGCACAAAGTGATATATGACCGTATGTTTCTGTCAGACCGTACACATGAGTGACATCAAAACCCATTTTCTGAACTGCTTCTAAAGTCGCCGCAGGGGGTGGGGCCCCAGCCGTTACAACATTAACTTTATGAGAATAGTCTCTTTTTTCTTCATCCGTAGCTTGCGCAATAAAATTAAGTACGATTGGTGCTCCTCCAAAGTGAGAAACCTTATGATCTGCAATTGCATCAAATAGATTTTTTGCAGATACATATCGTAAACATATGCTCGTACCAGCTAAGGCAGTAAGTGTGTAAGGATTTCCCCATCCATTACAATGAAACATGGGAACCACCCACATATAAGTTGGATGCATTGGCATACTGAAAGCTGTCACAGACCCTAATGCCATAAGATATGAACCACGATGGTGATAGACTACACCTTTTGGAAGCCCAGTTGTACCAGAAGTATAATTTAGAGCGAGTGACTGCCATTCATCAATTGGCAAATCCCACTCAAAATTTTTGTCACCTTCTTGAATAAAATTTTCATAATTAAATTGACCTAGGTTTTCACCTGAGCCATTAGCATGATTAGCCAATTTATCATCAACGTCTATGACAAGAATTTTCTTATCTAATTTTTCAAGAGCTTTTTTAACGACTGGTGAAAGTTCATTATCTGTAATTAAGGCCTTTGACTCACCGTGTTCTAAAATATAGCTAATAGTATCAATATCTAACCTGATATTGATTGTATTAAGAACTGCACCAATCATTGGTACTCCAAAATGAGCTTCATATATTTCTGGAGTGTTGAAGCACAGGACAGAAACCGTATCGCCTTTTTTAATGCCATGTTTATTTAATGCACTAGCAAGTTGAATGCTTCTTTCATAAGTTTCACGCCATGTGTAAACTCTGTCTCCATGAACTATTGATTTCCGGTCTGGATATACTTCAGCTGATCTTTTCAAAAAACTTAAAGGTGAAAGAGGAGTAAAGTTTGCCTGGTTTTTGTCTAAATTTGTTTCATACATATCGCTCATTAAAATAATCCCTCAATATCCCCTTGATCATTTAGATGAATTGCGTTTGCAGCTGGTACTCTTGGAAGGCCTGGCATGGTCATTATTTTATCACAAACTACAACTAAAAATTCAGCTCCTGCTGCCAATCTTACTTCTCTAATTGGAACAACATGCCCCTTAGGAGCACCCTTTAAATTTGGATCAGTCGAGAAACTATACTGTGTTTTTGCAACGCAAATCGGATAATGACCGTATTTTTCCTGTAATTCATCAAATTGTTTCCTCACTTTTTGATCAGCTATAATGTCACTCGCTCCATAAATTTCTGTTGCTATAGTTTTCATTTTTTCCCAGAGTGACATTTCATCTGGATACAGTTGCTTAATTTTTTTAGAACTTTCTTTAGTAATCTCAACAATATGTTTTGCTAATTCTTCTGCTCCTGCGCCCCCATCACTCCAATGAGAGCAATTAAATGATTTTACTGATAACTTTTCACAACACTCTGTTATTACTGCTAGTTCATCATTTGTATCTGTAATAAATTGATTTATTGCAACAGTTACGGGAACTCCATACTTCTGCATATTTGTAATATGTTGCTCTAGATTTGTAAGCCCATTTTTTAGCGCTTCAATATTTTCGTTTTTGAGATCTTTCTTGTCCATTCCACCATGCATTTTTAAGGCTCTTACTGTCGCAACTATAGTTATAGCTGAAGGACTGAGGTCTCCTTTACGACATTTAATGTCCAAAAATTTTTCAGCCCCTAAGTCCGCTCCAAAACCAGCTTCTGTAACTACATAATCACTGAGCTTAAGTGCTGTTTGAGTTGCAACTAGAGAATTGCAACCATGAGCAATATTAGCAAAAGGTCCACCATGAATAATTGCTGGATTTTTTTCAAGCGTCTGAACAAGGTTTGGAAGAAATGCATCTTTGAGTAGTGTCGTCATTGCCCCATCAGCATTAATGTCTCTAGCTCTAATTTCTTGTCTATCTTTTGTGTAGCCAATTATAATATTACCAAGTCTTTCTTGTAAGTCTTTAAGGTCTGTGGAGAGACAAAAGATTGCCATTACTTCAGATGCAACTGTTATGTCAAATTTATCTTCACGAGGATAGCCGTTAGCAACGCCTCCCAGATTAACATTTACATTTCTTAAAGCTCTATCGTTTAAGTCAACAACTCTTCCCCAAACAACTCTTCTAACATCTATCCCTAGTTCATTACCCCAGTAAATATGGTTGTCTATCATTGAAGACAGCAAGTTATGAGCTGAAGTAATAGCATGGAAATCGCCTGTAAAATGTAGATTTATTTTATCCATGGGTACAACTTGTGCGTAACCACCACCAGCCGCACCTCCTTTTACACCAAAGCATGGACCAAGACTTGGCTCTCTAAGACAAACAAGAGACTGCTCTCCTATTTTATTCAAAGCATCGTTGAGTCCCACAGAGGTTGTTGTCTTGCCTTCACCTGCAGGAGTTGGCGAAATTGCTGTTACGAGGATAAGTTTGCCTACTTTCCCAGAGTCTTTTACAGCTACATCAGTATCAATTTTTGCTATTGTGTTACCAAACTTGATTAATCCGTCAGGGTTAAGGTTGATTTTTGAGGCTATATCCTCAATTGGAGCCATTTCATTTCGTCTAGCTATTTCTATATCACTTAAAACTTCCATGTTGGTCTTAGGTTTTTCAAATAAACGTAGACAACTTAAGAATTTATGAAGATGGAGTCTAGAAAAATGTATTGTCAGACAGATAAAATTTACATAAATTTCATTAATAGGAGACTCAGATCGTTGCAAAATTAAGCCAAGCAATGATACTGAATAATCGCGTGGCTTAAGCGTATATTTTAGTGAAAATTTATGGGAAATGTGAATTTTTCATTGGAAGTAACCACGCAGTCCAATTTGTCTGACTTACCTAACCTCAAAGATATCTATATTACGTTCCTGCCAGGAACTGGTTATGAAGATGTTGTAAAACAAACTGCAGCACTCTCAGAGTCAGGTTTTAATCCGATACCTCATTTTCCTGCGAGATCTATTACCAATTTAGATATGTTAAAAGACTACGTAGAAAAAGTTAGGGCAGCAGGTGTCAAGCAAGTTTTAATTATCGGTGGTGATAGAGACATACTTGGTGACTATCATTGTTCATTGCAGTTAATTGAAACTGGATTATTTGACGGTCTCAAAATTGGAATAGCAGGACATCCAGAAGGGTCTCCGAATATGACTGATGAAGCTATAGATGAAGCGATGAAATCAAAAACTCCGTTTGCTGATTATATTGTTACGCAATGGTCTCAAGACGTAGATTCGCTTTCAAAATTTGTTACTGACTCACCACTACCAGTTCATGTTGGTGTAGCGGGACCAGCTTCAGTTAAAACGCTAGTCAAGTTTGCAAGTTTTGTGGGTTTGAAAGGCTCCTTAAATTTTGCAAAAAAAAATGCATCTAAGATCTTTGATTTATTGACTGTTCAGACTCCTGATGATGTAATTCAAGAACTCAGAAATAAAGTTGATCATTTTCACATTTATGCATTTGGTGGAATAAAAAAAACAAACGAATGGTTACAAAAGGAGAACTACTATGTCTAAAAAAATAGAGCATAATACAACTGTCGACCAAAGTGACAGACATGTTCCGTACAATTTACGTCAGAGCGGACCAACAAAAGTTGAAATGTTAATATCAACGAGAGTAAGAAAATCACCATATTGGCATAAATCAATGGAAGCTGGCTGCTGGAGAGCGACTGTATACAATAGAATTTATCATCCTAGAGGTTACGTAAAACCAGAGGATGGTGGCGCAATGGTCGAGTACGAAGCAATTAAAAATCATGTCACTATGTGGAATGTTGCAGTTGAAAGACAAATCTGCGTAAAGGGTCCAGATGCTGAAAAATTCACTGATTATGTTATCACACGTGATGCCACTAAGATTTCACCAATGAGAGCTCGTTACGTGATTTTATGTAATTACAAAGGTGGCGTTTTAAATGACCCAATTCTTCTTAGAATTTCAAAAGATGAATTTTGGTTCAGCCTCTCAGACTCTGATATTGGATTGTATCTCCAAGGTGTTAATGCTGATAAAAGATTTGATGTTGAAATCGATGAGATTGACGCTTGTCCAGT
Source organism: uncultured Pelagibacteraceae bacterium (assembly GCA_902624455.1). Taxonomy (GTDB): domain Bacteria; phylum Pseudomonadota; class Alphaproteobacteria; order Pelagibacterales; family AG-422-B15; genus CACNXQ01. The sequence continues at coordinate 203,650 of CACNXQ010000002.1, read as the reverse complement.
ACAAATCCAAGGTCCAAAATCTCTTGCGCTCATGAAAGATCTAATCGGTGATCAAGTTGATCTTGATAACATGCCTTTCTACGGACTTGCAGAAGCAACAGTTGGGGGCAGAAGCTGTGTTATTTCACAGTCTGGCTTCTCTGGTGAAGCGGGCTATGAGATCTATCTAAGAAATGCAACTCTTTATGCCGATGATATGTGGGATGCAGTTCTTGAGGCAGGAAAAAAACATAACTTGATGGTAATCGCACCAGCACACCACAGAAGAATTCAAGCTGGAATTCTATCATGGGGTCAAGATATGGATCACGAACATAACCCTTTTCAGTGCAACCTAGGTTATCAAGTTTCATTGTCAGGAAAAGGTGAGTGGGCTAAAAAAGGTGACTATGTCGGGAAAGAAGCTCTCGAAAAAATGAAAGCTGATATTGCCGCAGGTGGTAAACCCTACAAACTTCAATTAGTCGGTATGGAGATTGGTGGAAAACCAATTGAAGAATACGCTCCAGACTTTTGGTTAGTATCTCCTGAGGAAGGTGGTGATCCATGCGGATTTATTACCTCTCCGTGGTTCCATCCTGAAAAAGGAGTCAACATTGCAATGGGATATGTTCCATTTGATGGAACTCTTAACGCTAATGGATTTCCAAAATGGGAAGTTGGTAAGAAATATAAGGTCCATTTACCTGATATTTACGCTGATAACCCTGGTGAGCCAGTGGATGCGGTCACAGTTGATGTACCGTTTACTGAGTCATTTAATGCCAACACAAGAGAAGTAGTAAAAGGTTAAATATATAATTCCTAGCGCCTGAAATATTTGGCGCTAGGATAAATCTACTGAATAATTAAAAATTATAAGCGCTTCTAATTAAGATTTTTGAGCAACGTAAAGTTGATGAAAACAAACTTTTCCATTCTTTTTAATGAAGTCCTGATGATATTCCTCTGCTGGATAAAACGTAGCTACCTCTCTAAGTTCTGTTGCTACTTTATTTTGATGTTCACCAGATGCATCAATCTGTTCTATTTTACTTGCCGCCAATCTCTTTTCTTCTTCTGAATTATAGAAAATCACAGACTTATACTGTTCACCAATATCTGGTCCTTGTCTATTAAACTGAGTGGGGTCATGAATAAAGAAAAATTTTTCAAGCAAATCATTAAAACTTGTTAATGTGCTGTCGTACTCAATTTCAACAACTTCAATATGGCCAGTGGCTCCAGTGCAAATAGTTTCGTATGTAGGATTTACAGTGTGTCCACCACAATATCCTGAGACCACATTAATGACTCCTGGCATTTCTTCAAATAGCGCTTCAACTCCCCAAAAACACCCAGCACCGACAATTAACTTTGAACTCATAATTTAACATAAAAGCTTTTTTATATATGTTAAAGTCCAAATTTTAGAATTAAGTTAGAATGCAATTTATGGATTTAGATATAAATGTAGGGCAACTATCTAATTTCAAAATATTTATTACTAAAAATATTGAGAGTAAAGATGGTTGGACACAAATTAAGCCCTTTATCATCATAAAACTTTGCTCTTCAGATGGGCTAGAAGGGTGGGGAGAAGCATTTTCCATCAAATATCGTGAAAAAGGAATTGCCCAAATAATAGAGAGACTAATTGAAGATATTTCTAAATTAGAAAGTTTAACTATACGAAAGTTTAGGCAGCGAATGGCAGAAATTTCTGACAATCATAAAAGTTTAGACTTTTGTGCGGCAACTAGCGCTATCGAAATTGCCTTATGGGATATGTCAGGAAAAATCAAAGGCCTTCCCATTTACTCGATCTTGAGTGATGAACCGAGTAGACCAGTAACTTATTATACAACGTGCTGGAGCAGTAAAAATCATAATGACGATGTTATTATGAATAGAGTCAGGGAGCTGGTAGAATATGGAAGCAAAGCAATTAAAATTTACCCCTTTCAAAATAGAGATTTTGAAAATTCAATAAATTTTGTGACAAAAGTAATTAATCTTATAGGTCCGAAAGTTAGATTAATGCTTGATCTTGCTGTTCCAAGTAATTTTACAGAGACAAAAAAATTTATGGACGAAATATCTTTTGCTAATCCTTATTGGATTGAAGAGCCTGTTGATGGAGAAGACATAAGTAAATTGGTTGAATTAAAAATTGATTGTACTTCAAAAATTGTAACTGGTGAAAAACAATGTGGCATAAATCATTTTAACGAGCTAATTCTAAGAAATGCTGCAGATATATTTAATCCAGATATTTCTTGTGTAGGAGGTTTAGTTGAAATGCTTGAAATATCAAAAATTGCTAAGACAGAAAATATTTTGATTTCACCGCACTGTTGGAATTCAATGTCTGTTTCTGCTGCAGCTATGGTACATGTATGTTCTATTATGACCAATTCAGATATGGCTGAAATATTTATAGAACATATAGCTCAGTCAAAAGATTATTGTGAACCTGCATTTAAAAATGAGAATAATAAATTAATACCAAATAATTCTCCTGGTCTAGGCATTAAAATAAATGAAGAAAGTTTATCAGATTTAAGTGATCATGTTTTTGAGGCAATGTTAAATGAGTGAAAACCATCTTTACAATACTTTATTCAAGGCAAATGAAACAAATAAAAAAAATTTTTTAATTAACAATTTTCAAGAAGTTACATTCAAAGACTTTCATGAAATTGTTAATTGCATTGCAAATCTATTTCTTAAAAAAGGTCTTTTGCCAGGAGATAGAGTAGCAGTTCAGGCTGAGAAAAATAATTTGCAGTTGGCTATATATGTTGCGACAGTAAAAGCTGGGGGAGTCTATTTGCCTCTAAATACTGGTTATACCACTTCTGAACTTCAATATTTTATTGAGGATGCCGAGCCTAAAATATTTGTTATAGATGAAATTAAAAAGGAAAACATTAATAGTATTTCTTCTAAAAAAGATACGGTTATTTACACTTTGAATAAAGATGAGAGTGGTACATTAAAAGAAAATTTATTAAATCAATCGAAGCAGTTTACACCAATTGATAGGGATAAGGATGACTTAGCTGCAATTTTGTATACTTCAGGAACTACTGGTAAGTCTAAGGGCGCAATGTTAACTCATAAAAATTTATCCTCTAATGCAGAAGTATTAAAAGATGCATGGAAATTCAGTGAAGATGACGTTCTTCTTCATATGCTGCCAATCTATCACACTCACGGATTATTTGTTGCGTGCAATCTTTTATCCCTGGTAGGGGGTTCAATGATATTTCTGGAAAAATTTGATGCAAGTGAGGCAATTAAATGGATGCCAAAAGTAACAACTATGATGGGTGTTCCAACTTTTTATACAAGACTTTTAGCGAATGAAGAGCTGAATCATGAATTAACTAAGAATGTTAGATTATTTATTTCGGGTTCAGCACCATTACTTGCAGAAACACACATAGAATTTGAAAAACGCACCGCTAAAAAAATACTCGAACGTTATGGGATGACTGAAACTAACATGAATATTTCAAATCCATACCAGGGAGAGCGAAAACCTGGAACTGTTGGAAAACCTCTCCCTGGCATCGACATTAGAATAGTAGATGAAAAAGGGAGACATATTAAAGGTAAGGATATTGGTGTAATCGAACTTAAAGGAGATAATGTTTTTAGTGGATACTGGAAACTAGAAGATAAAACTAAAGATTCTTTTAGTAATGATGGTTATTTCATAACTGGAGACTTGGCAACTAGAGATGATGATGGTTATTTTACAATTGTTGGCAGGGATAAAGATATGATTATTAGTGGAGGTTTAAATGTTTATCCAAAGGAAATTGAAACAATAATTAATGAAATATCTCAAGTGAATGAGTCTGCTGTTTTTGGAATTAACCATAAAGATTTTGGTGAAGCAGTTGTAGCCGCAGTAGTTTTTAATGACACTTCAAATATTCTAAGCGAGGAAGATATATTAGAAAAGTTATATGACAAATTAGCAAAGTTTAAACAGCCAAAAAAAATATTCTTCTTAGATCACTTACCAAGAAATTCTATGGGTAAAGTTCAAAAAAATAAATTAAGACAAGTATATAAAGATTATTTTATCAATTAATTGAAATCCATTTACTAATCTCTTTGATGTAGGTGATATCTTGCTCTTTATCCAAAATTCCAATTATATCATGATTATTAAATCCACCCTGATTAGTATTTAAATTGTGGATTTTTTTTGGACCAGTCCAACTACTAAATATTTTCTTTACTCCGTCAGCCCCAACTACCTTATCTTTTTCTTCGTAAAAAATTAATAATGGTAAACTTGTTTTTTTATACTTTAGGTCATTACCGGAATACATAGCTTTCCAAAATTCTTTAGGGAAATTTCTGTCGAATTTGTTTACCCAGAAAGGGGACCATTCATCAGTAGATAAGTTGAATAGACTGGGAAAATTAAATTCATATGTTTTCTTAAAAAATAGTCCAGTTGCGGCCACAAAATAAATAGGAGACAATCTAGGTGTATAGGGCGCAACTAAGACGAGATAATCGATATATTTTGAAAGTTGATCATCCTTTGCTGCCATAAGTGAAAATGTACCACCAGCCGAAAAACCCATAAGAATGACTTTTTCTCCTATTATTTTTCCAATTTTTACTGACTCTGCAATATCGTACAAATAATCTTCGGCTTTAAGTTCTTTTGTTGAAAGATACCCTGAACCATGTCCAGCAAGACGTGAAATAAATAAGTTCGCATTCAACTTATCAGCAATTTTAACGAGCGTTTCTTCTTGTTGACGACCTGTGGCAAAACCACCGTGTAAAAATACAAGTGAATATTCAGATTTATTCTTTTTATCTTTATCTCTCCAAATTATTTTTTTCTTTGCATCTTTATGAAGTTCTGGAAATTTATTTTCTCGCATATCAAGATATTCTTGAACATCTCCTGAAATATCAATATTTGGAAAAGCAATATTTACTTTATTAAAAATATAGGGAAGCGTAATTAGGATTACAAATATAATCGGTAATACTAAAATTATTGATGTAATCAGTAAAAATCTAAATAGCCTTATCCTATTCGCTCTATTCATCAGTTAAGTGATATGCACATAATTTGTTATTATTATGATCTCTCATGTATGCATAAAATTCTCCAGGATATCTAAATCCTGGATCACCTTCATTTGTTGCACCTAACTTAAGTGCGGTTGCATGAAATTCTTCAACCTGTTTGTTATTATCAGCAAGAAATGAAACCTGAGTTCCATTACCAAATGTAGCATCTTCACCATTTTGTGGGAGGGTAATATAAAATTCAATAGGGTCACCTTTACTTCTTGCGTATCCAATACATTTATCATCTTCATAAAAACTATTAAGGCCAACAATAGATAATAGCTCATCATAAAAAGCTTTACTTTTCATAAGATCATTAGTGCCAAGCATTACAAAACCTCTCATTTTACACTCCCTTTATAAATTAGCTTTTGAAGTAATCTCTTCTAGCATAAGTATCATATTAGATTTATAAGTTTCATCTGTTGCTGATTTTGTTTCAAGTACAGAAAAAAAAGCAGCCACAACATTTGTTTCTAAATTGATCATTAGAAATTGTCCACCATATCCTGAATGTCCAATCCAATTGTTCGACTTCATAGTTTGGTTTGCATAAAAAACAAAATGTTTATCAAGTAGCCTCATATATTTTGGACCATCAGCCTTAAGTGTGGACTCTATAAATTTCTTTGATCCTACACATCTGTTTTTGATGCCTTTGCCCCTTCTAGAAAATAAAAGCCCCATTCGAAGAAAATCTCTAGTTGTTAAGCATCCACCTCCAGATAACCATGGCATTCCACCTCTATCTGTTGCCATATATAATGCATCCTCAAAACCAGCAGCCTCTACAATTCTTATGAGGTGATCTCTTAGACTAATCTTAGTAATATTTTCAATGATCATTGCTATTACATCTGTATTTGCTGATTTATAAAGCGCTTGATCTAAACCATTCTCAAGAGTTTCTCCAGGAATCGTCTCAATAGAATTTAAAAAGTTTTCTTGAGAAGTATTTTCTTCATCTTCGTCAGGTATACGCCATCCACCAACTTTTTCTTGAAGAAATGAGGAAGAAAAAGGATCAGTATAATCTTCAGTGTAATTATTCTTAACATTCATATTTAAAACATTTTGAATAGTAGCTTCAGCATATCCACTCCCAATGTTTGGCAAATATTTAGATACAGTTTGATTAAGATCAATCATATTTTGTTCGACGAGTTCTCCAACCAATAAATTAATAAACATTTTCGTAATTGACATTATGGTCTGAGGTTGAGACAGATGAAAATCTGTTGCGAATTTTTCATATAAAATTGTCTGGCCTTTACCTACGATTAACGAACAAAAAGATGACTGGTTAGTCATATCTTTTACTAAAGATATATTTTCAATGTCACTATTTTCAGTTTTATTAAGCTTTAAAACATGATCAGACCTTAAAATTAATCCATATCTATTAATTTTGTAAAGATCGCGGTAACCAGTTCTTCTATACTTTGGAAGGTTCCATAAGGCTTTATTGTCTTCCTGTGTAACTAGTGTTTTGTTCGGTTCGCTGTAAATAATGTTGTCGGTCATGATGAAAAATAATTAAAAACTTTTTGGCTTATTTTGACAATGATTAAACATGTTTTCGTAAAGCATAGCAAATGATAATAGTTTAGCGTCTTCATTGTACGGTGCAATCAACTGCATTCCCATTGGAAGATTATTTTTATTAAATCCCACTGGAATAGAAATCGATGGAAGTTGAAATAAACTTGCAAATATAGTTATTTCCATCCATCTGTGATATGTATCTACATGATTACCTGATATGGACTTGGGAGAGAATAAATTTTTATCAAATGGAAACACTTGAGCAGACGGAACTGCCAACAGGTCATATTGATTAAATAATTTTGTTGTCAAAGTTTGAGCGTTCTCAACCCACATTAAAGACTCTCTTAACATATCATTATTGATATTTATTCCATTATTATACTCCCACTGAGCGGGCTCTGATAATTGCTCAATCTTACTACCAAATGACTCACTTAAATCATCGTATATAATTTTTGATCTAATAGTTGTCCAATTTTTCCATAACAAATCAGTACTGAGATCGTCATTATTTATTTCAACTTGTATCTTTTTTTCAATTTTGGAAATGTTTTTTAATGCTTGGTGGCACATACTTAAAATTTCATTTTCAAAATTATATTTCTCACATAAATTATTTAACCAGCCTATTTTAAAAATTTTTGGTATTTCAAGATTATCTATCTCGAGAAATGAATAATTAATATCAGCTGATCTTTCATCTTTTTCGTCTTTTCCAGCAATACAATCCATGTAATAGCAAAGATCCTTTGGTATTCTTGCAATAACTCCTGTTGTACTCAAAATTGGCATCTTTTTAACAACACTGTTTTCTCTTAGTTCTGGAATGACGCCAGGTGAAGGTCTATAGCCATAGAGATTAGTAAATGCTGCTGGATTCCTGCATGAACCCATCATATCGCTTCCATCAGAACACGGCACTAAATTCATAGAAACTGCAGCTGCCGCACCTCCACTTGATCCTCCTGCACTCAAAGAATGATTGTATGGATTAGCAGTAGGACCAAAAATTTTATTAACAGTATGCGATCCGATTGCTAGTTCAGAAGTATTGGTTTTTCCAATTATTATTGCTCCTTTTTTTTGTAATCGATTTACAAAAATTGAGTTATTCATTGGTAGGCTGTTCTTATTTATATTTAAGCCTTCTGTTGTTGGAAACTCTACAACGTTGAAAACATCTTTGATTGCAAAAGGAATACCATTTAACGGCAAATTACTATCAAGGCTTTTGTTTTTAAGGTTTGCGATATCTCTGATCGCATCAAAATCTTTGAGATTTATTATCGCATTGAGTGTGCCGTTATATTTTTCTATTCTATCTAAATAGAAATCAACCAATTCTATTATTTTTATTTCTTTTTTTTTTATTAAATTAACTTGATCTTCAAGTGACAGGCTCTCTATCATTGATCTGATGTTATCGAGCTCCGTTGATGCTTATTGTCACAAGTTTTTTAACATCTTCTAATTCAGCTTTTCTTGGATTGGTACCAAATGCAGTATCTATCATTGTTTTTTTGGATATGCGATCAATACAATCAGTTGGAACATCAATTTCAGATAGTCCCTTAGGGATTTTACAACGATCCAATAGCTTTTCCATTTCGTTTATGAAATTTTCAGTAGAATTATTCTGATATTGTAAAGCTTGTGACATTCTGATTACTTTTTCATCCATGCCAGGCAGGTTGTATCTTAATACGGCTGGCAATACTATTGCGTTAGTTAAACCGTGTTGAGTATTGAATTCAGCTCCTACCATATGAGATATAGCATGTACCAAGCCAAGACCTTTGATAAATGCTATTCCCCCTAAACAAGAAGCAACAAGCATTGCACCTCTTGCAGCTAAATTTGACGGCTCTTCAACTGCGGTAATTAGAGATTTAGAAATTAAGTTGAGACTTTCAAGCGCTGCTCCATCACACAGTGGATGTGATCCAGGAACACAGTAACCCTCTACAGAATGAACCATCGCGTCAATACCTGTCCACGCGGTTAAATTTGATGGAAGACCTAGCGTGAGTTCTGGATCAAGAATTGCAATCGATGGTTTTAATCCAGGATGGCATATGCACCATTTTACTCCTTCTTTGGTATCTGTAACCATGGCTGTACTTTCTGTCTCAGCACCGGTACCCGCAGTTGTTGGAATTGTTACAAGAATAGGAAATTGATTATAATTATTTATTGTTGGAGGTGTCTTCTCCCACTCAAAATCCCAGAGGTCATAATCATTATTTACAGTCAAGCATATTGCCTTACCGCCGTCCATTGCGCTTCCACCTCCTATTGCAATAATTGAGTCGTGTTCACCATTTTTATACATTTGGCAACCACCATCAATTTCAGTGTCTTTTGGATTAGGTGAAATTTGAGAATAAATTTGAAATTTAATATTTGAGTCTGACAGTATTTCTTTTAGCTTATGCATAAAGGGCAAATCAACACTTCCACTATCTGTAACAATTAGAGGATTTAGAATATTTTTGTTTTTACAAAATTCTGAAATTTCAGGCAGTCTGCCTGGTCCGTAACTTATTGGTACGGGAAAACCCCAATCCTGGGGAGCTAAAATTTCATCAATATCAAAATTAAACATAAAGAAAAATGAGATTATTAAATGTAAAGTATGTTAGCATTTATATTCTGGTTGTTAAGTCAAACTTAAACAATTCTTTATGCAAAATAGACTATCTGGAATTTTAAATAATAGACTTTATTCAGCTATTATAATTATGTTACTCGGCATTATCTTTGTAGACTTATATGGGGTGATAATTAAATCACTGGGTACACTTTACTCAACACCGCAATTGACAGTTTTTAGAAATTTCTTCGCAGTTATACCTATAATAATTTTTTTTCTATTTAGTAAAGGTTATCAAACAGTTTTTGAGGATTTAAATTATAAATTTTTAATATTGTGTTTCATTCGAGGAATTTCATTTTTGTTTTTAAATATCACTTATTACATAGCAATTATAAATATGGACTTTGCAACAGCCTCAACCTTAACGTTCTCATCTCCTTTCTTTATTATTATTTTATCTATTTTATTACTGAAACATAAAATTGGGATTTACAGATGGTCTGCTGTTATTATTGGTTTCTTGGGTGTGGTTTTAATTATGCGGCCAACAAGTAGTATTTTTAGTTTCTACTCAATTTATCCAGTGCTTACTGCATTAATATGGGCTTTCTATATGATTATTTTAAGATTTATTCCAAGTCATCACCCTCCAGCAAAAATTGAATTTTATACTCTTATATCTTCTCTAATTGGATCAATCTTATTGATGGGCTTCATAACTGATTACGTTGCAATTCAAAGCATGCATCACTGGGCTTTAATGGTATTGATTGGAATTTTTGGAGGAACAGCAACTGTTTTATTTATTTATGCTTACCGAATGGTTCATCCCAGTAAATTAGCTGCATTTGAGTATTTGGGCATACCTTCTTCATTTGTTTTAGGGTGGATTTTTTTCAACGAAGCTCCATTAAATCAATTATTTCCTGGCGTCATCGGAATTGTGTTAGCTGGTTTTATTGTTATTTGGAGAGATAGAAAATTAACTGGAACGACTGATAAGATTAAAAAGGTGGCCTAAGAGGTCATGGACTTCAGGACGATGGTCCTATCAATTTCGCCAATTAGCTCACCTGTATCTTTATTTATGACTGGATATTTCTTATCACTATCAGCAATATCATTTATTAATACGTCAATTTTAGTATCGCTATTAACGCAATCATTGCCATCTGCAAACAAAGACTTAGCTTCATCGCTACAATCTGATCTACAACACTTCCCTGCACTAAGAACTTTGTACTTTGGTACGTCCTCAGTAAAATCTTTTACATATTGATCGATTGGGTTTGCAACAATTTCTTCAGGTGTACCCACTTGGGAAATTTCACCATCTTTCATAATAGCTATATGATCGCCCATTTTAATAGCTTCAAGAAAATCATGGGTTATAAATACCATAGTTTTTTGAACGAGCTTTTGAATACTTAAAAGTTCATCTTGCATTTCTCTTCTAATCAGTGGATCTAGAGCTGAAAAAGGCTCATCAAAGATTAAAATTTCTGGATCAACAGCTAGAGCTCTTGCTAGTCCAACTCTTTGTTGCATTCCACCTGAGAGCTCTCTTGGATAATGATTATCCCAACCCTCAAGTCCTACAAGTTTTAGAGTTTCCATTGATTTCTCAATACGCTCTTTACGTTTAACTCCTCTTATTTCTAATCCATAAGCAATATTTTCTATTACTTTTCTATGAGGGAATAGACCAAAATGCTGAAAGACCATACTCATTCTATTGCGTCTTAAATTAGTTAGATCTTTTTTACTCATTTTTGTGACATCATTATTATCAATCATTACTTCACCTGCAGTTGGTTCAATTAATCTAGAAAGACATCTTACTAATGTTGATTTTCCACTTCCTGATAAACCCATGACAACGAAAGTCTCACCTTTTTGAACAGAAAAACTCACATCTTTTACGGCAACCACATGACCAGTTTTTTCTTGAACTTCATTTCTTGATAGTGAAGTGTCTAAATTTGCAAGGACGTTTTTTTCATTTGGCCCAAAAACTTTCCATACATTGGAACATATTATTTTGTCATTATTTTCCATAATTTATGATGTTTTATGTGCATAATGTTATACTATCATCAGATATTTTGAATGAATTAATTAATTTTTTCTTGCTAAAATCATAATGTAAAATGACATTTGTTGAAGAAACCAAATTTCAGACACAAGATAATAGTTTAAAACGTTTTATCGTTCCTGGACTTATACTTGTTGCTGTTATTCTTTCATTCTTTTTAGTTTTTCAAAGTGAAGATACTTCTGAATTTCCAGAATTTGTAACAGACGCTTTTACTTTTACAGCGTGGGTAAATCAGGGTGAAGATTTCTTAAAAGTAACCATTAAAGAATATACACGGGCTATTTCTGCTTATGTAAAAGCTGGATATTTTATGTTAGAAGATTTTCTGCTGGACTCATCTTGGGTATTTGTAACAGCGCTTCTCGTTATTCCTGCATTAGCATTTGGAGGTATCAAACTTGCAACTTTTATTTTGTTAGGAGCTTTATACTGGGGCATGGTTGGGTTGTGGGAGTCTGCAATGGAAACACTGGCACTTATGGGTCTATCGGTTATCCTTTCTGTAATTGTAGGGGTCATACTTGGAATAATGTGCTCTTTAAGTGATAGATTTGAGAGAGGAATGAAACCTGTCTTGGACACAATGCAAGTAATGCCTGCTTTTGTATACCTAATACCTGCGATGTTTTTCTTTGGAATTGGAGGTGCACCGGCAATTTTAGCTACAATGATTTACTCGATGCCACCAATCATTCGTCTTACTAACTTAGGTATTCGTCAGGTACCTAATGAAACTATTGAGACAGCAACTGCATTTGGTTCTTCAAGAGCGCAAACATTATTTAAGGTTCAAATACCATTAGCGCTTCCAAGTATAATGATGGGGGTTAATCAAACGATCATGATGGCTTTAGCACTAGTTGTTTTAGCTACTTTTATTGGTGCTCAAGGTTTAGGATCAGAAATATGGGTTGCAATTAGAAAATTAGATGTTGGGGCTGCGTTAGAGGGAGGACTTTGCGTTCTCTTAATGGCGATAATGTTCGATCGTTTTGGTAAAGCTGTAAGCAGTGAGCATGATACGTTGCCATCTGATAGTCAGAGGTTTTATATTTTACCTCAGACTTGGGATATTTATCCTATAGCGAGAATAATTGAAAAGCCTCTTGGTTATATTCATTTCTTTTTTACATTCATATTCTCAGGAATAGTAAGAATATTTGGTTTTGCTGTAAGTTCTTTTATTTCTTTATTTAATAAAAATTATGCAGAGACAATTGGTCTCTTTCTAAATAATCATTACTTCTTTTTCACAGGGATACTTATCTTATTTGGGATAAGTTATTACGATAACAACGTTATGGCGATTGGATCGTTCCCTGAAACTTGGAATCTCTCATTCAGGGATGAAATTTCAGCAGGAGTAAAATCTCTTACAGTTAACCCTACATTTATCTCAATAACACAGGGAATTCGATCTACAGTGGTTATTTATCTTTTAAGACCATTTGATATGTATTTAACTTATTTGCCTTATTGGTACACAATTGCAGCTTTAGTTATTTTGAGCTGGGCCTCTGTTGGATTAAGGTTCGCAATTACAACTGCATTACTCCTAGCATTTATAGGTGCGTGTAATATTTGGACTGAAGCCATGATAACTTTGTCATCAGTCCTTATTTCAGTTTTATTATGCTTTTTAATAGGTGTGCCAATAGGAATTTTAGCTTCTTACAGTAAAAGATTTCAGAAAATTAATGAGGTTGTTTTAGATGCCATGCAAACTTTACCTTATTTTTGCTATCTTGTTCCCGTTTTAATGTTTTTCGGGGGAGGCACATTCTCAGCCCTCTTGGCCACAATAATATATTCTATCCCTCCGATCATAAGACTAACAATTCTAGGTTTATCACAAGTATCTTCAACTTACTCTGAAGTTTCTACTTCATTTGGAGGATCCACATTACAAACATTAAGTAAAATCAAATTTCCTCTTGCTGTTCCTAGTCTTGTTATGGGTTTTAATCAAACAGTTATGATGGCATTTGCGATGCAAATTGTTACACCTTTGATTGGAGGAAAAGGACTAGGATTGGAAGTTTTTAATGGCTTAGCAAGATCAGATACAGGAAGAGCACTAGCAGCTGGAGTTGGAATATGTTTATTAGCAATGATAATTGACCGAATTAGCCTTGCTTGGACAAAGAAACAAAGAGAAGCTCTTGGACTTTAGGACTATTTTTTAGCTATATATTATTCTTAATTAAATTAATTTTTTTTAAAGAGTTTACTTAAGTCACTTTTTCAGGCTACAATTCTTACATTAATTAATTAATAAATGAGGAAGACTTAATGAAAAATTCATTATTTTTAAAAAGTTTTGTAGCTTTGATTTTGTCATCTTTTCTTGTGTTGTCTGCTGGCACAGCTTACGCGAAGCGTTTAACAGCTGCCGTACCAGACTGGACAGGTGGAGAGATTACATGTCAGGTTGCAGTGGCTATATTGGAGGAAGAGCTCGATTACAAAATTGAGAGAATAGTATTTCCTTCAGGAACTGGATTATGGGAAGCGATCGCAGCTGGCGATATAGACTTTGCCTGTGAGAGCTGGCCAAGTTACGCAGAAGCTGATGATGTCATGATCAATATGGACCTTGTGTATGATGGTGAAGTAGTAAAATCATATAATGGCGATGGTTCAATCAATGCATATACTACTGGAATAATCGGAATGTCAGATTATTACGTACCTAAGTATTTTGTTGATGCAAATCCAGACTTTAAAGACTGGAGCGATCTTAATAAATTTAAAGATCAATTTGCAAATGCAGAGACTGGTTCTAAAGGTAAGTTAATTGGCTGTCCTGTTGCAGGATGGAACTGCCATGACCAAAAAAGACTTGATCTTTTAGGAATTGATTTTACAGCAGTAGAACTAGGTACTGAAGTTGCAGCTTTGGCTGAAGCTCAAGGACATTACGACAGAGGCGAGCCTTTCTTGCTATATTTGTGGGAACCACACTTTTTCTTCGGAAAAAATGAAATGGTTGGAGTGAAACTTCCAGCTCACAAAGACTGTGAGTCATTCACCGAGGCAAATAACTGGCAAGATTGTGGAACAGCAGCTTGGCCTGCTACAGGTTGGGCTATGGATTACACAATGAACTATATGAATCCAGATATGATTAATTCGCCTGAACACGCTGACGCACTTGCTTTCTTCAAGAAAATGAAGTTCTCAAATACCGATCAAGCGAAAATGCTTGTAAGAGTAGGTGATGATGGATTGAGTGTTGAAGATGCTGTTGCTGAATGGAAAAACAGTACGAACGAGTGGAAAGCTTGGCTTCCATAAGTCTACTTTAGTTTAATAAAAAATTAAGGCCTTGATACTTTTGTACAAGGCCTTTTTTTTATTATAGGTTAAATTATGACCTCATCATCTCGACATCCTTATCATTACTCAATCAGTTTTGCTCTATTAATAGCTGCAGGAATGTGGGGATTATTTTGGATCCCACAAAGGGCACTTGAATCAGGTGGACTGACAGGTGGTTGGGCTACAATTTCTCAAATGGTAATTCCATTTTTAATTTTATTACCAGTCTCTGTTTGGAGAAAATTTAATGGCCAATCATTTGGACTGGAGTATCCTCTAATTGGACTACTTTTTGGGGCAGGTATTGCATGCTATGCCAATAGCTTTCTTTTAACAGATGTAGTGCGCGCACTAATTCTTTTTTATATCACCCCAGTTTGGACAACTCTATTAGAAATAATTTTTTTAAGACAATTACCTCGCTATTACAGATACCTTACATTGTTTCTGGCTCTTTCAGGTGTATGGATAGTGTTTGGTCAAAATAGTGCAATCCCTATACCACAGAATTCTGGCGATTGGATTGCACTTCTGGGAGGTATTTTTATTGCTGCCTCGGCTGTGAGAATGGAAATAAAGAAACCTGATGGAATTTATCCTATATTATTTTCATTTTTTTTCTATGGAGGGCTCTTTACGCTTATACAAGCATTTTTTCTAAGAGATGTTTTAGGACCAGCGCCAACCATAGAGTCATGGATTACCATGTTGCCATGGTTAGCATTAATTGCTGTCTTATTTCATATTCCAACAAACATTGTAATTTTAGGAGCGCCTAGCAGGATCGGAGCAGGTCTATTTTCTATCATAATTCTTTTTGAAATAGTTGTTGGTACTTTTAGTGCGGCCATATTGACAGATGAGTTGATTGGATGGAGAGAAATTTTAGGTAGCTTACTTATTATATCGGCGGGATTGACAGAGATTATTTTTTCAACAAATTTTAACAGTAATAAAAATTAATTATAAGTCTTTTAAAACTTCTATGTGATCAACGGTTGTGCCGCAACAACCTCCAATAATTTGCGCACCTAAATTCTTCCACTCTTTTGCTTTTATTAAATATTCTGATGGCGTAATCACATCACTCATATCATAATTTGGAAAATTAAACTTTGCGACCTCTGGATATACCATTATTGGTAGATCATATACTTCTTTCAACTCTTTAATGCTGGACTCAATGACATCTATATCACAATGCATAATACCAACTGCATCTAATTTGTGATGTTTAACATTACTGATCATTTCTTTAAAACTATAGTCGTAATCTGTTGTAAGAGCTATCAGGCCTTGAGGAATAGTGTGTCTTGAAGAAAATCCAGCCCAAACTGGCAAACCAGCTTTACTCGCAGACTCAAATACGATTTCAATTCTATCCGGCCTATACATGAGTTCCAATAAAATGAAATCACACCCGTTATCTGCAAGGAAAAAAGCAAGTTCATCAAATGATTTTTGAAAATATTCAGGTGTAAGTTTTTCTTTATATTTATCTTTTTGTTCTTGATTTTCAAAAGCATCTTCATATGGAATTTGATGAGATAGACACCCTGCTACAAGAATTTCGTCTTTACCAGACTCTTCTCTTGCAGCAAGTGCAGCTTTTATTGCACTTAAATTAATTTCCTCGAATTTATTTTCTACACCTGCAACTTCAAGTATCATTCTATTAGATGCATAAGTATTAGTAGTAATAATTTCTGCACCTGCATTTATATAATCTAGATGTATTTGTTTTAGAGTATCATATTCAAGTGAAGCTGTTGCGCACCAGGATTTGTCCATTTTTATTCCACGATTTTCGAGCTCTGAGCCAGTAGCTCCATCAAGAATAATTGACTCTCCAGAATGAAGTTTTTTTAAAAAATTTTCATATCTTGAATTCATAATTTTCTTTCCTTTAGAGAAATATGATTTAAATATAGAGAATTATCAATTAAAAGAACTTTCTTTCTTAATTTATACGGTTATAAAGTCATTTTTAAAAGTAGGAAAAATTAATGTCAAAAGGTATCATTTATACTCCCAGAATTCGAAAATCACCTTTTTTCGATGAAACTGTTAAATCGGGTGCTTCCAATTTTACAACTTACAATCATATGACTATGCCAGTAAGTTATACATCTCTCGAAGAAGAATATAAGTCACTTATAAATGATGTGACTTTGTGGGATGTTGCAGCAGAACGTCAAGTAGAGGTCGTTGGGGAAGATGCAGCTAAGTTTGTTCAATATCTCACGCCAAGAAATCTATCAACTTTTAAAGATGGTTTTTGCAGATATGCATTTCTTACTGACGAGAACGGTGGGATTATAAATGACCCACTCATTTTAAAATTTAATGATCGCAAATTTTGGTTAAGTATTGCTGATTCTGACGCACTTTTGTGGTGTAAGGGTGTTGCATTGTCTGGAAATTTTAGAGTTCAGATTTCTGAACCTGAAGCATGTCCAGTTTCGCTTCAGGGACCTAAATCTAAGGACTTAATGGCAAAAGCCACGAATAATTCACCTGAAGTGATGAATTTAAAATATTATCAATTTGTAGAAACAAATGTGTTTGGACTTGATCTAGTTGTTGCAAGAAGTGGTTGGAGCAATCAATTCGGATATGAGATCTATATTAAAAGAGAAGAGGATGGCGGATCTCTCTGGAGAAATCTCATGGAAACTGGTAAAGAATTTAATATTGTACCGAGTTGCCCAAATCAAATTGATAGAATAGAAGCAGGGATGATATCGCACCTAGGGGATACAACACTAAACGACAATCCATTAGAACTAAACCTACCAAAATTTTGTGACCTTGATCAAGATAGTGATTTTATTGGTAAAAGTGCACTAAAGAAAATAAGAGACTCTGGAATTAAAAAGCAATTTACAGGTTTTAAAATTTCTGGTGATAAGATTGGTTATAATATGCGCAGTATTCCCGTTGTGGACAATAATTCAAATCAAATTGGTTATATAACTAGTTGTATTTATAGTCCAAATTTTGGATGCAACATAGGACTTGGTTATGTTAATATTGAATATGTCCAATCCGAAGATGAGTTCAATTGTAATCACGACAATGTAAGTAGAAAAGTAGAAATTGTACCTCTACCATTTAGCTCTCGCCTTAAAAAAATGGAATAAATGCTCTCCAAGAACCTAATTAATCAGTTCCTTTTTGCTCTAATTATAATTTTAGCGATTGTATGTGGATGGGCTGTATCTGAGATGTTTAAAGGTAATGATAGTGAATTAAAAAACGAAATTAAACTATCCTTCAGTGCAACAAATCACCTAGGTAAAAAAGTTACAGAGCAAAACTATCAAGATTTATCTAAAGTTTTTTTCTTTGGCTTTACTCATTGTCCAGATATTTGTCCTATAAGTGCTAATTTAATGTCTAATGTGATCGATGAATTAAATAGAAATAATATATCTACAGATAACATTAGATTTTTCTTTGTGACAGTTGACCCTGCTAGAGATACTCCAAAACAATTACAGTCTTTTTTAGAGAGTTTTAGTGATAAGTTGATTGGTCTAACCGGCACTCATCAAGAGCTAATGCCTATTTGGAAGGATTTCTTCGTTCATGTTGAGCCTGCAATAGACTCTGAACATCAAAATCACCTCAACACTGCAGAACACGACTCAATGAATAAAATTGAGACTGATAATTATATGGTACAACACACAGCTTTTTATTATATCTTTGATAAAAATGACAATTTAACAAGCATCTTGCCATTTGGCTCATCTATTGAACAAATGAAAGAAGTTCTTCAAAGCTTGTAATTTATGAAGCATTTTCTTGTAATAGTTGTATTTTTTTTCACATCTTGTTCAGAGATTTTTGATGAGAAGTATATTTACGAAGACAAAGCAAGAGAAAAGGCAATTGAAAAAAAGTGTGACCCAGAGATTGAATTGTTGCTAGTACACGATAAAACAGAACTATGGGCTTCATACTCGATAAAAGATGAAAAGTTATTATGTCTTTATACATGTGTAAATGAAGTGTGTATGTTCTCAACAGAAAGAGATTAAGATGAAAAGAAAAATTATTATTTTTTTAATATTCGTATTTGTATCAAATGTGTCTTTTGCACATGATGTTCAAACAGATAAAATTAATATTAATCACCCACATATTAAGTTTATGGATAACTCAAACATGGCTTATGGATACATGAAGATAGTAAATAAGAGCAATGAAGTTGACCGATTAACAGGTATAGAAGTTAGTTTTGCAGATGCCGAATTATTTGACGCTCATATGCATGATGGAAATTCTCCGATGAAAAAAATTGATTACATAGAAATTCCTCCTCAAAAAGTTATCACTCTTGAGCTAGACAGTTATCATATAATGTTTTCAAATATGAACATTGAAGTTGTTGAAGATATGATGTTAGAGGCAACACTGTCATTTGAAAAAAGTGGCGATGTAAATATAGAGTTTATTAGTGAGAAAGATAAAAATGCACACGATAGTCATTAAATTATGAGAGATTTTAAAGTCGAATATTTAATTACTCTGTTTGCACTATCGGTATTAGTTGCGCTTGCATGGTACTATTTATACATGATGGCCTCTTATACTCCGATGTCGATGAATATGGAGAATAAAAATCCTATGACTATGTCTATGGATGGCACAAACACAATAAATTTTTTAATGATGCCCATGACTGGTGAATGGGGCATTAATGATTTCATTGTCATGTTTGTAATGTGGTTAATAATGATGATAGCTATGATGCTGCCTTCTACATTTATTTTTTTAAATATTTTTAGAATGATGAGATCAAATATGAAGTCAGTTTCTAGTCCAATAATAGAGATGCTAATAATAACTTTATCTTATTTTGTAGTTTGGGCAGTATTTTCACTAATTGCTTGCACCTTTCAATACTTCCTCCACAACAACGGTGTAGTTGATATGATGGGCACTTTCCAAAATAAGTTTATTGCTGGTATTTTACTGATCGGTGCGGGTTTATTCCAATTTTCTAGTTTAAAGAACGCATGTTTAGAAAAATGTAGAAATCCACTTTCATTTATAATGGGCAGGAAAATTAAAGGATATACAGACGTTACATACCTTGGACTCCAGCATGGTATTTTTTGTTTGGGATGCTGTTGGCTTCTAATGTTGCTACTCTTTGTCAACGGTGTCATGAATTTGCTATGGGTTGTTGCTATCACAGCAATTGTTTTAATAGAAAAAATGCTACCTTTTGAGCAACTTAGTTCTAGATTTCTGGGCTTTCTTCTAGTAGGTTGGGGATCTTATTTAATAATAATTTAGTTCATGACAGTAAATCCACTCAATCTGCATTGGGAAATCAAAGGCAACTTTTTGTTGAATTGTAACTGTGATGTTTTCTGTAATTGCCCAATGTCATTGGGAAGAGCAGTTCCAAACTCACCGAATGGAAAATGTTTTTCTTGGTGGGGCATAAATATTGAAGAAGGATATGCTGAAGAAAAGTGGGCAGGATTTAACCCCATCAAAAGAGAGACCAAAGGCATTATGGATCTTGGCGGACTTAACGTTGCGATACTTTTAGAAGTGCCTGGTCCATTATCTTCAGGCGGATGGACGGCGGGGCTTTATATAGATGAGAAAGCATCAGATGATGTTGCTGACGCTCTAACAGTAATTTTTTCAGGACAAGCAGGTGGACAGACTGGCTGGTTCAGACACATGATTGCAAATTTTCTTGGAGTAAAAAGATGTTCAATATCTTATAAAGAAACTGAAAATGGTTGGTCATTTACTATTCCTGAAATACTCGATGGCCGTATTGAGCACGAACCTGGTAAGGATCGTGGTGAGGTCGTAAAAGTTTCAAACTTAAAGTATTGGGTTGCTCCAGAAATAATTGTTTGCAAAGGATCTAAGAGAAGTAAAATAAGAGATCATGGTAGAAACTGGGACTTCACCGGTGGAAGTGCTGAATACTGTGCAGTAGATTGGGCAGGACCTTAAAATTTATGAAGAATAAAGCAAAAGTTGTTGTTATTGGCGGTGGCGTTGTTGGTGTAAGCACATTATATCATTTAGCTAAACAAGGTTGGTCTGACGTAGTTTTATGCGAACGAAAAGAACTAACTTCTGGATCTACATGGCACGCTGCAGGACTAATGCCGTTATTCAATATGAGTTACTCAGTTGGCCAAATTCACAAATATTCTGTCAAATTTTATCAAGAGCTTGAGAAAGAAACTGGGCAAGATGTGGGATTTAGAGAGGTAAGTAATATTCGATTAGCTGAAACTCAGGATAGAATGGATGAATACAAACAATATGCAGGTGTAGCAGAAACTATTGGCGTTAAAGTAAATTTCTTAAATCCAGATGAAATAAAGGAAATATGGCCTCTATGTTCAACTGAAGGACTGATAGGTGCAATTCAACATCCAGAAGATGGTTACATTCAACCTAATGATCTAACACAAGCTTTAGCAAAAGGAGCTAGAGCATTAGGAGCAGAAATTTATAGGCAAACGGCAGTAACAGCATTGGAACAGCTTCCAGACGATAGTTGGATTGTTACAACTGATAAAGGTGAAATCAAATGTGATATAGTTGTTTCTTGCTCAGGTAATTTTGTACGACAAACGGGTGAAATGGTTGGTCTTGATATACCTGTAATTCCAGTAGAGCACCAATACATTGTAACAGAGGCTCATCCAAAAATTCTTGAGAGGCAAAAGGAAGGTCTTCCAGAAATGGGAGTTCTTAGAGGATCTGATGGTGGTTGGTATATGAGAGAAGAAGCGGGTGGGTTAATTTTGGGGCCTTATGAAAAAGGCGCTCCTTGTTGCTACGTAAATGGGCCTAGCAAAGATTGTGAATATGAATTATTTCAAGAAGATTTAGACCGTCTCGGTCCGCATATAGAGCACGCGATCAAAAGAGTTCCAATATTTGGGGAAGTTGGAATTAAGAAAGTATATAATGGAGCAATTTGTTACACTCCTGATGGAAGTCCTATCATCGGACCCGCCTGGGACAGAAAAAACCTATATTTGAATGATGGACACTCATTTGGAGTAACTGCGGCTGGAGGGGCTGGCTGGCAACTAGCTGAATGGATTGTTAATGGTGAACCTACAATTGATATGCTTGGCGTTGAGCCCCGAAGATTTGGTGATTATGCCTCAAAAGCCTACTTAATAAAAAAGAATGAAGAAGCTTACGCAAATGTATTTACTATTCATTATCCTGATGAAGAGAGAGAAGCTGGTAGACCTCTAAGACAAGCGCCGTGTTACGATCGATTAAAAAATCTTGGCGCTGTATTTGGCCAGAAATTTGGTTGGGAACGCGCTAACTGGTTTGCGCCTGAGGGCACTAAGCAAGAAGACCACTGGTCTTTTAGAAGATCAAATTGGTTTGAGCACATAGGGAATGAATGTAAAAATGTAACAGAAAATGTTGGCTTGCTTGATATGACGGCTTTTGCAAAGTGCAGAATATCTGGACCCGGAGCAGAAGAGTTCCTGGACAATTTGGTTGCAAACAAATTACCAAAAAAAGTTGGAAGAACTAA
The DNA here is from genome assembly GCA_902624455.1 of uncultured Pelagibacteraceae bacterium. Lineage (GTDB taxonomy): Bacteria > Pseudomonadota > Alphaproteobacteria > Pelagibacterales > AG-422-B15 > CACNXQ01. The sequence goes on along the minus strand of CACNXQ010000002.1, from coordinate 181,429 downwards.
TTTATGTCATGCACTAAATTCAAAAGGTGGCGTGCATTCTGAATTTACTATTATGAGAGAAAAAAGTGATAGTTTTTATTGTGTATCAGCCGGTGCGTGGCAAAGACTTGATCATGACTGGATCAAAAAACATATGCCTTCAGATGGAACGGTTCAGTTTGAAAATATAACAAATCAAGTTGGCGTTTTAGTGGTAGCTGGTCCTAAATCAAGAGAGCTTCTGGAACGAGTATCTGATGATGATTTTAGTAATGAGTCATTTCCATGGCTTTCTGGAAAACAAATAAAAATTGGTTGTGCAGAAACACTGGCAATACGAGTTAATTTTGTGGGTGAGTTAGGATGGGAACTCCATTCTCCTATTGAAGTACAAAATCATATTTTTGATGCTTTGATGGAAGCAGGTGGAGACTTAAATCTTAAACCTTTTGGAATAAGAGCAATGGACTCACTTAGAATCGAGAAATCATATAAATTAATAGGAACAGAACTTTCAATTGAATATGCAGGTTATGAGTCTGGCATAGGGCGGTTTATTCATCCTAATAAAGGCTCATTTATAGGAAGAGACTCGCTTGTTGAATGGAGAGAAAAAGGTTTTGAAAATACTTTTGTAACCATGGAAGTACATGGTGTAAAAGATGCAGATGCGCTTGGGAACAATCCAATATATTCTAATGGAAAAGTTGTAGGACGTGCGACTGGTGGGAATTATGGTTTTAGAGTTCAAAAATCTCTTGCATTAGGTATGGTTGGACCTGAGTATTCAGAGGCTGGAACTAAATTGCAAATGGATATTTTAGGAACTATGCATGATGTTACTGTCATACCTGAAAGTCCGTATGATCCTGAAAATCAAAGACTGAAAGCATAACTGTTTTCGGTAAGTGAAAAGACTTCAATCTATTTATCAAGAACTTTTAGCAAGCGAACAAATAGAATTTGTACAAAATCAACATCAAACAATCCTTCATCTATCTGACTTTTTAGAAGAAAACGCTAGTACATTTAGAAATTACATTAAAAATTTTTTTAAGAGAAAAGATGCAAAGAACTGTTTTTATTTACATGGCAAAGTAGGAGTTGGTAAGACCTTTATCATAAACCTTGCGTTTGATTCAATATCAAAAAAGGCAAAGAAAAAAATCCACTTTCATGATTTTATGATTGGTATACACGATAAATTACATCAATTAAGAAAAGAAAATTCTAATAAAGATAAATTAATATCAAAGTTAGCTAAAGATTTATCAAATGAAACAGACTTTCTATTCTTTGATGAATTTCAAGTTACCAACATTGCTGATGCGATGATACTTGGACATTTATTTGAGCAGTTGTTTGAAAATAATGTATTTGTTATTCTTACCACTAATAGTCATCCAGACCATTTATATAAAGAAGGACTTCAACGAGAATTATTTTTACCTTTTATAGAAATGATAAAAACTAAATCTGTGGTAATTGATATTGATATTGAACAAGACTTTCGTAAGAAAAATATCAACAACTCCCAATCTTTTTTTTCCTCAAATGATACTGTTACAAAATTAAAGATTGAAGATATCTATAATCATCTAATTGGTTCAGAGCCTGTAATTGACAAAAAAATTGAGTTTAAGAAAAGAACTTTTGTAATAAGAAGGTTGGCTAATAGGGTAGCACGTTTTTCATTTTTTGATTTATGTGGTTCCACAACAAGCCCAGAAGATTTTATAAATCTCACATCTCATATAGATACAATAATTATTGAAGGTGTTCCTGATTTTGGAAATGACAATATAAATGAACAAGAAAGGTTCATTAATTTAATAGACGTACTATATGACAGAGAAATTAATCTTCTTATGAGTTCAATGTCTTCTGTTGAGAAAATGAAAAGTTCCAAGAAATTGAATGAAAAATTTAAGCGTACAAAAAGCAGGTTAATTGAAATGAAATCAAAATTTAAAGTTTAATGAAGATAGCTGTTATTGGAGCCGGTATTGTAGGCTTGTCTACTGCTAACTGGTTAAAGAATTATGGACAAGAAACTGTCTTGTTCGATATGCATGAACCTGGAAGTCAAACTAGTTTTGGAAATGCAGGAACATATGCTCAATATGCAAATATACCTACAAACTCTCCTTCATTTTTATATTTATTCCCATACCTACTCTTAAATAGAAATAGTCCACTTTTTATTCAGACTTTTCATATTCCAAAATTAATACCTTGGTTATTTCAATTTCTTAAGAACAGTAAACGGGACAAAGTAAATGATACAAGCAATAAGCTTACTTCATTATTAAAATTAATTGAAGAGGGTTATGCTGACTTATTTAAAGATGCCAAGTGTTACGATTATTTGACTCGAGAAGCTGTTTTGTATGTGTGGTCAAATAAATTTTTCTACAACGCAGCTAAAAAAGATTTTGCCAAAAGAACAGAAACTGGTTCAGAAATAACTATTTTAAATAAAGATCAAATATCCGATCTTGAACCTAATATAAATAATATTTTTTGCGGAGGAGCCTTATTTGAGGGAAGTTATTTTGCAAATAATCCAAAAAAAGTAAGCGAAAGTTTATTTAATCTTTTTTTATCTAAAGGTGGACTGTTTAAAAAAGAAGAAGTTTTAGACATCATACAAGAAGGTAATCAAATATCATTGAAGACCAACGAATCAACTGAGCAATTTGATAAGATCGTTATATGCGCAGGGATATGGTCCAAAAATATTACATCTAAAATTGAAGAGAATGTCCCCTTAGAAGCAGAGCGAGGGTACCATTTGATGTATCCTGAATTAATTCACACAATTAAAAGACCTATCTCTTGGCAGGAGCGAGGCTTATACTTTACACCCATGTCAAATGGACTAAGAACAGCTGGAACCGTTGAATTTGCTGGATTATCTCCAAAAAAAAATCAAAGAGTTATAAATTTTCTTGATAGATCTACAAGATCTGTTTTTAAGAATGCGGAAAGCCCCTCTGAGAGCTGGTTAGGTTATAGGCCTTCAACACCAGACTCTATACCTGTTATTGGACAATCAGAAAAAAACCCTTATATTTACTTCTGTTTCGGTCATCAGCATGTTGGTTGGACACTAGGTGGTATATCTGGGAAATTAATAGCTCAAAAAATGAGTACTAATAAAACCGATTTAGATTTATCACCATTTTCGATAAAAAGATTTATTAAGTAATTATGAAATATTCGATATTCAATTTAGTGAAAAATTCACTTTCCTATCACCAAAACTGGGAGAAGGCCTGGAACAGCCCTGATCTTAAATCTGAATATGACGTTGTAATTGTTGGCGGTGGCGGTCATGGATTAGGTACAGCATATTATCTTGCAAAAGAGTTTGGAGTAAAAAATATAGCTGTTTTAGAAAAAGGCTGGATCGGTGGTGGAAATACTGGAAGAAATACAACAATAATAAGGTCTAATTATTTATGGGATGAAAGTGCCGCTCTTTATAATCATGCAGTTAATTTATGGGAAGGGCTATCAAGTGAGCTTAATTTTAATGTAATGTTCTCACAAAGAGGCCTGTATCACCTTGCGCATTCAATTCATGATATGCAAGAAATCTCAAGAAGAGGTTATTCAAATTACTTAAATGGAATTGATACAGAAATTTTGAATAAAGATCAGGTAGCAAAACAAATTCCACATTTAAATGTTAATGGTAGATATCCTGTTCATGGAGCACTGTTGCAACGTAGAGCGGGCACTGCAAGACATGATGCTGTTGCTTGGGGTTATGCAAGAGCCGCAGAAAGTCTTGGAGTAGATATAATTCAAAATTGTGAAGTTAAGGGTATTAATGTATCCAATGGAAAAGTTGTAGGTCTCGAAACATCAAAAGGATCTGTTAAAGTAGATAAAGTCGGACTTGTCCCCGCAGGTCATTCATCAGTTCTAGCTAATATGGCTGGTTTTAATCTGCCTATTAACTCAGTTCCACTTCAAGCATTAGTTAGTGAACCAATTAAGCCAATATTAGATTGCGTTATTATGTCTAACTCTGTTCACGTTTATGTTAGTCAATCCGATAAAGGAGAATTAGTTGTGGGAGCTGGTTCGGACTCTTATAATTCGTATTCACAAAGAGGCTCTTTCGATATGATCGAACATATGATGGCTCCACTCGTTGAGTTATTTCCAATATTCTCTCGTCTCAAAATGTTAAGGTCATGGGGTGGAATTGTAGATGTTACACCTGACAGGAGTCCAATAATTGGCAAAACACCTGTTAAAGATTTATTCATAAACTGCGGATGGGGTACGGGAGGATTTAAAGCTACTCCAGGTTCAGCTCACGTATTCGCTGAGACAGTTTTTAGAGGAGAGCCAACAGATATATCAGGCCCTTTTTCACTTGAACGTCACTTTTCTGGCGCTCTGGTAGATGAAGCAGCAGCAGCAGCCGTAGCACATTAAATTTATGTTTATAATAGATTGTCCATACTGCGGTGAAAGAGATCAAACTGAATTTACGTGTCATGGCGAAGCACACATAGCAAGACCATCAAATCCAAATGAAGTTTCTGATGAAGAATGGGGAAGATATCTTTTTTTCAGAAATAATCCAAAAGGAATTCATTTTGAAAGATGGACACATGATCACGGATGTCGAAGATGGTTCAATGTAATGAGGGACACAGTTTCCGATAAAATTCTAAAAACCTATAAGATGGGTGAAAGTAGGCCAGAAGTTAATGAGTAATCAAAATAGAACAATGTATGGTGGTCGAGTTGATCGAAGTAAGACTATTAATTTTGTATTTAATGGGAAAAAATATAAAGGCTTTCAAGGAGATACATTAGCATCAGCTTTGTTAGCTAACGATGTCCATTTAATTGGTAGAAGTTTTAAATATCATAGAGCTAGAGGAATACTTACTGCTGGATCAGAAGAGCCAAATGCTATTGTACAGTTAGGTGTTGGTGCCAGAACAGAGCCAAACATTCGTGCAACTGAAATCGAATTATATGATGGACTTGAAGCGGCAAGTCAGAATTGTTGGCCTTCAGTTAAGTTCGATATCGGTGGGTTAAACAACATCCTATCCAGATTATTTCCAGCAGGTTTTTATTATAAGACGTTTAAGTGGCCTCCAAGCTTATGGTTACTCTATGAACATTTCATACGTAAGGCAGCAGGACTAGGTAAATCCCCCATCGCAAAAAATCCTGATCGATACGAACAAAAATTTCATCATTGTGATGCTTTAGTTGTTGGAGGAGGAATAACAGGTTTAGTTTCTGCCTTAGCACTTGGGCGAGCGAAGTGTGAAGTTTTAATAGTTGATGAAAATCCAGTTTTAGGTGGATACATCCTTGATACAAATAGCACGATCAATGGCAAAAGTTGTAATAAATACATCAAGTCAATAATTGATGAGTTGCAGTCAATGAATAATGTAACAGTTTTAACAAGAACAACTGCAACTGGTTACTACGATTATAATTATCTAACGGCTCTTCAAAAAGTTACAAACCATTGGAAAGAGCTATCAAAAACTGTGCCCAGAGAGCGTTTTTGGAGGATAAGAGCCAAGAAAGTTATTTTAGCTCAGGGTGCCTTTGAAAGACCACTGGTATTTTCAGACAATGATAGACCTGGAATTATGATGGTATCAGCCGCAAGAAAGTACCTAAATAGTTATGGAGTTTTACCGGGAAAGTCTATCACTCTTTTTACAAACAATGACCATGCCTACTCAACAGCATTCGAATTCAATAACAAAGGAGCTAAGGTTAAAATAATTGATACTAGAGATAACTTATCTTTGGAGTTAGAAGACAGATGTAGAAAAAACAGTATTCAAGTTTTCAAATCACATTCAGTCATATCAACAAAAGGTTCAAAAAAAATAAATGAAATTGAAATTCAAAAAGTTGATATTGAAAAAAATGAATTAACTGGAGAGATAATTAAGATATCCACTGATTGCTTAATAATGTCAGGTGGCTGGAATCCGGCTGTACAATTACTTAGTCAATCAAGAGGTAAGCTTCGCTATGACGAAATACTCAATACATTTGTACCAGAGTTTTCTCCTCAGGATTTAAAAGTTGTAGGCTGTAATAATGGCAAATTTGATTTAACTGAAAATTTAAATGATGCTTTTACTGCAGGAATAGATACAGCGGCGGAATTAGGAAAAAATTCAGTAGATAAAGTAACTTGGGAGGGAAATGAAGATATTTCGTTTACTCAAGCCCAAATCGAGCCATACGCACTAGGTAAAAAAGAAGTAACAAAAGGTTCAAAACATTTTGTCGATTTTCAAAATGACGTAACTGCATCAGATATATTCCTTGCTCAAAGAGAAGGTTATATCAGTGTGGAACACACAAAAAGATATACAACTACTGGCATGGGCACTGATCAAGGGAAAACATCAAATGTAAATGCTCTTGCTCTTATGTCACATATTCATGAAAAACCAGTTGATCAGATTGGTCACACAACTTTCAGGCCGCCATATGTGCCTCAAACTATAGGAGCCATTGCCGGTAGAAGTGTTGATCATCTATTTGATCCAATAAGAAAAACCGCAATTCATGAATGGCACGAGAAAAACGGAGCGGAGTACGAGGATGTAGGTCAATGGAAAAGACCACATTATTATCCACGTGGTAAAGAAGATTTACACAAAGCTGTAAATAGAGAATGCCTGAGCGTAAGAAACAGTCTTGGCATATTAGATGCATCTACATTGGGAAAAATTGATTTACAGGGGCCAGATACAGCAAAGTTTCTGAATATGATTTATACAAACGCATGGTCTAAACTTGAAATTGGATCATGTAGATATGGCCTAATGTGTAATGAACATGGAATGATATTTGATGACGGTGTAACTTCGAGAATAGGAGAGAACCATTATCACATGACCACAACTACTGGTGGAGCAGCCAGGGTAATGTCTTGGCTTGAAGAGTTTTTACAAACTGAATGGTTAGATATGAGAGTATTTTGTACTTCAGTTACAGAGCAATGGTCTGTTATGTCAATTTCAGGTCCTAATTCAAGAAAACTTCTTAGTAAGTTAACAGATATTGATTTATCGAAAGATGCTTTTCCTTTTATGAAATTTAGAAATGGAAAAGTTTGTGGGGTAGATGCTCGAGTATTCAGGATAAGTTTTACAGGCGAACTAAGTTATGAAATTAATGTTCCTTCTAGATATGGATTATATGTTTGGAGCGAGTTAATGAAGCACGGAAAAGAATTTGATATTACACCTTACGGCACTGAAGCAATGCACGTCTTAAGAGCTGAAAAAGGTTATATTATAGTGGGACAAGATACTGATGGAAGTGTAACTCCTCAGGATATGAACCTTGATTGGCTGGTTTCTAAAAAGAAAGAAGATTTTTTGGGTAAAAGATCTCACACAAGACCTGATACTTTACGTGAAGACAGAAAAAAGTTTGTTGGTCTACTTGTTAATGATAAAAAAACAGTATTGCCTGAAGGATCACATATAGTAGAAGAAGCAAAATCCCAACCTCCAATGAAAATGATTGGCCACGTAACTTCAAGTTATTACAGTCCAATATGTGGATATCCAATTGCTCTTGCAATGATAAAAAATGGACATAACAGACTTGGGGAAGAAGTTGAGATACCATTAATGAATGGAAAAATTGTTAAAGCAACTATTACTGATACTGTTTTCTACGATAAAGAGGGGACTAAAAATAATGAGTGAACAAATTAATTCTCCTCTAAATAATAAAAACGAAATCAAATCAGACGCGATTTCTTTACATAATGTAAATTATGTGGGGAAAATTAATCTAAGAGTTAATGAAATCGACTTTGATTTAAGAAAAAAAATAAATGATTTTCTTGGTTATGAGCTACCATCTAACAATAAAGTAAGTGGAGACAACAAGACTAGAACACTTTGGCTTGGTCCAAACGAATACTTAATCTTATGTGAAGATAATGAAAGATACAATATAATCAATGATTTAAGATCAAATCTGGGATCAGACTTTTTTGCAATTACAGATGTATCTGATTATTATTTGACAATTAGACTCAGCGGTAAAAATGCAATCGATGTTCTGTCTAAATCTTGCTCACTTGATTTTAAACTTAACGTTTCAGAAAAGGACACTTGTGCTCAAACTTATATTAACAAGGCTACAGTTTTGATAGATAGACTGTCTGAAGAAAATATCTTTGATATTTCCGTTCGCTGGAGCTTTGCTGAATATTTGTGGGAATGGCTTAGTGACTCAAGCAGAGAATATATAAATGAAAATTAATTCATGAATATCTCAATATTTCTTGCGTTGTTTAGATCGGTTAGAAGTAAATGTCCAAATTGTGGTATTGGACACTTATATTATAAGTATTTGAAACTTTATAAGAACTGTAATAACTGTAACGAAGAACTTGGTTGCTTTAGAACTGATGATTTTGGTCCTTGGCTTACAATTGTCATTGTGGGCCATATTGTAGTTCCTCTCATTCTTTACTTTGAACAAGAATATGCGCCTGCATTATGGCTTCAGGCAAGTATTTGGATCCCAGCAACATTAATGCTTGTATTGTATTTCTTGCCATTTTCCAAAGGTGTTTGCCTCGCCATCTTATGGAAGACAAAAGATAAAAATTAATGAGATTAATTTTATCAATCTGCACTATACTTTTGCTATTTATTAATATTAGTTCAAGTGAAATGATAACGAAACCCAAGCATCATTTACCAGATGGCACTTTTTCTAATCCAAGTGGCAAAATAAATAGTAAAAATTTTGCTGAGATGTTTAAGTGGGGTTGGGAAAGAAGAGGCAAGAAAGTAGAAACATATAATTTTCCTCAAGTAGAACCAAATTTTGAAGCAATTAATAGAAATGAAGATTTATTAATAACCTGGATAGGACACGCGTCCTTTCTCTATCAGAATAATGATTTAAATATATTGCTCGATCCTCATTGTACTAACAGGGCTTCTCCTTTTAGTTTTGCAGGACCTGAAAGATACACGCCCCCTGGCATGACTGTAGATCAATTCCCAGATATTGACGTGATTACAATTTCTCACAATCATTATGATCATTTAGATAAACAAACAGTTACTGAAATATCAAAGAAATACCCAAAGGCACTCTTTCTTGTACCTCTTGGTCTTCAAAAATGGTTTGAGGACAAAGGCATTAATAATGTAATCGAACTAGATTGGTGGGAGTCAAAAACTGTCAAGGATACTGAGATTACATTTGCACCGGTTCAACACTGGTCAGCTAGAGGTTTATTCGATAGAAATGAAAGTTTGTGGGGAGCCTGGCATTTTAATGCTCCAAAGCATTCGTTTATTCATCTTGGTGATACTGGATATTCAGATGATTTTAAAAATATTTATAATAAACTTGGCCCTGTAAATTTAGCCGCAATACCAATAGGCGCATATGAACCTAGATGGTTTATGAAATTTTCACACATGAACCCAGAAGAAGCAGTAATGGCTTTTCAAGACTTAAAAGCTCAACAAGCAATTGGAATGCATTGGGGTACTTTTATACTTACAGACGAAAAAGTAACTGAGCCCCCTGAAAAGTTGAAAATTGCACTTTCAGATAAAGAGATAGATTCAAGTAAATTTATTACCCTCAAACATGGTCAAACTTTCATTCTAGACTGAAGTTTGATCTTAGATAAGACATACAATGCAAAGAATGAAATATAAAAGCCTAATATGGTAGACGTTATGAAATCAGTAAATAGGGATGAAAGCTCAAAGTGATCGACCATGCTATTAATTAAGTTATTTATCATGAGGAACCCTAACAATGCAATTACTGAAGAAAGATAGTGAAGATACGTATTTTGAATCCTCGAAAACCTAAAATTTCGATCGTCTAATTGATGACCGAACCAAAATCCAATTATAAAACCACTGAAAGATATAACTACTGAAATAGTGCTAGTTAATGGCCAGGTGATGTAAAATAAAATAAGAGTGAATGATATTATAATAAATTGAGTAGTATTTTTAATATAATAGCCGCCATCAATTTTTTGAAATATAAATTGAGCAGTAAACAAAATAATTAAACCAATAGACAATCCTCCAAAAATATCACTTAAATCGTGAACTCCTAAATAAAGTCTACTCAAAGGCACACAAACGAGAGATATAAGAGAAAAAATTCGAACTAAACTATTTTCTACATTGAGCACTATATATAGCCAGATAATTACAGCGAGTTGTGAATGACCACTGGGGAAGCCATAGGATTGATTGTCATGAAGCCAAGGATCAATACTTAAGCTCGGATCAGGACGTGGGTCCTGAAAAAAATCTTTTAACCATGTATTAATCAATGCAGCAAAAAACACTAATAAAACTAATCTACCGAATGTCTTTCGATCAAAACACCAATAAATGAAAGGTATAAATAAGAATAAAAAGTCTCTATATCCTAGCCAGGTAAAGAACTCAAAAACTGGAGTTATTTGTGCATATCTTAGGTTTACAACCCAACTAATATCATCAGTCATTTGAAATATTATTTACAGAGTTATTTAATACATTATACAAGATTTTTATAAATATGAGAGCAATAACCTACAATTCATATGGAGATATTGATAAGCTTCAAATCACTGAATTAAATAGTCCAAAGCCCGGAATAAACGACGTCATAGTTAAAGTAATTGCTATTTCTCCCAATCCTGTTGATTTAAAAAAGCTGGAGGGAGGTTTCAAAATAATCACTAATGTAAAAAAATTCCCATTCATCATTGGATGTGACTTCAGTGGTGAAATCATTGAGGTTGGAAAAAATGTGGGTGCATTTAAAGTTGGCGATAAAGTTTTTGGTATGACTGACATCTTATTTGGGGGTAGCGGTGCAGAAGAAATTAAAGTTTCACAAAAATACATATCACTCGCACCAAATAATTTAGAATTAAATTATGCAGCTGCCTTACCTCAAGTTTCAAACACTTCTCTATTAGCTCTGAGAAATATCGCTAAACTAAGGGCGGGTCATAAATTGTTAATTAATGGAGCTTCTGGCGGTGTAGGGTCGACAGCATTACAAATTGCAAAATTATATGAAGCTGATTGTGTTGCAATTACAAGTAGTAGAAATATCGATTGGATTAAAGATGAGTTTAATCCCAGCAAAGTAATTGATTATACGAAAGAAGATTTTACAGAAACAGATGAAAAGTATGATGTGGTATTTGATGCAAATGGAAATCGAAGCTATCCTGAGGTTGAAAAAATTCTAACAGCTAATGGTATTTACGTAACAACAAAAAATAATGTTTATACTCAAATAGACTTTATAAAACAATTTACAAAGAGGAAAAAAGCTAGAGTGGTTCTTTCGGGAAAAACATCGACATCTAATTTGGACTTGATTAGAATGTGGGTAGAAGACGGTAAATTGAAACCTTATATTGAAAAAACCTTCAGTCTTACTGAATTCAAAGATGCATATCAACATCTGGCAAAAGGTAGGACGCGGGGCAAATTAGTAATTAATATGGAATGAAAATGTTAACTCAAATTAAAGAAATCATTGAGCCTCTAAATTCCTCTGATGGAGCTGGCGTTAAATTAAAAAGATCAATCGGCACACAACTCATTGACTATTTTGACCCATTTTTAATGTTAGATGAGTTTGGTTCAGAAAATAAAGATGACTATATCGGAGGATTTCCGCCACACCCTCATAGAGGAATTGAAACAGTAACTTATATGTTGAGTGGGGCATTTGAACATGAGGACAGTACAGGTGCAAAAGGTGTCATGAAGTCAGGCGATGTTCAATGGATGAAAACTGGAAGGGGCATTATTCATTCAGAAATGCCCGCTATGACTGATGGAAAACTTCATGGATTTCAATTATGGATTAATATGCCTGCGAAATTAAAAAAAAATAAACCAGAATACGTGTATTTAAATTCTGAAGAGCTCGGATATTTTAGCGATGAAAATAGGCGAGTTAGAATAATTGCAGGAGAATTTAATGGCATCAAAGGCCCTATTGAAAATCATAATGTAGAACCTATTTATTTTGACGTAGAGCTTGATGAAAATGCTGAACTATCTACCATATTAAACGAAAACCATAATTCACTAATTTATCTAATCGATGGTCACTTAAATATAGGCGATACAAGTATGTCACCAGATGGAAAATCATATCTTCTTATTCTTGATAAAAGTGATGAATTAAAGATCAAAGCTAAAAGAGACTCGAAATTTCTTTTAATTTCTGGCAAGCCAATTAATGAACAAATAGCAAGAGGTGGACCTTTTGTAATGAATACCAAAGAAGAAATCGCTGAGGCAATTCACGATTACCACAATGGTACTTTTGCTAAATACTAGGTTCAATTATGAAATTATATGAATTTAGAGTTAAAGATATAGATGGTAGTGAAGTAGGTTTAAGTAGCTATAAAGGAAAAGTTATCTTGATAGTTAATGTTGCAAGCGCTTGTGGCTTTACGCCCCAGTATGAAGGGCTACAAGATCTTTTTGAACGCTATAAAGATAAAGGCTTAGAAATACTTGCATTCCCATGCAATCAATTTGGCTCACAAGAGCCTGGTTCAAATGAACAAATTAAAACATTTTGTGAAGACAAATATAGCGTTACTTTTAAATTATTTGATAAGGTTGATGTGATTGGAGATCATGCTTCTCCTTTATTTAACTATTTAAATGAAGTAGCGGGTAGAGATATTAAGTGGAATTTTACAAAGTTTTTGTTTGATCAAAATGGAAACTTTATAAAGGGTTTTGGAAGCATGAAGACACCCAAAATGATTGAAGAGAATATTATTGAATTAGTGAGTTAATATGTCAGTTATTGAAGATATATTTGTACATCCAAAAACTTGTTATAAATTTAAGAATAAGTCTGTTGACGATAGCACTCTTCATGAACTTTATGAATTAACGAAATGGGGCGCAACATCATTCAATTCAAGCCCTATGAGACTAAAATTTTTAAAAAGTACTGAGGCAAAGCAGAGACTATCAAAGCTAGTGAGTGATGATAATGTGCAAAAGGTTATTGATGCTCCAGTATGTACTATCATTGGCATGGATGTCGAGTTCTGGATAGATTTGCCAAAAAATTATTTGAGGGAAGATGCAAAAAAATATTTTGAGAATGATAAAGTTAAATCTGAAGTTACTGCATTTAGGAATTCATCAATACAAGGTGGATATTTTATAAAAGCAGCCAGTGCCTTAGGACTTTCAACTGGGCCAATGAGCGGATTTTCTAATGAGGATGTTGACAAAGAATTCTTTAGTGAAACGTCAATAAAGAGTAATTTTCTCTGTAGATTGGGATATGCAGCAGATGATGGCTTTTTTGATAGGGCTCATAGATATAATTTTGATGAAGTAGCAGAAATACTCTAAGCTGCAATAAGTTTTAAATAAGTATTTTCCAATGTTGCAATGTCCCTAGCTCTTATTAGGTCATTTACTTGTTGTTTAAACTTCTTTGCACCAGGAACGCCAAAACACAATGCAAGTAAAGGACTTAAAAGCTCATAAGTTGATACTTGATCAATGTTTGATTTTACATAATCAAAATATTTCTTGATGATAAATTCTTTATTAGCTAATTGAATTTTCTTTCCATAGAAAACATTATCTACATTTTCTAAAAAGAATGGATTCGATTGAATCGCTCTTCCTACCATGACACCATCAACAAATTTCATTTGTTCAATACAATCACTTATTGTGTTTAGACCCCCATTTATAAATATTTTGAGATGGGGAAATTCTTTTTTTACTCTGTGCACATAATCGTATTTAAGAATAGGAATTGTTCTATTTTTTTTAGGATCAAGTCCCTTTAAATATGCCTTTCTTGCATGTACAAAAAATAATTGACACCCACTTTGTGCTACATTGTGAATGAAGTCTCTAAAAAATTCATAACTCTCAAATTCATCTACACCAATTCTACACTTAACAGAAACATCCATATTTGTTCCTTGAATCATCGAAGATAGACAATCCCTCACTAAATCTGACTCTTTCATTAAACACGCACCCATTTTGCCTTTTGAAACTTTTTTGGAGGGACATCCGACGTTTAAATTTATGCCTTGATAGTTTTTATTATTTGCTAGATCGACTGAATATTTTAGTAATTCTCTATCTGAACCCCCTACCTGAAGAACCACTGGAGACTCAGTTTCTTGTTTAAACAATAGTTTGTCATTATTACCTCTGTATAGAGCTTGGCTAGCAATCATTTCGGTAAATAGAATCGCTTCTTTAGAAATTAAACGATACATGTATCGAGCACTTGATGTTGTCACTCCCATCATTGGAGCTACTGAAAATCTATAATCTAATGTCGTTTTACAGTTCATAATTATTTTTGATTAAGACTTATCAGAACACCACTGCTAATGATACACAAAATTCCAAATGTTACTAAAATACTTGGAATGTCCTTGAAAAATAAAATGCTTATCAAAGCATTGCTTACAATCTCAAAATAATGAATAGGAGCGAGTACACTAGCCTCTGCAAACTGATAAGCTTTAATGAATAAAAAATGTGATACAATAACCACTGGTCCAATACATGCTAAAAGAATTATTTGACTAAAGTCAGGAATACTAGACCAGTACATAGGTAACAAAATTGTCATAATGACAGCTCCCGGAATTGTAGAGTAACTTAGCGTAACCAGAGAGTCAGATTTAAAGTTAACTTTGCGAGTATAAATAAGATACATTGCATAAAACAAACCAGAAATAAAAGCATATGCTGAGTATAAATTAAAACTTGAAAAACCTGGTTGGATGACCAGCATTGTCCCAATAAATCCTACCAATGCACATAAAATTTTTAAGTAAGTGATTTTTTCTCCTAAAAAATAAACTGACAAAATAACTACAATAATTGGAGCAACTAAAAGTAGACTGAGAGCGTTAGCGAGTGGAATATTAGTAATTGCAATGTAAAAAAATGCAGTTCCTAAAAATATGAAAAGCCCTCTTGCTACTTGATGTTTAGTATTCGAATTAAAAAATGAAGCTTTACCTCTCAGAAAATAAACAAGAGGAACGAGAATAATAAAGTGCCCAAAAAATCTAGCCCAAATTATCTCAAGAATACCAATTTCGTCACTAAGGTACTTTGCCAAAGCATCATTAATTGGGACAATAAACAGACCTAAACATAAGAAGGCAATGCCCAATAACACATTTGATTTTTGCACCATAGCTTATTTATTAAGCTCTCTCATAGCTTGATCTATACCTTCTATAGTCAAGGGGAACATTCTATCTGAAAAGATTTGTTTTATAATCGAAGTTGAAGCAATTTGTTCCCAGTATCTCTCAGGTATAGGATTAAGCCAAATTGCGTTTTCATAAACATTCAAAAGTCGAGTTAACCACGTTTCACCAGACTCTTCATTCCAAAACTCTACACTGCCTCCAGGATATGTGATTTCATAAGGACTCATTTCAGCATCACCAACAAAAATAACTTTATAATCAGAAGGATATGTATGAAGCAAGTCCCAAGTTTTTACATTATCATTGTATCTTCTTGAATTATCTTTCCAAACTGCATCATAAAGACAATTATGATAATAAAAATATTCCATATGTTTAAATTCTGTCCTAGCTGCTGAAAATAACTCTTCGCATATTTTGACATGCGCATCCATTGATCCACCAACATCAAAGAAAAGAAGTACTTTTATTTTATTTCGACGTTCTGGCATCATTTTTACATCGATATAGCCTTTATGAGCAGTTGACTTAATAGTGTTATCTAAATCTAATTCAGTTTCGGCACCCTCTCTTGCAAATTTTCTCAAACGTCTAAGTGCAACTTTTATATTTCTTGTGCCAAGCTCTACATCTCCATCAAGGTTACTGAATTCCCTCTTATCCCAAACTTTTACTGCTTTTTTATTTCTACTTTCTTTTTGTCCGATTCTTATACCTTCAGGATTGTATCCATAAGCACCAAAAGGAGATGTACCTCCAGTTCCAATCCATTTGTTTCCTCCTTGATGTCTTTTTTCCTGTTCTTCTAACCTTTTTTTCAAAGTCTCCATCAATTTATCCCATCCACCAAGTGACTCGATTAATTTCTTTTCTTCATCGGTAAGATATTTCTGTCCCATGAGTCGAAGCCATTCTTCAGGTATTTCAGTGACCTCTTCACCATCTTTTTTTTCTAATCCCTTGAAAGAATGTCCAAATACTCGATCAAATTTATCTAAATATCTTTCATCTTTAACAAGCGCAGACCTACTTAAGTAGTAAAAGTCATTTACATCGAATGAGTCTACAACTCGTTTATCCATTGCTTCCATAAGCATAAGGTACTCCTTAAGGGATACTGGTAGCTTTGCTTGCTTAAGCTCAAAGAAAAAATTTATAAACATGTATAGAGATTTATTTTTTTATATTTTTTAATCTGCATTCTCATTTTCACGACGTGATATAAATGCAAGTCTCTCAAATAAATGAACATCCTGTTCATTTTTTAGTAGCGCTCCATGAAGTGGTGGAATTAATTTTTTAGGGTCTTTTTCTCTTAAAATCTTTGCGTCTACATCGTCTGTCATCAGGAGTTTAAGCCAGTCAATAAGCTCAGATGTAGATGGCTTCTTCTTAATTCCTGGCACTTCTCTTATGTCATAAAAAATTTTAAAAGCTTCCTGAATGAGGTCCTTTTTAATGTCTGGGTAATGAACATTTACAATTTCCTCCATAGTTTCGGGGTCTGGAAATTTAATATAATGAAAGAAGCATCTTCTCAAAAAGGCATCAGGTAGTTCTTTTTCATTATTTGACGTTATAATGACTATTGGTCGGTTAACTGCTTTTATTGTCTCTCCTGTTTCATAGACGAAGAATTCCATTTTATCTAACTCCAAAAGAAGATCATTTGGAAATTCAATATCTGCTTTATCAATTTCATCAATTAATAGAACTGGACGTTTATCACACTCGAAAGCATTCCAAAGTTTGCCCTTGCTGATATAGTTTTTTATATCTTTTACTTTTTCGTCACCAAGCTGGGAGTCTCTTAATCTCGTTACAGCATCATACTCATATAGTCCCTGTTGAGCTTTTGTGGTTGACTTTATGTGCCATGTAAAAATTTCAGCATTTAGCGATTTGGCTACTTCATGTGCCAACATAGTTTTACCTGTACCAGGCTCACCCTTTACAATAATTGGTCTTTCAAGTGTTATAGAAGCATTTACTGCCACTTTGAGATCTTCGGTTGCAATATATGATTTGGTACCTTCGAATTTCATGATAAGATTTTTTTAATTCATGGAAACATATTATATTTCATGCATTTATCAATCATAAAAATTTACAGCAACAATGTTGACTTAAATATTAAAACCAACTAAAAGCACCCATTGTTTTAATTCTATCTATTAAGGAGCAAACATGGTCAAAATCTCGAAAACCTACAAGCCTACAAAATCTGAAAAATTCATGAATGCGAAACAAAAAGAATATTTCAAATTAAAGCTTAAAAATTGGAAAGATGAGATTTACCGTGAAAGCAGAGAAACAGTTGAAAATCTTCAAGATTCTATCTCTCCAGCTGATATGTCAGATAGGGCTACACAGGAGTCTGAAAAATCTCTAGAACTTAAATCTCGTGACAGACAAAGAAAACTTATTGCTAAAATCGATGCAGCTCTTGCCCGAATCGATAATGGAAGTTATGGATATTGTGAGGTAACCGGAGAGCCCATAAACATTGAAAGATTGGATGCTAGACCCGTCACAACTCTTAGTATTGAGGCTCAGGAAATGCACGAAAGAGATGAAAAACTACATTCAGACGAATAATCGACTTATTAACACTTAAAAACCAAGGAAATCAGTAATTTATTTAATATTATCTGTTGATTGGTTATCATAAAAAAAGAATCACTATTTTGATAATCTGCTTGTGATAGAGAACATTTGAGCAATTGAAATGGATTTATCTATTATAAACAATGCCTTAATAGGTATTGTCAAATGAGAACAAAATGTGTACATTGCAAACACCATTAATAAATATTGGAGTGAGCAAATGACAAAAGCAAATTTAAAAGTTGTAGACGATAAAAAAATGGACAGTTCTGAAAAAACCAAAGCATTAGACGTGGCTATGGGTCAAATTGAGCAAACATACGGTAAAGGCTCAATTATGAAACTTGGTCAACGATCTGTAATGGATGTTGAAGCCATATCTACCGGTTCATTATCTTTAGATGTCGCTTTAGGTATTGGAGGTCTTCCCAAAGGAAGAATTGTTGAAATTTATGGCCCTGAGTCATCAGGAAAGACAACATTAGCTTTGCATGTTATTGCGGAAGCTCAGAAAATGGGAGAAAATTGTGCATTTATAGATGCAGAACACGCATTAGATCCTGCCTACGCAAAGAAGCTAGGTGTAAATATTGATGAGCTAATTATTTCTCAACCAGATACGGGAGAACAAGCTCTTGAAATTACAGACTCTCTAGTAAGATCAAAAGCAATTTCAGTTTTAGTTGTAGACTCAGTCGCAGCTTTAACCCCTAAGGCAGAAATTGAAGGAGAAATGGGTGATGCGCACATGGGTCTTCAAGCAAGATTAATGAGTCAGGCTTTAAGAAAATTAACTGGTTCAGTATCTAAATCTAATTGCATGGTTATTTTTATTAACCAAATTAGAATGAAAATTGGCGTTATGTTTGGAAGCCCAGAAACAACTGCGGGTGGAAATGCACTTAAGTTTTATTCATCTTGTCGCTTAGATATTAGAAGAATTGGAGCAATAAAAGATAAAGATGAAATTATTGGCAATCAAACTCGTGTAAAAGTTGTAAAGAATAAAGTTGCACCTCCTTTTAGAGTTGTTGAGTTTGATATTATGTACGGTGAGGGAATATCAAAATTGGGAGAATTGATTGATCTTGGTGTTAAGGTCGGTGCTATTGAGAAATCAGGAGCATGGTTCTCTTACAAAGGCAATAAAATAGGACAAGGTAGGGAAAACTCAAAAATTTTCCTAAAGGATAATCTCGAGATTGCGAAAGAAATTGAAGCAACAATTAGAGGTCAATCAGAGGATATGCCGGAACAAATAGGTGAGAATACCGAGTCTGAAACTTCAGAAGAAGAGTAAATAGTCAGAAATTCTAATTAATAAATGCAAAAGGTGCCTTGTGTGCCTTTTGCGTTTTAGTCTTCAGAGTGCTATACCTATAGCATATGAAAATAAACGATATACGTGAAAGTTTCTTAGGTTATTTCGAAAGCAATGATCATGAGAGAGTTCGTTCCAGTTCGCTGGTACCATTAAATGATCCCACTCTTATGTTTTCTAACTCTGGGATGGTTCAATTTAAGAATGTATTCACAGGACTAGAAAGAAGGGACTATTCTAGAGCCGTTACTGCTCAAAAGTGCATTAGAGCTGGTGGTAAGCACAATGATTTAGAAAACGTAGGTTACACATTAAGACACCACACATTTTTTGAAATGCTAGGTAACTTCTCTTTTGGTGATTATTTTAAAGACGAAGCAATTTATTATGCATGGAACTTTATAACTAAAGAACTGAGCATTAGTCCAGATAAGCTATACGTTACAATTTATCACGATGATGAGCAGGCATATGAGGCCTGGAAAAAAATATCGAGTTTTGATGATAATAAAATAATACGTATTAGCACTAAAGATAATTTTTGGTCAATGGGTGATACAGGCCCTTGCGGACCTTGTTCTGAAATCTTCTATGACCATGGAAACAATTTTAAGGGTAAGCCACCTAGTGAACTTGATGAAACTGAGGACAGATTTGTAGAAATATGGAATCTTGTTTTTATGCAATATGAACAAATAAACGAAAATGAACGAATAGATTTACCAAAACCATCAATAGATACTGGTATGGGCATTGAGAGGATTGCTGCAGTTTTACAAGGAACAAATGATAATTATGAAGTAGATAGTATCAAACGAATAATTGAAAATTCTATAGAACTTACCAGAAATAATGAAAAAAAATTCTTAAGTAGTCACAGAGTTATAGCGGATCACTTGAGATCATCTTGCTTTTTAATTGCTGACGGAGTTCTTCCTTCAAATGAGGGTAGAGGGTATGTATTACGTCGTATAATGAGGCGTGCAATGAGACATGTACATTTGCTTCAGTACAATGACGTACTAATGACAAAGCTTGTTCCAACTTTAGTTAATGAAATGAAAGATGCGTATCCTGAATTAGTTAGAGCAAATAGTTTGATTACAGAAACTCTCAAATATGAAGAAATTAAATTTAAAAAACTTTTAGACAGAGGAATTAAACACCTAGAAGAGGAATCATCTAATTTAAATGAGGGCGACACGCTCTCTGGTATTTCTGCTTTCAAGCTCTATGATACTTACGGCTTTCCTCTAGATTTAACAGAGGATATATTAAGATCTAAAAATATAAATGTAGACAAAAGTCAATTTGAAAGCCAACTAGAGGAGCAAAGAAAATTAGCAAGGTCAAACTGGTCTGGGTCCGGCGATCAAGAAACTGAAAAAATATGGTTTTCCCTTAACCAAAAAATAAAGCCAACTGAATTTCTGGGTTATACGAATAATGACTCTGAAAGCACTGTATTATCGATAGTAACAGATGGAAAAGAGACTAATAATTTAAAAAAAGGGGAGCAGAGTATTTTAATACTAAATCAAACAGTATTTTATGCAGAATCAGGTGGTCAAATAGGTGATGAAGGCCTGATATTAAATAATAAATTTAAATTCATTGTTTCAGACACAAAGAGAAAAGGAGGCATAATTATTCATATTGGTAATGTTTCTGAGGGAAAAATATCAGTTGGTGAAAATGTTACCTGTAAAATAAATGAGGAAAAAAGAAATAACTGCAGATGTTATCATTCGGCTACTCACATATTACACCAAGCATTACGTGATGCATTAGGTACTCATGTTGCACAGAAAGGGTCTCTTGTTTCGAATGATAAGCTAAGATTTGACTTCAGTCATCATAAGGCAATGACGGATAAAGAAGTAAATGAAGTTGAAGAAAAAGCAAATCTCATCATAAATAATGAGACAGAAGTTGTGACAAGACTCATGACGCCTGAGGATGCAATTAATGACGGTGCCCTTGCATTGTTTGGTGAAAAATACTCTGATGAAGTGAGAGTGATATCAATAGGAGAGCTTCAAGGAAAAACATACAGCATGGAACTATGTGGAGGCACACATGTTCAAAATACAAGAGAAATTGGGAAAGTAAAAATAGTAAGCGAGTCATCTGCCTCATCTGGTGTAAGAAGAATTGAAGCGTTAAGAGGAGAGGATCTTGCTAATTATGAAAAATCAAAATCTGAAGAGGTGATTGCACAACAAAAGAAATCTATAGAAATGGAAAATGAGAAAAAAGAATCATTAAATAATATTGAGGCATTTAAAAAGCATATAGAAACTAAAATTCAGTCAGATACTAAAAATCAAGTAATTATTGAGAAATGTTCTGACCTAAAACCAGGCGAATTACGCCCTGTAATTGATAATATAAAAAAACAATTTTACTTTGAGGGAATAATTGTCTTATTAGTAATTAATGATAATCGGCTTAGTTTTCTGGTAGGAGTAACTGAAACCCTCTCAAAAAAAATTAGCGCAGTAGAGATTGCGCAGTATGCCTCTTCTATTTCTGGTGGAAAAGGTGGAGGAGGAAGAGCTGATTTTGCGCAATCAGGTGGACAACTAATCAATGAGAAGGAGCAATTAGATCAAATCAGTTTGTTTATTGAAGATAAGTTAAAGTGACTGATTTAGATTTTTATCAAGAATACCTAAAAAATCTTCGGTGCTATGCCAGTCTTGTTTTTCAGATACTAATATAGCTAAATCTTTAGTCATTGATCCTGACTCAATAGTTTCTACGCAAACTTTTTCAATTTGCTGAGCAAAATTGATTAATTCATTATTTTGGTCAAGCTTGCCTCGATAGCTTAAACCTCTGGTCCATGCAAAAATTGAAGCTATAGGATTAGTAGAGGTTTGTTTACCTTCTTGATGCATTCTATAATGACGCGTTACCGTACCATGAGCAGCCTCAGCCTCTATAGTTTTACCATCTGGCGTCATCAAAACACTTGTCATCAACCCAAGAGAGCCGAATCCCTGAGCAACAGTATCTGACTGAACATCACCATCATAGTTTTTACATGCCCATACAAATTTTCCGTTCCATTTCAATGCAGAAGCAACCATGTCATCGATAAGCCTATGTTCGTAATCTAACTTTTCTTTCTTAAATTTGTTTGCAAATTCATTTTCGTAGATTTCTTGAAATAAATCTTTAAATCTACCGTCATATTTTTTAAGAATTGTATTTTTAGTGGAAAGATAAACAGGCCATTTTCTCATTAATGCATAGTTCATGCAGGATCTAGCAAAGTCTCTGATTGAAGCATCAGTGTTGTACATTGCCATCGCAATTCCACTGTCTTCAAATTCATAAACTTCTTTTTCTATGATTTCTTGTGCAGGATCATTTGGTGTCCATTTAATAGATAACTTACCTGGACCTGGAACCAGAAAGTCCGTAGCCCTATATTGATCACCAAAGGCATGTCTGCCGACGACTATTGGATCTGTCCATCCAGGAACTAATCGTGGTACATTCTTACAAACAATTGGTTCTCTAAAGACAGTTCCACCTAAGATATTTCTTATGGTACCATTTGGCGATCTCCACATTTCTTTTAATGAAAATTCTCTTACTCTATCTTCGTCTGGTGTGATAGTTGCACATTTTACTCCTACACCATGCTTTTTAATAGCATTTGCAGAGTCAATAGTAACTTGGTCATTAGTCTTATCACGGTTTTCAATTCCTAGATCATAGTAATCGAGCTCAACATCAACATATGGCAGGATAAGTTTATCTTTAATGAATTGCCAAATAATCCTTGTCATTTCATCTCCATCAATCTCTACCAATGGTGTTTTTACTGTGATTTTTTTCATGTTAACAAATTATATTTCCTAATTCTTTGAGATTTGTAACTACCTTATATTCCTCTTTCATTTTAACTCCAGCAAAATTCTTATTAATTAGATTATCTATCAACTTAATCAATTCATTCCAATATTCATCATAATTATAAATTATAATTTCTTTATTATGTAATTTTAATTGTTTCCATGAATAAACTTCAAAAAACTCTTCTAGTGTTCCGATTCCACCTGGAAAAATTAAAAACATATCTGCTTTGTTATACATTTCTATTTTTCTTTCGTGCATTGAACTGACAACTTTAATATTATTTAGACTCTCATTTTTCTTTTCGATATCAATCAAGTGTTCTGTGATAACACCAAAAACTTCACCATCATTATGAAGGGCGCTATTTGCTATATCTCCCATAAGGCCCATATTACCGCCACCGTAAACAAGTTGAATCTTATTCTGTGCCAGAAACTCACCAACTTTTTTAGCTTCTTCTCTATATTTCGTATCTACTGTATTTGAAGATCCACAATAAACTGCAATTGATTTCATAATGATATTTACGATAATTGCTTGCTTAAAACTCTGTCCATAGAACTTTTCTTGCTTTTTGAAATCAATGCCTTAAGTCTATCAGGTAATGCAAGTAATGATGGAGTTACAAATAATGTTGCAACAGTTGCAAATGATAAACCAAACACAATTGCCCACGCAAGAGGCTGCACAAAATATGTCTCAGGGCTTTTGTATGAAATTGTTCTATCAAAAACGTCAACACTGATTTGTAAAGCAGATGGAAGTAGACCAAAAACTGTAGTCACTGTAGTTAAAAAGATAGGTCTAATTCTGCTCCTTGCAGCAAGCATAATTGCTTTTAATTTATCATTTTCATCTTTTTTAATCTTTCTGTAGCTATCTATTAAAATGATATTGTTGTTCACTACAATCCCGGTACATGCAACAATCCCAAGTCCTGTCATAACTCCACTAAAAGGCATTTGCAAAATTATCAATCCCACAAATATTCCTGTCGTAGACAAGGCAATTGAGAAAAGTATTAAGAAAGTATGATAAAAATTATTAAAAAGAGAAATAAGTATAATAAACATTAATAATAGGGCGGTTCCAAAAGCCGATAGAACAAAAATAAGTGAACCTTGAGAGTCTTCTGCTTCACCAACTAATTTAACATTCGCTTCAACTGGTATGTTAGCTGATGAAAGCCAATTTCGTATCTGTTCAATATTTTCAGCAGTATTAAAGCCTTCTTTAGTGTTTGCATCAACTATCAAAATTCGTTCAGCATTTTTTTTACCTATTGAAAAAATCTTATTCTTCGGTTTTTGAGATACAAATTCTGATATTGGAAGAGGACCTCGATCGGTATTTACAAATATATTATTTACTTTATCTAAGGTTCTAGATTCTTCGGGTAAAAATAACTTAATATCTAATTCTTTATTGGTATCACTTGGACGAATGGTGCCTATTTTAGTACCAGTCGTAGCTAATTTTATAATAGCCCCTATGGATTGAATTGGAACATTGTATTTTGCAGTCTTTTTTCTATCAATATCGTATAACCATTCTATTCCACTTACTGGGTATTTAATCTCAACGTCTTGAACCCCATTTAGGTCTGACAATTTATCCCTGACTATCAGGGCCACTTGATTAATTGTCCTCTTGTCAGTTGCAGAAACTTCAATTTCTATATCTTTTGGCCCTACAATTGAGGAACTATATGTGTTTCCTTTAATTCTTGCATCAAAGCCGTTTAAGCCATCTAATTTTTCCTGAATATCTCTGAACAATATCTCACTATCTGGTCTTTCATCAATGGGAATTAAATCCAACCAAACACGCCCAACAATATCGGTGGGACTATCATCAAATAACCAAATTCTATTTCTACTTATAGTGTTTGCCACGTAGTTGCCAACATAAGGGTTAGCATTAATTATTTCTGAAACTTCTTTAATGTAACTTCCTGTTTCAGTTGGTGATAAATTTCCTCTAGCCATAACTTCAACACGTGCTGTTGCAGCTTTATCATTTGGAAAAAAAATTACGCCACTATTGTATTTGCTGTACAACATTATAACAGCTGTAAATGTTAATAATGTTAGAAAAAGTACTGTAATCGGTTTTGTTATTGCTTGAGATAAAGCTTTTTCATATGTATTGATAAAAAAACTATCTTTTCTCTTGTTAGCTTCTGACATTTGAGATGTTTTTCTCTCAATCATTGAACCTACAGCTGGCAAAAAGATTAATGTTACAATCAAGGAGGTAGATAAAACAACAATTACTGTAAGCGGAATCACTCTTAACCATTGACCAAGCATATCTGGCCAGAATAATAATGGAAAAAATGCTGCAATTGTTGTTAAGGCTGATGCTATAATAGGCCAAAACATTGTGTAAGATGAATTAATATAAGAGTCTCTTCTTCTAACACCTCTTTCTTGCTCAGCTCTTGCAAACTCAGTTATAACAATTGGACCGTCAACAAGCAATCCTACAGCAAGTATCAAGCCAAAGACTGTCATGAGATTATAGGTCATGCCTATATAATCTAAAATTAATATTGAGAATAAGTAAGTTGTTGGTATCGAAAGCCCCACAATAAGGCCACTACGAATACCAAGTGCTGCAATAACGATAATCATCACAAGTATGACTGCTGTAATTACAGTATTTTCTGAAGACTCAATTCTCTGTTCAATTTCGGTTGATTCATCATCAACAATTACAGTTTCAATGAGAGGGTGAAATCTACCATCATTATCTGCTAGTACCTTTTTAACCTCTACGTAGGTATCTAATATATTTGTTCCAGATTTTCTTGATACTTCAAGACTAAGAGCGGACTTGCCATTTACGATTACTGTATCCTTACTTCTGTCGTATGTTCTTTTTACATTCGCTACATCTTTTAACTTTAATGTAAAATTACTTTTTGCATTTATTGGAAGATCCTCTATCTGTCTGTAATTTTTATATAAGCCAGGTATTTTAACAGAAAAATCAGCATTTTGATCAGTTAGTATTCCTGCTGGTACAATATTATTATATGATTGAAGTGCATTATATACATGTGAGATATTCAAACCGTGTTTTTGAAGTAAAGATGGTTCTAAAGTGATTTTAATAATCTCTTCTCTCTCACCCTTAATGCTAACCTCTGTTACATTTCCAATATTTTCAAGATCATCTTTATAAGCGTTGGCGGCACTTTGAAGTACTTCGTAAGGAACGTCACCATAAAGTCCTATATAAATTCTTGAAAACATTGAGGAGTCATACTCTTTAACTTCAACAATTTCCATTTCACTTGGGAGTTTATCGCTTGCATCAGTAATTGTATTTCTTACCAGCTTAGCTAGGTTTTTATTTTGTGTATCTAATCTGAATGCGACCATGAAAGATGCAATATTGTCTTTGGAGATAGAAATAATTTCATCTAAGTCTTGCAAGGCCATGAATTCACGTTCAAGAGGATCTGTTATGAGTTTTTCTATCTCTTGGGAAGACATTCCATCGTAGCTTATTATTACAGCAACAGACTTCAGGTCAACCTCAGGCATTTCCTCTTTAGGGAACGTTACATATGAAATAACACCAAGCAAAATTATCATTAGAAGCAAAGTTGAAATGGTTTTTTTTCTGAGTAGAATTGCAGAGAGAATATTGCGTAGCATTTTAGGCTTCAATTGGTTTTCTTGATTTAAAACTTACCATCGATCTAATATGAGAGGGCAAAATCAATAGGCATGGTGTTACAATTAAAGTTAAAAACGCAGAAAAAGATAATCCATAAACAATGCATTGTGCAAGTGGTGTCCAGAAACCACTTACGTTTGAGTCGTATTCTATAGTTCTAGCTATTGGATCAATACTATAGTTTAATGCAAGCGGTATTAAGCCAAGCATAGTTGTTATTGTTGTTAGAAATATTGGCCTTAACCGTTGAGCGCATGCTTTTAAAATACTATTGAACAAATTGTCATTATCTTTTTCACGTACAAAATTAAATGCATCAATGAGAATAATATTATTATTGACGACAATTCCAGCAAGTGAAACCACACCTACACCATGCATTATCGCAGAAAACGGTTGATTGAAAACCAACAGACCAAAGAAAACACCAGCTGTACTCATGATTACAGCAGTTAAAATTATAAAACTTTGATAGAAACTATTAAACTGGGTGACTAAAAGTGCTGCCATAATTAAAATTGAAATTATAAACGCTTGGCTCACAAACTTCATTGAGTCTGCTTGTTCTTCATTTTCACCACCGAATGCCACATTTATATAAGATGGATAGTTTTGCTCATTTATCCAAGTCTCTAATTGATTGACTATATTTGCAGCTATCACACCTTCCTCAGCATTAGCTTTGATATACATAGCATTTTTTGCATCAAATCTACGTATATAGCTTACATTTTGTTTTGGTTTTTTTTCAACAAAATTACTAATTGGTATTTGTCCTGATCGTGTTTCAATCATTATGTTGTCCAATTGATCAATAGACCTTTCTTTGTCTGCATACCTGACAAATATTTCCAATTCATCATCTACATCGTTTGGTCTATATTTCCCAATCATCACACCGTTTGTTACTAAACTGACCGCTTTACCAATAGTGAATACATCTGCACCAAATTGAGCAGCTTTTGGTTTATCAATAATTAATTCCCAATCTACTAGAGGCACAGGAAGTGTATCTTCGACTCCAACCAATCCAATTATGTTGTTATCAATATAATCACGAATTTCTCTTGTTACATTTAAAAGGCTGTCACTGGTAGGTCCTGTAATCCTAATTTGAATATCTTTTCCAACAGGTGGGCCACCAGACTCTTCAGAGACTTCAATTTTAATTCCTTTGATGGATTTGAAATCTTCCCTTAATTGCGCAATTATTTTATGACCATTTTCTCTTTCTTCTCTGTCTACAAACTCAAAATAAGCTGTAGCAATTAAATCTTCTGTATTACCTCCACCGCCTGGACCCATGCTGCTAAACTGTCCTGTTTGTAAAAAATAATTCTTAATCCCTTTTTTTTCATCAACTATCAATTCAACATCACCAGTTAATTTATTAATCTCTTCGATAGATAAGTTTCCTCTAGCAAAAATTTTAATTTTTCCAAAATAAGGATCACCAGTTGAAAAGTAAATCATGCCTTTTCCAAAACTAAAAAAACCAAAAATAATTACAAACAAGGCGATAAAAACAGTCAGTAAGGTGATGATAGGTCTTTTAAGAAGCTTTTCCAAAAACTTTACATATATACCAATGTATCCGGTCAACTCTCTTAAATTAAAGCTTTGATCTGAGCCAAGTTTTCTAAATGCATTTGCTGATGCATTAGAAGGTCTACCAAAAACACTACCTATGACTGGAACAAACATTAAGCTAAATATCAAAGCAATAAAAAGGACAACAAATACTGTCACGGGTAAAACTTTCATAAACTGACCGCTTACTCCAGGCCAGAAAAATAATGGAATAAACACAGCCAAGGTTGTTGCTGCTGAGGCAACGATAGGCCAGAACATTCTTTTCGCTGAATATATATATGCTTTTTGTCTATCAAAGCCCTCTAACATTTTTCTGTCAGCTAATTCCACAACTACAAGAGATCCATCAATAAGCATACCCAGGGCAACTAAAATTCCAAAAATAACCATAAAATTGTAATCGTAACCAAGTACATACATTACAAATAAAGCAATTAATATCGACACAGGGATTCCTGAACCAACAATTAATGATGATCGAATACCTAAAGCAAGCATTGTAACCAACAGAACAAAAATTGTTGCAAGAAGAATATTTCCTTGAAGTGAGTCAACATTGTTTTGCATTATTTCTCTAGCATCCATGACATATGTGAAATTGACATCGTTTGAAACTTTTGATTTGTATTTCTGAATTACAAGATCTACTTCGTTAATTGTATCAATCACATTTCTACCTCGACCTTTTTTTACTAATAGAGATATGCCTGGCTCACCATTTACCTTTGTATAACTCTCTCTATCTTTAAAAGTTCGTTTGATCGTTGATATATCGGCCAAATTTACAGAGCTGTTATTAGTTGATCTAATTGGAAGTTCGTAAACATCTCTCGCTGTTTCAAATAGGCCAGGGACGTTAACAGCAAATTGTCCTTGACCTGTTTCAATTTCTCCTGCGGTTACAACCTGATTATTATTTGCAACAGAGTTAATAATTTCAGTAAAAGAGATGTTGTAATTTTCCATCTGTGAACGATTGAGTATTGCTTCAAGTTGTTCTTCTCTAGCACCTGCCAATTCAGCTTCAAATATTGAAGGTATCAACTCAAGTTCTTTTTTAATTTCCTGAGCTAGATTTAAGAGATATCTCTCAGAGGCAGTTTTGGAGTCAATCGATAAGACAATAGTTGGGTTATCTTCAAATGAGACTTCACTAACTATTGGTTCTTTAGTGTCGTCTGGAAATTTTGTTTTTGCATCATTTACAGCATCACGAACTTTGTCTAATGATTGTTTCATTGTCTCTGCTGCTTCAAATTGGACAATTGTTACTGCGTAATTTTCAAAAGCGAACCCCTGAAGTTCATCAATACCTTCTATACTTCTTATTTCATCTTCAATTGGCTTTAAAAGAAGTCGTTCAGAGTCCTCTGGAGAAATACCATTTAAGCCAACCCCTACATAAACAACTGGTATGATTATTTCTGGCTCATTCTCTATCGGAATATTAACTCTTCCAAATATGCCAGCAAATATCAAAACTACCAATAAAGCTAATGCAGTTCTTTTTCTATCGACTAAAAAATCAATCATTTTATTAATTTAGCATTTGAACTTTTACTTCTTGTCCATTAATTACGTATTCTTGACCTACGGTAATAATTGTTACATCTTTAGGTAATCCTGTTACCCATAAACCATCGATTGTATCTTCAACTATTTGAATTTCAGCAAATTGAACTCTATTGTTAGTAAGTATTTTTATTCCAAGGTCACCTTCGTCATTAAGTGATATCAAATATGAAGGTATTAAATGGGCTATAACTTCTCTCAATGGCACAAACATATCTGCTGATAAGCCTTCTCTTATCGTGCCATTACTATTTTCAATTGTAGCTTCGATTTTATATGTTCTTGTGCTTGGGTTTGCACTTTTACTTATAAAGCTTACTACACCAGTAACTTCTTTATTATCTAGTAACTTGATATTTACTTTTTGGTTCAAATTGACCTGGTCAACATTTTTTTCCGTGACTTCGCCTGTAATTACCATTGGATCTAGCTTCATAATTTTTGCGCAAGGTGTATTAGGTGCAATTAAGTCACCTGGTTCTAAGAAAATATCCTCAATAAAGCCATCAAATGGTGCTTTGATTTTAAGGTTTTCGACTTCATTAGTTGCCATCTCAACTCTAGCTATAGAAGCCTTAAGAGCTGCATCTGCGGTAGCAACAGCATTTTCAGATCGATACCCTTCATCAGCTAGTTGTTTTACAGCATCGTATTGTAACTGTGCTTTATTTTTCGATGCGTTAGCCTCATCTAAAGCCGCTAATCTATTTTCGGGATCAAGCTCACATATTATTTCATCTTTAGAAACAGATAAGCCTTTGTCAATTGCATATGTTAGGGTAGAGGTAGTCTTAGGCTTTAGTAAAACTATCTTATCTGCTTCTGTTCTTCCTCTTACCGTAAGAAAATACGTTTTATTTTGTGATGAATAATTTTTAGCTCTTACTGAAATCAATTCTTCTACATTTGTTTCCGCAGTTACTGTTTCCTCAGAGGTATCGTTTTTAAATGATCCTGAGAAAATCCATAAGATTACAACTATAAAAATTACAAAAGCAGAAATATAGTTTATTGGTATCTTTTTTAGCATTTTAACTTAACTTTCCTCTATTTTTTTCCATATATTTTACGCCAGTATCTATAAGAGCTGATGCAAGGCCTCTAATAAATTTAACTGACTTTTCATTTCTTATTGCGTCTAAGTTTCCTGGAACAGGACCGTCATATTTAAACTGCTCTAGTTTTTGACGTAAATAAAGCACTCGTTCATTTAAAACTGTATCAAGAGTTTCACTTGGTAGATATTTTGAGAACAACAATAGTAAAAAAAATTCTGACTTAATTTGATCTCCAAAATTACCAGATCTGATATAAGATGAAGCATCACCAAGTAAATTATCTTTCATAAGCCCCATACCTTTTTTGGTAATGGTGTAAACTTTTTTGTCGGGCTTCTTACTTTGTGCATGTTGTTTACAGGACACAAATTTTGCTGACTGAAGTTTATTTAGGGTTGGGTAAATCGTTCCAAAACTAAGACTATAAAAATCTGACAATGGCCCCTCAAACATTTGTTTGATTTCGTAACCAGACCTTGGACCAAGGGATAATAAGCCTAAACAGAGCGTCTCTTTTTGCATTTTAATTAATACCTAAGTTAGAATTATCCAGAATACCTGACATATACATAACCTGAGCTTTATTAATTTCTCTATCCTTTTGCTTATTAAAGAAATTTATTTCAGAATTGAGTAAAGATTGTCGTGCAGTTAAAACGTCTAAAACACTTCTTTCACCAACTTCTTCCTCTATCACCGTGCCTTCGTAAGCAATATTATTTGCTTTATAATTTAAACTAGCAGCCTCTACTGTTTCATTTGATATTTGATAATTTTCCCAAATATTTTCAGCCAAAGTAAGTGTTTCATTTTTAGTTTTTTGTATAAGAATTAACTGGCTATTTTTTTGCTTCTTAGCTTTTCTTACATCCGATAGAGACTTACCTGATGTAAAAATAGGCCAGCTGACAGTTGCCTGTATTTCTTCGTTTGTCAGTTCGTCGACTGTTGCTGAAAATTCGTCTAGTTCTGTTTTAGATGCAGTTAAATTTATTTGAGGATATAATGCTGATCGAGCAATTCCTATATTTGAATTTAAAACATCGAGTGTTGAATTAACTATTTTTATCGCAAAATTATTTGAAATTACATTCTCTCTGTATTCGTCAAAAGTATCTGGAATAGATTCTCTAATTTCAGAAAAGACTAAATTATCTGGCTTGATCCCAGTTAAGTTATGGAAAGAATTTTTGATGTTTTTCTCTTGTATTTTGGAATCGAGTAAATCTATTTTTGCATTATTTAAAAAAGCTTCTGATTGAGCTACGTCAGTTTTAGATGCTAGTCCAACTTCGTATTCTTTACTTGTAGCCTTAAATCTCTCACTTACAGACTCATAGTTATCTTTATACGACTGAGTAGTTTTTTCAGCCAATAAAACATTGTAATATGCCTCAATGGTTTCTAAAGTTATATCTTGCTCAACTTTTAATTTGGTTAGATTTTGAACTTCTACCATATCCTTGGACGATAGTGAGCTATAAATACGGCCAAAACCACTAAATATATTTTGTGAAACAGTAATAGACTTACTGCTAGGTGATAACTCATAATTGCTTGATGTGGTTCCTGACTGAGTTGTTATGTTTGAATAGTCGTTTTCAGATAAACTCCCGCTGAGTGCAATTGATGGAAAGTAATTTGACTTTGTCTGAAAATAATCTTCTTCGGCTAAATTAACATTTATATTTTCAATTTTTATTGAGAGATTATTTGCTAGAGATGCATTTATTGCCTCAGTTAAAGTTAATGCATGGGCAGGGATACTAAATAGCAATAAAAAAGTTGACGTACTAATGTTAATAAGTTTCATTTTTATCCTTGAAAAAAGAAAGTATATATATCATCATGATATATATAATCAATATCTATATCATGTTGATATAGTATTTTTCTTGGGGTTATCAAATACTTCATTTTCGTCTATAAATAACTGATAAATAACAATTTTATGAAAATTAAAAATAAATCATTATCCGACAAAAGTAGAAAATGGCTAAAAAGACATGTAGAGGATGAATATGTTAAAAAGTCTTCTAAGGAAAATTATAGATCTAGAGCGGCTTACAAGTTGATAGAAATACTTCAAAAATATACCGCCGTTAAAAATTCAAGAGTTATTATGGACTTAGGATCAGCCCCTGGTAGTTGGTGCGAGGTTTTAAATAGAAATATTCATACTGAGAAGTATATTTTGGCAGTCGATTTGTTGAAAATGAAGCCGATAAAAGGAGTAGAATTTATTAATTGTGATTTTAATGATGATCAATTTATTGAGTTTGCCAATCAAAAGAAACCATTCGATCTTATATTATCAGATATTTCACCTAATTTATCGGGATACAAGAATGCTGATCACTTGAGATCGAGAGAAATCCTAGAAAACACTCTAGATATAGCTCTTAAATATTTAGAAAATGGAGGTCATTTTGTATCGAAATATTTTAGAACCGGAGACGTATCTGATATTTTATCTACTTGTAATAAAAATTTCGATAGAGTTTCATCTTTTAAACCAACCTCTAGTCGCAAAGAATCAAGTGAAATTTATTTAATTTGCCTAAACAAAAAAAATATCGATAGTTGACATTATAAATGAAATAATTTAGATCTCTGAGATGGAGCTCAATAGTATCAATAAATCCCTTTCGTTTGACGACGTCCTTATCAAGCCTGCAAAATCATCTGTGTTACCGAATGAAGTTAGCACAAAAACTCAAATAACCTCTAAAATATCTCTAGGTATTCCACTTATATCCTCAGCTATGGATACTGTTACTGAGTATCAATTAGCTATAGCTATGGCTCAATCAGGTGGACTAGGCATACTTCACAAAAATATGTCCATTGAGCTTCAGGCTCAAAATGTATCTAAAGTTAAAAAGTTTGAAACTGGAATTGTTATTGATCCTGTAACAATCTCACCAGAAAAGAATTTGTCCGATGCTCTTGATCTTATGAAACAAAATGAAATTTCTGGAATACCAGTAGTTGATACAAATAATAAGCTTCTTGGAATTTTAACCAATAGAGACGTTAGATTTGCAACAGACATGACCCAAAGTGTGAGAGAGTTAATGACAAGTGAAAATCTTGTAACTGTAAAAGAAAATATACAAAGTGAAGACGCAAAGATCTTGTTACACAAACACCGTATTGAAAAATTACTTGTAGTCGATGAAAAAGATAAATGTATAGGACTTATTACAGTCAAAGATATTGAGAAAAGCAAATTGTATCCTGATGCTTCAAAAGATAAAAAAGGTAGGCTTTTAGTTGGTGCCGCCGTAGGTGTGGGCAAAGAAGGAATTGAGAGAGCTGGCTATCTTGCTGATGCAGGTGTAGATGCCATAGTTATTGATACTGCGCATGGGCACTCAAAAAAGGTAATTGATACTCTTAAAGAGATAAAATCAAATCTTAAAACAGAAGTAATTGTTGGCAATGTTGCAACTAGAGAGGCTACAACAGATCTTATCAAAAATGGTGCTGATTGTATTAAAGTAGGAATTGGTCCAGGATCAATATGCACTACTAGAGTTGTAGCTGGAATAGGTGTTCCTCAATTTTCAGCCGTATTAGAGTGCGCTAATGAAGCAAATAAACATGGAACAGCAGTAATAGCTGATGGAGGTATTAAATATTCAGGTGACATAGCAAAAGCTCTTGGCGCGGGTGCTAAGGCAGTCATGATAGGATCTTTGTTTGCTGGAACCGATGAGTCTCCAGGTGAGGTATATCTTTTTAAGGGTAGAAGTTATAAATCTTACAGAGGAATGGGATCTTTAGGAGCTATGGCTCGAGGATCAGCCGATAGATACTTTCAAGAAGAAATTAGTGACAGTAACAAGCACATACCTGAGGGTATTGAGGGCAGAGTACCATATAAAGGACCTATATCTCCAATTATTTATCAATTAGTGGGTGGATTGAAGGCATCTATGGGCTACACTGGATCAGAAGATTTAATTAAATTTGCAAATAATGTTGAGTTTGTTCAAATAACAAGCGCTGGATTAAAAGAAAGTCATGTGCATGATGTTGATATTACAAGAGAATCTCCAAATTATCCTACGAATGTATAATCAATTAATGAGGAAAGCTTTATGTATTATCGCATTACTTATTTCTTCAAACATTGCATCTTCTAATAATTATTATCAAGATGCTATTTCAAATTTTCAAAATAATAATTTTGAGAAAACAATACAATTTTTAGAGAAAGATATTGTATTTAATCCTAAATCTTCTGACTCATATATTCTTCTAGGCAAATCATATAATGAACTTTCAGATTTAGAAAAATCTTATAAATATTTTAATATTGCTTTTACTCTAAACCCTGAAAATATAGAGCTTAATTTCTTGTTAGGTGAAAAATCTTATGAACTGGGTTTTATTGAGAAATATGGTGAATATATTTCAAATCTTGAGATTCTTTGTTCTGGAAGCTGTGAAGAAATAAACAATCTTAAAGATCTTGCATCTGACTAATGATATACATTATTGATTTTGGCTCTCAAGTCACTCAACTCATAGCAAGAAGAGTAAGAGAGCAAGGTGTGTATTGTGAAATTATTTCCCATAAAAATGCCTTTAAAGTAATTGCAAAGAGTGAAACCAAAGGCATAATTTTATCAGGCGGCCCTGCAAGTGTTCACGTGTCCAATACACCGAAACTGGATAAAAGAGTTTATAATTTAGGTATCCCTATTTTAGGAATTTGTTATGGTATGCAACTTTTAGTAAGTCAGCTAGGAGGAAGAGTTAATATTTCCAGTAAAAGAGAATTTGGTAAAACTCTTATAAAAACTAATTATAAAAATTCACTATTTAGATCTTTGAAACAAAAGGGCAAAAAAAGTTTTAATGTCTGGATGAGTCATGGAGATAAGGTCGTAAAACTTCCAAAGGGCTTTAAGAGCATAGCTTCTAGTTATAATACAAAATATGCAGCTATAGAAAATGTAGAACAAAAATTTTACGGATTACAATTTCATCCTGAAGTAGTTCATACTGTTGATGGTTCAAAGATAATTAAAAATTTTATTTTTAAAATCGCTAAGTGCAAAAAAAATTGGAGTATGAAAGATCATTTTCAAACACAAAAAAGACTAATCAAAGATATAGTTGGCAGCAATCATGTCATATGTGGTTTATCGGGGGGTGTAGACAGCACGGTTACAGCAGCGATCATATCGAAGGCAATTGGTAAACAATTAACCTGTATTTATGTTGATACTGGTTTGATGAGATTAAATGAAACTAAAGAAGTATCATCGTTGTTTAAAAGTCACTTCAAATCTAAACTTATTATAAAAAATTCAGGTAAAGAATTTATAAAGGCTCTAAAAAATGTTTCTGAACCTGAGAAGAAAAGAAAAATAATTGGAAATTTATTTATTAAAATTTTTGATCGAGAAGCAAAAAAAATAAGTAAGGCAAAATACTTAGCACAAGGAACAATTTACCCTGATGTTATAGAAAGCCAAAGTTTTCATGGGGGGCCATCTTCAGTAATTAAGTCTCATCATAATGTTGGTGGATTGCCAAAAAAAATGAAACTTAAACTAATAGAGCCATTAAGAGAGTTATTTAAGGATGAAGTCAGAAATCTTGGACTAGAGATGAAACTGCCTGCAAAATTTATTAATCGCCATCCTTTTCCTGGCCCAGGTCTTGGTATTAGAGTTATTGGCAAAATAGACGAAAAAAGAATAAGCATTCTGCAAAAAGCTGATCAGATTTATATCGAAGAAATTCATAAAGCACATTTATATGATAAAATTTGGCAAGCATTTGCTGTCCTAATGCCTGTGAAGACTGTTGGTGTTATGGGAGATCATAGATCATATGAGCAAGTCTGTGGATTAAGAGCAGTTACATCTTTGGATGGTATGACAGCTGACTTTTATCCTTTTAGTGGTGAGTTTCTTAGCAGAGTATCCACTAGAATAATTAACGAGGTCAAAGGAATAAATCGAGTTGTATATGATACTACTTCAAAGCCTCCTGGAACAATTGAGTGGGAATAAACTGCTTTAAATGAATAAAAGAAATTTTTTAACTATTATATTTAATTAGAGATTCTTTTACTTTTTTATTTAAAAATTGTAACTTTAGTAACTTGTTTGTGGTTTTAGGGAAATGAATAGTTATTTTAGAAAGAATTAAAAATTTATATTTAGTTAAAATAATAATTGGTAAAATAAGAAAATTTGAAATGATTATAAATCACTCAAACAAACAAGAATATTTTGTTAATACAATTCTTCAACGTCTAAACGAGACAAGTAAAGAAATTATTATGCAGTGGAAAAGTCCCATTGATACATCCACTCGTCATTTTTTATTAGATAATCTTTTACCACAAGCTGATGTTGATGAAATCTATGCGGCATTTCCTAGAAATGGTGGTGGTTTTTTTGATCGAGATAGCTTTAGAGAAAAGAAACGAACATCTACAGATTTATCAAATTACAGTCCCGTACTATCAGATATAACTTACGCAATTCAAGATCCAAGAGTTGTCACTAAAATATCCAATTTATGCTCAATGAAAAATATTGAGCCTGATCCAAAACTTTATGCAGGTGGGTTATCAATGATGTTCCCAAATGACTATCTCAACCCTCACATAGATAATAGCCATGATAGGGAAAGGAGCAAATACAGAAGGCTAAATCTTTTATATTATGTAAGTCCTAATTGGGCTTTAGAACATGGTGGAAATTTCGAATTATGGGATGATAATCGCACAAAGCCTAAGGTAATTGTATCTCGTCAAAATCGATTAGTTGTTATGGAAACAAATAAAACTTCTTGGCACTCAGTAAGTAAGGTTGTTGCTGATCATCCCAGGTGCTGTGTTTCGAATTATTATTTTTCGGAACTTTCACCTGATGGAGATGAATATTTTCACGTTACTTCTTTCTCAGGTCGTCCAGAACAACCCATAAGGAAAATAATTGGAGTTTTTGACAACATAGCAAGGAATGTAGTGTCTAAAATTTTTAAGATAGGGCGCGGCAAAAACCTTGTAAATAAAAATGGAATAAACGATAAATTATGACATTTTCATAGCCCCCTTGAACTATTGATTGGGAATAGATTGATTAGAAATGAGAACTCACAAATTATTTAAACAAGTTTACTTATTTCTCTTTTTTTGCATATTTATATTATTAGATAATAATCTTTATGGACAAGAAAGCTATAAAACAAAATTGTACTATGTTGTCGATGGTATCTGTTGTGGTTGGGAAGATTCAGATCCTCATGCAGTTTTTGGAATCGAATCTCCTGATGGATATATCTTATTAGGAAAATCGCTAGATGAACAAACAACAGAAAATGGTTTTGCAGTAAAGATATCAAAAAATTTACCGAGTAAAAAAATATTTCTTCATCCTGAGGAAGAGGAATCTTTTGTATGGTCTATTGTAGTTGGAGATGATGGAATGAGAGATGGCTTTAACTCAGCAGTAATAATAAGTAACTATATTTTTATTGCAGGTTATAAAGAAAGTATACCTAATATCATTGATAGACATTTACTTAAGGTACGCCTAAGTGACGGAACAATTATTTGGTCAAAATCATTTCCTTCTAAGAATAATAAGAAATCAAGCGCATTTGAGTCTATTGTCTTAACAAATGAAAATGGTGTATTGCTCACAGGCGTTTCTAATTCTAACTATTTATCAATGGAAGGTTTCAAGTCCTATGGGAACCCTACTTCTGGCAATGCATTTTCAATGTATTTCTCGCCAGAACAATTGATGACAAATAATCCTCCCATAGAGCCTAAATGGGAGAAGGAATACAAAAATACATTGACAGGAAAGAGTATCATAAAGGATAAAAAAACTTAAATGGGTTATCGACTCTATGCTGAACTCCTTGCCATGTTTTAAAAATTAACTTTTTTTCTGAATTTGAAATAGGATTACAGCCCAATGATTGCAAAATATCCTAATCATGGTGAATTAACAGATATAGCAAATACACCAGAAGGTTTTATTCTTTCAGGACATAAGTTTAATTTTCATAATGGCATAGATGGCAGCGTTACTAAAATCTCTCAGACAGGATCAGAAGTATGGCACAAAGTTTTTGGCAATCCTAAAAATACGGATAATATTTTTTTTAACAAAGTATTAGCCGATGATAGTTTAATTTTTGATGAATGTTGGTCAATTATAAGCGTTGAAACTTCAGGAGCTATTATTGCCTGTGGCACAGGAATTGAAGAATGTGAAGAATTGCCAGAAAAAGCAAGAATTGATTGTGAGAATGATCCAAGAAATACCTGGAGGAGTTATTTAATAAAAATCGGTTTTGATGGAGAAATTGTTTGGGAGAGGACTGGATCATTTACTTTCCCAGGAGAGGAAGATAGTTCAGACTTACCTTCAACAGCATCAGAATGGATTTTTGAGACCAATACAGGAAATATTGCTTTAATAAATGATTTAGAATTTGGAATTGGCTTAGAGATTATCGAACTTAGTAATTAGCAGGTATAATTACTTAAAATTATTATTAATGCGGCATTTTTTCTTGTAACTGAGAAAATGTCATAGCTTAAATTAGTGTGAAATTCAAAATGCTTAATGTTTTTATTTATTTATTTTATGAAAAACTTTTATATATTTTTATTATTTTTAATTTTAAATTTTGGTTCTAATGCAGATGAAAATATTGATCAAAAAGTGAATGAAATTTCTTAATGAAAACTAAATTTGATGAAAAATATCAAATCGTTGATTTATATGGGAATGATCATTCTCCCTGGGTTCAATCTGTTCTCCTTTGTCTATATGATAAAAATATGAGTTATAATTTAAGAACAATTCCAACATTGAATTTATTCTTTAAAAGTGGGGTAATGATGCCTGCAATGAGACTCAAATCTCATATATGGCAATTAGATTCATCGGATATTTTGCAATCATTGGGCTGTAATCCTATTTCAAATTCAGAAAAAAAGTTAATTTTTAAAACATGGCAAGGAGTTCAGCATAGAGTCGATAACCCATTTAAGTTTTTCTATGCTTTCAGTATTTGTAAAGGATTTCACAATAAAAAATTTTTTAATCTATTTAATCATGCAATAAGACCTCTCACTTCAATTTATTTTTTTACACTTTTAAATATTGTTAAGATAAAGATTAAAAAATTCACTTACAATGAGAAATTCTTGGAACAATATATTCATTGGAACGATAAATTAGCAACTCAAGATACGAATTATTTTGGAGGAGACTCTCTAAATATAGTTGATTATCAATTATTTGGAGTTATCCAATGTCACTGCAGTATTCCATACCCTCCTTTAATTAAAACTCTTCAAGAAGAAAAGGATCTAGGTCATTTAAGAAAATGGATTTCGAATATGCATAATAAATTTGCTGACTATCCACACCTTTATTCAGCTAATTTTTTTAATCCAAAGCAAAAAATTATTCGTAAAGCCTCTTTCCTTGAACAGACTATTTACTGGTCAGGGTTAATGACTTTTCTTTTATTGCTACCTTTTACTTTAATCTTAATATTAATTCTTTTAATGAGAAGAAAATGAAAATTTTAGCATTAGGTGGAAGTGGAGGAATGGGCCGGTATGCAGTGCGATCCCTATATAATGTTAAACAGATTGATAAAATTTACATTGCAGACTTAAATGCCTTATCAGCAATAGAATTCGCTTCAAATTTTGATACAAGAGTCGAAGGTTTTGGACTTGATATTACAAATTATGAATTGTTAAAAATGGAAATGCTAAAAGTTGATTTAGTAGTCAATACAACAGGCCCATTTTTTAAATATGCTGAACCTATCTTAAGAGCTGCAATTGAAACTAGTACTCATTATTTTGATATTTGTGATGACTGGGAGCCTACTGAGAAAATGCTTCATATGAATGAGGAAGCAAAGAAAGCTGACATGACAGCCATCTTAGGTCTTGGAGCAAGTCCAGGATTAACAAATATCTTAGCCCGAATGGCAATGTTAGAGCTTGATGATGTAACAAAAGTTTACACAGGATGGGATATGTCTGCTGCAAAAGCAGAGAGTGAGACATCTCAAACAGGAGTCAATGCAGCAATGGTACATGGCATAGAACAAATGGTTGGTAAGGTTAAGGTTTTTAAAAATGGAACCTTTGAAATGGTAAAGCCTCTTGAAAAAATAAATATTAATTATCCTGAAATTGGAATAAGAAGTGCATATATATTTGGGCATCCTGAGGCTATAACTTTACCTCATAACTACCCAAATATTAATGAGTCTTTTAATCTAATGCACGGGAACGAGAATAGTTTCATAGGAATTTTGAAAACGATAAGATTTTTAATAAATATAAAAATAATAACAAAAAATATGGCTGCCAAAATTTTAATGTGGCTTGAAACATTTAACACATCTGAAACAAAAGAAGATGAAAATATTAATCTTCCAGGTGTATATGGATACGCAGAGGGTCTAAAGGGAGGAAAGATAGCATCTGTTGGCGTTACAATTGACGGTGATATTAATAATTTTTCAATGGGTGAAGCAACATCTTTGCCTCTAGCCACAGGGATAAAGATGTTTATTGATAAGAA
Source organism: uncultured Pelagibacteraceae bacterium (assembly GCA_902624455.1). Classification (GTDB taxonomy): domain Bacteria; phylum Pseudomonadota; class Alphaproteobacteria; order Pelagibacterales; family AG-422-B15; genus CACNXQ01. The sequence goes on along the minus strand of CACNXQ010000002.1, from coordinate 139,843 downwards.
AATTAATAAATACGGGGTTCATACCCCAGAGTCTGAGATATTTGACCCATTGATATTTTTTGATTACCTTAAAAAAGAAATGGGCGATGATGCTGTGTTAAATACATTGATTTCAAGAAGCTGGTAAATTTAGAATAAAACACAAATAATTATTATTTACCTGATAGGAGTCCTTACATGAATAAAGAAAGTTTTTTTTTGATATTTTCTGCAGTTGGAGTTTTTCCAGTTGCACTGGCATATGGAGCTTATCCTAGTTTCAGCTTACCACTCTTGTACAATATAGAAATTACGAGCAATAATTTATCTAATGTATTTAGAGCAGTTATGGGGCTGTATGTGGCATTTAATATTTTTTGGGTGATTGGTGCATTAAATTTGTCTCTTAGATTAAGTGCGTTATGGAGCCTTTTTATATTCTATACTGGAGCTGGTGCAGGAAGAGTTTTGAGTATTGTATTGGATGGCGCTCCGGATGTTATCTTTATACTCTATCTTATTTTAGAGATTTTTGGATCGGCAATATCTTTCTGGCTCATAAGGGGATTTAAAAATAAGTAATAATCTTATTTTTGTTTCTCAACAAAATATTAATTTATCATAAAATGAATAATAAAGAATTTAATTTTGGAATAAGCTACGCAGCACTCGGATCTCTATGGTGGGGTATACTTGGTGTTATTTATTTTGAATATATTTCATTCATTGGCCACTTTGAGTCTGTAATACATCGTTGTATATGGACATCACTTTTTTTATTAATTACGACTATATATTTTTCAAAATGGAAAATATTCTTTGAAGTAATTAAGAATAAAAAAAATTTAATTACTCTCTTTTTTTCAGGATTTTTAATTTTTATAAATTGGGCTGTGTGGATTTATGCAGTATCAACTAATCAGATAATTGATGCAAGTTTTGGCTATTTTATAATGCCTATTATAAGTGTATTTCTAGGTTACACATTTTTTAATGAAATGTTAAATACAAAAAGAAAGATCTCAATTATTTTAGTTATAATATCTATTTTATACATTTCATTTTATAGCTTGAATTCTTTACCATGGGTTGGAATAGTGGTGGCTCTTAGTTGGAGTTTTTATAATCTATTACGTAAGAAAATAAATGTAGATACTGATATTGGATTGTTTATAGAAAGTTTATTCATACTACCTTTTGCTCTAATAGGATTTTACTTTATTGCTACAAATAATTTAAATGATTTTAGTTCCACTAATTTATCATTAAGTCTATTGATATTGTTGGCAGGACCCATGACCGTAATCCCGCTTTTTTTGTATGTAAGAGGCGTTGAGCTGTGTGGTCTTGGACCTACTGGCATGATATTTTACATAACACCTACATTTCAATTTATTTTAGGTTACTTTTACTTTAATGAAGTTTTCTCATTGCCAAAGTTTTTAAGTTTTATAATAATTTGGATTGCAGTGATAATTTATCTAAGAGATTTATACGAATCTGATCTATTAGTTAGCAAAACAAATTTGAATTAATTAAATCAATGTATCTGTATTTTTTTAAAATTATTGTTACAGCAATTCTAATTGTCATTATTAGTGAAATTGCCAAAATTAGTGGAAGATTTGGAGGCATGATAGCTGCATTACCTATTACAACATTCCTTGTTCTTTTTTGGATGTATTTTGAGGGCGTTGCAGATGAAAAAATAGCAAACTATATGTCATTTACAGTTTATTTTCTGATCCCAACACTACCAATGTTTATACTTTTTCCATTTTTGATTAAAAAATTTGGTTTCATTTTGGCAATCATTATTAGTATCGCTTTCACAGGACTTCTTATTTACTTATTTAATCATATTTACAATCAGTTTGGATTTAAAATATTTTAATTATGTTTGAAAAGATTACCGCTTGGTTCAAAGGAAGTAGATTTATAGATTTTAGTTGGCTTAAAAAAACTAAATTTGTTGAATTAGAAAATATAGATGTATCAGAAGATCCCGTGCGGCCTGAATTAGATTTAGAATTTCGCAGATCATTTGGAAGAAAAATATTTGGTTTAGATTTTGATGGTACAATTCAAGCTATAATGTGTATTGCATTTACAAATGATGTCCCGCATTCAGTCAGAGAGCTTGATTTAATGAGCAGGGTCTCTACTTATGAAAATAATGCAGATACAGTTATTGCTTATACAGTATGGTCTCGTAAAAAGGGAGCGGGAAGAAAAATTATGGATGAAGCATTAAAATATGCAAAAGAAAATAATTTTAGTAGAATTGTAACACTCTCACCTTTAACTCCCATGGCTACACATTATCATATTCGAAATGGCGCAAAGCTTCTTGGTCATAATCCTAACACTCAAAATTTTGAGTATTCTCTCTAAATAGAGTAATGAAACAAACTTCTATAGTATTGGGTGCTTCAGGTTTAATTGGAAGATTACTTATTTTAGAACTATTACAAAAATCTAATAAAGTAATTGCAATTTTAAGAAATGATGAAGATCTGCCAAATGAAGTTGAAAAATTAATTATTAATTTCGATGAATTTATAAATAATGGAAACCTACCAAGTTGTGATCAAATATTTATTTGTATAGGTACTACGATCAAAAAGGCTGGAAGCAAAGAAGAGTTTGTTAAGGTAGATTATACATATGCCTATGAATTTGCAAAAAAAGCATTTGAAGTTAATGCTAGTGAAATACACTTAGTATCTTCTGTTGGAGCTGATAGTAAATCTAATAATTTTTATTTAAAAACGAAGGGTCAAATTGAGGATGCAATTTTAGAATTGAAATTTGAATATACAAAAATCTATCGTCCAAGCCTTCTTATAGGCGAAAGATCAGAAACACGATTGCTTGAAAAATTAGGTCAGTTAATATCTCCTTTATTGAATAATTTTCTTATTGGTAATATGAAAAAATATCGAAGCATAGATGCAAAAAAAGTAGCTAGATCTATGGTTTATAACAATGAAGAAAAATCACTTAAATATTATTATTATAATGACTTTATTAATCAGTAAATGTTGTGGAAATTTAGTATAACGATCTTATTTTAAATTCATGGCTAATGATAAAGATATTTCTGTTATTTGGTTTAGACAAGATCTTAGAATAAAAGATAATCCTGCACTATCCGAGTCCTTAAAACATTCAATTGTTTATCCAATATACATATTGGATGATGTAAATGCTAGAGATCATGAAATGGGTGCAGCTAGCAAGATTTGGCTTCATCATTCTCTAAATAATCTTAATAAAAATCTTGGTGAAAAATTATCAATCTTTAAAGGTGACCCTAAAGATATTTTAGTGAAAATTATAAAATTAAATCAGGTGAAAAATATTTATTGGAATAGATGTTACGAACCTTGGAGGATTAAGAGAGATAAAAAAATTAAAAAACTAATAGATGATTGTGGAGCAAAATCTCATTCTTTAAATGGTTCATTGCTGTGGGAGCCATGGGAAGTCCTTAAAGCTGACGGTACACCCTATAAAGTATTCACTCCATTTTACAGGCGAGGATGTTTGGGCTCTCAACCTCCTAGAAAACCACTACCAAGCCCATCACTTAAAAATATTTCAAAAAATAAAATTTCAAAAACACTGATCTTAGATCTAAAACTTTTACCAAGTACCAAATGGTATAAAAAAATAGAAAGTGAATGGAAACCAGGCGAAGATAACGCTCACAAAAAATTAGATAAGTTTTTGAAAAACGGAATTAGTAATTATAAAGAAGGTCGAAATTTTCCTTCTAAAAAGTATGTTTCACAATTATCTCCATACCTTCATCATGGTGAAATTTCCCCAAACTACATATGGTACAAAGCTAAAGACAACAATAAAACTGGTAAAATGAATCATAATTTAGATCATTTTTTAACTGAGTTAGGCTGGCGAGAGTTTTCTTACAGTCTTCTTTATCACTTTCCTTTTTTACCAAAAGAAAATCTACAAAAAAAATTTGATAAATTTCCATGGGATAAAAATAACAAACTTCTTAACATGTGGAGAAAGGGTCTTACGGGTTATCCAATTGTAGATGCGGGTATGAGAGAGCTATGGCAAACAGGATATATGCATAATCGCCTGAGAATGATAGTTGGTTCATTTTTAGTAAAAAATTTACTATTACACTGGCATCACGGTGAAAGATGGTTTTGGGATTGTTTAGTTGATGCAGATTTAGCTAGTAACAGTGCTGGATGGCAATGGATTGCTGGTACAGGAGCAGATGCAGCTCCATACTTTAGAATCTTTAATCCAGTTACACAGGGTCAAAAATTTGACACGGATGGTGAATATACAAAAAAGTATATTCCAGAACTTAAAAACTTGCCTAATAAGTACTTATTCAATCCGTGGGAAGCACCAAAAGAAGTTTTAGATATTGCAAATGTTAAGTTAGGTGAAAACTATCCTTTACCAATTGTGGAGATAGGGCCTTCAAGACAAAAAGCACTAGCAGCATTTGCGAAGACTAAAAACTAATCTAGTTTTAATTATCATTTATTGCATTAATGAATTAGAAATTGAGTTCTCTAATAAATTTTTTTGCTACATTATAATAATGGTATATAGTTTATTAATATGAGCAGTGAAACAATAATACTAATTGTACAAATGGTCGCTGCTTTTGGTGTTGTTGTGTCTGTAATCTATCTTGGCATACAAATTCATCAACAAAACGAAATTACCAAAGCACAATTCGGTCACTCATTAACACAAAGAATGTATGAAAGATATTTTAATACTGCAAAAGATAAAGAGTTTAGTGAGTTTCTTGCAAAAGACTGGGCTCACGGTGATTTAGATGATGCAGACAAATGGAGAGTTGCAATATTCGTCAATACAGTTTTAGTTGATATTTTTGATACTTATGAAAAAGTTCAAAAAGGATTTGTTGATGAGTCACACTTAAAAATGAGAATGCATATGCTTAAACTTGGTACCATGAAAGCTCCAATTGCTCAGTCATCGTGGAAATACTGGAAAGGCATAAGGTCAAAAGAGTTTATAGATTGGTTTGAAAGTGAGATTTATGGTGACTCAAGTGCTTTTGATGAAGGTTATCAAGAAGAAGTTATACCTAATGTTCGAAGAAAGTAATAAAAAATCAATTCTAATAAATTTTACCTAAATTATAGAAATTTGGTGATTCTTAGCTTATAACACGCTTCATGAAAAGAAATTCAGCCAAGGATATAATGAATTTAAAAGGTAAAAGACCCATAGTTTGTCTCACTGCTTATACTGCACCTATAGCACGTGCGCTTGACGAGCATGTAGACTTATTATTGGTAGGTGACTCGCTTGGCATGGTCCTTTATGATTATGAAAATACTTTATCCGTAACACTGCCTCAAATGGTTGAGCATGCTAAATCAGTTGTAAATGCATCTTCTTCATCTTGTATTGTTGTTGATCTACCCTTTGGTACTTATGAAGAGTCCAAAGAAAAAGCATTTTCAAACTCATCGGATGTCATGAAGGAAACGAATTGCAACGCAATTAAGTTAGAGGGTGGCCAGAATATGTATGAAACGGTAAAATTTCTTACAGAGCGATCAATACCAGTTATGGGTCATATAGGATTACAGCCACAAAGAGTTTTAATTGAAGGTGGTTACAAGGTTAAAGGCAAGTCGAAATTTGAGTGGAATAAATTTATAGAAGATGCATTGTCTTTAGAGGAAGCGGGTGCTTTTTCAATAGTACTTGAAGGCATGACAGAACCTTTGGCAGCTGAAATTACATCAAAAGTAAAAATACCTACAATAGGTATTGGGGCATCACCAAAATGTGATGGACAAATTCTAGTCACTGAGGACATGCTTGGATTAACAAATATCGCACCAAAATTTGTAAAGAAATATATTGATATAGAAGAAATTATAAAAAAGGCCGCAGATCAATATTCGTCTGAAGTAAAACAAAGACAATTCCCAAGTGAGAAACATACCTATCAAATGAATTTATCTTTGGTAGAAAAAAATGAGAGTAAATAATGTCAGATATACTGCGTCAAGTTGATGAAGATTTAAGAAAAGAAAGGCTCACAAGTTTATGGAATAGATTTAAGATATATATAATATCAATTACATTGCTTCTTATAATATCTGTTTCAGTTTATCAGTATCTAGAAATTTCAAAATATAATGAAAAGGTATCAACTATTGAGAACTACTATAAAGCATCAAATAATGGATCCATTGATGAAATGCTTGGTAAACTAGAAATAATTAAAACAAGCAATGAATTTTCTCAAAATTTAATTGATTTAAAGATGGCAGATATTCATCTAGTAAAGGGCGATATAAAACTGGGATTGGAAAAATTAGAACAAATTTTCAAAAGTAATAATAAATCTATTTTAGCAGATTTAGCGCTTTATAAATATTTAATGTTAAAAATTGATGAAGTTCCACTTAATGAAGTCAATAATTTAATTGAAAACTTTAATTCAAAAGAAAATAACTTTAATCACTTATTCTCAGAATTAGTAGGGATCAAAAATATAATTGATGGTCAATATTCAGAAGGTAAGATTATCTTTGAATCACTTTTAACAGATGTGAGTGTTTCAAATGAGATAAAAATTAGGGCTGAGAAATACATAAATATCATTAATTAAATGAGGAGAATTTATCTAATTTTTTTAATTTCTCTAATAATTTCATCTTGCAACAATAGAGAAACAATTACAATTGATGATGGATCAGAAGCATTTCCAGTTCTATCGTATGACGCAGAAATATTTGAGACGTTATCATTAGACAAGTCAGAAATCACCATAACAGATACTAGAGATGTATTGTACTGGTCTAAAAATTTTCAAAATGTAACAAATAATCTTGGCAATATAAAAACAATTTCATCAATTTCAGAAAAGAAAAAAATATTTTCTGGGTCAGGCAAACTAAAAAATACAACTAGTCCCATATATTTTGATGAAAGATTATGTTCAATAGACTCAGATGGCTCAATATATTGCCTTGATACAAAAAGTAATAATTTAATTTTTAAAATTAAAATTGAACAACCAAATCTTAACAAAATTGAAATTATTAGAGGTGGTATTGCATACTTTGATGACAAACTTATTTATGCAGATGCTTATGGACAAATAAAACTTTTTAATGCTACTAATGGTGAGACCATTTGGTCAACTCAGATAGATTTTCCTATTCTATCCTCACCATTAATATATAGAGGTTATATCTACGTCATTTCATCTGATAATAGGATTTTTGCAATAGATATAAATGATGCTTCTATTTCATGGTCATTTCAAACTACTGCTGAAAATAAAAAAAATATAAAAACTTCATCACCAGCAGCATATGAAAATTTAATAATTGTACCTTTTAGTAACGGCGAGCTTATAGCCTTCAAGTATGACGATGGAAGACCAATTTGGTCAGAAAATGTATCGAAGGTATCTTTAGTAAGTAATTTTGATATCAAAGATATATCGGCAAGCCCAGTTATCTATGGAAGTAATATTTATACAATAAGTACTAATGGAAAATTAATATCTACAAATATTATTAATGGTCAGAGAAATTGGAGCATTGAAATGTCAGGCTTAAGAACTCCGATTATATCTGGTAATGTTATGTTCGTGATAGATGAGGACTCACGTTTGGTTTGTGTAAATATCAGTACAGGCGAAATTTACTGGATCAGAGAGCTTGGAAAGTTCAGAAAAGGCAACAAAATTAAAGACTTAAATTTATGGTTGAGCCCTGTCTTGATAAATAATCTTATCTACAATATCTCATATTTTGGAGAGATAAAAATAGTTTCACCAAAAACAGGAGAATTACTTGCAACTGAAAATCTTGGGATTAAAGGTGTCCTATCTCAGCCGATAGTTCTTCAAGATGGTGCTTATTTAGTAGATGAAAGATCAAATGCCTTTAAAATTGAATAAAATAAATTTACTCATTTTAGGAAAACCAAACTCAGGTAAATCAACCTTATTCAATTTTCTTTGCAAAAATGAATTATCTCCCACTGGAGATGAATATGGACTTACAAAAAAAAATTATTCCTCTGAATTTGAATTTGATAATTATATTTTTGTTATCAATGATACGCCTGGATTAAGACGCAAAAGTAAAATTAGCGATAAAGATGAAGAGGCAAGAAATAAAAAAACATTATCCATTTTAAGAAAAGTAGATGTGGTATTACTTCTAATTGACTCAATCGAAAATTTAACAAGACAAGACTTTCGCTTATTAGACAATGCTATACATAAGAAAAAAATAATATTTACAGTTTTTACAAAATTTGATCTAGTAGATGACAAGAAAAACTACAGAAAAAATACTTTAAATTATTTAAATAATAATTTTAGTAATCATAATGAAATTAATGTTGAGTTTATATCAGTTCATAGCAGATTAAATATTAATAAACTACTTAAGTTAATAATTGAAAAAACTAATTTGCTACCTATTAGAATACCTAAAAAGGATATTAAAAAATTTACAAATAAGTTACTTAAGGAAAATAGATTTCCTAAACAAAAGGGGGTATCAATAAAATCAAAATATGTCGTACAGACGGATCTAGCATTCCCTTCATTTAAAATATTCTTAAATACAAATAAAAAAGTAAGTCAAAATTACGTTAATTTTTTTACAAAAGAGTTCAGAGACTATTTTAACTTAATTGGAGTTCCTCTAAATTTAACATTTATGAGATCCAAAAATCCATTTCAAATTAAATAGAAATAATTTCTCCGCTTTGAATTGTATCATCTAGTATTGTTTTGATAATATTTTCAGCAATTTGTTCTGGCTTAAAGATTAATTTTTTATCTTCTCCTGGCATAATATCATTTCGAAAATTTGTATCAACTGCAGATGGACATATACAATTCACTCTTATATTTTTGTTTTCCTCTGCATATATTCTTACCAATTCATTTAAAGCCGTCATGATAGGTTGATAGCCGCTCCAATATTGACTTTTAAAGGCATTATACATGGAAGAAATAATTATAAATTTACCATTACTAGATAATTTAAGTAAGGGCAAAAACTCTTTCATTAACAGCAGATTAGAAAGATAATTAAGTTCAAAAGTTTTAATTACTTCATCCTCATTTTGACTCCCTATTGGCGAAAGTTGGTTTATTCTTCCAGCTGATGAAATCACAATATCTATTTTATTTTCTTTTTCGTAAATATTTTTAGCAAGTTCTTTTATGTTATTTTTCTTCGTTAGATCCATTGGAACAATTGTACAATCAGAGCCATTGTTAATTATATGATCATTTACTATTTCTAGTTTTGATACATCTCTGGATAAAATATAAACGTGATCCGCAATATTAGATATTCTAATCGCGGTTTGCTTTCCTATTCCTGATGAAGCCCCAGTAACAAGGCAAACTATTTTATTTAAATTACTCACAATTATGATATTTGATCTAAACGTTTTGGTATATCACCTATAATAGAAATTCCCATATTAAATAGATCTACTAATTCACTTTCATCTATTAAGTTCGATATATAGTCAATAGATACACTTGTGTTAACAAAGAATATTATAAGTGCAAAAATAATATAGGCCCTTAATAATCCCATAATTGCACTTAATGAAAATCCAACTGGACCAGAAATTCTTGGTTGGATAATTGCATCTAAGACCCTAACTATTAGGGTTAAAAATATATAAGATATTATTGCTACTGAAATAAAAATCATTATATCGGATAAGGTTTGATTTTGAATATAAACATCTAAAAATGGCCTTAAATGACTAAACGAATTTTTAACGATATAAATTATTAACAGCCATTTAAATAAATTTAGTATACTTTTAATAAAGCCATTTTTAATAGCTAGAAATAATGAAATAAAACTTGCTATAATGAAAAGTATATCAAAAATATTAAATTTTTGAAAAAGTGACAAAAACTCCATATCTTCTAATTGTTCTTTTCGAAGCTATTCAGCAAAACAGGCAATAAAGTTAAACTACCAAGTAACGCAATCAGCATTGCAATAGCGGTAAAAACCCCAAAATAAATAGTGGGGTAAAAATTAGAAAAAACTAAGATCGAAAAACCTGCTATAATAGTTACTGATGTATTTCTGATTGCTTTTGCAACAGTTAGACTGCAATTTTTAATTGTTTCCTTACTCAACATTGACCTCCTGTATTCCTGATATCTGTAAACATAATGAATGCTATTGTCGACAGCAATACCAATAGTAATTGCAGCAATTGTTATGGTCATCAAATCAAGAGGAATATTAGCTATACCCATAATCCCTAAGATGGAAATACAAGCTATGATATTTGGCATCATCGTTATCATTGCTATTTTAAGAGATCTGAAGAGATAAATGAGCATCAAAAAAACCCCAATCATTACTATTCCAAGAGAACTTATTTGTGAGTCAAATAAGCTTTGTAACATATTATTATATAAAATAAGTACACCAACCACTGAAACCTTAAAATTTTCATTATTAAAATCTTCTTTAATAAACTGTTCAAGTTCACTTACAAACTCACCTCTATTTAAGTTTTCATCGCTATCTATCAATCTGGCAGAAATCCTTGCCTGATTGTTCTCAATAGATACAAAAGGACTCAATATGTTTTCTTTTAAATCGTTTGGCAATTTTTTGTAGAGAACAGCTAATTCAAGTGTATCAAATTCTGTTTCATTGTTTAGTTGCTCAGCTGCTCTTACAACTGAAGCTAAGGATAGTACTTTTCCAGTAAATTGATTTTGATCAATACGATCATGGATATTTTTTATTAAGTTTATCTTTTCCTGAGTAAACCAATAATCAGCAGGATCATAATCTATTTGAAAATCAAGAAAATCATCTTCAACATAATCTTCTTCAATTTCATTAAATTGAATAATTACATCAAATGGTGTTGTCCCACCCAAATGATTATCAATTAATTTCATCCCTTGATAAATTTCTGTGCTTTCTTTGAAGTAATCAATAAAACTATTCTCAATTTGTAATTTAGTTAGACCATACAAGCCTACTAAAAAAGTGATTAGAAATGATAAAATTACAATCAAATTATAATTCATAATATTTGCAAAAAGACCGGTATTGCTAAGCTCTTGTAATTTGCCTTCATTTCTTAAATTAAAAAGTGATATTAGGTGAGGCAAAAAAGTGAAACTAATTAAATATGTGCAAATTAGTCCTAAGGACATCATTAAACCAAAGTCCATAACGGGCTTTATTCCGCTTGTATATAGAGTAGCAAAAGCAAAAATTGTGGTAAGGGCAGAGTACAAGCATGGTTTATACATTTTTTTTAAGCACAACGTTATGGACGAAAAGGTACTTAAATTTGTATTATCACTTAAAATCTGTTTATACCTAACAACAATGTGTACTGTCATTGATAGTGATAAAATCAAGATCAACATTATAAAATTAGAAGATATAACAGTAACTTTCCATTGGATGAGAGATAATAAGCCAGTCATCAATACCAAAATAAAGATACAATTGCTAATACAAACTATCATCCAACTGATATTTCTAAAGATTAAGAAAAGAACAATTAATATGAATAGAAACGCGCCTGTTCCAAAAATGAGTATATCATTTTTAACAAATGAAATAGTATCATCAGCAATCATTGGTACTCCACCGAGATGAAATTCTAATTTATAGCTCTCTTCGTATTCCTTAATAATTTTTCTTATTTCTGCTATATTTTTGCTACGATTTGAGTCATTAATTATTTTTTCTTCTTCATATAATCTATTGATTAAGTTTAACTCTTCTTTTTCTTGATCGCTCAAAATATTTTTTAATTTCAATTGATCTCTCTGATCAATTAATTTTTCAAATTTTTCATTTCTATTAAAATTAATCAAAACACCTGTTGTCTTTGCGTTTTTACTTATTATTAAATCTTTAAATATTGGACTATTTAATAGTTCATATTCCGCTTCTTCGAGATCAACATTTTCAGTTTCTATTGTCGATATTTCATTTACGAGATCTGTAAGTGATTGATTATTAATAGTCAATAATGGAGCATCTAATATTGACTGAACAGAATCGACCCATGCAAGACTTTTAACATCATTGACAAAATTTCTTATTAGCTGAATATTTTCATATTTAATGATCTTTTGTCGACTCGTTATGGTTGTGATCAAAAATTCATTTGTAGAGTATATGTCTGTTATTTCCTGATATTTTTTTAGATCCTCATCATTCTCAAGTATAAGGGTATCAGATGATGCATCTAATTTAAAATCTTTGGAGCTATATCCAAAAAAGAGAAAAATAAGGACAAATATCGCTAAAGCAATGTATTTATTTGTATCAAGAATAATTTTGTAAAAATTTAGCATTCGTTACTTATATTTTCTGCTATATCTCTGCCCCAAATTAGTAAGAATTTCATATGGGATGGTTCCAATATTCTTAGAAATTTGATTTATATTATTTTGATCATTTATTATTTCAATTCGATCATTGATTTGAACATCCTTTTTTTGAAATTTTGATAAATCTAGCGTAATTAAATCCATTGAAACTCTTCCAATTAAATTAATTTCCTTTCTTTTATAGTAGCATTTCATGTTATTTGAAAACAATCTGTTTAATCCATCGGCGTAACCTATGCTTATTGTTCCAATTACCATTTTTTTCTTTGCTTTATATGTTGCACCATAGCCAACTGTTGAGCCTTTTTTTATCTGCCTTATCTGAATCAGCTTTGCAGAAAGTTTTATCACATGTCTATAGTTGCTTTTTTCATTTTTTTGAGCATTTCCTCCATATAGAGAAATACCAGGTCTAACCATGTCAAAATGGTAGTTTTTGCCTAGTAGGGTCCCAGCACTATTTGCTAAAGTCATTTTAATATTTTCAAAGGATTTTGATATTTTTCTGAACATTTTCAATTGCTTACTATTTTTCTTGCTTTTGGGATCATCACCACATGCTAAGTGACTCATGATGTATCTTATATTTGTTTTTTTAAGGATATTTTTTTTATTATTAATAAGTTTTTCAGTCTCAGCTTCATCAAGTCCTAGTCTTGACATGCCTGTATCAAAGTGAATGATGGCATTCATTGATTTTTTAATTTTTGATTGATAGATTTCATATTCTCTAATTTGATTCATTGAGTTAAGAACTGGAGTGAGTTTATATTTCTCATAGATTGAGCATTTTCCCGAGTTTAATCCATTTAAGATGTATATATTTATTGACTTGGAATAAGACCTTAATTCAATGCCTTCCATTAAAGTTGCTACAAAAAAATCTTTACATTTATGTTTAATTAAAGATTTTGATACCTGTTCCACTCCTAAACCATAGGCATTAGCTTTGACAGTTGCCGCAACAATACAATGTTTACCTACTTTTTTTTTTATTTTTTTAAAATTATGACAAATAGATTTAAGATCTATTTCGAGAGTCGTATTTTGGTCGATCGTATTTACCTGGCACATAATTAATCATAACTATCAGTTTCAGATTTGCTAACAAAGTTTCCAAAACGAGTGTATTTTCTCTCAAAACTAAGTTTAATGTTTCCAGTTGGTCCATGTCTTTGCTTAGCAATGAGAAGATCTGCTTGACCGTGAATTTCCTCCATTTTTTGCTGCCACTCTATATAATCAGAAGTACCGAGCGCAGGTTCATTTTTTTCTAAATAGTATTCTTCTCTAAAAATAAACATCACCACATCAGAATCTTGTTCAATAGAACCTGACTCTCTTAAATCAGAAAGCTGAGGTTTTTTGTCTTCTCTTTGTTCAACTTGTCTTGAAAGTTGTGATAGTGCAATAATTGGAATATTTAGCTCTTTAGCCAAAGCTTTTAAACTTTGAGTAATATCAGAAATTTCTAATACTCTTGTTTCATTCTTTGAAGATTTTGAAGGTCTAACTAACTGCAAATAATCAATTACAATTGCGCCTAGGCCATTTTTTCTTTTTAATTTTCTTGCTCTCGATGATATTGATCCAACATTAATTGCTGGCGTATCATCAATGTAGAGTGGAATCTCTAAAATATCTTTAGAAACTGAAACAAGGTTATCTAAATCACCTTCAGATAAATTTCCCTTTCTTATGTCACTTGAGCTAATTTTAGCTTGTTCTGATAAAATTCTAGTTGCTAGTTGTTCAGATGACATTTCAAGTGAAAAAAAAAGTACGCTAGAATTACTATCATTATTAATGTGAGCATCTCGAGCGATATTAAATGCAATATTAGTTGCAAGTGATGTTTTTCCCATTGAGGGTCTACCAGCAATAATAATTAAATCTGAGGGATGAAATCCTCCAAGTTTACTATCAAGATCTCTGAAATGAGACGAAAGACCAACTACACTGCTATCTTTTTCAAATGCTTTTTTTGCTAGCTCTACCGCTTCTTCAACTGCAGTAGTAAAAGTTTGAACACCACTATTTGAAATACCTTTTTCGGATATCTGATATAAATCTCGCTCTGCATTTTCAATCAATTCATTAGGACCAATATTAACATCACTTTCAATGGCTTCATATTGTACTTTGCCACCCAATTCGTATAAGCCTCTTCTAATTGATAAGTCATAGATAATTTGTGCATAATTTTTTGCGTAATCAAGGGATACTGCTGAATTTGCTAGGCGCGCTAAATAGCTTGACCCTCCAATATCTTCTAAACTTTTTTCAACTTCAAAGTAACTTTTAAGAGTTATCGGTGATGCAAGCTGTCCTTTATTAGAAATTTTAATAATGACACTAAAAATAAGTTTATGTATCGGCTCATAAAAATGTGTCTCATTTACAATATCAAGAATATCAAAAATTATGTCATTATTAATTAATATGGCCCCTATAAGACCTTGTTCAGCCTCGATATTATGAGGCAGTTCTTTTAATTTATCATCTGATTTTAATTGTATAGTAGAGGACATACAAAAAGGTTTAGTATTATTCAAAGAAATAGTCAGTATAATTCTTTTAAAAGATATTAACAAAGATCGATGTGTTGTTGATACCTTAATCTTAAATAGATAAATGACTTAAGTGTAGTAAACTACTGAAAATAGTAAAATATAATTACTTTTTGATTACAGAGAGCTTTATCTTAGCAGATATATCCTCGTAAAGACGCACTGTAATAGAATGCTCACCCAAGATCTTTATTTGAGGTAAAACTATTGAGTCGACATTAATATTGTCAACGTTACTTGAAATTAGCTGAATAATCTGTTGTTGATTTATAGATCCATATAGAACCCCTTCATCATTGGCTTCAGTTTTAAATTCATATGTCTTTCCATCTAGCATCTCTTTTATTGCTGAAGCCTCAGCAATTCTTTTGTCATTATCAGAATTAATTTTTGAAATCTTATTTTTTAAATCTGCTAGATTAGATTTGTTGGCAACAATAGCTTTATTTTGAGGTATAAGGTAATTCTTGGCAAATCCATCTTTAACAGCAACCACTTCTCCTGCTTTTCCTAATTTATTTAATGACTCTAAAAGTATAACCTGCATGCTATCTGCCTGTGTATGGAAGTAATGCCAAATATCTAGCAATTTTTATTGCGTTAGAAAGTTCTCTTTGTTTCTTTATTGAAATATAACTAATTCTTCTTGGAGTAATTTTTCCTTTTTCAGAAATATATTTCTTCAGTGGCGCTATATTTTTATAATTAAAACTATTAGAGGAATTATCGTCAGTTTGTTTTTTCATTATTCATTTCCTTTTACCATTGGCGAAGGTCCTTCTTTAAAGTCTTTAACCTTAACAGATATATATCTTATTATGTTCTCATTTAGATTAAGTTTCTCGTTGATTTTTTTTATGTTTTCATTTGGAACATCAATATTCATGAGTTCATAAAATGCTTTTTTGTTATTTTTTATTGGATAAGCCAAGTTTCTGAGGCCCCAGCTTTCTTTTGAAATGATGTTTCCATTAAATTCTGAAATCATCTCTTCATGTTTTTTGATTTCTGTTTCTAAATCTGATGAGCTAAGATCTTGTTTTAGAAGCACGACGTGTTCGAATAGGGCCATTTATTTAAATATTTCTTAGTTATAAAAAATGAATAAATATTCTATTATTGTATTATAAGCAAGAATTCTTTTTATGAATATAGCATTAATTTTTCCTGGACAGGGGTCCCAATATATAAGGATGGGGCAAGATTTTTTTGATAATTCAAATGAGTCAAAGTCAGTATTTAAAAAATTAGATGAAACCATGGGCAAGAAATTGTCCGAGCTTATTTTTAACGGTTCAGAGGAGGAATTGTCAAAAACAACCAATTCTCAACCAGCAATCATGTCTGTAAGTATTGCTATATTGGAAGAAATAAATGCTAGAGGTCTTCTCAACAATAAAAATATAAATTGTGTTGCAGGCCATTCTTTAGGCGAGTATAGCGCTTTAGTCGCCAATAATTCATTAAGCTTTGAAGACTCAGTTAGGTTATTGATAATCAGATCTGAAGCAATGCAAAAAAGTATGCCAATCGGTACAGGAGGAATGGCAGCTGTGCTAGGACAATCAGAAGAAGAGACTCTGATTATTATTGATAAATTAAAATCTTATGGAAAATTATTTATTGCTAATGACAACGCAGATGGTCAAATAGTAGTGAGTGGCGAAATTAGCGCTATTGACTACTTATGTGAGAATGCAAAATCATTAGGAGCAAAAAGAGCAATAAAGTTGCCAGTGAGTGCACCATTTCATTGCGAACTAATAAATGATGCATCTTTAAAATTAAAAGTAGAATTAGAAAAATTTACTTTTAATAGTTTTTCTTGTCCGCTTTACTCTAATGTTACTGCTGAAAAATCTGACTCAAAAAATATAAAGACACTGCTTTCAAAGCAAATAGTTACTAAAGTTAGATGGAGAGAAACAATACAAAACATGATAAGAGATAATGTTCAAGCTTTTGTAGAAATTGGTCCAGGAAATGTACTGACAAATTTGTTAAAAAGAAATCTGGAGGGAATTAAGGCAGTTTCCATTGGCAAATTATCAGATTTAGATAAACTAGAAGTCTTATAATAGTATGAAAAAAATTCTCATAACTGGAGCTACAGGAGGCATAGGTTCAGAGCTTGTAAAATTGTATACTTCTCATAATTATTTTGTTTTAGCTTTTGGTACTAATGCAGAGAAATTAGATAATCTAAAAAATACATATAAAGATAAGATTAAGGTTTTTTCATGTGATATGAAAAACATAGAAGATATCAAATCGATTTTTAAGGAAAATGAAGAAGATTTAAATAATATAAATATACTTGTAAACAATGCTGGAATAACTCGAGATAATCTTTTTATCAGATTATCTGATAATGACTGGACAGATGTTATGAATATTAATTTCATTTCACATACAGTTTTTTGTAAATTAGTTTTAAAAGGAATGATGAAAAATAGATGGGGCAGAATTGTAAGTATTTCATCAGATGCCGCAAAAATTGGTAATCCAGGACAAGCTAATTACGTATCCTCTAAGGGCGCTCTAGAGGCATTTACCAAAACTATTGCAAATGAAGTCGCAAAAAGAGGCATTACGGTTAATTGTGTTGCTCCAGGATTCATAAAAACAGAAATTATAGATACTATTGATCCTTTATCGCTTGATAATATGGTGAAATTAATTCCATCTGGCAAAATCGGGTTGGCTTCTGACGTCGCAAATGCTGTTTTCTTTCTTACCAGTGAAGAATCATCATATATTACTGGACAAATACTTCATGTTAATGGCGGCTTGACAATGTGAGCATTTAAGTAATACATATGATAAAATTTAAAATATAGGAGTTTTTTTATGAGCGAAGTGTCTGAAAAAGTAAAAAAAATAATTGCAGAACATTTAGGTATAGATGACATGTCAAAAATAACTGATGATGCAAAATTCATTGATGATTTAGGTGCGGATAGTTTAGACACAGTGGAATTAGTTATGGCATTCGAGGAAGCATTTGATGTAGAAATACCTGATGAAAAAGCAGAGACAATTCTTACAGTTGGCGACGCTATTTCACATCTAGAATCTTAAATCTAACTATTAAAAACTTATGAGAAGAGTTGTTGTCACTGGGATGGGCATGATTACCCCATTAGGATGTGGTGTGGCACACAATTGGAAATTACTGAGGAGTGGTAGTTCAGGAGCAAATCACATTAAAAATTTTAATGCTGAAAATCTAAAATGTAAAATTGCGTGTGAGGTACCAAAAGGAAATGATCTACCTGGTTCATTTATAGCAGAGGAATGGATAGAGAAAAAAGAAATAAAAAAAATTGATGATTTTATCAAATTTTCACTAGCTTCTAGTCAGGAGTGTTTCAATGACAGCAAGATATCAAAAATAAGTGATAAATTAAGTAAAAGATCGGGTTGCATTATTGGATCTGGCATGGGAGGCCTCCCTGGCATTGAGGCAACATCAGTAGAATTTAATGAAGGAAAAAGAATAAGTCCATTCTTCATTACAGGCAGGATTATAAATATGCCCGCTGGATATTTATCGATTAAATATAATTTGAAGGGTCCTAGTTACTCTACTGTATCTGCATGCGCTTCCTCAGCTCACGCAATAGGCGAGTCTTTTCGACTTATTCAGCATGGACAAGCTGATTTAATGTTAACTGGTGGAACTGAGGCAACAATTTCTCCGATAGGAATCGAGGGTTTTGTTGCTTGTAAAGCATTAAGCACTAAATTTAACGATATGCCTCATCTTGCATCAAGACCTTTTGATGAAAATAGAGATGGATTTGTCATGGGAGAGGGGTCTGCATCATTAATTCTTGAAGAAATGGAGCATGCAAAAAAGAGAAAAGCAAATATCCTGTGTGAAATTACTGGATATGGGATGTCTTCAGATGCATATCACTATACTTTACCAGAACCTACTGGAGATGGAGCTTATCGTGCAATGGAAAATTGTATATTAGATGGCAAAAAAAATATTAGAGACATTCAGTATATCAATGCGCACGGCACTTCTACGCCTGCAGGTGATAAGGCAGAGACTGAAGCAATTGATAAGCTTTTTGAAGAAACTGACGGTGTATATGTCTCATCGACAAAATCTCAAACAGGTCATTTACTCGGTGCCGCAGGCGGTGTTGAAGCGATATATTCAATCTTATCACTAATCAATAATACGCTTCCATACAATTTAAATTTAAAAAAAGAAATTCCCTCGAAAAATGTAAAATTTATTAAAAATAAACCAATTCAAACAATTACTAACAATGTTATATCAAATTCATTCGGTTTTGGTGGAACAAACGTATCATTAATGTTTTCGAAGTTTGATGAATAGAGTTGTCGACTATAAAAATAAATTATTAATTATTATTTCGTCACCGTCTGGTACAGGCAAAACATCAATTTGTAAAAAAATTATTAATTATGACAAGACAATAAAACTTTCAGTTTCACATACTACTAGAGATCCTAGAGATAATGAAATAAATGGAGTTGATTATTTTTTTATATCAAGCGATGAATTCAATCGTAAGATTATTGATAAAAGCTTTATTGAGTACGCTAATGTTTTTGGCAATTATTATGGAACTTCAAGAGAAAACGTTAAAAAAATATTATCAGGGGATTTTGATGTTTTGTTTGACATAGATTGGCAAGGTGCTGCACAAATTTTAGAGTCAAATATCGCTAAAATAGTAACTATTTTTTTAGTTCCTCCGTCAAAAGAAGTTGTATTTGAGAGGCTGGAAAAAAGATCCAAAGAAACAGGCGATGGTCCTGCAGATATAAAGAGAAGAATGTTAGAATATGAAAATGAAATGATACATGCCAATGAATATGATTATATAATTTTAAATGAAGATATTGAAGAATGCACAGCAAAAGTAATCAACATTATAGAAAAAGAAAGAAAAGCATTTAATTAACTTTTTTTGCTAAAGAACAATATTTTTTAACATCTATATTTTCTGGCCTCATATCTTCTTTAATCTCCAAATCATCAAAAAAAATACTATACTCGCCCAATGAATTTTTAATTTTCTTTCTTCTATTTTTAAATGCAGTTTTTAGTATTAATTTCAATTTTTCTAAATCAACATTCTTAAATGTATCGATTGGTGTAAATTCTAATACGATTCCATCAACTTTTGGCTTTGGAGTAAAAATGCTTGCAGGAGCTTCCAATAATTCCTTAATGTCACATCTTGACTGAGTGAGTATACTCAACCTCCCATAACTTTTATTATTATTTTTAGATATGATCCTTTTACCTAGCTCCTTTTGAAACATTAGATACATTTTTTTATAAAATGGTGGCCACTTATTAAAAGAGATCCAATTAATAAGTAATTGACTTGAAATATTAAATGGAAGGTTGCCTACGATAATAACTTCTTTGTTCTTTGATAGGTTTGATAAATCAAATGTAAGTGCATCTTTATTATGCACTTCAATATTTTTCTCATTTAAATATTTTTGATTTAAATTGTTTGATAATTGAAAGTCTTTCTCAATAAGTATTAATTTATTAAACTTTTTTCTTGTTAAATATTCAGTTAATGACCCTGTTCCCGGTCCAATTTCAATAATATCGGTGTTATAATTTGAAACTATTTTATCAGATAATCTATTAAGAAACTTGTTGCAATATATAAAATTTTGTCCAAGTGATTTCTTTGCAATTACTTTTTTATTTATATTCAATGGTAGCCTCATCTCTAAGGTCTTTTAATAGTTTCATGCTTTTTAAATCCAATTGTTTCTGAAGCATAATATCGTTCGCAGTTTCTCTGCTAATATCAGGATTTTTGTTCATCAAATCAAATATTTCTTGCTCTGTAACAGATGTAACTCGTAAATATAGTCCATAAATAAGTTTTTGCCATTTTAGTTCTAGCTCAATAAATTCTATTAAGTTATTATAATTAATTTTATTCAAAGATAGTAACTCTTTTAAATCTTCCTTTTTATAATTCAAACTTGTATAAAATCTATTTTCGTGTTCGAGAAATTCATCTTTATCAAAACTAATATTATATTCATCAATTTTTTTAATTTTAAGTTTTTCCACTACTAAATCTTCGACTACAACACCCATTAATTGCTTATAATTAGTCTCATTTATTTCTATTCGCTTTAAAATAGCGTTCATTCTCATTCTTTGGATAATATCATATTTTGTAATTATTTTTTCATTCACTAAAACTTCTATTCGATTAGATTTATTCTCATCTCCAAAAGCAATAGAAGAAAAGATAAACAGAAATATCAAAATTACTTTTTTAGGTATTCTTGTAATCATAATTTTGGTCCAAAAACCTTATTATTACCATACTGTCTTGTGCTACCAAAGGGTTTCAAAACAACTGTAAAACTATATCCATAACTTTCAGCCACATCTCTATCTTTTGTTAAATCTCTATAATAATTAAGGTCAATTCCTATGCAGTCATTTTCGTATAATAGTCCATATTGATAACCTATGTTATTATTGGTATCGATATTTCTAGCTCCGTTTAAATTAAATTGAAAATGATTCGCAAATTCAAATTTACTTCCTATTCGTATTTGTTCACTTGCAGCATAATATTTTCCCGAATTGTAATCGTAATCAATCCCAAGGCTAAATCTATCTAATGCTAAAAGTAAGTTTGCATTACTTGTCTTAACATCGTGATTGTCTTTATCAACAATCAATGAATTATTAAAATATTTATTATCATCAAAAATGAGGTTAGAAGTTATATAATAGTCAGAAAGTTCATCAGTAGTATCATTGCTTTCTTTATTAAATTTTAAGCTTTGACCAGCAACAATTTTTATGTCGAAATTGTCTTTATTTGTATTAAACCATTCAATTCCGTAGTTTATTCTAGGGCCACTTTCTGACTCAGTAATTGAAGATGCACGATTTTTAGAAAAAAGATTACTATTAGTAATATTTTTGTGATCAGTATAATTATTATACGGAGCTAATATGGGCATAATAATTGGCGTCAGTGTCTCATTTGAATTATTTTTGGTTCTGAACATTGGAAAAGATATTTTACTTGAAATTTGTGGAAAAAATCTAAGATTTTCAGTATCTTTTTGATCTTTATAATCATTTGAAATTGAAATAATTCTGAATGTTGCTTCGTTATCTAGTAAAAATCCCAAGTTTTTATCAACTTTTCTATCTGACCAATTAATTTGAGTAGAGGCTAATGATGCATAGGACTGATCCAAATTTTTTTGGTAAGAAAAGTCATTATTAATTGAGAATTTTCCTCCTAGAGAGTCATAAGAAATATTATCAATATTATATTCAATTTTTGGATAAATATATTCCCATTGGTTAGTATCTTGTATGGTTAAATGTTTATATGACGACGCAATTACATTTAAATATGTATTTTGTGTAGATCTATTAAAGTTTATTCCTGACTCATGAACTGTAAGCTGATTTATTTTATTTTTCCTCAAATATGTATCGTTATTGCTCGTCTTAATTGCAAGATCTAATTTTCCATAAGGATTATTAATATCAGCATCAACAAAAATATGATTCTTTGTACCTTTGTTATCGTCGTTATCATCAATACTTGCATCAATATTAAGATTTCCAAATTCATTAAGTTCTCTATAATTTACCGAGTAAAAATTATTTGCTTGTGATTGAAAATTTGGTGTAAAAGTTATGTCTCTATTGCCGGCAATATTAAGAAAATATGGTATACTAAATTTTTCCCCTAAATTATTGTCAGTCTCAATAGTTGGCATGAGAAAGCCTGACCTTTTATTAACTGATGGATCAGGGTGTGCGAAGTATGGCAAATATAGTAATGGGACATTAAATAAATATATTTTTGCATGATCGTAATAGATAGTCTGACTTTCGGAATCTTGATAAATTTTTTTGGCTTTAAGTTTCCATCCAGGACAATTCTCTATTAAATAATTATTTTCACTACAAGGAGTATATTCTGCATCTGTAAGTAGAGTAATATTATCTTTTTTAAAAATTTCTTTACTAACAATTCTCGAGTCATCTATAAGCCTGGCCTTAACATTGGTACCTTCAAGTTTTTTAAGACCATCAAATGTTACAGCGTCATCAAGAAAGAAGGTGTTGCCCTGTAAATCATTTATTATAATATTATTATCTGCATTTATTCGATTTTCAAGTTTGTCGTAGGTAATTTTATCGGCTTTTATTTTAGTGCCATCATGATTTACAATTACTACATCTCCTTTTGCATCAATAATGTTAGTTGTATTATAAGTACTTATTTCATCTGCTATTATTATTGCGCTCTGTTCAGCAGAGATATTATTGCCAATAAGAAAAACAAAAAATACTAAACAAGTATTAAATATATATATTAACTTTAGGTAAAGTATATTCACTAAATCAACTTTTTTCTTTTTAAATAAGAATAATAAAAAAATAATAATGACAATATTATAACGAATGTTGGAGTTGTAATTTTAGCTATAATTGGAGTAACTTGTGAAGATGATCCTAAGGCATCAAGTAGATTAGACAAAAAGTAAATTATAAATATTAATACAAAAGCAGTAACTATAGTTTTTGTTAATTTACTATTTTGTTTTAAATTAGAAATTAATGAGGCCGCCAAAATCGCTAGAAAGGATAAAAAGAATGGTAGTAAAATTAAGTTATAATAGTATAATTTAAATTCACGGGCAGAATATCCAAGGTCCTCTAAGAACTTAATAAATTTTCCCATTTTCCATATAGAAATACTATCAGGTGAAGATAGACTATTAGTTATATCACTTGGCTTAATGTTCGTCTTATACATATATTCGGCATTAAAGCTTGCTTGACTATATTTTGGTGAAACTTGAACTTCATTCATCCTCCAAAATCCATTTTCAAGGTAGGCTTTTTTTCCATCAACCCTTCCTTGATATGCGCCTTTATCATCATATTCAAGCAACATAAAATTTAGTAAAGTTGTGCCACTATTTGAAATTTGTTGCGCATACAAAACACTTGAAATATTTTTTTTATCATTGAATTGCTTTAGCCAAATACCATTTTTGGTTATAGACGCAAATTTGTCTGATTTTGCGATGTACTTATATTCAAGTTCAGTATAACGATCATAAAATACTGCTGAAAGAGGATTAATAGTAGTTATAAAAAAAATTCCAATGAAAAAAAAAATAATTACTCCAGGTATCATTATTTTTACATTTGATATACCTATTGAATTAATAATTAAAAATTCTGAATTTCTTATTAATAAAATGAATGTAAGTAATGCAGCAAAAAAAGCTACAATAGGCAATATAAATTCAATCAAACTAAAAAAGTTAAATACTGCTAATTGAAAAATTATTTTTAAAGGAACATCTTTACCAGTAGCTTTTCGAAACTGTTCAACAAAATCTCCAATAATTATTAGTGCTGCAAAAATGACAAAAACAATTGCAAATGAAGCAAAAAAGTTTTTTGCTAAGTATATATTAATTTTTGAAAACATATCTTTTTAAAATAAAAATTGGTTTATCAAAATATATTATTAACAAAAAAATTATTAGAATAAATAAAGGTGTGAAATAATTAAGATAAACTAAATTATTATTTTCTATTAATAAATTGGCCAGCGAAATTTCAAGAATTTTTATCAACAAAGCTATTAGTGATATCAATGAGATTGGCACAATTGAACTTGAGTTTGGAGATTTTGTATAATTAAGTAGCAGAAGAGGTAAAATTGATAAACAAATAATGTACAAAGGAGAAATTATACGATTATTAATTTCTGCAAACTGCTCTTTCTCGTAGTTATTAAATTTTCCTAGCAATTTTCCTCTAAGATTATTATATATTTCCAATGTAAACAATTCATCTGAATACCTGTGATTTGACTCAACTTTACTATATGGAGACAGATCTAGATCGTATGTATCAAACTCGATTTCAGAAATACGTTGTTCAGACTTATCAAAGATTTGAATATTCCCATTGAATAATCGAAGTAATTTTATATTATCATCAGATATAAACTTACCTTTTTGAGCAATATATGTTTGAGGTTTCTTATTATTTTTGAGATCATGGATTAATAAATTTTCAATTTCATTTCCATCTCTTTGTTGAATAAATATTGTAAGTTGGTCAGTGGGAGAAATAAATTTACGCTCTTGTAAGATCGATGAATTTATTCCAGAGGATCTAATTTCAATTATCTTTTGTCTTATTTCATTGAGCGAGTAGGGAGTAACTACAATTGTTATTATTAGATAAATAAAAAATATGGAAATAGAAATTAGAAGAATGGGCCTTAACAGTAAAGATATATTCGACTCACCTGATGCCCATAAAATTAATAATTCACTATCAGTTCTTATTCTATTTAAACTTATCAAAACTGTAAGAAATAGAGATATGGGTATTGTTAATGTTGTTATTTTTGGTATTAACATTACAATGTAAGAGAGATAAGAAGTAAACGAAATATTATCATTAGTTAAAAGATCTATGTGTCTAAGCCCTTGACCAAGCCAGAGTATTCCAGTAAGAAGTGTAGTTAGAAGTAAAAAACTAATTAAAATTTCTTTAATTAAATATATGTTAAATTTTGACATTTCTTCAATTATATCAATATTTTGCTAAAGGTATATAAGTATGGACGTACAATTCAATAGTTTAAAACAAGAAAAAGATCATATTGGAGTTATATTTTGTGACCAAAACTGTAAATTGATTGGTTTTGGTAAAAAGTTGGATCAACTTTCAAAAAAGTATATTTCACGAATTCTTAATACAGATGAGTCTTTTAAAATAAGAAATTCTAAAAATTTTGATTATCTTATAGTTCATCAACCGGAAAACTTAAAATTATCTAAACTTTATATTTTTAAACTTAAAAAGTTCAAGGAATATCAAATAAGAGATTTTCAAATTCTAGGTGGACATATTTTTTCTTTATTATCTTTTTATAAAGAAAATAAAGTGATCCTATATCCCGATGGAATAATTTCATCAAAAATTAGTTTTATAAATTCAATAACCGAGCTACTGACTGGTTTTTCTTTGGCATCGTACAGGTTTGATAAATATAAAAAGAAAGATACTGAGAGAAATAAAAAGAATAAAAATTCATTAAAAGCAACTAAATTCAAGGTCTCATCATCAAGTAATACTCGATTAGAAAAAAATTATATAAATGTAAAAGCAATATCTGAAGGGGTATCGCTAACAAGAAATCTAGTGACGGAGCCACCAAATGTAATGACCCCACCAGAAATTGCTAAAAATGCCACTTCATTAGAAGCTTATGGAGTAAAGGTTACAGTACTTGGTGAAAAAGAAATGACAAAGCTTGGTATGGGGTCTCTTTTAAGTGTAGGACGAGGAAGTGAACATGAATCTAAGCTAGCTATCATGGAGTGGAAGGGGCATAAAAATAAAAAGAAAAAACCATTAGCATTCATTGGTAAAGGAGTGTCATTTGATACTGGAGGCGTGTCATTGAAACCTTCAGGCGGAATGGAAGAAATGAAGTATGATATGGGAGGCTCTGGTGTAGTTGTAGGCTTAATGAAAACCCTCGCCATGAGAAAAGCAAAAGTAAACGCAATTGGTGTAGTTGGTCTTGTTGAAAATCATATAGGCAACATGGCTACCAGGCCCAGTGATGTTATCAAATCGTACTCTGGACAAACTATTGAAGTTCTGAATACAGACGCTGAAGGTAGATTAGTTTTAGCTGATGCACTTTATTACACACAAGAACAGTATAAGCCTGAATTCATGGTCAATTTAGCTACTTTAACGGGTGCAATAGTAATTGCACTTGGCAATGAATATGCAGGTTTATTTTCAAATAATGACAAATTAAGTAAACAGCTTGAAGATGCTGGCAAAATTGAAGATGAAAAACTATGGAGATTTCCACTTCATGAAAATTTTGACAAAATGATAAATTCACCTATTGCTGATATGCAAAATATATCATATGGCAGAGGTGCGGGGTCAATTACTGCAGCTCAGTTTTTACAAAGATTTGTTAATAGGGTTCCATGGGCTCATCTAGATATTGCTGGGACTACTTGGACAAAACAAACTTTGCCAACTTCACCTAAAGGTGCCACTGCTTTTGGAGTTAAGTTATTAAATAGATTCGTTAATAAGTATTACGAAGGAAAATAATGGCTACTGAGAGAACATTTTCCATAATAAAACCTGATGCAGTTGAACGAAATAAAATTGGTGAAATTACTGCTATGCTTGAATCAGCCGGTTTAAGAATTGTTGCCTCAAAAAGAATAAAGCTCAGCCAAGAGAAAGCTGCTCAGTTCTATGGGGTGCATAAAGATAGACCATTTTTTCAGAGCTTATGTGACTTCATGTGCTCAGGGCCAATTATAGTTCAAGTTCTAGAAGGTGAAAATGCTGTAAAGAAGAATAGAGATGTTATGGGAGCAACAAACCCTGAAGAGGCTGCAGAAGGAACTATTAGAAAAAAATATGCACTTTCATTAGAGAAAAACTCTGTACATGGATCAGATAGTCAAGAAAATGCTAACATTGAAATTAATCATTTCTTTTCTGAAGAAGATATTATTTCCTAAGCACCATCTTAATTGCTTCAGGATAAATCATATTTTCCTGCTTTAAAACTTTATCAGCCAGCGTAGTAACTGAATCTGTGGCATCAACTTTTACATTTTTTTGAACAATTATTTCACCGCCATCAAGTTCATGATTTACATAATGAACGGTGCAACCGGTTATGTCGTCATTATTTTCTAATACACGCTTGTGAGTATTAAGTCCTTTATATTTAGGTAATAATGAAGGGTGTATATTTAATATTTTATTTGGATAATGTTCAATAAATTCACTCGATAATATTTTCATATATCCAGCTAAACAAATTAATCTTAAATCATATGGTTTAATTAATTTTAGAATTTGTTCTTCAAACTCTCCTTTGTTTATAAAATCTTTTATCTCTAAAGAGAATGTATCTATGCCATTTTCCTTTGCTAAATCAATTCCTTTAGCACTATGGTTGTCTGAAAATACAATTTTAACCTCACATGGAAAATTTTCATTTTTACTGGCATTTATTATTGATTGAAGATTTGTTCCACGCCCTGAAATAAAGACACCGATTGGTTGTTTAGTCATCAAAATTTAATTTGTTTTGAAATTTAATTTTCTTACTAGAATTATTTGCACGGATTAGATTACCAATATTACAGTACTTTAACTTATATTTCTTCATAACTTTATCAAAAGACTTGAGTTTTGACCTTTCTAAAATGACAATCATGCCAAAACCACAATTAAAAGTCCGAAGCATTTCTGATTGAGTTACTCCATAACTATGTATCCATTTAAAAATTTTTGGTACATTCCAAGTGCTTAGATCTATTTTAGCTTGAACATTTTTAGTTAACGATCTTGGGAGATTTTCAGTAATACCTCCTCCTGTTATGTGGGAACAAGATTTGATAATATTTTTAGAAAATAAATTTAAAATAGGGGTAACATAAATTTTTGTTGGTTCAATTAATAGATCTCCAATAGTTTTGTTTTTATAAAGTTTTTTATTAAGTTTTATTTTATTTTCTTTTATTATTTTTCTTACTAGAGAAAATCCATTTGAGTGTAAGCCTGATGATTGTATGCCAATAATAAGATCACCATTTTTTAATTTTTCAGTTTTTTTGCTTTCACCGCTTTTGACACCAACACAAAATCCTGCAAGGTCATAATTATTCTTTGACTCTATACCTGGGTGTTCAGCTGTTTCACCTCCTAAAAGAGAACAACCCGATTCCTTACAACCATCAATAATGCCTTTAATTATCTGAGTTCCTTTTGAAATATTAAGTTTCCCAGTTGAGATGTAATCAAGAAAAAAAAGAGGCTTAGCTTTATCAACAATTAAATCATTGACGCACATAGCTACTAGATCAATGCCTATAGTTCTATGATTATTTAATATATTGGCAATTTCTATTTTTGTACCAACTCCATCAGTAGCACCAACTAGTACTGGCTTTTTTATTCTTGTATCTAGAATAAACTGTCCAGAAAATCCACCTATATTTGATTTTTTTAATTTTTTATCTTTTTGTATTAATTTTTTAATTTGAGATACAAACTTATTACCTTTATCTATACTTACACCAGAACTAGAGTATGAGATTTTCTTCATCTTAATAATTTATATAATGATAAAAGCTAATTATAATAAACTATATTTATTTTTGTTAATAAATATTTTTATATTTTTATCTTCAAATACTTATCCTGATTCTAAAAGTTTTTACAACGCTCAAGATATTAAGGTAATAATAAATTACAATGCTGCTTCAGATATCAGAAATAGTGCAATAGAAATCGCTAAAAGAAATGGATTTAATCAAATAAGTAGAAATCTTCTAGGAGAAGAAGAATTTAGAAGATTAAGTATAGAAGATATTACTATTTCGAATTTGATAGAAAGTATTGAGGTTGAAAGTGAAAAAATATCCTCAGATACATATGAAGGTATTTTTAGCATATATTTCAATCCATACAGAGTCAGAGAATTTTATTCTTCAAATTCACTAATATTTTCAGACGTAGTACTTAGGAATTTACCAATTACAATTGGATTTAAAGATAGTGATAAATTTTTTCTATTCTCAAATATTTGGAAGACAGGGTGGAAGAATGTACAAAGCATTGAAAATAAAATATTTGCTAAAATTCAATTAGTCGAAGAATTCAATGGTAAAAATAATGTTTCAGATTTTCTGGAGTCTTCATATATAGATATTTCAGCATCAAATGAAAAGAATGAAGTACTTATCTGGTCTGAGATTAGAAAAATTTCTGAAAATGAGCTTACTATGGATATCATTGTGAAATTTATAATAAATAATAAATCTAATACTTTCAAAAAAACATTAGTCCAAAATATCGATGTAATTGATGAAACTCTTTTCAGTGAAATGATTACAGAAATTGAAAATGAAATATTGAATATATGGATACAATCTACAAAAACAAATAGTAAAATAGAAATTATATCTTACCAATATAACGGAAAAAATATAAGCGACTGGATTGAATTAAGAAATAGTCTTGAAAAGATTGATATGATTTCAAATTATAGCATCAATCAATTTGATTTAGAAAAAGTGCAAGGGACGATTGAATTTAGAGGTGAAATAGATCAATTTGCACCAGTCTTGAGAGAATATAATCTTATTTCAACAAATTTTGGTCAGTATCATGAGTTAAGTTTATATGATTAAAAAAATACCAAATCTTATATCGTTGGCGAGGCTGTTGATGATACCAGTTGTATTTTGGTGTGTATTAGTTGATCTTTATTTATTTGCTACATTATTTATTATTGCAATTGCTATATCTGATTTATTGGATGGATTTTTAGCACGATATTTAAATGCTGAGACAGAACTTGGCTCTTATCTTGATGCGGTAGCGGATAAAGCTTTTGTAATTTCAATATTTACTTTGATTGGTGTCTTGGATCTATTGCCAATATTTTTAATTATTGTTGTTATATCTAGAGATATATTAATTATAGGATATTTTGCAATAGCATCGCTGACTAACGAAGAAATTACATTTAAACCACTGTTCATTAGCAAATTTAATACTTTTTTTGTTTTCATTCTCATAATTGTAACCTTTGCAGATAACCTTGATGAAGTAAATTTGCAGGCAATAAAATATTATTTAACTCCAATCGTAATGTTAACAACACTATTTTCTCTATTAAGCTATATTAAGTTGTGGCTATATAAAGAGGAAATAAAATGACAGGTCAAATTGTATTTGATTTAGAAAAAAAGGATAACTTCAGTGTTGATGATTTTATCATTAGCGAAACTAACAATGAAGTTACTTCCACATTTGAAAATATGGATCAATTACTTAACAAGTGTGCAATAGTATATGGACCCAAAAAATCTGGCAAAACTCATATAGCACATATTTGGAAGAAAAGATATGAAGCCAATTACTCAGACTTGTCAGATGTTAAGTTTAAATTTGATTTTGATGCATCTAAAAATAATGTAATTGATAATTTTCATTTGCTTGAACACGATAAAGAAGAATTATTTTTTCATTTTTACAATAATTCAGTAAATCAAAAAAAATCTATTCTGATAACTATTGATAATACTTCAATTATGAATATTCAACTTCCTGATTTAAAATCAAGAATCAATTCGTTTCACTCAGTTGAAATTTATCAGCCAGATGATCATTTGGTAAAAGTACTTTTGTTTAAATATTTCAGCATACAACAAATCAAAATTGATACAGGTGTTGTCGAATTTTTAAATAAAAGAATAAGTAGGAATTACGAGGATATTTATTTAACTCTTCAAAAAATTAACAAGCTTTCATTAGAACATAAATCTAAAATTACAAAACCATTTTTAAATAAATTTTTGACTTTTTAAAAACTTTTTAAATTCATCAATACTATTGTCGTTATTCTTTTTCTTTTTTTTAAATGTTTTATCAAGCAATTTACCCTTAAGAGATAAATCAATTGTTTTATCTGATATAATCCAATTTCTTGGAATATTTTTTTCTTGTGCTTTTAATTCCCTCCAGGATGTAAATAGTTTTAATTTCTTCATTTCAATTTTATTAATACTTTTTGTCTTAAATCTTTTAAAAGCTTTCTTTGGGTTATAGATATCTTTAATATCTTGAATACCTAAATGTAATTTCTTTAAAGCATCTTTAAGATCAAGCTTATCAATATTTGAATTTAACTTCTTAAATACCTTTGGTAGATATTTTACATCACTTTCAGCATACAATAATTGTTCTTTGCTTAGTGGCCTAACAGTCCAATCAGATAATTGGTACTTTTTTGACAGATTTGTTTTATAAAAGCTATTTATCATAGTAGTGTATCCAATTGAATTCACTTGATAAATTAATTGATATGCAAGCTGCGTATCGAATATAGGTGCAGTGACGATTTTGAAGTGTGAGTACAAAACTTCAATATCTTGACGAGCTGAATGCATGACTTTGAGTATATTTTTACTGGTTAGAATATTTGTTAATTCAGTAAAATCTAAATCTTTCCCATCAATAAAATCAACTAAATATGAACTTCTTGGCAATCTAAATTGAAGTGTACATAAAATAGGCCAATATGTTTTATCTCTTTTGAATTCAGTATCTAAATAAATAACTTTATGTTTTTTAAGTTTTTTGCATAGCTTATCTAGAGATTTATTATCTTGGACTATTTGCATAAATCAAACTATATATGTTGAGGATATATAGATATGAATACATATAGAACTCATTATTGCAATCAATTAAGACAATCTGATGAAAATAACAAAGTTGTTATTTCAGGTTGGATTAACAGGAAAAGGGACCATGGAAATGTACTTTTTGTTGACTTAAGAGACCATTATGGCGTTACCCAATGCGTTATTGAAAAAACAAATAAGACATTATTAGATACAATTGACAGCCTAAGATCTGAATCAGTTATTAAAGTTATGGGAACTGTGGTCAGGAGAAGTGATGATACTGTAAACGAGTCTTTAGAAACTGGTGAAATTGAAGTTTCAATCAGTAATGTAGAAATATTGTCAAAGGCCAAAGAAATTCCTATGCCAGTAGCAGGGGAAAATGATTATCCAGAAGAAATTCGCTTAACAAACAGGTTTCTTGATATTAGACGTGAGAAACTTCATAATAATTTAATATTAAGATCACAAATTATATCTCTTATAAGGAAATTAATGACTGAGTCAGGTTTTCTTGAGATGCAAACACCAATTTTAACAGCATCAAGCCCAGAAGGAGCAAGAGATTTTTTGGTACCAAGTAGGTTGCACCCAGGTAAATTTTATGCTTTACCTCAAGCACCTCAGCAATTTAAACAATTAATAATGGCTGGTGGCTTTGATAAATATTTTCAAATTGCACCATGTTTTAGAGATGAAGATGCAAGGGCAGATAGATCGCCAGGAGAATTTTATCAATTAGATATGGAAATGGCTTTTGCTGAACAGGAGGATGTTTTTGCTGCAATTGAACCAGTGCTATATAAAACATTTGTAAATTTTACAAAAGATGATGTAACTGAATATCCTTTTCCCAGGTTAACATATAAAGAGTCAATGGAGCGTTACGCATCAGATAAGCCTGACCTAAGAAATCCTCTTATAATTTCAAATATGACAGATCAATTTTCATTACCAGAAGTATCATTTTCTTCTTTTAAAAAAATAATTGATAAAGGTGGTATCGTTCTAGGCATTCCAGCCCCAAAAACTAGTGAGAAACCAAGAAGTTTTTTTGACTCATTGAATAAATGGGCTCAAAAGGAAATGAATGCTCCAGGACTTGGATACGTTATATTAGATACTGAAAACGATGATCTAATAGGTAAGGGGCCAATTGCAAAATTCATACCTAACAACATCTTAAAAGACATGGCTGCTATTAATAAACTACAATCAGGAGATTCAATCTTTTTTTCATGTGGCTTTCAAAAAGATGCTTACAATCTTGCCTCAGCTGCGAGAGATAAAATTGCATCAGATTTAGATTTAATAGAACAGGATTGTTACAAGTTTTGCTGGATAACCGACTTTCCTATGTATGAAAAGGATGAAGATACTGGAAAAATAGATTTCAGTCATAACCCCTTTTCAATGCCTCAGGGTGGCTTAGAAGCACTCATCGATAAAGATCCATTGGATATTTTAGGCTACCAATATGATATTGTATGTAATGGAGTTGAATTATCATCAGGCGCAATTAGAAACCATATACCTGAGATAATGTTTAAAGCATTTGAAATTGCTGGATACGAAAAAGATCAAGTGCTCGAAAAATTTGGGGGTATGATTAATGCATTTTCTTATGGAGTTCCTCCTCATGGTGGAATTGCGCCTGGAATCGATCGTATCGTGATGCTTTTAGCCAAAGAAAAAAACATACGAGAAGTTATTTTATTTCCTATGAACCAACAAGCTCAAGATCTAATGATGCTTGCACCAGCTGAAGTCGACGATAGAAGTTTAAAAGAACTTCACCTAAAAAAGGATTTACCTAAAGAAGACTAAGAGCATCCAGTTGTGGCACCACAAGTATCACATTTTAAACAGGTTCCATTACGAACAAGTGTAAAAGATGAACATTCTGGGCATGCGTCACCTTCATATCCCATCATTCTTGCTGCTTGAACTTTACTCATGGACTGATCTGAGGTTGTAATAACCGCTTCCTGAGTAATTGCTGGCTCTGATCCAACAGATATGTCAGCACCAGCTGAACTTCCTACGACAGACAGACTATCTTGACCTCTAAGATAACCTTGACTTGAAACTTTTTTTACAAGTTTCCAAGGTATTTCATTCTCTTTTAGGGTGCCTTCCTCAGCTCCGGTGCCAAGAGAAAAATCTACGTCAGTATCATTAGCATGCGCCAAATCATTTCTTCCAAGATAGGATACAGCAAGCTCTCTGAAGACATAGTCTAAGATAGATGTAGCATTTTTTATTCTATTGTTACCTTGTACAACACCAGCAGGATCAAACCTCGTAAATGTATAGGCTTCAACGTACTCCTCCAGAGGGACACCGTACTGTAAGCCAATAGAAATAGCTATGGCAAAGTTGTTCATTAAACTTCTAAGAAAAGCACCTTCTTTATGCATGTCGATGAAGATTTCACCCAGGCTTCCGTCTTCATATTCGCCTGTATGAAGATAAACTTTATGGCCACCGACGATTGCTTTTTGAATATATCCTTTTCTCCTGTCAGGAACTTTATTTCTTGATCCATAAACAACAGAACTTGCGGCTTCTTTTGCGACTGCAATTGTTTTTTCTACTTGAGAAACAGCTTCTTGATGCTCTTCTTCTATAACTTCGTCATCAACAAGTTTTGATGCTAATGGCTGACTAAGTTTTGACCCATCTCTGTAAAGAGCATTAGCTTTAGTGCCAAGTTTCCATGACAACATGTAAGCCTCGTTACAATCTTCTACGTTAGAATCAGCTGGCATGTTGATCGTTTTAGAAATTGCACCAGATATAAAAGGCTGTGCAGCAGCCATCATTCTGATATGGCTTTCAACAGATAAGAATCTTTTTCCTATTCTTCCACAAGGATTGGCACAATCAAATACAGGTAGGTGCTCATCTTTAATATATTGGGAACCCTCCAAAGTCATAGTCCCACAACAATATGTATTTGCAGCATCTATTTCTTCTGAAGAAAAACCTAAAGCTGCAAGCATATTAAAATTAAAGTCAGCAAGTTGCTCTTCACTTAAATTTAGAGTGTCAGTACAAAATTTTCTGCCAAGCGTAAACTCATTAAAAGAAAATCTAATATCAAATACATTTTTTAAATTCTGTTCTAAGTTATCGATTTGCTCGTCACCAAAACCTTTCTCTCTAAGAGAGTCGTGGTTAATATGAGGTGCATTGCTTAAAGTTCCACGACCGACTGCATAATTAATTGTTTCATCAATTTCTTCCTGAGTGTATTGAAGCTCTTGCAGAGCTTCCGGTACTGTTCTGTTAATTATTTTAAAATAACCTCCTCCAGCAAGTTTTTTAAATTTCACCATAGCAAAATCAGGCTCAATACCAGTTGTATCACAATCCATTACAAGGCCGATTGTTCCAGTAGGTGCAATTACTGTTGTTTGGGCATTTCGATAACCGTATTTTTGACCTTCTTGATAAGCTAAATCCCATGCACTTTGAGCTTCTGCCCCCAGATTTACATCCCTAAGATTACTCACTTCAAATGGAACTGGGTTAATATTTAATTCTTCATAGTCATCTTGATGACCATATGCAGCTCGTCTGTGATTCCTGATTACTCTCAGCATATTTTTTGAGTTTTGCTGGTAACCAGGGAATGGGCCTTGTTCTGAGGCCATTTCTGCCGATGTTGCATAAGATATGCCTGTCATCAGAGCTGTAATTGCAGCACAGTTAGCTCTACCTTCTTCACTATCGTAAGCGACACCTTTTGACATAAGATATCCTCCGAGGTTTGCATAACCTAAGCCTAGAGTTCTGTATTCATATGAAAGTTTTGCAATTTCTTTTGATGGAAACTGAGCCATCATTACTGAAATTTCCAAAATAATAGTCCACAATCTAACTGCATGTTTAAACAAATCAGTGTTTAGGCACTTATTCTCATCCATAAAGGTCATTAAATTTAGGGATGCTAGGTTGCATGCAGTATTATCTAAGAACATATATTCCGAGCATGGATTAGAAGCTCTAATTTCACCACTTTCTGGACAAGTGTGCCAATCATTGATCGTTGTATGAAATTGTATGCCCGGATCAGCACATGCCCATGCTGAGTAACCTACTTGATCCCATAAATCTCTAGCTTTCACTGTTTTATTTATCGAGTTATCTGTTCTATTCACAAGATTCCAATCGGTATTATTTGTAACAGCGTTTAAAAAATCGTCCGTAACTCTCACAGAGTTATTAGAGTTTTGCCCTGAAACTGTTACATAAGCTTCTGAGTCCCAATCAGTGTTATATGTCTCAAATTCAATTGATTTATATCCTTGTTTCGCAAAGTGAATAATTCGCTGAATATAATTTTCAGGAATTTCGTTATTTCTTGCCAGAATAATCTCTCTCTTAAGAGCTGGATTTTTCTTTGGATCAAAACAACTTTCTCCATCCGCTTCACAGTTATGACAAGCAGCCATTATTTTTTTTAGATGCTTAGAGCAAATTTTTGATCCCGTTACAATCGATGCAACTTTTTGCTCTTCTGTCACTTTCCATTTAATAAATTCTTCAATATCAGGATGATCGATGTCAACAACTACCATTTTAGCTGCTCTTCTTGTAGTACCCCCTGATTTAATTGCGCCAGCCGCTCTATCACCAATTTTTAAGAAGCTCATCAATCCAGATGATTGTCCACCACCAGATAGACCTTCGCTGGCACCTCTCAAATTAGAAAAATTTGTTCCTGTTCCAGATCCATATTTGAACAATCTAGCCTCTCTTACCCATAAATCCATGATACCGCCATCATTTACTAGATCGTCGTCAATACTTTGAATAAAGCATGCATGTGGTTGAGGTCTTTCATATGAACTCGATGATCGTGTTAATTTTCCAGACTCACCATCAACGTAGAAGTGACCTTGAGAAGGGCCATCAATTCCATACGCCCAGTTAAGACCTGTATTAAACCATTGAGGGCTATTAGGGGCAACCATCTGAGAAGCAAGCATGAACCTTACTTCATCAAAAAAAGCTTTAGCATCATCTTCGCTTGAAAAATAACCACCTTTCCAGCCCCAATATGTCCAGGCACCAGCTAATCTATCGAAAACTTGCTGAGAATTTTTTTCAGAAGACATTTCAAGGCCTTCGCCATTTTCATCAGGAATTCTTTTTGATAACCAAGATGGAATACCTTTTTCTTCAACCTTTTTGACTTTATTTGGCACTCCCGCTTTTCTAAAATATTTTTGTGAAAGAATATCGCTTGCAACTTGACTCCAGCTTTCAGGAACTTCAAAATCTTCTAATTTGAAGACTAGTGATCCATCTGGATTAAGAATTTCTGTTGAGACTTTTTTGAAATTTATAGTCTTATATGGTGATTGATTTTCGCTTGTAAATTCTCGGTTAATTTTCATAATTATTCATTCCTCTTTTCCAAAGACAATTTTTTACAGTCGAAAAAAATATTTCGAAATGTGGCTTTTCGACCGGTTGCGCCAGAATGTTTATTTGAGTAACGTTCTAGATTGAGTATATTTATTTATTTGAATTCTTAAGTCAACATATTGTGTAAAAAAAAATAATATATACTATATGCAGTATAGGAGCTGTGGTTTATTTTAAAAATATACAGTTTTTACAATAACTTACAGGCTAATTATAACGCTAATATTGTTGAAAAAATTGTTAATTCAACATAATTATTTTGGATACATATGATTAAAGAAATTTTCACTTGGTGGAACGGTCAGACATTTGGAACAAGATTATGGTCATATTTTAATGGTTATGAAGTAGGTAGAGATGAAAAAAACAATCGATATTTCAGAAACAAATCAGATACTAAGAGATGGGTAATTTATGAGGGTGAAATCGACTCTTCGATGACCAATCCAGAGTGGAATAATTGGTTGCGTTTCACAAGCCAAGATATTCCTAAAGAAGCCAATAAGCATTTTTGGCAAAAAAATCATATACCTAATCAAACAGGCACACAAAATGCTTATATGCCAAAAAGTGATCAGGAGAATTCAATCACTAAAAAACAAAAAAGTTTAGGTTATGAAAAATGGAAGCCAAAAAACTAATTTCCCTAATTTTAACTTTTATTTTATTTTCTAGTTTTGTATCCATTGCTGAGAATATTGAAATTGCTCCACTTATTAGCCTCGATCAATTAGAACCAACTTACGATCAAGAGGAAAAAGAAGATTTAAATATAGATGAAAATAAAATTCCTTCTTTAGATACACAAGGTGAAATTGATAGAGAAATGTTAGTAACTCTAAAAATCTTAAATAAAATAACTGCTAATGTTGATCAAATAGAAATAAAACTTAAAGAGAACTATGAATATGACTACTTAGAAATTTATGCGATAGAATGTTACCTGAGCGATAAATATGAAAAATCTGAGAAGGCTGTTTATTTAAATATTTATAATAGAGAAATTAATGAAAAAATCTTTAATGGATGGATGTTGAAAACTCTTCCCTCAATTTCCTCATTAGAACATCCGATCTATGATATTTGGATAGAGGATTGTAATTAAATTTTATCTATTTTATTTTCAAGCCAATTAATTGGAACAGCTCCTTGCTTAAAGTCATTGGATGATAGTATTTTTTTATGCAGATCAATATTTGTTTGAATACCATCAATTACAATTTCGTTTAAAGCCCTTAGAGCTCTTTTAATTGCATGGTTTCTCGTTCGACCTGTCACAATTAGTTTAGCTAAAAGGTTATCGTAATAATGAGGAACCTTGTAACCTGAATATATAAACGTATCTAGTCTTATGCCATTACCAGCAGGCGCATGATACATTTGAACTTGACCTGCAGACGGCTGAAAAGTTTCTGGATTTTCAGCGTTTATTCTACACTCAATTGAATGACCTAATGGCTTGATATTTTCTTGAGTAGTAAAAATTTTTTCACCATGAGCAATACAAATTTGCTCTCTAACTAAATCAACGCGAGTTATCATTTCTGTAATAGGGTGCTCGACTTGTATTCTTGTATTCATTTCCATAAAGTAAAAATTTCCATCTGAGTATAGAAATTCAAGAGTACCTAAACCCAAATAACCCATTCTTGACATTGCATCGGTGCAAATTTTATAAAGCTTATTTTTGTTATCCTCTGAAATGTCTGGAGCTAAAGCCTCTTCTATAACTTTTTGATTACGTCTTTGCACAGAACAATCACGTTCGTAAAGGTGAAGAAAGTTTCCGTGAGTATCACACATTACTTGAATTTCTATGTGGCGAGGTGAATCTATAAATTTTTCAACATAAATGTCGCTATTACCAAAAAAAGAAAGTGCTTCCTGTTTGAGTATAGGCAAAACTTTTCTCAATTCTTCGTCATTTTTTACAATTTGCATCCCTCTACCACCTCCACCAGCACTTGCCTTTAAAAGCACAGGAAATCCAATCTCATTAGATATTCTTATGGCATGCTCAACATCTTTTATTTTTCCCTCTGAGCCAGGAACTACTGGGACACCAAAATCATTCATGATTTTTTTGGCCTGTATTTTATCTCCCATCATTTCGATGTGTTGAAATTTGGGTCCAATAAAATTTAATTTGTGATCTTCCAGCATTTTTGCAAATGAGGCATTTTCTGATAAAAATCCATATCCAGGGTGTACAGCTTGAGCTCCAGTGATCTCGCAAGCAGAAATTATAGCATGTGTATTCAAGTAACTTTTGTTAACTGCGCTTGGTCCAATACAAACACTTTCGTCTGCTATTCTGACGTGCATTGAGTCTCTATCAGCTTCGCTGTGGATAGCGACAGTTGATATACCTAGCTCCTGACATGCTCTGTTAATTCTAACCGCAATTTCACCACGGTTAGCAATTAAAATCTTTTCAAACATTTATTCTACTAAGACGAGTGGTTGTCCGAATTCAACAGCCTGTTCATTCTCGACAAGAATTTTAGTTACCTTACCTTGAAGGGAAGACTCTATTGGATTCATTGTTTTCATTGCTTCTATTATTAATAGTGTTTGCCCTGATTTTACATCATCACCAACATTAATAAATTTATTTGCACCGGGTTCTGGTTGTAGATAAACAGTGCCGACCATTGGCGACGTTATCGCTCTCGGATCATTTTGATAATCATTATTTGTATTATCATCAACACCTGGATTTTCTGACGATGATGAAACGTTTGATTGGGGTAAAGCATTAACATTAATTGACTTTGAAACTGATACTGAAAATTCTTTATCTGAATAAGAAATTTCAGTTAGATTTAATTCATCGAGTAATTTAGCTAAATCTTTAATGGGTTTAGTATCAATATTTTTTTTTGATTTATCAGTCATAATATGATTTTTAAACTATCTTATGCATAGCATCAATAGCAAGTAAATAGCTATTAGCTCCAAATCCACAGATTAGACCGTTTACTCCTTTACTAATATATGAATTATGCCTGAATTCTTCACGAGTGAATAGATTAGAAATATGAACTTCAATTTTTGGGATATCAACTGCAAGAAGGCAATCCAATATAATTACAGAAGTATGAGTTAGTCCACCAGCATTGATTATGACCCCATCACAATTTTTACCGGCATCTTGTAACGACTCTACAATTTCACCTTCACTATTAGACTGAAAAAAGTCTAAGTCAAATGCGTATGAATTTTTATCAACATAACTTTTAATCATATTTTCTATCTCAACTAAAGTGTTACCACCATAAATTTCAGGTTCCCTTGTTCCAAGTAAATTAAGATTAGGGCCGTTAATGATTTTAATTTTTTTATTTTTCATTTTTAATCAATCATCAATCTGATGGCTCATCAGTTATTGAACTGCTTATTATAGACATTAAATCATTGGCTCGATACCATTCAGGTGAATTTTTTTCAATAGAATTTATAGATTTTTGGGCGAATTCCAAAGCGAGCCCTCTCTCGCCAATTAAATAATACCTCTCAGCAGTAGCATAATTTGCTAAAGGTAAATTACCTGTGTCAGCATATGCTCTTGCAAGAAGATACCAGGAATATGTATTTTTTGGGTTTATAAAAATTGATTTTTTTAAATTTTTAATGCCATCATATTTTGATGCTTGATCCTCAAGAGCGACTAAATAGCTTCCAATCATCATGAAGTATAGATCGCTTGGCTCATTGGCTAATTCTATCGCAATACTTTGATTTTTAATTGCATTATCAAAATCAGCTTTCGCAAAATAAATTTCTCCGAGCAGCTCCCTAAAATAAGGATTATTCGGTTCTCGATTTATTAATCTATCTAAAATCTCGAGAGAGACTGAGTGATTTCCAGAAAGATACGATATAATTGCATTTGCATATAAATCTACATCGCTTTCACCACTGTAAATTGCATAAACTTCTTGTTTGCTATGAGTGAATGCAATTAATTTTGATTTAAGTAAATTAAATTTTTCTTGAAGGAATTGTGTTTTTTCATATTCACAATTTTTATTTTTAAGTGAAATATTTATCCAATCTTTTCTGCTATCTATAGGAGGGTGTGTTGACCTATAGTAATTTTCATTTGAAACACTATCTAAAGTTTTTCTGTCTAATTTCTCAAGGAAACTTACCAGGTATGAAGCATCAATATTATTTGAGCACATTAAATTAATTGCGGCTTGATCTGCTGAAGCTTCCTGATTTCGAGAATAATAGGTGAATCCATCTTGAACACTCGCTTGACCTAACATTATACTCGTAATTGCTGTATCTGCAGATCCTGCGAATATTCCTATTATTCCCAATAAATATACTGGTAGAGCTTTATTGCTTAAATTCTGAAGTTCAGCAGAAGTATTAAATATATGGCCACCGATTATATGTGATAGCTCATGAGCAATAACTGCCTGGTATTCTCTATAGTCATATGCTTGGGTAATTAATCCAGTATTTATAAAAATATTTTTTCCACCTGTCACAAATGCATTGATTTCCTTATTATTTATAAAATAAAAATTTATATCTTTTACATTTAAGTTGGTATCCGTAAGAAGCTCAGAGGTTAATTCTTTGGTAAATTTCTCAAGCTCTTCGTCTCTAATGATTTCTAATGCAAAAGAACTATGAATAAAAAAATAAAAAAAGATAATTAAAGAGGCAAATAATCTCTTAAAGGTTACTGTTGCCACCATCCACTTTTCTTATTTTTTATTTCTTTTATTGTTGGGGCAACTGTCTTTTCAATTTCTTTATCTACCTTAGAACTATTTTTTTTGACCGAATTTTTAGATTTTATTTGTTTCTTTTTTATGTTTGCAGACGTCTTTTTTTTCACTTTTTTTGTTTTTGAAATTGATTTTTTCATGCTACTTTTTTTTATACTTTTTATTGTTTTTATCTCAATATCATTAATTTCTATTTCATCATTTTCTTTAAATAAGATTTCAACTTTTGTCTTTGTTTTCATGCCCTCAATTTCATTTTGCATATTGTTATTTAAATATCGAAGCATGGTTGGGTTTAAATTTACTTCAATTGAATTTTTTTCTTCTTTATTAATTTTTTCGTTAATACTGTATATTATTTTTAATGCAGAAGAACCAATTGAAAGCTCAGTTTTCCAGTCTATAAAACTTTGTCTAAGTCTTTGCCTGGACATCTCAAGAAGACCAAACTGACTGATTCTTGATATTTGAATTCTAGCTCTATCTTTTTTAATCAGCTCTTTTACTTTTTTTTCAATTGTTCTATTGTTCCTCATTTCATACATATCGATAAAATCAATCACAATGAGCCCTGATAAGTCTCTTATTTTGATTTGCTTTGTTATTTCTTCAGCTGCCTCAAGATTTGTTTTTAAAGCTGTTTTTTCAATATTTCTTTCTTTGGTTGCTCCACCTGAATTTACATCAATTGCAACAAGAGCTTCTGTAGGGTTTATAACGAGGTAGCCACCAGATTTAAGCTTTACTTCCTGATTAAACATCTTAAGAATTTCTTTTTCTACATCGTACTTGGTAAATATTGGAGTTTTGTTTTTGTGCTGTTTTACAAATTTAGAACATGATGGCAGGACTTGAGACATGTATTTTTTTGTTTCTTTATACGCTTCACTACCCTCGACATAAACTTCTTTCATATCTTTGGTGTATACGTCACGCACTACTCTTCTTAATAAATTTCCTTCTTCATGTATCAGGGCAGGAGCAATGGCTTTTTTCGTTGAATCAACTACGTTAACCCAAAGTTTATTAAGTGTAATATAGTCTTTTTTAATTTCATTCTTTGTTTTATTCAAGCCCGCAGTCCTTATGATCAGCCCCATTTCAGCAGGCACTTTTAAATCGTCTACTATTTTTTTTAATTTATTCCTATCATCTGATGTAGAGATTTTACGAGAAATGCCTTTTGTTTTAGTTGAATTTGGCATTAGGACAGAATATTTTCCTGCAAGAGAAATATAAGATGTTAATGCTGCCCCTTTATTTCCTCTCTCTTCTTTTACAACTTGAACTAAAATTAATTGACCAGCTTTTATTACCTCTTGAATTTTATATGATCTAAGTAGTTTTCGTCTAAAATTGA
Source organism: uncultured Pelagibacteraceae bacterium (assembly GCA_902624455.1). Classification (GTDB taxonomy): domain Bacteria; phylum Pseudomonadota; class Alphaproteobacteria; order Pelagibacterales; family AG-422-B15; genus CACNXQ01. Next base: position 96,010 of record CACNXQ010000002.1, on the reverse strand, counting down.
AATTCTTTCTTTTGTTATATTGGCTTGATTTATTTGAATCAGACTGATCATCCTCTTTTGTTGAATCTGAACTACTAGCATTTTCGTTATTTTCATTAACTTCGGTATCTTCTAAATTATTATCATTATTTTCTTGGTGCTGCTCTTCACGCTCAGCTTCGGCTTTAAGAAGCGCCTCTCGATCTGCAACAGGAATTTGAAAATAATTTGGATGTATTTCACCAAATGCCAAGAAACCATTTTTTTCTGACCCAATTTCAACAAAAGCAGCCTGCAACGAGGCCTCAATACGTGATACCTTGCCTAAATAAATATTACCTTTTAGATTTTTTTTATTTAGCGACTCAAACTCAAAATCTTCTAAGCCATCATTGCTAATAAGTGCGATCTGAGTTTGATCCGTGCGTGATCCATCAATAAGTAGTTTGTTTGACATTTAAAGAAACCTTTCAAATTGCTGCTATTCAAAAGCAGCGAAGAATATAGTATTTTAGATAAATTAATTTTATTCATTTTTTCAATATGTTATCCCTATAGTTACATGCGTTGTTATCAAAAATCAAATATTTTAATATCATCAAAAATTGATAAAAATAACCTATTTTGTCTCTTATTGTCTAACGATTGCCACATAAAAAATTAAAAATATTAAATAATGAAATTATTTAGTTACAGAAATTTTATCATATTATTTACAGTGCTTCCTATAACTGCACTAATAACTGTTTTAATTTTCCTAAATGAGTTGCCTGATTTTTCCAGCCTTAAAACGTATAAGCCGAATGTTCTCACAAGAGTTCACTCATCTGATGGAACCCTTGTAAAAGAATTTTCGAGAGAGTATAGAATTTTCATCCCTATTGAAGATATTCCTATTCAATTAAAGCAAGCATTCATATCTGCAGAAGATAAAAATTTTTATAATCATTTTGGAATTGATGGAATAGGAATACTTAAAGCATCCATAAGAAATATATCGAACTATTTAAATGAAAGAAGACCTCAGGGAGCATCAACAATCACTCAACAAGTTGCTAAAAACTTTTTACTTAATGATGAATTATCACTTCGTAGAAAAATTAAAGAAGCATTGTTAGCAATTAAAATAGAGCAGGTTTTAGAAAAGGATCGAATTCTAGAATTGTATCTTAATCAAATATATCTCGGATCCGGAACATACGGAGTTGCTGCCGCTTCAAATCGATATTTTAAAAAGTCCTTAAGTGAACTTTCAATTGATGAGATGGCTTTTTTAGCCGCACTTCCGAAAGCACCAAGTCGCTATCATCCAAAAAGAAATTATGAGAAGGCTTTTGATAGGAGAAACTATGTTTTGAAAAGAATGTTTGCAAATGACTTCTTAAATAAAAATCAATTGGAAACATTGCTTAAAAAACCACTTATTACAGAACTAGGTACAACAAAAGAATATTATTCTTCTAAATTTTTTATCGAAGAGATAAGAAAAAAGATAATTAATATTTTTGATGAAGAGACATTATATCATGGTGGTTTATCAGTAAGAACATCGTTAGATACTCGAACTCAATCATTAGCAGATAATGCGCTTAAAAATGGTTTAAAGAATTATGATAAAAGGCATGGCTTCAAAGGACCATTGAATAAGTTTAAGAATGTAGATTTAAAGCTTATAAAACAAAAAATAAAAATTCCAGACAGTTTTTCACTAGCTAGGGTTAAGTTCATTGACGACAATAAGGCAATAATTGAAGTACTTATTAATGAAGATCTTAAAGAAGGCAATTTGTCAGATTTTAAATGGGCTAGAAAATATATAAATGATAACAATGTTGGACCAAAAATTGATAATGTCGATGATATAGTTGAAAAAGATGATATTATATTGGTATCAAATAATTTTGATGGAACATTCTCTTTAGAACAGATACCAGAAGTCAATGGAGCCATAGTTGTCATGGATCCATTTTCAGGAAGAATTCTTGCAATGTCTGGTGGATTTGATTTCAAACTAAGTAATTTTAACAGGGCTCTACAGGCGAAGAGGCAACCGGGATCAGCTTTTAAGCCATTTGTTTATATGTCTGCTTTAGAAAATGGCTTACAACCAAATAGCTTAATACTTGATGCACCTTTTGTAATTGATCAAGGTGGTGAACTAGGGAAGTGGAAACCAGAAAATTATGGAAAAAAGTTTTATGGACCAACACCTCTAAGGATAGGAATTGAGAACTCTAGAAATTTAATGACAATTAGAATTGCTCAGTATTTGGGTATGGACAAAGTTTCTGAAATAGCCAATCGGACAGGCATATTAAATGATATGCCAAAAGTTCTGTCTATGTCACTTGGTGCAGGCGAAACCTCACTTATCAAACTTACAAGTGCATATGCATCATTCGTTAATGGTGGAAAGCATGTTTATCCAAATATAATTGATAGAATTCAAGATAGAAGAGGTAATAATATTTATCTTGCAGATTTTGGTGTTTGTGAAAATTGTACAAATCCTTTTATCGAAGAGGATCCAAGACCAAAACTTGAAACTAACCAAACATCTATATTTTCGCCTGTAAATTCCTATCAAATGGTATCTATTTTAAAAGGTGTAGTTGATCGAGGAACAGGAAAAAAAACTAAAATCGAAAACATTGAAATTGGAGGAAAAACTGGCACTACAAATAATAATACTGATGCGTGGTTCATAGGATTTTCATCAGAAATTATCGTAGGAATTTATGTTGGATTTGATAGCCCTAAATCCCTCGGAAAAAGAGAAACCGGTTCTTCTGTTGCTCTCCCCATATTTAAAGAGTTTATGACTGGATATTATGAAGATGATACACCACTTCCCTTTGTTATTCCTAGCGGTATAGAATTGGTACAAATTAATCATCAAACCGGACAGTTGAGTTCTGGTGTAAATGACCCCAAATCTATCTATGAAGCTTTTAGTAAAAGTGATAATCTTGTAAATAATTTTGAAACTTTAACAGGTGCTGACGGATTTCAAATCATTCAAGTTGAGGAGGATTTGTCAGACGATTATGTATTATACTAATGGAAATTGACTTTGAACATCAGAACTCACTTGCAAAAGAAAAGCTCGACTTAATTAGGAGGCATCTTTGACACTGATCAATTAGAAATCGAAAGAGACAAACTAAAAAAGTTATCTGAAGATCCAAATTTCTGGTCTAATAGTGATAGCGCAAAGCTTACTATGATGAAACTAAGTGAAGTTGAAAATAATCTTCAATTAGTAAGTCAGTATTCAAACTTAATATCTGAAAATAATGATCTTTACCAGTTAGCGATTGAAGAAAATGACATTTCAACTATTTCAGAATGTAACCAAAGTATATTAAAAATAATTGAAGATCTAGAATCTCAAGAATTTAAATTGCAGTTTAAAGATGACGCAGACAGTAAGAATTGTTACTTAGAAATTCATGCTGGTGCTGGGGGCACAGAAAGTCAGGATTGGGCACAAATGTTGTTAAGAATGTACCTAAGATGGGCAGAGAAAAAAAACTTTAAAGCGACATTAATTCATGAGTCATTTGGTGAAGAAGCAGGAATTAAATCATCAACATTATTGATAGAAGGAAGTTATGCTTTTGGTTACTTGAAGAAAGAGTCTGGAATTCATAGATTAGTTAGAATTTCACCTTTTGACTCTAATTCAAGACGTCACACAAGCTTTTCAAGTGTTTGGATTTCACCCTATGTAGATGAGAATATTGAGGTAAACATAAATGATAAAGATTTAAGAATAGACACATTTAGAGCGTCGGGTGCAGGTGGTCAGCATGTTAATACTACCGATAGCGCCATAAGAATTACACATGAACCCACAGGAATTGTAGTTCAATGTCAAAACGAAAGATCTCAACATAAAAATAAAGCAACTGCAATGAGTCTCTTAAAATCAAAACTTTACGAAATAGAAAGAGAAAAAATGGACGAGGATAAGAAAACTAAAGCAGGAGAAAAATCTGAAATAGGATGGGGAAACCAAATTCGTTCTTATGTTTTACATCCATATAGGATGGTGAAAGATCTCAGAAGCAATTATGAAGATACAGACCCAGATTCTGTATTAGATGGAAATATTGATAAATTAATATTTTCTAATATTAATTTACGCAAATAAACATGAATAAGATTTTAAAATATACTCTGATCTCTATTTTATCTTTGATTTTGACCGTTTGTTTATACTTTTTTGTGTCGATTATAAATAAAGGTTTATCAGTAAACTTCTTAAAACCGTACTTGAATAGCAAACTATCGGATAAATTTGAAAATTACTCACTTGATTTTAAGAAAGGTCTATTGATATATAGCGCTAACACAGGATTACAATTTAACATAAATAATTTCGTAGTATTGTTAGACGGTAAAGATAATGAGATAGCAATTAACAAACTTGAACTTCCAATTAGTTGTATTTTTCAACAGTTATCAAATAATGAATGTAATGTAAAATTTGATGAAATTAATTTTTCGGAACCTATATATGGTTTAGTCTCAAAATTCAAAGCGGACCCTTCTTTAGATCAAGTAATGGCTTCGGTTGTATTAGATAATCCATTAAAAAATGGTTTTACGTCCATGCAATATTTATCTGGTGACATTGAAACAGTAGATAAGACAACATTCTCATTAGATATGAATTATTTGCATGATGATAAAAAAATAATTTTAAATAAATTTATGGGTAGTAATATTTTTCTAATTGATAGGGGTCACATTAATTTTGATAACTTAAGTAAAAAATTAAAATTAAATCTCAATTTTTCTGTAAATCCTAAAATACTACAATCAAAGTTATTTGCAATTCCAGAACAGATATTAAGTCAACTTGATAATTTTATTGGATGGCAAAATATCAATCTTGATACAACTTTAGATAACTTTGATTTATATAATATAGACAAATTTGTACTTGCTGAAAATTCAGAATTATTAATGAACGGCATATATGAATTAAATTTAAATCCAGTTGAAGATTTTCTTTATGAACAGTCCTATCTATCCAATTATAAAATATCATTACTGAAAGACAAAAACATTAACAGTCTAACAATTCATGAATTAAAAAATGATATTTTAATTATTAAGGATGCAAATATTTCATCTAATAATCTCAGTTTTAGTAATGGTACAGCTAATATTCCAATTAGAATTGAAAAAGATATTATTATAGCTTTTTTTGAAAGACTTTTTAGTTTGGATGATTCAAAAGATGCTAGAATCATAAACTTGTTAGAGTCATCCTTAGTAGAGAAACAAAAAGTATTCACTTCTTTTTCCTTTGATTTAAAGCGCAATAAAGCAAATGAAATATTTAGAGATACTTCAATAACATTTGAAGGTCCATTGAATATAAACTATGTATTTGATGATCGTGAAATTCCAAATGAGATTTCGGGGAAAATTAATTATAAATTTAATTTATTTAATCTTGAAAAATCTAAAGTTGATTTTGATGGGGAGATTAATTTTAATGACACTGAGGCCTATATAAGACAAATAAATTTAGCAAAAGTAAGAGGTGATGAACTTGATATCAAGTTCACAGGTTCTTTTGATCAAGATAATGATAGCTTTGTTAAATTTAACTCCATTGGCAGTCCGATTGATTTAAAGGGAAAATTCAGGTTGAATAGTGATAATCACTTATATTTTGATCAAGTTGCTATTGATAATTCAGATAATGTAAAACTCAACATAAGTGGAGACTTATCAAAAAGAGTACTTCATATGTCTATTGATGGAGATATTATAGATTTGTCACAAAATAAAATCGAATATAAGAAAAAAAATAGTTTTTATTTAAATAAAGAATTTTACAAAATCAATACTCGAAAAGTTATTTTCAACGGCAATGTTCAGGCAGACAATTTCAAAGCTACGATAAATAAAGAAAAATTAAATTTAAAGGTACATAGCGGAGCAACTAATGGAACATCTCACTTAAAATACACAAGAGAAAAAAATGAATATGAAGATACGAATATAATTTATTCAAATAATATTTCAGACTTTGTGAATGAAGATCATACAGCATATAAGTTATTGAGTGATGGTGATATTGAAATGATATCGGTAAGAAACCTTGAAACTTTGAAAGCAGATGTAAATATAAAATTAAATGATTTTGTATTAATTAATTCACCTGCATCCTTAAAACTTCTTTCACTACCATCTATTTCAGGTTTAGTAGGTATTGCTGAAGGTGAGCAAGGAATTAGGTTTGGCTATGGTGATCTCAAATATGTTGAAACTGAGAAAAGTTTTGAAAATATTGAAGCTTTTGCTGTGAGCGATAGTCTTGGACTTGTTATGGATGGAAGTATTGATCGTGAATTAAAATCAATTAATATGAAAGGTGAAATTAGCCCTTTACATCTCATTAATGCAATTATTCAAAATTTACCAGTATTGGGTGATATTATTGTTGGTAATGAAGGAGAAGGATTATTCTCCATTGACTTTAGTTTAACTGGTAGCTCAGAAGATCCAGATGTTGAATCAAATCCTTTGACAATCATTAAACCAAGAATTTTGGAGAGAGCAGGAGAATTTTTACAAAATTTAAATAGTGTTAATCAAGAGTGATTTTAAAATGTCTTTTTTTTCCAACACTTACAAGTATTGCACCCTCATTTTCTAAATCACTTTGACTAATGACGTACATCTCGTCTGATATTGACTTCCTATTCACTTTGACTCCATTTCCACGAATTAATTTTCTACTCTCTGACTTAGACGAAGCCATTTCCATTCTAACTATTAAATCAGACAAATATTGATTTTGTTTAACCTCATTAGCTTTAAGCCTTAAAGTCGGCATGTCGTCTGACATTGTATCTTTTGAAAATAATTCGGTTGCAATTTTTTCTGCTTTTTGAGATTCCTTTTCACCATGAAGTAGTTTAGTAGCTTCATTGGCGAGTAAAATTTTTAATTCATTTATATTTTTATTATTTTTTTCTAATTCATTAATTTTTTCTAAGTCCATAATAGTGAATAATTTTATGAATTTAATTACATCTCGATCATCTACATTTCTCCAAAATTGCCAATAATCGTATGGAGAGAGCATTTCCTCATCCAGCCAAACAGCTCCATCAGCTGTTTTGCCCATTTTATCTCCATTGGCATTTGTAAGAAGCGGCGTTGTTAAGCCGTAAGCGATATTATTGTTCACTCTCCTTATAAGTTCTACACCGTTAACTATATTACCCCATTGATCAGAACCTCCAATTTGTAAGGCGCAATCATCAGTTTTATTTAGCTCGTAAAAGTCATATGCTTGGAAAATCATATAGTTAAATTCTACAAAACTAAGTGATTGTTCTCTTTCCAATCTAATTTTAACGCTATCAAATGATAACATTTTATTAATTGTGAAATGTTTGCCGTAATCTCTCAGAAAATCTACATAATTTAGTTTTTGAAGCCATTTTGCGTTATCTCGTATTAAAGTGTTATTCTCTGACATATTTAGAAATTTAGAGAAAACTTTTTCAAGGTTCTTTCCATTGGCATCTATTTCATCATCTGTAAGCATTTTTCTTGTCTCATCTTTACCAGAAGGGTCTCCTATTTTAGTTGTACCCTTACCAATTAATATAATTGGAACGTGACCATACTTTTGAAAAAGCTTCATGATCATAATCTGTATGAGACTTCCGACATGTAATGATTTTGCGGTGCAATCAAAACCAATATAAAACTTAATTTTTTTATTTTCGATGAGACGTGATAGTTCTTCCTCATTCGTGCACTGATGAATGAAGCCTCTTCCCTTTAATTCAGAAAATAATGTCATATAATGACTATTATAATATTATAATATGAATGAAAAGCTCGAAAAATTGATATGAATAATCGTAGCTATTTTGCCCTTGGCATAATGACCGGTACGTCACTTGATGGAATTGACCTATCACTATGTTTCACAGATGGCAAAACAAGACTCAAAAATATTAAGTCATCATATGTTGCGTATAAAACAGACTTAAGAAATCTGATAAAGGACTGTATAGTTAGATTCCATAATTCAAAATACTCGATTGAAGATTTAATTTTTTTGAGAAAAAAAATTTCAAAAGAATATGTCAGAGCTATTCAAAAATTTATAGATAAACACAATTATAAAATTGATCTTATATGCATACATGGCCAAACCGTTTATCATAATCCCTCAATGAAATCATCGATACAGCTTTGTGATGGACCATACATTGCTAAAGAAATGAGAAAAAAGGTAGTTTATGATTTCAGACAGTCAGATTTACGGAATGGAGGAGAGGGGGCTCCCTTAGCGCCTATTTATCATCAATTAATTCTAAAAAAAAATAAATTAATAGGTAATACATGTTTTATAAATATTGGAGGCATTTCAAATATATCTATTTGTTCATCATCACGAAAAATAATTGCATACGATATTGGTCCGGGAATGTGCCTTTTAGATAAATATGTTATTCAAACTAAAAATATCTTATTTGATCAAAATGGAAAATTTTCTAGCAAAGGCAAGATAGATTGGAATTTAATTAATAAGTTGATGCAAGATAATTATTTTAAAAAAAATTACCCAAAGTCTCTTGATAATAATTATTTTAAACTTTCTCCATTTAAGCATTTAGATTTTTTTGACACCTGTGCAACAATTTCAGCCTTCACTGCTGTGTCGATAGTACAATCATTACAAGCACACAGAATTGAAAAAGTAATAATTACAGGTGGGGGGTCAAAAAATAAGTTTATAATAAAACTTGTTAAAGATCTTTCTAACGTTCAGATTATTCCGAACAAAGACTTAGATATAAACGTTGATTTTGTTGAGTCTGATGCCTTCTGTTACTTGGGAGTAAGACGATTAAAGAGTCTTCCAATTTCTTTTCCAAGTACTACGAATGTTTCAAGGGCTACTACTGGAGGAAAAATTATCTAAAACGGGAGTTAAGTTCTTTTTCAATATAACTAGATATTGTATTGTTAAGTTTTTCCATTTCATTGTCGTAAAAATGGTTTGCACCAGTAATCTCTTCATATTCTATATTTATATTTTTTTGAGATTGAAGTTTTTCTGCAAGCTTTGCAGTTTCTTCAATTGGAACTAAATCATCTTTTTTGCCTTGAACTATGAGGCCAGATGATGGACATGGCGCAAGAAAATTAAAATCGTATAAATTTGGTTGAGGTGAAATACTTATAAATCTTGTTATTTCCGGTCTTCGCATAAGTAGTTGCATGCAAAGTAATGCTCCAAAAGAAAATCCAGCAACCCAGCATTGATTGGTGTTAGGATTTTGTCTTTGAATCCAATCAAGCGCAGCTGCCGCATCTGCTAATTCTCCTAAGCCATTATCAAATTTTCCTTCACTTTTGCCTACACCTCTTAAATTAAATCTGAAGATAGAAAAGCCAAGTGAGTCAAATATTGAAAATAGTTCACGTACGACAGGATTGTTCATCGTACCCCCATATAGCGGATGTGGATGAATGATTACAGCTACAGGAGGATTCAACGACTGACCTTTTTTGTATTTGCCTACAAGCTTGCCATCTGGGCCGGTAAAAACAACTTCTTTTACTTGATTATTCATAAATAGTTATTAAATAGTTGACTGAAATGGTGGGTTATTATAGATATCCACTTAGACGGTATACTAAATTTTATATTGAAAATTCAAGGTTTTTTTTTAAATGAGTAAAATCATTGATTTAATTGACTCTTATATAGATAGAGATCCTGCAGCAAAGGGTAGAATAGAGACAGTTTTAACTTCGCCAGGCTTACATGCCCTAGGCATATATCGCGTAGCAAGCTTTGTCTGGTCACTTAAAATTTATATTTTAGCAAGATTATTGTCTCATATAGCTAGAATATTGACGGGCATTGAAATTCACCCTGGGGCAAAGATTGGTTCAAAATTTTTCATAGACCATGGAATGGGTGTTGTCATTGGTGAGACAGCAGAAATTGGTAATAATGTTACTATATATCATGGCGTTACGCTTGGGGGTGTATCACCAAGTGAAGACAGTGCAAGTCAAATAAATAAAAAAAGACACCCAACCCTAGCTGATAATGTCATTGTCGGATCGGGAGCACAAATTTTAGGTCCTATAACAATTGGTGAAAACTCTAAAGTCGGATCCAACTCAGTTGTAGCAAAAGATATTGAGCCAAATAGAAGCGTTATTGGTAACCCTGCAAGGTATACAACCTCAAGTCCAGCTGGGATTAAAAAATTCAGGGCTTATGGTGTTAGTCGTGGCGATGACAGTCGCAGTGCAATAGTTAGCCAGCTTGAAAAAGATAATGCTGAATTAAAAGAACGAATTGAAAAACTTGAAAAAAGTCTAATGGAGAATAGATGAAAATAACATCGAGAGGAAGATACGCAGTTTTAGCCATGGTTGATATAGCTAAACATGGAGAGTCATCTCCATGCAGCTTAGCTCATATTTCCATTCGTCAAAATATTTCTTTATCTTACCTCGAACAAATTTTTAATGACCTTAAAAAAGCTGAGCTCGTTAGAAGCCAGAGAGGTCCAGGTGGAGGATATAAATTATCTAAAAATTCAAGTGATATAAGAATACTTGAAATTTTTGATGCTATTGATGAAAAAATTAAAACAACTGGGTGTGGAAATAATCCAAAAGCATTTTGTTCAGGCAATGGTAAAAAATGTTTAACACATAACTTTTGGGAAGAACTTGAGGGTGTAATAGGCAATTATCTTAACTCAGTTAACTTAAGTGATTTGATTGAAAACAATGCAAAAATGAATATTGGAAATGAATTAAGACAATGAATAAAGTAAGCAAAGATAATTTTCAACAAGATAAGTACAAATATGGATTTGTGACTGATATTGAGAGTGACAAAATTCCAAAGGGACTTAACGAAGATGTAATTAGACTTATCTCTAAAAAGAAAGAAGAGCCGCAGTGGATGCTCGATTGGAGACTCAAGGCTTACGAGAGACTGCAGCATATGGAACCACCTAAGTGGGTGAAGGCCAAATTTGATGATATTGATTTTCAGGACATATATTATTACGCATCTCCAAAAGACTTTAAGGATAAACCAAAATCTTTAGATGAAGTGGATCCAAAGCTATTAGAGACCTATGAGAAATTAGGCATCCCTCTTAAAGAGCAAAAAGTCCTTGCTGGTGTAGCAGTCGACGCTGTTTTCGATAGTGTATCAGTAGCTACAACATTTAAGGATAAGCTTGATGAAATAGGTGTAATATTTTGTCCAATTTCAGAAGCAATTAGGAAACATCCTGATTTGGTTAAGAAATATTTGGGAACGGTAATACCCGTTACTGATCATTATTACGCAACGTTAAATTCAGCAGTCTTTAGTGATGGTTCTTTCGTATACATTCCAAAAGGCGTGAAGTGTCCGATGGAATTATCAACTTATTTTAGAATAAATGCATCAGAGACTGGTCAGTTTGAAAGAACACTAATAGTAGCTGATGAAGGAAGTTATGTAAGTTATTTAGAAGGCTGTACGGCACCCATGCGTGACGAAAATCAACTTCACGCCGCAAATGTTGAATTAGTAGCCTTGGATAATGCTGAAATTAAATATTCAACTGTTCAGAATTGGTATCCGGGTGATGAAAATGGTGTAGGTGGAATTTATAATTTCGTTACAAAAAGAGGACTTTGTAAAGGAGTAAATTCTAAAATATCTTGGACACAAGTTGAAACTGGATCTGCTATTACATGGAAGTATCCAAGTTGTATTTTGCGTGGAGATAATTCAACTGGAGAATTCTATTCGGTGGCGATCACAAATAATTATCAACAGGCAGACACCGGTACAAAAATGATTCATTTAGGAAAAAATACAAAGAGTAGGATTATATCCAAAGGAATATCTGCTGGTAAGTCATCAAATACATATAGAGGATTAGTAAGTTTTAACAAAAGAGCAAAAAATGCAAAAAATTATACCCAATGCGACTCATTATTGGTTGGTGGTAAATGCAGCGCACACACAATTCCATTAACTGAAAATGGTTCTAATGACTCTTCGATAGAACACGAGGCAACAACATCAAAGATTAGTGATGAACAACTATTTTATGTAATGCAAAGAGGACTTGATGCAGAGGCCGCTCAAGGCTTGATTGTTAATGGTTTCTGTAAGGAAGTATTGCAGAAGTTACCAATGGAGTTTGCCGTTGAAGCTCAAAAACTTGTTAACATTAGTCTTGAAGGAAGTGTTGGATAAAATGTTAGAGATTAAAAAACTTAACGTCTCAGTTGAAGATAAACATATTTTGAAGGATCTTAGTCTTAATATTGGCAAAGGTGAGATTCATGCAATCATGGGACCAAATGGATCAGGCAAAAGCACTATTGCTCACACACTAGCTGGAAACCCAAACTATTTAGTTCAATCGGGTCAAATAGAGTTTCATAACAAAAATTTATTAGAACTTGATCCTTCAGACAGATCGTTGCTTGGACTTTTTTTGGCATTTCAGTACCCAATAGAACTTCCTGGTGTGACCAATGCTACCTATCTAAAGCAAATTGTAAACGTTCATAGAAAAAAGGAAGGCTTGGATCCAATCGATGCCGGCGAATTTTTAAAATTACTCAGAGAAAAATCAAAGCGACTTGATATTCCAATGGATATGCATTCTAGATTTGTCAATACGGGATTCTCTGGGGGAGAAAAAAAGAAGAATGAAGTATTACAAATGGACTTACTTAATCCAAGTCTCGTAATAATGGATGAGACGGACTCAGGTCTTGATGTTGATGCCCTTAAAAGTACATCTGAAGCAGTAAATCAATTAAGATCAAGCGATAGATCATTTATCATCATTACTCATTACTTAAGACTTTTAGAGTATATTGAGCCTGACTTTGTTCATGTCTTTCAAGATGGTGCTATTGTTGAGTCAGGCGATAAATCACTTGCATCAAGAATAGATCAAGAAGGTTATGCAGGTTAACTATGTCTGAAAAAATACTCAACTGTTCTTTGATATTTAGCGATGTGATTGAGTTAGAAGGCAGTTTAACAAAAAATAAAATAAATCTTAAAGGTGAACAGGGCAATTTTGATGGATCCATAAAATTAACTGACTCAACAGAGAGATTGATTGTCAATTTAATTAACAAGTCAGATTTTAAAATAAACCTTTCACTCAATATTGATGTCGGACCTAATTGTTTTTTAGAGATTCGTGATGAATCAAATTATGATAATGGTTCTGAATTTAAGATTGAGTCGAAACTAAATAAAGATTCTATATTTGAGTTGTTTAGGCTCAATAAATTCAATCCAGAGTCAGTGAATTCCTTTAATCATAAGATTGATTTGTCAGGTAATTGTGAATTCAGAGATTTTAATTTTTCAAACGGTTCACAAGAAATGAACAGTAAAACAATCATTTCTCTTAAAGAAAAAAATGCAAGTTATATAGGCTCTGGAGCAGTAATATCTAATTCTACGAATGCTAAAAATGAACTTATAATTAATCATTTATCTAAATCCGCAAAATCAGACTGTTCTTTTAAAACAGTCTCAAGAGGAAAGTCTAATATTACTTTTAGTGGAATGGTCTTTGTCGATAAAGACTGTTCAGATACTGAGTCAACTCAAATAAGTAAAGGTTTAGTGATGGACGAAGAGGCAAGAATTAATTTAATTCCAATGCTTGATATAAACAATGACGATGTAGTATGTGCTCATGGCGCAGCTTCAGGTAAACCAGATGAAAACATATTATTTTATTTAAAATCAAGAGGCATCTCAAAAGAAGATGCTGAAAAAATTTACATTGAGGGTTTCCTTGGTGAATTTGTAGATAAAATCTCAAATGACGAAATGCAAAAAAAAGCTTTCAATTATATTACTTCAATTTCATAAATGATAAATACTTCAAAAATAAGAAAAGATTTCCCAATTTTAGATAAAAAAATCTTAAATCAAAAAGATCTTATTTACTTTGACACTGCTGCATCAGCTCAAAAACCTGAACTAGTTATTAGTGAGATGGATAATTTTTATAGACAAAACTATTCAAATGTAAGCAGGGGAATTCATACTCTCTCAGTAGAGTCTACCTTTGCATTTGAAGAAGCGCGTGTAAAGGTTCAGAAATTTATAAACGCCTCTTCGGAAAAAGAAATTATTTTTACTAAAAGTGCAACCGAAAGCATTAATTTAATTGCACAAACATTTGCTGAAAAAAATATTAACGAAGGAGATGAGATTGTTTTAACTACAATGGAACATCATTCAAACTTAATACCATGGTTTCTAGTACGTGATAAATATAAATGCACAATTAAATTTGCAGATATTGATAAAAATGGGCATATAGATAAAGAGCATTTCGCGTCGTTATTAAATGATAAGACAAAAATTGTTGCTATTACCCATTTATCAAATGTATTTGGAACAGAAACAAATTCTGAAATATTAAAGTTGTGTAATGATAGAAATATCCCAGTATTATTAGACGGCTGTCAGTCAGCAGCACATTTAGATATAGATGTTCAAAAATTAGGATGTGACTTCTATGTTTTTTCTGGTCATAAGCTTTATGGACCATCTGGTATAGGTATTTTATATGGTAAAGAAGAAATATTAGAGCAACTTCCGCCATATCAAGGCGGAGGAGGAATGATTGCAGATGTAACTCTTGATAGTGCAACTTTCACTGGTTTGCCAGCAAAATATGAAGCAGGAACACCACCTATTGTTGAAGCTTTTGGTTTAGGTGTTGCTATAGATTACGTTACTGAAATAGGAATGAATAATATCAATAACCATGAAACTGAATTAACTAAAACTGCCTTAAACGAAATGATGGATCTTGACTTTGTAGAAATATATGGAACAAGTTCAGATAAAAACTCTATCATTTCCTTTAATTTAGAAAACATACATTCTCATGAAGTTGCTTCTTTTTTAGATGTCGAGGGTGTTGCTATTAGAGCTGGTCATCACTGCTGTCAGCCTTTAATGAAAAAACTGAATGTTAATTCTACATCAAGAATGTCATTTGGGATTTATAATACTGCCGACGAAATAAAAGTTTTTATTAACGCAATTAAAAAATGTAGAGATTTTTTCAAAAAATGAACGATTTGCTAAAAGAGCTTTATCAAGAAATAATTTTAGATCATGGCCAAGAGCCAAGAAATTTTGGCACGTGTGAAAACCATAACAAAAGTGCAGATGGTCATAATCCACTTTGTGGAGATAAAGTTCACCTTAGTTTTTACTTAGACGAAAATGATATTATTAATGATATCAAGTTTTCAGGTGAGGGATGTGCTATTTCAATAGCCTCAGCATCACTAATGACAGAAAAACTAAAAGGCATGAAATTAAGTGAAGCTCAAAGTATATTCAATGATTTTACCAAACTAGTTAAAGGTGATGCTGATACGTTAGAAATATTAAATGATGAAGATTCACTTTATGCTTTGAAAGGAGTAGAAGCATTTCCCATGAGGGTAAAATGTGCGACTTTAGCTTGGCACACATTCAAATCAGCAGTGGAGAACAAGTAATGCGACTTTATTACATATATATAGTTCTACTAGTTACATTAATAGTTTTACAACTTACATTCGGTAAAAACACATTTGCCGATGTAAACTTAGAGGAGTACGACATGACAAAAGTTAATATAATTGATACACCTTTTTGGTGTTCTGCAACACCTGAAGAAAGACAAGAGGCAATAAATAACCTTACTGAAGAGCAAAGAATTGTTGCTTTAGAAAATGGAACAGAAAGACCATTTACAAATGAATTTTGGGACAGTAAAGAGGTTGGTCTTTACGTTGATGTCATTTCAGGTGAACCATTGTTCTCATCAAAAGATAAATTTGACTCAGGTACAGGATGGCCAAGTTTTGATAGGCCTATTGAAGGAACAGATATAGTTGAAGTGGTTGATAAATCTCATGGTATGACTAGAACTGAAGTAAGAAGTGAGTACGGTCAGGCTCATCTGGGCCATTTATTTAATGATGGTCCTACTGAAACAGGATTGAGGTATTGTATTAATTCTGCTTCTCTTAGATTTATTCCTTTGTCTGAAATGGATGAAAAAGGTTATGGAGATTACGTAAAGTATTTTAATTGATATGCAAATAAATGATGAAAAAGTAATAGAAGCTCTTAAAACTGTATTTGATCCTGAAATTCCAGTTGATGTATATGAACTTGGACTAATTTACAAGTGTGAGGTTACTCCTGAAAATGACGTTATTATTCAGATGACTTTAACAACTCCTAATTGCCCTGTTGCCGATGAAATGCCAAAGAAAGTTAAAGATGCAGTTTTAGCTGTTGAAGGTGTTAATAAAGTTGCTGTTGATTTAATTTGGGATCCACCATGGGATATGTCTCGAATGTCAGATGTTGCAAGGTTAGAACTAGATATGATGTAAGTTAATTACTTGAAATAGTTATTTAGCAGTATATTTTAAACAACTTAAACATGGCGATTCTTGAGGAGCCCGTAGCTCAGTTGGTAGAGCACTCCCCTTTTAAGGGAGTTGTCCTCGGTTCGAACCCGAGCGGGCTCGCCAGTAAAAAATTATGACACGTAAATTTTATCAGAAACTTGGCCCTTATAATAAAGAAGGCGAAAAGGGAAAAAACATAAATCCTAACAAAGCAAGAAACTGGGTAATTACTTGGTACACTTTTGTATTAATTTGTGTGGTCTCTTTTCTAATATTTAGTAATTAAATATAATTGAATGTGGCCATTTGATTGCGGTTTAGACCCCTATGAAGCTAGAAGAGTATTTGTAGTTTATTTGGCTGCATCTGCGCCTTTAATTTTGTCATCATACCTTATTTTGAAAAATAAAATGGAAAGATGGGTATCACTTACCTTGGTTTCTTCGTTTGTAATTGCTGCATTAGGATGGGAACTTTGGATTAATTACGGATTATTAAATGGAGAGGAGGTTAACCTTAGAAGATCTGAAGCATTAAGCTGCGCTATACCAATGAATATTAATTGGATAGTAAATTCTTTAGGTGATACAGGGATTGTATGGTTTGGAATTCTTTTAGTTGGGTGGATATTTAGAAATAAAGAGAGTTTTAAAAAATTCTATTGGTCTGTATTTCTTGTTTTATTTGCATGGTTTATGTTCCAAAATATTTTGGTTGAGATAGTTATATATCATCATCAAGTTGGTGGAAACACTTTGTTGTCCTGGGCACCAATGATGCCACTTGGTTCGTGGTTTAATCCTAAGTTACAAATGGTAGGTGATAGAACTGTTGCATTACAGACTCAATCTGCTTGGATTATTGGATCGTTTGTATTTTATTATTTATCAATTTATTTTTATAAAACAAAGAAAAATTAAATATGAAAATATTAACTATTTTAATAACTTTAATTTTTATTATTGCAGTTAGCTATTTTATTAAAAAAATTTATTTCCCCGAAAAAAAGCAAGATAGAGTGTTTGAAGGTGAATTTGAAGAAATAGATGATAAAGAGAGTTAGGAAAAAATCCTGTCATAATTGCTCTGTTACTCCAGGTGTTCTTTATAGATGTCGATACGAAAATGACAAATCTTGGGTTTTTTTATGCAAACTATGTCTTCCTGAAAAACAAAAACTACAAAGATATCAATATGGTGGTACATGGAAGGCAGAAAAAAATAGATTATAAATAACTTCCCTTTTGCCAAATAAGAATTACTTAAGGTTTTATGCTTCGTAAAATTATTGCTCTTATTTTCTGCCTGCATATTATGACTTTTCATGCAAATGCTGAAGATAGTATTGAACCAATTGAGATAGGCCAAAAATACTATGATCATATTTACGAGTCTTGGGAAGGAATTTTCCCTGATGGCAACAGAAATGCAGCGGGTCCTAAATTTTTTAGCTTTGCTCTTGAACAAAGTTTAACAGCTGAAGATTTTGTTGAATACAATAAAATGTACTGCTCAGTGTCCGGATCCCTTTTAAGACCAGGTGATACTCCTGACTTAGTAAGGATTTATGAAGAAGATACAAATAATTTAATTTGTGGTGAATACTATAGATGCTGTTGGCCTTGTACTTGTGATTTAATGAAATATGCCAAAACGAAAAAGGCGAAATTTACGTTTGATAATACAGATCATGAATTTTATGTCTTAACGATCAAGGATCCTTGTGCAAAAGATAATTTTCCAAGGAGAGTTAATAAAAATTATTTTTGTAAAAATGATAAGCTTGACAAAGAACAAGTATTTACAGTAGGTGGCGATTTAGTAATTGGATTATTACATAATGCATCGGAATGTACTACCGATCAACTTGTTTCAATAGCTTCTAATGAAATGACAGGCGCTATGTGTGAATTTAGAAATAGTCAACCCATTGAAGAGGTGCAGGGTGGAATGGGCGATATTTTTATTCAAATGGCAAATTAATCTAGTTGATTGATTACTAGTGTTTCATTGATTTTAATATCTTTATATTCTGTTACTTCACCATTTGTCCATTTCACTTCTATCTTTTCAATTACTTCTGAATTTCTTATACCATAGTGTGCAACTGGTTCCATTTGACATAAATAACCTGATCCTGCATCAATTGTCTTAGCATGTATCCTCTGATCGCTGTAAAGTTTGACAGTTGCCCCACGTGCAGGTGCACCAAAAGTATTTATTGGTTTTATTCTAATAAATTTGTGATTACTTGGAACATTTGCTTTATAGAGAGATAACGGTTGCTCTCCACTTTCACCATGGGAAATTAATAATTCTAAAATACCGTCATTATCAATATCTGCAACAGCTGCACCGGTGCCAAGGCCATTTGGTTCTAATGCTTGATTTAAATCTATCTTTTCAAACTCTCCAGATTGTAGGATCTTAAAAAGTTTATTAGGCTCACCTATATTGTTTATAAATACTTCATCATAGCCATCATTATCAAAATCTGCTGATATAACAGTTCTTACTCTTGTTGGCGTATCAAAGTCAGGCTTTGCAATATCTTTGAACTTATCTCCCATACGAACGTAAGTGCGATGATAGCCCATCCAGTTACCATTAATTATGCCTAACTCACCATCATAGAAAATGTTTGATAGGGTAGTACCTCTCCCATTTTGGAAAATATCCTGAACTTCAAATTCATTTGCTACATCAACAAAATTTCCATTGTCATTCCTATAAAGAAAATTCGCACCTCGCTCATTTGCTGCAAAAATATCATTATAATCAGAGAGTATATGTCCTACCACGATGGCTCTACCGCCCGTAATCTGATCAATTTTTAACTCAGGTGCTTTATCCGATATTGAACCGTTGTGGTATTCATAAAAGCGTGTTGGACCTCCATAATTTGCAATGTATATCCCATACTTACCATTACCTTCTCTATCTACACACGCTACTGACCTACCAGCCGTATAATTTAATTCCTTCATGTTTTTATCTAGTGAAAATAAATCAATAATTTGATTTTGTTTTATATCGAGAAGTCTGTCTGAGTATTGCTTTTCTCCACTGTAAGTATCAGTATTTAAAAAATAAACTTCTTCATATCCATCTTGATCAATGTCACACGCAGCAACTCCAATTGTTCTCCTATCTGTATCGTTGAAATTATTATTTGTAACAAGATTTTTAATAATGCCATCTTCATATCCTAAGGCCAAATTGTCGGTGCCAAAACCTGTAACAACAAATTCGAATTTGCCGTCTTTGTTAATATCGGTTACCGATACTCCATAGCTTAGACGATCTACATTATTTTCAATAAGATTTGATATATTTTGGAAAAAATCTGCCATCACTAGGTTACAGTTTAATAGATAAACAATGATAACTGTTAGCAAATGTTTAAATAGTCTTTTTTTAGAGAACAACATTGAATCCTTCAAATTGAGGATGACCAATGTATAGTTTTTTATTTGAGCCAGCATTTTTATGAGCTTTTCTAAATGACTCTGATTTAGTCCAAGCTTCGAAGTGCTTTTGACTTTTCCAAGTACTATGGGATGCATATAGAGTAAATTCTTCTGTGGTTGCACCTTTAACAAGATTAAAACCTAAGAAACCTTCAACTTCATCAAGATGAGACTCTCTGTTTCTCCACACATCTTCAAAATCACTTTCACAGCCCAATATAATTTTGAACCTATTCATTGCTATAAACATACTTACAAATTTAAATCGATAGAAACAGATTTCAACAGTTGAAAATGTGTTCTTTTAAGGATAGATACATAACTTATGTTATTTTTAACAATTTTTATACACAGCCTCATAATTGGTTTTATGATCTTTTTTATGTCAATTGTGACACCAACAGTTTTTAAGAGTCTTGATGAACAACAAGCTGGCAAGTTCCTTAGAATTATTTTTCCAAGGATGTTTATTTATGGATTTATTTTATCTTTATTAGCGTCTTTGAGCGCTTTATTTGCTGAACTATCAATGTACTGGTCATTATCATTGATCACAGCTTTTTTATTTCTTATCAATGCCTATATCATAACACCAAGAATTAACACGTATCGTGATTTGCAATTAAGTGGTAATGAAAATGCTGTTAAAATGTTTAAAGCACTTCATTTTTTCTCAGTGTTAATATTTATTATTCAACTTTTAATTTCAATTTTTCTGATCATCAGTTATCTATAAAAAAAATCCCATTCGTTTGAATGGGATTTTTATTATGTAAACTGCTTTTTTGCAGTCGTCTGTTTGTACAGACTAAAATATTTTGTTGAGACGGTTTTGGCCACCACCCTCTAAATTGTTGGTGGCACCATCTTTTTAACCTCCACGTTAATCATCAGAATAGATGATAGCAGCTCTGTAGATTTTTGTTAATGTAAAATGAAAAAAGCTTAAACACCTTGTGGGTATTTAAGCTTTTGATGATAACGTGGATTGTTGCACCTTTTATATAAAAGTTATAAAAAATCAATGTATTAAATAAAAAAATTAGGAAAACAGTGAAAATATGAAAATTCTCGAAATTATAGAAAATGTGGAGCTTTTGTTAGTAAATCTTGAGGTAAACCTTGGCTCACAGAAAAGATCATCGCCAACGTTATGCGTTCGTTATAAGGGCAAAATTATACCATTAAATACAGCTCATGATGGAAGGCCCATTTTAATGAATGAAGACAATGCAATCGAATCAGATCAAAATTAATATCTAAATGGTATAAAGAGGAATGATTCTTCAACTGTGTAATTGGTGTAATAATGAAATCAGCCCAATAGAGGTTCATGGTCATTATCAATGTCCAAATTGTAAAATTAATATTGATCCATGCTGTTCGGGTGAAAATGCACCAAGTTATGACGAGACAATGCACTCGTGTAAGACTAAACGTTTCGACGAATAATTAGAATACATTCATCAACAATAAAACTAATCCAAGAATGATTAATCCTAAAATCGGAAAGGTTAAAATCCTATAAAGTATCTGTAAGAATTGTCGAAAGTTAAACCGTTCCATTACTTTGATCGTTTAGTCTAGAGCAATATCAGTACCATCGTTCTCATTTACAAAGAAATCAGGAAAAGGTTCAGCATCAGGAGTTGCTAAATACTCTGTTAAATCAGTTTTACCAGACTTGATAATGGTACTGTCATCAACACACATGTTACCTGTAAACTTTTTAGAGTCCTGTGTAAGAATAAGATATGCTGCATCACCCATAATAGCAGGTGTTCGACATTTACTTACGCCTTTGTCTTCCATCGATAGTGCCAATATATTATTTACTGCTGCAGTATTGATCATAGTTCTTGGCCATAATGAATTTACGGCAATGCCTGATGATTTTAATTCTTCTGACATTCCTAAAGTACACATACTCATACCATATTTTGCCATAGTGTATGCAACGTGAGGACTAAACCACTGGCTCTCCATATTAAGTGGTGGACCAAGATTTAAAATATGAGGATTGGTTCCCTTTTTGAGGTGAGGTATGCAGCATTTTGAGACAAGAAATGTTCCACGAGTATTGATGCCGTGCATTAAATCATATCTTTTCATGTCCGTTTGAAGAGTAGGCGTAAGACTGATTGCACTTGCGTTATTAACGCAAATATCAATACCGCCAAATTTCTCTACGGTCTGATCAACGGCCGCTATGACTTGATCTTCAAAACGAATATCTGTTTTAATTCCAATAGCATTACCTCCAGCTGCATTTAATTCCTCTGCTGCGGTAAAGATAGTTCCTGGTAATTTTGGATGTGGCTCAGTGGTCTTTGCTATGATTGCTATATTAGCTCCGTCCTCAGCAGCTCTTTTAGCAATAGCAAATCCAATTCCTCGAGTTGCACCAGTAATAAATAATGTTTTTCCCTTAAGATTAGTCATATTTTCTCCGTTTTTGAAAAGATATAAAAATTTGTAATAACAATTTAACCAAGATAGTCCATAATAATTTTATTTAAAGGAGTAAATATGGCTAAATTTTATATGATGGCGAAATATACACCAGAGGCACTTAAAGGATTTATGAGCAAACCCTCTGATGATAGAAAAGCTGCAGTTAATAAGCTTGTAGAATCTGTTGGAGGTAAAGTTCTTACGTTTGATATTGTAAGAGGTCCTTACGATCTTATTATATCGGTTGACGGAACTGATTTCACTTCAGTTGCAGGCGCAAAAATAGCAGTTCAATCGACTGGAATGGTATCTGATGCAGTAATACTTGAAGCAGTTGATATGACCGAAATTGTAACCAAGGCAGGTACTGCACTTGGAAATTATTCTAAACCAGGAGGTTAATATGGAAGCCAAAGAAATAGTTCAGAAAGGATACGATCTTTTTGGATCTGGAGATATGGAAGCATTTATGAATGAAATAATGCACGATGACATTACATGGACATTTCCAGGAGTTGAGGGAAAGCACCCAATGTCAGGTGTTTATAAAGGCAAAGCAGAATGCATGTCCAACTTTGCAAAAATACCTGAAGCGTGGAATGAGTTTTCTGTAAAACCAATCTCTATGATCAGTGAAGGAAATAAAGTATTTGTGATTGTAAAGGGTACAGCCCAAGGCATGGATACGCTTTTTGGGCATTATTTTGAAGTCGAAGATGGAAAAATGAAAGTTATGATGACATTCGATGACACTTTGACGGCATTTAATGCAATGATTAATAATTAATTTTTAAATAAAAGGACAAAAAAAATGAGTTCAGTAGAAGTTAAAAGCTTTAATAGCGCCGATGAAGTAAACGATAATTTTAATAATGCAAAAATTGAAGCTGTTAATGTAGGCAATCAAAGAATTATGAAGCTTACATTGCAACCAGGCTGGAAATGGTCTAGCGATATTAAACCAACTGTCGGAACAGATAGCTGTCAAGCGAGTCATTTAGGTGTAATTGTTTCAGGTAAAGTTTGTGTTAAACATGATGATGGAACAGAAATGTCTTATTCAGCAGGTGATGCGTATTCCATTGCTCCTGGTCATGACGGATGGGTTGAAGGGAATGAGGAAGCAGTCGTCTATGAGTTTGCTGGAAAGTGGGGCGAATAATTTACGTAATGCTAATGTGGCTTTCCATTATGGCAGAGGAAGCTCTAATTAACTTTTCATCATAGTATTATTTATTGGCTGTAAGTTTAAAGGAGTGATCTTGCTTACAGCCTGTGCCAATTGATTTGCCCAAGATATTTATTTCCTCATCAGAGTATTTTTCAGGATCTAAGGTATCTAGAATTGCCATATTGCTATCAATGCAGGTCTTATGAGTTGATGGTACAAGGGTTGTGAAGAAAATAACAAATATAAATAATGCGAAAGCTAAGGGCACCATGCCGTATCTATTAATCATTTCTTAAATAATTCCTCAGCTTTTAATCTGTCACCTTGTTTAGATTGAATAAAGCTTTCTGCTTTTGCTATCTCAGCCTTTAATTCTTCAATATATTCTCTGAGCTCTTCAACGCTTAAGGTATCAAAATCAATTTTTTCTGATTTTTTTAACGGTTCTAGCTCGTCTGTATCCATTAATGCAAGTGTTTCATTTTTTTATTTACTTGTTAAGATTAATTTATGGCAGAAGAAGCTCATTTTTTTGATAGTAGGCAAAGATACTTGCTTTTTGTAACTACTACAAATGAGAAAGCTGTCATTGCAGAAAAATTATTTCATGAAATTGACGATTTAAAGCCATCAAAACCAGCATTAAAGATATTTGATGCAGGAGTAGGCGATGGCGCAGTTTTAATGAACGTTCTTCGTATTTGTCACCAAAAATTTCCAACCATTCCATTCTATGTATCTTGTAAAGATGTAAGCATGGAAGACGCAAGAATTACAATAGAAAAACTTGGAGATCGATTTGTTGAACATCCTAATATGGTTTTCGTCATATCAAATCTACATTATTCGGAGGCAGGTTTTCTTAAATCGAATAATTCAAAAAAACAGGAAAAAATGAATTGGAATTCTCTAGAACTCGAAGGTAATTCATCTTTTGGTTTTTACGAGCAACTTAGAAAACTTGGACCTACGTTGAGAGATACATGGAGAGTTGAGGAAAACGAACATGGCAATACTACCTATGAACAACCATCTACAGTTGTCATATATAGAAAGGACCAAGAGTTTGCTCTAGAACAGATCATTCCTTCTCCAGAACAGTCAATAAATAGCTTTGATCTTGTGATTGTTTCCCAAGCATATAGATCAAGAGCAGGCGTTGATAAAAAAGTAAATAGAGTGGTAAAACCAATGATTGATCTCATAGCGCCTGGAGGGAAACTTGCCATATTTCATTCACACGGAAATGATCCAGGATATGATGCTATAAGAGATCTATGGCCATCTGAGCAACCTTTTCCAAATAAAGGCGATGAAATGATTGATTATATTAAAAATAATCTTGATACCAATCTTCTAAAAGATCTCCATTTTAAACCAGTTGAAATATTTAAATATAACTTAAGATCTCAACCCAATGAAATAAACAGCGGTATCGCAACATCACTTGTTTTTTCTGCATGGAATGCATGTACTTATGTAGCACAGATAAGTGATCAAATGGTTAAAGAAAAAGAGTCAGATCAGAGTTATATTCAAAGTGTTGAAAAGGTCATTAAAGACAATGACGGTCTTTGGTTTAATGACGAAATGATTGTGATTGAGCGAAAATAATTACTTTAATTCTATATTTTTAATTATATATATTTTACATGTTGTCATCATTAATAGTTGGCGCCGGTTGCTTTTGGGGAGTGGAAGTTTTGTATGAAGAATTACCCGGAGTAAAAGACGTTGTTTCAGGTTATGCGGGTGGATCTCTTCAAAACCCGAGATATGAACAAGTTTTAACAGGTAAAACTGGTCACATAGAAGTTGTTAAAATTGATTATGATGAAAGTGAGATCAGTTATAGCGATCTCATTGATACATTTTTTTTCATACACGATCCAACAACCTTAAATAGACAGGGCCCAGACATAGGCGAACAATACAAATCAATAATTTTTTATAATTCAGATGAAGAAAAGAATATTGCTGAAATGAAAATTAAAGAAATAGATTTATCAGGTGAACATCGTAGGCCCGTTGTTACAGAGTTAAGAGAAGCAACTGAATTTTATCCAGCAGAGGATTACCATCAAGACTACGCTATGCGAAATGGTAAGCTGTGCTATCAGCAATTATATGTTCAATACAAATACTCATCAATACCAGATTAGTGTTTACTCAACCCCGTAGGTTGTAAGCTGAGGGTTTTCGACGGTTGGTGTTACATAGATACTTTTTGCAATATCTAAACAACCTTCATTATCATGGTTATAATAGTTTGAACTTTTAAAATCTAAATGTTTAGCTTTGTCGTAAGTTACATTGGACTGAACACTATACATGATATCTCCCGGTATCTCTAAATGCCCGCCTATACCATCATTAATAGTACCTGCATCTTCAAAAATTAGATGATCAGGCGCACACTTTGGTACTGCACCAAGAATATGTAAAACTTCATGTAAACTTGATCTCGTAGTATTATTGAATTCAGGCTTAAAGCCACCGTTATTTTCAATACACGAGCCGCTTCTTTTGCCTGGAATATAAACGGCAGCAGTATTAGCTGTAACTCCCAGAGGCACATGACCCGGTAATTGTGATGAAGCACATACATCTTTATTGGTTCCACCATAAACAATGAAGTAAACTTTTTTTGGATCATTGAATCCAAAACGAGCTATAGCGGGCTGTAATACATTGACAGCATTGATGCCTCTTTTAGAAATATCAATATCCTCTATATCAAGACGTAAGAAGGTTATATCAAGTCTGTTATCCTCTTTGCGGTCAAATTTAAGTTTTTGACCTTCTTCAAATAGCCTTCCTTTAGTCTTGTTGTTGAACCACTTGTCCATTTGATAGACCAGCATGCCAATTTTACTATTTAAATCGTACTCTTTATCAATTCCATCTATTGGAAGAACATACATTACATGAATATTGTATCCATTATCGACATCAGGTAAGTCAACAAATTCTCTACCTTCTTTTTTATCTGCAAAAGCAATAGAAGTTCCTAGTAAATAAAGCAGAATTAATATCCTAATTTTTACCATTATGTATTATTATATATTTTTTAGACTAAAATTTTAAAGGAGAAATTCATGACACATATGAACGTTGTAAGATTTATTGTGAAACCGGATAGGATTAATGATTATCTTGATAAATTGAAAAGTCAGCCAAAATGGAAAGGTCAAATAGAGGGCAGAACGATTCAAACGGGCGACAATACTTTTTGTGGCTATGGATTATGGGAGTCTAAAGAAGCAATGGATGCTGAAATGCAAAGTATGATCTCATGGCTTGATAGTGTTAGAGATATGCTTGAAGAAATTTCTCCTGAATTAGGAGTTACTGATCCTGTATCAGGACCTGTAATTCACGAAAATTAAATTCCCTTGCAAACAACAAAAGAAATTATAACCAATCCTTTTTTTTCAAAAGGTCTGCCTTCTGATAATGGCATTGATTTGGTTAGTACTAATGTTGATTCCGTTAGAGAGCTTCTCAAGTACTGTCCAAAGGCAGATAGAACACCACTTACTATATCACCCGAATTAGCACAAAAAATTGGTGTACAAAATCTCTGGTTTAAAGATGAAAGAGAGCGAATGGGATTGGGGAGCTTCAAAGCACTCGGTGCTGCTTATGTTATTGCAAGTCATGCAGCTGAAGTAACTCCAATGGATAGTCCCTATGAAGTATGGGAGAAATCACTGAATGGTACAACATACGTTACAGCTAGCGCAGGTAACCATGGATTATCTTTAGCCGCTGGCGCAAGATTATTTGGAGCTAAAGCGGTGATATATTTTTCAAAGACCGTTCCTAAATCATTTGCTGATAAAATTAGGAGTTATGGAGCTGATGTTGTAATCGCGGGTAATAATTATGAAGAAAGCATGTTGCATGCGCAAAAAGCAGCAAAAGATAATAATTGGATACTGTTATCTGATGTAACTTGGGATGGATATGATATGGGATTAAAAGTTATGGAGGGTTATCTTGCGGCTGCTGCTGAAGCATATGAAGATTGTCCAAACATTCCATCACATATATTTCTACAATGTGGAGTAGGGGGTTTTGCAGCATCAATGGCGGCATATGCAAGAAAGATTTATGGAAATGATCCAAAAATTATAATTGTTGAACCAACTAAAGCACCTGTAGTAATCGAGTCTATTAAGGCTGGTAAAGCTGTAGAAGTCGTTGGAGATGTTTCAAATATGGGTCGATTAGATTGTAAAGCTCCATCTACTCGGGCATTATCTTCACTTGCTCGAACAAGCACACATTTCATGACAATTACTGATGAAGATGCTTCTGAGTGTTTGAACGAATTAGAACAACATGGTTTCGAAACTTCTCCCTCAGGTGGAGCAGGTTATGCAGGATTAATCGATGCCATGAGTCAAAATCAATTAGAACTTAATTCTTCAAGTAATGTCATGCTTTTTCTAACCGAAATTCCTGCATAACTTTTTATTGATTCCATTAAATTTTAGTTATTTAATTTTAGAATGATTATAAAAAGTGTTTTATCACGAGTTATAAGAAAAGGTAATTTAACTTGGATTCAACATGATGGAAATGTTCATCATTATGGAGATGGATCAGGGGAACTTATCAAGATAAGAACGACTAAAGATTTTTCAGAAGTAAAGTTATTACTTAACCCATCATTACAATTTGGTGAAAGTTATATGAATGGATCTCTGATTATGGAAGAGGGTAGAATACACGACTTACTCAAACTTTTATTTTCAAATTCTAAAATAGATGTTGATCACTGGATCATGGACGTATCAAGGACTGTAAGATTTATTTTAAGTAAATTTAATGTTGGAAATTACCTTTCAAAAAGTAAAAAAAACGTTGCTCACCATTATGATTTATCTGATCAACTATATGACCTATTTTTGGATAAAGACCGACAGTATTCATGTGCCTATTTCAATTCTCCAAATGATACTCTTGATCAAGCACAGACAAATAAGAAAGAATTAATTGCGAAAAAACTTTTATTAGAAAAAGGTCAAAATGTTTTAGATATAGGATGTGGATGGGGAGGCATGGCATCATTTCTTTCTAAACGCTCAGATGTTAATGTTAAAGGCATTACACTATCTGAAGAACAAATTCAGTATGCAAATAAAAGAAAACAGACAGAGTCACTTCACAATGTAGAATATAAACTTCAAGACTACCGGAAAGTAAATGAAACGTATGATCGTATTGTTTCTGTTGGCATGTTCGAACACGTAGGAACAAAACATTATCAAGATTTTTTTAATAAAGTTTACGATCTTCTTAACGACACTGGAGTAGCTTTAATTCATACAATTGGAAGACTAAGTAAGCCGAGTACCAACGATCCATGGATCGAAAAGTACATTTTTCCAGGTGGATACATACCAGCACTTAGCGAAACGGTTTCAAAGATAGAAAAGTCAGGATTGTCGATGACCGATATTCAAATTCTGAAATTTCATTATGCAGAAACGCTTAAACGATGGAGATATAATTTCTATGACAATATCGATAAAGTAAAAGAAATTTATGATGAAAAGTTCTGTAGAATGTGGGATTTCTATCTTTCTTCATCTCAAGCTTCATTTGAAGAGTCAACTTTGGTTGTTTTTCAATTACAGCTATCAAAAAATAAAAAAACAGTCCCAGATAAAAGGGATTACATGTTGGCATAGCCGCATCTAATTCGCGACTATGCCATAAATAGTTAGTTATTAAAAACTACTATTCCTTGATCAGTGAAATTAGCATGAGGCGCCATGTTGGAAAACATCCATCTCTGCATCTCATCACTTGCAAATATATCCAATCCTTTACCCATATCGACTGGATTAGCTGCTGAGAAATAAACCATAGCATTGGTTGGTAGCACTTCAGCACCACACAATGCACAACTGGCTGATGCAACTTGTACTGGCGCACCTAATTCCTGCATTTTCTTTTGCATTTCTGGAAAGTTTAATAGGAAATTGATACCACTAGTGATTTCAACCATTGCATAAGCAACTGTTTGACCAGCTGCAACTTCTCCAACAGGAAGATCATTAGCCCAAGTGATATTGTCTACATCAGTAAAGTCTAACTCACCGAACGTACTTGCAAACCAATCAGGGTTTTGACCAACGAGCACTTGTGTAGTCATTTGATCTTCATAACTATCGTAATATGCGTGAACAAATGTCGTATCAAGAGTATCATCTCCTCTTACTTTTGTAGACGATCTAAATGCAGTGTATTTTGCACCACCAGCCATTGCTTTTTCTTTAAACGCAATAGTAGCTTCAGATACTTCTTCTCCTGTGACACCTCTTAATTCCCAAACATCCATAATGAATGCTTTTGATGGTAAAGTTGAAAATGCCATGAGAACAATTGAGAGGCATAAAGCCTTTAATTTATTTTTCATTAAATTCTCCTTATAAAAAAGAAAAAATCATATTTTATCTGTCATGCAAAACCATGATAGAATCTAGACTCAACAAATAGTGGTCGGATTTTCTTAAGTTATTGAAATATTTTAGTTATTCAAAAATAATGTGAAACTTTGTAAAAAAATATATATTACATTAAATGACTAAAAAATTTACACCTTTCATAAAACCATCTGAAATACTAGATCAGGATCAAATTCAGTGGCTTCGTGAAAAAAGTGATGTTAGAGGGATATCACTTTTATTTCATGCATGGGCTGTAGTTTTTTTAACTGTATTCTTATTTTCTTTATTTCCTAATATTTTAACTTTTTTTATCGCAGTTTTAATCATTGCAGGTCGACAATTAGGATTAGCAATATTAATGCATGAAGGCGCACATGGCTTGATAGTTAATAAAACAAAAAGTAATGATAGGCTATCTCAGTGGATCTGTGCATTTCCTGTCTGGTTAGATACTTATGGATACCGTCATTATCATTTAGCTCATCATAGAAATACTCAACTTGAAGACGACCCAGACCTCAGTTTGTCAAAACCATTTCCAGTAAGTAAGTTAAGTTTCTTAAGAAAAGCCTTGAGGGATATTTTTGGTATAACGGGTATTGTTCAAAGATATGAATTAATTTTCAAAACTCTATTACAAACAGATATTGATAAAAATGATGGAAAAAGAATTTCAGGTTTTAAGTCGACCAATACATTGTATGGAATTTTATTTTCTAATTTAGCAATACTACTTATAATGACAATGATTGGTAGCTGGTGGTATTATTTTGCCTTTTGGTTATTGCCTCTATTTACATTTTTTCAACTATTCTTAAGAATACGAAATATTGCTGAGCATGCTGGTGTACCTCACGATAGTGATGATTTTAATAATGCAAGAACAACATATGCAGGATTTATTGAACGAGCATTAGTTGCTCCTTATTATGTAAATTATCATTTAGAGCACCATCTCTTGATGTTCATTCCTTGCTACAAACTCAAAGATGCTCACAGAATGCTTATTGAAAAGCAATATGATAAGAGGATGGAAATTAAAAAAGGATACATCTCTTTACTTAAGTCAGTTTTAGTATAACTGTTATTTTAAATAAACAATCATGTCTGATAATTTTCATAAAGATGATCTAAAGAGAGCGTTTGGCTCTTTTGCAACGGGTGTAGCTGTAGCAACATCTCACTCAAGTGGATTTACCATAAATTCGTTTGCTTCACTTAGCCTCGAGCCTCCACTTATAATTTTTAATATTTATAAAACTGAAACCGATCATGTAGAATTTTTAAAAACAAATAGGTTTGCCATTAATATACTATCAAGCGATCAGGAAGAAACTTCAAAACTATTTGCTACCAAAGATGAAAATAAAGTATCAAAAACTCAACATCACATTTCAGAAAAAGGAAATATTATTATTGATAACAGCCTTGGAGTAATTGAGCTGACAGTATTTCAACAAATTGATATTGCTGATCATGTCCTTGTTATTGGAAAAGTAGAAACCCTTGATACGAACAATGAGAAGAAGCCATTAATTTACTATAGAAGTGGATATAAACAGATCACCTAGAAATTCAAAGATGCTGAAAACAAGTTATATTTTGATTATTTCCATTATTCTTTTATTTGTATCATCTTACTTTGTATTAACGTCAAATATACAAGATAATAATATCGAAAATATCTTCATAGAAGATGCAGATTGTAATTGTTCAGGTCCAAAAGCTTTTAAAGGAAATCAAGAAAAAGACTAGGTAGGTATTTCACCAAAATCATTTCGGTTTTTTGAGCCCTTCAAACAAAAAAAGAAAATCAATGTTATCAATCCAATGAACGGAATTAATACAATTAATAACCACCAACCTGATCGATTTATGTCATGGAGTCTTCTAACGTAGAGAGCTAAAGAGGGTATAAAAAAAAGAAAATAAAAAAATATATATAGAGGACCCAAGATAACAGTCCCACTAATATTATCGAATTGAAGACCCATTATCTTCAATTGAAATAATTGATCAATCTGTAATCCGATAAAGCCCATAATAGTAGTAAAGATATAAAAGTACCAAAATTCTGATCTAGATGATCGTGTCTTAAAATCAAAACATTTTATGAATGCATTTTTTACAGCAGCTACAAAGCTCATACTTTCAAATATTAATTTTTTTATATTATTTCTCTTATTTTATATATAATTCATTGTTTATGAACAAAAAGATTAGAATAGGTGGTGCCAGCGGATTTTGGGGAGACTCAATCATCGCTACTCCGCAATTATTAAATGGTAATAATCTTGATTTTATAGTTTATGACTATCTCGCTGAAATTACCATGTCCATCATGGCTCGAGCTAGAGCAAAAGATCCTGAGAAAGGTTATGCAGTAGATTTTGTCTCAAGTGTTCTCAAGCTCAATTTGAGACAAATTGCAGATCAAAAAATCAAAATTCTATCTAATGCAGGTGGAGTGAATCCAGAAGCATGTGCTAAAGCCATAAGAGAATTAATAAAAGAACTTAAACTTGATTTAAAGGTGGCTGTTGTTTTAGGTGACGAACTAATTGAAAAAAAGGATAAGTTTTCAGATCAAAAACTAAAAGAAATGTACTCTGAAACTGATTTTCCAAAAATTGAAAATATAGCAAGTATAAATGCTTATTTAGGTGCTTTCCCAATTGCTCAAGCGCTTAACGATGGGGCAGATATAGTAATAACAGGAAGAAGTGTAGACAGCGCAGTAACACTTGCTGCCTGTATTTATTCATTTGGTTGGCAAGAAGATGAATATAATAAGTTAGCAGGAGGAAGTCTTGCGGGTCATATTATTGAATGTGGGACGCAAAGTACTGGTGGTAATTTCACCGACTGGGAGGAGTCTACAAAGAATTTGCATGAAATAGGCTATCCTATAGTAGAAATTGAAGAGGATTCTAATTTCACATGCTCTAAATCAAAAAATAGTTCAGGTCTTGTAAGTTTTGGAACGGTTGCTGAACAAATGTTATATGAAATTGGCAATCCACAAGCTTACGAACTTCCAGATGTAATTTGTGACTTTTCCCAAGTGCAAATTAAAGAAACAGATAAAAACGTTGTCAGTATATCTGGTGCATTAGGATATCCACCATCTAATGAATATAAAGTTTGTGCAACGTATACAGATGGCTTCAGGGCAGGTCACTTATGTTCATTTGTTGGAATAGATGCAGCAAAAAAAGCTCAAGCTTTTGGAGAGGCAATTTTTGAACGATCGAGAATGATTATGAGAATGATGAATATTCCAGATTTTGAAGAAACTAGCATTGAACTTTTAGGGGATAATAGTCAGTATAGCAATCAGGGGTCAAATGAAAATAATCGTGAAGTTGTTTTAAAATTTGCTGCAAAGCATCAAGATATTCGGGCAGTTGGTATAATGTTAAAAGAGTCAGTTGGACTAGGTCTTGCAACTCCTCCAGGATTATCTGGTTTTGTTGGAGGTAGGCCAAAACCATCTCCAATTGTAAGATTGTTTTCATTTCTAATAGATAAGTCTGAAGTAGATATTGAAATAGACGATGGTAATACAAAAAAAAGATTTGATATTTTTTCACATGAAGCTTTTGATCAAAGTTCTATTGAAAAAACTTCCAAACCGTCTTTTGACAGTACAAATGAAAAATTTATTGATGTACCCCTTATTCAAGTTGCTTATGGAAGAAGTGGAGATAAAGGAAATAAAGCAAATATCGGCATTATTTCTCGTCATGAAAAATTCTATCCTGCTATCTGTGATTTCTTAAATGGAGATGTTGTTGCAAAGTGTTTTAAAAAATTTCTAGAAGGGTCTGTTGAAACCTACTATTTGCCTGGTTCTTGCGCGATTAATTTTGTATTAAATGATGTTTTAGGTGGTGGTGGTCCTGCAAGCCTAAGGAATGATCCTCAGGGTAAGGCATATGCACAAATACTGTTGGATCAAAAAGTTCCTATTCCTGAAAAGTTACTATAATATCCCTCAATTATGGCTGAACCTTTATTAAATGTAGAAAATATTGAGACCTATTATGGTCCCATAATGGCGATAAGAGGTATTAGTTTTAAAGTTTTTCCCGAGAGCATTGTAACTATTTTAGGTTCAAACGGAGCAGGAAAAACAACAATTTTAAAAACCATTAGCGGTGCAATCGATCCAAGAAAAGGAAAGGTGCTATTAAATGGTAGTGAAATTCAAAAAAAAGATCCTGATAAAATTCTTAAATTAGGTATGAGTCATGCTCCTGAGGGCAGAGAAGTATTCCCGTACTGCTCTGTATTGGAAAATTTGCAAATGGGAGCATTTACGAGGTCAAATAAGTCAGAAATTGAGAAAGATATTGAACAAGTTTTTGAATACTTTCCAATCTTGAAAGAACGTAAGAGTCAACCTGCAGGACTACTTTCAGGTGGAGAGCAACAAATGCTGTGCATTAGTCGTGCATTGATGAGCAAGCCTAAAATAATGTTATTGGATGAGCCTTCTTTAGGTTTATCACCCAAGCTTGTTAAAGAAATTTTTGAAATAATTATCAGGATTAATCAAGAATTAAAAACAACGATACTTCTTGTAGAACAAAATGCAAATATCGCGTTAAGCAATTCACATTTTGGATATGTTTTAGAATTAGGAAGAATTGTTATGGAAGGTGATAGCAAAGAACTTCTTGAGAAAGAAGATATTAAAGAATTTTATCTTGGCCAACAAGATGAAGGTGTTAGAGGTGAGAGAAGATGGAAGAAAAAGAAAATGTGGAGATAAATTCAATTCCAAAGTTATTTTGGAATACTGTCCAAGATCGCGCTGAAAAAATCGCAATGCGAGAAAAGCATTTAGGAATATGGCAAGAAACATCGTGGTCCTCATACGGAGAAAGTGCAAAGTTTACTGGTTTAGCTCTTAGATCTCTTGGCTTAGAAAAAGGAGATGTTGTATCAATTGCTAGTGAGGGGATACCTGAATGGTTATTTACAGATATGGGAACAATTGGTGCTGGAGGTATTTCAAGTGGAATTTACACAACTGACTCTGCCGCGCAGGTTAAATATTTAGTAAATGACAGTAAGACAAAGTTTTATTTTGCAGAAAATGAGGAACAGCTCGATAAGATATTGGAAGTTAGAAATGAGTGTCCCTCATTAAAGAAAATCATTGTTTATGATATGGAGGGCTTAAATGACTTTAAAGACGATCAGGTTTTAAGTTATGAAGAATTCATACAACTTGGAAAAAAAGTAGATTCAGATCAACCAGACCTCTGGCTTCAGTCAATCAATAGTGTAGAAGCAGATGATATAGCAATACTTGTATATACATCAGGAACAACAGGTCCTTCAAAAGGAGCTATGATAAATCATAAAAATTTACTCTACTCGGTCAATACAGGTGTTGAAATTTTTGAAGCTAGAGAACATGAGGAGCAATTATCATTTCTTCCACTATGTCATATTCTTGAAAGATCAGTATCTGTGATGTTTCCACTTAAAACCGGTGCTGTTGTAAATTTTGCTGAGAGTATAGACACTGTTCCTGAAAATATACGAGAAGTATCACCAACGGTCTTTGTTGCTGTTCCAAGAATTTGGGAAAAGTTTTATTCATCAATTACCATTTTAATGAAGGATGCAACTTTCATAGGAAGATATTTTTACAATTTATCTATCAATACTGGTGCAAAGTATAAAGAATATTTTATTGAGGGAAAGGAACCGCCTCTCAAATTAAAACTAATGTTTTGGATATGCAATCAGTTAGTTTTGAAAAATATAAAAAAACTTTTAGGTTTAAATAACTGTAGATATGCGTTAAGTGGTGCTGCACCTATATCTCCAGAATTAATCAATTGGTATCTTTCTTTAGGTATAGACATGAGGGAAGGTTGGGGCATGACTGAAACAGCAGGCGTTGGAACTGCATTCTACTCTAGAGAAATCAAACTAGGTCACGTTGGAAGAGCAGTTAATAACTCAGAGGTACGCATTGCAGATGACGGTGAGATACTTTTCAAAGGCCCAGGAGTATTTTGTGGCTATTTAAACAAACCTGAGCAAACAAATGAAACTCTCATCGATGGTTGGCTTCATACAGGAGATGTTGGTGAGATGGACAACTATGGCAATATCAAAATTACTGATCGTAAAAAAGATATAATTATTACTGCAGGTGGAAAAAATATATCTCCATCTGAAATAGAGAATGAACTTAAATTTAGTCCGTTTGTTTCAGATGCAGTCGTTATAGGTGATAAAAGAAAGTTTTTATCGTGCTTGATTATGATTGATGAAGAGAATGTCATGAAATTTGCTCAAGATAATGATATCCCGTTTTCAAATTTTGAAAGTCTATGTAAATCTAAACAGATTGTTGATCTTATAGATGGCGAGGTATCTAAAGTTAATAAAAAATTTGCTTCCGTGGAACAGGTAAAGAAATTTTCACTTATTGACATTCAGCTTACTGCTGAAGATGACGAATTAACTCCAACTATGAAGTTAAAGCGTAAGTTTATTAATGAAAAATACAGCAATATAATTGAGAACATGTATCAATCTGCTTGATTTTCAGCATTTAACATCTAAAATTTTTATTTTGCAATTATGAGGACTGATATGACCAAATATATTTATTCAATTTTACTATCATTTTTAATGGTTTTTACTTTTGTAGGGTGTAGTGACCAGCAATCAGCACAAGGCGTTTCTGACAATGAAATTGTCTTAGGCATGCATACAGATATTAGTGGACCTGTATCATCATTTGGAAAGTACTCTGTAGAGGGCGCTCAAATGAGAATAAAGGAAATTAATGATGCTGGAGGAATACACGGTAGAAATTTAAAAATAATTGCAGAGGATCATCAATATCAAGTTCCTAGAGCTGTGCAAGCAGCCAATAAACTATTAAATAAAGATAAAATATTCCTTATGGTTGCAAGTTTGGGTACGCCGATGAACAATGCCGTGTTCGAGTCACAGGCTGAAAAAGATGTACCAAATTTATTTCCTCTTTCTGCAGCTAGATCAATGACGGATCCACTTCATAGATTAAAATTTGGAGCATTATCAAGTTATTATGATCAAGTCCGTGCAGGTGTAAAATGGGCTATTGAAGAAAAAGGTAAAGATAAGATATGTGTGTTGTATCAGGACAATGACTTTGGCCAAGAAGCATATGATGCTACTGTTGATCAATTAGAGGCAATGGGAGTAGCTCTTCATGAAAAAGCTACAAACAAACCAACAGACACAGATCTAACAGCACAAATTACTAAACTAAAAAATGCTGGTTGCGATGCAGTTGCGATGGGCACCATTGTTAAAGATACTATCATTGCATACACTAAGGCTAGGCAGATGAAATGGGACGCTCTTTTCTTTGGTCAAGTCGCAAGTTTTCATCCAGTGATTGCAGGACAGCCTGATGGTGTTACAGATGGGTTTTATACATTTGCACAGTTTGATACTCCAAATAGAGTTACCTGCACTCCTGAAATATGTTCTTGGATAGATCAATATGAAGCAATGTTTGATACAACTCCAAACATTGGATCTGCTTATGGTTATATGTACATTGATATTACGGCAAGAGCATTAGAAATTGCTGGCAAAGACCTTACAACGGACAGCTTCCTCAAAGCACTAGAAAGCATCAAAGATTACAAAATGCCTTTTGGTGAAACCATACTATCGTGGGGGCCAGACAAGCATTTAGGTGCTAATGTAGCATATCTTTTTGAAGTTCAAGATGGTCGTTTTGTTCAAATCGACGATAAAGAGTATACTTATTAATCTATGAAACTATTTTTTTCATTACTTGCTTCGTTGGTTTTAAGTACTTCTGCGTTTGCTGACCAAGGAATATCTGACACTGAAATTTTAGTCGGAATGCATACAGACATTAGTGGACCAGCTTCAATGATTGGCAAACAGAGTGTTGATGGAGCCAATATGAGATTTGAAGAATTCAACAAAAAGGGCGGAGCTTATGGAAGAACTATAAAATTTATAGTTGAAGATCACCAATATACTGTACCTCGTGCTGTTCAGGCTTCAAATAAACTTTTGAGAAAAGATAAAATTGCCTTCATGCTTGGTTCTTTGGGCACACCTATGAATAATGCTGTTATGACAGATCAGCTTTCAATGAATGTCCCAAATCTATTTCCACTTACTGCAGCTAGATCAATGTTTGATCCTTTTCACAAATTGAAATTTACATCTGGCTCTACATATTACGATCAGATACGAACAGGAGTGAAGTATCTTGTGGAAAATAACAACAGAAGCAACGTATGTGTCCTTTACGAAGATACTGACTTTGGACAAGAAATAGTCGATGGAGTGAAAGATCAACTTGCAGAAATGGGTATGCCATTAATTGAAATGGCTTCAGCAAAACCTACTGATACTGATTTTACCGCCCAAATCAAAAAACTTCAAAATGCTGGATGTGATGTTGTTGCAATGGGAACAATTGTAAGAACCACAATTTTGCCATTTATGAAATCAAAAGAGATAAATTGGACAGATGTTGATTTTGTTTCAACTGCTGCAAGTTATTATAATGTTGTAGCCGAACAACCAAACGGCGTCATGAATGGGTTATACTGTTTAAATGGCATTGTTTTTCCTTACTACGACACGGCAAGCCCAGTTGAAAAAGAATGGTGGGATAGTTTTAAAAATAAATTCGACTATGAACCGAATACTGGCGCTGCCTACGGGTATATCTTTGCAGACTTATTTATTGAAGCTATAGAAAGAGCTGGTCAAGATTTGAATATTGATAGTTTTGTATCAGCTATGGAGTCTATTGTTGATTATGTAGATCCACTTGAGACAAGCACTGTCAGCTTCAGTGAAACAAGTAGACAGGGATCTAATGTTTCATATTTCTTCCAAGTAAAAGATGAGAGATTTGAAGTAATTTCAGGTCCTATTTCTTACTAAGAGTTTCAATTGAATAATAAAGCAGTACTTTTCGCAAATGGCGAAACACCGAATGCTAAATTAATTGACAGAAGTTCAATCAATAATTCCTTTATAATTGGAATTGATAAAGGCTATGAAATAGCAGTAAATTTAGATTTAAAACCTGATATACTTATTGGTGATCTGGACTCAGTTAACCAAGACACCTTAGACAAAAACATTAAAATTATAGAAAATAAAAATCAAGATGATAACGATCTAGAAAAATCTCTGATCTATTGTGTAGGAAACAATCTTAAAGATATAACTATTTATTCTTGTACTGGAAAGAAGGATGATCAAAATCTCGCAAATCTATTATTATGCTATGATTACTCAAGTGATCTAAATATTACGATCATCTCAAATTTTAAAATAATTAATTTTGTATCAGACTATAGGGAATTTGATAGTGAAGAACATCAGGAAATTTCAATTATTGCGCCCAACAAAGACACTTTAATAACCACTACCAACTTAAAATTTAACCTCAATAATCAAGCACTAAATTCAAAGTCTCAAGGAATAAGCAACATTGCATTAGGTAATAAATTCTCAATTAAATCTTCAGATAAGATAATATTATTTAGAGGAATTGTATGACAGTAGGCATTATAGGAGCTGGAATTGCAGGACTCACGTTGGGTTGCTTGTTAAAACAACGAGGTATTGAATGTGAAATCTTTGAACAATCAGATGATGTAACTAAATATGGAGCTGGCATATCATTGACATCTAACGCACTATTTCCATTAAACAATTTAAATATTCTTGAAGAAATTAAAGATTCTGGTTGTGAACCTCTAGATATTGTTTGGAGAGAACCGAACGGAAAAGTCATAAGAAACATGTCGCTCAGTGACTTTGGTCATGTAATTACCATTAATAGAAAAGATCTTATTAAAATATTAATCAATAAATACAATAGTTTAGGAGGAATAATTAATTATAGTTATGAACTTTCGGAAATTACCAACATGAACCAAACAGCTAAGTTTAGAAATGGTGAAGCAAGAGATTTCAAACATTTAATTGCGTGCGATGGATTAAGATCGGTAACAAGAACAAGTTATATAACAAATGAAAATCCTACTTACAGTGGATACACAGCTTGGAGAGGAATAGGCACCTCAGATAGCAAAAGAATAAATATCTACTTAGGACCTGGAAGTCATGTTGTCTGCTATCCAGTGGATAATAAGTTAAATACAAGTTTTATAGGTATAGCTAAGAGAAATATTTTTTCTGAGGAAACATGGAAAAGAGAAGGAGATCACACAGAAATGATGAACGATTTAGGAAACTATGACCAATTTTTACACTCCTTATTCAAATCATCACCCAAAGTATATAAATGGGGCTTGTATTTAAGAAATCCTCTTAAGAAATATTGTTTTAATAACTTAACATTATTAGGTGATGCAGCTCATCCAATACTTCCCTTTCTGGGTCAAGGCGGAGCCATGGCAATTGAAGATGCTTATAGTTTTGGATCATTGCTTTTGAATAAAAATCAGGATTTTGAAAAAACACAGAAAATGTTTGAAAAAATAAGATTAAATCGAGTACGCAACATTGACAAAGCTTCGAAATATCAAGGCATGATCAATCATTTAAGTAATAAAATGTTAGTAAATACAAGGAACTTTATGCTTAAAAATACAAATATTGCTAGTCGAAGAACTAGTAATATTTATAATTATAATATTACGGAAGAGATAAAAAGGATTTAAATGTCTGAATTACCAGAAGTTAAAGCGGTCAAATTAGATTTAGAAGATGAGTGGTTGACTATTTCGTTTAATCAACCAGAAAAGAGAAATGCACTTACAGAAGAACTTACTAATGATCTTAAAAATATAATTGAAACTACAAAAGATGATCTCACGATAAGAGGAGTAACTATGCGTGGTGAAGGAGGCATTTTTTGTGCTGGTGGCGATCTTAAAATGTTTAAAACTGGCTTTCAAGGAGGAGAACAGGGTAAGAATGATGTAACGCAAGCTAGTAAACTTACTGGCAAATTTTTTGAAATGGTAAATTCCTATCCAAAACCAGTCATTATGTCTGTTGAAGGCGCTGCTATGGCTGGGGGTCTTGGTCTTATGACTACAGGTGACGTTGTAATTGTTACTAAAGATTGTAAATTTTCATTAACAGAAACCACATTAGGAATACCTCCAGCTCAAATAGCTCCATTTATTGTTGCTCGCGTTGGCTTATCGAAGGCAAGACGATTGATGTTAACAGCTGCAAGATTGAATGGAAGTGATGCGTATGAAATTGGTCTTGCTGACTTTTTAGCAGAAGATGCAAATGAATTAAAAACAATTGAAAATGAAATAAAGAAAGGTGTCATGAAATGTGCTCCAAAAGCTAACGCAGTGACCAAAGAAATCGTTTTAGCAACTAGACATATGTCAAAAGATGAAATGATAGAATTTGCAGCAAATGGATTTGCTGAGTGCATGTTAAGTCCCGAAGGATTGGAGGGGATTTCCTCATTTATTGAAAAAAGAAAACCTAAATGGTCGAAATAATAGATAACAAACTTCAACAAGCCTATGATTTCAGAGACGAATGCAATGCTGTGTATTCGATTTTAGAAAATTTAAAAGAAAAAGATTATGAAATGCCCACACAGTTTAAAGGTTGGACTTTTAATAATGTCATAGGTCATTTGCATGTATGGAATTATGCAGCAGATATTTCACTCGAGGACGGCGATGAATGGAAAAATTTCGCAAATTCAGCACTTCAAGCACTTGGTAATGGTTCTTCAATGAATGAGTTTGAACAAACTATCACAAAGGGCATACAGGGACCTGAATTACTATCTATGTGGAAAGAGTACTATACTGATATGACAGAGAGGTTTGCCGTTGCTGATCCAAAAAAAAGAGTGAAGTGGATGGGACCAGATATGAGTGTTCGCTCTTCTATCAGCGCAAGACATATGGAAACTTGGGCGCATGCGCAAGAGCTCTATGACTCCCTTGGATTAGATCGTATCAATGAGGACCGAATAAAAAATATTGTTATTATTGGCAATAATACTTTTAAATGGTGTTTCACTGTCCATAAAAAAACATTGCCATCTATTAAGCCTTATTTAAAACTTATATCTCCCTCAGGTGAAATTTGGGAATACAACGAATTTTCTGAAGAACATAAAATTGAAGGACTTGCAGAAGAATTTTGCCAAGTTGTAACACAAGTAAGGAATATAAAAGATGTGAATCTAAAACTGACTGGCAATATAGCTGAAGAATGGATGTCAGTTGCCCAATGTTTTGCTGGTGGAGCAGAGCAACCACCCAAGCCTGGTACAAGAAAAAAAATAATTAAAAGTATTTAAATTGATCAGTATTTTTTCTTATATGTAAGAAAGCTTATTAAGAATGTGATTATAATTAATTTAAGCATGAAATTATTATTAAAATCATCTAATAAATATAAGTTAATTGTCATATTAGCTTGTATAACACAATAGATCAGGGCAATACAAAATAGCGTTCCCCCAATCTTTTGGTATGCGTTATTATTTTCCAATGACAATCTAATTCCATTAGCTGAAAAGAAAACTAGCGCAGTGCTCAATGCTATACAGGGCGCATAATGGAAAGGCATACTAAAAAGAGATAACAACAAAAATAAAAAAATTACTAACCAGTAAAAATATCTTACTTTAGTTTTCATTTATTCTTTCGACCTGGTTTGATAATTGGATAATAAGTCTTAGCATCAGCTGCTATCCAGTTTGAATAATCCTTTTTTGATTTATGAGTTAATCTCAGACTTTTAATTCTCTTATCTCTTTTCAATGCTTTTTTTTCAATAAAGCCTCGAGCAATACCTATTTCAATTATCGACTGAATTGACGATTTTGACCCTGTTTTAGATGAAATAGACGCGCATAAATGTTGGAACGATGTTTCAAAGTCATCTTTAAATGTTGCCAGTGCAATTATAGTCATTACATTCCAATGAAGTGGAGATTGAAATATAAAATTGGTAAGAGGTATAGTTAATTCGTAGTCGTATATGTCTAAAGATTTTTCGATTGTATTTGCAATTGCTTTGTCTAATGATGACCCCATAAATTAAAAACTATTGAAATTCTGTAGTAATTTAATTACCTATGATTGGTAATAATTTTTAGTAGAAAAATAGACTGTTAACTCGCTATTTTTGATAGTCTTCCAGCAATAATTTCCTCTGCTTCTTTAACTACTCTTTCAATTAATTCTTTACATGTAGGAATATCATGAATAAGACCAGCTACCATTCCACAGCTCCATGCACCTTCATCCATTGCACCTTCTTTCATAATTTTTGGATACTTTCCCGCTACTTCACCAAAAATATCTTGAATTTGTATTTTATCACCCAAGGATTTTTCTTTTTCTAAAATTCTTGTAACGGCATCATTTTTTAAAACTCTTTCCGTATTTCTTAATGGTCTCATAATGAGTTCAGTATCAAGCTCACTTGCATTAACTAAAGCTTCTTTTACATTTTGATGAACAGGAGCTTCTTTTGTTGCAATAAATCTTGTTCCCATGTTTACACCTTCAGCACCCATGGCTAACGCTGCAACTAATTGCTGTCCATTGCCCATTCCACCGGATGCTATGAATGG
The DNA here is from genome assembly GCA_902624455.1 of uncultured Pelagibacteraceae bacterium. Lineage (GTDB taxonomy): Bacteria > Pseudomonadota > Alphaproteobacteria > Pelagibacterales > AG-422-B15 > CACNXQ01. The sequence continues at coordinate 52,345 of CACNXQ010000002.1, read as the reverse complement.
TATTTCTAATTCTTCATCTGCGCGAGGCAATAGAATCATGTTAGGAATATCATCTTCACCAGGATGACCTCCGCACTCAAAACCATCAACACTTGCTGCATCACATCCAATTTTTTGAGCTTTAAGAGAGTGTCTTACAGATGTGCATTTATGAATAACTTTTATACCAGCATCTTTTAGTAACGGCATAAACTTTTCGGGACTTCTACCTGCTGTTTCAACAATTTTAACGCCACCATCGACGATTGATTTAATGTAGCCAGGATAATCGGGATTTGCAAAACCAGGAAGAAAAGTGAGATTAACACCAAAAGGTTTATCAGTCATGTCATGACATCTTGCAATTTCATTTGCTAGATCTTTCGGAGACGGTTGAGTTAGACCAGTGATAATACCTAATCCACCTGCATTAGACACTGCAGATGCCATTTCAGCAAAACCAACAAAATGCATACCACCTTGAACTATGGGATGCTGAATATTAAACATTTCAGTAATTTTTGTCTTAATCATACGTACTCACTTTCACATTAATAATTTAAAAAATGATACCCCAATATTATGTATATAAATAGTCCAAATATTTTACTATGAAGCCATCAAAATAACTTTAAATTCTTAAAACACAATAAACGCAACAAGGCAGGCTTATGATTTTTTACATAAAATGGGGCAGTACAATACTCGTATTAATTGGTATACTACTTACAAACTTGAATATTTATCCATTAAATATATTTATTCATGGAGCGGGAGCAGTGGGATGGACTATAGCTGGATACTTAACATCCGACAGAGCATTATTAACCAATTTTGGACTTCAAATTCCATTATTTATGACAGGATACTTAAATATATTAATATGATATCAAAATCTTTAATCACATTATTCTTATTATTCAGTGCAACGGTTGCAAATGCATCTGAGTACAAATTAGAGCAAGTTCTTCCAAATTTAGTAAAGCCTTGGGGTATAAGTTTTATAGACAATCAAAATGTTTTGGTCACGCAAAAAACTGGTGAAATACTGAAAATAAATCTTAATACAAAAGAAGTTATTGAACTTGAACACAACCTTAAAGTTGTAAGTCCACATTGGCAGGCTGGAATGCTAGATATTCTATATGATAATGGAAATGTATTTGTAAGTTATACTGAAGATAGAGGCAATGATCAGACAAGTACATCGATTGCGAAAGGTTCTTTGAATGGAAACTCACTAGAAAATTTTAAAAATATTTTTCAATCTGAACCACCCCTCTGGGATAATATTCATTGGGGCTCAAGATTGATGATAAAGGATCAGCTGCTCTATGCGAGTATTGGCGAAAGAGCTCAAGGCAGCAAGGCACAAGATCCAACAAATCACATTGGTAAAATAATAAGAATTAATCAAGATGGCTCATCACCAAGTGATAATCCATTTTCAAACAAAAGTGATTGGCTTCCTGAAGTTTATCAGATTGGTTTAAGAAATCCTCAAGGAATGGCCCTAAACCATACTGACAATCAAATATACATAACTAATCATGGACCTAAAGGTGGAGACTTTTTTGGTGAGGTTATAGCTGATACTAATTATGGTTGGATGGATGTTGCATGGGGTGGTACAGATTATGATGGATCGATTATCGGTGATGGAAGCGCGTGGAAAGAAGGTTTATTGAAGCCAATTTATAGATGGATACCATCAATTGCAGTAAGTGATATGACTTTTTATAAAGGAGATCAATTCCCAGAACTTAAAGACAATATTATTTTAACAAGTTTAAAAGCTGGAAGACTTATTAGTCTTGAATTTAGTAATGGTAAAGCAAGTAATGAAACGATATTAGTTCAAGGTATGGGTAGATTAAGAGATGTTGAACAGAATGATGAAGGAGATCTTTTTGTAATAATCGATGATGATGTAAGCGGTATATATAAACTTACAAGAAACTAATGTTTTACATTTATCTGTTTATAAAAATAATTCTCTATTTTGGGTTACCCATATATTCATTGCGATTAACAAACTTAAATTCTTTTATTAATACAAAAAATCTTAGCCTTTTAATATGGTTGTTCCTTGCAGCATTTATTACCTACATACCTTTCTATGATTATTATCAAAATAATGAAGTCAATATTCAGTATTTGATACCAAATTATGCAAATTATATCTTAATAGTCTTATTTTTAGTTTTACCTATTTTATATTTTTACTTTTTTGAAAAGCTTATTTTTTCACATAGAAAATCTGTCATTTTTATTGGTTTTCTTTTTTTAATATGTTCATCAATTATTATATTTGGAATAGAAACATATAATCACATACAAAGATTACCCTTGGAGAAATTTTGTTATGATCATCATAACGTAAGTAAATTAATGTTAGAATGCTGCTTAAATGCAGAGTACATATGGAAAGAAGGTTTCAGTTTCTTCAATGAACCTCCTAAAGAATGTGAACAGTTTATGAATTGGAACGATTAAATTGAGTGATATTAATTTATTAATTGGTAGAATTATACTTGGAGTATATTTCCTTATTTTTGGAGCTGTTTTTAAAATATTCAATTATGAAATGATGTTCAATTATATGATTGAACATGAGGTGCCTTACACTCAATATGCACTGATAATCACTATTATAATTCAGTTTGTCTGCGGGGTAGGTATTATTTTAGGCAAGTATTCAAAAATTTCAGCTTTCGTCCTAGCATTAGTGACTATTATAATTAATTACTACATGCATGATTTTTGGAACATGAGTGAAGGGCTTGAGCAAAGACACGAAATGCAAAACTTTGTCAAAAATACAGGGATCATTGCTGGTTTATTAATTTTATCTGCGGTTCATCCTGGAAAGTATAAATTAGGTCAATAAATGTACAGATATTTTCTGCAAGGACTAAGAGTTGGAGTAATTTCGAATTTATTCTTACTCTGGGCGTCACTAACATTTGTAAACATCAGTAATGATTTATTTATTGTAGTACCTGCACTTATTCTAATATCAGTATCGGCGTTTAGATGTCTTTTTCCTGTCAACTATGCATCAAAGTCTGTAATTGTTGACTCAATTCTCTCCTCAGTGTTTGTAACCAGATTTTTAGTAACGGTTGTCGAAGTTACGTATATTTATATGTTCAGTTACGTTCTCAGGATCATTAATTCTGATCAGTACTTGTTCGTTGATCTAATATCATGGATTATGGTCATACAGGTGGTTATTTCACAGTTTTTTTGCTGGGGAGCAATTCTTTTGAAATATGAACGTTTTTACTTTTATGAAGAACTTGGTTGGTTTGTAATATTTTTTATTAATACAATCTTAAGTATTATTATGCTTAGTTTGGACGTATCCAATGCTCATTATTCACTAATCATCATTAATATAGTTTTTGGTACACTATATCTTCCATGGCAAGTCTTACATTTAAGATCAATTACACAAAGAATTAACTCTAACCCAATTATTAAAAGCCAAGAATTTAAATTCAATGTCATAAACATCAAATTAGAAGTTAAAAAATCAATCCATGATCGAAAATTGTCCTATGAAAGTGATGATTGGGGGGGAATAGTTGGAATGATGTGGATGTACGGTTATTGGATATTATTTATACCTGTATGGATGTTTTATATTATTTTAACTCTCTAAACTTTTGAATATCATTGCGTAACTAATTGCTCATCGAAAATATTGGTGTCCACATATTTTCTTCAAGAAACAAAGTATTAACATCAGAAACCTTTATTGTAATTAAATCTCTTCGTTCCATTGTAAAAGTTTCTGAGAAAACTATGGGCTGACTATCTACAAAGCTAGGAGGAACCTCAATTTTTGAGATGTCTAAATCATTATTAAGTTTTACTGATAAATTGCTTTCAGCAAGTGATAAATCTGTAAAGGACTCATTATATACATAATTTTGTAAACTTTCATAAAAATCAGAATTTATGATCGCATCAACAAAAATTTTTTGTTTGTCTTCTGAGAGATATGATACAAATCCTATCAAACTATTTTCCATGTTATTAAAAATTTCATATTTATTTACTACTGGCACTGATACCTGAGCATTAGTATAGCTCATAAAATCCTCACCCATCGAGCAGCCAGTATTTTTGTACTCGGTAAAGTATGTTGATATAATTCTATTTACCTGATCTAGATCTTCACAGGCTGTAACTTGAAAAGATATTTGCATAGGAAGGTAGAAACTTTTATCTTCATTATCATTAGCCAGACTTTTTAAATCTGATGTGTACAGATCACCAATGAAATCTATTCTACAGCCTGCTAATATTGTAAAAAATATAAGAATAAAAATTTGTTTTAAAGTATGAGATTTATGCATTAATTCTTTCATATGCCCTAATTAGCTCAAATTATGATACGACATCGCAATGACATGTAGCAAGAAAATATTACTTTAATTGAGAGTAATTGTAAGCAGTTGTTAAGGTTTGGTGATTGACTATACGTGAATTAATTAGAAACAACCAACATCATTTCATTTTATTTCTTATAATTATTAGGATTGCTATTCAACTACGATAGTAGCATCTGTAACAAGCCAAGATTGTAATATATGTATACTGTTACAGCGATTAGCAAGACACAAATATATCTCAGAGTTCGGTAACTAGTTTCCTTTGATTTAATTAATTTCTTTACATCATATTTTAAGTCAGGGAACAACTTATGATAAAAAAAAAGAATAATGAGAGTTGAAATTGTTCCTATGAGTCCGCAAAGACAAATTGTTAAAAATTCAATCCAAGCATTTCCTCTATCAAGTTCAGTAATATCAAAAAAGATATAAGCTAAGGAAAGATACAATAAAGTGAAACATGCTGATAAAATTCCACCAGGTGCAGTATCTATCTTAATCATAAATTTAATAATTACTTTAGGTTAAAGGGAGTTATTCTCCCATATATGGGTAAATATAATTACATAAAATTAATACAAACAGGACATCACCGATACTTTTGGTCATCTTCTGTTAGTTATAATCAGTTGCTGTAAGCAGAAATTATATCAAGTTTTGGACTAGTTTGTTAATAATTTATTTTATGATAACGTAAAACATGACAAAAAAAACTGATGAAGAACAATTTGATTTTTTAAAGGCAAAAATCAAATTATTCGAGGATTTTAAAGAATTTACTGATCACAAAAAATTGATATCAATTCTATCCAATAAAAAGTATTTAAAGCCAATATTTGAGGATGACAGCACAACAAGTATTGGTTGGGATATAGTTATGTCGTTTTGTCCAGCGGGCATAGATGATTATATTTTTTATAAATACACAATAGGGGACTTAGACGATGAGTCTGATGGCATGGTCTACACTGAAGGTAAAATATATTCTGATTTTGTACCTTTTAGGCATTATCCTTTTACAATTATTCCTGAATTAATCGATAAATGTTCAGAAATCAATTGCTCTAAAATAATGGAAGATCATTCATTTGGAGAGTATAGTGATCTCTACCTATTAGAGTCAAAAGCCGATAATAAGTATTTCATTATGTGGAGTGGGAATGGTGAAATAGAGGAATCACCTCAACTTCTTCATATAAGTGATGTTCCAATATCAAATGAGATAATAGAAGAGTTTAAAAAAAAGGCAAGTATAGTAAATTTCAATTAAAGAATTTGTTATGGGTCAATTTAATATTGGTAAACATGTGACTATGATTAGTCATTATTGTAACAGCAATATAGCAGCACATGAACCAAGTGATGCTAACGTTGACAATATAGACATAAATAAAAAATTAAAAAAATATAAATTAAAAAAAACAAAAAATGGCGTATGTTTTAATACTGGGTTTGATCAATATATGGCAACTCATTTCTATGTAACTAAAAAAGGTAAAGTATCCAAAATATTTATAGACTTAGTGATGGATTTTCGAGCAGCTTTTGACTCATGCGGTTCTATGGAGCTCTTATATAACGATCAATTCATTAAAAAAATATCTATTCATCAAAAAAATATTTTAAAAGAAAATAAAACTTCTGTTAATTACAGACAGTTGATTGGTGAAATAAAAATTAACTCTGGCTTTTTGAGAATAGGTTCATCTCCTGAGAATTTGGTTAAAGAAAAATTAAAATTGCCAAAAAAAAACAAGATAATTACATCTATTCAAACTGAAAATCACGTTCTAGATAGCTTTTTATTGCCTGTTAAAAATAAAAATTACCCAATCTACATAAATTCTTACTTAGCTCCTGATAACGTCAGTAAGGATAAAGTAGATTCAGGTAATATTTCTGAAAAAAAAATAATTGTAATAGAAAATATTGAAGGTTGTTACGTTACAACATTATCGAAAACTTCCATTAGCCTTCAGAGAAATACAGTGACATAATAATCTATTTAAGAGAGGATTATTCTAATCTCAGTAAATTATGAAAAAAAATTATTTCTTAAATAATCAAATAACATAAATGAAATTAAGCGCGACAGATTTATCTAACTTTGAAATGTGCAAGTGTCATATAATAAATAAGTATAGAAAGAAAAAAGGAGATGACACTTTAATCGAAAATACTGCAAGAACATTAGTTGAATTTCAGAAACAAGGTATAGAATTAGAGAAAAAATATTTTAAGAAAATTAAAAGTAATAAAAAATTAAAGATATTAGATATAAGTAATGCAAAAGTTGCCAATAAATCTAAGAAAACTATTGAGGCAATGCAGGAGGGATATGATTATATCTATCAAGGGTATTTTGAGAATTCTGAGTTTCTGGGGTATCCAGATCTTCTTAAAAAAGTAAGCTTTCCGTCAAAATTTGGCGATTACTCTTATGAAGTTATAGATGTGAAGAGGTCAAAAGAGCCAAAACAGGAGAATATATCTCAGTTACTTATGTATAGTTTTCTTCTTAGTGAAGTTCAGGAAGTTTTACCAAAAAATATAATTATTATAAACGGTCAAGAACTTATTGAGAATATATTTAAAATAGATGATTTTAATGAAAGGTTTACCGATACTAAAAATGAACTTCTTACTTATTCGAAATCAATTGAAGAATTCTCGATTAGTAAACTAAAAGAGGAATTAATTGACGTATGTGAGTATAATACTCGCTATAATGGAAAACCCTGCGAAACTGTTCCACCTAAACTTGACTTAATTAATGTTGTAGATCTCGATAGAAGACAAAAAAGAAAACTCCTTACACATGTATCTGACCTTGAGGAACTTTCACGCATGAAATTAAAAAAAATTTCAGGTATTAGTGAGCAAGTTCAATTGAAATTGATACGACAGGCAAAGATACAATTTAATAAAATTCAAACAGGAAAACCCTCAGTTGATTTAATTTTTCCCCTACAGCAAAATAGAGGCTTTAATAAGCTCCCCAATCACACCAGCAATGATCTTTTTTTTGATATGGAAGGCGATCCTACTACTGATGGTGGACATGAATATTTATTTGGAATATTGGAAGGTAAAAGTCAGAAGTTTCGATCATTTTGGTCAACAGATTTAAAAGATGAAAAAAAAGCATTTGAAGAAACAATGAATTTTATAAATTCTCATTTAACTAAAAATCCAAGTTCTAATATCTATCATTATAATCATTACGAAGTAACACAACTAAAAAGATTAGCAACAAAATATGATTCATGTAATCAGATATTAGATTTTCTACTATGGAATAATAAATTCGTTGATTTATACAAAGTTGTAAAGCAATCTATTATTACTTCTGAACCAGGTCGTTCCATAAAAGATTTAGAAATATTCTATATGAATAAAAGAGACACATCAGTTATTTCTGGTGAGGACAGTATAGAAAAGTTTTTAGCATGGAAAGATAGTGGAAATAAGGAAATATTAAGTGACATAGAGGACTATAATCGCGATGACTGTATTTCCACTTACTTGTTACTACAATGGCTACATTCAATAAAGCCAACAGACTCAAGTGATTATGTTCAACCAGAAATTAAAGAAATAAATACGGAAGAAATAAAAAAAATAGAGTTGACTAAAAAAGAAGTTAAAAAAAATAAAAGAAATGATAGTACAGCAAATGCTTTAATAGCAGATATGTTAGAATTTCATAGAAGAGAAAATAAAAGTGAATGGTGGTTATTTTTTGATCGAAAAGATAAAGATTTTCAAGAATTAGCTGATGACATGGATGCAATTGCTGGTTGTACAAAAATAAAATATGAATATAACGATGATGGTTATAGAAAGTTAAAATTAAAATACCCAAACCAAGAATTTAAAATTGCAACTGACAAGAGAGTTGTGGATTTAAATTCAGTCTCAATAAATTCATTTGCTACACTTAAATCTGTTGATTTTAAAAAAAGAGAAATTGAATTAATAGTAAGTGGAAAAAATAGACCTATTGAAGAAATCCCTGATACACTAGATTTGGGTTCTGATAGACCTATTGATATAAGAAAACTGGTTTCAGCAATATATAAATTTGCTAACGACTATATAAATAAAAAAGAATTTAAATCAACTTACTCCCTAATAAACTCAGAAATACCAAAGTTTAAAAATAATTTTAAGCTGCTAGAGGATCTTAATTCAATAGATATCATTGAATATGTAAATAAGGCAGTTGCTTCACTTGATAACTCTTATTTGTTTATTCAGGGACCACCAGGAACTGGAAAAACATTTACTACTGCTAAAGTAATATTAGAGCTATTAAAAAAAGGGAAGAAAATAGCTATCACTACGAATTCCCACAAAGCGATTAATCAATTGCTCTCAAAAATAGATGAATTAAGTGATTTTAAATTTAGAGGCCTCAAAATATATTCAAAGGCATCAGAAGGAAGCAAATACGAGAGTGATAACATTGACGCCATTGAAAAAGAAAGACCTTACAGAAAGAATGATACTCAACCATTAGTTTTTCATTCGGGTGAATATCAATTGCTAGCTTGTACTAAATTTAAGCTTGTAGATCCTGATTTATTAAATGAATTTGATTATTTATTCATTGATGAAGCGGGACAATTCTCAATTGCTGATGCTGTGATAACATCTATCTCAGCAAGAAATTTAGTTTTGATTGGAGACCCTCAACAATTATCACAACCATCAAGCATTGTGCATCCAGGAGATAGTGGACTATCAGCTCTTCAATATATTTTGCGTGATAAAAATACAATTGAGAAAAATAAAGGAATTTTTATAGAAGAAACTAGAAGACTAAATAGTCAAATTAATGGTTTTATTTCAAGCACCTTTTATGATGGAAGACTTAAGTGCCATAAAAGCACCAATGAACGAAAGCTATCATTTAAAAATAATTACTTAACAGCCAGTGAGGGTATTGTTTTAGTAGAAACTAATCACGAAGACAATTCTCAAAATAGTGAGGAAGAAATTAACATTATTGATAAGATCTATGCTAATTTATTGACTGGTGAAATTACAGAAAATAGTAAAACTAGAAAAATCTGTATAGAAGACATATTGGTTGTTGCACCCTATAATGTTCAAGTTAATCAATTATCACAAAAATTGCCTAAAGGAAATAGGACTGGTACTGTTGATAAATTTCAGGGACAAGAAGCTGCAATATCAATCTTGTCTATGACAGCATCAGACACTGAAGAAGCGCCAAGAGGTATAGAATTTCTTTTTGACTATCGTCGTCTGAATGTTGCTATTTCTAGAGCTCAATGTTTATCAATCGTTGTTATGAATAAAGGATTATTCAAATCAAGGGCAAGAAATATTCGACAAATACAAATGGCAAATAATTTTGATAAATTAAAAAAATATGCAACCTATATTGATGCAAATACTCTATAAAAATCTATATGCTAAAAAAGATTAAATTTATTGATTTATTTGCTGGAATTGGAGGATTTCATCTAGCATTAGAAAAACTTAATAGTCATTGTGTTTTTGCTTCTGAAATAGATAAGCATGCTAGATTAACGTATATTGAAAATTTTAAATATAAATCACCACATCTATTTAAAAATGATAACAAGTTATTCAACAGTGATATTTTAGAACAAAATATAAATGAAATTCCTAATTTTGATTTATTGTGTGCTGGTTTCCCATGTCAACCATTCAGTCAGGCTGGACACAAAAGAGGTTTTGGTGAAAATCTTGAGGCTCGTGGTAATATGTTCTTTGTTATTCGTGACATCATTAAAAAGAAAAAACCAAAAGCAATATTTCTTGAAAACGTAAAGCATCTTAAAAATCATGACAAAGGAAGAACTTTTAGAATTATAAAAGATACAATTGAAAATGAATTAAATTACTCTTTTAACTATAGTATAATTAAAGCCTCTGATTATGGTTTGCCACAACATCGACCAAGAATTTACATAGTAGGATTTAGAGGTGAAAAAACAGACATGAGTAACTTCTTGTTCCCCAAACCCATTAAGCTTAAAAAAAATATGTCAGATGTATTTGGTGGATACTGTGAGAGAGAAATTGGATTTACCCTTAGAGTCGGTGGAGGTAGATCACCTATAACCGATAGACGTAATTGGGATGGATACATTGTCGACGGTGAATTAAGACGTATTACACCGAAAGAAGGTAAAAAAATGATGGGCTTACCAAATAATTTTAAATTTCCAGTTTCAAATAGTCAGGCCCTTAAACAACTGGGAAATTCGGTAGCCATCAATCCTGTGTATGAAACTTGTAAAAATATAATTAAGTATATTAATAATCCTAAAGAATTTAAAAAAAAGAAGCAGTTAAATATGAATTTTTCTTAATACTAAGAATCAGATCTTATTTACCTGTGAAAAAAAAATTACTTAATACAGGTGAAGCTGATGAATTGTTGTTTAAGCTAAATTTAATTTACCTTAAAAACAGTAATCAAAAAATTCCAAAAATTGGAGAAATTACTAAATTATCAATGGTAGAAGAATATAAATCAAATGATCTAAAGTTGGATGATTTGAATAATATTTATCAAAATATAAATGATGATAATGTTAAGCAAAATCTTAAATTAATTTGTAATGAGTCTAATATTTTAAAAGCGCCTTCTGGAGCTAAAGCTGATGTAATTATAAACGATATTGGATACTCGATCAAATCTGCAAGGGGAGGTAATCCTTCTATTTTGAATCATACTCATCGTGATGGATGTATTAAGGTATGTGAGAGAATAAACTTTGATATTCAAATACTCGACAATTATGTTTCTAAATATTGGACAGCAGTTCTTGATAACAAATTTGGTGAAGATATGAGTAATGATAATATCAACTCAACTTTTTATAATGGATTTGAAGAATTAAGAAATTTTGTAAACTATTTTATATTTAAGGGTACAGCAAATTCTGACTCAAAGTATCCTGCTAAGTATATAATTACGTTTAGTAATCCATTGAACATAAGTACTATGACTGTATTTTCTAAAGATGAGTATTTAAATAAAATATGGCACAAGTTAGTTTTTAGCTTGAGAAATAAGGCTTTTAAGGAAACTCCATCTAATAAAATTTGGGCAAGAAAAAAAGGAGAAAGCTGGAAAGGTTCATTGCATATTAGGGTTAAAAAATAATTACGAAAATTAATTTTTAAACTATGATTTATTTATGAAAAAAAATAGAGCAACTCCTTCAGATATATCAGTAAAAGAATTTGCAAATATTTTAGACTCCAAAATAAGGGAGATCTGTAAAAGTGACAATTTAAATTATGATGATAATAAGCATAGAGGCAGAGCACTGGCAATCTATATTGCTCAATTATTTATAGAGAACGATGATGATATAGAGACTGATCTTGATGACTCCTTACTTGGTGATTCAAAAGATTACGGAATAGATATTCATTTAGAAGATAACAATAATAAGCGAATTTTTCTTATCCAATCAAAACATACAGGATCATCAAAGCAAGCTAGAGCGAAAGCAATACCAGAAGATGAAGTAAAAGCTTTGTTTAGCAAGCATGATGATTTAATGAATGAGGAAAAAATACAAAAACATGCAAATCAAAGAGCGAAAATGAAACTTTTAAGTTATAGAGATCAAAGTGTTGATCACCAAATTAAATTTATTTATGTGAGTACAGGAAAAATAACTGAGAGAATAACAAATTTGGTCAATGAATATAATAATTTATATTCAGAAAAAAATCTTAATATTAAATGTGAAGTTTATGATTTTTCAGAATTAAAAAAACTTCATATAAATATTCAAACATCTGAGGATGTAATTCCAAGCGAATTTAAAGCGCAAATACCTATTGATAGCTATATTGTAAAAGAGACTCCAAAAAAAACATTGCTTGCTATAATTAAAGGTAATTCTTTAGTAAGTTTTTACCGTAAGTATAAAGAATCACTTTTTACTAGAAATATTCGACAACCACTAGGACAGCAGGGGGTAAATAAAGGTATAATTAAAACTGCTCAGGAAGAACCTGATAAATTCTTTTATTATAATAATGGGATTTCTGCGATTTGTACTAAATTTCACATAGAAAAAGGGAATCTAGTAGCAAATGATTTTCAAGTTATTAATGGAGCTCAAACAGTTCACTCATTACACAATTCCAAAGAAGACTCAAATATTGAAATAATATTTAGACTTACTGAGAGTAAGTCTACAGCATCAATCACTGGATTTAACGAAAATATAATAAGATATAATAATACTCAAAATAAAATTGTTGAGTCTGATTTTAAATCAAATGACCCGATTCAAATATTTTTAGAAAAAGAACTTAGTAAAATAAAAATTAAAAATTTACCTCAGGGTATCAACTATATACGTAAGAGAGGGCAAACTTCCAAAAGAAAGGGTGTAATAAATATAAAATTAGAACAGTTAGCAAAAATCAGATACTCCTATCTATATAATCCTTATGATGTTTTGCAATCAGCTAAAAGCTTATGGGATGACAGTTTGGGTGTAGGAAAATATGTAAAAGCTTTTGGCGTTGATGGTGAAATAATTGATGTTATGCAAAATAAAAATATAAAGGAATTAGCATGTGCAATTCTGCTATGGGAGAAAATTGCGATTTTCTGCAAGAAAGTGAAAAAAGAAAATGAAGATGACTCAATATTAACTAGGTTTAAGTATCATTTTCTTAATTTAAGTAAAGTTTCAATAAATCATAACGCAATCTCTGAAAACAAACTACTTGATAATGAAGACTATTTAAGCATTTTTTTGAATGAAAATTTACCTAAAATGAGGACTGTTTTTATGCAAACCTATTTGGACTATAGAGACAATAAGATGAGATCACTTAACGCTCCCTTAAGAGATCTTACACACAGTAAAGAACAATTTGAAATAATTAAAAATAAATACTTAGAGGCAATAAAAAGTGAGCACAAAGTTTATTTTTAATTTTCTTGAATCGTAGCCACATAAAAATTTAATGACGGAAAAATTATCAAAAAGAGAGCTTGTAGATTTATTTTATAAGCAAATTGAAGATGAGAAAAACGGTATTGACATATTCGAAGGGTATTTAACTGAATTTTTTAATAAAAATCCTTATTTAGTAGCTGACCGTGAAGTTGTTATGACGGCAGTTACACATGACGGCAACCTGTTCCCATACGTAGATAAATCACTAAGTGCAGATAAAGAGGTAGTATTATCTGCACTTCAGGAACTTAAACATAGATGCGTTAAAACAAATGAGTTGAATGAATTTTATTCATATGAAGAAAGTTATAAATTTCTTGATAATATTGATAAAATTTTATGGAAGGACGCAGATATATGCAGACTTGCATTAGAAGTATTTCGTGAGAATGCAATTGATAATAAATACATTCATGAAAGCATGTGGACAGATAAAGAATTTGTACTTTCAACCTTTGATCTGATGGATTTTCATGAATATAAAGATTTACCTACTTATTGTTATCAAGGAGCTCATGAGAGCATTAAAATGCAAAGAGATGTAACACTTGCATATCTTAATCGTAATAATTCCTATTGGGATGTTCCTAAAATTTTATTCGATGACATAAATATTGTGAAGAAACTTATTTCCTCTACAAATCATAAAGAAGTTGAAGATTTTTGCATCTCTAATCCTCAAATGTTTGAAAAAAAGGATCTCTGTTTAGAAATTATCAAGAATGTTGGATGGGAATATTACAGTGAAATAAAAAATCCTGATATTTATTTCGACAAAGACATAATCAAATCAACGATGAATCGCATTTTTAAGGATAACTTTGAAGAGTCAGGAGAAACTGATTTTGAAAAATTTAAGATAAAAAGACTCTTCCTTACTAAATATGATCAAATTATTGAAGAAATAAATCTTAACATTCTTAATGATAGAGAGCCTTCAAGGGCAAAGGTTTCTGACATGATGTATGCAAGTCAAGAAGAGGGAAATTTGTGGGAGTCTGAGCATTGGTCATCGTTTGGACATGAATACGACGAATAAAAATGGGCTATGTTTTGGACTAGTTTCTGAATAATAAATTTTAAAAAATACTAGTTTTTAGGTAAAATTGTTGTTGCTGTAAGAGGAGAATAAAAAGTTTATTAATTGTTGAATAAAAACAACTACTTACATTATGGGATTATCTACTATTCCCCCATATAAGCTGCCTTTACTCCCGCGTCTTCTTTAATTTCTGAAGGCAATCCCGATGCTAATATTTCTCCGTAATTTAAAGCTAGTATCCTATCTGATACTTTGTTCACGAAGCTCATGTCATGCTCGATCATAATGATTGTAATTTTTAATATAGATTGAATATCTTTGATCCAAAATCCTAAATCGTTTGTTTCTTCATTTGTTAGACCTGAAGATGGTTCATCTAACAGCAATATCTTTGGTGATGTACATAATGCACGCGCGAGTTCTACATTTTTTCTCACACCGTAAGGCAGGCCATTAATGAGTGTATCTCTGTAATGTTGTAAGTCTAGAAAATCAATGATTTCTTCTACCTTTAATCGATGTTCCATTTCGCCCTTTCTTACTTTAGGAGTATGAAACATCTCATTTAGGAAATTTGTTTTTTTAAAAATATGCCGACCTAATAAAAGATTCTGCAGAACAGTTGCATTTTCAAAAAGTTCTAAGTTTTGAAATGTACGAGCTATACCAAGACTTGAGATTTTATGAGGAGCAACTTTTGAAATATCATTACCTTCAAAATATATTTTGCCTTCATTTGGTTGATATATACGACTGATGACATTGAACAACGTTGATTTACCTGCACCATTTGGACCAATGATAGTGAATACTTCTCCTTCGTTGACTTCAAATGAAACATTATTCAATGCTTTCACACCACCAAATGCAATAGATATATTTTCAACCTTGAATAAACTCATACTCTATCCGTTTTGGTAAATACTTTTTGTTTTTTAAAAGTTTGCTTTTTATAGGTTGGGAAAAGTTCAAAAAATAATTTGATTTTCATCCATCGTCCATAAATGCCAAGAGGTTCATATAAAATAAATAGAACTAGTATCAGTCCGAATAACATGGGTTCTAGTCCTGGTTGAGATCCAATATAACTTGGCAAATAATCTCTACATATCGCAATTAATTGAGGCAAGAATCCGACAAAGATTGCTCCAAATATTGTTCCATGTAAGCTACCCATACCTCCAACGACAATAAGCAACAATAATGTCAGTGATAAAAATATATTAAAAATATCAGGGGCTAAGTAGCCAATGTAATGGGCAAGCAATGCTCCAGCTAATCCAGTAAAGGCTCCTGAAATTGCAAATGATAGAGCTTTATATATTCCAAGATTAACTCCCAAACTTTGAGCCGCTATTTCACTATCACGTATGGCAACAAAGGCTCTTCCTGTTGGTGAGCGCAGTATATTGATTGCAACTAACATTGAAGCTATTAAGAAAAATAGACAGAAGTAATAAAAGGTTGCACTGTCGTAAAAACTAAGGCCGAGCATTTCTGGTTGAGGCACAGGCATTCCTCTATTTCCACCAGTAAAATGTTCCCACCTTATAAAAACATGTTCTGCAATAAAACATAAGGCCAATGTAGCAATAGCTAAATACATGCCTGTTAATCTTAAGATTGGAATTCCAATAGCTGCACCTACAAGAAAGGATACAACAATGACAATGGGTATTGATAAATAGAATGGAACACCGTGAGTTAATAAGAATGCTTGAGTATAGGCACCAACTCCAAGAAATGCTGCGTGTCCAAGCGATGCTAGTCCAGTGTATCCTGTCAAAATCATGAGGCCGATACCTGCTATGGCTAGGATACAAATGTATGAAATTTCACCTAAATAAAAATCATCTATCAAAAGTGGCATAGCCAACATTAATAGTATTAAACAACCATACCAAAAACGATCGCCGCCATGACGTGCCATGTTGATGTCTTGAGCATAATTAGTTTTAAAGATAAATCTCATTAAACTTTTTTCACCTCGGCTTTGTCAGAAAACAGTCCACGTGGATAAATGATTAAAGTTAGTATCAATACCAAGTATGCAGATATTTCTCTTATTCCTTCAAATAAATAATTTTCATATGTTCCACACAACTGTTCTACAATTCCAATAATGATACCGCCTACAATTGCACCTGGTATGGATCCAAAACCACCAAGTACTGCGGCAGCAAACGCTTTTAATCCAATGAGTGAAATTGAAGTATCTACTAATGTTATAGGTGCTAATAGTACTCCTGCAATTGCAGCAACGCCTGCAGAGATGGACCATATTAAAGAAAAAATAAATTTCACGGGAATACCCATGTAATATGCAGCTAGTTGATTTTCTGATGATGCACGCATGGCAACACCAATCTTAGTAAATGAGAAAAAGGCGAATAGAATTCCCATTAACAGTGTAGTGCCTACAATTATGGATATGTTTACATAAGAAATTATCAGTCCACCAACCTCAGTAATTTTTCCTGAAAAGGGAGTACTGAAAGAAAAAATATCGGTACCCCAGTATATTGATGCAAACCCTCTAAATATGAAACCAAGACCAATCGTAAGCATAACAGTTGCAAAAGCTGGCTGACCAATGATTTGCCTAACTACCACTGCATCTAAAAAAAAGCCAAAAACAGCAATTATCATTACTGTGAGCACAAATCCTAAAATATAGTTAAGGCCTAAAACACCTATTAATGAGAACGCAACAAACGCGCCCAACATTAAAATATCCCCCTGAGCAAAATTGATGGTTTCCGTAGCCTTATAAATTAATACAAATCCAAGAGCCACTAGTCCATAAATGCAACCAGAAGCTACTCCATCAATGATCAATTGTATCAATTGCATATATGTACTTTTTAATATTTAACTTTAATTATTATACTTAGACGAGACTAAATATACACCAATTTGACAACAAGTAGTAAAATTTAGCTCCTTTTTCAATAAAAAATCTTTGTGTTTTTGCGACTCTTTTTGAATAGTTAAAACACTAATTCTTAATGGAGTTTATATGTTTAAAACTGACGATACTTTAGTGAAAGTTTGCATGTTTTTAGCAGGCTTGATCTTTTTTCTATATGGAACCGTCATGATGTTTAATTACGATTTCATGATTGATAGATATCCAACGTTTGAAGATAACTTAACTACTGAATTTTTCCTTAATTGGTTTGGTGCAGTTGCTTTTGTTGCTTATGTTGGCATTCTGTACATGGGCTTCAAAGGACTTGACCGAGGGTTTTTTGTCTATGCATTGCCACTAGTATTATTACAAATAGTTTGGATATACATGAATATGCAAATGACAGGAGAAAATAATATGACAGGAATGTTTGCTTGGATTTTACTCTTTGCATTACTTGTTGTAGCTAGATTGAGATCTGGATTCTCTTTCAGTTATGAGAAAGCTGGTAGTCCTTTTGGTGTAACGGACAAACCAACTCAAATTATGGGTTATCTTGCAATAGCAATTTCGGCATTCAATATTATTGGATACGTAATTGATCCTGGTGGATTTATTGAACAGTCACCATTGCTAGAGAGCAATCCGCAGGCAGAACATAGTGTACTTGGAATTACAATGATCAATGTATGTATTTTAATTTCGCTATTATACCAATTTAGAGTTGGGTTAAGTGGAGTTTTAGTTACTATGGGCGTTGTAGCAGCAACCATGTTTTTATGTGGCATGTTAGTTGGAACTGTTACATTTCCTGATGGCGGCAATCCATTATTGGCATTATTTATAGTTTTGAATTTTATTATTCTCACAACTATATTTTTTAGAAACCAAAGTAATTTTTAGGAGGAATATTATGATAAAAGTTGAAGATACAATTAGTAGAGTAATAATTTGTTTTCTAATTATATTATTTCTCTTCTATGGCTTTATGTTTGTTGACAATGAACCAGCAACGGCTTTTGCTGAACGAATAGGCGCTAACGCAAGCGAAGTAGACAGAGAGCATCTCTTATTATTTGCAAATTTAGGTTGGGTTTATATAACTTTTGCAATTGCATTTGCTGCTTGCTTGTTGGCACCAATTGAACAATCAACTATCTTTTTTAGAATGATGTTGGTTGGTTCATTTATTACTGCTATCAGAAATATTCTAATTTACATAGGTGACAATGGCGGTGATAATCCAGTTCCAATGATTGCTAGTATAGTTGTATTTATTTTAATTAACGTTTTATACAATAGAGCGGGAATGAGAATAGGAACAACTTTCTAACTTTTAAGCTATTTTATGGCCTGTATTAAATAATATGGGCCATAAATTTAATTTCTTGTACTTTTCATTCATGACTCATTATGCCATCATAGTGCTATGGATATTTTGAGAACACCCGACAGCTGCTTTGATAACATCAAAGATTATTCATTTAGCCCTAATTACTGCGATATTAATGTAACTGAAAATCAAACTGCTAGGATGCACTATGTAGACGAAAACTCTCAGAGTGATGAAGTTTTTTTATTACTTCATGGTGAGCCTAGTTGGTCTTATTTGTACAGGCACATGATACCGATACTAGCCAAAACAGGAAAACGTGTCATCGCACCTGATTTAATTGGTTTTGGAAAATCGGACAAGCTTGGAAGTCAAAGTGATTACACATACGAAAATCATGTTAGATGGATGAGCTCTTTCATCAATCATTTAGATTTAAAGAATATAACTTTTTTTGGACAAGACTGGGGTGGTTTAATTGGTTTACGCATTGTCGCACAAGATCCGAGTAAATTTAGTGGGATGTTACTTGCAAATACAATGCTTCCAATTGGAAAGGGTGCATCAGAAGGATTTGAAGCTTGGAAAAAATATAGTCAAACTGTTGAACACTTTAACAGTGGCAAAATTGTAAACAATGCCAGTTTAAAAAAATTAAGTGATGATGAAATAGCTGCTTACAACGCACCATTTCCTGATGATAGTTATAAAGCTTGTGCTCGTCAGTTTCCAAATTTAGTACCACTTTATCCAGACGATGCTAGCGTTCCCGAAAATATAGCAGCATGGGAAATATTAAAAAAATTTGATAAGCCAACCCTTACTATTTTTGGATCAAAAGATCCTGTAACTTTAGGTGGTGAAAAAATATTTCAAAAACTTATTCCTGGTTGCAAGGATTTGAAACATGAAGTAGTTGAAGCTGCGCACTTCATACAAGAAGATCAACCAGAGCTTTTAGCCCAAGGTTTAATCAATCTTTATAGTTAAATGATTGAGTTATACACTTCACCAACTCCTAATGGTTATAAGACTTCCGTTGCATTAGAGGAATTGGAAATTCCATACAATGTTCATGTAGTGAATTTAATGAACGGAGATCAGAAGAAAAAAGATTTTTTAAAACTCAATCCAAATGGACGTATTCCTGTCATTGTAGATACTGATTCAGATAACTTAGCCATTATGGAGAGTGGGGCACAATTAATTTATCTTGCTGAAAAAGCTGGAAAATTATTACCAACAGAACCCGTTGCTCGATCTAAAGTTATACAGTGGCTAATGTTTCAAATGGGTGGAATAGGACCGATGATGGGTCAGGCCAATGTATTCTTCAGATATTGGCCAGGTGAAAAAATACAGCCAGCAATTGATCGTTATCAAAATGAAGGTCGACGCTTGTTTGAAGTGCTCGAAACCAGACTTAAAGATCACGAATTTTTAGCAGACGACTTCAGTATTGCAGACATTGCAAATTGGTGTTGGGTTCGTATTCATAAATGGTCTGGCATAAGTGTTGATGGATTAGACGGTTTACAACGATGGATGTCCATGATGGAAAACAGACCAGCATGTAAAAAAGGTGTATCAGTACCTATTGATATCATCGAAATGATGAAAAGTCGTAAAAATGAAACTGATATGAAAGAGACAGGATCATCTATAATTCAAAAATAAAATTAAAATGCAAGACCAGTTTATTCTTTTTGGACAGCAACATATATTTACATTTTGCAGTATAATTTTTATTTCTTTCCTTTTACCGCTTTCCCTTAATTACAATAATAATAATGGTCAGATTGTATCTACGAAACTAGTTTTGGGCGGTCTTCTTATAATTCATGAGTTGATAAAACCCTTTTATAGATATTTCTTATTTGGCCATGAATTATTGTTACTGTTTCCTATTCATATTTGTCATTTAGCTGCGATAAGCATGGGCGTATATTTAATTACGAACAAAAAGTTCTTTTTTGAGATTGCTTTTTTCTGGGGACTCTCTGGCAACCTTCTCGCGATGGTAACACCTGATTTGAAATATCATTTTCCTGATCTAGAGTATGCAACATTCTTCTTTGGTCATGGGTTACTTGTTGTTGCTATTATTTTTGCATGTTTATGCTTAAAAACATCATTAAACTGGTTTTCAGTATTGAGGGTTTTTATTATATCAGTCTTAATTTTACCCGTAATCTATCTATTAAACATCGTTCTCAGAGATTATCAGCAAGATGCTAATTATTGGTATTTAATGATTAAACCTGGCTCTGATACAATCCTCACACTATTTCCGGCACCTCCATGGCATATACCTTATTTAGCAATATTAGCCCTGATTATGTTTGTGATGTCGTATTGGATGTACTTAGCCTTAATGAGACTAAATAAATTCAAATATCTTTAATATAATGATTGTGTTTAAGACTAATAACAGCAGAGGAACTACTGTTCGTATGAGTTCCATAATGTGATTTATGTTATCTAACTTCTTTTCGAGCTCAGATTTGTTATTCAATAATTTATTCAACATAAAATAACATTAACAGATCAATTTATTAAGTTCAAGTTTTATTATGTAAAACAGCAACTTATAAGTTTTTATGAATATTTTACATTATCTAAAATTACGATCACATCAATCTGAATAAATAGCGTAAATTATCTACACAAAATTTTAAATATAAGTTCGTAAGTTCTTGAGATTTTCACACGAATCAAAACATGGTTGATAATTCTTTAAATTTCAAAATTTCAATTTTTATTATGAAAAATATAAAAATCGAAAAAGAATGTCCAAACCAGATACAAGCAATTACTTGTCTAAATTCATTATTTAATATTTTCAATTAAGGAGAGAAGAGACAATGGAAATATCTGAAATTTATATGATTATTGGTTTTTCTTTAGCTGCTTATTCTGTTGTAGCTAATGACAGTGTGCAAACACTAGGAACTTTTATCGCATCAAATTCAGAAAAGTTTAAATGGTATATACTTGCAGGTGCTGCTGCATCCATATTAAGCTTAACACTATTTTATGGATGGTACATGTATGATGATATTTCATACGGTAGATTGAATAAAATACCATATCAGGAAATTAAATGGTATCACGCAGCAGCTCCAGGCTTTCTTTTGCTATTAACAAGATTTGGTGTTCCAGTATCTACAACATTTTTGGTGCTATCCGCATTTGCATCTACTGTAATTTTGGAAAAAGTTTTGGTCAAATCTGTAATGGGTTACGGATTAGCTGCAATCATTGCTTATACGATATGGATTGTTCTCTCAAGGTACATTAATGAAAAATTTGATAAGGTTGAAAATATTAAACAATGGAGAGTCTTTCAGTGGATGACAACAGGTTTCCTCTGGTATACGTGGTTATCACACGATATGGCTAACATTGCTGTATTTTTACCTAGGGAACTACCTTTAACAATGTTAGTCGCGATTATGCTTCTTTGTTCTGCATTGTTATTTTATATATTTTATGAAAAGGGAGGACGTATTCAAAAAATTGTATTGGATAAAACTGGAACTCGTTTCGTAAGATCTGCTACAATCATTGATGGTGTTTACGCCTTTATATTGCTTTATTTTAAGCAATATAATGATATCCCAATGTCAACCACATGGGTATTTGTAGGTATTTTGTGTGGTCGTGAATTAGCTATCGCAACAACAGCCGCTGATTATAAACTTGGCTATGTTTTTCCAATTATTGGTAAAGACTTCCTTAAAATGGTTAGTGGTCTTCTGATTTCTGTGGCAATAGTTCTATCAATTCATTATGTGATAATACCTGGTGGATATGAAGATATTAACTTTGCTTTTTTAGCCGCATCTTTCGGATTTAATTAATTTTATATAATTGCTCTATGACAGTCTTAAAAGAACTGCTCCTAGGGCAATTATGATAATAGATAGAATTTTAATCTTTGAGAGTTTCTCCGACAAAAACAGCCATCCTATAATTCCTACAAAAATGATCGAAGTTTCTCTTAAGGCGGCAACATACACTATCGGCGCTTTAGTTACGGCCCACAA
The DNA here is from genome assembly GCA_902624455.1 of uncultured Pelagibacteraceae bacterium. Lineage (GTDB taxonomy): Bacteria > Pseudomonadota > Alphaproteobacteria > Pelagibacterales > AG-422-B15 > CACNXQ01. The sequence goes on along the minus strand of CACNXQ010000002.1, from coordinate 29,629 downwards.
TATAAGACTATAACTTAAAAACGATATTAAGCTTGTTACAATCCCTCTAATACGGTTGTTATTGAGGTGCTCAAAACTTGTTTGATAGCCTTGCTGGCTAATGATTATTATCGAATACAGGCTTCCTTTTATAAAGAATAGCCAAGCAAGATAGCTAAAGCTCTGTTCACTGGCTCTTGCACCTAAACCATCGATTATGGAGTACGTGACAATAGACAGTGTGACTAGTGATATCGATAAGATTGATTTTTTTTGAATAATACTTCCTGTGAAAGAAATAGAAAGAATGCCTAAACTTGTAATGATGACCGCAATCCAACCAATAAAGCTTATTGTTTCATTTAAAAATAAATAACTAAATACAAGTATGATGAGGGGAGGTGTTCCTCTAAAAATAGGATAAACTTTTGTAATATCATTATGTTGATACGAATAAGCTAGAGCATAGTTGTAAAGTATATGAATAAAAACTGATACCGCAATAAAAGGCCAACTATCCTCATGTGGAAATGGAAGAATTAATATCAAAGTTAAAGTGAGAGGAATTTTCCAGATATAAATATTTAAACTTTCAAGAAAGCTGTTGGGGCCTTGTTTAATTGTGCTGTTCCACGTTGCGTGCATCAACGCAGAGGACAGGACCACTAAAAAGACAAAACCATCCATTTAATGTTTTAAGCACTCTTTAATTTGATCTTTATAGAAACTTATAGGGTATGTTTCCTTATTTTTTATTTTAGCTCTATCGTCTATTTCTCTAACTTTAATTGATATATGAAAATGATCAGAAGACATAAAATCTTTCATTTCTTCATCACTCATGTAGCTGCCCTGTTCTTCAAAAGACTGTTTAGAAGCTGGAGACAGTTGTTCATAATATCTTTGGTCTGAAGTGCATAACCATCTTTTTGCTTTCACGTGATTTTTTACCGGCTCTACAACTTCATTGATGAAAATTTTTGATAAGAAACTTGCGGCTATCGTTTCATGGTAAATGTTTCCAATTAGTTCAGACGGATCGTCTTCATCATCAATGATCATGTGACCAATATCATGAAATAAACAGGATAGTATATTACTATTCGATAGCCCTTCATCATATGCAATTGAGGCTGCCTGAAGCATATGATCACTAATTGTGACCACTTCATCGTAATTATTCTGTCCTGCTGTTTTATACCAATGGGATAAGTCTATAACAAACTGATCAATGTTATTTTTGTAAGTAGGAACAGTCATTAGTAAATTTAATAATTAGTTGATGATAACTTGTATTATGGCGTCAACCAACTCTTTTTGATTAAAACATTATTTTCAAATGTAAATAAAGCTCTTCTATGACCATCTCTATGTAAATAGAGCCACTCAATATTTGAAATTTGTATTTCTACAAGTGTAAAATTGGCATAACCTTTTTCTAATACATCTTCATTTGGAAGGTCTTGTTCATGTTCTGGCAAGTATCCTGAAACAGGTTTATCTGAGGATGTACCTGGTGCATTTTCTACAATATAGCATTTTTTACTAAACGATCTTGATTGATCCCATGCATTTCGTGATAGATCATTTTCGTTATGTATGACTGCATCACCAGAAATTTTTAATTGTATTTTTTTACCATGATCATAAAAGAGCATACTTAGTTTGTTGTTGTCTTTTAATTCTTCAATTTTCTTTGATCTTATATCTGTATGAAAACTTATGGTATTTTTAGATTTATTCACATGTCTCAAGACTACTGTACGAATTGATGGATAGTTATTGTTGTAGGTTGCAATATAGCCTTGATGAAATTCGGACTTGGACTTGTTTTTACCAATTAAAAGCAAGTCCCATAGAGCGTCGACAATCTTGTCTAAATCATTATAAAAATCTGGTTTATCTTTATTCGGGTTTACCATTCTAGTTTTTCACCAGCATAATTAACAAATGATCCTGAATTAGTTAAATTCAAATCATTAATGACTTTGATCATCTGGGAAATACTATCAGGTATTTCTAGTTTGGCATTGTCTCCTCCCATGTCTGTTTTTACCCACCCAGGATGAAGAATTAAGATTGAAATGCCATCTTCTTTCCAATCAATTGAAAGACTCTTTGCGGCTGAATTTAATGCTGATTTTGAAGATCTATAAAAATAGAATCTTCCAGAGTAATTATCGTCAATACTTCCCATTTGACTTGATATGAAAACTATTTTTTTACTTAAACCCATTTGAAGATTAGACTTCAATTTTCTTGCCAAGATAATAGGAATAACTGCATTAATCCTCAGTTCATTCATCCAGGCATCTATATCAAGATCTTCATCTAATTGTTCATCACGAAAAATGCCAGCATTATGAATAAGTATGTCTATTTTTTGAGATGAAATTTGTTGTACAAAATTATCTAAACTTTCATCAGAATTTAGATCAAGTTCAAATACTTTTATTTTGCTGATTGCATCTAAAGCTTTAGACTCTGATTTATTTCTTGTGGTAGCAAAAACATTATGATTTTCGTCACTATATTGTTTTGCGAATTCAAGTCCTAAGCCTCGATTAGCTCCGATGATTAATATATTGTGCATTTATTTTTTAAACCTATAGTGCATTCATGAATATTGTATCAAATCTTCCCAGAGTTACCTTCTTTTTTTATCTTTTTTATATTTATTACTCATACGTACGTCCAGTTCCTGAGGTTTCAATAGTCAGAGATGTTGCAAGTACAATTAGTGACTATGGTGTTCATTTTATAGCTTTTTTCGTACTGGGTGCATTAGCGCAACTATCTAACAATAAATCAAATAATTTTATCTTTGGTATTAGCTTAGCCTTAATTACAAGTGTATTTATTGAGTTTATACATTTTATCTTACCCTTTCGTGATTTTGTAATCATGGAAGGCTTTGCAAATATAGTTGGTTGTGTATTAGGTATTTATCTAATAAATTATATCAGATCTAAGTATGTCTAAATTATTAATAAGAAATATTTGTCAACCTCCAGACAGTAATCCATATGGTACAGCGCATGGTGCATGGATTGTAAAGCAAATGGCGCATGGTGGTATATATATGACACAATTAGTTTCGAAGGGAAATGCTGTACTGGTTGAGTCTAAAGTAAAATACAAAAACCCAATGCACGTTGGAAAATTTATTAATATTTATGGATCTGTAGTATCAGTGAAACAATCAAAAATGATCTTTAAAATTACAGCCATGAGATCAGAAATGAATCAAAAAGAAGTAGAGGTTGCAACAGGTGAGTTTTCATATGTTGCAATTAATGACAAAAACAAAACGCGAAAATTTAAACCAAATTTGAAGATCTAAAAAAAGCCCCCAAATTAATGGGGGCTAATAGTAGTTAGAACGGAGCTCCACTCAAAAAGTGGAGGTTTCCATATCTACGGTCGTATGGATAACTCTCACTACTCGAGCAAAGCTCCTCAATACTACTTATAGACATCGGACCACCTCCTTTCATAAATATGGTTAAAAGAATATTATATAATATAATTGTATTGATTCTAATATCAATCAAGGAGTTTTTGAATGGATCCAGCACTTATTTTTGAGCCAGTAATCAATATGTTTTGGCTTACCTTAGCCGTATTTCTTTTTAGCTTTCTCATGCGACACAAATCAATTTTAATCGATAAAACCAGCAAAGCCGATGACTATAAAATTCCCGTTTTTAATGAGGGTGGGGAATTGATTCAGAATGCTCAACGAAATCTAACAAATCTTTTTGAATTTCCAGTCCTTTTTTATGCTGTTTGTCTTATTATCTTTGTAACAGGTTCTGTAGATGAACATTTTATTGATTTAGCATTCTACTACTTTTGGATAAGAGTAGCGCATTCACTATGTCATATTTTTTATAATAAGATAATTCCTGGTATTGCAATACCTGTGAGGTCTCTGCTTTGGGTCCCTTCAACATTAATAATTTTCTGGATGGCCCTAAGATTGAGCGGTATTATTTTCTAATTTTTGAGACAAAATAGAAATGAACATCAATAGAAGAAAATTCTTAGCAGGATCTTTAGCTTCTATCAGTGCATCATTAATTCCACTTAAAGTTCAATCCAATAACCCTGAAGTGGTCGTTATAGGAGCTGGTGCTGCTGGGTTGGCAGCAACGGATACTTTATTAAAAAATGGCATTTCCACAATGTGTATTGAAGCGAACAATCGAATAGGAGGTAGAGCTCTAACTGATAATTCTATTTTTGGTGTACCGTATGATGTTGGAGCCCATTGGATACAAAATTCAAAAGACAATCCTTTCCGTGAATATGGTGAACAAGTTAAAGATGAAGGCTTTGAGGTTTACAAGCCGCCTACGAAGTGGGGTGAGGATAGATATGTAGTATATGACGGAACCCAAAATGTTACAGGCACAAAATCGGAGGATGATTTATGGAAGTTATATGAAGAAATTGAAAATAATATGTATAATGCAGCATTGGCCGGTAAAGACATTCCAGCAAGTGATGTGGTTGTTAGAAAAGATTCTGAATGGTTTGAAACTGCTCACCAAGCACTTGGTGCATATGAGGGTGCTAAGGACTATAAAGATATATCTTGTGTAGATTGGGCTAATTACCCACCTTACAGTATCTCGTGGTACTGCAAACAGGGTTATGGAGCTTTATTAAGCCACAGATGGAAACATCTTCCTGTTCAATTTAATACAACGGTTGAGTCAGTTGATTGGAATAACAAGAACATTAAGATTGCTACTTCAAATGGAGATATCGTTGTAAAAAAATGCATTATCACAGTATCAAATGGAATTTTAAGCTCTGATCAAATTAATTTCCTCCCAAATTTACCTGCTGAAAAAATGGAGTCTATTCATAGAATAAGCATGGGAGTTTACAATCATGTCGCTATGACATTTCATCCTGATTTTTTCAAAGAGATTGGTATTAGGACCATAGATACATATTTGTATTATAAAATTAAAGGTTCAAATCCATCTCCTAGAGGTATGGCAGGATTAATGAACATAAGTGGTTCAAATTTGTGTTATTTTGATACTGGCGGCGATTTTGCAATCGAACTTGAAAAAGAAGGCTCTGAGGCACAAATCGATTTCACAACGAGTGAATTAAAATCACTTTTTGGTTCTAAAATTGATCGGTATTTAAAAAAATCACATGCTACACAATGGGGTAACAACAAATATACACTGGGCTCTTATGCTGCTGCAGAACCTGGATATGCACATTTAAGAGAGACCATTAGAGTGCCATTAAATGAGAAACTATACTTTGCTGGAGAAGCTACAGCTCACGAATACGCATCAGTATCTGGCGCTCATAGAAGTGGAATTAGAGCTGCGAATGAAGTTTTACAATCTTTAATTTAAATCTTTACACCTGCATCAGACAGGGCTTTTTTCAATCTTCCAGTTAGCATTAATAAAGCCATATGATGATCGCCTATGAGTGACCATAGAGGATATTTAAATGTTGCAGGCTTATTTTTTTCAATAAAGAAATGACCAATCCATGCTGGTCCGTAACCTGCCAGTAAAACGAGAGGTATGAAAATATAATTTTGTGTGAAGATTAATGACCAAAAAAGAATTTGGTAACCGATTGTACCAAAATAGTGAAATATACGAGTACTCTTCTTACTATGTTCCCTAAGATAGAATGGAAAGAAATCTTTATAATTGGTATATCTTGTTGGATTCTCCATAGATTCAATTATATATATAGCATATGAATCTTGACAACAAAATTATGTACATAATGGTAGCAGCATTTGTTGTGTTTATCTTTTATTCAAGCTTCAGTAGTTAAAAAATAGTCAAATTTTCGATGTTCTCTCAAAGTTTAATTCCTATTTATTCATTAAGATTTATGGCTTGTTATTTCATGGTTGTAAATGCAATAGCTATTTATCTATACCCTGGTGGATCATTATATAATTATGATTTAACTAGTTACTCTTTTACTGAAAATTTTTTTAGTGATCTTGGAGTCTACAGGACTACAGGAGGAGAAATAAATTTTTTATCATGTATTTTATTCAATAGTTCGCTTGCTATGATTGGGTTTGCATCACTGTCGTATGCTTTTGTTCCAAAATTATTTATTGAAAATAAGAAAGCCTATAATTTTTCAAAGATCGCTGCATTTATCTGCATAATTTCAGGTTTTTGTTATATTGGAGTTGGCTTAACACCAGCAGATTTATATTTTAAGCAACATGTGTGGTTTGTTATTTTTGCATTTCATTTACAAACTGCAGGCATTCTTTTTATGGTAGTTGCTTTTTTATACAGTAGAGTTAGCAATTATTATACTGCAGTTGCATTTATTTATTTTGTATGTGTTTTAACTTATTCCATTTTTGAAACCAGTTCACCACCATCACCTGATTTTAATCCAAGAAATCAAGACATGTTAAGGGAGTTTGTTCCTTATGACAGAATGGTTATTTCAGTTGTTTCTCAAAAGATTATTACAATCATAGCTTTTATTAGCACAATACTTTTTACTTTCGGATTTAAATCTTTAGCAGATAAAAATAATTAAATATTTGGTTTTCTTTGTATCCAAGGAGCAGACTCTTCTAACTGCATAGCTAAATTTATTAATTTGTCTTCCTCGGCATATCTTGAAGCAAATTGAACTCCTAATGGTAGATTATCTTTTGTCCAGTAAGTTGGAACAGATATTGATGGTTGGCCAGTAATATTTTGAATCATTGCATCTGGTGCATACCATAAACTTTCTGGTGCGAGTCTATCCAAGAAAGCATCTCTAAGTGATGAGTTTTTAAACAAAAATCCTAATTTTAAAGTTTGAATTAGTTCACCAATAATTGTTCCTTGCTTGTTTGGTCTTAGTTCACCTATGTTGGGAGGGGGCTGTGAAATGATTGGGGTGAGAACTATGTCATATTTATCCGTATCTTCCATTATTTGACGGGCAATTTTTTGAAGATTATATCTTGCCCAAGTATAGTCGCTTGCTCTGAATGATTTTCCTAAATAACTAAATAATCGTGTTGCAGTTTCAACTTCACTTTTTTTAAAAGAACGACCAACAACATCTTTCAATTCATTGAACATTTGATTTACATGTGAGCATATTATGACAACAAAGCACCTCACAGCGAGTAAGCCATCATGCGTAAATTCCATTTCTTCAACATCATGGCCTAAATCTTCACACAACTTCGCATTAAACTGTATGGCTTTTTTTGCCTCTTCAGTTATTTCTAGACCAGTTCGACTTAATTGATTTACACCTATTTTAAATTTTTGTTTTCCTTCGAGAGATTTTATTAAAGATCCTTTTTCATATGAAACACTGTATGGATCACCGACGGTAGTACTGAATAAATGGTCATACATGTAAGCTGTGTCTCTTACAGTTCGTGAAACAATTCCTGAATGGGTCAAACCTCCCCACTTATCACCATGTGAGGGGCCAAAAGATGTCCGTGCACGATTTGGCTTTAAGCCAACTAATCCACATGACGCTGCAGGTATCCTTATTGAACCACCGCCATCACTAGCATGGGCAAATGGAACCATTCTTGACGATACAGCGCTTGCAGCACCTCCACTAGAACCACCCGTACTTTTGTTTGAATCCCATGGATTTCTAGTTGCGCCAAAAGCTAGAGGTTCTGTTGTTATGGCTAAACCGAATTCTGGTGTAGCTGATTTTCCACATATTAGAGCACCACTCTGTCTAAAAGACTTGGTTAAATAATTATCGTAAGGCATTACCGTATCTTTGAGATAATTGCTACCTTGCATCATAGGATAGTTTGCAAGTGAACTATCCATGTCTTTAAGTAACATTGGAATACCAGCAAATATTCCATCCATATTCTGATTTCTATTTATTGACTCAGTTGCGTAATGATACATTGTTCTATGTACGGCATTTAATTTTGGATTTAATCTCTCGATAAGATCGATGGCAGAGTCTAAAGCGTCTATAGCTGAAATATCTTTTTTCCTTATCAATTCAGCCAAACCGACACCGTCATAGTTTGAATATTCGCTAAAAATTGGCATATTTGTTTATATTAGCAATTAATTTATGGTATTCTAGCATTTATTTAAGCTGCTGAATCTGATTTAAGTGAGACATGTCTGAAAAGAAAAAAGGTAACAAATTTACAAATTTTATAAAAAGATATTTCTTCACTGGCTTGCTTATTTCTGCACCAATAGGTGCCACCATTTACATCACTATCTTTATTGTTGAATTCATAACAGGATTAGTGCCTCAAAGATTCAATCCAAATGGATTACTACCTGAAATAATTGGATATAAGATACCTGGCTTAGAATTAATTATAGCCTTCATTTCTTTTATTCTGATTGGTTTAATTTTTTCCACATTATTTGGTCGAGCCATATTAGGCTATTTTGATAACTTAGCCGCACGCATTCCAATTGCTGGCAATGTTTATAAAGCTATCAAACAAATCACAGAAACTTTTTCTAGTGCCGATCAGGCTTATCAAAAAGTTGTATTAATTGAATATCCAAGAAAAGATATTTACGCAATTGGATTTATGACTGGTGAAACAAAAGGAGAAATTAAAGAAAAAGAAAAAAGTGAAATGGTTAATGTTTTTGTCCCAACCACGCCAAATCCAACGTCTGGTTTTTTATTATTTATTCCAAAAAGTGACATCGTAGAATTGGATATGTCAGTAGAAGATGCAATTAAATTAGTAGTATCTGCTGGAATGGTAGTTCCACCAACTAAATAATTACCCTGATTTCAAATAATCAATTGCAACTTGATTATTAAAGAGGTGCAGTAAAAGTCTAAGAGATTTACCTTGATCTGACGATAACTCTGGGTCCTTATCAACTATTTTGATAGCCATTTCACGGGCTTGCGCCATCAGCGATTTGTGAACATTTAAATCTGTTAATCTAAAATTGGGAAGTCCACTTTGTCGTGTTCCTAAAATTTCTCCAGCACCTCTTATACTAAGATCCTCTTCTGCAATTTTAAAGCCGTCGTTAGTTTCTTTCATAACATTTATTCTTTTTTTTGCATTTTCTGTGAGCGGGCCATCAAATAATAGTATGCAAGTAGATTGCTTTGTGCCTCTACCAACCCTTCCTCTTAATTGATGCAATTGTGATAATCCAAATCGTTCAGAATTTTCTATTATTATTACTGTTGCATCAGGATCGTCAATACCCACTTCAATTACAGAGGTAGCAACAAGAATTTGAGTTTTAAAGCTTTTAAAATTATCCATGATTTTATTTTTTTCTTCTTGTTTCATCTGACCATGAACCATTTCAACATTAAAATCCTTGTAGTATTTTTGTATGTCTAAAACTCTTTGATTAACAGATTGTAAATCCATCTTGTCTGACTCATCAACCAACGGACATACCCAGTAAATTTTTTCTTGTTGTTTGAGTTTTTTAGTTAAAGCCTCCTTTAAAGATTCAATTTTGTTCAGATTAATTGATTTAGTTATAATTGGTTTTCTATTCTTTGGTTTTTGCACGATTTTAGTTATATCCATATCGCCATAAGATGCTAATTCTAAAGTTCTTGGGATAGGGGTAGCTGTCATCAGTAAGATATCACATTCATTCCCAGCTTTTTCATTTAACAAAATTCTTTGATGCACTCCAAATCTATGTTGCTCATCAATTACAATTAAACCAATATTATCTATAGAGACCTTATCTTGAAACAAGGCATGCGTTCCAATTAAAATATCAGACTCGTAATTATGATTTTTTTTATTTGATGCGGTTATTAAAGCGCATGATAATTTCAATTTCTCTGCAAATAACTTAATTGTATTGTAATGTTGTTCCGCGAGTATTTCAGTTGGTGCCATTAAAATAGATTTTTTAGAATTTTCTGCACATTGAATCATGCTGTGAAGGGCTACTATAGTTTTTCCACTACCTACATCACCTTGTATAAGTCTTAACATTTTGTTTGGCGAAGATTGATCCTTAGATATTTCTTTTATTGCTTGGTTTTGATCATCAGTTAATTCAAAAGATAAGTGACTTTTTAACTGTTCAAGCAATGAGCCATTTGGTTTTATAGTGTTGCCTTTTAATTTACTTATTTTATTTTTAATTAGTCTTACTGTTAGTTGTTGTGACAATAATTCATCAAAAACTAGTCTATTTAAATAAATATCCTCTTTATCTTCCTTTAGTTCATTAGGATTGTGCATTTCATAAATTGATTTTTTCCAACTGGTCCAATTATTTTTTTGTAAATAGTCATTTGGAATCCATTCAGGCAAGTCATCTATAATAGCAAGTGAGCTATTAATAGATTTTTGAATAATTTTTGACGAAATACCTGCCGTTAAAGGATATACACACTCAATTTTTTTAACGCTATCTAAATTACTTTCATCTGCGATATGCTGAGGATGTGTCATTTGAAAAATGCCATTAAATTCCTCAACTTTTCCACTTACAACTTTTTTGGATCCTATTGGAAACATCTTTTTTAAATAGGGGCCTCTTAAATTAAAATAAACAATATTTAATTGTCCTGTATCGTCCGAACAGGTAATTTTATACGGCATTCTTTTATTAAATGAGGGTGTATGGCCATCAACTTTGAGAATAAGTGTGACAATGCTATTATTTGATAAATCTTTGATTTTTGGACTATTGCGTCTATCTATATACGCTATGGGTCTATGTAATATTAAATCAAGAAGATACTTACCACACAGCCTCTCTATTAATTTTGCATTTTTGGGACCGATGCCTTTAATCGTCTCTAAATTAGAAAATAATTTATATAAAATTTTTGGTCGCATAAATTAATGTATCAAATATAAGAAGAATATGAACGATTTACAAACTTACGTAAAGAAACTGATTTACAAATCAAATCATAGAGGCTCTAAAGAAATGGACATTTTACTCGGTAAATTTGCTTCTAAATATATTGATTTATTTAATGAAGAAGAACTTAATCTTTTTGAAATGATTTTAGAGTTAGATGATAGAGATATCTATCAATATGCTTTAGGTAAGAGTGAAATTCCAGAAAAATTACAAAATAGAGTCATGATTTTGCTTAAAGATTCTACCCTAGGATGACCTCGGCAGCTTTAAATAAAGATAGTGATAGAAATCCAATTATTTTAGAAAGTGGTACAATCACTAACTATAATCAATTAATCAATCAGTTAACTGAAAATGGATACGTACGTGTAAGTACAATTAATGAATTAGGAGAGTTTTCTGTTAAGGGCGACATAATAGACATATTTCCTAATGGCTATAAAGATCCAATAAGAATAAATCTTTATGGAAATGAAATAGAAAAGATTGAGGATTTTGAATTAAAAGATGGATCTAAGATTAATAAAATTAATAGAGTAATTATTAATCCCTTCAGTGAATTCACATTCAATCAGAATAAAAGAAAAATAAAAGCCGATACATTCTTAACCGACCTTAGTACTTTTGAAGTGGATGATCTGATTGTCCATGTCGATCACGGCATTGGAAAATTTTTAGGTCTTAAAAATGTAACTGTATTAGATACAGATCATGATTGCGTAGAAATAGAATATTTTAATTCAGATAAACTTTTTATACCTGTAGAAAATATAGAATTATTGAGTAAGTATGGAACTAAAAATGAATTTGTAGAATTAGATAAGCTTGGTAGTTCGCATTGGCAATATAGAAAAGCTTCAGCAAAAAATAAAATTAACGAAATAGCGGGAGTTCTTATTAAAACCGCAGCAGAGAGATCTGTTAATAAAGCACCTTTATTTAGAACGCAAGAACCTCATTATTCTAATTTTTTGAGAGAGTTTGATCATGTTGATACAGAGGATCAAATTAATGCAACTTCCGAAATACTAAACGATATTAATAGTGGAATGCCAATGGATAGATTGATATGTGGTGATGTCGGTTACGGTAAAACAGAAGTAGCATTAAGAGCCGCATTTAATGTTGCTATGAATGATTTTCAAGTTGCATTTATTGTTCCAACTACATTACTTTCAAATCAACACTACAATAATTTTGTAGAAAGATTTAAGAAATTTCCAATTAAAGTATGTCAATTATCAAGATTGGTTAATAAATCTGATGCTGAAAAAAATATTGAAATGATTAATAGTGGTGAAGCTAATATTGTTGTGGGCACGCATGCATTATTAAGCAAAAAAATAAATTTTAAAGAACTAGGACTTCTAATTATTGATGAAGAACAACACTTTGGTGTTTCTCAAAAAGAAAAAATAAAATCCTTTAGAAGTGATGTTCATGTTTTATCTCTAACAGCTACACCTATTCCAAGAACACTTCAAATGTCTTTAGTCGGGTTAAGAGATTTATCGATTATTTCTACTGCACCTCTAAATAGACAGCCTATAAATACAGAAATAGTAGAATTTAAAAATGTAAATATCATCGAAGCAATTAAGAATGAAATAAATAGAGATGGACAAGTATATTATGTATGTCCACGTATAAGTGATTTAAAAGATATTGAAAATTTCCTTGAAGAAAAATTACCAGGTGTAAAATTTAAGATAGCTCATGGTCAAATGACACCTAAAGATTTAAAAAGAACGATGGTTGAATTTTACAATAATGAATTTCAAATTCTTTTGTGCACTACAATTGTAGAGTCAGGATTAGATCTAAGAAAAACTAACACAATGATCGTTCATAATGCAGATAGATTTGGATTATCGCAATTATATCAACTAAGAGGCCGTATAGGACGTAGTGATATAGAGGCGTACTGCTATTATTCTGTTCATGACATCAACGGAATTACAGAGAATTCGCTTAAAAGACTAAAAATACTGAAAAAATTTAGTACGAGAGGTTCGAGTTTCAATCTTGCGAGCCATGATTTAGACATGAGAGGTTCTGGCAATATAATAGGGGACGAACAATCAGGGCATGTAAAAGAAGTTGGCTTGGAACTTTATCACAGGCTTTTAAAAGACAAAATCAACGAATTACGTACTGACAATAAAAATATTGATAACGAATGGTCCCCACAATTAAACCTTGGATTAAGTGTTTTAATTCCAGAAAGCTACATTCCGAATTTAAATACCAGACTATATTTTTATCGTAAACTTGCATATTTACAATCAGTAGAGGATTTAAAATTGGCAAAGCTTGAAATGTTTGAACGATTTGGAGATTTGCCAAAAGAAGTAAGTCATTTAATTGAAATCACTGAATTACGGGTTTTATGTAAACTTCTATCAATAGAAAAATTCGATTTAGGCAATCGTGGGCTAATAATTAAATTTAGAGATAATAAGTTTGATAAAATTGATCAATTGATCGATTTTATTCAAAAAGGACAATACAATATTAAACTTAGAACTGATCAAACATTAGTATATAATTTTAATATTAAAAATAAAAATGAGAGAATTGAAAAAGCCTTTAATTTTGTAAAAAAACTATCAAACTTATAATTAAATGAGTGTTTTATCGGGATATAAAATAATTGAATTGTCTGGCATTGGTCCTGGTCCACTTTGCGGTATGTTATTAGCTGATTTAGGAGCAGAAGTTATAAGAATAGATCGAAAAAAAACTACGATGCCTTTGCCAGAGCCAAAATTGGATATTACAGGGCGTAATAAGAAATCAATTTGCTTAAATCTTAAAAATGAAAAATCTCGTGAATTATTTTACAAACTTATTTCAGATGCTGATGCACTTATAGAAGGATTCAGACCAGGAGTTACTGAAAAACTTGGCATAGGTCCTGAGGACTGTAAAAAAATCAATCCTAAGTTAGTGTATGGCAGAATTACTGGATGGGGGCAAGATGGTCCACTATCAAATGTGGCTGGTCATGATATAAACTATATTGCTTTAGCTGGATCTTTGTTTTCTATGGGTGGCAAAGATAAACCATCAATTCCTTACAATATAGCTGGAGATTATGCAGGCGGAACAATGTTTTTAGCTTTTGGCATTTGTGCAGCTTTACTATCTGCTTCAAAAACTGGTAAAGGTCAAGTTGTAGATGCTGCAATGATAGATGGTGTTTCTGTTTTAAGTTCCATTTTATATACCTTATCTCAATCTGGTATATGGAATGTAAAAAATAGAGGATCGAATCTTTTTGATGGTGGAGCTCCTTTTTACCAAGTCTACAAAACAAAAGATGATAACTTTGTCTCAATCGGGTCACTAGAACCTCAATTTTATCAAATATTGAAAGACAAATTAGAATTAGGAACTGAATTTGATAATCAGATGGATCCTTCATTGTGGCCCAGTTTGGTAAATAAACTTGAAAATATATTTAAATCTAAAACTAGAAATGAATGGAATGAGATTTTTGAAGGTACTGATGTCTGTTACTCACCCGTCTTATCAATTGAGGAAGCCAAAGACCATCCACATATGAAAGAAAGAAATAATTTTTTTGAAATTAATGGTATTACTCAACCATCACCTGCACCTAGATTTAGTGACTCAAAAATTTCAGATCCTAAAATAGCTCCATCAGTTGGACAAAATAATAATGAAATATTGAAATCTTTAGGATATTCTGATGAAGATATTAATAAATTCATTGAAGAAAAGATTATTGAATAAATGCCAAGTTTTGACGTAGTAAGTAGAGCTGATAATCAAGAAATTGATAATGCTATTTCAAATTCAATGAAAGAAGTAGGGCAGAGATATGATTTCAAAGGATCTATTTCAAAAATTGAGAGAAAAGATAATCAAATTACATTGCACAGTGAAGATGATGCTAAAGCTAAGCAGGTATTTGAGTTGTTAATAGGTCATATAGTTAAAAGAAGTTTGGATCCAAAAGTAATTAAATTTAAAAGTTCCGAGTCAGCATCTGGAAATAGTATTCGTCAAATTTATGATATCATTGATGGCATTGATCAAGAAACCTCAAAGTCGATTACTAAAAAAATAAAAGACTCGAAATTAAAGGTACAAGCTAAAATCCAAGGCAATGAGCTGCGTATAAGTGGGCAAAAAAGAGATAATCTTCAAGAGGCTATATCCATTATTAAAGAAATGAAATTAGATTTACCATTACAATTCGTGAACATGAGAGATTAATTATCTCAAAGGCTGGTCTACAGTAATTTCCTGGTCATTAACTTTTTCTCTATAAAAAATAAATATACCTGCAACAACAATAATGCCCATGCCAATCCATGACTGTAATGAAATAGTCTCATCCCACACTAACCATCCAATAGATACTGACCATAGTAACAGCACGTATTCAAATGGTGCAACTACGTATGGTTTGCCTAATCTATAAGCATTAAAAATAAATATAAATCCGAAAACAACACAAATACCAATTATTAAAAGCATGATTTGTGATACGTGAGAATCAAAAGACCAATAGCGAAACATGAATTGAATTACATCGTTACTATCATTTTGAAGACCTATTTGGAAACCTATCAACGTCATGATTGGGCACAAAAATATTGTCATCAAATATACATGAATTGCTTGCGTATATACATTATCACTGTCTGAAGTTACTTTGATTATAATCATACTAATTGCATACCCTAAGGCACATAAGATAGGGTAAATCATATAATAGTTCACTTCCTCCAATGACGGGTCGACAATTAGCAGCACACCAAGAAAACCAAATATTATTATTGACCATCTAATCAAACCAACTTTTTCTTTCAAAAAGATCGATGAGAGAATTGTAATAAAAAAAGGTGCAGTAAAAAATAATGCAGTTGCAATAGCAAAAGATAAATTTGCAAGCCCAATATAATAAAAAAGGAAAGCAAATATGAATATTATTGTCCTTAATGTAGTTAAAATTGGATAACCTGTTTTAAGCTCTATTTTTTGATTAGTAAATCTAAGGAAAAGCGTAATTAATATTATCGCTATTGTGCTTCTAAAAAATAGAACTTGTAAAATGGAAATATCTTCCGAGACAAGCCTTACTAAAGTGTCTTGAACAGAGAATACTGTCATACCTAGCAATATATAAATAATAGATAAGACGTTATTTTCTCTAGTCATATTAGTTTCTTAAGAATATATAAAAATTATCATAGAGATTTTAATCAAGTTAATTGATAATTTGTATCATAATAAATTTAAGGAGTAACTTATGCTACATGTGTCAAAATGGGAAATGAAAGTGGGGTCCAGTAGAGATTCTTTTGGGAATGCAGCTTTAAATATGTGCAAATGTGCAAAAAAAGTTGCCGGTGTTAATAGTGCAAAATTTTATTGGTTAAATCCAAATGTGATAGGTTTCGCTATTGATGCTAATACTGGATCTTGGGGCGCTGGCGCTGAACCAAATGGTGAAACAATGAAAGCTTTTTTTGATTTAGCTGATCTCTCATCAAATATCATGGATGAGACATGGATTGATGCGGGTTTAGGACAGGAGAGATCTGACAAGGCTCAGTAATTAGTAAATTTTATCAGCCAAGCCTGAAATTAAAATTACTGAAGCTACAATTGTGAACACACTGATAAATATATCAATCAGTGAGTTCTTCGAATCTAGATTTTTATCAAATAGTTTGAAGTAAAATCCTGCGTCATAAATTAGCATTACGACGCCGACTACAAAAAACATACTGTAATATGTCCAAGCTCCGTCAGGTCCAACATCTCTAAAAATGAGGTAAAGACCGACAAGAAAAAAAGTAGATACAAAAGCACCTAAAATTCTAACTATGTAAATACTATTATTTCCTAAGTTAAATTCCTTAACCATAGTCATTGGAAAAAATAATGACCTTATCGTATAAATTCCAGATAAGAGAACAAGAAGACAATGCATTATTAGTAAAAAAACACTGTTAAAATTTTCTATCATTAAAATATTTTAGAAGATTCTGTAAATAACGTAAATATGGCGGAGAGTTAGGGATTCGAACCCTAGAACGAGTTTCCCCGTTGCTGGTTTTCAAGACCAGTGCTTTCGACCGCTCAGCCAACTCTCCTTGCTGAAGTCAATTTATTTAATTTAATGATTTAAAACAACGATTAATTTAAGAAACTAACTTTTGAAACAGTATATACAGTTAACACTGAAATTAGAGTACATAATACCATTCCCCACAAAACATCAGAAATAACGATTTGCCAATTAAAGACATTGAATACCGCTTTTACAGTAAGAGCGTAAGTAGCGTACGTGGCAAGGCCATACATAATGGCTGGAGTTATAACAGAAGTGATTGGGCTATTTTTGTATGGTGCAACAACAAAGTAAACCAAACCAAGAACGAATATGAGATAAAAAATGATAGCGGATAAAATATCAAAATTAATCTTAAGGCTAGATGGTAAATTTTTAGTGTATATTTTTACAACAAAGGTTTGAATTCCAATCGTATCTATTATCAGAAAGTAAAATAGGGTTGTAATGTATAATTTTATCATCATGATATAGACTTAATGAAAAAATCAGAAATAATCAACTCTCTTATTAGCGCCTTGGGGGCAATTATTTGTATTTCATTTATTGCCTATTTGGATAAATATTTTGATGGAGCAATCTGGCTGATACCGCCTTTTGGTGCGACAATGGTTCTTGTAATGGCAGTGCATTCAAGTCCATTAGCTCAACCAAAAAATATCATTTTAGGTCATGTTTTATCTGCGTTATCAGGTGTAGTAATACTTTTAACAATAGGTGACTCATTTTTAGCATTAGGTATTGCTGTGGGATTGGCTGTGTTTGTCATGATGATGACTAACACAATTCATCCACCAGCCGGTGCTAACCCAATAATTGTAATCTTAACGGGAGCAGGTATAGAATTTGTATTTCTGCCTGTGGCAATAGGTTCAATAATAATAGTTATTTTCGCAGTGGTTTATAATCGGATAATAAAGAGAGAGTATCCAGTTGCTGGGTAGCTATTTTTTATTTCTTTCAATCTCCAGACAATACTGATTGATGAAAGATGTTCTCATAGGATTAGGAGGCAGTTTGTCGAAATTAAACGCTTCGATATTTTTGAGCTGATTAGTTGAGATTTTTGTTTGATCTGCGATTTTTTTAAGATCTAAAGAAATAGATTTTCTAAGTTTGGATAACTCTTTTATCTTTTCCTTAATATCTTCTTCGATAGCAACGTGCTCTTCCAATTTCTTTTTGGCATTCAATACAAACATATGGCTATCATCATGCACCATTTTAAAATTATCTCCAATTAAATTATTAGGGTAGATGCAGCATTTATCCACATCTACCAATGGGCTTTGAAGTTATTCTGAACTAAATTATTAAAAGATAAAGTTTAAATATACCCATATTGGGTCAATTATAAGATTAAATTTTATGTGGACCTTCGAATAAGATGTTTGCATTTTTGAGTCTATTTACGAGAGTTTCTCCTAATCCAGATGCAGTTGTAAGCACGCCACCAGAATTATTTTTTGTAATTTGATCAAAATTTAAAGCAATGCAAAGAGCAGACTCACATATCAATTTAGCAGTCGATTTATAACCTGGATCCCCATCTCCAAATAGCCTGAATTTATATTTATTGCCTGTTTCGGTTTTTACGACAAATATACTCTCAAACCAACCTTCATCTCTAGTTTTTTTGTCAGGCCCATTTCCAGGCTTAGTAAATAACTTCCTAAATAAATTACTTATTGGCGAAACTATCATGAGACCAAGGACACCTAAGCCTAAGGTTATTATTAACGCACTCAAATAGCTGCCAGTTTTCATATACTCGTTATATGAAAAATTAGGTCCGTAGCTTGTTTGATTATTCTGTTTTAATTCAGCAGTTCTTCTTACAACTCTAGTATTTGCAATTGCCATTACAAATGGTGCTGAATATTTTTTAATATCTTTAATGTACTTAATTGAAAATTTATCTTTACTTTTTGAATTGTAGTTATTCTTTATAAATTCTTTACTATTTAATAGAAAAGGATGCCCGATTTTGTAACTAGATTTGTAATTCTTCATATTAAAGGCACTTTCAATAGTACCACCGCTAACGCCTCCTTTTCCAGTATGATAACCATCAATGTGATCAATATTCTCATTCAACATCATATGACAATAAAAAGAACCAATATCAGACGGTATGGAGTCATAACCACACGACGGTATGATAAAGATACCTTTGTCTTCACACCCCTTGTGATAACGGTCGATTAAGTCTCTAACCCATATATTTTCACCGGTAATGTCCACATAGTTAGTATTGTTTTCATAACATTGATTTACTAACTCATTACTGTACTTACTAAATGGTCCAGCCAATGATGCTATAACTTTGGTTTTTTTAACAACTTCTGACAAACTATTGCCGTCATCAGAACTAGCGATGAAAATAGGGGGTTTTGATTTTGTTGAATTTGAAATTTGATTGAGTTTTTCAGAATTTCTTCCTGCTATTGCCCATTTTAAATCACTATAATTGTTGTCGATATATTCAACAGCCAGTTTCCCAGTGAAACCTGTTGCGCCATAAATAATTAGGTCAAATTCTCTATTCATCTTCTATCTTTAAATATTTGAATGTGGTATAAATGCATATGCTTGATTGGATTATTGGAGGTTTAGTTACGGTTTCTTTTCTATATTTGCTTTATTGGGCAATAACAATCATTTTCGCATAGTGATTGAGTTCCTAATACTACTTTTGCAGGACTTATCTTTATTATTTTATTCTTTTTCAGCAATTTTATTAATTTTAATAGTAGGGGCTTATTTATTTAATTTTTTTAAAAATAATAAGTAAATTCAATATTTAATTATATTTATTTAATAATTTAAATTAGGTTTAAGAAAACTATGCAAAATATTGATTTAATTGAAAAAAATATAAAAATACCTACAGCTATAGTAGGTGCTGACAACAAACTATCTCTTAGCGGTGCCCATGAAGCTTATAAACTTGGTTTGATAGACCCTATTTTAATCGGCAATAAATCCAAAATTAACACATATTGCGATATGAATAATTGGAGTCCTGATAGGCCAATAATTATCGCGGATGACGAAAAAACAGCGTCCAAAAATGCTTGTGAACTAGCTGCGAGGAACGAGGTGAAACTGATTGTAAAGGGTCATGTTCATACAGATGTTTTGATGAGCGAGTATGTAAAGAAAAGTTATTCCTTGAGGGAAAAAGGGTCTAAATTAAGTCATATCTGGTATTTAAGTTTTAAAAACGATGATATTCGTCCAATAATAATTACAGATGGCGCCTTAAATATTAATCCTTCACTTGAAACAAAAAAACATATTTTAAAAAACGTCATAAATTTTGTAGATAAAATTCCAACTTTCGATCAGAAAATCGCCATATTGTCTGCTACTGAAGAAAATCTTCCTCAAATGCAAAGTTCAGTTGATGCGGCTGAAATTACCAGTTGGGCTAATACTGAATTTAAGAATATTGATATTTTTGGCCCTTTAGCCTTCGATAACGCGATTTCTTTAGATGCTGCCACAATAAAAGGTATTCAAAATAGCGTTGCCGGTAGAGCAAATGTATTTCTGGTTCCAAATATAGAAACTGGAAATGCAATCGTAAAAGTATGTGTTAATTTAATGGGCGCTACTGCAGGTGGGTTCATAGTCGGTGGTAAAATACCAGTTGTTATAACTAGCAGATCGGATGACCTAAAGTCTAGGTTGTCGTCTATAATCAATGCAATATTAAGTCTAAATTAACGCTTAAAAGCCTTTTTAAGATCGTTAATTAAATCCTCAGCGTTTTCAATACCAATTGAAAGTCTTACAAGGTTTTTTGGGACTTGATTGAATTCTTTATCGTTAGAGTAGGCGTGTGTCATTAAAGCTGGTGATTCAATGAGACTTTCCACCCCACCTAAACTCTCTGCAATTGTAAATATTTTTAATTTTTTCATGAATTTTGCTATTTCAGATAGGGTACCATCGTAAAGAAAAGTTATCATTCCCCCGTATCCGTTCATTTGCTTTTGAGCTATGTCTCTTTGTTTGTGCCCTTGAATGCCTGGATATGTAACATTTGATATTTTTTTTACTGTCTTCAGAAATCTAGCTACTTTCAAACCATTTTCATTGTGCTTTTTCATCCTTAAGGCCAATGTTTTTATGCCTCTTAGAGTAAGAAAACAATCGAATGGGCTTGGTACAGCACCAACAGAATTTTGAATCAATGAGAGCTTTTTTTCTAAAGATTTATTTTTGCCAATTACTAAACATCCACCAATTACGTCAGAATGACCATTTATATATTTTGTTGTTGAATGGTTAACTACGTCAATCCCAAAATCTAGAGGACGTTGATTATAAGGTGTTGCAAACGTGTTATCACACACTGTAAGTATCTTTTTTTTCTTAGCTATTCTAGCAATACGTTTTAGATCAGTTATTTTGAGAAGAGGGTTTGTAGGAGTCTCAATCCAAATCATTTTAGTATTTTTCTTAATTAGTTTGGAAAAATTTTTATTTAAGTCGGTAAACGTAAATTCAATATTTGCAGATTTTGCTTTTATTTCATTAAACAATCTAAAAGTCCCACCATATAAATCATCGAATGCTATTACATGGTCACCTGGTTTAAGAGTTTCTAAAATTGCAGATTGAGCAGCAACGCCTGAGGCAAAAGCAAACGCTTTACTGCCATTTTCTAATTCTGCCAAAGATTCTTCTAGAGCTTTACGAGTAGGGTTTTGAGTTCTTGAATACTCATAGCCCTTATGATTTCCAGGGGAGGAGTGTGCAAAAGTTGAACTTGCAAAAATAGGAGTCATTACAGCACCAGTTACTGATTCAGGCTTTACGCCTGCATGAACTGCTTTTGTCTCAAAATGAGTTTTATCTCCTATATTAGATTTTTTTCTTTTAACCATTCTTTATTATATGCTGTATTTAAATATTTTTCACCACTATCACAAACAAAAGTAACCACATTTTTTTTTGTATCCTGATCTTTGCAGTATTTTAATGCTGCAGATATGAGTGTTCCACTTGAAGATCCACCAATAATACCTTCTTTTTGAGCTAATATACGTATTGTTTCAAATGCTTCTTTGTTTGTTACTTCGTATGCTTTCTTGATATATTTAATATCTAATGTATCTGGAATAAAGTCTTCACCGATACCTTCAACTAACCAAGAATAATCAGCAGGTTTCACTTCATTGTTTTCAACAACATCTTTGACTATTGATCCTTTTGGATCAGCGAGTACCATTTCTGTCTTTGGACTTACTTTTGAAAAGTATTTACCTAATCCAGATATAGTTCCCCCGGTACCAACACCGCATACAACAGCATCAACATCACCGTTCATTTGATCAAATATTTCTGGCCCTGTTGTTTCTTCATGAGCTATAGGGTTAGACTTATTAGAGAATTGATTTGCCATAAAAGATTTTTCGGTCATTTCACAAATTTTTTTGGCAACATTAACATAATGTTCTGGGCTATCTGGGCCAACATCACTGCGAGCCAATGTTACTTCAGCACCGAGAGCTTTTAGATGATAAATCTTATTTAAATTCATTTTATCTAAAATGACTACTTTTGCCTTATATCCTTTTAATAGGGCAATCAATGCCAAACCTAAACCTGTATTGCCAGCTGTCGCCTCTACAACTGTGGATCCCTCAGTAAGTTCTCCATTTTTTTCTGCATCTTCAATGATTTTAAGAGCAACTCTGTCCTTTATAGAAGATCCTGGATTCATGCTTTCAAGCTTTAAATATAAGTTGCAATGACCAGTATCTATATTTTTAACTTGAACAATTGGAGTATTGCCAATTAAATCTGTTAATGATTGAATCTTTGACATAATTTAAATCTTTAGATGATTAAAAAAATATTTAGTTTAATTGCTGTAATTTCTTTATCTAATATAATTTATTCAGCTAATTTGCAAGCTGATGACTTAGCAACTTTTGATGAATGGCTATCAAATATAGAGAATTTAGCTATTGAAAGAGGAATTTCAAAAAATACTGCGGATAATGCTCTAAATAATCTTGAGAGAAACCCAAGAGTAATAGAATTAGATCGAGATCAACCAGAATTTACACTCACTCATGAAGAGTATTTAAATAATACAGTTACTGAAAGTCGAGCCAAAAAAGGTAAAGATTTATATAACGAACATAAAATATTACTTAATAAAATACGTAAAGAATTTGGTGTTCAGGAGAGGTTTTTGTTATCTCTTTGGGGCATTGAAACTAGCTTTGGACGATACACAGGTTCATTTAATGTTGTAAGATCATTAGCGACTCTATCTCATGATTTACGTAGAAGAGATTTTTTCACAGACGAATTATTGAATGCTCTACAGATAATAGATGAAGGCCATATTGACGTTCAAGATATGAATGGATCTTGGGCAGGTGCTATGGGGCAAAATCAATTTATGCCATCTAGCTTTCTTAATTATGCATACGACTTTAATGAGGATGGTAGAAAAGATATATGGAATACTCTTCCAGATATTTTTGCATCTAGCGCTAATTATTTAAGTCAGTCTGGTTGGGATGATAATCTTACTTGGGGTAGGGAAGTAATTGTAACAAATGATATCGACAAATCTTTAATCACAACCTCAGCAAAAAAAATAAATGTCTCCAAGTCTCTTAATGAATGGTCTTCTCTTGGAGTAAAAAAAACTAACGGTCAGTTACTGCCCGATAAAAAGTTACAAGCTTATTTAGTCTATCCTGATGGAGAAAAAGGCAAAAAATATTTGGTTTATGAAAATTTTAAAGTATTAATGAAATGGAACAGATCATTGTTCTTTGGTATATCAGTCGGAACATTATCAGATATGATTGAATATTTTTAATGAAGATTATCTATTTATTTATATTTTTTACATTAACTCATTGCACAGCAGTTCCTCTTATTCCAGCAATAATCGAAAATCAAAATAATGATGTCGGTCAAAGTCAAACAAAACTGATAGAGCCGCCTTACGAAGTAAATGGTAAATGGTTTTATCCTCAAAATTATGATTTTTTTCAGGAAGTAGGTATTGCTAGTAAAATAAAAGATCTCAACAACGGTGATCTAACGAAAATTAGTGAGCACTTTCACTCTGATGTTATGACTGCATCTCATAGAAGTTTACCATTACCCTCTTATGTTAGAGTAACAAACGCATCAACGGGTAAATTTGCAAATGTTAGAGTTAATCATAGAGGGGCCTATTCAAATACAAATGTAATCAATTTATCTGAAGCCGCGTATGAATTCCTAGAATTAAATCAAAATGGTGATCTAGTTTACATAGAATTAATAAAAGAAAATGAAACATTTATTCTTTCAAAAGCCCATACTTATGAAGAAGAAAAGAAAGTTTTAGAAGCTCCTGTATCAGATGTACAGATTATTGATAATAATGAGTCTTTAAAAACAAATGACAATCAATCATTGGTTGATCAAACAAATTATTTGGTAAATTTTAAACCATATGAGAGGATATTCATTAAAGTTGCCAAAATCAGTCAAAGGGAAAGTGCAAAATATGTCCTTGAAGATTTAAAATCTTTCAATCCACAAATCATTGAGCAAACCAATAATTCAAATAAAAAAAACTATATGATAGTCATTGGTCCGTTTATTGATGTAAAAGAGCTCATGAAGGTACTCAAAAAAGACACATTTGATAAATATGAAGATTTATCTATATTTTTGTTATAATCTTTAGAATCTCTAATGAAAAAATACCTTATTCATATTGCCGTATTTTTATTAATGCTTACACCTGCATCACATGCAGCATACATTGATACTGATGCAGAAGTAGCAGTGGTAATAGATGGGCACACCGGGAAAGTATTGTTTAGTAAGGACAAAGATAAAAAAACATACCCTGCGTCAATGACAAAAATAATGACTACTCTTATTATTTTTGAAAAACTTGCTAATGAAACATTATCTTTGGATGATAAATTTTTAGTTTCTGAAAAAGCTTGGAGAGAGCGTGAGGGATCGTCAATGTTTGTTGAGGTAGACAAGGAAATTCGTGTTGAAGATCTTTTACGCGGAATCATTGTTCAGTCAGGTAATGATGCGTGCATAGTTGTAGCTGAAAATATAGCAGGAACCGAAGAGTCATTTGCTAAGATGATGACGCAAAAAGCAAAAGAAATAGGAATGAAAAATACTAATTTTACAAATTCAACAGGAATGTACGATAAAGACAATTATTCCACTGTTTACGACATTGCGTTACTATCAATGCACCTTATAAACGAATATCCTCAATATTATCATTTGTTTGCAGAAACTGAATTTGAATGGTCGGGCATTAAACAAAATAATAGAAATTCATTATTATATAAGAATATGGGTGTAGATGGTCTTAAAACAGGGCATTTGTCTAAGTCAGGTTATGGATTGGCTGCTTCAGCGGTAGATCAAAATAGAAGAGTTATTTCTGTAGTTAATGGATTTGAAAGTACTCAAAAAAGAACTCAAGGGTCTTCTCGATTGATAACTTGGGCTTTTAGAGAATTTACAAATTTAAAACTTTTTGAAAAGGAAGATATCGTTGGTCAAGTTGAGATTTCAGGAGCTAGCAGTAAAGAGTCTGATGTTTCAACTGGTGAAGAAATTATTATTACTGTTCCAAAGTCTAAAAGAGATGGATTAACTACTAACATAGTAGTTGATGATAATATTTCTGCGCCTTTAAATGCTGGAGATAAAGTAGGTTATTTAGAAATAAGTGTCCCTGGCGAAGAAAATCAAACATATGAATTATATGCAACAAATGAAATAGATCGTTCAAATATATTTGTTCGTTTTTTTAATTACCTCATAAATTTTATTTTAAGCCTTTTTAATTAAAAAGTGTTAAATAAAAGATTTATAACATTTGAAGGAGGAGAGGGATCAGGAAAATCTACTCAGATAAGACTATTTCAAAAAAAGCTCTCTAAAATTGGAAATGTCATTTTAACCAGAGAACCAGGTGGCACTAAAGAGTCTGAACTCATAAGAAAAATTCTAGTAAAAGGAAAAGAAACTAAATTTAGTGACGAAGTTGAAATATTGCTCTTATATGCCGCCCGTAAAGATCACTTGGATAAAGTTATCATTCCAAACTTAAAAAAGAAAAATTATGTTTTGTGCGATAGATATATTGATTCAACATTTGCTTACCAAGCAAAAGGTAAGCACAGTAATTTAAGACTAATCAGATTACTAAACAAATCCATAACAGGTAATTTCCTTCCTAGTTTAACTTTCTATCTAGATATTGATCCATCAAAGGGGGTACGTCGATCTAAAAGATCATCAAACAAAGAATTAAGGTTTGAAAATATGCCTCTATCTTATCATCGGCAAATTAGACAAAATTTTTTGAAATTATCAAAAAAACACAAGCGAATTGTTAAAATTGATGCATCTCTATCAAAGAAAGAGATAGGAGATACAATTTGGAAAGTTTTTAATAAAACGAAAATATAATGGAAGTTTTATCAGATTTATATCCAAAACAGTTTCAATATTTAAAGAATGTTTGTCTAAATAGCAATCAACCCAATTCCATAATTATCTCTGGTTCTGATTACAATTTGATACGAAAAATTGCCTTAAATTATGCTGAGTTACTTACTAGTCCAAATAAATATCAAGATATAGACAGTATACTGAATGTACTTAATGGAGAAAATATTGATATATCACCATATATTCATATTGTTAAAAAAATATTTCTTGAAGATAAAAAAAGATTTAAGAAAAAGATCTATCGAGATGATATTTCCCTAATTCATTCTACCTTTAAAACTAAAGAAGATAATTTTAATAATAGGGTTTGCATAATTGATAGTTTAGATGATCTTGCTGTTGACGCGACAAATTCATTATTGAAAATTATAGAAGAGCCAAATATTAGCACTTATTTTATCTTATTGAGTCACAAAAAAGATAATATTTTACCTACAATTAAATCAAGATCACATTGTATTAATTTTGATAGGTATAATTTTAATATTTTTAAAAAAATCTTTAAAAATGAATATGGTGATATGCATGGTGATGATTTAATTAATTATCTTTATAAGCTCTCAAAGGGTTCGATGGAATTCACTAATAAGTTTATAAGTTCTAATTTAAAAGATTTAGACGACCATTTTAAGAAGATTTTAGTAAATAGTAATTTAATTAAACACAATACCGCAGATCATTATGTAGATTTTATTGTTCGAAATAAATTTACAAATGAAGAAATAATAAACTTTTTTAATTATTGCCAATTGAAGATTAATTATGAAATTCAAAACAATCCAAAAGTAAAAAGGGAAACAATTATTTCTATGCTAGATTCTTACCGATATATTGATTATATAAAGAACATGTACTCAGTTTATAATTTGAAATTAGAGGCTTGCCTTATTTCTTTATTCAGTAGATTAAAAAATGTCTAAAAAAATTTACGTTACTACTCCAATTTATTATGTGAACGATAAACCTCATATAGGTCACGCATATACCTCAGTAGCAACAGATTTTCTTGCACGATATCACAGAATTATAGGCAATGATGTGAGGTTTCAAACTGGTACTGATGAGCATGGATTGAAAATACAAAAAGCTGCTGAAAAAGAAGATATAAAACCAATAGATTTGTGTGATAAAAATTCTACTAAATTTAGAGAATTGTCTAAGATTTTAAATATCTCTAATAATGATTTTATAAGAACAACTGAAGACCGCCATATTAAGGGAGCTCAATTCTTATGGAATAAATTATATGAAAACGATCAAATTTATCTTGATGAATATACTGGATGGTATTCAGTAAGTGATGAAACATTTTATAATGAGAAAGATTTAATAAAAGATGAAAAGGGTAACTTTAAAACAATTACAGGTGGTAATGTAGAGTGGATTTCTGAAAAATCATACTTCTTTAGATTATCAAATTGGTCAGACAAGCTACTTGAATATTATAAAAATAATCCTGATTTCATAATGCCCGCATCAAAAAGAAAAGAGGTTGTTTCGTTTGTAAGTAGTGGCTTAAGAGATCTTTCAGTTTCACGAACTTCTTTTAATTGGGGAATAAAAACTCCAAATGACAATGCTCATATAATGTACGTTTGGCTGGATGCACTTACTTGTTACCCAAATGGTGTAAACTATTTATCTGATGAAAAAGAGGATGTTTCAGATTATTGGGAAAATACAACACATATTGTTGGTAAAGATATCTTAAGACATCATGCTGTATATTGGCCTGCTTTTTTAATGGCCGCTAACCTTACATTGCCAAAAAGAATTTTTGCTCATGGATGGTGGACCAATGAAGGCAATAAAATATCTAAATCTCTTGGCAACGTCATTGATCCAATAGAAATTATCGACAAATATGGGCTTGATCAATTCAGGTACTTCATGCTTAGAGAGGTACCATTTGGAAATGACGGTGATTTCTCAATAAAAGCTCTAGAAGGTAGAATTAATAGCGACCTAGCAAATGACCTAGGAAATTTATGTCAACGAAGTTTGTCGATGGTAAATAAGCATTTAGGTAATAAAATAAAATGTGTTTCACTCGATAAAGAAGAATTGGAAATATTAAATTCCGCAATAGAACTTAACAAAAATCTCAGCGATATGGTTATGAATCAAAATATAACAGATTATATCAAATCTGTTTGGGATCTTATAAACAATTCAAATAAATATTTTAATGCAAACGAGCCATGGAAGAAGGTTAAGGTAGATTTAGACGAGTTTAATAAGATACTTTTTACAACTGCAGAATTAATTAAAATAATAGCAATATATATATTCCCAATAATGCCTTCCACATCAAAAAAGATTTTTAATTTTCTTAATTTAGAAGACTCGAACATAAATAGCGAATATTTAAAAATTGAAGAATTTAATGATTATAAAATTAATTCTATTGAAGCGCTATTTCCAAGAATAACTTAAATATTAAATAAATGATAATAGATAGCCATTGCCACTTGATTCATGAAAAAAATCTAATTTCAGTAGAAGAGATTATTCATAATGCTTCTAAAAATAATGTGAAAAGCTTTTTAAATATAGCTACTAAATCTGAAGAATTTGATAAATCCATTGAACTATCAGAAAAATATAAATGTATTTATACTTCAATTGGCATTCATCCTCACGAGGCCTCACAAATGAATGATGATATTTATAATAAGATTATAAAATTTAGTAATCATGAAAAAGTTATAGGTATTGGTGAAACAGGGCTGGACTATTTTTACAATAATTCTTTAAAAGAAGATCAAATTAAAAGTTTTGAAAGCCATATTGAACTTTCACAAAAAACTAACTTACCGGTAATAATTCACTCTAGAGATGCTGAAGATGATATTTTTAATATTATAAAAAAAATGAATGATAAAAAACCTTTTTCGGCTGTTTTCCACTGTTTTACTGGATCGACTCAATTATTAGAAAAGCTTTTACCTTTTGATATATATTTTTCAATTAGTGGCATAGTAACATTTAAAAATTCGGACAATTTAAGACAAACAGTCAAAAAAATACCAAAGGAAAGAATTCTAATAGAGACAGATTCGCCTTACTTATCTCCCGTTCCAATGAGAGGAAAAATAAATGAGCCAGCTTATATAATTCATACTCTTGAATATCTTGCTGATTT
>CACNXQ010000001.1 GCA_902624455.1 uncultured Pelagibacteraceae bacterium | reverse complement strand
TTCACCATACAAAATGTGGGATAAATCCATGCAAGATACGTTTGAAGAAATTCAAATAGATTATAGTGATATAGTCAGTGGCGATGAAGGCTTGAAGAAGTGGCTGCAACAACTTCATTTTTTTGGTATTTCGATTGTAAAAAATGCTCCAACAGATGTGAACTCAGGTTTTGATATTTTAAAAAACATTAGTCATATACGTGAAACTTTTTTTAAGACACCGTTTGAAGTTATTGATATTCCTAACCCAAATAATTCAGCATACACTGCAGCGGGCCTGAGAAATCATATCGATCTACCTTATTATGAAATTGCTCCAGGATATCAATTTCTTCATTGTTTAATAAATAACGCTACTGGTGGTCAATCCGTCGCTGTTGATGGATTTAAAGTCATCGACTATCTAAAAAACAATCATTCAAGTGATTATGAAATACTTCTTAATACTCCTGTAAAGTTTGTTAATCGAGATTACACAACAAATACAATTCGGGTCATGCATAAACCAATTATCACATTAGACCATAATAATGATTATAACGATATCAGATTTAGTGTGGCATACATGGGCGTAATGGATTGTCATCCTGAAAAAATGGATCAGTTCTATACTGCATACAGAAGACTTTTTAGCCTTCTTCATGATGAAAAGTTTGAAATCAATTTTCGCATGCAAGCTGGTGACATATTTAGTTTTAATAACCGAAGAGTATTACACGGTCGGAAAGAGTATGACGCAAATTCAGGCGAAAGACACCTTCAGGGATATTACATGGACCGAGATGAAATCGTCGGACGTTTAAACTATATTGAAAAAATAAATCCTTAAGATTTAGACAATAGTCTTGAGGCTTCACGGTCGGATATATATCCAAGCGGATTACCAGAATTATCTACCACTTCAATTAATGATCTTGTTCCAAGTATAATAGGTAAAAGTTCTTCTAATGTATCGTTCTCATTAGCTCTATGCGCAATTTCCTTACCATTATGAGTGTCATCTTTTTTCGTCATCACTGCTCTTGCTTTTAAAACTCTAGCTCTATTAACATCTCCTACGAAACTTGAAACATAATCGTCAGCTGGATTAAGTAAGATTTCTTCAGGCGTTCCAACTTGAACTAATCTTCCACCATTTAAAATGCCAATATGGTCACCAAGCTTTAAAGACTCATCAAGGTCATGAGTAATAAATACAATTGTTTTTTTAAGTTGAGACTGCAATTCAATTAGTTGTCCCTGCATATCACTTCTTATAAGAGGATCAAGTGCGCTAAAGGCTTCATCCATCAGTAAAATTTCTGGATTGGTTGCTAAAGCTCTCGCAAGGCCTACCCTCTGTTGCATACCTCCAGACAATTGACTAGGATATTGATCTTCAAACCCTGAAAGTCCAACAGCATCTATCTGATCCATAGCAGTTTTATTTCTTTGCTCCAACTCGATTTGTTGAATCTCAAGTCCGTAAGCCACATTTTCAATAACAGTCTTATGTGGGAATAAACCAAATCTCTGAAAAACCATACTCATATTTTTCTTCCGAAATTCTAAAAGTTCCTCAGGTGAGAGATCTAAAACATTTTGACCACTAACAAAAACTTCTCCGTCAGTAGGATCGATGAGTCTATTAATGTGCCTAATAAGAGTTGATTTCCCTGATCCAGACAAGCCCATACATACAAATGTTTCACCTTCTTCAATTGAAATTGAAACATTATCTAATCCAACTGTATGACCAGTCTGATCCAATACCTCTTCTTTTGTGGCACCAGCTTTAACATTCTCAAGAACTGTACCTGGTGTAGGACCAAAAATTTTATAGATATTATTAATCTCAATCTTTGACATTCAATTACTTCTTTTTTACAGGCTGGTTACGTTCTTGAATCTTCTCACCGTAAGCTTGGGTCATTCGATCTAATACAATTGCTAAAAGAACAATTGCTAATCCTGCTTCGATTGCAGCGCCAACATTCAATTGTTGCAATCCGAGCAACACTTCATCTCCTAAACCACGTGTTCCAATCATTGATGCAATAACTACCATCGCCAGTGCCATCATTGTACACTGGTTAATACCCTGCATAATGTTCGGTAATGCAAGAGGCATTTGAACGCCCCAAAGTTTTTGCCGACGACTTGCTCCAAATGACTCTGCAGCTTCAATAACTTCTTTATCTACAAGTCTTATACCTAAATCTGTGAGTCGTATCAGTGGTGGGCATGCATAAATAAAAATAGAAATAATTGCAGGAATAGCGCCTAAACCAAAAAGAATAATGCCAGGTATTAGATAACAAAAAGCAGGTATTACCTGCATTAAATCTAGTATTGGAAGAATGGCGTTTCTTACTTTTTCATTTCTTGCCATAGCAATTCCAATTGGAATACCAATTATTACACATATTGCTATTCCTAAAACGACCATTGTAGTAGTTTCAATCGCTTTGTCCCAAAAGCGCGGGTTTAAGAATCCGATAAAGAAAGTGCAAATTCCTACAAAAACCGTTGTACCTACTTTTCTTCCACTTGAAAAATATGTGATTGCTATAACCGCGATTATAACTACAGGCCACGGAGCTTGCACAATTATTTGCTTAAGTTCTGTATAGCCTCTTAATAATCCATAACCAATTGCATCAAATATTAATCCATATTCAGCAATAAATACTTTCCATCCATCATTGATCCATTTCATTAATGGCGTATCAAGCCACTTTGGCCAGTTATTTAACCAACTTAAATCAGTAAATAATTCACCAACAGAATCTGGCTTTCTTTTTGAAGAATTAAAGCTTACAACCAGTAGCCATCCAAATAGACCTGTAAAAATTGCGTAATAAACACTTTGTGGGATTTTTTTCATAAATATTTTTTATATCAGTCAGGGAGCCACATGGCTCCCATGACTAATATTTTTCTTTAAAAAAGATTAAAGAGATTTTTTGACTTTTGCAGCAACATCAGCTGGCACCCAAGACTCCCAAGAAGAGTCTGTCTCCAAATAATGCATTGCTGTTGCTTCCATGTCTCCTCCAGACTCATCAACATAATATGCAAGCATATTGTTAACTACTGCTGTTGGAATTGTGTAAGCATTTGCAAAATCAATGATAGCTGGCTGCTCTTTTGCAAATTTACCTGTTGCAAGTTTAGTTAGCGCCATATCTTTGTATTCGCAAGCACATGACGGTTTATACACTTCAGGGCCATTAGCTTTAATGTCCTCAACAACTGTCATCATGTCACTCCAGCATGACTCATCGTATGCTGGCTCTGTAAGTCTTACTAAATCAACTTCTGGTTTTCCCATTAAACTTGTAGGGGTCCAGTAGTATGTAACTATTGGTTGATTTTTAGTTGAAGCTGCCATGATTGCTGCATCAAGTGCTCCACCAGAACCTGGATCAAAGTTTGTATACAAATCGTCTAATCCATATTCTTTAAGTTTTACTAAGTTAATTGTGTAGCAAGTCCATCCAGATATACAACTTGTAAGTCTTCCCTTTTCTGGGTTCTCTGGATCTTTAAATAACATTGCAATTTCTGGTTTTGCAAGGTCTTCCACACTCGTAATGTTATATTTTTCCGATGTAGCACGATCAACAAAGAATGCTTGCTCAGATGCTGGTGTGTTAACACCTAGAAAAACAAGATTTCCACTTTCAAGCTCAGGATCAATTAATTGAACATTATTATCTGTCCAGTGCTCGAAGATTATATCTATCTGATTATCAATTAAAGCGGCAAGTATTGGGTTTGTACTTCCTTTAGTAACCTGTACATCACATTCATATCCGTTTTCAAGAA
The DNA here is from genome assembly GCA_902624455.1 of uncultured Pelagibacteraceae bacterium. GTDB lineage: Bacteria > Pseudomonadota > Alphaproteobacteria > Pelagibacterales > AG-422-B15 > CACNXQ01. Next base: position 406,528 of record CACNXQ010000001.1, on the reverse strand, counting down.
TATAGGCACCAATTGCAGTATGAATATTTGCGCTATCCCAATCGAAATCTCCGATATGGACTGAGCAGTCTGCAGCTGAAGCTGTGCTTAGAGGAACTGAAAAAAAGCCAAAAACACTAACCACTAAAGCGATAAGTGATGTTTGTAATTTTTTAATCATATTTTACTCCTAATTTTAAAAAGAAAAATTAATCAATTGAAACATATATACAGATACTGATCTAGTTAAAAAAAACTATTACTGAATTTAAAACTATCTTAATTTAACTTATTGATTTTAATGAATTTTTTGAAGCATAAAGTTCAATTAAAGGCGCTGTTAATATTAAAATAGCACCAAGGAATTCTCTGATTGTTATGACCTCGTTGGCAAGAAGGTAGGCCGAGACAACTCCTATAAGCACTTCAAACATAAGTAAAATACCTGCCCTTCCAGGATCAACTTGATCCTGCCCCATGGTTACTAACCAATATCCAGGTAAGATCCATAGGAAGCCAAAAACAAGAATTATCAAGACTGAATTTTTGAAAATAGAATATGTAAAGCCCTCAATTATTTGACCGCCAGGCAATAATACTGCCAGGATAACGAACACTCCTCCCATAAGAATAAATACAGATGTTGCAAAATTAACGCGTAGATCAGTATTTACTCTTATCAATGTAGCGCATACTGACCATAAAAGTCCTGAAAGCACACCAAAGAAATCTGCAAGTGTACTCGGTAAGTAATTTCCCTGGTCTATTCCCATCATTACAAACATACCACTAAAACCACAAATAATTGAGAAGACACGATAGATAGTTAATCCTTGTTTCATGAAGAATATTTCTATTAGAGTGCTCCAAACAGAAGTCAGGTAAAAGAAGATTAGTATCCTTGCTACATTACCTCTGAGTAAACCTTCATTATAAAGACACATAGCAGCAGCGCCTGCGGATGCTGCTACTATTGTAAGAATGACATTTTGTTTAGTTATATTTTTTATATCTTTTAAAGAAAGAACAAGCAGAAATATGCCAGCTAAACTAAAACTTAAAAAAAGTGGAATTGCATTATTATTTGCAATTTCGTTCATTAATCTAAGGGGATACCACCATGTACCCCAAAGAAGTGTAGATAAAATTATTGCAAAATTTGGATTTAGATTTTTTAGCACTATCTTATGTTGTACTATAAAAGCATTGTTTGGTAAATTAATGTTATGAAATCATCTTTTGATTATATTATCATTGGCGCAGGTTCTGCAGGATGTGTATTGGCAAATAGGCTATCTGAAAATCCTGATATACAAGTGTTACTTGTTGAAAATGGACCTTCAGATAATACTTGGAAGACTTCTATGCCAGCGGCACTTCTTTATACGATGCATGATCCAAAATATAATTACCTTTATGAGACCGAGCCAGAGCCATTCATGAATAATAGAAAGATGTTTTGTCCTAGAGGTAAAATGCTTGGAGGAAGTTCATCACATAATGGTATGGTTCATGTCAGAGGTAATGCAATGGATTTTGAAAATTGGGCACAATTAGGTTTACCATCATGGAAATATAGCAATGTTTTACCATATTTCAAAAAATCAGAGTCAGTTTCGGGTCTAGACAATAAATTTAGAAATGAAAGTGGACCTTTGAAATTATCACGCTCATCAAACGGAAGTGAGTTAAGTAAGGTATATTTAAATGCCGCAGAACAAGCGGGTTACGAAATAAATAATGACATGAACGGTTTTAAACAAGAAGGTTTCGGCTTGATGGATACAACTATATTTGAGGGCAAAAGACAAAGCACAAGTGTAACTTACTTAAACCCAGCAAAGAAAAGAGAAAATCTAACTATAATTACAAATTGCTTTGTAAAAAATATTATTATTGAGAATAATTTTGCCAGAGGTATTGAATGTGTATATCGAAATAAAAACTATAAGTTTGTAGCAACTGAAGAAACAATTGTATCTGCTGGTGCAATTAACTCACCACAACTTTTAATGTTATCTGGTATAGGTCCTGAGAAAGAATTAAGAAATTTAGACATTAAAGTACATCATAACCTCAATGGTGTTGGAAAGAATCTACAGGATCATTTAGAAACATATTTACAGTACGAATGTAAAAAGCCAGTTACACTCTACAGCTCATATAATCCATTTAAAATGGCTCTTATAGGTATTGAGTGGTTTCTATTTAAAACTGGAACCGCGGCTTATTCTAATCTCGAGACAGGCGGTTTTGTTCGAAGTAATGATTTAGTTGATTATCCAAACATTCAATATCATTTTTTTCCATCTTTAGTTTTAGATCATGGAAGAAAAACTCCCACAGGTCACTCATTTCAAGCACATGTTGGGCCCATGAGGCCTACAAGCAGAGGTGAAATTAAACTTAAATCCAATAAACCTGATGATGCACCATCAATACAATTTAATTACATGCAAACTGAACATGACTTAAATGAAATGAGAGACGGAATTGAAATCGCCAGAGAAATTTTTAATCAGAGGGCATTTGATGAGTATAGAGGAAAAGAACTTTCTCCAGGCATCCAAGAAAAAAGTAAAGAGTCTATAAATGAGTTTATCAGAAATAAAGGAGATACTGCCTATCATCCTTCTTGTACATGTAAAATGGGGAATGATGAGTCAAGCGTTGTTAACGAAGAATTAAAAGTTTATGGAATTGATAAACTTCGTGTCGTAGATGCTTCTATTATGCCAAATATCATTACAGGGAATCTTAACGCTGCAACAGTTATGATAGCTGAAAAGGCATCTGACTTAATACTTAAACGCTCACCTCTTGAATTAGAAGAGCATAATTTTTATAGAGCTAATTATAATTAATAACTTTTAAAATCTTTTGATTATTTATATCAATAACTTCAATTCTATTTTTACAAATAATTACAATTTTATCATCACTTAGTGAAGCGACTTTTGTTTCTTGAGCTGTGAGGTCACAATTACCAATTAATGAAGTTTCTTCATCTTTATTTGAAGACGAAAAGAAGTCGATATTTGAAGATCTTTCAATTATAGTTGTGATTACAACGGTAGTACCAATAATGATTATTATACCCAGAAAAATAACGAGATATAAAAGCAATCTTTGACTCATAACTTACCAATAATGACACATCAGTACAAAGTCAACGACAAGAAGCATCAAGGAAAAAGGTTAGATATATTTCTAAGCGAAAACCTAGTCGAATTAAGTCGATCAAAGATAAAATATCTTATTAAAAATGGTAAGGTTCTTGTCAATGGAGAGATTGAGGATCCAGATTACAAAATTTCACTAAATGACAAAATAAAAATAGAAATTGAAAAAAGTAAAGAAACTTATTTAGAAGGAGAAAAGATACCTTTAGATATTGTTTTCGAAGATGAAGACTTAATAGTAATTAATAAACCAGCTGGATTAGTTATGCATCCAGGAGCTGGAAATAAAAGCGGTACTCTAGTTAATGCTATAATAAACCATTGTGGTAAAGAATTATCTTTTATCGGAGATAATAAAAGGCCAGGTATTGTTCACCGTATTGATAAAAATACAAGTGGACTAGTAGTAATTGCTAAGAATGATTTTACTCTAAATCATTTATCTAATCAGTTTTCAGAACACAGTATAGAAAGATTATACACAGCTATATGCTGGGGCCAAATGCAGCCACACAAGGGAAAAATTCAATCATTTATCAAAAGAAGCGAGATGAACCGAAAGAAAATGTCTTCATCTTCGTCAAAAGGCAAGAAAGCAATAACTAATTATGAAACAAAAGAAATACTAATTCATGAGAGTATTGCAGTAGCGAGTGTTTTGGAATGTAAATTAGAAACAGGAAGAACTCACCAAATCAGAGTTCATTTGACTGAACATGGCTGTCCTCTAATAGGAGATGATGTCTATGGAAGATCACCAAGAAAAAAGGTCTCTTCTCTCTCAAAAATATCAAAAGAGTGTATCGAACAATTACCTGGCCAAGCTCTTCATGCTAAAACCTTGGGATTTGTTCACCCACGGGAAGAAAAAAATGTTATTTTTCAGTCGCTTATGCCAGATTACTTGAGAAATTTAATTAATTCTTTTAAAACCAGTCATTGATAAAAAGGAAAAAAGGCCCATATCACTAGCATGACCGACAAAAATGCATTACCAGCTTTATCATCTGAAGGTAGTCTTTCACATTACCTTCAACAGATAAAAAAATTCCCAATGCTTTCTGAAAAGCAAGAGGTCAATCTAGCAAAAAAATGGCGTGATGAAGGTGACACAGATGCAGCGCACAAACTTGTTACAAGTCATCTCAGGCTCGTTGCAAAAATTGCGATGGGATATAGAGGATATGGATTACCGGTTACAGAACTTATTTCTGAAGGAAATATAGGTTTAATGCAAGCTGTAAAAAAATATGATCCAGACAAAGGTTTTCGTCTTGCAACTTATGCAATGTGGTGGATAAGAGCAGCAATTCAAGAGTATGTTTTGAAATCTTGGAGCCTTGTAAAAATTGGAACAACTGCTGCTCAAAAAAAATTATTCTTTAATTTAAAAAAACTTCGTAACAGACTAAGTGATTATAGTGAGGGATCCCTAAAGCCACATCAAGTAAAAGAGATTGCGGGTCAACTAAATGTATCTGAAAAAGAAGTCACAGACATGGAAGGTCGTATATCAGGCAATGACTATTCACTTAATGCAGTTGTAAGTGCTGAAGGTGATGAAGAGTGGCAGGAATGGCTTGTTGATGAAGACGCAGATCATGAAATAAAGATTGCCGAACAGGAAGAAGTAAGAAAGAGAAAAGAACTTTTATCAAAAGCAATAAATGTATTAAATGATCGAGAAAAAGATATTATTCATTACAGAAAATTATCTGAAACACCTAAAACACTTGAAGAATTAAGTAAAGAATACAAAATCAGTAGAGAAAGAATCAGACAGATTGAAGAAAGGGCCTTTCAAAAACTTCAGATGGAAATGCTAACTCTTGCAAAGGAAACCAAGCTTTTACCAGCTAATTAAAAATTTTATTGATTAAGATAGTATCTTCTCTTTTCGGGCTTGTTGAGACAAGATCTATTTTAGTTTTCGTAAGTTTTGAAATTAAGCTTATATAATCTTGAGCTCCTTGAGGTAATTTTTCAAGTTCTTTTATTCCAGTTGTATTGCTTTGCCAGCCTTTAAAAGTCTCATAAATAGGAATGATATTATTTTGATCAACTTCTGAGCTTGGAAAATAGTCAATCTCTTTTCCATTCAGCTTATAGCCAACACATATTTTTATTTCTTCAAAATGATCTAAAACATCAATTTTTGTTAGAGCAATACCAGTAACTCCAGATTGTATTAAAGCTTGTCTTACAAGAACGGTGTCAAACCATCCGCACCTTCTTTTTCTCTTAGTTACAGTGCCAAACTCTTTTCCAATCTCACCCAATTTTTGTCCAATCTCATTATCTTGTTCTGTTGGGAAGGGACCATTACCGACTCTGGTTGTGTACGCTTTAGTTATCGCTAGAACATGATTTATTAGTTGAGGGTTAAGCCCACTACCAATTGATGCATAACTTGCATGTACATTTGATGATGTAACAAACGGATATGTACCATGGTCAATGTCTAACAAAAAACCTTGAGCACCCTCAAATAAAATTTTCTTTTTATTCTGATTAATTACGTTTGATATCTCATTAATAGGGCGTGAAAACTGTTTAGCAAATCTACCAATTTCAAAAATCTCATCAGTCACAGTTTGTTCATTATACTCTTTAGCGCCAAAGCCTCTCATAATTGCATTATGATGATTTAAAAGTATCTTCACTTTTTTTTGAAGGCTCGCCTTTTCAAAAATATCACAAAGTCTTAGAGCCCTTCTTCCAACTTTATCTTCATATGCAGGGCCAATCCCACGTTTCGTTGTTCCAATTTTAAGAATATTATTATTTTCTCTAAGTTCATCTAAGTTTTTATGTAACGGAAGAATTAATGTTGCTCTATCAGATATATACAAATTTTCAGGTGTTATAGATACTCCTCTAGCTGAAATAGCATCAATTTCTTTTTTTAATGCATGTAGGTCTAAAACAACACCATTTCCGATGATAGATATTTTATCAGAACGCAAAATGCCTGATGGAAGAATATTCAATTTATAAGTTTCACCATCAATAACTAGTGTGTGACCTGCATTGTTACCACCTTGAAAACGAATGACAACATCAGCTTGGCTTGAAAGCCAATCAACAATTTTCCCTTTTCCCTCATCCCCCCATTGGGATCCGACTACAACTACACCTGTCATTTATAAGCTTCCCTGATTATTTAAGAAAAGTATTTTTCTACTTGGTCACTAATTTCGTTCAATCTTTTTTCAGTTTCGCACTCAACCATAACTCTCAGTAAGAGCTCAGTACCAGACATTCTAACAATGATTCTGCCTTGATCAGCAACCTTTTCCTCTATTTGTGAGAAAAAATTATTTGTTTTCTCATTTTCAAGTATATCTCTCGAGTCTACTTTAACATTAATTAATTTCTGCGGAATAGGTTCGAAAAATTTCATTAAATCACTAACATTTTTTTTATTTGACTTTAAAACTGAAAGAATTTGCAGTGCCACAACCATCCCGTCACCTGTATTAGTAAAGTCTCTCATTATTATATGTCCAGATTGTTCTCCACCTATATTTATATTTTCTTGTATCATTCTTTCTTTAACATACCTGTCACCCACATCTGTTCTTACTAACTCAATTCCATGATCATTAAATTTTTTCTCAAGTCCTTTATTTGTCATTGATGTTCCCACAACTTTATTTTGCAGTAATTGCCCTCTATTTTTTAAATCTAATGACAATAAACCGAGAATTTGATCACCATCAACGATATGTCCATTCTCATCACTTATTATTATCCGGTCACCATCACCATCTAATGCTATTCCAATGTCAGCTTTCTCTTCTATTACTCTTTCAGACAATAGGCGTGTATCAGTTGATCCACAATTTTCATTTATATTGAAACCATCGGGAGAATTACCAATTTCAATCACTTCAGCGCCTAATTCCCACAAGATTAATGGTGCAGAAATATAGGATGCACCATTTGCACAGTCCATAACAATTTTAAGTCCGTCTAATCGCTGAGATTTTGGAAATGTATTTTTTAAAAATTCAACATATCTTGCGTTTGCATCTTCTAGTCTTTTTGCTCTTCCAATGCTCTCAGAATTAATGAGTGATTTTTCTAAATTGCTATTCATCAATTCTTCTATTTTTAGTTCAGTTTCATCAGATAATTTATTACCATCTTTATCAAATATTTTTAGTCCGTTATCTTCAAATTTATTATGTGAAGCTGTTATCATAATTCCTAGATCGGCCCTCATAGATTTAGTTAACATTGCAACAGCTGGTGTTGGTATGGGCCCAAAAAGAAAAACATCCATACCCATAGATAACAGGCCAGATGTAACGGCTTGTTCAATCATATATCCAGAAAGCCTAGTATCTTTACCTATTACAACTCTGTGTCTATGATCACCTGTTTTAAAATATTGACCAAGCGCCATACCAAGCTTCATAAGAGTTAAGCCATTAAGCTTCTCACTATTTGATCGCGCTCTTATGCCATCAGTTCCAAAATATTTTTTTTTCATCTTAAATTTAAATAGAGTTTTATAGCTTGCTTAGTTTCATGTACATCGTGCACTCTAAAAATACTCACACCTTGTGACAATCCATATACGACAGATGATAATGAACCTCCGATTCGATTATGATTTAAATTATTTTTAGATAATTTTCCAATAAAACTTTTTCTAGATGCACCTAATAATAAAGGACAACCAAGAGAATGAAATAATGCTATATTTTTAATTAGGGTAAAATTTTGTTTCACAGTTTTACCAAAGCCTATTCCAGGATCTATTATGATATTTGAAGAGCTAATACCCATTTCATTGCATCTTGCAATTCTCTTCTCAAAAAAATCGTAAACATCTAATAGGACGTTTTGATAATTAATTTTACTCTGCATATTTAGAGGGTTTGAAATAGAGTGCATTAATACAAACGGAAAATTATTTTTTTTCAAAAATTCCATCATATTTTTGTCATATCGTAAACCTGATACATCATTAATGATATCGACACCTTTTCCCTTTAGCTCAGCAGCAACTTTAGACTTTCTCGTATCTAATGAGATAAGTACATTATTCTTTTTTAATGTTTTTACTTTTTTTAAAACTGGCAAAATTCGTTCTATTTCTTTTTTTACAGCTACTGTTTTTGATCCAGGTCGTGTGGACTCGCCGCCAATATCTATGATATCAGCTCCCTCACTTATCATTTTCTTATAATGTCTAAAAGCATAAGTCGGCTCATCATACTTTCCACCATCTGAGAAGCTATCAGGTGTAACATTCAAGATTCCCATTATTTTTGGAATTTCTAATTTTAGTGATTTTAATTGTTTATAAGGACTTTGTAATAACTCTAACTTATTAAGTACAAATTTTTTATCCTCTAAATTAAGATCATCAAGTCTGTCCAAAAAAAAAATTTTTTTTGAAAATGTATTTTTTAATCTTTTAATGACTTCAACTTTATCAAAATATATAGGTAAATTCTTAAGTTTTAATGATTTCTTTGTTTTGTAGTTTGATAGTATTGGGCGGACATATATACGCTCTTTAGCACGAAAATATGTCATATAAATTAGATTTTAACCAGTAGGCTTTGGTTTTAAATCTGGTGATATTGGTGAACTTGTTTTGCCGCTTTTAGGAACTGAAGATCCTGCATTTTTAATCTCCACTTCAGGATCTGGTCTACTAATCTTTCCATCTCTGAGGAGCTCTATAATCTCATCACCTGACAAAGTTTCGTATTCTATTAGCCCCTTGGCTATTGCATGCAGATCATTAATCTTGTCTTTCAAAATCTTACGAGCATTCTCATAACATGTATCAACAATGCCTCTTATTTCTGAATCAATCACTTTAGCAGTTTCTTCAGATACATTTTGATGTTTTTGAACCGATCGACCTAGAAAAACTTCTTCTTCATTTTCACCATATTGGATAGTTCCTAATTTATCGCTCATTCCATATTTAGTGACCATATTTCTCGCCATTTTTGTAGCCATCTCAATATCAGAGGATGCTCCTGAGGTTACTTTTTCATCGCCAAAAATAATTTCCTCAGCAACTCTACCACCCATAGCAACTGTAATATCAGCTAACATTTTTTCACGAGACATTGATAGTTGGTCTCTTTCAGGTAATCTCATAACCATTCCCAACGCTCTACCTCTTGGGATAATTGTAGCTTTATGTATCGGGTCAGATGCAGGTTGATTTAATGTTACAATTGCATGTCCTCCTTCATGATATGCTGTAAGTTCTTTTTCATCTTGAGACATCACAAGAGATCTTCTTTCTGAACCCATCATGACTTTGTCTTTAGCTTCCTCAAAATCAACCATGGTGACTATCTTCTTGTTTTTTCGAGCAGCTAATAATGCTGACTCATTAACAATATTTGCTAAGTCAGCGCCAGAGAAACCAGGAGTGCCTCTAGCAATTGTTCTTATGTCAACATCAGGAGCCATGGAAATCTTTTTTGTGTGAACCTTTAAAATAGCTTCTCTTCCGATAATATCTGGGTTTGGAACTACAACCTGTCGGTCAAAACGGCCTGGTCGAAGCAATGCGGGATCTAAAACATCAGGTCTATTTGTTGCAGCAACTAATATGATACCTTCTTGAGTATCAAACCCATCCATCTCAACAAGAATTTGATTAAGCGTTTGCTCTCTCTCGTCATTACCACCGCCTAGTCCTGCCCCTCTGCTTCGTCCAACGGCATCAATTTCATCAATAAAAATTATACATGGTGCATTTCTTCTACCTTGTTCAAACATGTCACGCACTCTAGAGGCACCAACACCAACAAACATTTCAACAAAATCAGATCCAGAAATGGTAAAAAATGGAACTCCAGCTTCTCCTGCAACTGCTCTTGCTAAAAGAGTTTTTCCCGTACCTGGAGGACCAATAAGTAGTGCACCTTTTGGAATTCTACCTCCAAGTTTTTGAAACTTACGAGGATCTTTTAAAAATTCTACAATCTCAACTAACTCCTCTTTTGCCTCATCAATTCCAGCAACATCATTGAAAGTTACTTTGTTCTTGTTCTCGGTTAAAAGTTTGGCTTTGGACCTGCCAAATCCCATTGCTCCACCTCTTCCACCCTGCATTTGACGCATGAAAAATATCCATACACCAATAAGAAGAAGCATTGGAAACCATGAAATTAAAATACCAAGAATTGAAGGGTAACCATCATCTAGTGGTGCAGCTGATATATTGACACCTCTATCATTTAATCGTTCGACTAAAGTTGGATCATTGGCTGCGTAAGTTTTAAACTGGCGACCATCATCAAAAGCTCCACTTATGTTATTACCTTTAATGACAACATCTTTAACTGAGCCGATCTCCACTTCATCCAAAAATTGCGAATAAGTTAGGTTTATTGAGTTTCTCTCAGTGCTGTTAGTGCTAAAAAGATTAAATAATCCAAATACGATTAGCGCTATAAAGAGCCATAATGCCAAGTTTCTAATATTCATATTGTGCAGAGTTTATTGTTATGAATTAATAGATAATTACTATTTTCATTCATACAAGAAAATAGGGAAAATAATTTTTCACAGAAATTCAGTAACTTAGTCCTAAAAATTCTGTGTTAATTCTATGAAATCTTTGTTTTGAAGGCTTTTCCTTGAATTCATTAGGCTTTTTTTGATAATCATTGGCTCGCAAAAAACAGAGGTTTCATGTTTTGTAAACTGACACCCATTTAAAGATGAACGTTTAAATTGCTTTCTTTGAAATTCTGATATCAATTTCATTATTGATTTGGATCTAGGTACTTTATCTTTATAGCCTACAAAACGAACTAGTTTTACTAAAATCCTAAACTGAACTTCTTCTGACGATTGATAAAATTTTTTTAGATTTATCTGTATCTTACTTTTGTCATGAAATGTAAATATTTTGGGAACATGAATATTTATCAGTTCATTTACTGCTTCGTTGGCATTTTTAAGATTTTTTATTACAGCACTAAATCTATTTTTACTTAGGCCTTCTTTAATCAACGTTTCAGAAAGTTGTCTTATTCTTGATCGATCAAAAGTTAAATCCTTATTTGTTGGATCACATACGTAAGTTTGTTTCTTTGAAGACAAATATTTAATAAGTGACTTTTTTGGATAACGTAATAATGGCCTTATAAGCTGTAATTTATTATTATTAACCATGGATTTTTCTTTTAAAGAAGAAAGTCCCTTAATACCGCTTCCTCTTACTAATCTCATGAGGAAATTTTCTATTTCATCGTCAAGGTGATGGGCAGTCAGTAAAACCTTAATTTTTTTTCTGCTACATATTTTGTATAGCTCTTTATACCTAACGTCTCTTGCGTATGACATAAGATTGGATTTCAAATTATTTTTTGGAATTTTTGCAGTAATGAAATGTGCCCCTAGTTTCATTGCTTCACTCCTGACCCATTTCACTTCGCTAGATGAATTTTTTCTAAGATTGTGATCTATACAAATTACTGTCATTTTTATATCAAAGTGGTTAGCGAATTCATTTGATAATAACATGAGAGCCAAGCTGTCAGGTCCTCCAGAAACCGCTACAGCAAAGTTGTTATTAATTTTGAACTTCTTCATGTTTTCCATGAAGTCCAAAGTGGAAACTACATCTATATTTCTAAAATTAATTGGCTTAACTAACTTCACACTCGTTTTTTTGTAGTTCTAAATTACTTCTATTAATTAGTGATGGACTTGCATCTGGATAAGTGTCTTGTAACTGAAGAAATGTCAAGCACCCTTGTTCTCTTTGATCCATTTTGATAAGAGATATTCCAAGTTTTAAAAGTGAGTCAGGTGCTCTCATGGAATTAGGATAAACTTGATACAAATTTAAATAATTTTTTGCTGCATCTTTATAGTTTTCTCTAACATATAGTGTTTCTGCCAACCAAAAATTTGAATTACTCAAAAGGCCTGGATCTTCACCCACATTTAAAAACTCCTGAAATGCAATTTCTGCTGTCTCGTAATCACCTTGTTTCAATAGATCCATGGCAAACTGGTACTGCACATCTTCATTTTCATCAGGGAGTATCTCGAGTTTTTGCTGTTCTTCAAGGACTATTAAATTATCTTGAGAAATCGTATCAGTAATTTCTTGCTCAGTTTCAATTGAATTAGTTTTTAATTCAAACGGTGAATTTTCAATTTCACCTTGATTGTTGACTTGAATTGTTCCAAGTGATTTAGGTTCAAGTTCAGAACTCACATCATTTTGCTTAGCATATTGATTAACGATATCTAATTTTTCTTTATTTTCATTTATTGTTTCTGTTAAATTTGAAATCTCATCCATTCTGAATTCTGCATCTTCCCTAAAACTATTAAAATTATTTACCGTAGACTGCATTGTGAAAATTATTTCTTCTACTTGAGCTGTAAGTGATTGAAGTTCATTTTGTAAATCAGAAATCTGTATAGATTGTTTTGCAATTATCGATTGATAATCATCTAACGATATATTTCCTTGAGATTGAGAAGTAGTTTTATTAAATGTTGCTTTTTCAAGAACTTTAATTCGACTTTCAATTGTATTTAATTTTTCTAAGATCTCACTTGATAGAGATGTCTCGTTTGCGTTTAATGTTCCCAAATGTATAAAACATAAAAGAGCAGGGAGTATTAAGTAAATAGTTCTGTGCATAATATCAAAACATTAAATTGATAATGCGATAAAACCTTTATTTATGTCGAAATAAAGGCGTAAAACTTAGTTAGTTCTTACAGTTACAGATCTACGATTTTGTGCCCAGGCTTTATCATTTGATGCGTTAACAACTGGTTTTTCCTTACCAAAGCTAATTGTAGTTATTCTATTCGCACTTATACCTTGTGACATTAAGTAATCTTTTGCTGCATTAGCTCTACGATCACCTAAAGCTAAGTTATATTCCCTTGTACCTCTTTCATCAGCATGACCTTCGATTGCGATAGTAACTGAACCATTAGCCTTTAACCATGCTGCTTGTTTAGATAGAGTGTCTTGAGCGTTAGAATTAAGTGCAAAACTGTCATAAGCGAAGAAGACTCTGTCTGGCACATCTACAGCTAGCATTTCAACAGTTTCAGATCCTACATAAACTCCATCAACAACTTGAGGGCCAGATGATGTTGAAGAAGACGAACTTGAAGATGATGATGATGAAACTGTTTCATCTGGAACAGTTGCACACGCCGCTATAATTAAAGCAGACATTAAAATTATTGAATATCTAAGAAAAGATTTAAAAATCATTACATTACTCCCGTAAATAGTTGTAAGCCCTTGAGGTACTTTATTCATTAAATAACACAAGTCTACAAGAAATTCCCTATAAATTTCAAATAAAACTACCTTTTTTGGGGTTTTTAATTAATTTTGTATTAATTTTGACCACGATGGATCTGAAGCATCGCCTGGTGTCACTAATTTCCTCTCATTAAACCCTGTTAAATCAATAGACCAAATAGAAGCTGAATGCCCTTTACCGCTGCTATCGGCTTTTGTTTCGCGGTAAAAAATTAAAACTCTTCCATTCGATGACCAAGAAGGTGCTTCTTGATACCAGTTTTCTGTTAAGAGTCTCTCCCCAGTTCCATCTGTTCTCATGACACCGATGAAATATTGTCCTTGAAAATTTTTAGTGAAAGCTATCAGATCACCTCTTGGAGACCATACTGGAGTTGCATAGTTTCCACTTCCTTTAGAAATTCTTTTTTGATTTCTTCCATTACTATCCATTACATAAATTTGTTGAGATCCACCACGATCTGAATTGAAAGTTATTTTTTTACCATTCGGCGAATAACTTGGGGATGTATCGATTGCCGGACTATCAGTTAACCTTTCAACAACCCGGGAATTTAAATCCATGACATAGATGTCAGAATTACCCTCTCTTGCTAAACTCATTATTATTTTATTTCCATCAGGTGAAAATCTAGGCGCAAATGTCATGCCAGGGAAATCTCCCACTACTTCTTGGATCCCAGTTTGAATATTAAGAAGGTATACTCTAGGTAAATTTTTAAAGTATGACAAATATGTAATTTCCTGTCGTACTGGATTAAATCTTGGGGTTAAAACAAGTTCTTTTCCACTGGTTAAAAATTTGTGATTAGCTCCATCTTGATCCATTATAGCTAACTTTTTTACTCTGTTATTTTTTGGACCTTCCTCAGCAACATAAACAATTCTTGTATCAAAATAACCTTCTTCACCTGTTAATCTCTCATATATTTTATCAGCAATCATATGGCTGATTCTTCTCCAATTATCGGGTGTAGTAATTAGTACTAAACCTTCTATCTCTTTTTCAGCAAGTGTATCCCATAGTCGAAATTCGACTTTTAGCCTATCATCTTCGATTTTTAAATCACCAGTAACAAGACCTTGAGAATTAATCAGTCTCCAATCAGCGAATCTAGGCTTTAGATGAAGAGATTTATTTTCTTGAATGAAAGCCTTTTCATCAATTGAGTTAAAAAGACCTGTGCTCTCTAAATCATTTTGAATAACACCTCTTATTTTTGAGGGCAGATCAGTATTTGTTATTTTTTCATTACCATCATGAAAAAAATTTGTGATTGCTATGGGCAGGGGTTCCCTATTTCCTTCGGTTATATCAATTTCAATGGTTGCATGAGAATTAAATGAAAAAGGAATTAAAAAAAGTAAAAATAAAAGAATATTTTTCATACTAGCCTCTTAAGATTTCTCTTGGATCAAAATTTAATTGAAGGCTTTTCCAGCTTTCATATCGTTCTACTTCAGGAACTTTGATTGGGTCACATCTTCTTACCGCTCTCAGCGCACTTTCTGCAAGGGTTCTGAAATATTTTTCACTAGGCTTATTCATTCTCTCATGTTGAATTACTTCTGGTGGCTTCTGAAGAGTTCCATCAGTGTTTAGTAGAATCTTTATTTTCACAATCATAGTTTCATCAAATGGAATTCCTAATGGGATACTCCAACATTGCATGAATTGAGCACGAATAGCATCTTCCTCACTTAATGTCAGCCTTTTATTGAGTGAAGGCTTACTGTCTAATACCTCATAATCCTTTTCAGGTATGTCCTCAATTTTTGTCTTTGTGTCTTTTTGCTTATCTATTAATTCTGCTAACTTTAAAGGATCAAACATATCTTTCTTCTTTATCTGAGGTTTTCTTATTGGCATATTTTCTATCATCTTTTTTTCAATTTTTTTCTCAACTTTTTTTACTGTATCTTCAACTTCCTCTGTTTTTTTATTTGATGTTTCATCTTTTGGTTTTGAAATTGGACGGGTTAATTTTTCTTCTTTTTTTTCTTTTTCTTCATTTTTTTCTTCTTCAGACTTTTGTACTGATTTTTCTGGAACGTTAGTTACTTTAGAAATCTCAATTAACTCAATTTGAATAATAGGTGGAGTATCGATTTTTGGATCATTAAATATAGGTAATGAAAAAACTGTAAATACAAGTATTAGAGAATGAAGTATTATTGAGCCTAAAACAGATAACCTCATAAAAATTATTCATGCCCTCTTAATTTTCTTTAGGTTTTGTTATTAATGCAACTTTTGAAAATCCTGAGCCAGAGAGTTCTCCAAGAATTTCCATAACTTCACCATAATTAATTCCTTCGTCTCCTCTGACATAAATTTTTGTATCCATTTTATTGTCTGTAATTGCTTTTAGTTTTGGCACAAGTTCTCCTACTTTAATCAATGTCTCTTGTATAAAAATTTCAGACTCAGAGTTGATCGTGATCTCTAAAGGCTCATCGTCAGACTGCAGGCTATCAGCGTTACTGTCAGGTAGGTCAACTTGCACTCCTACTGTAAGAAGTGGTGCAGTTACCATAAAAATTATTAATAAAACCAACATTACATCAACAAAAGGTGTAACATTAATTTCACTAAATGGTTTTGATCTATTCATTCGTGCCACAGGATACTTTTGAGAAACACTTAGCTACTCAAACCTCTTGAAAAAATTATATTGAAGTGTTCTTTAAAACGATACATTCTTGCATTTTCGTCATTTACCTGACTAGTGAAAATATTATAGGCAATAACTGCTGGTATCGCTGCTAGTAAACCTAACGCTGTTGCAAAAAGTGCTTCGGCTATGCCCGGTGCAACTACGGCCAGAGAGGTGTTCCTAGAAATAGCGATTGATTGAAAAGAATTCATTATGCCCCACACAGTTCCAAATAATCCAATAAAAGGAGTAGTTGCACCGATTGTTGCGAGATAACTAAAATACTCTGACATTTTTTCATTTTGAAAATCTATAGCTGCGTCAATTTTTCTATTAATTCGATCTATAAGAGTGTCTATTTTTTTTTCACTAGATTTATTAGATTTTTCGATTTCTTCTACTGCTTCCTCAAATACATATTTGATTGGGCTTTCCTCTAATGTAGCTACGCTTGAGCTAATGTCTTTGAGTGAACGACCTGACCAGAATTCAGTTTCAAATTCTTTGCTTTTTTTACTAAGTGTTCGAAACAATCGAATTTTATGAATAATTATTGTCCATGAATAAATCGAAGCGGCAAATAGGATTAGAATTACTAATTTTACAACTATATCAGCTCTGAAAAATAATGAGATCAGAGAAAATTCGTCATTGATTTGTGATACAGCTACTATTTCTTCATTTTCCATATTTACTTCTCAGATATTAATATGTCTTAAATAGGGCACTAGTTATCACTCCTAGAGTCTAACATTGCTTTATAAAATTTTAGAAAATCATCTAACCTTAAAACACACAATGACTCACCGGTTGACTCTCTATTCCGTCTAGTAATTACGATTGGCGTATCTTCTGATTTAGATAATTCTGCATTAAATTCAGCCTGTTTAATTGACTCGTGGATCTTGAACTTTTCAGTCCTCTTTGCTTCTACAAAAATATGGGGTGTATTTTTTAAATCACTGCCGCCCGATGACTTTACAGCGCCACCTCCCGAAAGTGGCATCCTCTGAACTTTATCATCACCATCAAACATTTTTTCATTTAAATACTTAGCAAGCTCTCGCTCATACCCATCACCTTTTCTCTTTGGTGCACTTCCTGCCATAAAAACGAATCAAGTTTATTGATAAACTTAAGGATAGATAAAAATCATTTATTTTAAAGGGAATAAGTTAAGCTAAATTATTAATTTCATCTTCATTTGCTTCAAAATTTGAGTAGACATGTTGAACATCCTCGTCATTTTCAAGTTCGTTTAGCAAATTAAAAAGAGATTTAAGTTTTTCTCCCTCAATATTTATTTGGCTGGTTGGCTTCCATTGAAACCCCGAAGCATTTGGCTCTCCAATTTCTTTTTGAAGAAGATTATAAAAATTTGATAACTCATCTGGTTTACATAACCCCTCAAAAAAATCTTCATCAATTAAGCAATCATCTGCACCACTGTCTATTGCTTTATTAAAAAATTCCTCCTCACTTACCTCCAAACTTTCTTTATCGTATCTTACATAACCATAATGACTAAATGCATGTGAAACTGATCCTGTTTCACCAAGAGATCCACCGAATTTCTGAAATGCTGTTCTAACATTAGAGGCTGTGCGGTTTTTGTTATCAGTGAGAGCTTCAACAATAATAGATGTACCACCTGGACCAAATCCTTCATATCTCATTTGGTCATAATTAATATGATCTTTTTCAGAAGATTTTTTAATTGCCCTTTCTATATTATCTTTTGGAAAGCTGTTGGCCTTAGCTAATTGAATTGCTGATCTTAGTCTCGCATTCTGTTCTGGATCAGGAGCGCCAAGTTTCGCAGCAACAGTTATTTCTTTTGAAATTTTTGAAAACAAGCTGGCTCTTTTTTTATCTTGAGCTCCCTTGCGGTACATAATGTTTTTAAACTTGCTATGACCAGCCATTCATAATCCTATTTGTCCACCTAATTTAATTTGCTCTATTCTATTTGCTAAAATATTTTCTGTGTTTGTATCTATAACAACTCCGCATAAAGTTCCCTCTCCCATCGCAGGTTTTAACCTTACTTTTTTATTATCTTGAGTTGCAAATTTACCCACAAAACCCTCTTTTTCTGTGCCAATCACTGAATTGTAATCTCCACACATGCCAGCATCTGTTTGATACGCTGTTCCATTTTCAAGTATCATTGTATCAGAAGTAGGAACATGAGTATGCGTCCCAATAACAGCTGTAACTCTTCCATCCAAGTGATGGCCCATAGCCATTTTTTCACTTGTGGCCTCGGCATGAAAATCAAGAAAAATACTATTAGGTTTTTGCTTATCTATATGGCCTAAAACTTCTTCGATTTTAAAAAAAGCATTATCACAAGATCTCATAAATAAATTTCCCATTATATTTATCACCGCAATTTTAGATTTATTTTTTGTCTCATAAATATTAAAACCTAAACCAGGAGATCCCTCAGCAAAATTATATGGCTTTAGAAGGTTTGGATCTTTATCAATATATTCTGTAATGCCTTTTTGATCCCAAACATGGTTTCCGGTGGTGATCACATCAATTCCAAAGGAATACAAATCTTTACATATTTCTTCTGTAATACCAAATCCTCCAGCAGCATTTTCACCATTAGCAATGATAAAATCAGGTTTATATTTTTCGATTACTTCTGGCAAATAGTCTTTAACTACTTGCCTTCCTGAGCGGCCCACGATGTCTCCTAAAAAAACTATCCTCATTAAACTTTATATAAATATTTTTCTGTTAAAATCCAATCAAGTTTTTCATCATGAGGCTCTATTGGTAAATTTTTATACTCTTGAAAAGTAAAACCAACTCCAACTTTTGTAATATCTTTATTGCTATTTATATATTTATCGTAAAAGCCTCCCCCATATCCAATTCTATATCCATCATCATTAAACGCTAAAAGTGGAACTAAAATAATGCTAGGTTTTATATTTTTACCTTTAGGATCTGGCTCTTTAATGCCGTACTTATTTACTATAAAACTAGTATCTTCATCATATTTTTTAAATTGCATGTTTCTATTTTTTTCATCAATTGAGGGTAGGCATTTTGTTAGTTTTTGATTATTTAACATGTCATGAATGAGTTCTGTATTTAACTCATTTCTAAAACTAACATAAGACCCAACACATTGATGGTCTGTTAAAAGTGGTTTCAGATGTATGTGCGCTTTATTCTTAGTCTCGAATAAACTAGAGAGCTCTGACCTTCGATTTAATAAGAACTTTCTTATAATTTTTTTTTCGTAACTATTCTTATGTTCAAATTCAGACATAAGTAAAATATGAATTACAACGACTAGTTAATTGAAGACAGTTTTGTCAAAAGATCATTTAATTTGCTATTACTTTCATTTACAAAATCTTTATTAGCAGTTTCATTATTTACTAATTCTTGGTCTTTTGATTTCAGTAATGTTTCTAATTCTTCTATTTTCTGAATACCTTTTTCAAGATTTGAATTGAGATCCTGAACTTCATCGGCAATTAAGAGTGCAGCCATCACCATTAAACGCGTCTCACCAATTTTTCCAAAACGCCCTGTGAGCTCTCTTACTTTAGTATCGATCTTTGAACTTAATTGTTTTAAATGGTTTTCTTCACCTGGGTCACATACAATAGCATAATTTTGATCATTGATATTTACGGTAATTTCAGGCATTTTTTTAAGAATCTAGAATATCCTTTATCGTATAGATATTCTCGTCTAATTGTGAGGAAATACTTCCAGCAAAATTTTTTAACTCCATAAAATCGGACTTTAAGATCTTAATTTCATTTTCAAGATGAGCATTTTGCTCAGTTAATTGAGAATTCTTCATTTCTAGCTCTGCTAACCGCTGAAGCTTATTTGAAAGTCTATTAATTTCGTCATTGAGGTCGTTAATTGTGGATGAAATATTTGCTTTAGCCTCGTTTATGACAGACATCAATAGCCCCTAAATGTTTATGGAAGAATTTAACTGTGTTTTTTGAGATGCGTCAACTTTTAAAATATTTAATTCTGTGTATATTTTACTTTAAGATTAAGACATTATAATTTATGACTCTTTTATAAAGTGTTCTTTATAATACCTGCATTTATCAATGGTAAAATTGGATGAAAATTTCAAATAATCAAAAAGAAGTAACTCATAACGACTTAGCAAATGCTATTAGGTTCCTTTCCATTGATGCCGTAGAGAAAGCTAAAAGTGGGCATCCAGGTCTTCCAATGGGAATGGCTGATGTTGCCACAGTTTTGTTCAGAAAATTTTTAAAGTTCAATCCGGGTTCGCCAAAGTGGCATGATCGGGACAGATTTATACTTTCTGCAGGTCATGGTTCAATGCTTCTTTATTCCTTATTATTTTTAACCGGATATAAAGATATTTCTATCAGAGATATTAAAAATTTCAGGCAACTGAATGGTAAATGTGCAGGTCATCCAGAGTTTGGTCACATAAACGGTATCGAAACTACTACTGGTCCATTAGGTCAAGGACTTGGAAATGCTGTAGGTATGGCCCTAATGGAAAGATTACTAGCAAATGAATTTGGAAATAAAATGTGTAATCACTTCACATATGTTGTCGCAAGCGATGGAGATCTCATGGAAGGCATAAGTCATGAAGCTGCCTCTTTTGCTGGTCATCAAAAACTGAATAAGTTGATAGTTTTTTTTGATGACAATGGAATTTCTATTGACGGTCCTGTCAAACTCTCAAATTCAGAGAAAACTATTGATCGTTTTAAATCATATAATTGGAACACCATAAAAATTAATGGGCATAAAGTCGATGAGATTGAAAAAGCAATAAAGAAAGCACAAAAATCGTCTAAACCTACAATAATTAGCTGTAAAACAAAAATTGGTTATGGTTCACCAAATAAACAAGGTAAATCATCTTCACATGGCTCTCCTCTTGGGATAGATGAAGTTAATTTAACACGTAAAAAGCTTAACTGGAATTTTAAACCGTTTGTTATACCTAAAAATATAAGTGAGGAATGGCTTCTTTCAGGAAAAAGATCAAAAGGAGATTTTTCAGAATGGAAAAAAAATTTTGATAAATTATCGAAGAAAAAAAAGATTGAGTATAATCGAAGGATCAATGGAGTTCTTCCCAAGGATCTAAAAAAAATATTAAATAAATTTAAGAAAAATTCTATAAATAACCCAATTTCAACAGCGACTAGGCAATCTTCTGAAATGGTAATTAATGCAATTGCTCCCCACATGCCAGAGTTGCTTGGTGGATCAGCAGATCTTACTGGATCAAATAATACTAAAGGTTCTAAAATGCTGCCTCTAGATAAAAGTAATCATTCTGGAAAATATATTTATTATGGTATCCGAGAGCATGGAATGGCAGCAATAATGAATGGCATTGCTCTTCATGGAGGTGCTATTCCGTTTGGTGGGACTTTTTTAATATTCGTTGATTATTTAAAACCATCATTAAGACTTTCAGCTCTAATGAATCAAAGAGCAATTTATATTTTAACTCATGACTCTATTGGATTAGGTGAAGATGGCCCAACTCATCAACCTATTGAACAACTTGCATCATTAAGAGCCACTCCTAATGTAAATGTATTCAGGCCAGCAGATACTATCGAAACTGCTGAGTCATGGGAACTAGCATTATCGAATAAGAAAGGACCAAGTGTTATAGCTTTAACTAGACAAAAATTAGAACCTGTTAGGAAAGTTTACAAAAGTAAAAATTTATCTGAGCTCGGTGCATATGAATTAATCTCAAATTCAAATGAGCCTGATATTAGCATCTTTGCCTCTGGATCAGAGGTGCAAATAGCTCTCGAAATGATGAAAATCTTAAATAAGAAAAAGAAAAAAGTTAGAATTATTTCGGTTCCAAGTTTTGAACTATTTTTAAAACAGAAAACAAGTTACAGAAAGAAAATTCATGGAAAATCAAAGCTGAATGTTACAATAGAAGCAGCTTCTGGCCTGGGTTGGAATTTAGTATGCCCAAATAACGCAATAAATATAAGTATTGAAAAATTTGGTGCAAGCGCTCCATACCAAAAATTGTATGAGACTTATGGTTTAACGGCAAAAAAAATATTAAAAAAGATAAATAATAAAATATAAGGAGTTTTGAATGGCTGTAAATGTAGCAATTAGTGGTTTTGGAAGAATAGGTAGATTAATATTAAGATCAATCATCGAAAGTGGAAGAAAAGATGTGAATGTTGTTGCTATTAATGATTTAGCTCCAATTGAAACAAATGCGTTTCTTCTATCCAATGACACTGTTCATGGACCATTGAAACAAAAAATTGGCGTTAGTAAGAATAAGATTATAATAGGCAAGAAATCTATCAATGTTTATTCTGAAAGAGATCCATCCAAATTACCTTGGAAAAAATTAAAGATAGATATTGCCTTAGAATGTACAGGATTATTTACATCTAAAGATAAGGCAGGTATGCATATTAAAGCAGGTGCGAAAAAAGTTTTAGTTTCTGCGCCATGTTCTGATGCTGATAAAACTATTGTTTACGGTGTTAATGAGGATGTATTAGGTAAAAATGATCTAGTGGTGTCTAATGCTTCCTGTACTACAAACTGCTTAGCGCCTGTTGCAAAAGTTCTGCATGATAATTTTTCAATCGTACATGGTTATATGACAACAATACATGCATTTACGGGTGATCAAAGTGTCCTTGATACCTTTCACCCTGATCTTAGAAGAGCAAGAGCTGCGTCTTTATCGATGATACCTACTTCCACAGGTGCTGCTAAAGCAGTTGGTTTAGTGATGCCAGAATTATCAGGAAAACTTGACGGCACAGCTATAAGAGTTCCAACGCCAAACGTGTCTCTCATAGATTTTAAATTTGTCGCAAGAAAAAAAATGACAACTGAAAAAATAAACAAGTTGATGGAAAATGCATCAAAGTCAAAAAAATTAAAGGGCATATTGAGCGTTAATTCCGAGCCACTTGTTTCTTCTGATTTTAATCATAATCCCTCGTCTTCAAATTTTGATTTAACCCAAACACAAGTAATTGAAAGTACATTTGGGAGAGTTCTTAGTTGGTATGATAATGAGTGGGGTTTCTCAAACAGGATGTGTGATACTGCAGTTGCTATGAAAAAAGCTCGATAATGCTTAATCTTGACGGTATTAAAAAATTAGACCAGCAAAATAAAAAAATATTGATCAGATTTGATTTAAATGTGCCAGTAAACACAAGTGAAGAATCAAAAGAATTAATCATTAATGATCGTATTCTGCGAATTAAACGATCAGTTGATGAAATCAGAAAAAAAAACAACAAAATTATTATCTTATCTCATCTAGGTCGCCCAAAAGGAAAGAGAGACGATAATCTAAGTCTTAAAAAAATACTGCCACAGATTTCACAAACTCTTGACCATGAAGTTATTTTCATCGATGACTGCATAGGCCAAGGCGTGATAGATCAGATAGAAAAAGCTAGCCAAAATTCTGTTATTCTGCTGGAAAATTGTAGATTCTATAAGGAGGAAGAAAATAACGATCAAGAATTTGCAAAAAAACTATCATCTTTAGCAGACGCATACGTTAATGATGCGTTTGCTTGCTCGCATCGAGCTCATGCATCTGTGGATGCAATTACTAAATATATTCCATCATATTGCGGCACTATGCTCGAAGAAGAACTTCTAAATCTCAATCAGGCATCGTTTAGTCCTACTCAGCCTGCAATTACTATTTTAGGAGGATCAAAAATCTCCACAAAAATTACAGTCCTTAAGAAGCTCACTGAAAAAATGGACTCGATTGTTATTGCTGGGGGTATGGCAAATAATTTTTTAGAATTCTATGGTTCTGATATAAAGAAATCTCTTAAGGAGAATGATGTTTCAGAAATATGCAGCGAAATTGTTGATTTTGCTAAACAGAATAAGTGTGAGTTAGTTTTGCCTATCGATGTAACAACTTCGCCTGGGTTAGACCGAAAAGATGAAACAAAAATATCTAGCGTTAATGAAATCGAAGACAATCATATGATACTTGATATTGGACCACAAACTGTTAAAAAAATTAAATCTATGATTGATTTGGCATCTACTGTTTTTTGGAATGGTCCCGTAGGGGTATTTGAAAAAAAGCCTTTTGATAAAAGTACTATTGAAATTGCTAAATATATAGCTAAGAGTACTCATGAAAAAAAAATAAATTCATTTGCTGGTGGTGGTGATACAATAGCTGCGATGAGCCTTGCTGGTGTTAAAAGTGATTTTACTTATGTTTCCACAGGTGGAGGCGCATTACTGGAATTAATTGAAGGAAAAAAATTACCAGGGCTGGTTGCTCTAAACATATTAGAATAGGAGATGATATGATACCTAATACACTGAAAGATATAGCAAACTATATTGTTGCTGATGGAAAAGGAATTTTAGCTGCTGATGAAAGTACTGGCACTATTGAAAAACGATTTAAATCTATAGGGGTTGATTCAACTGAAGAAAATCGAAGAAAATATAGAGAAATGTTGTTTAGAGCACCTGCTATGTCTGAAGCAATAGGTGGAGTTATTCTTTTTGATGAGACTATAAAACAAGTATCTAGCGACGGAAAACCCTTAAGAGAAATTATATTAGAAAAGGGCTCATTACCTGGAATAAAAGTTGATCAAGGTTTGATTGATTTTAAGACAGTTAATGGTGAGAAGCTTACACAAGGTTTAGAAGGCCTTGATGATCGTTGTCGCGAATACGCATCTCTTGGAGCAAAATTTACTAAATGGAGAGCTGTAATTAATATTGATGAACATATTCCTACCCAAGACTGTATCGATGCAAATATGAATGCACTTGCAAAGTATGCATCTATTGCTCAAAAAAATGGAATGGTGCCTATTGTTGAGCCAGAAGTTATAATGGATGGTAGCCATAGTATTGATCGATGTTATGAAGTAACACAGGTGAGCTTGACAAGTTTATTTAGTCATTTAAGTGCCGAAGGAATTGATATTGAAGGTACCTTGTTAAAACCCAATATGGTTATCTCAGGTACAACAAATGAGAACCAAGCTTCAGTAAATGAAGTTGCAGAAAAAACTCTTAAATGTTTGCTTGCAACCGTACCTAATGAATTACCTGGAATTGTTTTTTTGTCGGGAGGTCAATCAGATATAGATGCAACTGCTCACTTGGATTGTATGAATAAAATTGGAGGCAATCCATGGAAATTGAGTTTTTCCTATGGAAGGGCTTTACAACAGGCAGCATTGAAAGCCTGGAATGGTGAAGATAGCAATCTTGAGAATGCCCAAAACGCATTTAATCATCGTGCTTTAATGAATATGAAAGCGGCTCAAGGAAATTGGAATGAGAAATTAGAAGCGAAATAATAATGAAGATTAATGGAAATGCAGTTAAACCAGGGATGGTCATAGAGCACAAGGGTGAATTATGGGTTGTTGCTAAATCCCAATCAGTTAAACCTGGAAAAGGAGGTGCATTTAATCAAGTTGAGATGAAAAATATCAAAAATAATTCAAAATTAAATGAACGTTTCAGAGCATCAGAAGAAGTTGAGAAGGTAAGAGTTGAAGAAGAAAAATACGTTTATCTCTATGATCAAGGAGGAAAATTAGTTTTTATGAATTCTCAAAGTTATGAACAAATTGAATTAGAGAAAGATTTTATAGAAGATAAGCTACCATTATTAAGTGAAAATGATGAAATTACTTTGGAAATGTATAATGAAAAACCGATTGGTATACAATTTCCTAAAACTTTGATTTTTGAAATAAAAGAAACTGAAGCAGTTGTTAAAGGCCAGACTGCTGCTTCATCCAATAAGCCAGCAATTTTAGAAAATGGCATAAGAATAATGGTTCCTCCATTTATACAACAAGGGGAAAAAGTCGAAATCAATACTGAGGATCTTTCATACTCTAAAAGAGCTGAATAATGAGCTATTCAGATCCATTTATTAATTCAATTTTTGCAGCATCGAGAAAGGCAAGTGTAGCGCTCATAAGAGATTTTGGAGAAGTTGAAAAACTGCAAGTTTCTTTAAAGGGTGTTTCAGATTTTGTTTCTAAAGCTGATATTAAAGCCGAAAATACAATTATTAGGGAACTCTCATCCCTGCATCCAAAAATAAACATTCACGCAGAGGAAACCGGCAATATCAAAAATTCAGACGAAAATATAAGATGGTTGATTGACCCACTGGACGGAACAACTAATTTTATTTTTAGCATTCCACATTTTGCTATATCAATAGCATTAGAAAAAAATGATGAAATTATTTGTGGTGGAGTATATCAGCCCTTAACTGATGAATTCTATTGGGCAGTAAAAGGTAAAGGTGCGTTCTGTAATAACTTAAGATTAAGGGTTTCAAAAAAAGAAAATTTAAATCAGTGTATGCTTGGTACAGGAATACCTCATACAGGCATGCAAGGTCATGAAAGTTATTTACCAGGTTTAGAAAAATTAATGTCAAATGTTGCTGGTATAAGGAGGATGGGAGCTGCATCACTGGATCTTGTGTACACTGCTAGTGGTAAATTTGATGGATATTGGGAAAAAAATTTAAAGCTTGTAGATATTGCAGCTGGCTCAATCATTGTGAAAGAGGCTGGAGGAAGGGTTACAGATTTTAAAGGACGCAATAATTATCTCGAGTCAGGAGAAATAGTTGCTTCAAACTTTATTATACACGATAAACTATTATCTGAGATTTAATTAAGTTTTAAACCAAAACGACTTAATATTTTTTTCTCAAACTGCCAAAAATATCGAAATTGTCCAAAAGGTATTGCTATTATTAATAATAAAACTTGATAAACAAAAAAAATAAAAATAATTCTGAGTGGCCAGAAAACTAAAGGACTGAAACTATCAACATTTAAATTTAAAGCCTCAAAGAGTGATACTGTAACAATTAGAGATAAAGAACCCGTAATAGCAAACACAATCATGACAAGCACAAACTGAAAAAAACTCTCAATTTTCATATGTTTTAATAGGCTTTTGAACATGTCTGTTAATCACTCAAATAAGTATTGATCATGCAATATATATAAGATATTAAACTTCAAAAAGTATAAAAAAATGAAAAAAGATAAACATCCAGACTATCATACAATAACAGTCGTAATGACAGATGGTACTAAGTTTGAAACTAGGTCTACCTGGGGTAAATCAGGCGATACTATGTCTCTTGATATAGATCCACTTTCTCACCCTGCATGGACAGGCGGTCAACAAAAGATACAAGACAAAGGTCAAGTAAGCAGATTTAAGAAAAGGTTCAGTAATTTAAAAACCTAAATTCCGGTCTTGAAAAAATAATTTCAATCCCAATATATAAATCGTTCGTAGCAATAATGTACGAATAAACTTACAAGCTTTGCTCAATTATGAGAAAGCAAAATAAATATAATCGCTTAAGGAGGATTAAATTATGACTACTTTTGACTTATCGCCATTACTTAGATCAAGTGTTGGCTTCGATGTTTTTGACAATGTTTTTGACTCAGTATTCAATTTGAATGAGTCAAATAACTCATACCCACCTTACAATATCGTTAAATCAGACAATAATTATACAATTTCACTTGCAATTGCAGGTTTCTCAAAAGATGAGGTTGACATATCAGTTCAAGAAAACGAATTAGTTGTAAAAGGTGCAATAAAAAACAATCAGGAAAATATTGAATTTTTGCATAAAGGTATTGCTGGTCGAAATTTTGAAAGAAAATTTAGATTAGCTGATACTATTAAGGTCACTGACGCTAATTATGAAAATGGTTTACTTCATATATTTCTTGAAAGAGAAATTCCAGAGCATCAAAAACCAAGAAAAATTAGTATCTCATCTAAAAACTAATATAATAAAACTATAAAAAAGGAAGCCGCTAAAAATCTTTAGTGGCTTCTTCAAAACTTATGAAAGCAATTAACTTAAAAAATTTTGGTGGACCTGAAGTTTTAGAAGTAATTGATAATGTCATCAAACCGAGTATTACTGATACTGAAGTTTTAATTAAAGTTAAAGCTGCGGGCATAAATCGGCCTGACATCATACAAAGGATGGGGCTCTACCCTCCTCCACCAGGAGCTTCTGATATACTTGGCCTTGAAGTTTCAGGCACTATTGTCGAGGTAGGCAGTAAAGTAGATAGAAATTATATGAATAAAGATGTATGTGCGCTTCTTAGTGGTGGAGGTTATGCGGAATATGCAAGTTGTGATATTTCAACTGTCATGTCAATTCCTAAAAATATATCACTGATTGACGCATGTGCCATTCCTGAAACATTTTTTACAGTTTGGACAAATCTTTTTGATACGGCAAAAATTTTAAAAGATGAGGTATTACTTATACATGGTGGAGCAAGTGGCATTGGACTGACAGCTATAACTATCGCTCAAGCAATGGGTATTAAATGTATTGCAACTGTTGGTTCTAAAGAAAAGGAAGAATATTTAAATAAACTAAATTTAGAAATGGTAATAAACTATAATAGCCATGACTTTGAAGAAAAAATAAAACAAAAGTTTAAAGGGGTAGATGTAATCTTAGATATGGTTGGCGGTGATTATTTTCAAAAAAATATAAACCTATTAAACCGTAATGGAAGGCTCATCAATATTGCTTATTTACGAGGCTCAAAAGTTGAAGCTAATTTATTGCCAATAATGCTAAAAAGACTTGTAGTAACTGGCTCCACTTTAAGGGTAAGATCAAATGAAGAAAAACACGGAATCAAAAAAAATATTGAAAAATATATTTGGCCTCTATTTGAGAAAAAAATGATTAAACTTCACATTGATAAGTATTTTGAAATGAAAGATGCTGTCAAAGCCCACCAATACATGGAAAACAACGAGAATATTGGTAAAATTTTACTTAAAATTTAGTATATGCTTTGAAATACCATTAAATTCACTTATAAGGACTTTTCGAGATA
Source organism: uncultured Pelagibacteraceae bacterium (assembly GCA_902624455.1). GTDB lineage: Bacteria > Pseudomonadota > Alphaproteobacteria > Pelagibacterales > AG-422-B15 > CACNXQ01. The sequence continues at coordinate 377,457 of CACNXQ010000001.1, read as the reverse complement.
AATTATGAAAACTATTAAATTACCACTAATGCCAAAAGCCACAGCAATATGGCTTGTTGACAATACATCTCTCTCCTTTCGCCAAATAGGAGATTTTTGTGGTATGCACGAGTTAGAAATAAAAGGTATTGCAGATGGTGAAGTAGGAATAGGGATTAAAGGGCTAAACCCCATTACAAGTGGCCAACTAACCAAAGAAGAAATTGAAAAGTGTGAGAATGACGAGGGAGAGACGCTTCATATTATAGAAAACGAAATTTCTGAAAAAACAGAGCAATCAAAAAAGAAAAAGAAGTACACTCCCCTATCAAAGAGACAAGATAGGCCAGATGCTGTTTATTGGCTTATACGAAATCATCCTGAACTTAAGGACTCTCAAGTTGCTAGACTTGTTGGAAGTACTAAAAATACTATTGATGCAATTCGAAAAAGAACGCATTGGAATATGAATAATATTAGACCACAAGATCCTATTGGTTTAGGACTTTGCAGGCAGATTGAATTGGATGAGGCACTTGAAAAAGCTGAGAGATCACTAAAGCGTGCTCAAAAAAAGAAGGAAAAAGAAGAGCGACAACGTCTAGCTGAAAATGTAGAGGTTGCAGAAAGTCCAATAGTTCAAAATCCAGAAGAATAATTTTCTCATGAGCAATAAAGCCATAGTAAGTATTATTATGGGAAGCCAGTCAGACTGGTCTACAATGAAGCATGCTTCAAAAATTCTAAAATCTTTCAATATCAAACACGAAGTCAAAATTATATCTGCTCATAGAACGCCGAAGAGAATGTTTCAGTTTGCAGAAGAGTCTGAAAAGAGAGGCATAAAGGTTATTATTGCTGGTGCAGGAGGGGCAGCTCACCTCCCTGGAATGACTGCAGCGATAAGCAGTGTACCTGTTCTAGGAGTTCCAGTTGAATCTAAAAAATTAAAGGGTCTTGATAGCTTACTTTCAATAGCACAAATGCCATCGGGTGTACCAGTTGGAACCTTAGCAGTTGGTGAAGCTGGTGCAAAAAATGCAGCTTTACTTGCGATATCAATACTATCGATAAATGACAAAAAATTGGTTACAAAATATAAAGCATGGCGATCAAGGCAAACTAAGTCTGTAAAGAAAAAACCTAAATAATGGGATCTGTAATAAGAAGAATTGGCATCATTGGTGGTGGACAATTAGGAATGTACTTGTCTCAAGCATCTGAACGTATTGGAGTAAAGTCCTTTGTTTATGCGGATGGAAAAGGGGCGCCAGCAGAAAAATTTGCTTCGAAAATGTTTTATGGTTCATATGATGATAAAAAAAAACTAGAAGAATTTTCCTCAAAAGTTGATTTACTAACATATGAATTTGAAAATATTTCTGTAAAAGCATTGAATGGTATAAAAAAAAGTAAAATCTATCCCCCACTTAGCTCTCTTAAAATTAGTCAGGACAGGGAATTAGAAAAAACTTTTTTTTCAAAAAATAAAATACAACATGCTGGTATCGCTTTCTTGAAGAAAAAAAATGATATTAATAAATGTAGAAAACTAAATTTTCCTGTAATTCTTAAAACTTCTAGATTTGGGTATGATGGCAAAGGTCAATTTTCAGTTGAAAGCTTTGATGAGTTAAAAATGAAATGGGGTGAAATAGATTTTCAATCATGTGTGGTTGAGAAGATAATTGAATTAAAAGAAGAAATTTCTGTTATATGTGCAAAAGATATAAAAAATAATGTTTATTCGTATGAGCCATTCAGTAATAAGCATAAGAATCACATATTGTTTGAAACTAGATCACCAGCTAAAATAAATAGTGATTTAGCCTCAAATATAAAAAATATTGCTTTAAGTATTATTAAAAATTTAAATTATGTTGGAGTGCTAACTGTGGAATTTTTCATAGACAAAAATGATTTTATTTATGTGAATGAGATAGCACCTAGAGTTCATAATTCAGGTCACATTACTCTAAATAATGCAAATATAAGTCAATTTGAATTACATATTTTATCCATCCTTGGTCAAGTTACAACCAATCCTAAAATTATTAAAAAGGGGATAATGAGAAACCTAATTGGTAAGGAAATCAAAAAAAGTAGGGAAATATGTTCGTTAGGTAAATATTCTTCTTATAAAAAAAGCCAAATATACAATTATGGAAAGAAAGATGTTAAAGAGGGCAGAAAAATGGGCCATATCAATTTTTCTTAGTGAAATTTTATTTATTTAAAAGTAGACAATAAAAAGTTCAAATGATAAAAAACGTGAAATTTTAAAGCTCTTAAGGAGGGCAGTACAATAGTCGAAGTAAGTGTAAAAGATAATAACGTAGAGGGTGCTCTTCGTATCCTAAAGAAAAAAATGCAAAGAGAAGGTATCTTTAAAGAAATGAAAATGAGGACTTACTTTGAGAAGCCTAGTCAAAAAAAATTAAGAGAAAAAGCCGAAAATATTAGAAGATCTCGAAAAATGGCTAGAAGAAAAATCTACAGCTAAAAATTACTATAGAGCCTTTACAATTCCCTCAACCATTCTCTTAGCATCAGAAAACAACATCATAGTATTATCACGATAGAAAAGTTCATTATCTACTCCTGCGTACCCAAGACCTCTACCCCTTTTAACAAACAAGACTGTATTGGCCTTCTCAACATCAAGAATTGGCATACCATAAATTGGTGATGCAGGATCTGTTTTGGCAATAGGATTTGTAACGTCATTTGCTCCAATTACAAATGCAACATCAGCTTGAGAAAATTCAGAATTTATATCTTCGAGCTCGAAAACCTCATCGTAAGGAACGTTTGCTTCAGCTAGTAAAACATTCATATGACCTGGCATTCTTCCAGCAACTGGATGAATTGCAAAAGTAACTTTCACACCTGCATTTTTTAACGCATCAGTCATTTCTTTAATTGCATGCTGCGCTTGTGCCACAGCCATACCATAACCTGGAACAATTATAACTGATCCAGCATTTTTCATAATAAATGCTGCATCATCTGCACTGCCTTCTTTAACTGGTCTTTGCTCAACATCTTTTGAAGTTGCGGCATCTTCGGCGCCAAAGCCCCCTAGTATCACACTTATAAATGAACGGTTCATAGCTGCGCACATTATGTAAGATAAGATTGCTCCTGAAGAACCTACTAAAGCACCTGTGATAATTAGAGCTGTGTTTCCAAGTGTAAATCCTATTCCAGCAGCAGCCCAACCCGAGTAAGAATTTAACATTGAAACAACAACAGGCATATCCGCGCCACCAATCGGAATAATGATCAAGAATCCTATTAAAAAAGCTAATGCGATAATAGCTAAGTAGACAGATTGGTCTTGGTTGAAACAAAAATAAACAATACCTCCAACAATAACTAATCCGATGAATAGATTTAACATGTGCTGACCTTTGAAAACAATTGGAGCACCAGACATAATTCCCTGCAATTTTCCAAAAGCTATAACAGATCCAGAAAATGTTATCGCTCCAATAACCGCACCTAATGACATTTCAACAAGACTTAAAGTTTTAATATTGCCTAAAGTACCAATGTTGAAAGCTTCAGGAGCATAAAATGCAGCCAAAGCAACAAAAACCGCAGCTAGTCCGACAAGGCTATGGAATGCTGCAACAAGTTGAGGCATAGCAGTCATCTCAATTTTTCTAGCAATAACGGATCCAATTGCGCCACCGATTAAAATTGCAATTATTACTAAAGCTATAGTTTGGAAGTTAGATGTAAAAAAATTAACAGAAAATAAGGTTGCAAGAACAGCTATTAGCATTCCTAGCATTCCAAAAATATTTCCTCGTCTTGAACTTTCAGGTGAAGACAAGCCTCTAAGTGCAATAATAAAAAATATGCCTGAGATTACGTATGCTACAGCTACTAAATTATGCATTTATTTTTCTTCCTTGGCTTTTGGTTTTTTTTTATACATTGCCAACATTCTCTGAGTTACAAGAAAACCTCCAAAAATATTCACAGCCGCAAGAAGCACTGCTGCAAATCCAAAACTTTTAGATAATGTGCCTAAAAAGGAAGCATCGCTGCTTGAAACTAAGGCAAATAAGCCACCTACTATAATCACAGAGGATATTGCGTTTGTTACAGCCATTAATGGAGTATGTAAGGCAGGTGTAACACTCCATACAACGTAATAACCTACAAAAATTGAAAGTACAAAAATTGTAAGTCTAAATATATTTGGATCTATAGCTTCCATTTAAACAAACTCCTCATTCATAATTTTTTTATCTTTAGTAACTAAAATCCCTTTTATGATTTCGTCCTCCCAGTCAATCTCAAGATTTTTTGTTTCAGCATCAATCAATATATTGATAAAATTAAGAATATTTTTTGAAAATAAAGATGAGGCATCTTGAGATATTGTTGAAGTAATATTTTTTGCACCCACTACAATTACTCCATTTTCTTCAATAGTTTCACCTGGTTTAGAACATTCACAGTTACCGCCACTTTCTGCAGCTAGATCAATTATTACTGATCCAGGTTTCATAGTATTGACCTGCTCTCTAGAAACTAGACGTGGAGCTTTTTTTCCAGGAATTAAAGCTGTACATATAGCAATATCTTGTGATGCTAATGTGTCTGAAATAAGTTTAGCTTGTTTTAATTTAAAATCATCGCTCATTTCTTTTGCGTATCCAGTTGATGTTTCAGCATCTTCAGCTTCATCATCTTCAACCATAACAAATTTTCCACCAAGGCTTTCAACTTGTTCTTTAGCTGCCATTCTAACATCGGTAGCTGATACGATAGCGCCTAGCCTTTTTGCTGTAGCTATAGCCTGAAGTCCTGCCACACCAGCACCAAATACCATGACCTTTGCAGGTGCAATAGTACCGGCTGCAGTCATCATCATTGGTAAAGCTTTATTGAAAATATAAGTTGCATCTATTACTGCCTTATAACCTGCTAAGTTAGACTGAGAAGACAATATATCCATAGATTGGGCACGAGTTATCCGTGGCATTAACTCCATTGCAAATGAAGTTATACCTCTTTCTTTCAAGGATTTAATAACATCCTTATTATTATACGGATCTAAAGAAGAAATCAAAATGGTCCCTTCTTTCATATTTGCTATTTCATCTTCATTTGGCTTATTTACTTTAATCACTACATCAGCGGAACTAATGTCAGATACATTATTAAAAATCTTTGCACCATTTGCAGTGTAGGAGTCATTGGAAAAATTTGAGCCTGAACCTGCTTCATTTTGAATATTAACGTCTAAACCTAACTCAACAAGTTTCTTCGTTGTCTCCGGAGATGCAGATACACGAGCATCAGAGTTGGTTTCTTTCAAAACGAAAATTTTCATAATTTACAAGTTTGTTAAAGTAAGAAGATTGCCATTCCTATCAAAATTAGAATAACCCCTACGCAACCCCACAAAACTAATTTCTTGTAAAAGTCATAGGTTTTTTTCTGCTCAGATATATCCATAGCAGTAGGTAATATATTTCTAATTTTCTATTTTTACAGTGTTATTTTTATATATTTATGAAAATATTTTCAAAAAATACACTTATTTACAATGCTTTAGACGGTTTTGAGTGGTCCCAATCAATAATAAGTGATCTTAATGCTGAAATAAGGGCCATAGGCTGATCTACCATGATATGATGATGTGCCTCTGGAACATTTATAATAGGAGATTTTTTATCCATTAATTCATGCATATACTTTGCACTACTACCAGGAAAGATCACTGATTTCTCACCTCTTAAAATTGCAACTCTACATTTCAGTCCTTTAAGTTTATTTCTATATACGGCCTGCCTCTCCAAGAAACTCTCACTGTTGAAAATTTTCATATAGTTTGGATCAAACTTCCATGTCCATCCACCCTTGTTTTTTTTAATCGATTTTTCAGCTATATATTCCATTATGTATCCTAGAGCATCTATTTGACCAGGAACAAGTCTAAACCTTGACTTTATTTCTTTTAAACTTTTATAGATCTTATTTGCTCTTATTTTAAAATCAAATTTTGGAGGCTTATCAGATGGAGGTAAAATCGCTGTATCAACAATTACCAGACCATAAAGATTTTTCTTCATTATAGATGCTGCATAAACACCACACATACCCCCAAGACTATGTCCAATAATAATAGGTTTTTTTAGTTTTTCTTTTTTACAAACACCTTCTATTTCAAGTCCCCATGTCTCAGTGGAATACTCTTTTCTCCACTCGCTATCACCCATACCTCCTAAATTCATTGCGATAACTCTATGTGTTTTTAAAAAATAAGGAGTTATGAAGTTCCACCAGTCAGCATGTGCCATTCCTCCATGAACAAAAATTAAGCCTGGTTTATTTTTTTCACCCCAACAATTATATGAGATTTTTGAACCTTTAATTTTAACGGTTTTAATTTCAGGTTTTTGTGCCAGAGCGTCCAGAAACCATTTAGGTGTCTCATTACTTTTCATAATGTAATAGATAAACTTCTTATTGATTTATTAATTACTCTATACATCAAATTTGATACTTGATCTATCTTTTTAACATTAGATAAAAGATCGTTTCTAATTTCAATTAGAGAGTGATGTATCCCCCTTTTGAGAGCATGTTTATATAATGTATCACCGATCAATGATCCTTTATATGGTTCGTTATCACCAACAATTTTTTTTCCCTTCTTTAATTCATTTAATATTAAATCACTTAATCTTCTGTCTTCATTTGATAGAATACCATATTTTAAAAATCTTTTTTTTCCTTTAAATATTGGGTTAAAAGAGTGAAGAGAAATAATCATATTAATTTTATTTTCTAAAATCTTTTTTTTAATTTTCTCATGGTAAGGTCTGTACATTTTATTAATTCGATAATTTTTTTCTTGCTTTGTAATTTTTTTGTTTCCCAAAATTATTTTACGGTCAGATATTGCAGATATTAAAGTTGGATCATCCTCATCTCTATTACAATCTATTAAAAGTCGCGAATACTGTCCGAGAACTAATTGAGAATTTAGTTTATTTGATAAATTGATTGCTAATTCTTTTACTCCTGGATCATAGGCTTTATGAGTGACAACATCTTTTTTTTCCAGGCCAAGGTTATTATATTTTTCTGGTATATAATTTGAAGCGTGATCGGCAATTAATAGTAAATTTACTGAAGGTGACATTCAGCAAAAGATGATTAGCCCTGTCTGGCTTTCATGCGAGGATTTCTTTTGTTAATAACGTAAAGCCTTCCCTTGCGCTTAATAAGCTTATTATTTCTATCTCGAGTTTTGAGATTTTTAAGTGAACTTCTAACTTTCATTTTTTTCAACTAACTTGTTTTCAGCTTCTTCAAGCTTTTTGATTTTAACTTTAACTTTTCTCAAATTGTTTTTTCTAGATCTTTTCTTATTTAATCTAGCTTCTCTAATTTTATCAATTTTTTTCATATATAGGGAGTTTTTATATTATTGTTTCAAAAAAACAACACTTAATCTAATGATATGGTGGGCACGGTTGGGATCGAACCAACAACCCCCACGATGTCAACGTGATGCTCTACCACTGAGCTACGTGCCCTTGAGGTGAAAAGATATACATTAAATCATAAATTGTATCCAGAATTATCGGGCAAACCTCTTGAGACCCTCAGGTGTAAACATTCTTTCTTCATGTGGTACTTCCAATCTCCATTGAATTTTTGGTATATCAATAGATCTTACACTTGATAGCTCATAGCGTTTTGTTGTTAAATCGTATGTTGCTTCATGAATTGACAAACACATAGGTTGATCATAAAAATTTATTAGAGGAAATTCTCTATAAGTTTGCAATACCTTTTCACCATCATATGTTTCTTCAGATAACATATTATGACTGTCTAAATCAAAATACATTGTTCTATGAGGTATTATATGTCTTTTGCCACTTTTAAGATCTGCTTGAACAACGTTAACATTAACTAGCTCATATCTAAGAAAATCTTGATTCACATGATATGGCTGGAGTATATCTTCAATTGGTGTTTCATGAAATTTATATGCATTGTATGGCATCAACCTTTTTTGAACACCTAAACTTTTCCAATCGTACCTATCTTTTGCACCATTAAAGCCTCCAGACTGATCAGCTGTAGTTATGCCTTGGCTTGCACTTGGTTTATAATCATATGCGATATCAGGTGCTCTTCGAACACGCCTGGTACCTGGATTATAAACCCAAGATCTTCGAGGAGTTTCGAAAGCATTCAAAGACTCGATTATTAATGCAGAAGCATCTGCCAGTCTTGGAGGATGAGTAACTTTAATCATAATCATTCCTTGAAGACCTTTATCATTTTTTGTAAATGGATTCCAAAAATTCTTAGCTATTGCTTCACCAGCTCCATAAGTTCGAGATCCATCTGGATTAATAATATAAAATGGCGATGAACCAAAAATTTCTACCCCTCTATATCTTAAAATATGGTTCCACACATGATGAAGTGCTTCGGAAGGATTGGGAAATGGAATACTTCCAACAACTCCCTTGACTCCTTCACCTTCGTCTATAAGAAGTGCGTTTTCTTTTGTTAACTGGTATACCTCAGGTGGAACTGAGCAACTACGTCTTGACTCGTATACATTCATTTTAAATGTTTCAGGGTATAATTTGAACATTTCCAACTGACCAGGTGTCAAAATAGTTTCTGCGAATTGATTAAAATTATCTTTATCTATGACAAGAAGGATTTTGTCATCTGGATACGGATCAGGATAAGAATTAATTTCTGGATCATAGCTCCCTATTGGTTCATTGATAGGTTGTCTATCTTTAATTTCATAGTTTTCAATATAGTTTTCAGCATAAACTAAATTTGCGAGGAATATATTAGTTAAAAAAATGATAATTTTGTAAATCATTCAAATATGATACAACAAATACTAGTTAATTGAATTCTTTTGATACATAATATGTCTGAAAATATTAATAGACTGGTTAATTTTTCTAATCTTCTCGCAGATGAGGCAAGGAAAATTTCTCTAAAGTATTATAAGAAAAAGATTAAAGTTGTATCAAAGTTAGACAAAGAGTTTGATCCCGTTACCATTGCTGACATAAAAATTCAAAAAAAAATTAATAACCTAATCTCAAAATATTATCCAAAACACTCAGTTTTAGGGGAAGAAGAGAGTAATATAAAAGAAAGCTCATTTGAATGGTGTATTGATCCAATAGATGGAACAAAATCTTTTATCCAAGGTGTTCCTTTATGGGGAACTCTTATTTCTCTCGCAAAAAATAGAAAAATTATTCTTGGTGTAGCTGATATACCTGCATTAAATGAAAGATATATTGGTTACTCAAAAGTTGCTTACAAAATAATAAAAGGCAAAAAATCTAAGCTCAAAGTTAGAAAAATAAATAATATGAAAGATACAATTCTTAACACTACGTCACCCTATGTGTTCGCTAGTAAATCAGATCAATCCTCTTTTGAAAAGTTAAGTAAAAAAGTTAAGAGCACAAGGCTGGGTGGTGACTGTTATAGTTACTGTTTACTTGCAGATGGGCACATTGATATTGTAGTGGAGAGTGGATTAAAACCATGGGACATAAGAGCTTTAGAACCCATAATAAAAAACTCTGGAGGAGTTATAAAAACTTGGGAAAACAAAAGCATTTATAACGGTGGTAGAATTATTGCTTGTAATAATGAAAAATTGTACAAACTATCCAAACGTATACTAATAAAAAACCCAGTTATTAATTAACTGGGTTTAATTTATAAAATAGTATTTTTTATCTATTATGCTAAAGCGTCCATGACAGATTGCAATTTCATTGCAATAGACATATCACCTGAAACCTTTAATTTACCTTGCATAAAAGCTGAAGTACCATCAACTTCACCTGACCTCATTTGCTCAAATGTTTCAAGTGACATAGATAATGTACAATCAGCATCTTTGTCTTCATCAGACACAGTGTTTGGATTTGATTTTCCGTCTAGAAATATGCATCCAGCGCCTTCAAAGTCAAATTTCACAGTCGCTCCAAGACCTGTATCTTTGCCTTCGATACCTTTTTGGAACTCTGCTAATAAAGTGGCAACATCAGCCATAATTTATCTCCATATTGAATTAAGAATGGAAATAAAACATTTTATAGACTATATGACAATAAAAAATTTACAAAAATGAAAAAGCCAAAATTTTGGGATTTAGCGAAAAAAGAACTAATTACAAAGGATAAAAAGCTTGGAAATATTATTATTAGTTATCCTAAAGATTTTCTTTTTTCGAGATCTGACCCTTTCTATACTCTATCCCGGTCAATAGTTGGACAACAGATTTCTGTGAAAGCTGCTCAAGCAGTTTGGGATCGTTTAGAATTTAAAGTAAAAAAAATAAATCCGAAAAACATAAATTCTTTGCACTTTCAATCTCTAAAATCTTGTGGGCTATCAAGACAAAAAATATCGTATTTAAAGTCCTTATCGACTGCATTCATTAATAAAGAGGTAAATCCAAAACAATGGTATTTATTATCTGATGAAAAAGTTATTGAAGAACTCATTACAATAAAAGGAATCGGAGTTTGGACAGCAGAAATGTATCTAATTTTTAACTTATGCCGTCCAGATGTATTTCCTTCTGATGATTTGGGACTGATTAAAGGAATATGTAATTGTTACAATCTTGATTACCCAATTTCAAAAGAGCATGCTATAAAATTATCAAAAAAATGGAGGCCATGGAGATCTGTTGCAACATGGTATTTTTGGAGGAGCTTAGATCCTATACCGGTAGAATATTAGATGAATAAACTAAATTTTTCTTATGCATCAAAGGTCGAACATAATCTTGCACAAAGATTAATTATTAGAACCATTGAGCGTGTTACAGGCAAAAAAAAGCTTGAAATGCTATATAATCAATATTCAACAAAAGAAAATGACCCAAGAACATTTTGGTCAGATGTTTTAGAGATAATGGAGATTAAAGTAACAAACAAATCAAAAAATAAATTAATAATACCTAACGATGGATCTTTAATTGTCATTGCTAATCATCCATTTGGAATTATTGATGGCTTAATACTATGCTCTTTAGTTTCACAAGTAAGAGGTGATTTTAAAATTATGACACACGAAACACTTAAATTTCTACCGCAATTAGAGAAATACATACTTCCAGTTGATTTTAGTGCATCTGATAAAGGATCTATTAAAAAAAATTTGGAGACTGGCATAAAAGCAAAACAGCACTTGGAAAAGAAAGGTGTTTTAATTATTTTTCCTTCAGGAAGTGTCTCGACAGCAAAGAATTTAAAGTCTGAAGCAAGGGATGATGAATGGAAAACTTTCCCTGCAAAATTAGCACACCAAACCAAATCAAATATTCTTCCTATTTACTTCGATGGAAAAAATGGTTTTTTATTTCACTTATTTGCATCAAAAATAAAAAGCAGTACTTTAAAGTACTCTTCTTATATTCATGAGACACGAAAAAAGATAGGAAAGGAAATTATAATTTATGTTGGGGGCATTGTAGAATATACATCTATAGCTCATATAAAAGACAGAACTATATTAATAAATAAGTTAAAGGATTTAACGTATAATATAAAGTATGAATAATAATCAATTTTATATTTTCAGTTTTTATAAATTTGTAAAAGTTCGAAATAAGTCGATTATTAAAACTAAGATTGAGTCTTTTTTATCTGACAAAATAGTAAGAGGGACAATCTTATTGGCAGATGAAGGAATAAATGCATCAATTTCTGGTTCATTAAAAGATTTAGATATCATTGTTAGATATATAGAAGAACTTATTAATGTAAATCAATTGGATATAAAAAAAAATCAAACAAATTTTCTTCCATTTAATAGAATGAAAGTAAGGCTAAAAAATGAAATTGTATCTCTTGGATTAGGAGCAATTGATATTGATCGATTTACAGGAAAATTTATCGAGCCCTCCGAATGGGATAGCATCTTAAAAGATAAAAACGCCAAAATATTGGATGTGAGGAATATATTTGAGACAAAGATAGGGAATTTTGAAAATAGTATCGATTTATTTACAAAAAGTTTTAGAGAATTTTTAGAAAAATTTACTAAATTACAATTAAATAAAAATGAAAAAATTGCAATGTATTGCACAGGTGGAATTAGGTGCGAAAAAGCTTCTGCGTTTCTTAGCATGAAAGGTTACAGAAATATTGTGCAGCTTAAAGGAGGAATAATTAATTATCTTCAACATAAAAAGGGGAAAGATGAAAACTCTCTTTGGAATGGAGAATGTTTTGTATTCGATGATCGAGTAGCAATTAATAATGAATTAAATAAAGGCAACTACTATCAATGCTATGGTTGTAGAAGCCCGATCACTGAGAAAGATATGTTGTCAACAAATTATTTGAAAGGTGCATACTGTCCTTTTTGCTACGATAAAAAAAGTAAGGAAAAAATTGAAAATTCACTTGTCAGGCAGAAACAAATAAATACGGCTCAACAAAACAATCTCTCAAATCCGTTTATAAAAATAGGAAAATATCATTAAGCTAGTTGTTTTCTTTTTTAATTTCGAAGAAGGCAAGAATGTTTTTTACCATATTATTTATATCTTTTTCAGGATACCAATTTAATTCTCTATTTGCCTTACTTATATCAGCCCAGTATTCAGCTAAATCTCCTTCTCTTCTTGGTAAGACTCTTAAGTCAAACTTCATGTCTAGAAGTTCTTCAAATTTTTTAATTATCTCGAATACACTAAATCCTTCACCAGATCCTAGATTCCATACAAAGCAACCTTTATTTTTTTTAGTATATTCATAAGCTTTCAGATGTCCTTCAATTAAATCTATTATGTGAATGTAATCTCTAACTCCAGAACCATCTTTAGTATCATAATTATCACCGTAAACAGGTAAGAATTGAATATTTTTCAATAAATAAGAAATTATTGAAGGCACTAAATTTGAAGAGCCAAGAACTTTATCCTCAAGAAGACCAGAGGAATGAAAACCTATAGGATTAAAATATCTTAATATGCCAATACTGAAATTTTGATTAGTGCTCAAATAGCTTTTTAAAATATTTTCTGACATTAATTTTGATTTAGCGTAGGGATTGTGTGGCATATTTAGTATAAGATCTTCTTTCCAAGGCAGAGGATAGTCACTTCCATATACTGTAGCAGATGATGAAAAAATTATATTATTTACATCATATTTTTGCATTGACTCGATCAAGTTAATTGTACCTTTCACGTTTGTAGAAAAATAACTTAGTGGATCTTTATAGCTTTCTGAAATTGATTTTTTACCTGCAAAATGAAAAACTGACTCGATATTATTTTGACTGAAGCAATCATTTAATACGTCTATATCGGTTATATCTCCATGAATAAATTCAACGTTTTTATTTGATATTAATTTTATATTTCTAATAGATTGGTAATCGCTATTTGATAGATCATCGATTATTAATATATCTTTATTGTTTTTCAATAGTTCAACAGCACAGTGAGAGCCTATATAACCACATCCACCTGTAACAAGTATCATTATTTATTGCGTTTTTTAATAAGTCTATTGATAAATTTTCCAAATTTAGGCCAATCATCTGATGAAATAATATAACCTATACACTTTTTTGATCCACATTTACATACGTGGTCCTTATAGTCATCCGAGTCAAACTCATAACCATAATCATAGGTAAGCTCCTCACCCTTTTTAATATTTTTTATTGATGAGATCCAAATTCTCCCATTTGAAATTTCTACCTCACAATTTGGATCACATGAGTGATTAATGTATCTTGCCTTATTATATAATGGTGATCCATCAATATCATATTTCTTATCTAATTCAAAAATATAGACTGAACCTGTTTTTTTTGAACCTAGATATTTTGTTAATCTCGCGTTAGATCTTTTATCACCTTCTTTTTTTGAAATCTTTTCACCGATATATTCAATTATCTTTTCTGATTTCGAGATTTTTGAATTAGCAAAAACTCCATGCCCATGAACTTTAGATTTTTTAACTATCCACATATGGTTTATTAGAATAAATTGAATGTAAGTATAATCCAACTGGGAAATAATAAATAATGTTTATCCAATTATTAAAAACATTTTGAGTTGGAAAAAATGGCCAAACAGTTAATAAAATTGATATTAGCAGCAATATTTGATAATTGCTAAGTATCCTTTTTTTCCCTTTAATTTCTAAGTACAAATTTTTTATTAGAAGGGAAAAAATATACATATTAATGCTCAGAATTACTAAAAATCCTACAATACCTGTCTCTGCCATAATTTGTATTGATGAATTATGCGGATGAGTAGAACAAGAATGAATATCGATGTTGTATTCAGGTTCGTTACAATATTTTCTGAACGTGTTCACTCCTTTACCTATCAAAGGACTGTCTTTAAACATTTTGTAAGCTGATATGATATGGCTTTCATGAATTGGTGAGTAAATATTGATTTTGTCACTTTGTGAGCTAAAACCAAGCTGATTCAGGGTTTGACTGATATTTCTTTCTTTTAATTGTTCATTTGAAATGGTTAAAAAAATTATCGTACAAATTGACAATAAAAAGGTAATTACTCTTAAAGATCGATAGCTGTTAAGGAAAGAAATAATTAAAATAGTTGATAAAAACATTAAGCCTAATGCAGTTCTTTCACCAGAAACGTAAATTAAGACATCTGTTAGCACCAAAATAATCGCAAAAAATAAATATTTATAAATATTCTGTTTGCCCAACAATAGTAAAGCAATGAGAATTACGAAAAGTCTAGCAAGATAACCACCAAGTATTAATTTATCATTAAATGGTAAGCTTAATCTTGATATATCTTTTATTCCAAAACCAAGGAAATTTACCCCATAAAGATGTTGGATGTAACCATCAAAAATCGCATACAAAAAAGTAATAAGAAATATAATCTTAAAATAAGAAAAAAAATCATCATTGTGGTCAATCAGGAACCAAGTAGCCAATGAAAAAATACCAAATCTAAAGTAAAAAATACTACTTTCGAGAGAAAATAAAGTATACTCAGATAAAAGTGAATTTATTATTAAATATATATAGAAGATCATAAAAAAAATAAAAAATTTATTTGTAAAATATTTTTTCAATTTTTTTGTGTAGGAATAATATAGGAATATTATGGAAATTATTGATACAATCAAATCTGGAATTAATGGACCAGTTAAGAGGGCAAGAGGAATTAAGTAAAATAAAATACTTGAGAATTTAATAATTTTAGAATTTTGAATCATTACATGAAAGTTAATATATGCATATTATAATAACATTATTTATTTCAATACTTATTCTTTTAATTATTTTTTCTCTTAGTCATAAGACAAAATTATTTTTGGATGAGCCGTCAGAAAATATAAGGAAAATACATAATAGAACTGTAATAAAAATAGGAGGCGCCTCAATGCTTTCATTTTATACGACCGTATTTTTTGTAAGCGATCCATTAATATTTGAAATTATAATTTTTAGCCTATTATTTATGATGATTGGATTTATTGCTGATTTAAATGAAAAATTCAGTGGTAAAATAAGATTTATTCTTATGACACTAATTATTTTAATTTTTTTATTTAGAAATAATTTTGTATTAGATAATTTAGATCACAATGTCCTAAATACTATATTCAATTCATACCAAATTATACCCTATATATTTACAATAATTGGTCTTTTGTTTTGTATTAATGGTTTCAATTTTATTGATGGAAACAATGGACTTATGAGTGGCGTAACAATTATAATTCTTATAAATTTTTATATTTATGCAGAAAATACAAATTCTGAAATATTATACTTAATAGAAATTTTATTTTTAAGTATATTTGTATTATTTTTAGTCAATATTACTACAGGAAAGATCTTGTCAGGTGATTGTGGAGCATATTTTTTAGGATTTTTGATTGGCTCATTAAGTATATATATTGCTAATAACGAATTAATTTACGCTACATTAATAGCTTGTTTGATTAGTTATCCTGTAAATGATCTATTTATATCTTTTTGGAGACGACTCTTGATTAACAAAAAAAATCCACTAAAGCCAGATGACAAACATTTACATTCGGTACTTTTTCGGCTGCTAAAATATAACATTAATGAAAATAAATTTTTAAATAGATTTTTAATCATAAATCCAAATTCTTTAACATCAATACTAATCCTTCTATATCTTTCGTTTATTTCTGTATTAATATATTATTATGGTGATGTAATCGGATACTTAAATACATTTTTTATAATTTCGTTTGCTCAATTATTTATTTATTTATTTCTACTTCATATAGAAAAGAAGCTGTCACCATAAAAAATAAATACTATTTGCTAGCAACTATAAAAAATTGCTTGCCCAATAATTTCCAAGCAAATTTTACATTTAAATAAATCTTAACTAAGAGTGGGTGTGTTGGAAGTGATCCCTGCATAGTAAATGGTAAAAATTTGGCATAGCAAAGATCAATCTTAAAACCATTTAATCTAAGTGCTTCTTGAAGAGAAATATGAGTTAATCCGAGGTGATGATCATAAAAATCCCAATATGAACCGTTTAAATATCTGAGGTTTGGACCTAAAATTATATATTTACCTCCAATTTTTAGTGTTCTATATATTTCTGCTAATAATTGCTCTAATGCTTTCTTATTTTCTAAATGCTCAAGAAAGTTGGATGTAAATATAACGTCAATTTCTTCATTATAAAGCTTATTGAGTTCCATGACAGATTTTTCATGAAACTTAACATCATTATTAAGAAAGTTTTTGCTTTCTTCATTAAGGTCAAATGCTATTTTATTTGAAGCTTCCACATTATTAATAAACTCGCCATATCCGCATGCTAAGTCAACTACTGTTGAATTTTCTGGAATAAATTTTTGGAAAAAATCAGAGCATAGAACTTTCCAAATATCATTCTTTCTACTTAAAATTTCTTCTTGAAACCTTATTTTATATAATTCTGATAGTTTTTCTTGTTCCACTATTTATAATCTGCAAAAGCTAAAAATTTATAAAGAATAAAAGTTATAAGCATTGGCAACGACACTGCCATTCCATGTGCGATTGCCTCTGGGTAAAAGTCTATACCAAATTTTATTAATAAGGAATAAATAAATATTGAACAAAACCATACGATTGGCAAGAAAGATAAATTGATAATAAAGAATTTATATATTTGTTCATACATGCTTTTATTTGAATTTGGAAACACGTAAATACGATTTAAGATATACGCACTTAAAATTCCAAAAAAATAAGCAATAAATACGGACCAATAAAATGAAAAATAGAAATTTAATAATACTCGAGATAACCAATGTATAAAAGCTGCGCTTAATCCAACTGCAAAAAATTTTAAAAATTGTTTTGTAAAAAAAAATTTAATCAACTTTGATACTTTTAGCTATTTTTATACCCAACTCAACACTTTCAGAAATTCCCCTATCCTCTGGGTAGTAATAAGATGTATCTGCAACATATAACCCTTTAATAGGCAAATTGATAGGTGGTAATTGATCTAAAAAATTTGTTTCACATATTGGTTGTGCAAATCTATATCTACTAGCTTTAATATCTATGAATTTTTTTTCATCAATACGAGAATTGATTTTTTTTAAATATAATTTTACTTTTTCTATAAAAAATTTGTCAGGTTCATTATAGTAAGAATGTTCACCTGGCATGTAAAAAGGGACATATACAATACTATTTTGAAGAGGTCTAAGATTTGAGTATTCTACAAATCCAGGAATATCCATTTCTGGATCATTAACATTTACCCAAAAATTATCAGAAACTTTCTCTGATAGCTTCGCAATCACACAAACAACGGCAATATTTTTGATGTTGGAATACTTTTCAAGTATTTTTTTTGGTAACTTTGGTATTATTTTCGGTATGTATGGTAAAGGAATTGTACTAATCACATTCTCAAATTCATAAAAATTTTTTTCTGTTCGTAATCCAGAAACTTTATTATTTTCTAATTGAACCTCTTTTATAGATGTTGATAAGTGTATTTCACCTCCGTTTGAAAGTATGTTTCTCTTAAGAGCGAAAAGAAGAGTTTCAGATCCACCCTCTAAATATCCAAGCTTTTCTCTAAATATATTATACCTTGAATTACCTAATCGTCTTATTCTGCTCCATATCCAAGCTGCAGAAATTGAATCACTAAAATGATAAAATTTATACTCGAATAGTTTTCGCCATAATATATCAAATGCTTCTGCTCCTACCCATTTAATAATCCATTCTTTTGCACTTAACTTATCTAATTTTATCCAATTTGACCTTTTTGTTGATGTGAAAGCATGAATGCCGTATCGAATTTTTGACAGAAAACTTAACCCTTTAAATTTTAAAAGTGCCAGAGGATTTCCCCATTCTTGTAGTCTATTTAAGTACCAGTACCCCATTTTTGTTTCTTTCCAATGAAATAAATGTTTTATATTTAAATCGGTCAATATCTGTAAGAATGCTTTGTCTGATGTACAATGAAAGTGGTAGTATCTTTCAATATTTAAACCATTAAAATCAAAACTTGCAGTCATTCCGCCTACTCTATCATCTGCTTCAAATACAATAGGTTTGTAGCCATCTAAAATTAGCTGGTAGGCCACTGCAAGTCCCATTGGTCCGGCTCCTAGTACAGCAATTTTCCCTTTATCACTCATTGTTGCTAAAATTTCATTTTTATTTTACTGAATGTTTTATCATTAAAAGTTTCGTTAAGAGCTTCATCAAGTGTATAACAAGAGATCGAAAAAATTTTTGCCCAATCAATAATTTCAAATTCCTCATCATTACTAAGTGCGACTAATTGTTGAGTTGTGAAAGGTGGATTTTTATCGAATAAACTCCATAACCAGATAAGAAAATAAAAAACTAAAAATGGTATCTTAACGATATAAGTATTTGCCGAGATAATTTGTTTTATCTTTTTTATTAAATCAATATAAAAAATTTTTTCATACCCCGAAATATTAAAAATACCATTTATTTCTTGATTAGAGATACAGCTTATTATTACATTACAAAAATCTCCAGCATATAATGGCTGTCTTATAAATTTTCCATTTCCTGGAATAGGGAATACTGGTATCTTTTGCATAAATCTTGATAACCAACCAAGGTGTTTACGGTCAAACCATCCAAACATAAGAGTTGGCCTCAAAATAACACATTTAAGACCGCTATCTATAACCAATTTTTCTTGGGTTTTTTTTGAGTTTGTATAGTAGTCATCAGCTATCGACTCTACGACTGATGAGCTAACATGAATAAGGCGAATATTTGTTTTATGTTTAATCTCTTCAATTATGTTGTGCGTAGAAGTTACGTTATTTTTCTCAAAATCAATAAATTTATTTCCACCTATTTGAGCTTGCAACATAATAATAACAGACCCAGCTTCAAGATATTTAGTCCAATTGCCTCTTTCGGAAATGTCAGCTTCTTCGATTTCAATATCTGGAAAGAGCTTTCTCGCGATTAAAATATTATCCTTGTGTTTATCTAAAACTAGTATGTTTCTATAGCCTTTTTTCAATAATCTTGGTATTAAATTGAGACCTACTAAGCCAGCACCGCCAGTTAAAATTATTCTTTTATCATTCATTTATCTTATCAATCCTACTGCAGACCACTCTCCCCATCCAGCACCTTCGTCAGTAATTTCAACATTAAAAGTATCTGGTAGTGATGGGTTGTTAAATTCCAGAAATAACCACTCTGAGGCTGGAGGAATATCTCTTGGAATAAAAAATTTCTCGCCACCATTAATTTGCATGTATTGAATTTTAGAATTTGGTTCAGATCTAAAGAAAAAGCCCTGCCCCTTATTCAGTCTTAATGTAATTGATCCTGACTCAGCGTCTGACACACTGAATGAACCATATATATTGTACTTTAACGGTAGAGTAGCAGTACCAGACCAAACACTGTAATAATCTTGCCCTAACCATTCAGTACTTAATATAGCCTCAGGTCTAACGATACTGTTTTCATCCACGTCCTCAAATTCTTTAATCCTAAACATTGGAATATTATCTAAACCATTGTCAATAGAGAGTTCACAATCTTGTTCATAGCTTACGAATTTTATTTTGGAACTGTTAATTGTATCGTTTTTATTTAATATGTATCCCTTAAATCCTGAGTTTAAAGCATTTTTTCCGTACATCTCTTTTATTAGAGACATTTTTTTTCCGGTAAGGATAAAACCAATTAATTTATTATCTGAATTAAGAACGTATAATTTTTTTGAGATAGCTTTTTCATCTGGACTATAAATCCAACCCGAAATCTTCATTAAATTGTCACCTGCAAATGAAATATTATCGATTTCACCAATGCACTTGTTTGAAAATTTTTTATTAAAGTTTTTTTGTCTGTGATATTTACTATCGAATGAAATATCCTTGAAAGGATCAAAGTTAAAAATATCTTTTCCAATATCATTCATTTTATTTTTTACATTTAATGGCATATCAAAATTTGGGTAAACACTTTGAATTTGAGCTATGTCTTTTACGTCCATTTTAATACTTAGTGCAGCAATATTTTTTTCAAAATTAATATCATTATCATATGAAAATACTCGCAACTGAAAAAAAACAATAACTATGACTAATAAATATAGAAATATTGAAAAAAATATTTGAAGGAATTTCTTGTACTTCTCATTTATATTATTTTCTTTATATAAATAATAAACTGTTATTATTATTAGGCACACCCAAGAAAAAATTACAGGAGTCATATATCGGCTAGACAATGCCTGGCTAGCACCAAAAATAAGCCTTCCTCCTGCTGTCGCTGCAGCTGTCAATCCTACATATAAGATAAAACAATATAACCATCCATAATAATTTATAAATGATTGTTTTTTTAAATAATAAAAAAAATAATATAGCGAAAGAAAGATAAAAATAAATCCAGCAATCCATGCTAAATTCATCCCTGTTTCACCTTTTCCAAAAAAATAATAAAAAGGGCCACCAAAATATAAAAATACATAATTTATAAAATCCAAAGGATTATGCAATATTGCATCTTGAATGGACCCATGATGTTCTACAGATTGATAAGAAAAGAAATACAAAATTAGTGAAATAGCTGTAACTATAATTAGAGAAATTAAGTACTCTTTTTTAAAACCAACAATAAAGCAATAAAAAGTAAGAATTGGTAAAACAAAAATACCAGAAATAAGTGTATAACTAGATAAGAAACCAAAAAAAATTGAAATTATAAAAAAGTTTGTTCTTTGGTCGAGATGATTAATTGACTTAAAAAAATAATAAAATGCGACTAATGGAATTAGTTGAGCTAATACAAATGCTGTTTGAAAACCAATGATTAAGTTGTTTTCCTGTATCCAAGAAAATAAAAGACAAACAATAACAAGATATACCGTACTATAATCTTTAAATGAAAAATTATTTCTGAGAAAAGTAATAAATATTAATACTGCAAAAGATAAAAATAATAGATTACATAATACTAAAAAATAACTCTGATTATTAAAAATCTTTATATCTATAAAGAACAGTATTCTTGATAAAAATATCCTATGTTCATTATGTAGTGCAAACCACTCATAATATTGTCCATTTTGAATCTTAAGATAGAAATTGAGATACCCATCCCACATATCCCAGTAAGGAATACTACTAAAATTTGAGAAAACTCCAAAAATTGTAATAAGTACTGAAAAAATAGTAATTAAAGAAATTGTATTTTTGAATGAATTAATGGCTACCATTACTAATTTTATCACTCCAAATGTAGCTACCGAAAGTTAATTTTTTTAAATATACTCTCCGGAATTATTTTTATTACGATCATTATTATTTTCCAGAACGACGGTGTGTAAACTACATCACGACCATTATTTATTGATTTAACAATATCGTTAGCAACTCTATCAGCAGTAGCTGATAATAAGGATGGAAATTGGACATCTCTAGTCATTGATGTTTTTACAAATCCCGGCTTGATAGTCATTACGGACACACCATGCTCTTGCATCATACCTCTTAAACCACTTGTAAAAACTGAGACAGCGGATTTTGCAGCGCCATATAAAAAATTATCTTTTCTACCCCGGTCCCCTGCAACAGAACTTATTACTGAAATATTTCCAAATTTTTGAGTTATAAATTTTTTTGCTATCAGTGATAATAAAATTATAATTGTCTCAGAATTAAATCTAAAATGTTTCCGTGCGTAAGCAATATCTTTGTTTGCTACATTCTGTGTTGGTAATGTACCGGGTGCAATTAAAGCAATATCAATACTTTCAAATAGATTCCAAACATCATCAACAAGTTTCTCTGATTGACTTTCAATTGAAAGATCATTAATTATTAATTTAACTTCTTTTGCTCCTCTGATTAGGAGGTCACTCATTATAATTTCTAATTTTTCCATATCTCTTCCAACTAAAACAAGGCTTGCACCTTCTTTTGAATAAATTCTTGCAACTGCTTCAGCTATGTTTGAAGTGGCACCAAAAATAGCAACAGTTTTTGATTTTTTCATGCAACTCTCTCCCAAAATTTTGACATTAAAGTTTTATCACGCATATTTTCTACTTTATGCCAATTAGGGTAAGATGACTGAAAATTCAATTTACTTACATGTGCATCTTTAGCGGGGTAAAGCCTGCCTCCAGCTTCATGGACAATTTGATCAAGTTTCCTAAATAAAACATCATTACTATTACTTTTTTGAGGAAAATCCAAAGCAAGCGAATATCCCGGGATAGGGAATGATAAAATTCCTGGAGAAACTATATCTCCAGTTTGTTTTAATACCGATAAAAATGAACCGTTGTTACATTTTGTTATCGTTTTTAATATATCTTTTAATACTTGTTTTCCGTTAGTTTTTGGTATCACGCATTGGAATTGTTCAAATCCTTTTTTTCCGTACATTCGATTCCAATTTAAAATTTTATCTAATGGATATAAAAAACTTTCATAGTCAGTAATTTTTGAATTTTTGCTTTTAAACTGGCTATTGTAATAGAATGAATTAAATGATTTTAATGTAAAAGAGTTAACAAGTGAAAATGGAATTTCAAATGGGAAATTTATCTTTTTTGAGTTACTAAATTCTAAAAAATTATCATCGAGGTGATCAGCATACGAATAAATTCCTCTTCCAAGATTTTTTCCCTGAGATAAACAATCAATCCATGAAACTGTATATTCGTGATTATTATCGTGCAAGTTACTTAATTCAAAAAATTCATCTATATTATTAAATTTAATATTATTAACCTGAATTCTTGATGAGTTTATTTTCTTTAGCCTAAATTCAACTTGCAGAATGATACCTGTTAAGCCCAAACCACCAATCGTTGCTTTAAAGAGTTCTGGGTGTAAGTTCTCTGAACATTCGAGAATGCCCTCTTTAGATCTGTAAATTTTAAAACTATTGACGTGGCAGCCAAATGTACCTGCATTATGATGATTTTTGCCATGTACATCATTAGCAACGGCTCCTCCTAAAGTCACATACTTTGTACCTGGGCTCACAGGTACAAACCATCCATTAGGTATGGATATTTTAGAGATTTGTTCAATTGAAATTCCAGATTGAGCGACAATTATTCCACTTTGTTTGTCAAATGAAATAATTCTGTCCATATTTTGCATATTTAAAATATTGTTGCTGTTTGCTAAACATGAATCTCCATAACTTCGACCTAAGCCATAAGCTAAAGTGGTATCATTATTCTCAATGACAGCATTGATTTTTGAAATTACATTGTTAGGCCAATAAATAATCTCCGCTTTTTGCGGAATATTGGGATACCTTCCCCATGACAGATAACTGTTTTTCATATTGCAGACATTAAGAATACAGATAAAAATAAAATTCCAATAAATCTACTTTGATTATCCTTTATTGCAAA
Organism: uncultured Pelagibacteraceae bacterium; assembly: GCA_902624455.1. Classification (GTDB taxonomy): domain Bacteria; phylum Pseudomonadota; class Alphaproteobacteria; order Pelagibacterales; family AG-422-B15; genus CACNXQ01. The sequence goes on along the minus strand of CACNXQ010000001.1, from coordinate 353,510 downwards.
TATTACTGGATCATAATTCATTTCACCTCTACTAGCCAACAGCCACACTCTTGTCATCCAATAAAAGAGTAAAGGACAAGAAAACCAAAGTAATTCTTTTTGAGGATAAATATCAATTCTACTTACTTCATTAATATAGAGTGCAAGAACTAAAACAGAAATTAGTCCAGTAGTTATACCAAGAATAAATAAAAATAATTTATCACGATCAGTGTAACTTCGAACCTTTATTGCACCTTCATTATTATTTCCTTTCCTCACAAACTCTGTATATCGTTTGACAACAGCTAAACTAAAAAAAATAAACATTGAAAAAGTTATAATCCAAAAAGTAGTTTCTAAATACATCGCCTCTGCTCCTGCAATCAGTCTCAATGTATACAAAAAAGCAAGTAAAAACAAATCAAGTAAAATAATATTTTTTAAATAAATTGAATAAAAAATATTTATGAAAATATACAATAGAATAATTAATAAGAAGTTTATAGGTAATAGGATATATGAGAAAGTAAATGATATAGTCAGTAACACTGCAATCAAAAAGAGTGCACCCATTATAGTTAAATTCCCAGCAGCCAGCTGTCTATTTCTTTTATCTTCATGATTTCTATCGTCTTCAATATCAATCAAATCATTAAATAGATAAATTGAAGATGCACACAGTCCGAAGCATAAGAATGCAATTAGCCCATTAATTAATAGATCGATCTCAAAAAGTAAATGTGCAGCAGCTAGAGGTATAAATAATAAAATGTTCTTTACCCACTGATGAATTCTTATTGCTGAGAAAAAAATTTTAAGGAAAGACAGGTTATTTACAAATATCTCACCTAATTTTCTACTTTTTATTTTATTTAATATTTTTTTTGTTGGTTTAACCAAATGACATTTTGAGGATGACTCCCAAACATTCACATCTTTTGTTGAGTTTCCAATATATTCAAAGTTATTTTTACCAAACATGCTTACTAGAGCTGCTTCTTTATACTTTCCAGACAGATTCTCATTAGATGAAGCAACTACGTCGTCAAAAATATTTAAATAATTTGAGATCTTGTTTGCAATTGTATTAATAGTGGCAGTAGCAAGTATTATTTTAAATCCTTCTTGTTTTTTTTTGTGAATAAAATTAATTACATCCTTATTGTAGGGCAAATTTTCAACTGAAGGACAAACAATTTCAGAAAGTTTTTTTTTTAAAAATAGTCGTCCATTTAAAAGCCAGCTAAATAATTTAAATATATTCAGAGGATTTTTTTTTATGAAAATTAAGATACTTTCAAAGAGTATATCAGTCTTGATTAAAGTTCCATCCAAATCAACTGCTAAATTTTTATTATTAATCATATTGATATTTAAAATCTTACCATAAGCATTTTACGTCCTTTATTGATATATGATTTGAGGAATTTTTTCTATTCTAGGTTTGTCTGCTAAATCAAAATTTTCAGTTTTATCAGTTAAATTAGGATTATAGTGAGGATCATTTTTAAATAAATCTCTCCATTTGTTAATTACATAACTAGATTCATGATCAAAACGTTTTTTCTTTTCTTGAGTATCTTCATAACCTCTTGAAATTGACTCATAGTGGTAAATTGAAGTATGTCCACAATATACATTTCTGTAGCCTTTATTCATTAAACTTAAACAAAAATCTACATCATTGCATGCAACTTTTAATTCTTTTTCATTAAAACCTCTTACTAAATCAAATTTAACTTTTGAGATCATTAAACAAGCCGCAGTAACAGCTGAAAAATTTGATACAAGTGACAGTCGATGATTAGATCCAGGAGAGTCTTTTGGGAATCCTCTAAAAGCATGCCCAGCCCAATTATTGATACCTAGTACAATACCTCCATGTTGCACAGTATTGTTTTTATATATAAGTTTTAATCCCACAGCTCCAACTTCTCTAATAGAAGCAAACCCAAGTAAGACTTCCAGCCAGTCTGAGCTAATTACTTCAGTATCATCATTTAAAAACAACAAATATTTACCTTTAGATTTCTTTGCGCCAAAATTATTTAACTTTGAGTAGTTAAATTCACCTTTGTAATTCAGAACTTTTAAATTAATTAAATTTGGAAAAATATTAATTACATCTTTTACATTTAACTTGTTATTTGCAATCACAACAATTTCGTAGTTTTTGTAAGTAGATTTTTTAATAATACTATTTATACAAATTTTTAAATTATCAAGATTATTTGATGGTATAATTATACTAATTTTAGGATTTGATTTAGGAAGTTTTCCAAGAAGTTTATAAGCACTGCCAATATATTTTACTTTATATGGAATTTTGTTTGAATTAAAATACTCGTTTAGTGCTTTTTCACCAGCTAACATTGCATATGGCTTAGCGTTACTGTCTAACGCAGTACTATCCGAATGCTGTCTCCAGTGATATAGTATCTTTGGAATGTGAGAAATATTTTTTTCACCACATTCCGAAAGAGCCCTAAGGGCAAGATCATAGTCTTGTGCTCCATCAAACTTACTTCTAAAACCTTTTATTTTTTTAATGATATTTTTTTTATAAATTGCAAAATGAGTTATAAGATTATGCGAATAGAATAGTTCAGGACTAAAATTGGGCTTAAAATATGGTCCATCATGATTTCCAGCTTCATTTATTTTATCTTCATCTGAATATATTATTTGAGCTCTTGGATTATTTTTTGTTTCTGCAGCGACCCATAGAAGTGCATGAGGTGATAATTTATCGTCATGATCTAAAAAACCTATATAGTCTCCAGTACAAACTCTTATAGCAGAATTTGATGCTTTTGAAATATGGCCATTTTCTTTACGATAAATAACTTTTATATTTCTGTACTGTGATTCATAGTATTTTAAAATCTTTCTTATCTCAGGATTAGTTGACGCATCATCAGCAATACATAATTCCCAGTTTTGATAAATTTGATTTATTACTGAGTCTATTGCTTCTTTTAAATAAATCGGATTAGGATTAAATACAGGCATACAAATTGAAAACTTTGTCTTTAATTTAATGCTCTGTAATTTATTTCTTATTACTTTAACATCGTTTAAATTAAAATCCTCTTCTCTTTGAATCCACTCATTATATCGATTAACAAATATTTTTTTATTGTTTAACTGCTCTGCGTAGTGATTAATAGTTTTTATGGTATTACTCAGTTTTTTATCACGTGGTAAATATTGTATTATTTTTTTTATATTTCTAGTATTCAAGAACTTGATAAGTACAAAACAGCTTCTTATCAGTTTTAGAAGTTGATATATAATCCGAATTGGTTTTGTAATTTTCCAACTTTTCGAAGTAAGCAAGCCATGTATTTGATTATCTCTAACTTGTATCTCTTTTTGAAGTTTTTCAATCTCATTTCTACTATTTTCAACTTGCTTGTTATATTTTATTGCGAGCCTATCAAAAGACTCTTCGAGATGAATAAGTTTTTCATTTTTGTTTCTGACTAAAAAATAATTTATATCCTTCTCTGTTCTATCTTTATTTATTTTACTAATTAAATTTAACAATAGTTCTTTATTTTTGTTTTTATAGTTTTCTAAAAGAATTTTTATTGCACTTACCTCAATATTATTAAACGAAATATCTCTTAATATATTGAATTTTTTAGTGTTTTTTCTTATTTTGAAATAAATTAACTCATACTTCTTTACTGTGGATCTAATATCAAAATTCAATTCTGCATATTTTCGACTCGACATAGAAATTTGCTTTAACCGATGATTGTCGCTAAGTAATAATCTTAGTTTTTCTGCAATTTCAGTAGAGTTTCCATTAAGCAAAATTTCAGATTTGACTTTTAAGTTAATTTTTCTAGCGATGCTAGTGTTTGGCAATATGACAGGTTTGCCCATGGCCAAATATTCAGCTATCTTTCCTGGAAATCTAAGCTCTTCAAAATCATTTTGCTTACCTGGTTGTATCAATATTTCAGAAATTGATAGAAAATTCGGCATATTTTTTCTATCTATAAAACCAATGTATCTAAAGTTTTGAATATTATTTTTTTTAACAAAATCATTTATTTTTTCTCTTTCTGGACCATCCGGACCAGAAAAAATCAATTGAATATTTTGATTATTTTTTCTGTTGTAAAGATTTACTCCTTTTATCAATTCTATTGCCGGTTTAAGAGTAAAATAATTAATTCCTCCTGGAAATGTAATATATTTATTTTTTTTTAAGTCGAGTTGATATTTTTTTAAAAAATTATCTGATGGATTTACCTTATTTGAAAAAAATTCAAGATCAATTCCAGGTAAAATGTTTTCAAAATTTAGCTTGATTGGAAAATCATTTTGAATGGTTTCATTAATTGTTACTATTTTATCTGCTAAAAGAAGTGTGCTAATATAAGCTGATTTTTTTGTAAGTTGGCCACCTAAAATATTAATATAATCATTGTCACTCATTAAGTATTCTTTACCAACAAATTTATTTATTATGTTTTTTGTTATATAAGTTTCATTGTCCTCAAGAAAAACTAAAAAGGGTGTAGGTTTTATTTTTAAATATTTGGATAAAAAATTAATATTAACTGACCTTGGTGAGATAACATGTAAAATATCAGCTGTATTATTATTTCTGAAAATTTTTAAATTATTTTTAAATATTTTTTGGAATGTAAAAGATTTATATTTAGGACTTATCGCTTTGGCATTGTTGGGCATTGCTACGGCTATATTATGACCCCTGTCATAAAGCGATCGCATGAGAATATCCAGAGGATTAAATGAGTTAGATCTCGCGTCTCCGTAGAAAACAAATAGAATATTCATCTTAGTTACTTATTGCATTAGTAATTACAAAAAGTAAAGATTTTAACTATAGATAGACGCAATATAGACAAAAAAACTTATAAAATATTAAAAATCTAATTCCATAAAGAAGAAAGATTTTTAGCTGCTGTTTCATCATCCAAGCATTTACCAAGAGGAACATAAGTAATTCTTGAATCGTTTTTAATTTCATCGGGTAGACAGCGCCAGAAGTCAACAATAGTAACACTATCCTTATTCCCAAGATAATCATTGGCAGACAAGGATGTAAACACGTCGTCGTTATTGGTTACCAAAATAACATTTGACTGATTTAAGCATTCTTCTAAGTCGTCAAGGATGAGGGTGTTTTTTAGAGCCTGTTTCGCATATTCATTTGCAAGTGGATCATATCCTAGAACTCTATATCCCATACTAGCAAGTGAGTCGCATAAATAAATACCTGGAGACTCTTCAATGAGATGTGATAATGGTTTGTAAGACAAACCTAATACTGAAACGGTATCGTCAGCATTTAGATAGGTATTTATTCTTTCTACGATTCTTGGAGATATATTTCTATTGAAGTCATCATTAGTCCTCAGCAAAATAGTATTAGCACCGAGCTTTCTTCCAGCATAGTCTAATGCGACATTGTCACGTGGAAAACATGGTCCTCCGTATCCAAAACCACCGGTGAGATAGTGTCTGCCTATTCTTTTATCCATCCCTAGAGCATCTGAAACAACATCAACATTACCGCCTGGGATTTTTTCACACATATCAGCGAGCATATTGGCATAACTTATTTTCATTGTTACAAAACTATTAACAGCAATCTTTGCAAGTTCTGCATTTTCTAGAGTCATTCTTTTAGTTGGTGCATGATTGAGTGCTACAGCATTGTTAACATATTCAAGATAATCTCCAGATTGTTTATCAAACTCTCCAACTAGATAAAAGTCAGGATTAAGATAGTCTCTAATGACTGTTCCAAGGGCTATGAATTCAGGTGAATAACAAAGACCGAAATCTTCACCACATTTTTTTCCCGAGTTTTCCTCAAGTACCGGCAACAATACTGATCGTGTAGAGCCAGGCATTACTGTGCTTGTTAAAACAACTGTATGATAAGAGTCTTTTTTTGCAAGTGCTTTTCCAATTTCTTTAAATGCGTGAATTGCATATTGATTTGTGAAAGCACCACTTTTATCGCTTGGCGTTGGAATTATAACAAAACTAATATCACTTTTTAGGATTGCATCTTCGTGAGACATTGTAGCTGTTATCTTCTCTTTATTTGCTGCAATAAGTTCATCTAATCCATTTTCTTGTGCCGGTGCTTCACCATTATTAAGAGCATTAACAGCAGCCTCAGATACGTCTACAGCAGTGACATTAAAGCCTCTACTTGCTAAACAACCTACCATGGTGCCGCCAAGCTTACCACAACCTATAACTGCAACATTTTTGAAATCCATACTACTTATTTATTTTTTTTATCTTAAGTGTCAACCTTAATTAATGTCTGAGTTGATACAGCTTTTTTTTCATAGTTGTTAATTGATGATATGATTTGAAGTTCATATTCTATCCCTTTTTTGGTATTATTCCCTATATTAATATAGAAAAATGGATCTTTACCAGTTGACTTAAAATTAAAATAATTTTTAGGATTGGTATTATCTACCTTTATATCGTTCATTGGATGTACAAATTGATGTAAGTCACCGCCTTGATAATTTATCTCAACCTTTTTAGCATCTTTATTGATTAGTAGAATTTTAGTAATCTCACCTTCACCCAAATTATCAAATGGGTCAAATCTTACAGGATAATTATTTTTCCATCCCTTAAAAAGAAAAGTTAATTTGTAATAAATATCACCTACATAGATAGAGTCTCTAGTAACACTGTTTTTTTCTGAAAAACGACCGAGTGTATCTGGTACATAAATCTTGCTTGTAAATGTGTCATAAAATGTATTAACAAAGTTTTCATGATCAAACTTATGATTGAGATATTTTTTCATTTGGTCTTCATCCGTTCTAAGTAGCCAGTAACTTTGCAGATCAAGATCCAGTTGAGCTATTAATGATGATACGTTGATGGTTTTCATGCTTTCGGTAGTGCAATTCCTGTCATTTAAGTCAAATTTAGACATACCCCAGTGCTCATTATTGAATATAAGCCTTCCATCTTTAGTTGAAAGTATTTCGTCAAATAGATTTATTAAGACAGGCCATTCTGGATTTAAAATTTTAGATTTTTCCAAACGATTAAAAAGTTTTGTCTCGCCATCAAGACTCCAACCTGAGCCAAGCGAATGTTCAATATGAAAACACACCATGGGTGGAAGAAGTGAAATTTCTCTATAACCATTAAAATGCGCTGAAATTAAACCACAACTGTCAATATTAAATGAGTAAGCCTCGAATTCAGCGTAACCTCTAATCTCCTCCCACCCTTTTTTTGACATTAATGTAAAATCTCCACATGCATTTGTGTGAAGTTCCATATAATTTACTTTTTTTGGTGATCTAATTCCAAAGTTTCCACTGTCCTCATAAACGATTGGGTAGTCCCTTTTTTTTAAGTATTCAACATTTGGTTTTGCCAGATTATCTTTTAAATTACCATAAATAGCCTCCTTTAGTTCATCGTCACAAAATCTAGTATTTTTGTAATAAACATTTTCCCAGGCGAATGTTAAGGCTTCACTTAGAGTTGTATTTACTTCTAGTCCAGATCTTATGTCAAAACGGTCCAAGCGATATACTTCATTTTCCTTTAAATTTTTTTTACCGATAAATGACATTAGTTCATTTGAAAAAATAATATCTATGTTTGTAGCTAAGATGAATTTGCCTTGTGCTCGTCTAATGCCTACATTTTTACCGATCATTTGAAATAATGGAAGGCTCTCGCTATACTTAAATTTATTGTGAAGCTCAGTAGGCACAACCACAAACTTTAATTCGAAGTATTCGCTTTCTGGTGCAATTAAAACATCTTTAAGTAATTTCTCATTTTCAACTGGGTTCCAGTCAACAATAATAAGTTCAGTTTGAATTTTATAAATTTTACATTGTTCGGCTAAACAATTGATAAATATTTGTGTTCTTATAAGCGGATCGCCACCATGATTATCATTTCTTGATACTGCAACAACAGAAAGGTAAGTTTTATTTCGCATTCAAATTTTTTTTAATTTTAATTAAAATTATTTTTAATTATTTTTTTTAAAATACCAAATATTAATTCTATTTCGCGATCGATACCAATCCAAACTGGAAGTCTTACAAGTCCATTCGAAATGTAGTCAGTATTGTGTAAAGTTCCAGAGGTACTTCCGTATTTTTCTCCGGCAGTTGAAGAATGAAGCGGTACATAGTGAAAAGTACATTTTAGTCCCTCTTTGTCACATTCAGAAATAAAAAGGTTTCTTTTTTTAATATCATTAAAAATTAAATAATAAGTATGACCGTTGGACTTTGTAACAATTGAGTCATTTGGAATACTAAAATCTTTCATATCTCTATATTCTAAAAAGAAGTCTTGATAAAGTTTATTGTAACTTTTCCTTTTTGAAATGATTGTCTCGGCAGACTCAAGCTGAGCCAAAAGGAATGCAGCAATTATTTCTCCAGGCAGGTATGAAGAACCTACATCAACCCATGTATACTTATCAACTTTACCTGCTAGAAAATTTGATCTATTTGTACCTTTTTCACGAGCTATTATAACTTTTTCAATTAAATTTTCATTATTGACTAGTATTGCCCCTCCCTCACCACAAACCACATTTTTTGTTTCATGAAAACTTAAACATCCTAAATCTCCAATGGTTCCTAGATAATCACTTTTGTATTTTGATAGAATCGCTTGCGCGGCGTCCTCAATAACAAACAGATTATATTTTTTTGCTATTTCTAAAATTTCTTTCATCTTGGCTGAAATACCTGCGTAATGAACTACAACAATTGCTTTTGTCTTATTTGTTATCGCAGGCTCTATTTTATTAACATCAAGTGTGAGGTCGTCCAAATTCACATCAATAAAAACAGGTTTTGCACCTCTGATAACGAATGCATTTGCAGTTGAAACAAAGGTATATGAGGGCATTATTACTTCATCTCCTGGAGAAATATCGATTGCAATTGCAGAAAGTTCTAAGGCTGCTGTACAAGAGTGAGTTATAAGGGCTTTTTTAGTATTCAAATTTTTTTCTAACCACTCATTACATAATTTTGTATAGTGTCCATCACCTGAAAGTTGATTTCTTTCATGAGCATCTGTAATATTCTTTATCTCATTTCCTGTTAGGTAAGGTCTGTTAAAAGGTATACTAGGCATTTTTTGTATTGTCCCACGATGATCTAAAAAATGACTCTGGATCTTTTTCAAATGAATTTATGTATTCATCATAACTTTTGTAATTTGGGTTAATTTGTCTAACTAATATATCTAACAAATCTGAAGTATTTACGTACTCTCTTATAACTTCTTTAAAATCAATTATTATTCTTGCTGCATGATCATATAAACCAAAGTTTTCAAATAAACATGTCAATTTTAATAACTTTACTGGGTCAGAAGAAATGTCAATTCTGTTGTTATTACTATTTTTCATCATAAGTGGATCAAGTAAATATATTGCATCACCCTGATAGGGTCTTCCGTTAATAGTTTGAGCGGGAATGTTATATTCAAAGGGTGAAGGTAGGCTTGACAACGAGTATCTTCTAATTGATAAATCAAAAAGCTGATAGCCAAGTTTCTTCATAAATAAATCCGTGTTATGGAAAGTGTGTTCATAGGAGTTAATTCCACCATAAAAATTTACCTCTAAAGCAAATCCACATACAGAGTAATCATATGGTAAGTTGTCTAAGGATAAAAGAACTTCAAAATCATTACCATCAATGTCAATCTTAATAAAATCAAGGTTATCAATCTCTTTTACTTTTACAAACTCACTTAGAGAGATTTGATCACTTTCACTGACTAAATCTTGATTATTCCAATTATTTAAAACTGAGAGTTTATTCTCAGTTTTAATCTTATCATTTAAAATATCAGAGCCCAATTTTGCACTTAACTCATCCCAGGGATTATTGATATTATTGGCAGCATCTTTGACTTTTTGATAATGCTTGTTCTTTTTGTCTAAACCGATTAAAGCAGGAAAGTAATTAATATTTTTACTTGTTTTATTTTTATTAAGATTTTCGCACTCTGAGATCACTGGGTCAATACCGTAGGCTTTCAAGTGAGGCTCATAAATGTTCCAAATGCTTGATATCCCTCCACTACAACCAACATCTATAAGTGAGAACGGACTATTCTTAAATAATTGAGAATTTACTATGAATTTAGTTAAGTCATTAGACTTAAGTATCTGACCTTGTTCCATTAACTTAAGACTACTCCTATGTCTAAAATAATAAATGATTAAAACTATTAAATATCTTGTTTTTTATTACTTACTTGAGTGCTAATCCATTCATACGTTTTAATAATGCCATCTTTAAGTGATTCTGATGGCTTCCATCCAAGTTTTTCGTTTATTAATTTGTTATCAGAATTCCTACCTCGAACGCCTACAGGACCATCAATATTTTTAATTGATATATCTTTTCCACTTATCTCGATTACCATTTTTGCGAGATCATTAATTGCAATCATTTCGTCTGAACCAATGTTTACAGGCCCACTCCAGTTCGACCTCATTAACTTTATTGATCCCTCAATACACTCGTCTATATATAAAAAGGATCTAGTTTGTTTTCCATCACCCCAGATCTCGATTTCTCCACCATCACTTGCTTGCGCAACTTTTCTACAAATCGCAGCTGGTGCTTTTTCTCTTCCGTCAGACCATGATCCTTCTATTCCAAATATATTATGATATCGTGCAATACTTACATCCATTCCATAGTTTTTTGCATAAGCTAAATAAAGTCGTTCAGAAAATAATTTTTCCCATCCATATTCACTATCAGGATTTGCAGGATATGCTGAGTCCTCTGCGCAGTTTGGATTGTCAGGATCAAGTTGATTGTATTCAGGATACATACAAGCAGATGAAGAATAAAATATATTCTTATTGTTTCTTTTTCTAGCTGCCTCAAGCATATTTAAATTTATTGCTGCACTATTATGCATAATGTCAGCATCATGAGTGCCAACAAAAACAAAACCTGCTCCCCCCATATCAGCTGCTAATTGATAAATTTCGTCAAATTTCTGATCAACTACTTGTAAACAGAAATTAGGATCCCTTAAATCCCCAATAATAAAGTCATCCGCAAAAGTCTCATCATAGCGAGGATATTTTAAGTCTACTCCTCTAACCCAATGCCCTTCAGACTTAAGTTTTTTAACCAGGTGAGATCCTATGAATCCTCCTGCACCACATACTAGTATTTTACTCATTGTAAGATCTCCTTATAAGTTAGACATACTATACTTCAATATATTTTTTAGAAAAAAATAATTACTTTAACTCCCTCAACCATAGTTCAGGGCTACCATCACTCGGCATCCTCCAATCACCCCGGGGCGATAGGGAAACTGATCCGACTTTAGGACCATCTGGCATAGCAGATCTTTTGAACTGCTGCGCAAAAAATCTTTTGATGAAGACTATTAACCATTTCTTGATTTCAGTTTTTGAGTATTCTCCTTTGAATGCAATTGTAGCCATATATAATATTTTTTTTGGTGGATATCCAAGTCTTACAAAAGAATATAAAAAATAATCCACTAAAATAAATGGTCCAACTGAATTCTCACTTTTTTGATTGATATTGCCTTTTATATTAAGTGGTAATAATTCAGGAGTTATTGGCGTACTTGATATACTTCGTAATATCTTTTTTAATTTTGGAAACCTAGCATCAGCTGCCCAATCAACTAAATACTTCACAAGTGTTTTTGGCACTCCAATATTGACATGATACATTGACATATGATCGCCATTAAAAGTCGACCAACCTAATGCCGCCTCTGATAAATCTCCTGTGCCAACAACAATACCAGAATTTTTATTTGCAAGATCCATTAATATTTGAGTTCTTTCTCGTGCTTGAGAATTTTCAAACGTAATATCAAATTTAGATTTAGAATGTTTTATATCTCTAAAATGAGATTTTACAGTTCTTATAATATCGATCTGTTGAAAATTTGTTTTAAAACCATTCGAAAGTTTCTTGGCATTACCTTTCGTATGTTTACTGGTACCAAAACCTGGCATTGAACAAGTAAATATATTTCTTGGTGAAATTTTAAGGCTCTTGAATGCTTCTACAACAACAAGCAGTGCAAGAGTTGAATCAAGACCACCAGATATACCAATTACAACTTTTTTGGTGTTTATATGTTGTAGTCGTTTAATAAGACTTGAAACTTGTATCGAAAATATTTCCTCACAAAAACTATCTCTCATTAGAGTATTTGAGGGTATGAAAGGAGTTTTTTCATTAATTCTAAGTGTACCCAGAGTAGGATTTGTTCTAACTTTACTCGCTGTTAAAGTGTTTTCTACATCAACAATCAGAAATTTTTCATTAATCGAATTTAGTTTGTATGAGGCGCTATGATTCCTATCAAAATATAGTCTTTCAATGTCAATATCGGCATAGATGGTCTCACCCTTAATTTGAAACCTTTGACTTTCATTCAATAAAGCTCCATTCTCATAAATTAAATTATGTCCAGAGTAAACATTATCAGTGGAGGACTCATTCATTCCACAAGAGGAATATACGTATGCCGAAATACATCTTGCAGATTGTTGACTAATTAATTGTTTTCTATATTCAACTTTACTAACTAATTCATTGCTCGCTGAAGGATTAAAAGTGATTAATGATCCTGCTAAGGACTGTTTTCCACTAGGTGGCTCTACTGTCCATAAATCTTCACAAATTTCTATAGAAAATAAAAAGTTTCTGTGAGACTTAAAAATAAGATTTTTCGAGAATGGGATTGTATATTTATTTAAAATATTAATTTTTTGATCAATTACGTTTTTTCCAGACTTAAACCATCTTGATTCATAAAATTCTCTAGTATTTGGTAAAAAGATTTTAGGGGTGATACCAATTATTTTATTTTTATAGATTGTAGCCGCGCAATTATAAAGTTTCGAATTATGTAAAACTGGTAGACCTAAAATTATAATTATATTTTTGTTTTTGAACTTATCTGCAATAGATAAACAAGCTTTGAAGGCAGATTTTATAAGATGTGGCTGAAAAAATAAATCACCACAGGTGTAGCCAGTAATTATAAGCTCTGGAAATAAAATTACTTCAGTACTTTTTTTTAAAGCATTGTTTATTTCTTTTATAATTGAGTTCTTGTTGTATTCGACGTCACCAACTTTTATAGATGGAGATGATGAACAAACTCTTACAAAATCAGTAATCATATTCATGAATTTTTGACGATTTATAGCACGTTATTATTGTAATTAGTAATATTTAAATCAATCAAAATTGTTTATATAAATGGGGAATTTTCTATATTTCTCAATTCTTAATATATAAGTAAAAGTCTGTTATTGAAAATTCACATAAATTTGAATAGTTAAGTATGTAGCAACTTTAAAAATTATAATTATAGAATAATTTTGAGAATAAATACATGATAATACCTCTTGCAGAACCTCTAATTGATAAGCAAAACGCAAACATAATTTACGAACAAGTTAAGTCTTCTTTTGTCGGACCAGGAAAAAAGGCTGATGAATTTGCGAGTATTCTCTCTAAAGTTACAAATAGAAAATTTGCTATTCCTACTACAAGTGGAACAGTTGCTCTGTCTATTGCTGCAAAAGCAATGGGTTTAAAAAGAGGCGATGAGATTTTAATACCAAGTTACGGTGTAATATCGGTGATAAATTCATTTACAATGATAGGGCTTAATCCAAAGCTTGTAGATATAAAAAGAGAAAATGGATGTATGGATCCAGATAAAATTGAAAAGCAAATTTCAAAAAAGACTAAAGCAGTTTGTTTTATAAGTTTTTTAGGTAATATAGGGAACGAAATTTATGAAACCAAAAAGATTTGTAAAAAATACAATTTAATACTTATAGAGGACGCAGCGTGGAGTCTCGGTAGGTCGTTTAAAAATAAAAAAGGCGGATCAATAGGAGATATTGCTATAACAAGCTTCAGTGTGCCAAAAATAATAACCACTGGTCAGGGTGGTGCAATACTTACAAATTCCTCAAAAATAAAAAATAAAGTAATTGAATTAATTGATCAAGGTGGCTTAAATTGGCGAAAAACAAATAATATTTCCTCGATTGGCTCTAATCTAAGAATGAGTGATATAAATGCAGCGCTAGGTATATCACAACTAAAAAATCTTAATAAAAGAATGTTAATGAAGAAGAAAATTAATAAACTTTTTAATTCTGAGCTACCTAGTTTCCTCGTACAGACATCTGATGGGATTTTTCCGTCTCAAAATGTTTTTTTTTCAAAAAATAAAGATAAAGTAATAAAGAAGTTAAGAGAAAAAGGTGTTATGGCAACATCACAGTATAAAGTTTACTCTAAGTTAAAAGCATACGAGAAAATATTTAGAAATAAGTCTTTTGCTATAGGAAACTATTGGACAAAAAACGCTGTTTATTTGCCATTTGGCATTGGAACAAAATTTGATCAATTTGAATTCATTATCAAAGAAATAAAAAAACTAGATATTTAGAAGTTAAATTATAGATGCAAAAAATTCTTTTCCTTGGAAGCCATATACAAAGTTATAAATGTTTTAAGTATTTATATGAAAATTTTTCGTCGATTAAAATTGAGGCTATATCACCTCATGTGTATCCAACTGAAAAAAAAGATCAATACGATATATTGGAATTTGCCAAGTCAAAGAATATAAAAATTATAGATAATAAAGATTTAGAAAAGATTGATTATGATCTGGGAATTAGTTTACTCTATGACAAAGTATTAAAAAAAGAAACTATTCTCAAACCTAAAAAAGGTTTTATTAATTTTCATATGGGTCCCCTTCCTCGCTTTAGAGGATCAAATAGCGTAATGCATGCAATTATAAATGCTAGAAAAGAAAATAATTGGAATTTTGCTGTTACAACACATTATATGGTTGAAAAGGTAGATCAGGGACCGATCATAGATGAAATATTATTTCCAATTTATGATGATGACACAGCTCATACGTTACATAAAAGAGCATCGAACAAAGTTTATGATTTATTTGTAAAAAATATACACAAAATAATTGATACAGAAACTAAGGTGAATGCAAAAGCACAAGTCGGAAAAGTTGGCATGTATTATAAAGGTGTGGTGGATCATGAAATAAATTTAGATTTAAAACCTATTGATATCTACGACAGGGTAAGAGCACTAACATTTCCTGAAAAGCCAAAACCATATTTTAAAATCAATGGGAAAAAAATTTTCTTAGATATTGAGAATGATAAATAATGAGACGATATTTTATATCTATACTCTTAGCTAACTATAATTCTTTGTCTTTATTAAAAAATGCAATCGAGTCTCTCAAAAATCAATCTTATAAAAATTTTGAACTTATTGTAATAGATAAGAGATCTAATGATGGGTCAGTTGAGTATTTAGAAAAACAATCTAAAAAATTAAAAATTAAAATCATATCAGAAGAGGATAATGGAATATCGGATGCTTATTCAAAAGGTCTTAAAATAGTAACAGGTGAAATTGTCGGCATATTTTCAGTAGACGAAAGGTATTATCCAAATACTCTCAAGAAAGTGAATAAATGGTATAATGATTATCCCAAAAAAATTGTTTGTGGGGGAAATTGTCAATTTATTGATAAGAAAGAAAAGGTAATCACAACGTTTAAAAATAAATATATTGATTTAAAAAAACATCTTAAGTGTGATGAAATTATTGCAATAAATACATGTTTTTTTAATCGAACTATTCTAAAAAAAGAACTTAATTACAATAATAAATTTAAAACATGCATGGACTACGAATTATGGGCTAGGCTTTTACTTAAATATAAAAGAACACACTTTAAATTTTTTGATACACCGATTGTTCAATCTAAGTTAACGGATGACTCGATGTCTTTTAGAAGCGACTCTTTCAATCAAATGGTAAATGATAAGATTGGTTATTTAGAGTTCTTTTTAAAAAGTAATAAAAGCGAGCTCTTTATAAAAGAAATTAAGAAAAAAGAATGCATTGCAGGAATTAATTTATGGGCCGCAATACAACTCAAATACATTAATGGAAATATTGACCAATCTATTAAATTCTTAAATAGCTCTTACAAGAATGATCCGAAATCAAAAATACTTCAAAAATTTATTAGAGAAAATAATGTCAAAGTAAATACAAAAAAAAATAGAATAGCAAAAGATGTACCTAATATAAAAAATAAGTACTACAAGGTAAATGATTTTCAGACAATTTTCTTTAATGGTGCTAAAAAGAAAAAAAATAATTTATTACAAACTTCGTCAAATCCATGGGAATACTCATTAGAATGTAAAATAAATCCTTTTATTGAAGGTAGTAAATGTAAATGGATAGAAGTTGTAGTTTATTTAGTTGAAGGAATGATCTCATTAGGTTTGTATAAAAACAATAAACTTTATCAAGAAATGATTATTAAACATAAAAACAAAAATATTAAAATACTATTTGAAATTACTGGCTATAAAAGTAACATAATGATTAGGAATGCTGATTTTCATAGTCATTCAGTATTCAAGATGAATCAAGTACGTCTTATTGCTTAATTTAAAACTAGCCTTTTTTATCAGCTTCAACGTTTAAATTAAAAAGTATACCATTTTCTTTATCCATATGAGGATAATAAGCCTGTGAATAGTCATCAATACCAGCATGTTCAGTTTTTCTCCAATCCCAATAACGTACATTAGTGAATTCTAAATTTGTGAACAATTTAGTTATTGAGTCATAGTCAAATGTAGTTTTGTGAAAAACATACTTATTCTCACTTATAGGCCACTTTCCATATAATGTTCCTAAAAATTTGTCTAATTCAAGCCCCTTCTTATATAGATCTGTAATAATCTCAAAATTCGGTACTGACACTCTTAACGTTGCGCCTTTTTTTAAAACTCTTTTCCATTCATTCAAAACATTTATCATCTCCTCTCGATCAAAATATTCAAGAACCTGACAAGCGTAAATTAAATCAACGGAGTCATTTTTAATAAAACTCAAATCATCTATATTTGCCTGATAATCAATATGATCAAATTTTGCCAGGTCAATATGAACAAAACCAGGTATAAATCTTTTACCACATCCTAAATGTAATTTCATATAACTTACTTTGTTAACTTAAGAATATTACGTTTGCGTTTGTAATTTTTATTTTTATTTATACTTATACCAAAACCAAAATAATGATTGATTTTTTTTGAAGTCTTTTCTGGTATTACTCTCCATAAATCAAATATGACAGTGCTTTTATATTTTAAGTAATTTATTTTTTCTAAACCATTAATAGGTTGAACAATTATGCAAATATCATTCTTAAAACACTCTTCAATATCATTTGCTATTTTAAATATTGAAGAATTAAATTCACTTTTGAAATTACTCGATGCGAGGGGATCGTAACCAACTATACTTTTTACTTTAGGAGATAATTTATTACATATTTTTAGAGAAAATGATTTGTCAATCAAGTTTGTCCCAACTTTATAAGCTAGTCCAATTACTCCGACAGAAGATGATTTATTTAATTTTTTTGAAATTAATTCAATTATTTTATCTCCATGCCATAAATTATAGCTATCGACAACTCTAGGTATAGTATCATCTAAATTAACAGAATTTAGAACTCCTGATAATGCAATATTATCCCTTGGCCAACATGGGCCTCCATAAGGTACCGCCCCTTTGAAAAATCTTTTTCCTAGTCTGAAGGATAAAGCATTTGTAACTGAGTCTACATTTGTTTCAGGCATTTCATTGCAAATTTGAGCTAACATATTTGCAAATGAGACCCTCATTGTTTCGTGAGTATTTGAAGCAATTTTTGTTATCTCGGCTTCTGTACAATTCATTTTCACTATAGGGACGTTTTCTTTTAATATTTTTTTGTGAACTTTTTCGGTAATTTTGCCAGATTTTTTTGAATTTTCTCCTATTAATACATAATCAGGAGTGACTATGCCTTTCATAATCTCACCTTGCGCAATGAATGAAGGGTTATAACAAAAACCGAAGTCTCTGTTTGCTTTCTTACCTGAAATTTTTTCTACCAAAGGAATTAACTCAAATTCTGACGATCCTGGAATTATTGTGCTTACAATTGAAATTGTATGATATGTTTTTTTTTCCTTTATGGCCTTACTGATTGATTTCAGGACCTGGATTATATATTTGTTACTAAATCCTCCTAAATCGTTGCTGTTCGTTGGAACAATTACGAAACTGAAATCTGTTTTTTTAATAGCTAAACTAGTTTTGTTAGTAACAGTAAGTAATTCAATTTTTTTATTAAGTATTTTTTGTACGCCAGGTTCATCAGAATTATAATTTTTGTTTTTAATGTCATCTAATAAAGTTTTATTTTTATCTACACCTATAACTCTCATATTTTTGTTAAGCATTGCAGATATAAGAGTAATTCCAACTTTTCCAACTCCAAAGACTGAAATTGTAGATGTCATATTGATGAACTCCCTAGTGGGATCGCAGAATGTTTGCTTGAATCGATGTCTTCAAAAAAATTATTTTTTATAGCATAACACATTTTTTCTATTTCGATTTTAATTGAGTTACTTTTAAAATTACCAAAAATTTTATTAAATTTATTACCATCAACTTTATAGTCTCTTAAATCTGGAGCTTTATCAGTTATCTTAATAGAGGCATCTGGGCAAACATTTTTAATTAAATTAATCAAATCTGACTTTTGTAAATTTTCCGAAACTATATTATAAATTTCATTATTCATAAATTTTGTTTCTGAAAGTAAAACTTTTTCGATACTCTGCGAGGCTTCATCTAAAGTTAAATAAGGTCTCCAAGCTTTAGGAGTGTAAATATGTATATCTCTACCTAAGGATGCTAATTTACACATTTCATTTATAAGTAAATCAAACCTCATTCGGGAGCTTATGCCGCACAATGTACCTAACCTTAATATCGTGAAAGATCCATTGTATTTATTGATTAAAAAATTCTCAATTTCAATTTTATAATTTGAATACTCTGATAAAGGGTTCAATTTAGTTTGTTCGTTTACTAGTTCATTTGGGTTAGATATGCCATAGTTACTACAGGTACTAATAAAAATTACATTTTTGATTCCAGTTTTGTAAGAAATTTCAAGAAAATCAATTATTGCAGTTGTATTTATATCTTTTGATATTGCAGGTACTGATTTACATGCGCTGTCACCGACAATACCAGCGAGATAAATTAGATAATCGCAATCTTGAAGGTGTTTTTTTGCAACACTTAAATCTCTAACGTCTGCCTGTACAATTTTTAAATTTGGATGATTAAAGCATAAAAGTAAAGACTCACGGTTGTACATCATATTATCATAAGCTGTAACTTCGATGCCTTTATTAATTAAGTGCATTGTTAACTGGCTCCCAAGATATCCTGCTGCTCCTGTAATTAGTACTTTCATTGATATCTTTTTATACTATATGATTTGAAAATAAATTTTTTATTTGTATTTATTTGATTTTATCTATTTCAGGTTCAGCAAAATGCTGAACTGGTCCAGCGTGAGGATATATATCGGCTTTAACCGTTAAAAAATAAGCATTATCAATGTGATCCCAAACTAGAGCCTTAGTAAAATCATAGTTACTATAATCATTTTTTAATTCCATATTTTTAAGAGAAAAAGTTGCGACTGTTATTGAGTAAGTATCATGGTGAAGTGGAAGCCTTGCTTTAAAACATACTTTATATTCACTACCTTCATTGTCATTTAAAAAATGAATATTCTTATAGTCATTCATTGACAAATAATAATTACCTTTGAGATCTTTTAACCTTAAGCCAATCATAAAAGGATCATTTATATTTTTATTAAGTTTTAAATAAAAAATAAATTTAATTTCCTCGTTAAATCCACATTCATTAATTATGTCTTCATTCTTATTAACTACTCTAAAATCTTTGATTTCAACATCTAGTGAGCCGACTCTCTCTTTATTTTTAAACAACGTATTTTTGTCAAGGCTGATTTTTTTATCATCTGCGTAAGATAATTTTTCAGAGGGTTCATCTTCGAGATTAGCATCATCTTTATCTGGATTGATTTTTTTATTACCATAAAATACTCCCTGTTCTTTATAACAGTATTTTTCATATGCATCCGCTACCTCTGCAGCTAGACCCATCATTTCTATTCTTCCATCCCTAAGCCATATTGATTTATTACAAATTGATCTGACGGCTGAGATATCGTGAGAAACAAATACAATTGTTACGCCATCATTTACTAATTCTTTTAACTTTTGAAAACATTTAGCTTGAAAAGGAATGTCGCCAACTGCAAGAGCCTCATCTATAATAAGTATATCAGGTTTGAGAATGGTATTTACAGCAAATGCAAGCCGCATTATCATCCCAGTACTAAATTTGCCAACCTGTTCATCTATAAAAGCACCAATATCAGCAAATTCAATTATTTCATCAATAGATTTTAAAGTTTCTTTCTTACTCAAACCTTGAATTGCAGCAAGATTAAATATATTCTCTCTACCAGTAAAATTTGGGTTCAATCCGCTGCCTAACTCTAACAAAGCCGCCACTTTTCCATTCACAGCAATGTTGCCGTGTGTTGGATGGAGTATTCCTGCGATAAGCTGCAATAGTGTAGATTTTCCAGAACCATTTCTTCCCAAAATACCAAGGACCTCACCCTTTCTTAATGAGAAACTTACATTAGAAAGAGCGCTAAAATTTTTATGTAATTCTCTAGCTTTCAATTTAAAAATTTTATTATATTGATTGAATAAGATTTCACTCAATCTGTCAGAAGGCCTGCTATAAAGTTTGTAGTCTTTTCCTAAGTTTTCAGCTTTAATCACTGCTAGATTTTTTTTATTGAGATCACTCATTACAATACATCTGCAAAACTTTTTTTAGATAAAGAAAACCATTTAAGACCAGAAAAAAATATTATTAAAGATGCTAATAAATTATAAATATATATTTCCCAATCTGGTTGTCTGCTTAGTAACAATATGTCTCTTACGGCTTCAATTGTGGGTGTAAGAGGATTAAAATAAATTATTTTTTGAAAAGAATCAGGCAATATTTCTACTGGATAAAATATTGGAGATAAAAAAAGAAGCGCTGTCAACACTGTGCCAATTAACTGTTGTATGTCTCTTAAATAGACACCAAGCGAAGAAAGAAACCATGAAAGTCCAATTGTGAGCAAACTTATTGGGAGTAATATAATTGGTAGATAAAATATATATATGGATGGAACAGAGTATATGAAAATTGAAACAGCAACAAAAACCACAAAGCTGATTAATAAATGAAAAAGTGCTGCAATAAAACTTGATAATGACAATACTTCAAGTGGGAATATAACTTTTTTTACAAAATTAACATTATTTATAATTAGAACAGGAGATTTACTTATGCACTCAGAAAATAGATTATAAATAATTAAGCCTGCAAATAACATTAGGGCAAACTCTATGTTTGAATTACTTTGTAATCCCCATTTAACTTGGAAAACAACACTAAAAACAAATGTATAAACAATCAATAGGAAAAGCGGTGTAATGAATGACCATAATATGCCTAAAAATGAACCTTTATACCTAACTTGTACTTCATGTCTTGCAAGCGTAAATATTAATTCTTTGTTGTTTATAATTGAATAGAGCATTTTTTTTTAAAAAAATTATCTTACTCGAATAAATCTGCATCCTTAAGTTTATATCCCTTAAGATCCTTTTCTGAAATAATCAAGTTATATTCTTTAGGCCAATTTATATTAAGGTCCGGATCATCCCATTTTAAACATCTCTCAGAAGTTGGAGAATAATAGTTATCAACTTTATAAAGTATATCAGCAGTTTTAGATAAAACACAAAACCCATGAGCAAAACCCTTAGGTATCCATAATTGATAATTATTTTCTGAGGATAATTCAATCCCAATCCATTTCTTAAAACTTTTTGAGCTCTTTCTTATATCAACAACAACATCAAAAATTTTTCCGTTAACTACCGATAAAAGCTTGCCTTGTGGTTGTTCGTATTGATAATGTAAACCTCTTAAAACACCCTGTTCACTGTGACTGAAGTTATCTTGAACAAAAGAAATATCTTTAATGCCTACTAAGTCCCTAAATTCATTGAGATTAAAATTTTCGTAAAAATAGCCTCTTTCATCCCTAAAAATTTGAGGCTTTAATAACTTAACTCCATCAATTAATTCTTTTTCGATTGTAAAGCTCATTCTTTTAAAATGTTTAACATGTACTTGCCGTATCCACTCTTACTTAAAGACTGGGCAATTTTTTCAAATTTGGCTACGCTAATCCAACCATTCCGATAGGCAATTTCCTCAGGACACGCAATCTTCAAACCTTGCCTTTTTTCTAAAGTTGACACAAAATGTGAAGCATCCAAAAGACTGTCATGAGTACCAGTATCTAGCCAAGCGAAACCTCTTCCAAGAGTAATTGTTTTTAGTATTCCCTCTTCAAGATATTTTTTATTTAAATCAGTTATTTCGAACTCACCTCGATCTGAAGGCTTTAGAGATCGAGCTTTATCACAAACATGTTTATCATAAAAATATATACCAGTTATCGCAAAATTTGATTTTGGATTTTTAGGTTTTTCTTCAAGAGACAAAACATTGCCATATTCATCTTTCTCGGCAACTCCATATCTTTCTGGGTCATCTACACTATATGTAAAAATTGTTGCACCGTTTTCATTTTTATTAGCTTGGCTAAGTAATTGAGCAAAATTATTTCCGTAAAATATATTATCACCAAGAATTAAACACGAAGGGCACTGATCTATAAAGTCTTCAGCAATGATAAATGCCTGCGCCAAACCCTCGGGCTTAGGTTGTATTTCATAAGAGATATTTATGCCTAAATCATTACCATCATCCAGCAGATTTTTGTAATGATCAATATCGTGTGGCGTAGATATTATTAAGATATCTTTTATGCCAGTTAACATTAATGTGGATAAGGGATAATAAATCATTGGTTTGTCATAAACAGGCAGTAACTGTTTACTGATTACCCTAGTAGCTGGATACAATCTTGTTCCCGAACCTCCAGCAAGTATTATTCCTTTTCTTATCATTCAAAAGTTTTTATAAATTCTATTCAAAACATTATCAACATTTGTTTCCCAAGAAGGCACAGCTTCCTTTATCAATGACTTGAATTTTTCATTACTAAGAATGGAGTTTCTTGGCCTTTTAGCTAAAGTTTTGTAATCAACTGAGCTAATAGGTAAGATATTATCTCTGCTTAATTTAGAGTCTTTAGAAAAATTTTTTACTTTCTTATATAAATATACTGCAAGGTTATACCAAGACGTTGATCCCGAAGGTACGAGGTTAATAATGTTATTTCTAGTTTCAACATTATTAACAAGTTTCAAACTATTGTCTGCAAGAAATTTTGCATCTGTTGGCACTCCATATTGATCATCGATAATTTTAAGTGGAGAGTTTTTTTTAAAAAGGTCCAACATTTTAAGAAGAAAATTATCACCAAACTCAGAAATTACCCAACTGGTTCTAAATATATAGTATTCACATTCTGAGTCTAAAATTTTTTTTTCTCCAAGGATTTTACTTTTACCATATATCCCTAATGGACCTGTTTGATCTAATTCGTTATATGGATCATTCTTTTTGCCATCAAACACATAATCTGTAGAATAATGTACTAGACAGGCATCAATTTCTTTTGAAAGTCTAGCAATTTTTGCTACAGCGTCAGTATTTATTTTAAAAGCTGTCTCAATTTCTTCTTCAGCAAGATCAACTTTTGTATACGCAGCTGCATTAATTATTAGCTTAGGTTTATATTTCAATAAACAAGACTCAATCTCATTTAAATTGTGAAAATTTACCTCTGAACTATCAAATGAATAAAAATTTTCTCTATGGTCTAAATTTTTGCTAATATGCCTTCCCAATTGACCATTTTTTCCAAACAAGACAATAGACATCAGTATTGCTTCTTAATCCAATCTCTATATGAACCGGATGTAATATTTTCTAACCATTCACTATTTTGTAAGTACCAATTAATTGTCTTAGTCATACCAGTTTTAAATGTTTCTTTGGGTTGCCAATTTAGAGTTTTTTTTATTTTTTCAGAATCTATGGCGTATCTTCGATCATGTCCTGGTCTATCTTTCACGTAAGTTATTAGTCTTGCATAAGATCCTTCCTTATTTTTTTTCAAATCGTCCAATATTGAGCAAATTGTCTGTACCACTTCCAAATTTGTTTTTTCATTATTTCCACCAATGTTATATGTCTCCCCTATTAAGCCTTCATTTATTATTTTGTATATTGCCTCACAATGATCAGTTACATATAACCAATCTCTAATTTGCATTCCATCACCGTATATTGGTAAAGGTTTTTGACTCAAAGCATTAGTTATAATGAGTGGTATTAGCTTTTCAGGAAATTGATAGGGTCCATAATTATTTGAACAGTTTGAAGTAATTACTGGCAAATTATAAGTATGATAATATGCTCTTACCAAATGATCACTTGAAGCTTTACTCGCTGCATAAGGACTGTTTGGCTGATAGGGGTTTGTCTCTTTGAAAGGAGGTTCATCTAAAGCTAATGACCCATAAACTTCATCAGTTGAAACATGTAGAAATTTGAATTCTGATTTATTTTCTTCTGATAACTCTGACCAGTAAAGTCTTGAAACTTCAAGAAGATTAAATGTTCCATTAATATTTGTGTTTATAAACTCTTCAGGGCCTAAAATACTTCTATCGACATGGCTTTCTGCCGCAAAATTGATAACTTTAGTAATTTGATGCTCTCTAAAAATAGAAGTTATTTTTTGCTTGTCACAAATTGACCCTTTAATAAATTTATAATTTTCAAATTCATTAAGTTTTTCAATACTTCTTATATTTCCTGCATATGTTAAGCTATCAAGGTTTACTATTTTGTCGCTTACATTATCAATCAGGAAGTGCAGAAAATTACATCCAATAAAACCAGCGCCACCAGTAACTAAAATTGTCATATTAAAAATTATATCCTATTAATGATAATTGCTATTTTAAGCGCTATATTTCCTGCCGTTGTTTGACGATAAAATTTTAGATTTCTTAATCTATACAATCTATTTAAAAATGAAAGATTTCTTATTTCTACTAATTCATCAATACTTAACTGAGCTTCATCTGAAAGAGAGTGTTTGATCTTTTGTAAATATTGCAAATTAATACTGTTCCATTCCTTGAAAGTACCATTAAATAGTAAAGTTAATCGTTTGAAAGCAGACCAAACCGAAATATTACTACCTACCAAATTTTCTGTGTGCTGCCTGTAACGTACGGATGGCCAGCTATCATAATAAATATTACCATTTGAGCCTGATACCACTTGATAGGTCGCCCAATCATGTGAAACTACCTTTGTATTCTTACCAATACTTTTTAATAATTCTCTTGTTTTATTATTAAAAACCATTGTATTTCCACCAGCTAAGCTTTGTACAATCGCATTATTAAAAGTAGGTTTTTTTTTAAATAATGGTGAGTAATTAAAAAAATTATTATTTTCGTCTATATATTTAGTTCTACCGCAGTAGAGAAAAGGCTTTATATCATTATGGCTTATAAAATTATTTACGGAATTTAACAATTTATCTTTTTCCCAAATATCGTCTTGATCTGAAAATGCATAAAGATCTCCTTTAACTTCACTATTATTAATAAGGGACATAAAATTAAAATTAAATCCTTTACAAGGTCCATCTAAAATTTTAATTAGGTTTTGGTTGCTTGATTGAAATTCTTTTAAAATTTCGACTGTTTTATCATTTGATCCGTCATCGGAAACAATTAGACTCCAATTTTTATAGGTCTGATTTTTTATTGATTCTAGTTGTTGTGGAAGAAACCTCTCTCCATTGTAAGTTGACATAAGGATGGTCACATTAAGATTCTTGTTCATTTTGTCTAATAATTAATATAAATTAGAACTTATATTATTGTTTTAAATTAATTAATGAAGAATGGAAATAAACAATATCACTCTTGATCATGAATATTACAGAGAAAGTTATTTAGATTTAAGGAAATTTAGTGACTCTGATCTGGAGCAGCATTTTAAGAATTATGGGATTGATGAGGGAAGAGTTTCAAGTTTCTATTCACTAAGAGAAAATCTCATATCCTCAATTTTAAGTAAAGGATATAAGTCTCTTG
Source organism: uncultured Pelagibacteraceae bacterium (assembly GCA_902624455.1). Classification (GTDB taxonomy): domain Bacteria; phylum Pseudomonadota; class Alphaproteobacteria; order Pelagibacterales; family AG-422-B15; genus CACNXQ01. The sequence continues at coordinate 327,262 of CACNXQ010000001.1, read as the reverse complement.
AGATAGGTCCGTTCTTTGCTCCTGCTCTTAAAGGTGAAAATATTTATTATTTTGATGCGTTAACAACTTCCGAATTAATCTCTCGAGCAAAAAAATTAAATATCCAGGATGCAAATACCGATATCAACGTAAATAATATTCCAGAAATCAACTACTCAGATCCTGAGGGAAACCTGAATGTAATAAATGATAGTTTCGAAATTGTTTTATCATCACATTGTATCGAGCACCAACCTAACTTGATAAAGCATTTGAATGACGTCTTTAAACTTCTTAAAGATGGTGGTAGGTACTTTGTAATTATTCCAGATAAAAGATATTGCTTTGATCACTATTTGCCAACATCAAACATTGCAGAAATTATTCAAGCTGACTATGATAAAAGTACTCTTCATAGTCTTAGAAATGTTATTGAGCATCGATCACTGCTAACACATAACGACTCTATCGAACATTGGAAGGGTAATCATGGCCATATTTCTGATGAAAATATTGTGGAAAGATTGAATTCAGCAATCAACGAATATGAAGCTGCTAATTCTCAATATATTGATGTTCACGCATGGCAGTTTACACCTGAAAGTATAAGCACAATTCTTACTCAACTAAAGATTGCAAAAAAAATTAATTATGGTTCTAAAAAAGTTTTCTCAACACCCTGGGGTCGTAATGAATTTGTAGTCATTCTTGAAAAATAAAACTAGTTTTTATGATATATATCACGAGTAAATACTTTATCTCTTACGTCGTGAAGTTTTTTATCCAATCTATTGCAAATTATTAAACTGGCTCTTTTTTTAAACTTTTCAAAATTGTTTTCAACACGACATTTTCTAAAGTTTTTAGTTTTTAAAAGGGGTTCGTAAATTATAGTTTTTACTTTATCATTAATTAATAAATCAATTACGCCAATTATGCTTGAGTCTCTAAAATTATCAGAGTTAGATTTCATTGCTATTCTATAAATACCAACAATTTTTGGTTTCTGATTTTTAATTATATTAGAAATAAAAATTTTTCTTTCATTATTTGATAATATTATAGAACGTATAATTTTTTTAGGCTCTATAGTAAAATTTTTTAAAAGTTGTTTAGTATCTTTTGGTAAACAATAGCCGCCATACCCAAACGATGGATTATTATAGTAATTACCTATTCTATTATCAGCTGACACTCCATTGATAATGCTTTTTGGATTTAGATTATTTAAATAAGAGAAAGAGTCTAATTCATTAAAAAAAGCAACCCTCATTGCTAAATAAGTATTAGAAAATAATTTTGTTGCCTCTGCTTCTGTCTCACTCATAAATATTTTTTTAATATTTTTCTTTTTTGCACATTTATCGATTAATTCTCCTATAACTCTCGTAAATTGTTTCTTTCCACCTAAAACTATTCTTGATGGATAAAGACTATCTTTTAAAGCAGTTCCTTCTTTCAAAAACTCAGGGACAAAAATTATGTTACTTGTTTTGTATTTCTTGTTTATTTTATTAGTAAAGCCTATAGGAACTGTTGATCTAATTACAATTATTGCATTTTTATTTAACTTGGACGACTTGCTTATTAACGAGGTTACTTTACTTGTATCAAATTCATTTTTTTTCTCACTAAAATCAGTTGGTACACAAATAAAAATAGCATCTTTTCTTAAAAATGAGTTTGGACTATTAACTTCGAACCCGATTTCATTTTTATTTTTTTTAAAATAGGACTCTATTTCCTTATCCTTGATTGGAGATATATTTTTTTTTAAATTTGAAATCTTCCTACTGTCTATATCATAGGCTGTAACATTTGCTTTTTTAGCCAGTAATACAGCGTTTGATAAACCTACGTAACCTAAACCGAATATTCCAATATTAAGTTTTCTTGTCATATATACATTGATTTATTAATTTACTAATTTAACAATTAATTAATCCGTCCAACAGTCAATATTGTATCTGATTTAGTTGGGTCCATAATTATTTCCTCTAGACACTTTAAGTGTACACCGGATATTGAGGAAAACTGAAGTAAGTTATAGTCAAATCTCCTTAATTTTACTTCGGAACATCCAATGTTTTCCATTATCCAAATTAATTCCTCACCAGTATACTCTCGGTGATGACCACCATAAGGAATTGAAGTATTAAATTGTTTCTCTAAATCCTGAAAAACAGATTTATCATTGTTTATATTTACTCTATGCCAGTAACTCGACAGATTTGGTGTATCGATTGCTAGTAAGCCACGAGGTTTTATTTTTTTTATAATAGTTTCTAAAAAATGTTTTGGGGTGTGTGGTATATGTTCAATTACAGCCATTGCAATGATTACGTCAAAATATCCTAAATTATCTATGTCTTTATACTCTTCATCATTTCTTGTTTCGATTACTCGGACATTATTTGACCTTTGATCCTCTACAAATATTTGAAAAGATGACCCCATATCTTTATATCTGTCTATTGCTGTTACATCAAAACCAATTTTGCTGAGAGCAACTGAAAAATTACCAAGAAGTGGTCCTACTTCTAAGAGCTTACCGTTCATTACCCCATAATTTTGTAATAACTTAATTAAATGGTAAACTCTTATAATTGACTGTTTTAAATAAATTTTATAGTAACTTGCATTGCCGTACTCAGCATTTTTTAATTGTGCACTAACATCGTCATAATTAAAATTTTCTAGTAAAGCAATTCTATGGTAGTAATCGTCAAGAATTATTCTGCCAATTTCATCCTCAAATATTTCATCTAATTTAATTTCAACTTTTTTATCCAAAATTTCTATATTTTCTATTACATTAAAATTAATATTTTTTTCTTTTGCTATTAAATGCTTACCTTTTTCAGGGTTCAAGATAAGGTTTTTAAAATATTTAGTTTCATTAATATTTAAACTAACTATTTCTTGCTTAAATATCTGTATAGAATTTAAATTACAAATTGAAACTGAGTCATTTTCGTAATTTCTTATTATTAAATCACTAAAAGGATATTTAATATTCATTTTATATTCTCTCAAACCTTGCTCAGAAATTTTGAGTTCATTTTTATGAATTGATTTATTATCTTTTGAAACAGATAATATTTCCAGTTCGCCTTGAATTAAGTTTATTTCAAGAATAACTATAATATTCTCATCATGTTCTAAATCAAAATCAATGTGAGCTGTATAATCCCATGCTTTTGGATTTGTCTCAATTTTGATTGGCAAATTTGATGGGCTGAGAAGTTCATGCGTAGGGTTCTGATTTAATAATTGTAAGTGAAATAAGTTTTTTTGACCCATGAGTTTTTGGTTGCGGGGGTAGGATTTGAACCTACGACCTTCAGGTTATGAGCCTGACGAGCTACCAGACTGCTCCACCCCGCGTTAAATAAAATGAGACTATATTAAAATTGGTCTATGTCAAATTTGAAATATTTTATTTAAATATAAAATACCTATTTGCTAGATACCAAAAATATTGAAATGTAATTAAATATAATAACTGCACAACACCTTGATTTAAATCATACAAATCGTAAAAAATATAAAAAAATCCTATATTTAAAAATAAGAAACCTATTCTAAAAAAAACAAATTTTAAATAATTAAAAATTGTATTTGTGATATTTGTCTCAACTCTAAAAACTAAAAAATTATAGACAATAAATCTAACTATGCTGAGAATAAAAAAAACAGAAGTAATTACGAGTGTATAATTGAAACCTATTTCAATAAAAAAATAAATTGATGAAAAGGAAATCACTTCAATTATTAATCCATAAATAGAAAATTTAAAAAATTTTAAATTAAATATCTTTAAAAAAAAATTTTTAAAAATATCTTTTTTAGTTATCATTTATTTAGATCCCAATAATTAAAATCTTTTTTATTATTTCCACTAACTTTTGAATTAAAAAGTAGTTGTATAATTCTTCTGAGGATTTTCTTAATACCACCCGTAAAAAATAGGTATTCAACTATTTGAAGTGGGTATGCGATTAAATACTGAACAATAAGGCCAAATCCTAATTTATATTTCAATAATTGAATAAATGCATAAGGATAAAGGTTAAATTTATTTAACTTTGAGTAAGTATCATAATTTTTAATATTAAATACATCGATGCCCAATAGCTTCGCAACAAGAAGTGTAATTCCTACATATCTCCTATTTTCGAGATAATACTGAGAATTAATTACTTCTTGTTCACTAATTTGTTCAGAAAAAATCCTTTTTTCATCTGACATTGACCTAATAGTTTTATTTCCAATACCTGATCTTGCAATGATAAAAGAAGTGCCCTCATTAAGAATATACTTTGAAAAATGTGGATCTCCGACTGCAATGTCAGCAAAATCGTTTACCTGATCTGGACATAATTTACATCTAAGATGTTTGAAAAAACTCTCAGTTATCATATATTTTACGATATTCCACCTTGAATTATTGCTGAGTCTAGGGAGAAATTTTACTGTGTTGTTCTTAAAGCTAAGTTTTATGTCTCCAGGATAATTATTTTCTCTATATTTTGTATTTGTAATATTTTTGATTTCATCTTTTTTTAAGAACTTACTGAAATAGTATTCATAACCGGAATATTTTACATAGCCTCCACAAAATAAACCAATTGTAATTACATTCAGTTTATTTATCTCGGGTCTTCTTTGTTTTAATTCTTGTAGTGCCAAAATATGGCAGGGTAATCCTACGAAAGCAAATCGCATATTTGAGTTAATAATTTTTGAAATGCTTTCAGACAGATTGACTGAGTGATATGTTGCTCCGTGAATAAATTTAATTGCTTTTGGATCATCTATAATTATTGATTTTGAATCTTTATGACTGTTTATATTTACTGAGGTAAATGCGTAATCAATATATTTTTTTTCTAATAGATATTTTATTACTTCAGGCACAATTCCTCCTGAAGCTGCTTTTTTTCTAACTTGTTTATCATTGCTATACCCAGCATAAAGACTCTCATAAACGCCCAAAATACTTTTTGGATTTGCAACATTATATTTAAATAGAGAATTCTTAGGCATATCAATTGAGTCGCTAGGACAATAAATATCGTCGTCAAAGTTAACTTCTTTTGCCATCTCAGGAATTGAGGCTTCATGATCATTATTATATTTGAAATTTAAATCACTATTAGAATATGCCTTGCAAAAACCACAGCTTATACACAGTTTTTTATCAATTACATTTTCAATACAAGTCATAAATGAATTTATTAATATTTTTTAGGGATTGATCACATTATAAATGATATAACATTTATTTGCTTAAAATGAAAATAGGTATAATTACATTTCAAAATTCTCACAATTACGGGGCATTCTTTCAACAATATGCTTTAAAAAAAATTATTGAAAGAAAAGGTCATTCAATTGAAGTTATAAATTATAAAAGTTTACGATATTTAATTCTTGAATTTATAACAATGCTTATTAGGGATCCTATCTCAAAACTAAAGCTTTTATACAGTAATCACAACGCACTCATGAACTATGGCAAGCTTATTACCAATAAGAAAAACTTATTCAGAAATCAATATGACCTTTTAATTTATGGCAGTGATGAGATTTGGAATTTAAACAGAATTAGTTTAGGTAAAAATGATTTTTATTTTGGCAATACCTATGAAGAGCAGAAGACCAGTCAAATTTCATATGCTGCAAGCTTCGGTCACACCAAAAAAGTCAGTTTTAAACATAAAAGGATACTAGAACATTTAAAACTGTTTGAAGCATTATCTGTTAGAGATGATAATTCAAAAGAAATTTTAAAAACACAACTTGATCTGGACTCAGAAATACACTTAGATCCTGTACTAATTTATGATTTTGAAGATGAATTGAGTGGTTTTTCTAATAAAGATCTAAAATTATTTAATAATAACATAGTTGTTTACGGTAAAATTATTAGTAAGAATTTTATTAAAAGAATAAAATTATTTGCTAAAAATAATAAAAAAAAGATTATTTCACTTGGATTCTATAATGGTTGGGCTGATAAAAATTTAATTTCGATAAATCCATTTTTATTTTTATCTATTTTTAAATGCTCATCATATATATTTACAGATATGTTTCATGGGTTACAAATAAGTTTACTTTTTAGAAAAAATTTTTTTCTATTAAATAATCCTGAAAAAAAAGAGAAAATTAGATTTTTGGAAAACAAACTGTCATTAAAGTATATAAACGATAGCTATCCAATTAGCTTTGAAAATATGAATGAAGGAAGTTCAAGTTTTATAATAGGTAGTTTAGATCAACTTAAGGAAAAATCGCTAAGCTATCTATTTACACACATTAAGTAGTTTTTCTATTAATGATTTAATCTTCTTTGTACATTATAGACACTGACTTTACCAATTTGCTTATTCAAGTTATCGATTGAAATGATCACTGAAATAAATAAAAAAAAGTTTATTAAAAAACCTGCTGTCATAATTAATAATATCGAGTAATAGCCAGGAACTGTGGTTCCAATAATAAAATAAATGTAGATAGTATAAAAGATTAATCCCAAAAGGAATATCATTACAGCAATTGTAATGTAAATTGGTAATATGATATTAATCTTGGTAAAAAAGAAAAGATTATTTAATGCAAGTTTTAATGAGGAAAAAAATGTATATCTAGATGCTTCATCTGGATTGTCCCACTGAACATATACATAGTCTATTTGAGCACCAAGATCATAAGGGGTTACTGATAATTGTACGGACTGTGGTGAAATATTATTGATTTCACAAACAATAGTTGATCGCATTAATCTGAAGTTGGATGAATTTTCCATTTGATATTTCGAGAAAAGTCTAAAAAGATTAAAAAATAATCTTGACCCTAACTTTTTAATAAATGAAGGCTGATAATTCTTTCTTACACCTAGTATAATATCAATACGTGGGTCAGCCTCCATTTTTTTTAGGAATAAATCTAAGTCTTCAACTCGGTCTTGAAGATCGGCATCCATTGTAAATACAAAATCACCTTTTGCTTCTCTAAGTCCTGCCAACAATGCACTGTGTTGACCGTAATTTCTATTTAGTTTAATACCTTTTATATATTTTTTTTTAGTACAGAGATTTGAAATTATATTCCACGAATTATCTTTACTGCCATCATCAATCATAATAATTTCAAATTTATTTGAAGATTTTTTCTTTAAATATTTCTCCAGTTTAGAAACTAATTTTTCTAGAGTACCTGAATTATTATACACTGGTAATACAACAGTAATTTTTTTGCTACTCAAGTAAAGATCCTCCATTAATATTAATTACCGCACCATTGATGTAGTTTGATTTATTGCTAAACAAATATAGAACCAAATTTGCAACATCTTGTGGGTTGCCTAATTTTTTTGAAGGAATATTAGAAATTATTTCCTTTAATTTACTTATTTTCATAGTTTTCTGCATATCGGACTTTATTGTTCCAGGAGAAATTACATTTAAATAAATATTATATTGAGCATATTTTTTTACTAAGTGTCTAGTAAGTGTATTAATGGAAGACTTGCTTATTTCGTAAGATGGTGCTGCACCAGGATGTGGAATTTTAGCCATTTGAGAAGATAAGTTGATTATTTTCCCAAAATTTTTTAATTTCATTTTTTTTAGAAGTTCTTTGACAATTATCATTGGTGACACAAAATTAGTGTTTAATACTTCATTATACTCATCAATAGTCTCTTCATTAAAATTTTTCCTATTTATTTTCCCAGCACAATTTATGAAATAATTTATAGATTTATATTTTGCCGTTACATTGCTGATAAATTTCTCTGTCGCTTTTATATCGGCTAAATCATTTCGATAGAAATGAAAATGTTTTTTATATTTAGTTAGCTGACTTTTAAATTTTCTTTTGAATTTTTTTTCGTTTTTCGATGAAGCTATAACAAAATATCCCTCTTGTAATAAATTCTTTACTACAATTTCTCCAATGGATCCACTGGCTCCAATGACCAAGACAATTTTTTTCATTGTTTTAAATAATATTAATTTTTATTAAATTATCTATTTTCCTTGTAATTGAAAACAATTCTTTTTTGTTTTTAAATTCAAAGAAAAGTATTGCTATTCTTTGATTTAAATAATCACTAATAATATTACCTTTTTTTAGTACTTCGTATTTTTCAATCACTTTATTAGAGATTTTTTTATCAATTTCAAAATTAATATATTTACCATTTGATGGTGCCATAATAATCTTACGCAAAATGTGCTTAAATTTCATATTTTGATCAACTTTGAGAGATTTATTTAAATAAATATTCTTGATATTTTCTAATACTGGATAGTTTGTAGAAAATTCGACAAAAGATAAATATTGATCTCCTGGAATTCTCCTTGTGACTTCAATTATATAAATCTTATTATTTTTAAATTTTACCTGAAAATGTAAAATGCCATTTTTTAATTCTAACTTATTAATAATTTTCTTTATTTTTTGTGTAAATCTTTTTTTAACAGTAGTTGGGATAGTGCAATGACTATGTGTAGAACTGACTGTAAATTTATTAATAAATCGCTGTTCAGTATCAAAAAAAATAAATGCTATTTTTTTATCATTTACTATACTAAAAATTCCATGGTTTGTACCAGCAATATACTCTTCAAATATGTAATCTTTATATTTATAAAAATTCTTTTCGCGTAAATTTTTATCAGAATTTATTTTAATTATTCCTTTTCCCCCACTTCCAACTATAGGTTTAATTAATATAGGGAATCTTAGTTTTTTTATAAGATTGAAATTGTTGGTAATAGAAAAATTAATATTCGATCTAAAATTTAATTTCTCAAATTCTCTAAACTTATATTTATTATGAATGGTATCGATAACCTTCATTTTATCAAAGTTTTTGTTATTATTTATTTTTGCTATTGAATACATACTTAAGTCGTTTGCACAAGGAATAAGAAATTTGATTTTATTTTCTAAGATAATTTTTTTAATTTTTTCTATTTCACGATAATCAACTTTAAAATGTTTTACATTCTTAACTACTTTTGGATTAACAAATCCGACTGTATAAACATTATTTTCATTGGAGCTTGATAAAAATTTAATTAATTGAGCTTCTGAATGAGAATTGTTAAAAACTAAAATATTGTTTTTCTTGTTTTTTTTCATAAACTCTCTTTGTATACTATATACTCAATTATTAATCTGTAAAAAAATATACTCATATTTATGAAAATGATCTCGCAAGAAATTTTAAACTCTGTAAGTGAACTTAAAGACGCTCAGAAATGGATTAATGAAGCAACTTTTGGCTTAAGTCATGTTGAGGATTTTATAGAACAATTAAGCCCTGGTTCAAATGTATTAGAAGTAGGGAGTGGATCAGGAATTTTATTGAGCCATTTAAAAAATAAATTTAAAAATATAAATTTTACTGGCATAGAACCATTTGGTAATGAGTTTTTACTATTAAAAAAATATCATACCGAACTTAAAAACATTGAAGGAGATATACGATATACAAAATATGAGTCCTTTGATAATGAAATTAAGTATGATTACATTTTTCTTATAAATGTATTTGAACATCTTCCTGACTGGAAGCACTTCATCAAATTTTTAACAAGAAAGCTTAGCAAAAATGGTAAGTGTACCATACTATGTCCCAACTATAGTTTTCCATTTGAAACACACTTTAATTTACCAATTATTTTTAATAAAAAAATTACATATATGATTTTTGGCAAAACAATTAAGAAAAAGGAAAAATATAACGATATTGAGGGAATGTGGGATAGCTTAAACTTTGTGAAATATTCACATGTAAAGAAGTTTTGTATTTCTGCAGGACTTAATTTTAAAAGTTGCAATGATGTTTCTATAAAACTTATAAAAAGACTGAAAACAGATACAGAATTTAAAAAAAGGAATAAGTTACTTGGTTTTTTTGGAAACTTACTCAGTTACTTAGGTCTTTTAAAATTATTAGAATTTAATTTTATGCGATACCTTGACCCTTACATGAAACTTATAATTACGAAAGAATAACTAAAATTTCACTATGAATATATATAGCTCGAATAACAAGTTATTTTTAGTAAGTTTAGCATTTATCCTATTATTTATAATTAATATTTTTCATTCAACGTGGTGGGTCAATGGACCTAATGTGATCGATCCATTTATTTACTGGGGAACTTCACAAAACTACGAATACTTTAAATATCATTTTTCAGACTCATATTATTTTAGACGATGGATGCTTATTTATCCTTTAATATTTATGCAATATTTTTTTGATGCTGGAGTTGCAAAATTTTTACTTGCAAATTTATTTCTATTTGTAGTTTTACTGTTGGTGCTCAAAATATGTAAAGATTTATTTGGGGACTATGCATCAGGTATTTTTGTCTGTGTTGTAATGGGGTTCAACCAATATATTTTAAACGTTATACAAATGGAGCATGTTACTAATATTTCTGTTCTTATAACCATTATTACATTTAGCTATCTATTTACTGTCATAGATACAAATAATTTTATTCATAGAAAACACATGTTCTTCTTATTTTTGCTTTCGCAAAGTTTAATCATTTCATTTCCTTTATTTATTTTTTTTAGTGTGTCGTTGGCAGGCACATTTTGGTTAATGAACTCATTTTACTTTCAAAAAAATATATTTAAGGAATTTTTATTCATTACACTTCTTTTTTCTGCATCATTGATTTCAATAATATTATTTGATTTAATTGTCTTCAAAATTCAGGGAATAAATCTTGAAAATATAATATCTTTTTCATTAGGAGTTCAGTCTGGTTTCCAATTGGAAGGGTCTTCATGGAAAACTACGTTCACTTCATTACAATTTGAACGGTTTATTCATAGAGGAACAGGATGGGTATATGCTTTGACTTCGATAGTCTTGGTATTTTATTTTATTTTAAAAAATGAAATAAAAGATAGGGATAAATTATTAAAAATTACTTCTTTGATATTAATACTTATTTTTTTATTTATTTATTATTTTGTATTTACTTTTTTTAGAGACATCCCACGCTCGATCTACATGCATCCATCAATTTTTTTATATCTTATATGGGTTATTACTTTACCAATAGTAGTTATCAACATAAATAACTACGCTAAGATTTTAATTTTCTCAATATCATTTTGTTTAATTTTCATTGCAGACCCAGTCATGGAGAATTACGTGAGTAGGTCTTATATTGGAATTACTGTCTTACTGTTGGTAGGCATCTATGTTTTTTTATTAAGAAATAATTCTGTTTCTGAAGAGTTATACTTAAAAGAAATAATGTTATTAATCGTTCTTGTAACGGCAACTCTTATGTGGGCGTGGAATCACAAATCCTTCATGGATACACCTACACTTTTCTACCCTAAGCAGAATATCTTCAAAGAACAGCAAAGAACTGAAATGATTGAAAAAAGAAAATACCCAATAAATTTTAATGATATGGAGTCATTAAGTGAATATTCAGATGAATTAAAAGAAATTACAAAGTACATTGGTTATCATCGTATATTCATCGTTGATCTTAGACCGTCAAAATATGAATGGAGCCTATTAGAGTCTGCTATGTATGGGATGTGGTCTATGATTCATCCGCGTCTGAACAAAATTTACAATGACAAGGTAAAAAACAATGATTTATCAAGATTAGATTGCGCACTTTTAAGTAATCAAATTTACTGGATGGAATCATTTAATAATCCAATAATAGTAATTTTTGGAACAGAGACTATTAGTGAGTCAAAAGAATTTCTTCAAGATATTACGTCTCATTGTGAAATTAACTATGAAGTTAGCTTATCCAGTTCAGAATTTAAAATTGGGCATGCCTTTGAAGGTAAAATCATAATTCAGAATTGATGAAACACATAATTAGTAATGTGAAGTGAACAATTCACGTTTAGTAGACCTGGCAATGTCCTACTCTCCCATGCCTTAAGACAAAGTACCATCGGCGCTGGAGCCCTTAACGTTCGAGTTCGAAATGGGATCGTGTGTAACCTCTCCGCTAAAACCACCAGGTCAACAAAACGTGAAATCAATACCAAATAAAACTTTTTTCTTCTATCTTAGTGTCGCTTTTTTCTGACTAGTTTATTTCTAGTACATAGAAAATCAAGCCGATCGAGTTATTAGTATCAGTTAGCTTCATGCATTACTGCACTTCCACACCTGACCTATCAACGTGGTGGTCTACCACGACTCTCATGGAAGAATTAGTTTCGAGGGAGGCTTCCCGCTTAGATGCTTTCAGCGGTTATCCCGTCCGTACTTGGCTACCCAGCGATGCCGATGGCACGACAACTGGTACACCATTGGTACGTTCACTCCGGTCCTCTCGTACTAGGAGTAACTCCTCTCAATTCTTCAACACCCACGGCAGATAGGGACCGAACTGTCTCACGACGTTCTAAACCCAGCTCGCGTACCACTTTAATCGGCGAACAGCCGAACCCTTGGGACCTGCTCCAGCCCCAGGATGTGATGAGCCGACATCGAGGTGCCAAACACCGCCGTCGATATGAACTCTTGGGCGGTATCAGCCTGTTATCCCCGGCGTACCTTTTATCCGTTGAGCGATGGCCCTTCCACTCAGAACCACCGGATCACTATGACCGTCTTTCGACTCTGCTCGACTTGTCAGTCTTGCAGTCAGGCAGGCTTATGCCATTGCACTCAACAGCTGATTTCCGACCAGCTTGAGCCTACCTTCGCACGCCTCCGTTACTTTTTGGGAGGCGACCGCCCCAGTCAAACTACCCACCATACACTGTCTTGGATCCAGATAATGGACCTCAGTTAGATATCAAAAATCACAAGAGTGGTATTTCAAGGACGACTCCATGGAAGCTGGCGCCTCCACTTCAAAGTCTACCACCTATCCTACACATGTAATTTCTAATACCAATGTAAAGCTATAGTAAAGGTGCACGGGGTCTTTCCGTCTAACCGCGGGTACTCCGCATCTTCACGGAGAATTCAATTTCGCTGAGTCTACGCTGGAGACAGCGGGGAAATCATTACGCCATTCGTGCAGGTCGGAACTTACCCGACAAGGAATTTCGCTACCTTAGGACCGTTATAGTTACGGCCGCCGTTCACCGGGACTTCAGGTCGTAGCTTGCACCACTCACTTTAATCTTCCGGCACCGGGCAGGCGTCAGACCCTATACTTCGCCTTGCGGCTTTGCAGAGTCCTGTGTTTTTAATAAACAGTTGCTACCCCCATTTCTGTGCCACCCACATCTGGTTGCCCAAACATAGGTCCTCCTTCTTCCGAAGTTACAGAGGCAATTTGCCGAGTTCCTTCAGCATAGTTCTCTCAAGCGCCTTGGTATACTCTACCTATCCACCTGTGTCGGTTTCGGGTACGGTCTATGGTGAGGCTATTTCCTGGAACGGCTTCACTGCCTTCTCAATCCATATAAGAAAAGACAATTTACGCCATCCGTCACATCTCACCTGGTCAAGGAATATTAACCTTGTTCCCATCGACTACGACTTTCGTCCTCGCCTTAGGAGCCGACTCAACCTGCGCGGATTAGCCTTGCGCAGGAACCCTTGGATTTTCGGCGACAGAGTTTCTCACTCTGTTTGTCGCTACTCATGTCAGCATTCTCACTTCCGATATCTCCAGGAGCTCTCACGAGTCTCCCTTCAACAACGTACGGAACGCTCCGCTACCACACAATAAATTGTGTCCAAAGCTTCGGTGTATTGTTTAGCCCCGTTACATCTTCGGCGCCGGACAACTTATTTAGACCAGTGAGCTGTTACGCTTTCTTTAAAGGATGGCTGCTTCTAAGCCAACCTCCTGGCTGTTTTGGTCGTCCGACATCCTTTCCCACTTAACAATAACTTGGGGACCTTAGCTGTTGGTCTGGACTGTTTTCCTTTCGACTACGGACCTTAGCACCCGTAGTCTGTCTGCCACACATTACTCATCGGTATTTGGAGTTTGGTTGGACTTAGTAAGGATCTCTCCCCCCTTGCCCATCCAGTGCTCTACCCCCGATGGTATTCATATGACGCACTACCTAAATAGTTTTCGCGGAGAACCAGCTATATCCGAGTTTGATTGGCCTTTCACCCCTAACCACAAGTCATCCAAAGACTTTTCAACGTCAACTGGTTCGGTCCTCCAATAAGTGTTACCTTATCTTCAACCTGCTCATGGCTAGATCACTCGGTTTCGGGTTTAATCCAAAGTACTGTCGCCCTATTAAGACTCGCTTTCGCTGCGCCTACACCTTGCGGCTTAAGCTTGCACTTTAAACTAACTCGCTGACCCATTATACAAAAGGTACGCCGTCACCCTTACGGGCTTCGACAGCTTGTAAGCATTCAATTTCAGATTCTATTTCACTCCCCTCGTCGGGGTTCTTTTCACCTTTCCCTCACGGTACTAGTTCACTATCGGTCACACAAGAGTACTTAGGCTTGGAGGGTGGTCCCCCCATATTCAGACAAGATTTCACGTGTCCCGTCTTACTCGAGAACATTAACTGTCATTACCCATACAAGACTATCACTTTCTATGGTTTACCTTTCCAGGTAATTTTGGTTGTACAATTAATGCTACTGGCCTGATCCGCTTTCGCTCGCCACTACTTACGGAGTATCGGTTGATTTCCTTTCCTCCAGTTACTTAGATGTTTCAGTTCACTGGGTTCGCTTTACTAACCTATGTATTCAGTTAGCAATAACTCAAAAGAGTTGGGTTTTCCCATTCGGAGATCTTCGGATCAAAGTGTGTTCGTCACTCCCCGAAGCTTATCGCAACGTACTACGTCCTTCATCGCCTTTGTGTGCCAAGGCATCCATCAAATGCTCTTAAACGCTTGATTATTCTATGTACAAAAAACAAACTTAATTATTTTTTGTGACACTTAGATTTGAATTCTCAATAAAATTTTAATTTAGTATTGATGTCACTTCACGATGTAAATGGAAAAGAGTTAAACTATGGTGGAGCTGACCGGGATCGAACCGGTGACCCCCTGCTTGCAAAGCAGGTGCTCTCCCAGCTGAGCTACAGCCCCAAGAGAAACCACGTCATGGTGGGCCTGGGTAGACTCGAACTACCGACCTCACCCTTATCAGGGGTGCGCTCTAACCAGACTGAGCTACAAGCCCAAAAAGACAGGCTTTATAGTTTTCACTTTTGAAAGAGAAACGAGGACGGTAAGCCACATATAATTACTAAGTTAAAAAGTTTCTTAAATCAAAGATTCAAAAAACAACTCTTAGAAAGGAGGTGATCCAACCGCAGGTTCCCCTACGGTTACCTTGTTACGACTTCACCCCAGTCGCTAATCTTACCGTGGTTAGCTGCCTCCTTACGGTTAGCAAACCAGCTTCAGGTAAAACCAACTCCCATGGTGTGACGGGCGGTGTGTACAAGACCCGGGAACGTATTCACCGTAGCGCGCTGATCTACGATTACTAGCGATTCCAACTTCATGCACTCGAGTTGCAGAGTACAATCCGAACTGAGGTAACTTTTTAAGATTTGCTCCAGATCGCTCCTTCGCTGCCTTTTGTAGTTACCATTGTATCACGTGTGTAGCCCGGCCCGTAAGGGCCATGAGGACTTGACGTCATCCCCACCTTCCTCCGGCTTATCACCGGCAGTTCCTTCAAAGTTCCCACCATAACGTGCTGGCAATTGAAGGTAAGGGTTGCGCTCGTTGCGGGACTTAACCCAACATCTCACGACACGAGCTGACGACAGCCATGCAGCACCTGTATCCAATCCACCCGAAGTGAAAGACTTAATCTCTTAAGTCCGCGATTGGTATGTCAAGGGCCGGTAAGGTTCTTCGCGTATCTTCGAATTAAACCACATGATCCACCGCTTGTGCGGGTCCCCGTCAATTCATTTGAGTTTTAGCCTTGCGGCCGTACTTCCCAGGCGGAGTGCTTAACGCGTTAACTGCGATACTGGAAATTTAAATTCCCAACATCTAGCACTCATCGTTTACTGCATGGACTACCAGGGTATCTAATCCTGTTCGCTACCCATGCTTTCGAACCTCAGCGTCAGTATTGGCCCAGAGAGTCGCCTTCGCCACTGGTGTTCCTCCTAATATCTACGAATTTCACCTCTACACTAGGAATTCCACTCTCCTCTACCAAACTCAAGAAATGTAGTTTTGAAGGCAGTTCCAGAGTTAAGCTCTGGGATTTCACCTCCAACTTACAAATCCGCCTACGCTCGCTTTACGCCCAGTAATTCCGAATAACGCTAGATCCCTCCGTATTACCGCGGCTGCTGGCACGGAGTTAGCCGGATCTTCTTCTTCAGGTACCGTCATTATCTTCCCTGACGAAAGAGTTTTACAACCCTAGGGCCTTCATCACTCACGCGGCATCGCTGGATCAGGGTTGCCCCCATTGTCCAATATTCCCCACTGCTGCCTCCCGTAGGAGTCTGGGCCGTGTCTCAGTCCCAGTGTGGCTGATCATCCTCTCAGACCAGCTATAGATCGTAGTCTTGGTGAGCCATTACCTCACCAACAAACTAATCTAACGCGGGCCCATCCAATAGCGCATAAAGCTTTCTCCCGAAGGACGTATAAAGTATTAGCTTAAGTTTCCCCAAGTTGTCCTCTACTACTGGGCAGGTTCCCACGCGTTACTCACCCGTCTGCCACTAGATCCGAAGATCTCGTTCGACTTGCATGTGTTAAGCGTGCCGCCAGCGTTCATTCTGAGCCATGATCAAACTCTCAAGTTTAAAAATGACGCACACAAACTTATTGGCGGAGTTACATATAATAAATATGTAATCCAAATAAACGTGTACGGTTATTCTGTACTGCGGAATTACCGCCCACGTTTCTCTTTCAATTTACTTTTCCAACAGCATAAGAGCGCAAAGTATCCTTCTTCCTTAAACAGGAAAAAACAAAAGTACTCTTATATTAAGACTATTAAGTCATGCGCCGCATGTTTAGAGCATCACCAAACAAGGGTTCGCATTTTTTATTAGTTTAGAGCCAAAAAGTCAAGGTTGATCGCAAAAATATTGCAGAAAATAAGGGAAATTATTAATTAAAAATATGCAATAAATTCAATTAGATAGTTGACTTTTTCCTAAGTTTCTTTCAATAAGTCATCATAACACAAATAATTTTTGTTAAAAAAAGTTTTGGTTTCTAAAAATGCAACTATTTAGAACATATAATTTAGTCCTATTATTAGCCACTGTTACGATGATTTCAGTAGCTGTGTTTTTGGCTTTAAATTTTGGAGACCAAAGAAACAGATTTGAAACTAAAGAAACTAATTCCCTAGATAATGTCAAAGATACAAGTCTAGTTGATTTAGAAGATCATCCATCTTCTTTGAACTTAGATTTTAAATATCTAAATAAGTTTGAAATGATTGAAGGAGATACGTTTGCAAATATTTTACAAAATGCCTCTATTTCAAATAATGAGATCAATCAAATAATTGAAAAATTAAAAAAGCATATTGATTTAGGTAAATTAAAAGTTGGTACACAAATTGAAATTGTAAATGAATTCAAAAATGAGAAAAGTGAGTGGAATGAAGTAACCATTTATAAAGATAAGAACACAAAGATAACAATTACGAATAATGAGGGAGTTCTATCATTAAAAAAACAAGAGTCCCGTCTTTTTTCAAAACTTAGATACGTAGAAGTAAATGTTGAGAAAAGCATCTATCAATCACTTATGAATAAAAATGTAGCTGACAATGTAATTATGGATTTTGTTCAACTTTTCAGTTTTGATGTTGATTTTCAAAGAGATATTAGAAGTGGTAATACACTAAAATTATTTTATGAGGAATTTGTTAACGATGAACAATCGACAAAAAAATTTGGTCCAATCTACTTTGCTGAAATAGGTCTTGAAAGTGACAAGGTATCCCTTTTTAGATTTAAAGACAAAAATTCTAACTTTGTTGAATACTTTGATGAAAATGGCAAGAGTGCTACGAAGGCATTAATGAAAACGCCTATTAATGGAGCCAGAATTTCCTCTGGATATGGAATGAGAAAGCACCCAATTTTAGGGTACAATAAAAAACATCAGGGTGTCGATTTCGCTGCGCCGACAGGCACACCTATTATGGCTGCTGGTAATGGACATATTGAGTTCATTGGAACAAATGGGGGTGCAGGTAAATACATTCGTATTAAACATCTAAATGGATACAAGACAAGTTATTCTCATTTAAGTAAGTATGCATCTGGTATGAAAAAAAACCTGAGGGTGAAGCAGGGTCAAGTTATTGGCTTTGTAGGCAGCACTGGTTTATCAACAGGCCCACATTTACACTATGAAGTTATATTCAATAATGAGAGAATAAATCCCATGAAAATGAAGTTACCCTCAGGAAGGACACTCGAAGGTAGTTTATTAGATAATTTTTTAATTGAAAAAAAGAGTATAGAACAAAGTTTAACTCAATATATCAAGAGTTAGCTTCTTCTATTGCTTTAGCTGGATCTAGAGTTTCTGATGGCAATGATTCAGTATCATCAGCCTCAGATTGAGTCTTAGAAGGTGAAGATTTTGCATTGTCTACCGATTTTAGATGTCTTTCATTAATCATTCTGCTGTAATGCTCTGCATGTTGTAGATAATTCTCTGCACCAATGTGATCGCCCGAGGCTGCAGCGTCTTTCGCAAGTACTTTATATTTTTCAAGTACCGTTGATAGATTGCCTCTTACTCTTGAGGAATTATTACCATTCACAAATCCGTCGCTACTGCTACGGTTTATGGGCTTTCTAAAAGGTCTACTTCTTCTGTTCTTCACTCTTAATTTTGTTCCTGTAATTTGGAAAATATTAAATTATAAATTTTTTATAATTGTCTATCGAGAATGATGGTAAATTAGTGTTAACTTTGTAAATAATCAAGAATTAAATAAAAATCTTTTTTGTTACTATACATCTTGGAATTCCTGAGAGATCATTTAAAACATCAAGTATTCTAAAACCTTTATTTTTCAATAGTTTAGTAACAACATCAAATTGTTTATGGCCTATTTCAAAAAATATAATTTGTTTTTTTTTAGGATTTTGAAGCTTTAACATTATTTCTTTGTAATGTTTTAAACCGTTTGATTGGGCATACAAGGCACTTAACGGCTCAAAATTTTTAACTTCATTAGGGATTTTATTTATTTCATCTTTTGAAATATAAGGTGGGTTTGTCACTACAATATCAAAATTAGAAGAGTCGTATTTTTTATATGAAGTATTGATTAATCGTAATCGATTTTTTTGAGACATTTTAATTTTATTTATATTGGCGACTTGTAAAGCTTTAACGGAAGTATCAATACCAACTCCAAAGCTTTTTTTATACTCATTTAAAAGGGAAATTATTAAACATCCTGAGCCTGTACCAATGTCAAGAATATTCAATTTTTGTTGCTTGTTTTTAAATATTTTGATTACTGCTTCTACAATTACTTCACTGTCAAATCTTGGTATAAGACAGGCATCATTTATAAAAAAATTATTCTTCCAGAAATTTTTATTTTTAATTATTTGAGCCAGAGGCTCATGATTTATTCTTCTTATTATAAAACTTTTATATGTGTTAATGTCGTTGGTTTCTAAATTTTTTTCCAAATTACTAGAAATAGACTCGTCAGATTGTTGTAAAATATTTTTTAGGATTATTTTTCTTTCATTTATTGGAGGAATATTACTTGAAGGTAGTTTTAAACAATCATTTGTTTTATAGAGCGCATCCCTAAGTTTAATCATAATGCTTCACTTTGATCTGCAATTATAAGTTTGGAAACAAGCTCTTCAAGTCCGGTAGAATTTAGGATTTGATCCAATTTGTATAATGTTAAATTAATTCTATGATCAGTAACTCTACCTTGAGGGAAATTATAAGTTCTTATTCTTTCAGATCGATCTCCTGAACCTATCTGAGATTTTCTTTTATCAGCAATTTCGTCTGTCTGCTTTTTTCTTTCATAGTCATATAATCTTGTTTTAAGTACTATCATCGCCCTCGCTTTATTTTTATGTTGCGATTTTTCATCTTGTTGTTGAACTACAATACCAGATGGTAAATGAGTTATTCTTACTGCACTATCTGTAGTATTGACGTGTTGGCCTCCTGCTCCACTTGAACGAAACACATCCACTCGAATATCTTTTTCATCTATTTGAACATCAACATCTTCAGCTTCAGGTAAAACGACAACACTAGCCGCTGAAGTGTGAACTCGACCCTGTGACTCAGTTTCTGGAACTCTTTGAACGCGGTGTACGCCAGACTCATATTTTAATTTTGAATACACACTTTTTCCGGATATCTTGATTATAGCCTCTTTTACGCCTCCTTTTTCTGAGTCAGAAATGGATAAAAATTCCAATTTCCAATTCTGTTCGTCACAATATCTCTGGTACATTCTTAATAAGCTTCCTGCGAATAATGCCGCTTCATCACCCCCGGTTCCTGCTCTTATTTCAAGAATTACATTTTTTTCATCTAAAGGATCTTTAGGTATTAAAAGCTGCTTGAGAGACTCTTCTGACGTTACAATTTTGTTTTTAAGTTCAGCTATTTCTGATTTTGCTATTGCAATTAAATCTTTGTCATCACCATTTAAGATATTATTTAAATCTTCTAATTCGTGACGTAAATCTAAGAAATTATTAATACTTTGTGCTAGCGGTTTTAAATCTGCATACTCTTTTGAAATAGATATATACGCATCTTTATCCTCAATTGAAGAATTTAGCTGATCTTCTAGATTTTTAAATTTTTCTAGAATCTTATTTAATTCTTCATCCTTAATCATTTAATAATTTGATTTCTTTTTCAACCATATCGACTATATGATCGACCATTTCAGGATTAGTGATTTTATGGTCAGCTACACCAGAAACATAAATCATATTTGTTCCTTTGCCACCACCTGTTACTCCAATGTCACTTTTAAGAGCTTCACCAGGCCCGTTAACAATGCATCCAATAATTGATAGAGTAAGTGGCTCTTTAATATGAGATAAACGTTGTTCAAGTTTTTTTACAGTTTCAATGACTGGGAAAGCCTGTCTTGCACAGGATGGACACGATACGATTTGGATGCCTTTGGTCCTTAGTTGGAGACTTTTGAGTATTTCAAAACCAACTTTAATTTCTTCAACAGGATCAGCTGTTAGAGATACTCTGATTGTATCTCCAATACCCTTTTGAAGTAATTGGCCTATACTAATAGAAGATTTTATAGATCCTGCAAGATAGGTCCCTGCCTCTGTAAGCCCTACGTGAAGTGGATAATCACATATTTCAGATAATTTTTCATATGATGCAACTGTAGTAAAAATATCAGAAGCTTTAACACTAACTTTAAAATTATTAAAATTATTATCCTCAAGTAGTCTTATATTTTCTACAGCGCTCTCTACAAGTGCGTCAGCGTTAGGCTCATCATATTTTTTTAAGATACTTTCATCAATTGACCCAGCATTAACACCAATTCTCATACTAATATTATTTTGTTTCGCAGCCTGTATTACTTCTGAGATTTTTTTGGCTCCAATATTACCAGGATTTATCCTTAAGCATGATGCTCCAGCTTCAGCTGCCTCAAGTGCTCTTTGGTAATGAAAGTGTATGTCTGCAACGATTGGAACGTTTACAAGATCTACAATTTTTTTTAGGCTTTCAGTTGACTCTTTATCTGGACATGAAACTCTTACAATATCGGCGCCTTCGTCAGCTAATTCGTTAATTTGTTTAATTGTAGCTTCAACGTCTTTAGTAAGGGTATTTGTCATAGACTGAACACTTATTGGTGAATTACCCCCAACATCAACATTACCTACCTTGATAGTTTTAGTTTTCCTTCTAATAATTTTATTTTCTAAGCTCATCTAATTAACAATTAATGATTAAAGTTGATCTAATCCAAATTTTTCATGCAGTGCGTTTACTGCCTTTTCAGTCATTGATCTATCTATCAAAACACTTATTTTTATTTCAGATGTTGCGATGACTTCAATATTAATTTTGTTTTCTGATAAACAAGTAAACATTTTCGCAGCAATTCCAGGTTGATTTCTCATTCCGGAACCTATAATTGAGACTTTTGATAAATTTTCTTCACTTAATACTCTGGTAAAGCTAATTTGATTTTCCAATACAGTAATAACGTCAAGAGATTTTTTTAAGTCTGTCATTGGTACAGTAAAAGTTAGATTTGTCATTTTTCTCTCGATGAAATTGTTTTGAACAATCATATCAACATTTATTGATTTTGCTGAGAGCGATTCAAATATTTCTGCAGCAACACCTGGTCTATCGTCTAAATCTATTATCGTAATTTTTGCCTCATCTTTAGAGTATGCTACTCCTGTAACAGCTCTTTCATTTGACTCTTCAATATCTCTCGAGATTTGAGTTCCTGTATCAGCTGGATTAAATGTGGATCTTACATGAAGATTAACATCGTGCTTCATTGCAGATTCTACCGATGCAGTTTGAAGAACCTTGGCGCCTTGGGATGCCATTTCAATCATTTCTTCATAAGATACTTTATCCAACTTTCTAACTTTACTCGTTACTTTGGGATCGGATGTATATACGCCATCAACATCTGTATAAATATCACATCTATCAGCATTTAGACTTGATGCTAAAAAAACAGCTGTATTATCTGAACCTCCTCTACCAATTGTAGTAATTCTATTGTCATTTGAGATTCCCTGAAAACCAGCTAAAACAGCTACGCGTTTTTTCTTAAATTCAATTTCTATTTTATCTGGAACAATTTTTGTAATCATTGCACTTTTGTGATCTCCTTCAGTAAGTATTGGCAATTGCCATCCTAGCCATGATCTTGCTGGAATACCCAATTTATTGAGCGCTAGTGACATTAAACCTGCGGTTACTTGTTCCCCTGAAGAAACAACGACGTCATACTCAGCTTCATTCTCCTGCCCAATACTATTTACATGCTCTATAAGACTATTTGTCGCGCCAGACATTGCAGAGACGACAACGGCAACATTGTGTCCATCTTCATACTCCTTTTGTATAATTTTAGCTGCGGAACTTATTAAGTCTGTAGTACCAACAGAGGTTCCTCCAAATTTTAATACTAGTGTAGACATTTTAGATTTTACGACTAAATAATTGATTTATTATATTAATTTATATCAAAAACTAATTACTTTATAACAATATTATAATCAAGCACTTTATATGAACACTGCAAACAATAGTACGGTCAATGATTTAGAGGTAGAAAAATTTACAAAACTAGCCCATGAATGGTGGAATTATGACGGTAAGTTTAAAACGCTGCATAAGTTTAATCCAGTAAGACTTGAACTTATAATTGATGAAATAAAACGTAATTTTAAAAAGACTGAAGATCAAAACAAACCACTTTCTAATATCTCAATACTTGATATTGGATGTGGAGGCGGACTCATGAGTGAACCTTTGGCACGACTTGGTGCGAAAGTAACAGGTATTGATGCCGTTGAAAAGAATGTAAAATCTGCTCAAATCCATGCCGAACAAAATGGGCTTGAAATAAATTATCATCAATCAACTGTAGAAGAATTAGATAATAAAAATAAATTTGATGTAGTTCTTAATTTAGAAGTAATTGAACACGTTAATAATCAAGAACTTTTTGTATCAAAAAGCTGTGAATTGATAAATGATAATGGATTGATATTCATAGCAACAATTAATAAAACTCTTTTTTCTCTAGTTTTTGCAAAATATTTTGCAGAGTATGTTTTAGGATTTCTTCCTAAAGGCACTCATGAATGGAGTAAATTCCTTACGCCTGAAGATTTGTATGGGTATCTTATCAAAAATAAATTTGAAGTACTTCAAACTAAAGGTATAAATTACAACCCAATAAAGGATTCCTGGTATCAGTCTTCAAAACTAAGCGCAAATTTCATAATTTCTGCAAAGAAAAACTAATTTTCTTCTTTTATCCATGGTATTGAAGTTGTTTCAATGCCTTCTTCCTTAAGTTCATCAGCTTCTTTTTTTGTAGCATGGCCATAAATTGGTTTATTTAATTTATCATAATGAATACGTCTAGCTTCGTATGGGAATTGATCGCCAACATATTCACAATTATCTTTTACAAAGGTTTTTAATTCTTTTAATTTTGATCGCAGAATTTTAGATGCTTCATTTTGACTCGTGGATTTACCTTTATGAACAGCCACATTTGGCTTAGATAGGGATTTCTCAATTTTTTTAGAATTGCAAATAGTACACTCCACCATACCTTTTTTTATTTGCTTTTCACAAGATTGGTGAGAAGAGAACCAACCTTCAAATTCATTGTCACATTTTTTACAGCTTAGACTGAGTACAATCATAAGTTAGATATTAGTATTTAATTTTTTTTTTCAATAGTACTGATTTATCGGAGGCTATTTTTTCCCTAGTTTTTGCTACTTCTGAGAGATCAATTTTTTTAACTAATACGCCAGGTTTTTTCTTCATTTCGCCTATTACTTTTCCCCAAGGAGATATAATCATTGTATGTCCATATGTTTTCCTTTTTGATGTATTAACACCACATTGAGCAGGTGCAAAAATGAAGCACCCATTTTCAATTGCTCTCGACTGCAATAACACTTTCCAATGAACTTTTCCTGTAGGAATTGTAAATGCAGCAGGAATAGAAATCATTTTGGCACCTAATAAATTCAATTGCCTGTATAACTCTGGAAACCTAATATCATAACAAATTGAAAGCCCCAACTTTCCCCATGGAGTTGGGGAAACTTTAATATCAGAGCCACTTTTAAATACTTTTGATTCTGAGTATTTTTCTACTTTTGAAATATTTGCATCGAACATATGTATCTTATCATATTTTGATACAATTTTTCCTTTATTATTTATAAGGTAGGAACGATTATACAATTTATTTTTTTTGTCCCTAATTACTAGCGAGCCAAGAAGAACCCATACAGATTTTTGAAAGCAGAATTCTTTAAACGTTTTTAGAAATGGATCATTTTTTTCTTCGTATACATTATCTAATAATTCTGTCTGATTTAAGGATATTATGTTTGAAACTTCAGGTGTAAATAAAAATTCTGCACCTCTATTTACAGCTAAATTTGAAAAAGAAATTGTATTTTCTAAATTCTTTATTATTGAACTTTTTGAATTAAGCTGAATACAACCTACAGAAAGCTTACTTTTCATTAATCAGCTCTGTTAGTTCACCTTTTAAATGTAATCTATTCAGTTCATCATAACCGCCCACATGAACATCACTAATAAATATCTGAGGCACTGTTCTTTTTCCATTTGACTTTCTTAGCATCTCATCCCTTTTATCAGGCATCTCTTGGATATTGATCTCTTGATATTGACAATTTAAAGATTCCAGGAGACTTTTAGCTAGCTCACAGTATCCACAGTTGTTTGATGAATATATAATAATATTTTTCATTTAAATTTATAAAGCATTTGGAAAGTAAGATGCCAAGTCGCCAAGGTTCTTCATAACATTATCATCTTCAATATAAGTTTCACCTAATCTAACCATCACAAGATCTTTAGATGGTATAATAATTATATACTGACCACCAAAACCGGCACAGTAATAAGTATCTTTTGGTAATCCATGATTGAATGCAGGATGAACAATCCAAAACTTGTTACTGTACATTCCATAACTATGTTTTACTGGCTTTCTTGATGCATCAATCCATTGTTTTGAAATTACTTGTTCATCTTCCCAATATCCGTCTCGAAGATACAGATATCCGAATTTTGCATAGTCTCTGGCATTCGAAAATACAGAACTGCCACCAATGAATGTATTTGATTTATCAAATTCAAAAATTGTATCATTTAGGCCAATTTTTTTAGCTAAGTTTTCTTGAATGAAGTCATAATAATTTAATCCAGCTTCTTCTAATTTTAATTTTATTATTTTACTTAAAATATTTGTTTCACCTGTTGAGTAATTAAATTCCATACCAGGATTGATAGTTTTCATAGGAAATGACGCAGCAAAAGATGCCTGATCAAGTTTACCCTGACCATATAACATCTCTAATGTATCTGATCTTCCAGATGTGTTATATTCTTCAAGAAAGTTAAGCCCTGATTTCATATTTAATAAATCATCAATTGAAATAAATTTTCTTTTATCATTCCAGTTAGGGAGTAATTTATTTTCTTCTACTGAAGAAATTAAACCCTTATCAATCATTATTCCTGTTAATGCCCCTATAAAACTTTTAGCCATCGACCAAGAAACTTGTTTGGTAGTCACAGAAACTGGATCGTTATATTTTTCAAAAACAATTTCTCCATTTTGAACAATTAATAGAGAATTAGTACGTCCATTTTTTGATTGGGACTCTTTTGAAAATAAAAAATCAGTTAATTCTCTAAATCCTTTCTCGTCATTAATTGTAAGTTCTCTTTCACTCCAATTTTTGGTTGGCCACTGAATGGTTGGGTTATGTTGTAGCTGCAGTGTCAATGCAAATGATTGGTTGACTGAAAAAAATAATATAGTTATTAAAAGTATAATTTTATGAAATTGTGACATCAGTGATGAAAAAATTTAGTATAATAGGCATTATTATTTATATATTTACTATATTTTGCTCTTACTTATTAGCAGATGAGAGAAATGAGGCAATAGTAATTATGAATGCCTCTTCTAAGCACTTTTGTAATTGTGTTTTTATTTCTGAAATGAGTCTTGATTTTTGTAATGAGAGCTATCAAAGAGTTATTTCGGCAACGCTACACGAAAGTCATGAGGACTCAATAATCTCAAACTTTGAATTAAATATTGATGAAGAGAATAAATACGTTGAAATAAAAAATGAATTATATTCGTCTATATCATTTTTTAATGATCAAAAAGGTTGTTACTTTAAGAATTGATACAGTTCATTAATTATTATTTTGTTAGCTGGCAAAATATTTACATCTAATAGATTATCCTTACTAACCCAAACTAATTTTTCATTATCAAAGCTTCTGAGTTGTAGTTCTATATTTTCAATTAAAAAAATATGCATATATAAAAAGAAATCTCTATATTTGTGAGTTATTTGTAGAAAATGGTTGAGGCTTTCTTTTTGAATAGTTATTCCTAGTTCTTCTTTTAATTCTCTAATCAGTGTTTCTTCAAAGCCCTCATATTTTTCAAGCTTGCCTCCTGGAAATTCAAAATAATTTGAGAGTATTGTTTTGTTATTCCTTGAAGCAATCAAACATTCTTTTTTTGTATTTAATATGATTGCCGATGAACAATATACTATTTTCACGATTTGTAAGACGCATTAATGTCAATATACTTATGAGATAAATCACAGGTAAGAATGTCATATGTTTTATTACCAAGTCCAAGATCGACAACAATTTTAATTTCTTTTTTCTTTAAATAATTTTTAATTTTAGATTTATTTAACATTTTGTTTTCTGCACCTCTGTGAGTCACCTGATAGTTGCCAAATGTGATCTTGAGTTTATTTTCATCAATTGCCTCGTAAGTTTTAGATATTGCCATTACTATTCTTCCCCAGTTTGCATCTTTGCCATAAATTGCTGTTTTAAAAAGTTGTGAGTTTGCAATAGATTTTGCTATTTTTTTGGCCTGAACTTCACTTTTAGCATTTTTAACATTGATAGAAATTAATTTACTAGCCCCTTCACCGTCTCTGACAATTAAATTTGCTAAGTATTGAAAGACATATTTTAATTCTTTTTTGAAATTTCTTATTTGTGGGTCATTCAAAGTTTTGATGGCTTTATTTGGTATCAGCCTATTGGTAGAAGCTAGTATTACTGTATCATTAGTTGACTCATCTCCGTCAACTGTAATTTTATTAAATGAGTCTTCGGTAACTTTAATTAGCATTTTCTGCAGTAATGTTTTTGGTATATTTATTTCAATAAATACAAAACCTAACATAGTTGCCATATTAGGTTCTATCATACCTGAACCTTTCGATATGCCTGTTATATATGAGTTGACTCCATTAAATTTAAAGCTTCTTGTGATTCCCTTTGGAAAGGTATCCGTGGTCATAATTGCTTTAGCCGAATTTAGCCAATCTTTATTGGGTGATTTTTTTTGAGAAATTGCAGAAAGAATTTTTTTAATAGGATATGGCTCACCTATTACTCCAGTCGAACATACAAAAAATTTATTGATTGGAATCTCATATTGAGATGATATTTTTTTTGCTAATTCAGTTATACTTTTGACTCCTTGATAACCTGTAAACGTATTAGCATTTCCAGCATTTATAAAAATTGCTTTAACAGTTCTAGATTTT
The DNA here is from genome assembly GCA_902624455.1 of uncultured Pelagibacteraceae bacterium. Classification (GTDB taxonomy): domain Bacteria; phylum Pseudomonadota; class Alphaproteobacteria; order Pelagibacterales; family AG-422-B15; genus CACNXQ01. The sequence goes on along the minus strand of CACNXQ010000001.1, from coordinate 298,943 downwards.
AAATTTTTTTTGTTCCAATTTAGTGTGTGAGATTTTATCGATGATTTAGTAAATACTTCCGCAATTGAGCCTGGTTTATTGAAAATAAATAAAGCGATATCGCTTCTGTGTTTGTTGTAGAGGCCAGCAGAAAAAGTATATAAATCAACGCCTGCAATAGCTTTAATTTTGTTGATTTTCTTCGGCGCAAGGGGTGATTTATATTTATAAGTCATTATAAAACTATTTGGCGTTATAATTTAAAATTATCTTAATTGTAAATACTATTTAATGTATAAAAGCTAATAATTATATAGGAAATATATTTAATGGTCAGCCTCTCCTCTTTTTTTGGATCTGTACTTGGTTCTAGTAACAATAAAGCACTAAACAAATTTAAAAATATTGTTGAAACCATAAATGGTTTTGAGAGTAAGTTCGCAAACAAAGATCAGAATCAAATTATTGAACATGTTCAAAAACTCAAACTTGATGCACAAAATGGTAAATCATTGAATGAATTATTACCTGAGTCATTTGCATTAGTCAGAGAAGCTTCAAAAAGAACATTAAACCAGAGGCATTTTGACGTTCAATTAATTGGTGGCCAAATACTTCACAATGGAAGTATTGCAGAAATGAAAACGGGAGAAGGAAAAACTCTTGTTTCTACTCTTCCTGCTTTTCTAAACTCTCTTAGTGATAAAGGCGTTCATATTGTTACGGTAAATGATTACCTTGCAAAACGCGATTCTGAGTGGATGGGTTCTGTATTTAAATACCTTGGACTAAGTGTTGGCTGTATCACTAATGATCTGAATGACACTGATAAAAGAAAACAAGAATATCTATGTGATATTACTTACGGCACAAACAATGAATTTGGTTTTGATTATTTAAGAGATAATTTAAGAATTCAAAAAGAAAATATGGTTCAACGTTCTCATAACTATTGTATTGTGGACGAGGTAGATAGCATACTCATAGATGAGTCAAGAACACCATTAGTTATTTCAGGAGCAATAGAAGATAAAACTACATTGTACACATCAATCAACAATATCATACCATTCCTTAGTGAAAACGATTATGAAATAGATGAAAAGACAAAATCTGCGTTTCTTACTGATGAAGGAAATGATAATGCAGAAAAGATACTAAAGGAACGCAATATAATAAATGAAGGCACTCTGTATGATATTGAAAATGTGTCTGTTGTGCATCATATCAATCAAGCTCTTCGTGCAAGCAAACTCTTTGAAAAAGATAGAGATTACATAGTAAAGTCTGGAAATATAATCATAGTTGATGAATTTACTGGAAGAACTATGGAGGGCAGAAGATATGGTGATGGATTACATCAAGCAATTGAAGCAAAGGAAAATGTTAAAATTCAAAATGAAAGTCAAACCATAGCTTCAATAACATTTCAAAACTATTTTAGATTGTATAATAAAATATCTGGCATGACAGGTACTGCTTTAACAGAGTCTGAAGAATTTGCGGACATCTATAATTTATCAGTTATAGAGGTCCCCACAAATTCACCCATCGTAAGAATCGATAATGATGATGAAATATATCGAACTGTAGATGAAAAATATAATGCTATTGTAGACCAAGTCAAAAAGTGTCACGAAAAAAGTCAGCCTGTTTTAATTGGTACCACAAGTATAGAAAAATCTGAGCTCATATCTCGAAAATTAAAAGGTTCAAAAATAAATCATCAAGTGCTGAATGCAAAGCAACATGAACAAGAAGCAAAGATTATTGCTAATGCTGGAGAACCAGGAGCTGTAACAATTGCTACTAACATGGCTGGTAGAGGAACTGATATTCAATTAGGTGGAAATTTTGATTTTAAAATGAAAAATGAAAACGACACTAATACTGAAACATTAAAAAATAAAATTTCAACACAAAAAGATAGTGTAGTTAGTAATGGCGGACTTTACGTAATTGGTAGCGAGCGACATGAAAGCAGAAGGATAGATAATCAACTCAGAGGTCGATCAGGAAGACAAGGTGATCCTGGTGAAACAAAGTTTTTTATAAGCTTAGAAGACGACTTAATGAGAATTTTTGGTTCTGAGAGAATCGATAACATACTTAAAACTCTTGGTTTAAAAGAAGGAGAGTCTATTAAACATGCTTGGATTTCAAAAGCTTTGGAAAGAGCACAAAAAAAAGTTGAAGGTAGAAATTTTGATATAAGGAAAACTTTATTAAAATTTGATGACGTACTTAATGATCAAAGAAAAACAATTTTTGATCAAAGACTTGAACTCATGGAGTCAAATGATATTTCAAAAGTTGCAAAGGATATGCAATACGATGTTGTAGATGAAATAGTTGAAAAATATGCTCCAGAAAAATCATTCATCGATGAATGGAAAGTTGATGAACTTAAAAATGATATAAAATCTTTCTTTGCTATTGAAATTGACACAAATCAACTGTTTGAAAATAAGCAACTAACTCAAAATGAACTTAAAGATAGTATTTATTTACTGATAGATAAAAAATCAGAGGAACGAAATTCTAAGCACCCTAAAGATTTAGTTAACAGTTTAGAACGTATGGTCATGTTAAAAATATTAGATGATAAATGGAAAGATCATATTAATAATCTTGAACAATTGAGATCAACAATTGGACTCAGAGGATATGGACAAAGAGATCCATTGAGTGAGTACAAAAATGAAGCGTTCGGTTTATTTGAAATTCTTATCAATAATTTAAAATCTGATGTTGCAAGGACTTTCTCAAGAATGGCAATCAAGGAGAATATTAGAAATAGTGACCAAGACCAAAATAATTTCAAGGAACAAAAAAAAGGAGTCAAAATAGAAAAGAAAATTTCAAGAAACTCACCCTGTCCCTGCGGTTCAGGTAAAAAATACAAGCACTGTCACGGAAAGATTTAATTAAAAAAGTAATATAAAATTGCTATTGAAATTATCAAAAGCAGTGAAAATAATACAGTACGAAATATAATTTTTTTCATCAGATTTTTGTCTTTAATCTTGCCATACTTTTGATCTAACACAGAATTTACAGCAGACATCTTTTCTGAAAAAAGTCCAGCTCTGCCAATTTGCAAATATCTTTCCTGTCTGGCTCTTTTTAAATCATTTCCATGTTGATTAGAAAGAATATTTAGACACTCCTCTATTGCATCACCTGTACTTTCAATAGTTTTTAATTGATTTCTGTGAGCACCACCTATTGGTTCAAGTATTACTCGATCAACAACATCAACCTTTTGCATATCATTGGCGGTTAATTTTAGTGCTGATGCCGCTTCTACATTTTTTGATGCATCTTTCCAAAGAATTGATGAGCATCCTTCAGGAGAAATGACTGAGTAAATTGAGTTTTCTAACATGAGAACATTATTTCCAGTGCCAATTGCTACTGCTCCTCCTGATCCTCCTTCACCAATTATTACAACCACTATTGGTACTCCTAATGACAAACAACATTCTGTCGTTTTAGCAATTGCTTCTGATTGTCCTCTTTGCTCAGCTCCAACTCCAGGGTAAGCTCCAGGAGTATCTACAAGTGAAATAACTGGAATATCAAAATTTTCTGCAAGTTTCATTAATCTTTGTGCTTTTCGATATCCTTCTGGTCGCGGCATTCCAAAATTATGCTCGATACGCGAAGTTGTATCATTTCCTTTTTCATGACCAATTATCAGCACAGATCGACCTCTAAATTTTCCAAAGCCACCTATAATTGATTTATCCTCAGCAAATCCTCTATCTCCAGATAAAGGAAAAAAATCCTCAATTAAATTTTCAATATAATGTTTCGTTTTTGGTCGATTAGGATGTCTTGCAACTAAAGTTCTTTGCCAAGGTGTTATAGAAGAAAATATCTTTTTATATTCATCATTAATATTATTTTCTATAGTTTGGATCTCTGTAAGCAGACTATCAGATGGAGCATTTTCATTTAAACTTTTTAATTCATGTATTTTGTTATCTAGAACCTCTATTGGTTTTTCAAACTCAAGGTAAGTCATCATAAGAATGAATATAATTCGAAATTAAGATAAAGTCTCAATTAACTTAGTTTGTTCAATTATTTGTTCTGCCTGCCTAATTGAAGCTGCATCAATAAGTTTTCCATTAAGTGTTGCTGCACCTGCTCCTGACTCTTGAGCTTTTTTCATCGCCTCAAGAATATCATATGCTTTTTGAACTTCTTTTTCTGGAAGCGTAAACACTTCATTAGCAAGGTCAACCTGACTTGGGTGAATAGCCCATTTACCCTCACAGCCGAGTATTGCCGTTCTTCGAGCATGTGCCTTAAAACCATCAGGATCAGAAAAATCCCCAAAAGGACCATCTATTATCCTCAATCCATGAGCACGTCCAATTGTTGTCATTTTAGATAGTGGATAATGCCACATATCATTCCAATGAACTAGACGCTCACCATTGATTTCATCTGTCAATATCGAGTAATCAGGATTCGTTCCTCCTATATTTGTAGTCCTCATTCTTACAGAGGCGGCGTAATCCGCATATCCAAAATGAAGTGACTCAACTCTTTTTGATCCAGTTATAATTTTATCAAGATTTGTTATACCCATAGATGTTTCGACAATAAGTTCAAAACCAATTTTTTTAGACCTTTCCGTTTTATCCTCAATTTGAGAAACTAATACATCAATTGCATAAACATCTTCTGGCACACCTGCCTTAGGTATCATAATGAGATCTAATCTTTCCCCACTGTTTTCCATTACATCAACCACATCTCTGTAACAATAATGAGTATCTAAGCCGTTAATTCTAATAGAGATTGTCTTTTTACCAAAATCAATCTCATTAAGTGCTTTAATAACATTTTTTTTTGCATTTTCTTTGTCTTGTGGGGCGACCGCATCTTCTAGATCCATACATATTACATCAGCATTACTTTGAATTGCCTTTTCAAAAAGTTCAGGTTTTGAGCCAGGCACAAAAAGTTCTGATCTGTTTAATCTAGTTTGTGTTGTAGGTACGGGTGTAAAACTCATAAGTTCTATTAGCACCTAAAATAATTCTTTTCAAGGCTTAATGATTAGCTGTTTATGGGAGCTATTTGAGCTTAAATATCTATCTTCGATAAAGGGTGATTGTTCTCGATAAGTTTTTTAAATCGATCATTAAGAACATGTGTATAAATTTGTGTTGTTGAAATATCTGCGTGACCGAGCATAACTTGTAATGATCTTAGATCAATACCGTTTGCCAGTAAATGAGTTGCAAAAGCATGTCTAAGCTTGTGAGGGCTTACAAGTTTTGACTTAACACCAGCATTTATACTTAATTGATGCAATAATTGATTGAGCCTTTGCCTTGTGATGTGTCCTGTTTTTGAGAATTTTGATGGAAAAAGCCATTGTTCATTTATTGATTTGTTAATAAATTTTTTTCTTACTATTAAAAATTTATTAAGCATTTCTAATGTCTTTGAGTCAACGGGAACAAGTCTTTCTTTGTTTCCTTTGCCGTGGATTAAAAAGAAGTTTTTTCTTTCGTATATTGAAGATAACTTCATTTGAACCAACTCACTAATGCGGACACCTGTTGAATATAATATTTGGATCATTGCATTTAACCTGATGCCTTCATCTGTATCATCTTTTTTGGCTTCATCTAGCAACATGTCAACTTCTTTATTAGTTAAAATTGTTGGTAGAGATTTTTCTTTCTTAGGACTTTGAATCTGTTTTATCGGATTTTGAGTAATATATTCTTCTTCAAGAAGAAAATTAAAGAAATGATTTAATGACGAAATTTTTCTTGATATAGAATTTTTTTCATATCCCTTATCATCTAGAGAAAATATGTATTTTTTAAAATCTTCAACATTGAGATTTTTAATATTTTTATTTTTTTTCTTAAAGAAATTATTAAGCTGAAGAATATCTTGTTTATATGAATTGATTGTGTTTTTAGACAAGCCTTTTTCAGATGCAAGAACTTCGAGGAAGCTTTCTACCTGAAAATTTTCTATCATATTGTTATAATGGTTGTAAGGTGAAATACTCTAATAAATATAAATTAGAAAATTTTTCATCTATCATTTTAAGCTTTTCAATAATCAAAAAAGAACTTATTTCACTGATATCGTTAGTAGAATTGCTTCCTTGAATTAAATTAAGCATAATTATTAATTCACCGATATTTATTTCAGATAAATTTTTTGTATACTCAATTAATTTAATATTTGGAATAACAGTAGACACTTTTGACGAATCGCTTTGAGATTTCCAGTAACTTATAATTTTTTGACCTGTATATACCTCAAATGATTTTGCAATTATGTTCTTCTGATTATCAGACAAATCATCATTATTGAGTAATGAGAAAATAATTTCTTCATCAATAGCTGATAGATCATTTTTCAGAAGTAAATAAAATGTTATTTTTGCCTTATTGTCGTCAGGATCGTCTGCAAAATTTATCGAGTTTAGCCAATTTTTACAGCCATCTGTGTCATCATTTAATATTAACAAAAGGCATATATCAGAACTTTGATTGATATAGTTTTGTTTAGGTTGAATTATTTTAAATTTATCATAAATAAGCTGACTTGATTGTAGTAAGACTCCACGCTCAGAATACAGTCTAACAAACTCATCTGATAGTCTTACTAATTCATCTTGATTTGAAGTTTTTCTTATTTTCTCATATAGTTGAGCTCGTTTTTGAAGATTATTGAGTTCATTAGTATCAGGTAAATTTTTTGATAATTCTGAGTATGCTTCAGATAGGTATTTCTTATCAATAAGTTGAAGTGTTACTAAATCCTCAATTAATGATGTTTTATGGTTATTTATTTTTGTATCAAGTTGTGAATAAAATAATTTGAAACTAAGATCTGACTGATCTTTTATAATACTCTCAAGATTAGCGTTGTTATTTTGAAGTAAATTTAGTTTAAATAAATCAAGACTCTTGATTTCATTAATATTAATTTCAATGCCGTTGAGAATGGAATTGTAAATATAATAATAATCATCCTCTGCAAAACCTTCTTCTCTCAATAATGACAAATCCAAATCAAGTGCAAGTAAATTTGATGACATGGCATCACAGAAAGATTTGTAAAATAATTCTTTTTTTAAATAAATATCTTTTAATTTTTTACTATTACATAATGACTTATAATCAGATTTTATTAGGTAATAGTTAAGAATATGATTTTGAAATGAGTTCACGTACTCTTTACTATCAAGAAGATCGTAGAGTTCATTGACTTCACCATATTTTCCACGATTTATTAAATAATTTATTTTGATATTTAAAAAGCTATTTTCTTCCTGAACATCTTTAGGAGGTACTGAAATAGTAAGCAATGATAGGTCTAAGAACTCACGTAAAATTGAACCCGACAGATTCTGAGGCAAGGCAGCAAATAAATTTTCTATTTCTTGAAAATCGGAGTTTGACCATATATCGGTATTAAGTCCACTATATGACTCATCATATAAACCAGTGGCATCAGCTAAATTAAAGTCAAAGCTTCCACTTGTAATACCATCAATATTTTGACTGACATCTTCAGTCTCCTGCTGGTTATTTTTATCATCGTCAATTTCAGAAGACTGTATAGATATTAAGCTCTCACTTTCCCATATCTCGAATGGCTCTTGTTGTTCATTTGCAACTACTTTACTCGGTAAAATAGTAAAGTTTAGACTTATAAGAATTAAACTTATGCTATATAATGATATTAATTTAAAAATGTGCCATTTAAACATAGTATTTTCTTTTAGCAGAATATTCTGAAACTGTGAATTTTATAAACATTTAAAAATGTCAAAATTAAGTCTTCCTGAGAAGAAAAGAAATATTGTTTTAGTTGGTCATATGGGTTCAGGTAAAACCACAGTTGGTAAAGAATTAGCTAAAAGAACTCAACTAAAGTTCTATGATATTGACAAAGAAATTGAAAGAATTGCTAAGAAAACTATTAATAAAATTTTTGAACATGATGGAGAGGCAAAATTCAGGAAATTAGAAGAAAAAGTTTCTATGCAAATTTTAGAGACGAAAGAGTCTGTAATTGCGTTAGGAGGAGGAGCATTTCAATCAAGTGCAATTAGACAGAAATCAATTAAGGAGTCAATATGCGTTTGGTTAAAATTGGATATTAAGTCACTTGCTGAACGATGTAAATTAAGAAAAAATCGACCATTGCTTCTTAACAAAAACATAAAAAAAGAATTAGAAAAAATTAATAATGTAAGGAAATCAAATTTTAGTAAATCACATTACATAGTTCAAGTTTCAGGAAAAACAAAATACCAAATAGCAAAAGAGATAATTAGAATTATTGCCAACTAACATTATGAAAAATAAAATTCTTTTAGTACCGTTAAAAAACCAAAGTTATAAGATTATTATTGGAAATGATATAATTAGAAATGCAGGCACTTTAATCAAAAGAGTTATAAAAAAACCAAAAGTGTTTATTGTTACTAATAAACTTCTAAAAAAACATCATCTATCCAAATTATTAAGTTCGCTCAAAAAAAGCAAAATAGAATACAAAACAATATTAATTAATGATGGTGAAAAAGAAAAGAATATTTCAACGGTAAAAAAAATATCAGATGAGTTACTAAATTCAAAAATTGATAGAGACGATACTCTAATAGCATTTGGTGGAGGCGTGTTAGGTGATATTGTCGGTTTTGTAGCAAGTATAACACTTAGAGGCGTCGATTTTATTCAAATTCCAACAACTCTTCTTGCACAAGTTGACTCTTCTGTGGGTGGAAAAACTGGTGTTAACACCTCACATGGTAAGAACCTCATTGGCACATTCAATCAGCCAATATTAGTACTTTCTGATGTGTCGCTATTAAAAACACTTGAAAAAAGAGAACTAAAAGCTGGATACTCTGAAATTATTAAATATGCATTGATAATGGACGATGATTTTTTTAGTTGGCTTGATAAAAACTTCAAAAAAATAGACAAAGTAAGTGATAGCAAATTAATTGAAGCTGTGTACCGAAGCTGTAAGAATAAAGCTCATATTGTTAAAATGGATGTTAGAGAAAGTGGTGTTAGGGCATATTTAAATTATGGTCACACTTTTGGTCATGCACTTGAGAAGTTAAATAATTATAGAGATACCATCAAACATGGTGAAGCCGTATCAATTGGTATGCTTATGGCCAGCTATATGTCATTTTTAGAAGGACATCTATCAGACAAGGAGTTGGATAAAATTAATGATCACTTCAGGAATACAAGTTTATTGACAGTTATTCCAAAAAAATTAAAAGATAAACTAAGTACACCTGTGATACAAAATACCATGCTCTCAGATAAAAAAGTTAAAAATGGAAAAATTAATCTTGTTCTTTTAAAAAAAATTGGAAAAGCATTTGTTACTAATAAGTATAAACAAAATAATTTAAAGAAAGTTATCAAAGATAGTTTAATTCAATGATATTTGAAATTGTTACGCTATTTATTGCAATAATTATACTTCTTGCACTTTCAGCTTTCTTTTCTGGATCGGAAACAGCTCTTACCGCAAGTACGCGAAGTAGGCTTACAGGTCTTGAGATGAAAGGGAAAAAAAATGCTAAAACTGCAATCGAATTACTCAATAAAAAAGAAGCTTTAATTGGTGCAATTCTTTTAGGAAACAACTTAGTGAATATTTTAGCGTCCGCACTTGCAACTAGCTTGATGATAAAAATATTTGGAAATAGTGGTGTTGCTTATGCAGTAATAATTATGACGACTTTGATTGTTATTTTTGCTGAAATACTGCCCAAAAGCTATGCAATCTCGAATGCAGAAAAATCATCATTAGTTGTAAGTCCAATTCTAAAACCGTTTGTAACAGTACTCGCTCCTATTACTTGGACTATGGAAAAGATTGTTTTTTCAATTCTTAAAATTGTAGGAATTAATCATGACAAAAATGCGAGATCATTGTCTGTAGAAGACGAAATTAGGGGCACTGTTGATTTACATCATAAGGAAGGGCGTCTTTACAAGTTAGATAAAGATATGGTTACAGGCATTCTTGATTTAGCTGAAATAAGTGTTGAAGATATTATGGTGCACAGAAGCAAAATATACATGGTAAATATAGATGGCGATCCAAAAGAAATAATAAATCAAGTCATTGAAAGTCCTTTCACAAGAGTGCCTGTATGGAAAGATCATAATGAAAATATAATTGGACTTTTGCACGCAAAAAATCTGCTTAAATTATTAAAAAACAATTCTATAAATGAGATCTCTAAAGAAATGATTAATCAATCTCTCATTAAAACATGGTTTGTGCCTGAAACAACTACACTTAAAGATCAGCTTCAGATGCACCTGAGTAGAAAAATAAAACTTGCCATGGTTGTAGATGAATATGGAGTACTTAATGGAATGATAAGCCTTGAAGATATAATTGAAGAAATTGTAGGAGATATAAACGATGAGCACGATATAGAATTATCGGAAGTCACAAAAGAAAATGATGGAACACTTATTGTGAAAGGATCAACAGAAATTAGAAATCTTAATCGTAGATTTGGTTGGGATCTTCCTGATGAAGAAACAAATACAATCTCGGGACTTATTATACATGAGTCTAGCTCTTTTCCGAAGAGTGGACAAGTTTTTCAATATCATGGTTTTAAATTTGAAGTGATTGAAGCAGAAAAAAACTTAATTACAAAAGTAAAAATTTCCTCACTTAACTAATTTATATTCTTCTTCGGTATAAAGTTTTAATCGGAGAGAATGAATGGCTTGAGCAATCTCATCTTTTAAAATTTTGTGAACTTTCCTCTCTCGATCAATTTTATTAAGATCTTCAAAAATTTTTGAAACAATTACTAACTTTACATGTGAAACTTCATCATCATTTCCATGGTAATGTTTTTTATGTTGGCTTGAGAAATTTATAAACTGATAATGACTCGGACTAAAACTCTCAGCTATCTTCTTTTTTATAGTTTTTTCTATGTCCATAGAGTAAAAATAACTTAAAAATTTGAATAATCAAATGACTTATAGAAAATGCAGTTTTGAAGGATGTGACCAGAAAGGAGATTACAAGGCTCCTTCATCACCAGACCAATTAAAAGAGTATATTTGGTTCTGCTTAAAACACATAAAAGATTACAACAAAAAATGGAACTATTTCTCAGATATGACAGCTGACGAAATTGAGGAATTTATTGAAAATGACATAATTGGTCACCGAAAAGTAAAAAATATGAGTACTAATGATGCTAACTATTTTGAAAAAATAAACAAAATTTCAGAGAATATGTTTGGAGATATGCACAACCTTGATAGTTCTCAATTAAATCCTACATTATATAGTTCTAAGTATTTAGGTGCTCTTGCAACTCTTGGCATTGAAGACAAAAATATGTCAATTGTTGATATCAAGTCCAAGTTCAAAAAGATTGTAAAAGAACTACACCCTGATACAGTTGGTCCAGTCGAAAACAATAAGGAAAAATTAGTTAAGATCTTAGAGGCATATAAAGTTATAAAGGAACATCATGGAAAATATGGACAAGCAAAATCTCGATCAACCTGATATTTCAATTTCTGTGAATCAAGCATTCGGAATTGATACTGATTTACATGTGGATGGTTTTTCAGAACGTTCAGATTATGTTCCAGACATTGACAGCAGTTATTGTTTTGATAAATCAACAACCTTAGCAATTCTCTCAGGTTTTAAATACAATAGGCGAGTAATGATACAAGGTTTACATGGTACTGGTAAATCTACGCATATTGAGCAAGTAGCTGCAAGACTGAATTGGCCTTGTGTAAGAGTGAACCTTGATAGTCACATAAGCAGAATTGATCTAATTGGAAAAGATGCAATTGTTTTACAAGACGGTAAGCAAATTACTGAATTTCAAGATGGAATATTACCGTGGTCACTTCAAAATCCAACAGCTCTTGTTTTTGATGAATATGATGCTGGCAGACCTGATGTAATGTTTGTCATTCAAAGAGTGTTAGAGGCTGAGGGTAAATTTACTTTATTGGATAAAAACAGAGTTCTAAAACCAAATCCTTTTTTTAGACTGTTTGCTACTACAAATACAATAGGTTTAGGTGACACTACTGGTTTATATCACGGCACACAACAAATCAACCAAGGACAAATGGACAGATGGAGCATAGTCACAACACTTAATTATTTAGACTTTGAAAAAGAAAAAGAAATTATGCTTGCAAAGGTTCCTTCTTTTAACACTAAGGAAAAAGAAGAAATTATTGAACTAATGATCAAAGTAGCAGACTTGACTAGAAAAGGGATGGCGAATGGTGATATTTCTACGGTTATGAGTCCTAGAACTGTTTTAACTTGGGCTCAGAATGCTGAAATTTTTGACCATAATTACGCACTTTCTTTCAATCTTACATTTCTAAATAAATGTGACGAAAGTGAAAAACAAATTATTTCTGAGTATTATCAAAGATGCTTTGGAGATGAGTTGTCCAGTAGTACAAATGATTTTACATTAGTTTAGTGAACGACGATCAACTAGAAGATTTAAAAAAAGCTATATCATCAACAGTCAAAGCAATCGCTGATGATCATGAATTAGACGTTGTGTTCGAGAACAACAAGTCCAATTCGAGCAATCAGATAGTCTTACCCAAAATAGACAATAACATTAACTTAAAAGATTTAACTGAAATCAGAGGCAATGCAGACAACGAAGCATTAATGCATAAATACCATAATAGTAAGTTGTATTATGAGCTTCAACCTCCTGGAGAGAAAAACCAAAAAATATATGAAATACTTGAAAATACACGAGTGCAGTTGATTGGAAGCAAGTTAATGCGAGGCGTAAAATCTAATTTAAAAATGGCATATGAAAAAAAATGTAATGCATTAGAGCTTCAAAATGTAGAGTCACAATCTGATCTCGATATAGAAAATGCAATTGATATATATTTTCGAAATGAAATCAGTAGTGATTACACGCCTTTAAATGCCGATAAAGCTCTCAAAAAATGGAGGAGCTGGCTGGATAAGAAAATTGGAAATCGAACTGAAAACATGAAAAATAATATTTTTAATCAAAAAGAATTTGCACAAAGTGTAAATCAGCTAATTCAAGACCTTGACTACTATGATAAACAAGAAAATAAAGACGAAAAAAAAGAAGAGGATAATAATCAAGATATTGAACAACTTGATAGTAATGAAGTAAATGATTTAGAAAATCAATCTTCTTTTTCTGAAGAAGAATCGAGTGAAACTGAGGAAGAGGTAAGTTTTGAAGAAACCGAAATGAATGTTGATAAAGAAAATGAAGAAGATTTAAAAGATATTGACGAAAGTAATAATGAAAATACGAAACCTCAATTTAGAGGTGATAACCAAACAGATAAAATCTTAAATGATTACAAGGTATACAGTGAAGAATTCGATGAAATCATTACAGCTCAAAATATTTGTGAAGAAGAAGAATTGAATCGTTTACGCAGTTACCTTGATCAACAATTAAAATCATTTCAAACGATTATATCCAGATTAGCAAACAGACTTCAGAGAAAATTACTGGCAAAGCAGAATAGAAGTTGGGATTTCGATTTAGAAGAAGGGCTTCTTGATACGTCAAGATTAACTAGGATTATCATGGACCCTTACCATTCTTTATCATTTAAAAAAGAAAAAGATACTGACTTTAAAGATACAGTTGTTTCACTTTTAATTGATAACTCAGGATCAATGAGAGGTAGACCAATAACTGTTGCAGCAATGAGTGCAGACATACTCGCAAGAACATTAGAAAGATGTGGCGTCAAAGTTGAAATCCTTGGATTTACAACGAAAGCATGGAAAGGTGGCAAAAGTAGAGAACATTGGATGCAAAATAATAAGATACCCTCTCCTGGAAGACTAAATGATTTAAGACATATAGTTTACAAGGCAGCTGATGAACCATGGAGAAGATCCAAAAAAAATCTTGGCTTAATGATGAGAGAAGGACTTCTTAAAGAAAACATTGATGGTGAAGCATTATTATGGGCACACAAAAGATTACAAGGAAGGTATGAGGCAAGAAAAATATTAATGGTCATTTCAGATGGTGCCCCTGTCGATGATAGTACACTGTCAGTTAATACAGGTAATTATTTAGAAAAGCACTTAAGAGGTGTCATAAGCTGGATTGAAGAGAAATCTTCTATTCAATTGCTTGCCGTAGGTATTGGCCATGACGTAACTAGATATTACAAGAGAGCAGTCACTATTGTAGATGCAGAACAACTTGCTGATGTAATGACAGAACAATTAGTTGATTTATTTGAGGAAGATCAAAAAATTAAACGTGTCGTTTCTAACTAGCTTTTAAGGAGAGTTTTTGAATTGTTTTTTGAATTCTCTTAACTTTTGAAGATAATTTTTTATTACGTGTTTTAGATAAATAATCATCAATACCACCATACTTTAGAACAGTTCTCATTGCAGAAGTAGATATGGTAAATTTTAAATTTTTATTTAAAACTTGGCTTTTAAATGTAACGGATTGCAAGTTCACACTAAATTTTCTTTTAGTCTTGTTATTTGCCTTACTTACGTTATGGCCAAATTGAACTTTCTTTCCTGTAATATCACATACTTTAGGCATCGGTATTAACTAAAGATTTCCATATTTTTTGTCAATATTATATTTTTTTTTCTACCTTAGTCATGATTTGATCAATAGCTTCATACATATGAATTTTTCCTTCAACTACTTGACTTGTTAAGTCAGAAACAGCAATTTCCTCCTTTAATTTCTTTTCAAGGCTTTCTTGCATAAGTGCCTTTACTTGTTCCTCTAGCCAAAAAGAGAGTTGATTAAACCTTCTTTTGTCAAATTCATTTTTCTCTTTGTTATAAGCTATTATTTTTTCTACTGCCTGAATAACCTCATCCATTCCTGTTTGTTCTAGTGAAGATACAAGTAGGACATCTTTTAAAGGTGAATTAATGTCGTCATTTCTATAGTAGCTTACCGCAGACTTATAATCAGATTGCGTTTTTGAAGCCTCAATTTTAAGGTCACCATCATTTTTGTTTACAATAAAAATGTCTGCATACTCAGTTATACCTTTTTTAATTCCTTGTAATTCATCTCCTGATCCAGGCCCTACAATCAGCGTGAAGATATCAACTAAGTTTGATGCAAGAATTTCTGATTGGCCGACTCCAACTGTTTCAATAAAGACATAATCGTACCCAGCTGCATCCAAAATAATTGCAGCTTCTCTAGTTCCTGATGAAACTCCACCAAGTGAACCTTTTGAGGGTGTGGAACGAATAAAAGTATTCTCACTTTTTGAAATCTCAATCATTCGTGTTTTATCACCCAATATCGAACCTCCTGTAATTTGTGACGAAGGGTCTATTGCGAGCACACCTAATTTAAGACCTTTTGATACAAGATACTTACCAAATGACTCTATGAATGTAGATTTGCCTACTCCCGGTGGCCCTGAGAAACCAAGTCTTATAGAATGGCCTGGCTTAACCATTAATTCTGAAATTAATTTTTTTCCCTCTAATTTATCTGATTGATTTTTTGATTCTACAAGGGTAATTGCTTTCGCAATGGCAGCTCGTTCACCATTATATATTCTATCAGCTAAACTCATTTTATTTTTTGTTAGAGTTTTTAGAAATCAGGTCAATGACTTGTTCAGCACATTCAATGATATTAGAACCAGGACCGAAAATTGCAGATACGTTTTGGTCGTATAAAAATTGATAATCTTGTTCTGGAATAATACCACCTACAAAAATAATTATCTTATTATCCGGATCGCTCTCCTTAAGACATTTCATTAATTCTGGTACTAAAGTTTTGTGACCTGCAGCTAAAGTTGATACGCCTATCGCGTGAACATCATTTTCAATAGCATCTTTTACAACATCCTTTGGCGACTGAAATAAAGGACCCATGTCTACGTCAAAACCCAAGTCTGCAAATGAAGTAGCAACAATTTTAGCTCCTCGATCATGACCGTCTTGCCCCATCTTAA
The DNA here is from genome assembly GCA_902624455.1 of uncultured Pelagibacteraceae bacterium. Classification (GTDB taxonomy): domain Bacteria; phylum Pseudomonadota; class Alphaproteobacteria; order Pelagibacterales; family AG-422-B15; genus CACNXQ01. The sequence goes on along the minus strand of CACNXQ010000001.1, from coordinate 282,918 downwards.
CAACAAGTACGCGTGGTCTACGTCCAAAATCTTTTTCAAAAATATCTATCTTATTTGAAACATTCATAAAATCTTGATCACCTTCAAAATGCTTTCCATATACACCAGAAACACTTAAACTTTTAGCAAAATGTCGTCCAAAAACTGATTCAAGCGCTTTTGATACTTCGCCAACTGTAGCTCTATTTCTGATAGCATCAATCGAATATTCTAATAAATTTTTATCCTCTTTTGCAGCTGTTACAAGTTCCGACAAACTATGATCAACATCTTTCTGATTTCTAGATTTCTTAATTTGATCTAATTTTTTTATCTGATCGTCTCTTACTTTTTCATTGTCAATAACTCTAACATCAACCTTTGGTTCATTAGGATTTTTGAATTTATTTACCCCAACAACAACTCTTGATCCACTATCAACTTTAGCTTGTTTTTTTGTAGCCGATTCTTCTATTTTTAATTTTGGGACACCTGCTTTTACTGCCTTTGTCATGCCACCAAGCTCTTCAACTTCTTGAATAATATCCCATGCTTTTTTTGACAGCTGATCAGTTAAACTTTCAATAAAATAAGAGCCGGCAAGAGGATCTACCGTTTTAGTTACGCCAGTCTCATTTTGGAGGATTAATTGAGTATTTCTTGCAATTCGAGCAGACTCATCTGTGGGCAGTGCTATGGCTTCATCAAATGAGTTTGTGTGCAAGCTTTGCGTTCCACCTAACACAGCAGACAAGGCCTCATAGGATGTTCTAATGATATTGTTATAAGGATCTTTTTCAGTAAGAGAGACGCCGGATGTTTGACAATGCGTTCTCAACATTAAAGACTTTTCTTTTTTAGCGCCAAAATCTCTCATTATTTTTGCCCATAACGTTCTTGCCGCTCTCAGCTTAGCGATCTCCATAAAAAAATCTGTTCCAATTGCAAAAAAGAATGAAAGTCTTGGAGCAAATTCGTCAACATCTAAGCCTTTAGATTTTGCTGCTCTTACGTATTCAATGCCATCGGCTAATGTATAAGCTAGCTCTAAAACATTATCAGCTCCAGCTTCTTGCATGTGATATCCTGAAATTGATATTGAATTGAATTTAGGCATCTCTTTAGAAGTATACTCAATGATATCGGCCACAATTTTCATCGAAGGGTCAGGTGGATAAATATAAGTATTTCTAACCATAAACTCTTTTAAGATGTCATTCTGAATTGTTCCAGATAACTGGTCTTTACCAACATTCTGTTCCTCCCCAGAAACAATAAAAGATGATAATATTGGTAAAACTGCACCATTCATTGTCATAGAAACAGACATTTCATTAAGAGGAATATTATTAAAAAGAATTTTCATGTCTTCGACTGTATCAATTGCAACCCCGGCTTTCCCTACATCGCCCATTACAAGTTCGTCATCAGAGTCATAACCTCGGTGAGTTGGTAAATCGAATGCTACAGATAGACCCTTTTGTCCTGACTCAAGATTTTTTCTATAAAATTCATTAGACTCCTCAGCAGTAGAAAAGCCTGCATACTGTCTAATTGTCCAAGGTCGATTTGTGTACATGGAAGCTTTAGGACCTCTCGTAAATGGCCATTGTCCTGGTAAAGAGTCTTTTTCAATAAATTCTAAGTTATGAAGATCTTGCTCTGTATATATCGGCTTAATGTCGATACCCTCGTCTGAGCTGTTTATGAAGTTATCTACACTGTCGATCTTTGTTTCCTTTTCAAAGCTTTTCTGCCATTGATCGATAGAAAACTTAGATTTGTTATTATCTGTCATTAAGAAACTTCCAATATAAGAATTAGTGTTATATATAGTTAATTATTAATAAAAAATATTAGAATATTTAAAGAACATCGTATGTTACTGATTCGGCCATATAATCTACCTATTTTGTTCTAATTCTAATACCAGATCTTGTGCTTATATAAAACTTTAATACTAATTTATGCTAAAAAAAATTGCTGAAATTTTTGAAAAAGAAGTAAAAAAAGAAATTCCTGAGTTTGATGAATCGCAACTCGCTACAACTTCTTTGATGATACTAACTGCAAAATATGATGGCGAATTCGATGAAGTTGAAAAGGATGAAATTCTTAGAATGATTAGCGACTTTTACAGCTTTGATAAAAATAAAATTGATAGAATATTTGAAACTGCTCTTAGTTTGACTGATAAAGCTAATGACATTCATCAATTTACATCTGAACTTAACAAAAGTTTAAATGATGATGAGAAGCTATCGATTATAAAGATGCTTTGGAAAATAGTAATAGCCGATGGTCGAATTGATGACTATGAAAATGCTCTTATTAGAAAAATCTCAGGATTATTGTACGTGGATGATGTACAAGTGGGTCAAATAAAAAAACAACTGATTTAGTTAGATGCCATATTTAGTAAATGAAAAGTGTATAAAATGTAAATTCACTGATTGTGTGGAAGTATGTCCAGTTGATTGTTTTTATGAAGGTGAAAACATGCTTGTGATTAATCCAGATGAGTGTATTGATTGTGGTGTTTGTGAGCCTGAATGTCCAATCGGAGCAATCATATCTGATACTGAGGATGTAGAAGAGAAATGGTTAAAACTTAATCAACAATATTCTGAGGTATGGCCTAACATAACATTGAAAAAAGATGCTCCTAATGATGCAAAGGACTATGAAGAAGAAACAAATAAATTTGATAAATACTTTTCGGAATCTCCAGGAGGTACTGACATTGTGAAAAATAATAATAATGAAATAACAGAGAAGAGATATGAAGAAAAAAAATAAGACACAAAAAAAAGTTAAGAAACAAATTAAGTCTGTTAAAAAAGCTAAGACCGTAAAGAAGAAAAAGCCTCTTAAGAAAGTGGCCATTAAAAAAACCAAAAAAAAGGTAATAAAAAAGAAAACTCTAAAAAAGGTAGCCCCCAAGAAGAAAGAGAAAAAAATTGAATCCAAAAAGAAATTTGTTCAACCTAAACCACCCAAACAATCTGATAAAAAAGTAAATAATAAGATACTGAATCCATCACATTATCAGGCTAAAAAAGTAAAAAAGTTTTTAGAAATAAAAACAATCAAAGAAAAAAAAGTTAAAAAAATCTTTAACACGAAAGATTTTGTTGTTTATCCAACGCATGGGGTCGGTCAAGTTATTGATATAGAAAAAAGAGAGGTGGTTGGTCAGAAACTTGAAATGTATGTTATAGAATTTATAAGAGATAAGCTTATACTTAGAGTCCCAGTTGAAAAAGCAAAAGGGCTAAGCTTACGAAAAGTATCAAAACCATCAAAAATACAATCTGTTCTCAAGATTCTTGCGCAAAAAGCTAAAATCAAACGAACCATGTGGAGTCGCAGAGCACAAGAGTATGATCTTAAAATTAATTCTGGTGACATAGAGCAAATAGCTGAAGTAGTAAGAGACTTAAATAGAGCAAACAATCAAATAGAACAATCTTATAGTGAGAGACAGCTTTTTGAACTTTCATATGACAGATTTTTAAGAGAGGTTATTGCAAGTCTCAAAATTACTGAGGAAAATGCAATTAAAAAAGTTGATAAAATACTTGGAAGAGACAAATTAAAAAACGCCCCTAGTATTTAAACTAAGGGCGTAAAAAAAAAGCATTGATTAATCAATGCTAATTATCTTCTTTTTTTCTTTTTAGCAGCTTTTCTCTTTTTCTTTTTAGGAGCAGCTTTTTTCTTTTTAGCGGGTCTCCTTTTTTTAGAAGCGGCTTTTTTCTTTTTCTTCTTAGGAGCAGCTTTTTTCTTCTTAGCTGGCTTCCTTTTAGCGGCTTTTTTTCTTTTCTTTGGAGCTGCTTTTTTCTTAGCTTTTTTCCTTGCTTTCGCAAAGATCACTTTAAGTTCCTCCATGTTTATCTCCTCCCATTTAGGGTTTAGTTAGAGGTTACGAAATGAATCACTAAGTGATTCGTTCTTATCTAATGATTAAACTTTTATTAAAAAGTGTCAATTTTTCAGTGACTTCGTAAACTTATCTTTTTTTAACAAAAAATACGTTAAGTCTTAAATTACTTTATGATTTTTATTTAAATACTTATTAATTAAGTATTTTTTTACTTTATTTTTTTTTAATTAAAATAATAATCTTTTATATAGAAAAAGTTTTTAATTTATTTTTTATTTAAAAAAAATTTTTTTTATGCGCTCGTAGCTCAGTAGGATAGAGCACAGGATTCCTAATCCTGGGGTCGGATGTTCGAATCATCTCGAGCGCGCATTACTTCATGAAATAATTGAGCCGTTTTTTACTTTAATATCAGGTTTAAGCAAAATAACTTCGTTTTGCTCATTAATTGCTCCCAAAACTAAAACTTCTGACTCGACGCCAGCTATGTTTTTCTTTTCAAAGTTACAAACGGCAACTATCTGTCTGTTTATTAATTCATCAATAGTGTAATTTGTAATTTGGGCTGAGCTAATTTTTTTCCCTATTTTCTCACCGAAATCAATTTTAAGTACATATGCGGGTTTTTTTGCTTTTTTATTAATTTGTACATCTTCGATTGTGCCAACAACTTGTTGAATCTTCAAGAAATCTGGGAATTCTATTACTTCCGTTGTCATGATGTAGGCCACATTGGCAAATTTTTCATTGGCAGATTCACAGATTCAAATTGTTTTTTTTTATTCAATTTGTATTTTGCGATCATGTCAAGTTTTGATGATACAAACGAAATGAAGCCTTTCATAAAGAAAGCTATGTCCATACCTTTGTTAGAAGAACAAAGAGAAAAAACACTAGCTAAAAAATGGCTGAAAAAAAAGGATGAAGCAGCTCTTCATGAGCTGATTCAATCTCACATTCGTTTAGTAATAGCTTTTGCAGTGAAATATAAGAACTACGGTCTTAACTTGAGCGATTTAATCCAAGAAGGAAATATTGGACTGATGAAAGCAGCAGAAAGATTTGAAACTGAAAAAGAAGTAAGATTCTCAACTTATGCTAGCTGGTGGATCAGAGCTTCAATACAAGATTTTGTTCTAAAAAATTGGTCTCTCGTTAGAATTGCTACCACTTCAAAACAAAAAAGTCTCTTTTTTAGCTTAAGAAAATTGAAACAAAAAATACATCAAACTGAACATGGATCAATTGATTACAACACCGCGCAGGGTATTGCTCACGATTTAAGTATTTCAACTGCAGATGTAATAAAAATGGATGCAAGAATTAGTCAGAATGATAGTTCTTTGAATCATAAAATTAGCGAAGATGGTGAAAATGAGTTCCTCGAATTGATTGAAGATGAAGATGCAAGACCTGATGATAAAATTTTCAGTAAGGACGATGATGCTTTTAAAAAAGAAGTTATTTCTGATGCTTTAAAAGAGCTAGATAGCAGAGAAGTCAAAATTATCAAAGAAAGACACCTAACAGACAAAGCCAAGACACTAGACATTCTTGGTCAAGAGCTAAAAATTTCAAAAGAACGTGTCCGTCAAATAGAGAAAAATGCAATGATTAAAATGAAATCATTCATATCTAAATCAGACGGTGCAGATTTGCTATTTAAGCAATAAGTTCATAAACATAGTCCGCTATTACAAGTGAAGAAGTTAGTCCAGGTGACTCAATTCCAAATAGGTTTACCATACCTTTGATGCTATGCATCTCACTCCCTTGTATCAAAAAGTCACTCTTACCTTCGCCTTTATTTTTTAGCTTTGGTCTTATCCCTGAATAGCCTGGTTTAAGTAAAGATTTATCAAAATGAGGTAGATACTTTTTTATATCGTTATAGAAAGCGTCCAGTCGATTTGGATTTACTTTATAGTCTATATCATCAACCCACTCTACATCGGGACCAAATCGTACCTGCATGCCAAGATCTAGGCCTAAATGAAGACCTAAGCTAGCTTCATTTGGTATTGGATAAATTAAATGTCGAATTTTTAAATCTTTACCTGTTTCAAAATAATTTCCTTTAGCAAGGTATGTTTTTGGAATGAATGAGTTATCAAGAAAATCTAATTTTTTTGCATTTTTTTCAGCATAGAGACCTGAGGCATTAATAAGTATTCCAGATTTAATTTTGGTTTCTTCAACGCTAGTGGCAATTACAATCTCAAAAACATTTTCATTTCGAGTAGCTTTAATAAATTGACTATTAAAAACAACATTTGACCCTGAATCTTCTATCTCACCAATATAAGATCTCATTAGAGCATTTTGATCAACAATGCCAGTTGTTGGAACATAAAGTGCTTCCACACAATCGACTAAAGGTTCATGCTCATTTACGTAATCTTTTGTTACACGCTTTATTCCCTCAACTCCCGCATCTATAGCTTTTTCATAGATAGATATAAGTTTTTCAATTTCATCGTTAGATGTAGCCACAATAAATTTGCCAGTATTAAGGTGTGGAACATTATATTTTTCACAGTATTCATAGATTCTTCTATTGCCTTCGGGGCAAAATTTTGCCTTGAGTGAGCCTTTGTCATAATACACACCAGCATGAATGACTCCACTATTTCGAGAACTTGTTATAGTCCCAAAAGTATCTTGCTCTTCAATCACAGCCACAGACTTACCTTCAATGGATAATTTTCTTCCTATTGCGAGTCCTACAACTCCTGCTCCAATTATAACTGCATCAAAATCTGTCATAATTTTTTAATCATTAGGGAAACTTGTTTTGTGCCATTTTCAGTATATTGGTAGCCTACATTTTTATAATTTAACTTCTCATGAAACTTTTTAGATGTTTCATTTAAAGGTCTGATATTGAATTCACATGCAATCAAATCGTATTTATCTTTCAAATTGCTTTCAAGGTCAGTATATAGACTGCTTCCTATGCCTTTTCTTTTTGAACGTTCATCAATGGCTATTCGATCAATATATGCAAAATTACTGTATCGACCACTAAACCATTTATAATTCAAACTCTCATAGTCAAGTCCTGGAGGTAGGACCAAAAGGAAACCACAAATATTTCGATCCTCATCCTCAGCACATTTAAAATATGTTTTTTTACTCAGGAACCACTTAAATTCATCTATAGAAACTGTGTTTACAGCAGGAATTGAAGCTTCATTTATGTTGAATATTTCACTTAGATCATCCTCTAAAGTATTCCTGAGTTTATACATTTTACGTTGTTACCCTGTAGCACTCACGAAATAGAGGCGGCATTTTTACAGGGCGAAATGTTTCAAGGCTTATACAGGCATAGTTTACATTTGACATGAAAACTGTTTTTTTATTTGAAAGATTAATTACTTGAAAGCACCTACTTAGTCTCAGTTTTGAGTCTGTTTTAGTTATCCAAGTAGAAATAATTGCATTGTCGTCTTTAAATAGTGAGCCAAGGAAGTTATTTTCACTACTGATGACTACGCAAGCACAATTTAATTTCTTATAATCTTCAGGCCTTACACCCAGTGAGCTTGAATGATCCCAACTAACTTTTTCACACCAAGTTAAATATACCTTATTATTAGTGTGTCCCAGAATATCAATGTCATCCTCTGATACTTTTATATTATATGTATGAGGATTTTTATATTTCCAATCTAAATCTGAAAAACTGTTCAACTTCTAACTTCCGGAGGGAGTTTGAATTTTACATTTTCTTCACCTAAAGCAACACTTTTAATAGAAGTCTCAAAACTATTTTCAAATTTATCGATTACTTCTCTTACAAGAATTTCTGGAACTGATGCCCCAGAAGAAATTCCAATTTTCATATTATCTTTGTATTCACTTACATCAAGTTCATTTGCATTCTCTAATAAGTTTGATTTTGGACATCCTGCGTTTTTTGCAACCTCAACTAATCTATTAGAATTAGAAGAGTTTTGTGAGCCTACAACAATAAAGGCATCACATTCCCCAGCAAAAGCTTTAATGGCATTTTGTCTATTAGTGGTTGCGTAGCAAATATCTTCTTTAGGTGATGAATTTATATGAGGAAATTTATCTTTTAGTTTTGTTATTATTTCTTGTGTATCGTCAATTGATAAAGTTGTTTGCGTAACAAATGCAATATTATCATCAGCACTAAACTCGAGAGTTTTTAAGTCATCAACAGTTTCAACTAAAAGTATATCACCAGCTGGTAATTGACCCATTGTCCCCTCAACTTCAGGGTGACCTTTATGACCAATTAAAATAACTTTAAATCCTTGATCATGAAATTTTTTTGCCTGTACATGAACTTTTGTTACAAGAGGACAAGTTGCATCTACCACAACTTCTCTTTTACCTCTTGCCTCTTTAACAATTCCAGCTGATACACCGTGGGCTGAAAATATCAGAGGTCTGTCTTCAGGTACTTCATTAATGTTCTCAACGAAAACTGCACCCTTACTTTTTAATTCTCCTATTACATGTTTATTATGGACAATCTCATGTTTTACATATACTGGAGCTCCATATTTGCTTAACGCCTCTAAAACAACGTCTATGGCTCTTGTAACTCCAGCACAAAAGCCTCTTGGAGAAATTAATAGTAATTGTTTTTTATTTGATATATTCATGAGTTAACAGACATGAATATAGGTAGTTTTTGTGAATTTTGAAGCACAAATAGAAAAATATACTGAAATCTTAATATCTCATAAGTTAAAGATTTTAATTCCGACCTTGTTGCTTATCTTATTTGCCACAATTGGGGCTAAATTTCTCGAACAGCCATCAGGTTACAGAGGTTTTGTCGAGAATGGTCAACCGAATTATGAAGAAATACTAAACCTCGAAGAAAAGTATGGAATGATTGATACTCTCTCTTATGTTATCAAACCAAATAGTGGTGACGTATTTCAAAAAGATGTACTTCAGCTGATTTATGAATTAACCGAAGTTTCATGGAAAACGCCTTACTCATCAAGAGTAAGTTCTCTCACCAATCATCAATATACTACTGTGGATGGAGATGACATCAATATTGATGATTTTATATCTGATGTAGAAAATCTTACAGAGAATGATCTTAAAAATTTACGAGAGCTCGCGTTAGCAGAAAATACAATTGTCAATTTTATATTATCAAAAAGTGCTCGTGTCGCGTTTGTAAATATCAGTCTAGATATGCCTGACGGTATGGGATTTGATGATCCAATAAATTTTGCTGAAGAGCAAAAAAAAATCTTCAATGAGGAATATCCTGAGGTATTCGTTACTGTAGCTGGTAGTTCTCGCTATTCCCATAACTTTCAAACAACAGCTAGATCTGATGCCACAACAATGTACCCAGGTTTTTTAATTCTTATTATTATACTATCTTATGTGTTGTTAAGATCAGTATCTGCATCATTAATATCATTAATCATTATATTTTTGTCAATTCTTCCCTCGATGGGTATAGCGGGTTGGTTAGGATTTGAAGCTCAGCCACCATTGATTATTGCTCCGATACTCATCTTAACTATTGCACTAGCACATGCAGTTCATATTTTGTCCATCGCACTAACAAATCTTAACGAGGGTAAAAGTAAAAAAGAGGCAATCACTGAAAGTTTAAAAATTAATATGACACCTGTTTTCCTTACAAGTCTTACTACTGCAGTAGGTGTCGCAGGAGTGAATTTTGGAAAAATTCCAGCATTTAGTGAAATGGCAAATACTGTCGTAATAGGATCGGCAATTAGTTTTGCTCTTTCGGTTATCGTATTGCCTATTTTATTTATAATAATGCCTATCAAGTCTCATGGCAGAGCTTCCATTGTATTAGATGGTCTTAAAATATTAGGAGATATAATATACAAGTTTAAATTTTATTTTATTTCTATGATTGGATTAGCATCAATCTTGCTAATAAATTTAATTCCAAATTTATACTTTGATGATGATTTTGATAGTTACTTTGATCGTGTAGATGAGTGGGTTGAAGTAAAGAATATAGTAAATGATGAATTTGGAAGTTCTTTTTTTATTTTCGCTAATTTATCCTCTAATGAACAAGATGGTATTACGAATCCAGATTACCTTAAAAAACTAGAGAAATTTGGTGAATGGCTTGAATCCCAAAAGGAAGTTGTCACAGTCTCAAGTGTCGCTGATGTCATTAAAACATTAAACAAAAATATGAATGGTGGTAGTGAGGAGTTTTATACTATACCTGACGATAAAGCTTTGAACGCTCAATATTTATTACTTTACGAATTATCAGTCCCTTACGGCATGGATCTTAAAAATCAGATTACAAGTGATAAGTCTGAGTCAAGAATGCTTATTAGGATTAATATGGCCACATCAAAAGAGTCAATCGCATTCAATGAAAGAACTGACAAATATATTGCAGACAATTTTGAAGGCTATAGTAGTGAAGGGATAGTGGGCATACCTATTATGATGCCTTATGTATATAAGGATAATACGAATGGTTTAGCGAGAGGACTCATCTTTTCTTTCATATTTATTGTATTGGTTATTGGTGTAACGCTAAGAAGTTTTAAATTTGGTTTAATAAGCATAATACCAAACGTTGTTCCATTTATACTTTCATACGGAATTTTAGCCTTGTTTACAAATATTGTGACATTCAGTCATACAATATCTATTCTTATTTCTCTTGGTTTGGTGGTCGATGCTACAATTCATTTTCTAACAAAGTTTAAAAAAGCAAATGCACTAAATCTATCGATGTATGACTCAATACAATATTGTTTCAAGTATGTTGGATTTCCAATAATTGTTGCATCTGTATGTCTTTTCAGTGGATTTTTATTTTTATTACAATCTAGCTTTCAAACTAATTACATTCTAGGTGGTATGTGTGCTCTTATTATCTTAATAGCGCTAATAATTGATCTTTTATTACTTCCAGCTTTACTTTTACTTTTTGGGAAAAAGACATAAATTAAAATAATGAAAAATATTATTTTTATCATTTCTATTGTTATTTTTTTTACCGGCTCTTTGATAGCTGAAACAAGTGAAGAAAAAGGATTATCAATTGCTAAAAAATCTTATGAAAGCACAAGAGGTTTTGTCGACAGTCAATCTGATCAATTAATGATTTTAATAGATCCGAAGGGTAATGAGGTTACACGTGAAATATCTGGTAAAACTTATGAAAACACTGATGTAAGTGATGGCGATAAATCAATTATTTTTTTCAACAAGCCAAAAGATGTAGAGGGTACCGTTTTATTGTCTCACACACATGTTAATGATGATGATGATCAGTGGTTATATCTGCCTGCCTTGGGCCGTGTAAAAAGAATATCTTCAAGTAATAAATCAGGCGCTTTTATGGGTAGTGAAATTGCCTTTGAAGATTTTTCAGGATCAGATTACAGGAAATATGATTGGAATTACCTGGGTGAAGAAGAGTATCAAGGCAGCACTTGTTACAAACTTGAGTCCTTTCCGAAATATAAAAATTCTGGATATACGCGCCGAGTAGGTCTTATTGATGAAGATCTGAGAAGTAGAAAGATTGATTTTTATGATCGTAAAGATCAATTACTCAAGACAATTTATTTTGAAGATTATCAATTATACAATGATAAAATCTGGAATGCAGATACATTTAGGGTAGAAAATCACCAAACAAAAAATGTCACTGTGTATAAGTGGGTTAATCGCAAATTGAATGTCGGTATAAATCCCAAGGATTTTGAAAAATCAAATTTATTAAGACTAGTAGATTAGTACTATGATTAAGAAGAAATTCTTTTTCTTAATAATCATCTTCGTTGCTCTAAGTTACTTTCAATCTTCATATGCAGTTGAGTATAAATTGTATGGGTTCATTCAACCAGAATACACCCAATTTTTAAATGGAGATGGTGCTCATGGTCAAAAAAATAAAAATAGCTCAATATTTGCTCAGGGAAATTATATTGCTTACCTTAACGATGGAAATTCTAAATTTTCATTGAGAGCCAATGCGAGGTTGGATGAAAATGATACAAAACTTAATTACTTCGATTTTCAAAAATTAAAGTACGAATATTATTTTGAAGATACGACCATAAAAATTGGAATTGATAAAATCTACTGGGGCGTAAATGAAAGTTTTAAAATTGTAGATATAATTAATCAATCTAACATTGCTGAAGATATTACTGGAACCGAAAAATTTGGACAACCAATGATTTCAATCACTCAGGTTTATGACTTTGGAGTTTTTGATTTTTATATTTTACCATACTCTCGTGAAAGGGTCTTTCCTGGTTCTAAAGGGAGACCAAGACTCGCATATGAAATTGATTATAATTCAACATCATATGAGTCTTCATTAAAGGAAAATAAAATAGGTGGCGCATTAAGATTTTCAAAAGTAATCGATGACTTTGATCTTGGTCTCACACATTATTTTGGAACTGCTAGAAATCCAGAATTAAATATCAATCCGAGTTCACTTAAATTAGAACCGTATTATTCAATACTAAGTCAAACTGGAATTGATATTCAAGCAACTATTGGATCTTGTCTTTATAAACTTGAGGCAGTGACAGTGGACAAAAATTCCGAGAGGCATACTAGTTTGGCTGGTGGTATAGAATATACATTTTATCAGATTAATAATAGTTCAGCTGATCTTGGATTAATTACGGAGATCATATTAGATGATCGGAATGACTATTTCCTTAATAATGAAACGGCTATTGGATTACGACTTACATTAAATGATTTAAACGGCACATCATTATTAACAGGTGCCTCTCTGGATAATAATGGAGAATCGAATAGATTTTTTTCAGAATTTGAAACGAGACTTAGTGATGACTCAAAGCTTTTTATAGATATAGCTATAAATGGTCACATAAATAAAAATGACTTTACCTATGCATTTAAACAGGACTCCAGTTTGAGTTTGAAGTTTGCTAAATATTTTTAAATTCTTACTTCTTGATTGTTTATTTTATTAAAAAGTCCGTCATCTAACTGAACATACTTTTCATTCTCATTAGAAGCAAAATACAGAGGGTCAGATACTTTATTTGGATCAAAACCCTCAGTAGCAAGATCATTTTTTTTGTATTTAAAAGTCCCCGTCTTTTCTATTTCAGGACTTAAACGAATGAAAACTGGCACAGAATATTTTGGAAGCTGATCACACAAATAGTCATATAACCCCTCCAAGTTAAAACTGTCATCAACCACTATTGAAGCCATTCCAGCCCGTCCATCTTGATTAGGAACTAGAACACCATAAACGTTAGCTTCTTTTACGCCTTGATATGTAGAAATTACCTCACCAACTTCACTTGTAGCTACATTCTCTGATTTCCATCTAAAGGTGTCACCGATTCTATCAACGAAATATAAATAACCATCTTTATCTTTTTTTAGAAGATCTCCAGAAGTAAACCATCTATCTCCTTTTTCAAAAACGTCTTTGAGTATTTTTTTGTTTGTTGCCTCTTCATTTGTATATCCCTCAAATCTTCCACTTATTGCATCATCATCAGGTATCTTACCGACAGCTTCGCCTGCCTCATCAAAGTCACATTCAATACATAGTCCCTCACTATTTCTGATTTGAACCTCTTCATTTACATCAAACTTTATAATTCTCACTTGCATTAAATTTTGTAAATACGGAGGAATTCTTCCAATGGCTCCAAACTTACTATCAATGTTAAAGAGGCTAATATTGCCTTCAGAAGACCCATAAAACTCAACTATGTTATCTATTCCGAATCTTGATTGAAATTCAGTCCAAACTTCAGGCCTCAAGCCATTTCCAAGAATACCTTGAATTTGATGTTTTCGATCGTAATCGGTTGGTTTTGTATTAATCAAATATCTAAGCATCTCACCAATGTAAGTAAAATGAGTAGCCTGGTACTTAACACAATCCTCCCAAAATTTCTCAGCTGAGAATTTTTTTCTTAGTACCAAGCAACCACCAAATAAAAGTGCTGACGTGACTCCTATTGCTCCACCTGTTGCATGATAAAGCGGTAAAACCATATAGTTTTTACTTGTTTCATTCATATAAAGGCCTTTTTTTTGTATAGACCCTGAAGCAATAAATCTTAAATGACTAAACTTAGATGCTTTTGGTAATCCTGTGGTTCCACTAGTATAAACATATAAGAATGGATCCGTATTTTCCAAACCTTCCCTGTGTGTTCTTTTAGGTCTTGATGTTGACGAAGAAACCAACTCAGTATCAAGGCTATTAAAACCTTGCACTTTGTCACCTTGAACGTAGACGTCGGGAGATCCTTCAATTTCTGACTGAGATGATGAAAAATTGTCTATTAATTCAGAGTCAACAAATACTGACTTACACTTTGATGTATTAATACAATGAGCAAGTGATTTGCCCTTTATGTTTGAATTAAGTAATGCAATTGTTGCTCCGATTTTAGAGAATCCGTACCAGAAAATGATATACTCTGGCCTATTTTCCATCAAAAGTGATACGACATCACCTCTTTTATATCCTTTTTGAATTGCCCAATTAGCAATTTTGTTAGCTTTTTCCTCAAGTTCTTGATAAGTAATTTTTTGATCCTCAAACTCAATCGCTATATTTTTTGGTGTTTTAGTAACTTGCTTTTCAAGTTCATCTGCTAAAGTCACACTTCTATCTTTATCTAATTCGTTTACTTTTCTTTTGAAAAAAATTGCAAAACCAATCCATTTCATTTCACGTTTAATTTTTTGAAATATATTCATCTAATCTATATTCCTTGAGCTTGCATAAAGTTGTCTAAATCGGCAATACCTTTAAAATTACTCATTTTAATACTGTTAATTTTTGAGACAGGTCTTAGTACAAAAACACTATTTGACACAAAGATCTCGTCACATTTAATAAGATTATCAAATGTTATGCTTTTTACTGCAACCTTTTTTTTTCTAACAAGAAAATCTCTTACAGCACCATTTAAAACGCCATCAGATAGAGGGGGTGTAAAAAAGCGATTATTTTTACGGTAATATATGTTTGATGTAGAGCAACATGTGACTTTATGTCTAAAATTAAGGAAGAGTACATCATCGAATTGGGCTTCCTGTGCTCTATTTTTTTCCATAATATTATCGATGTAATTTGTTGTTTTAAATTTGCTCGATAAAGAAGTTTCATTTCTGATCGTTTTTGCTAACTTAATTTTAAGCGGTTTTAATCTTAAATCATTAGACAATTTAGCGGCTTTTATTGATAAATTTGATGATGAAAAACTATTGAAGTCTAATCCACGAATATCAGTCTCTCTCGTCAATGTGACTCTTACTACTGCCGTAGTGTTAACTAATTTATTTCGATGAATAAGCTCTAAAATTATTTTTTTGAATGCTTGTTTATTGAAATTGAATTTTATTTTTGTATAGACTGCACTAGTTTTTAGTCTTTTAAAATGGAAATCGTAAAAAATTAGTTCATGATTTTTATATAAGATTGTATCGTATAAACCATCCCCCAGCTGGTAACCTCGATCATCAATAGAAATAATTTTTTTACTTCTTTTAAATTCACCGTTGAAATATGTAATCATTTTTGATTAACATTACTTGATTGTTTGATAATTTTTTTTCTATTTTCTCTTAAAATATTTTCAATTTTATCAATTGATTCTTGATACTCACTTTCAGCATTAGAGTCAGATACTATACCTCCCCCGCAGTTTATTGATATTGTATTATCTGCAATTGTAAGCGTTCTAATTGGAATGTTAAAGTCTGAGTCCTTTGAAAATGAAATAAACCCAATTGCTCCACAATAAACGCCTCTTCTGTTCTTTTCTAGTTCAGATATGATTTCCATCGCTCTTATTTTTGGGGCTCCAGTTATTGAACCACCAGGTAATGTTGCAAAAAGAAGATCAATTGCATCCAATTTTTCTGCGAGCAAACCCTTTATAGTTGATACAAGATGATGAACATTCTTATAAGACTTAATCTTAGCTAATTCTGTAACTTCTACTGACCCTTTTTTACTTACTCTTGATATATCATTTCTTAAAACATCAACTATCATGAGATTTTCAGCTATATTTTTTTCACTTGAAGATAGTTCTTCTTTCAGCTGATTATCTATAACAGGATCGTCACTTCTCTTGATTGTGCCTTTAATAGGAGATGTAGTTATAATGTTATTATTTAATTTAATAAAACGCTCAGGAGAAAACGAACATATCGTGAATGGACCAAAATTTAGAAAAGCCGAGAATGGAGTACAAGTTTCTTTTCTAAATTTTAAATAGATATTATTGTGCGGAACTAACTTAGTATTTTTAGACCAAAAACTATGAGTAAAATTCGCTTGAAAAATATCGCCTTGTTTAATGTATTTTTTAATTATATTAATTTTCCTTTTGTATTCATTTTTTGGCATTTCTTGAAACCATTTTAAACTACCAAAGTTTTTATTTGCTCTTGGTATATATGATAATTTATATCGAGATAAAATTTCTCTCCTCCTTGTATCGTGAGTAACGCTATTTTTTGAGAGTTTTAAATGATCTAAATTTATCGAAAATAGAAATGCTTTTTTTAGTTTTAAATCAAAAGCAATAACAATATCAAATAATCCAAATTGTAAATCAGGATATTTATTTTCCTTTTTGGCTATTTGTTTTACGTTCTCTATATTTAAACAAAGATCATAAGTGACATATCCTGAAAACCCACATTGGAAAGGAGGAACATTGCTAACTTTTGAATGAAAGCATTTTTTTAGAATATTTTTAAAATAATTTTTTATTTCATTTTTAATTTCAATATCATCTTTGTATAGTTTTTTGTTTTCAATTTTAAAATTACATAGTGGACTAATTGCAAGATAAGAATATCGGTTGTTTTCAGATTGCTCACCTGCGCTGTCTAAAAAAATTACATTTGAGTAAGACTCAAATTTTTTCCAAGCCTCAACAGGTTCAATGTAATCAATTCTAGAAACTTTAAATTTGCTTTCTTTTGTTCTCATTTTTTTTGGTAGGGATATCCGGAGTCGAACCGGAACGCCCGAAGGCACCAGATTTTGAGTCTGGCGCGTCTACCAATTCCGCCATATCCCCAATTTTTTATTATAATAACAGACTATAATTACGACTGAAATAAAAGTTTATAAAAGATTAATATGATACTATACATTTTTTAAGATGGAATTAATAAGTAATACATATTTTAAATTTAAGAATTACTTCGTTGCAAAGACTAGCGCATTTACAAATAGTAAATATGCATATCCTTTTATATTTCTAATATGCTTCTTTGAGTCGATAATATTTCCAATACCTCAAGAGGTGTTCATGATTCCAATGATGTCGGTCAATCGAGCAAAGATTTTCACAATTGCGACAGTAGCAGTTTTTGGATCAGTGATTGGAGGAGTAATTGCATATTTCATTGGTTTTTACCTTTTTGACACTGTTGGTGTTTATATTCTTGACCTATATGAGCTAAATATGAGTTTTGATAGATTTTTAGAAAATATTGAAAGTTATGGTTTTATCTATGTATTCATTGGAGGATTTACACTTATACCATACAAACTAATTACATTATCGAGCGGATTTTTATCAATTAATATTATTGTATTCGTAACAGCTAGCATTTTATCAAGAAGTATTAGATTTTTTACAATTGCATTTATAATTTATAAATTTGGCCCAACACTTATGAGAGAATTTGAAGGAAAGTTGACTTTATATTCTCTTTTAATTGCTGTAATTCTAATATTATTTTCAGTGCTCCTAATTAACTTTATTTAAATGAAGACATTATTTTATTTTAATATTTCTATATCAGCCATTGTTCTTATTGCCGTTTATGTACTTGAATATGGTTTCAAAATGATGCCCTGTGAAATGTGTATTATTGAAAGATACCAATATTACAGTTTGATAGTCCTAGGGATAATTGGTCTTTTTTCGACTGGTAAATTAGGGAAAATCGCTCAATACCTTATGCTATGCATCTTAACAGTAGGCGTCTTTTATACATTGTATCATGTTGGTATTGAGAGGAGTATTTTTGAGGGTAAGTCGGCTTGTTCAGGCTCATTTTCATCAGTCATTGATAAAGAAGCGTTGCTTGAAAATATAGAACAGGCTCCTTTGATAAGGTGCGATGTTGCAACATACTTGTTCAATTTTATAAGTTTAGCTGAGTCAAACTTGATTGTTACAATTATGCTATTATTTTCTAATTTATACTTAGGATTTAAAAAATGAACGCAAAAGAGAAAATACTAGAAAAAATAATTCGAGTTGATCAAGCTGGAGAAGTTGGTGCACAACAAATATATGAAGGTCAAAAACTCGTTTTTAAATTATTAAAAAATGAGAGAGATTTAGCTGAAGTAACAAGAATGTGTGAAGAGGAAAAAGAGCACCTTGATTATTTTAATAAGCTTGCAAGAGAAAGAAATGTCAAACCTACAAAATTATCTAAACTTTTTGATACAGGTGCATTTGTAATGGGTGTGAGTACTGCTCTTTTGGGTAGCAAAGCTGCATATGTTTGTACTGAGGCCGTGGAAGAAATTATTGAGGAGCATTATCAACAACAAATAGACCAACTTGAGGGGATTGATGAAGATGTTCGAAAAAAAATTATAAAATTCCAGGAAGACGAAGTTAATCATAAAAATACTGCTATAGATATGGGTTCAAAAGATGCATTTGGTTATAAAGTTCTTCGCAAAGTGATTAATGACACAACAAAGGCTGCCATTTTTTTTGCTGAAAGATACTAACTATTTTTCTAGCTGGATATCCCAATACAGAAAGTCAGTCCAACTATCGTGAAGGAAATTTGGTGGAAATGATCTTCCACACTTATCGAGATCTGCCATAGTAGGGATTTTGGGCATATTATAAGGCTTCATTTTTGAGTCTTTAAGTGACTTTCCTCCTTTCCTAACATTGCATGGGGAACATGCAGTGACAATATTCTCCCATGTCGTTTCACCACCATGAGAGCGAGGTACGAGGTGGTCAAAAGTTAGATCATTGCCAGAGCCACAGTACTGACAGCTAAATTTATCTCTTAAAAAAACATTAAAGCGAGAGAAAATAGGATTACGATTTGGCTTAATATATGACTTTAGACTTATTACGCTCGGCAAATTCATTTGGAAACTTGGGCTTCTAATCTCCCTTGAATAGTTGGAGACAATATTCACTCTATTAAGAATCACAGCTTTAACGCTATCCTGCCAACACCATATAGAAAGCGGATAATGGCTTAATGGTCTAAAATCTGAATTTAAAACAAGTGCAGGGCATTGTTCTAACGGAATTCTATCACTCATTCATATAAATATATGCAGAATAAAAAAAAATTCAAAAAATTTATCTTTTATTAATTTCAAATTTCTCTTTTAGAAAAGTTATAGCAATTTCAAGTCCATCCTGAGCTATAGAGTGCTGTGTATTAGACGAGATATGTGATTGGACATCAACTTCAAACTTATTTAGAATTTTCTCAGCTTCGATCGTTTCCTGATAGGGAACCATCGGATCAGCATCTCCATGTATTAAGTATATAGGAGGTTTCGATTTCATCTCATCTTTTAAGAGATCGCCAGCGATAAGCTTGCCTGAAAAACCTATGATACCAGCCATTGCCTGTGATCTTCTTAATCCAACGTGCAAACTCATCATAGTTCCTTGACTAAAGCCAACGAGTGCTAAGTCCTTATCTGTCAAATTATACTTCTTTAGTTGGTCATCAATAAATGAGTTTAAAATGTCTGCAGCATTCAACACACCTTTCCAGATACTAGCTGGATCTCCAGACTGAAAATCAAACCATTGATATCCAAATGGATTCATTGCGCATTTTTCTGGAGCATTCGGAGATATAAATAAAGCATCTGGTAATACAGGCTGAAAATAATTTGCTAAGTTTATTAAATCGTTACCATCCGCTCCATAACCATGACAGAAAATAACTAATTTATTTACATCACCTTTCAGCGGCTCTACGGCAGGCCCGTCTATTCGTGTCATTGATTAATATTGCCCTCAACTATTCCTACAATATCGCTCATGATATCTTTTAGTTGGTAATTTTTTGGAGTATAAACAGCCTTCACTCCATTTTGTTTTAGTTTTTTTTCATCCTCAGATGGAATAATGCCTCCAACAATAACAGGTATGTCTGAAATTTTATTCTTTTTCATCTCTGACATGATCTCATCTACCAGTTGAACGTGAGAACCAGACAAAATTGATAACCCAATAATATGAACATCTTCTTCAACAGATGACTTAACTATTTGTTGTGGAGTCAATCTTATTCCTTCATATAAAACATCCATTCCACAGTCACTAGCACTTACTGCAATTTGTTCAGCTCCGCTTGAATGGCCATCCAATCCAGGTTTGCCAACCAAAAATTTAATACGCCTTCCGATCTTATCAGATATAGCTTCCACTCTTTTTCTTACTGGCTCATAGTCATTATTCTGTGACTCTTGAATATTACTGATGCCAGTTGGAGCCTTGAATTCACCATATACATCACGAAGAACTTGTGACCACTCACCAGTCGTTACTCCTGCTTTCGCTGCTTCAATTGAACATTCCATAATATTTTCATTTTTTTCTGCGGCGTTTGCTAAGTTTTTAAGTGCTTCATCAACAGCCTTTTGATTTCTGGAGTCTCTCCACTTTTGTACCGCTTTTACTTGTTCCAGTTCTATCTTCGGGTCAACAGTTTCAATTCCTCCATCAGTAGATGTAAGAGGTGATGTCTCTGTTTCTGTATACTCATTTACACCTACAACAATCTGTTCTTTTTCATTTATCCTTCTTAATCTTTCTTTTTGTGAATTTACCAATTCTTGTTTCAAGTAACCATTTTCGACCGCAGCAACTGCACCACCGATTGACAGTATATTTTCAAATTCTTTCATAGCTGACTTTTTTAGATCATCAACTTTTTGGTCAATTACTTTTGATCCATTAAAAATATCCTCGAACTCTAACAGATCGGTTTCATAAGCAACAATTTGTTGTAATCTTAACGACCATTGCTGATCCCATGGTCTCGGCAGTCCCATTGCTTCGTTCCAAGCAGGTAATTGAACCGCTCTTGCTCTTGCATCTTTAGACAAAACAACACCTAACATTTCAATTAAAATTCTATAGACATTATTTTCAGGTTGTTGCTCTGTTAGACCTAAACTATTGACTTGCATTCCATATCTAAATCTTCTGTTTTTAGGATCCTTCACTTTGTATCTTTCCATCGTAATTTCATCCCACATAGCGACGAAGGCTCTCATCTTGCACATTTCAGTTATAAATTTAATATTTGAATTTACAAAAAAACTTATTCGACCAACTACATTTTCGAACTCTTGATCAGTAAGGACCTTCGAGTCCTTGACTTTATCAAGATATGCTACAGCAATAGATAATCCAAAAGCTAGTTCTTGTTCAGGTGTTGCTCCTACTTCAACCAAATGATAAGGACAAACATTAATAGGATTCCAATTAGGCATCTCTTTAAACGTGAAAGTAATTACATCGGATATAATTTTCAAACTTGGTTCTGGTGGGAAAATATATGTGCCTCTCGATAGATACTCTTTTAAAACATCATTTTGTGTTGTTCCTCTCAACAAGTTTCTATCAATTCCATGCTCATCAGCAACTGCGATGTAAAGACTTAAAAGCCATGCTGCCGTAGCATTAATGGTCATTGAGGTATTCATTTGATCAAGTGGTATCTTTTCGAAAAGTGATCTCATGTCGCCGATATGACAAATAGGCACTCCAACTTTTCCAACTTCTCCTCGAGCAAGAATATGATCGCTATCATATCCCGTTTGAGTCGGAAGATCGAAGGCTACGGATATACCTGTCTGCCCTTTAGCCAGATTTTTGAGGTAGAGTTCGTTTGACTTTTTGGCAGACGAATGTCCAGCATAAGTTCTGATTAGCCATGGTTTATCCATTGTTTTTACTCACTTTTTTTTGTTCTTACTTAATTCCTTTTGTTTAAAATGTATATACTAATCTTATTAAAATGGCTATAAACCTAGAAAAAAGAAACTATTGTTCTATTTAACATTATCACAGGAGCTATATCGATGACTGACGAAAAAGAAATCTACAATATTGGTGAAATGCCACCACTGGGTTATGTACCAAATAAGATGCACGCATGGGTTATCAGAAAAGATAGGCATGGAAATCCAATGCAATCATTTAAAGAAGAAGAGTTTCCAGTTCCTGAGATTGGGCCAAATGAAGTTTTAATTTTTGTTATGGCTGCCGGTGTAAATTACAATGGTGTTTGGGCTGGTTTAGGTGTTCCTGTTTCAGTTTTAGATATGACAAAGAAGGATTATCACATCGCGGGTTCTGATGCCTCTGGAATTGTTTGGAAGGTTGGATCTGATGTTAAAAAATGGAAAGTTGGAGATGAAGTTATCATTCATGGTATGCAGTGGGATCATGAAGATGCTGAAGTGAATGGTGGTGAACCAATGATTTCAAAAACACAAAAAGTTTATGGCTATGAAACTGCTGATGGTTCTTTCGCTCAGTTTACAGCAGTTCAAGCGCACCAAGTACTTAGAAAACCTCCTCAATTATCTTGGGAAGAAAGTGGATGCTACATGCTTACTTTGGCAACGGCATACAGAATGTTATTTGGTCATGCTCCTCACGAACTGAAACCTGGTGAATACATTTTAATATGGGGTGCTTCAGGTGGCTTAGGCAGTATGGCAATTCAACTTGCTAAAACAGTTGGCGCTAAACCAATTGGAATCATCTCTGATAACTCAAAAAGTGATTTCATAAAAGAACTTGGCGCAATCGGTGTATTAAATCGTAAAGATTTTAATTGTTGGGGTGAACATCCTGACATTGATGACGCAGATGCATACAACAACTACATGAAAGAAGTTAGAAAGTTTGGAAAAGCTATATGGGAGTTTACCGGTAAGGGTAAAAATGTTGATATGGTTTTCGAACATCCTGGTGAAACAACTGTTCCTGTATCATGTTTTGTAGTTAAGCCTGGAGGTATGGTAGTAATTTGCGCTGGAACGACAGGCTATAACCTCACATTAGATGCGAGATATTTGTGGATGCAAAGTAAAAGACTTCAAGGTTCACACTTTGGAAATTCAAAACAAGCTGATTTAGCAAATGAATTAGTTATTGATGGTGCCATTAACCCTTGTATGTCAGAAGTTTTCGATTGGAATGGCATCCCCGATGCACATGAAAAGATGATGAATAATGAACATAAAGGTGGAAACATGGCTGTTTTAGTCGGTGCACCAAAACAAGGACTTAAAACTGCTAACTAATAAAATAATAATAGAATAATATGAGTGAATTAATTAATAAATGTCAAAAAGCCCTTATAACAGTTGATAGGTACTATGACGCATCTTTACAACAAGTAAGGTCTTCTCTTCTCATTGACGGTAAATTATCGAGGGACAATCTAGACTTAGAACAACATTCAGCTCATGGTTTGTCTTGGATAGCAGCTTATAGGGCTACCTTGAAAGAAATGGTGAATTGGGCAATCGAATTAGAAAATATCAATTCATTTACAGAGATTGAGAAATTGATGCTCGAAATTACCTTCTCAGAATATTGTGCACAAATAAAATCTGGAATACCAATGTCTCAACTGGAATATGTAAGACCACAAGACATGGGCCTAAAAAATGGTTTGTTCACTGAGAGCGGTACTGAAGAGTTTAATGACCTTATTCTTAATGGTAACAGCAACAAAAGTCGTCTAACTCTTGCTGGGCTATTAAAAGAAGGTTTCTCAAGTAAAAATTTTGGTAATACCGGGCTTGATGAAACAACTTCAATCGTCCAAGAGCAATTTAGAAAATTTGTTGAAGATGATGTTATTCCTCATGCTCACGAGTGGCATCTAAATGACGATTTAATACCGATGTCAATCATAGATAAGATGGCTGAGATGGGTGTCTTTGGTTTAACGATACCTGAAGAGTATGGTGGCTTAGGAATGACACGTTTTGTTGATTGTGTTGTGACTGAAGAACTTGCTAGAGGTTATATTGGTGTTGGCTCATTAGGAACTAGAGGTGATATCGCTGCTGAATTACTAATAACAGGTGGTACAGAAGAACAAAAAAATCGTTTCCTTCCAAAGATTGCTAGTGGTGAAATATTGCCTTGTGCAGTTTTAACAGAGCCTCATTCAGGATCTGACATGGGTTCATTTAAAACTAGAGCTGTAGCTAATGGAACACACTACTCAATTACAGGCAACAAAACCTGGGTAACTCATGGCGCAAGAAGTGATTTGATGACACTTTTAGCAAGAACAAATCCTGATGAAAAAGGTTATAAAGGTTTATCTATGTTCTTAGCTGAGAAACAAAGGGGTGATGACAATAACATGTTCCCTGATGATGGTATAAGCGGTGGTGAAATTGAAGTCTTAGGTTATAGAGGTATGAAAGAATATGAAATGGCATTTGATGACTTTAAAGTTAAAAAAGAAAACTTATTGGGTGAAGAAGAGGGAAAAGGTTTCAAACAAATGATGGAAACCTTTGAGGCCGCTAGGATTCAAACAGCTGCAAGGGCACTCGGTGTGGCCCAATCAGCATTCGAAACTGGAATGCAATATGCTATTGATCGAGTAACAACTAATGGTGGCTCACTTTATGACAAGCCTAGAAATGCATCTAAAATTGTATCTATGGTAACTGAGATAATGGCTGCTAGACAATTAACTTATTATGCAGCTAAAGAAAAAGATAAGGGTCATCGTTGCGATCTTGAGGCTGGTATGGCAAAAATGCTTGCTGCACGAGTAGCTTGGGCCTGCGCAGATAACTCTGTTCAGATACATGGTGGCAACGGATTTGCTCTTGAATATCCAATAAGTAGAATTTTATGTGACTCAAGAATATTAAATATTTTCGAAGGCACTGCTGAAATTCAAGCAGACATTGTAACAAGAAGGCTCGTCTCTTCAAATCCATCTTAATCTATGCCAGACTTTTTATATTATTTATTAATACCAATTTCGTTATTAGCTGTTCTAGCTGTTTTAGGTACTGGTATTTACGCCATGTTTAAAGGTGGTGATTTTAACAAAAAATATTCAAACAAACTTATGAGACTACGGATAACATTGCAGTTTGTAGCAATTGTAATAATTATGAGTGCATTATATTTCGCAACGAATGATTAATGGTCAAACTTAACAAGATTTATACAAAAACAGGTGATAAGGGCTTAACAGGTCTTGTATCAGGAAAAAGAGTATCAAAAGACAATGCGAGAATAAAAGCTTACGGTACCGTAGATGAACTCAATTCAATTTTGGGTATGGTGCGCATTAAATCTTCAAAAAAAATAAATTCTATTATTGCCGAAATTCAAAATGATCTTTTTGATTTAGGTGCAGATTTAGCCACTCCTATCGAAAAAAAACCTAAGTTTAAACCATTGCGTATTACTTCAAATCAAGTTGTAAACTTAGAAAAAATTATTGATCAATTTAATAAAAAACTCTCCCCTTTAAACTCTTTTATTTTGCCAGGAGGAAGTGAAAGTGCGTCATTTTTACACAATGCAAGGACCGTAGCGCGCCGAGCTGAAACTCAAATGGTTACACTTTCAAAAAAAGAAAAAATCAATGATCAGGCCTCAAAATACATAAACAGACTATCAGATTTATTGTTTGTTTTATCAAGAGTTGAAAATAAAAATGGTAAAAATGACATTCTTTGGAAGCCAGGGAAGAATACATAAACTTGTTTACTCAACATAAAAAAATATTATAAGAATTAATTATGAAAATATTAGTACCAGTTAAAAGAGTTATCGATCCGTACGTGAATATCAGAGTTAAATCTGATCAAACAGGTGTTGAAACTGAAAATGTAAAAATGTCGATGAATCCATTTTGTGAAATTGCAGTTGAAGAAGCAATCAGATTAAAGGAAAGTGGTAGTTGTACGGAAATTGTTGCTGTTTCAATTGGCAATCAATCTTGTCAGGAAACAATTCGCACAGCGTTAGCCATGGGCGCCGATCGAGGTATTCATGTTCTAACCGATGAAACGCTAGAACCAATTTCAATTGCAAAAATACTTGCTAAGATTGTTGAGGAAGAGTCACCTGGTTTAGTTATAACTGGTAAGCAGGCTATTGACGGTGATAATAACCAGACCGGCCAAATGCTTGCAGCTCTCACATCAATGCCTCAAGGGACGTTCGCATCAAAAATTGAAATTGATGGTGAAAAAATTAGAGTTACAAGGGAAATTGATGGTGGTCTTCAAACCATTAATCTCAATATGCCAGCTATTATAACAACAGATCTGAGATTAAATGAGCCAAGATATGCATCTTTGCCTAATATTATGAAAGCTAAGAAGAAGCCGATTGATCAGAAAAGTCCTAGTGATTATGGAGTTGATACTGCTCCAAGAGTTAAAGTATTAAAAGTTATTGAACCGCCAAAAAGACAGGCTGGAATTAAGGTTGAAAATATTGGTGAGTTAGTAGAAAAATTAAAAAATGAGGCAGGAGTTTTATGACATCACTATTTTATATTGAACATTCAAATGGCAAAGTAAGCGATCAAAGCTTAAAAGCAATTACCGCTGCAATTGAGATCGATGGTGAGACACATGGGTTAATTGCAGGTTCAAATATTGACGAAGCGGTTACGGAAGCTTCAAAAATTTCTGGATTAAACAAGTTAATACACATTGATAGTTCAGAATTCGATAATGTTCTGGCTGAGAAGCTTACAGATGTTTTAAATGGAATGTCTGATCAATATGATTATTTCTTAGCTGCAGCTACTACGACAGGAAAAAACGTTATGCCTAGGTTATCAGCTTTACTAGATGTATCACAAATTTCTGAAATCATAGCAATTGAAGGTCCAGATACTTTTATTAGAACAATATATGCAGGCAATGCAATCGCAACCGTTCAAACATCTGATGCTAAGAAAGTTCTTACAGTAAGACCGACTGCTTTTAAAGCTTCAGAAATAGGCACAGAGTCATGTGAAATCTCAAAAATTAGTCCTGAAAATATTTCTTCTATCTCAGAATATGTCAGCGAAGAATTAACAAAATCAGACCGTCCTGAATTAACTTCGGCAAAAACAATTATTTCAGGAGGCAGAGGTATGCAAAATGGAGATAATTTTGAATTACTGGATAAAGTTGCAGCTAAACTTGGTGCAGCTGTAGGCGCTTCAAGGGCGGCAGTCGATGCAGGCTTTGTACCTAATGATTACCAGGTTGGTCAAACGGGAAAAGTTGTTGCTCCCGAACTATACATTGCCGTTGGAATTTCTGGAGCAATTCAACATTTAGCAGGAATGAAAGACTCAAAAATTATAGTTGCAATAAATAAGGACGAAGAAGCTCCAATTTTTGATGTGGCTGACTACGGACTTGTTGCAGATTTATTTCAAGTATTACCAGAACTTGAGCAGGCACTCTAATCTAATTTACTTTCAACAAAATCTATAAAGTATTGATCGTCCCACTCTGCTGGCCCTATTAATCGAGCAATTTCTTTGCCACTACTATCAATAAATATAGAAACAGGAAGACCTAGAGCTTTAATCTCTCTTGGAATATCATTTCTGTCATCAAAGAATAAATCTATGTTCTCAATATCAAAGTCCTTAAAAAATTTTAGAGAACCTTTTTTTGGACCTCTATCAACGCTTATTGCAAGAATATGAAATTGTTCCTTATCAAAATAACTTTGTAGTCGATCAAGAGATGGCATTTCCTCCTTACAGGGTTCACACCATGTTGCCCATAAATTTACTAAAACTAATTTGCCACTAAAATTAGATATAGAAAATTCATTATTATTTGCGTCTTCAAAAAGACTTACAAAGCCTGGCTTGTCAGATGGAATCAATTGATTATCCGGCTTAGTTTCGGCATATAAGATGTTGCAATTAAAGTAAATTATGGCATATACCATCAAAATTATGTAATTACGTACCATAGAAATCATAAATTGAGAGATAAAAGAATAAACAAAAATGTCTAGAAAAAAAATAAATAGACTGAGGGAAAGATTTAAAAAAGGAATGGCAACATCCTTTAAAAAAATCAATTCATCAATAGAAACTGACAGTTTTCTATACAATGAAGATATTGAAGGTTCAATAGCTCACACAGAAATGCTTGCAAAGCAAAAAATCATTTCACCTAGTGAGTCAACCAAAATTATTAGAGGATTAAAAAAAATTAAATCCGAAATAAAAAGTAATAAATTTATTTTCAGTGATGAACTTGAAGATATTCATCTCAATATTGAAACTCGACTATTCGAATTAATAGGTGAAACAGCTGGGAAACTTCATACAGCTAGATCCAGAAATGATCAGGTCGTTACAGATCTAAAATTATGGATGAAAAAGGATCAAATATCTATTTTAAAAAAAATAAAAAAAGTAAAATCAGTTCTTGTTCAACTAGCTAAAAAAAATGTAAAGACTATTATACCTGGCCTGACTCATTTTCAGTCAGCTCAACCGATTTCTGCAGGACATTATTTTTTAGCGTATTATGAAATGTTTAAAAGAGATACAGTTAGGTTTTGTGAGGCATTAAAAAGAATTGATGAAAACCCACTTGGATCCTGTGCACTAGCAGGCACTCAATATAAAATTAATAGATTTCAAACATCAAAGAAATTGGGTTTTAAAAAACCCTCCAAAAATTCTATTGATAGTGTCGCTGATAGAGATTTTGTAATAGATTTTTTATCAAATGCTTCTGTTTTATCTGTTCACTTGTCAAGAATTTCAGAGGAGATAGTACTTTTTTCGTCAGATCTTATCAATATCTTCAGATTAAGCGATGAAGTTGTGTCTAGCTCTTCAATATTACCACAAAAAAGAAATCCTGATGGAGCTGAGTTAATAAGGGCCAAGGCAGCGATTACTTTTAGCAACCTTAATAGTGCCCTAAATTTACTGAAAGCTTTACCTCTTACTTATAGCAAAGATTTACAAGAGGATAAGCAGCTGGTAGTAAATGCGAGCAACAATTTAAAAATTTCTTTAGATTGTATAATAGACATTTTAAACAATCTTGAGATAAACAAAAAAAATGCAGAGTCATACCTTAATAATAGCTTTTCAAATGCAACTGAATTAGCTGATTGGTTGGTAATTAACCTTAATTATACTTTCAGGGACGCTCACTCTATGTCCTCAAAAATTGTGAATTATGCAGAAAAAAAGCGGAAATTCCTAAAAGATTTAAATTTAACAGATTATAAAAAATTTGATTCTCGAATCTCAAAAAATTTAATGAACTCGCTTAAAATTGAGAATGCTGTGAACAATAAAATAAGCTATGGTGGTACAAGTACATCTGAAGTTTCAAAAATGATAATACTAGCAAAGAAGGAGATTTTGAATGAGAAGATTTAATCTTTACATTTTTATTGCACTTTTTTTTATTTTTATCTCTTGTGGAAAGAAAGGATCACTTGAATATCCAGTTGAGGAAGTGTCACTTAATTACGCTATAAATAAGATAATCTAATATGAAATATTTAAATTATGCTGAAAGTTGCCTAGAGATAGAGCAAGTGAGCATCGAGCACATTACTCAAGATCATCCAACGCCTTTTTATTGTTATAGTAAAAAGGTATTGATTGAAAATATTTCAGATTTTTTTGAAAGTGTTAAAATTTTGGATCCTAAAGTTTGTTATTCATTAAAGGCAAACTCTAATATTTCTTTACTGAAATTATTATCTTCTTATGGAACTGGAGCTGATGTTGTTTCAGAGGGTGAATTTAGAAAAGCAATGGAGTCAGGAATTAAACCATCAGATATTGTATTTTCTGGAGTAGGTAAAACAGATGAAGAGCTTACTTTTGCTATTAAAAATAATTGTTTTCAGATAAATATAGAGTCAGGATCAGAAATTTTAAGAGTCGAAAAAATTGCTAATCAAATGAGTAAAACTCAAAGTATTGCAATAAGGTTAAACCCTGATGTTGACTCAAAAACTCATGAAAAAATTACAACAGGCACGAAGGAAAATAAATTTGGTATACCTCTTCATGAAGCACTTCAAATATTTAAAGATAAAAACAAATATAAAAATGTTGATTTAAATGGCATTGCAGTTCACATAGGAAGTGACATAAAAACCCTGAAGCCATTTCTTAAAACACTTAAAATTTTAAAAGATTTCTGTGAAAAAATAAGGTCACTTGGGATTGAATTAAATACAATTGACCTTGGTGGTGGTTTAAGTCCCCATGAAAGAGAATTTGATATAAAAGAGTTTGCTCTTGCAACAAAAAAAGAATTAGGTGAATTTAATGCAAAATTTATTTTTGAACCTGGAAGAATTATATCTGCAGACGCAGGTATACTTGTTACAAAGATTGTAAGCATTAAAGATAGTGGTGCAAAAAAATTTATAATCTTAGACGCAGGTATGAATGACCTTATACGGCCTGCATTATATGATGCATCTCATGAAATATTGCCAATTAAGGAAAGCACTAAAATTTCTAAAATTCCAACTGAAATTGTAGGGCCAATTTGTGAGAGTTCTGACTCATTTTTAAAAGTAGATGAATTTCCTGATGTTAGTGAAGGAGATTATTTAGTGATAATGAATGCTGGTGCCTATGGAGCATCAATGAGTTCAAATTATAACATAAGACCTCTAGCAGCAGAGCTGTTGATAGATAAAGATAGAGTCAAAATTATAAGAAAGAAACAATCTTTCGATGAATTGTTTCATAATGAAAAGGAAATTTCTAATTAAATAAAGTAGCTACAAAATTTACTATTTGATCGATATAGGAATTGATGGACTGGCTAACCGAAAAAGCATTAATGCTTATATTATCAAAGATCAAATCACATAATACAAAACCTGAAGCAAAAATTAAAATTAAAAATGGAAGTGGCAAACTTCCTCTTTGAGTTTTGTATAATACAGGCAGGTTAGCATCATCAGAGGCTGAATGTCCTTTTTGATTAGGAGCACTTACTTCACTAATTAAATCCTCTTGACCTTCGACAAATAAATCATTGTCCTGGAACCATGAAAAGTCACATCGCTTACATTTAACTTGTCTTCCATGGCCAATGTCATTTGATCCAACTAAATATCGCGCAGAACATGAAGGGCAAGTAATTATCATTATTTCAGTTTATATTGTAAGTGTTTTAAAAAGAATAGTGTAATTTAATGGTAATTCTAAATATGAGAAAAAACCCTACTATTATTGTTTTTTTGCTTGTTATAACATCAATTAGTTTTCTCAACATTTACTTCTTTTTTCAGGAAGTTAAAAAGTTTGAAAATAGTGTTACAAATATTAATAATATAGACGGAATTGTTGTGCTTACTGGTGATCAATTTAGAATCGCAAAAGGAATTGAGTTATTGAAACGTAATCCAAATAAAAAACTTCTCATATCAGGTGTAAATAAAAATATAAACCCAGTAGATATAATGAAGGAATTTCCAAGTAGTATAAATTTCTTTCAATGTTGTATTGATATTGGAAAAGATGCAAAAAATACATTTGAAAATATTATTGAAACCTTTGAATGGATGAAGAGTAATGAATTTACTTCAATTATAATAGTAACGTCTGATTACCATCTGCCTAGAGTAAAGCTTGAGATCAATCGCTTTATTGACAATCAACAAATATTCTATGAAGCTGTTAAAACTGACGAGAGTGATAGCATACTAAGACTCAAAAAGATAACTTTGGAATATATAAAATACATAAGAACTTTTTTAAGTATTAAAATTGGAATAAATGAATGATTTTTTTTAGATCTTTATTAGCTAACTTGGCATTTTACATTGTATTAATAGCTTGCATTTTATTTGCGCCAATACTCTTTTTTTTACCAAAAAAACATATGCTTGGCATAATACGCTTTCAATCTATTCACACTAGGATCAGTCTTAAATTATTTGCCAATTTAGAAGTCGAATATCGAGGTATGGAAAATATACCAGAGCAAAGAAAATATTTGATTGCTGCAAAACATCAATCACTTGCAGAGGCTATTTTTTTAAATGATGCAATTAGAGAGCCCTCAATTATTGCAAAAAAACAGCTTTTGTTGATTCCAATAGTTGGGCTATGTTTCAAAAAAGCCAACTTTATTTATGTTGACCGGAGAAAAGGTAAAACTCATATAGAGGCAATGGTTAATTCTGCTAAAGATAGCATGGAAAAGGACCCAAGACCTTTGCTAATCTTTCCAGAAGGTACAAGAACAGCAATTGGTGAGAGAAAACCGTATAAATATGGTGTTACGGCTCTTTATGATGGCCTGAATGTGCCATGTCTTCCAGTTGCAATAAACTGTGGGTATTTCTGGTCAAGAAGACACTTTATGAGGTACCCGGGTAAAATGATAATTGAATTTTTAAAACCCATTGAACCAGGTTTACATAAAGAAGAATTCTCTAAACAACTTTATGACATGATTGAATATCAAAGTGATAAGTTAGTAGAGGAAGCAAAAGAAAATTTTCCTAAATGAGCAAGTCAGCTTTAAAGTGGATAATCATATTTCTATTTTCAATTTTATTACTTTATTCAGCTTACTGGTTAATAGTCTCCTCACAATTTAAGTCTCAAGTAAGCAGTATGCTTGGTGAGAGAAATAATATCAGTTATCAGAGTATGTTCGTTTCAGGATTTCCATATAGAATGAATATGCAAATAGAGAATCTTGAAATCAGAAATGAATTTACTGAAATGAAGACAGATCAGTTATTTATTGATCTAAACCCATTCGATTTAGAAAAAATAATGTTAAGAATACCAAAAATAAATGGTGATGTAATTATTGAAAATGAGGTATTAAATTTTACCGCCACCAACTTGGCAGCTAGAATAGATTTTAAAGAGCAGAACTTTGACAGTCTGAGATTAATTTCTGATAAAGTTGATACGAATTATCTTCAAACAAATATTGCTGAATTTAATAAGATTAAATTTTATATAATAAGTAATAATTTTGACTCATATAATGTTGAAATAAAAAGTATTGGAAATACAAATTTTTATTCTGCAGATAAAACAATTTTAATTGAATTGATTGGCAATATTGAAAATAAAAATAACGAACTTAATGGTGAAATACAGCTAAATATTTTAAATAATGATACAAATGAAACCATATTTAGCATGCCTCTTAATGTAATTAATGGTGAACTTTTAGCTTTATTTTTTCCGATTTTTAATTTTAGAGATCTTTTTTCTAGTATTTGATCTTCCAAAATCAACTGCATCAGTATCCTGTCCTGCTGAGATAATTTTTTCTCTTACTTTACGAGTTCGTGAAAATATTTTGTGTAGAGTTTTACTATCTTCCCAACGAACTGCTTTTTGCAGGGCGCTTAAATCCTCTGAAAATCGACCAATCATTTCTAATACGGCATCTTTATTTTTCAGAAAAATGTCTCTCCACATAACTGGATCAGATGAAGCTATTCTTGTAAAGTCTCGAAAGCCACTCGCACTGTACTTTATAATTTCTTGTTTTGTTACAGTTTCAAGATCGGCAGCAGTTGAAACAATATTATAAGCAATCAAATGAGGTAAGTGAGAAGTAATGGCCATAACCCTATCATGTCTTTCGGGAGACATGATTTCAACTTTGCTTCCAAGCGATTTCCATAACGTTTTAATTTTATTCACCGAGGAAGGTTTGTTGTTTTTTAGTGGTGTTAAGATGCACCATCTGTCAATGAATAACTCAGGAAATCCAGCATAAGGACCACTTTGTTCAGTTCCAGCTATTGGATGAGCAGGGATAAATTGAATAAATTTACTAAATAATCCTGAAACCTCGTTAATTGTAGTTAATTTAGCTGAACCAACATCAGTTACTATCGAATTTTTTTCTAAGTGCGGAGTCATTTCATTTATTATTTTTGGGTAAGTACTTAAAGGTGTACAAATTATAATTAAATCTGAGCCTTTTACTGATTTAACAAGACTATTTGCAACTGTATCAACTAAATTAAGTTTTTTAGCAGCTTTTCTAGTACTACTACTCCTCGAATAACCAACAACTTTATTTGCTATCTTATTTTTTTTAATTGCTAACGAGAAAGATGATCCTATAAGCCCTAGGCCAATAACACTTATCTGGTTAAATAATTTTTTTTTCATAAGTAAAATTTTCTAATGGCTTCAATAAATTTTTTGTTTTCTTCGGCTTTCCCAACTGAAACTCTAATGTACTGGTCTAACTTATATTTAGTCATCTTTCTTACAATTATTGAATTAGTCATTAAATATTTAATAAGTTTATTAGCATTTTTACCAACTTTTATTAAAATAAAGTTGGCACGACTATTTACAGGTTCAACGGGCAATTTTCTTAATTCGCCGTGCATTTTGTTTAACCAAAATTTATTATGTTTGATCATTTTCTGTTCATATGCTTTATCATTAATAGCTGCAATGCCAGCAATCTGAGCAGAGTGATTAACGTTAAACGGTCCTCTTATTTTATCCATTAATTTTATTATATCTTTGTGAGCGTAGCACCACCCAAGTCTAAGTGATGCAAGACCATAAATTTTTGAGAATGTTCTTGTAACTATTAAGTTCTTATTTTTTTTAGCAAGATCTATTCCATTTGAATAGTCATAGTCAGTCATATATTCAGCATAGGCAGTATCAATGACAATCTTTATTTTTTTTGGAACTTTACTTACTAATAAGTTTAGATCTTTCTTTGATAAATAGAGACCTGTAGGATTATTTGGTTGAGCAATAAAAATTATTTTGGTCTTTTGATTTATTTTATTTAAAATTGCATCAACTTGAAATTTTAAATTTTTAGTAGATGCAAATTGAACTTTGCCATTATTAATTCTCGCATATATCTCAAACATTAAAAAACTGTGTTCGGGAATTATAACTTCATCACCTTTATTTAGAAATAATTGACAAACTAATCCTAAGATTTCATCTGAACCATTTCCACAAAAAATATTATCTGTATTTATTTTAAATTTTTTTGAAATTGCTTTTCTTAATTCAAGGCAATTTCCATCAGGATACCTGTTGGTTTTCGCAAGAGTTGATGAAAGTGCTCTGATGACTGACTTACTAGGCCCAAAAGGTGACTCATTGGAAGATAACTTGATAACATGCTTCTTTCCTGGAATAGAAGAGATGCCTCCTTCATATCTGGCTATTTCTTGTAAATTTTTCATTTTTGACCTGGCTATAAATATGTGAATATCGGCTAATTTAAAAGAAAATCTTTATATTAATAGCTAAAAAGATACGTTCTGATTTGACACAATAAAATTCTGCATATAATAACTCTTATTGCGCTGATTTGAGCACAGATTGCGGGCGCGTTAAAAGTACAGCTAAAAAGGCATTTTACCGCCAAACATAGCTGTTAGGCGGTTTTTTTTTGGAGAAAATAAAATTGATTGAAAATAAAACAGTAGAACTAGCAAAAGATCAACCGCTATTACTAGATAGCGGTAAAAGACTTGGTCCAATAATAACAGCTTACACAACTTATGGACAATTAAATGATGAGAAGTCTAATGCTGTTCTAGTATGTCATGCTTTAACAGGTGATCAATACGTTGCCAGTAAACATCCTATTACACAGAAAGATGGATGGTGGTCAAATGTAGTTGGGCCAGGAAAGTCAATTGACACAAATAAGTTTTTTGTTGTATGTCCGAATGTCATCGGCGGCTGTATGGGTTCTTCAGGTCCAAAAGAAATCAACCCTGTATCAGGTAAAGAATTTGGAACAGATTTTCCAATAATTACAATAGCTGACATGGTAAAAGCACAAAAATTATTAATAGACTACTTAAATATTAAAAAGATATTCTGCGTAACTGGTGGTTCTATGGGAGGGATGCTTGTATTAGAGTGGTTATCAAAATTTCCAGATATGGTTCATTCTGCGATTCCAATAGCGACTGCTACGAATCATTCAGCTCAAAATATTGCATTAAATGAACTAGCAAGACAAGCTATTATGGCTGATCCAAATTGGCAAACAGGCAAATATTACAGTTCTCCAGATAAACCCACAAAAGGTCTTTCAGTTGCAAGAATGGCTGCTCATATATCCTACCTGTCAAAAGATGCTCTACAAAGTAAATTTGGACGAAATCTTCAGGACAGAAATGAACTTGAATATTCTTTTGATGCTGATTTTCAAATAGAAAGTTATCTAAGGCATCAAGGCTTTACTTTTGTTGATCGGTTTGATGCGAATAGTTATCTGTATATAACACGCGCAATGGACTATTTTGATGTTACTTCACAGCATGGTGGATCACTTATTGAAGCTTTTAAAGATACAAAATCAAAAATATTATGTATTTCATTCACAAGTGATTGGCTTTATCCAACCTCAGAAAATAAGAAAATTGTAAAGGTATTCAATTCCTTGGGGCTTGATGTTAGTTTTATAGAAATTGAAACCGATGGAGGTCATGACTCCTTTCTTCTTGAAGAGCCAAAGTTTTTTGAGGCTTTAAAAGGGTTCCTAAATTCAACATTTGATAAAATATGAGCCTAATAAACGAAAAAAAAGATTTCAGTATTATTTCCTCCTTAATTCCAGAAAGATCAAGTGTAATTGATATTGGATGTAATGACGGTTCTTTACTTGAATATTTAGAAATAAATAAGAAAGTTGATGGCCGTGGAATGGAAATTGACCAAGAAAAAGTGCAGTTGTGTTTATCAAAAGGAATTTCTGTAATTGAAGGAGATGCTGATACAGATCTTTTTGATTATCCTGACAATCTCTTTGACTACTCAATATTGACCTATACGTTACAGGCAACAAAAAGTCCTAAAACAGTTCTTTCTCAATTGGTTAGAATCTCGTCAAAATCAATAATTTCATTTCCAAATTTTGGACATTGGCTGATAGGTAGCAGTCTTTTAATTAATCAAAAAATGCCAGTTAGTAAAAAGTTGAGCTATTCATGGCATGAAACACCTAATCTACATTTTTGCACTATTAATGATTTTATAGATTTATGTAATGAATTGAGTATTAAAATTGAGTTCAAAGCAAACTTAAAAACGAAAAAAATAAAACCATTTAACGGTAAAAATATAATTGATAGCTACTTTAATGAAGTTGGTTTATTTCTAATTTCAAAAAAATAATCATGTATAATATAGAAATTATAAATTGTTTAAGTGATAATTACTCATACATATGCTTTAATGACAATGAAGCATTTGTAGTTGATCCATCTGAGTACACTCCAATAAAAAATTTTTTATTAGAAAAAAAATTGGATCTCAAATTTATTTTAAATACTCATCACCATCATGACCATATTGGCGGCAATAGAGAATTAAAAAAAGATTATGACTGCAAAATTATTGCACCAAAGAAAGATGAAAAGAATATTCCTGATGTGGATATCTTTGTTGAGCAAGACAATATATTAAATATTTTAGATACTAGCTGCCAAGTTTTTGAAGTACCTGGTCATACACTTGGGCATATTGCTTTTTACTTTGAAGCTTTAGATGCCGCTTTTACTGGCGATACCCTTTTTTCTCTTGGCTGTGGGAGACTCTTCGAGGGAACACCTGAAATGATGTGGAACTCCTTGCTTAAAATACGATCCTTACCAGAAAATACCAAAATTTATTGTGGCCATGAGTATACACTCAGCAATGCAAGATTTATTGCCTCTGTTGTTAATAATGACAGCATTGAAGAAAAAATTAAAATTCTAGAGAGACTTAGAAATTCCAATGGTAGATCAATACCTACACTTTTAAGTGATGAAATGGATTTAAACTTATTTCTTAAAGCAGATAACAATGAAGTTGCTAGGGCACTAGGTATGGAACATGCAAATGCACTTGACGTATTTACTAGGCTTAGATCCCTTAAAGATAACTTTTAATGGAAATATTGACCGCCATTTGCTGAAATCGTTGATCCAGTAATAAAGCCTGCGTCTTCGCTAGCCAAAAAAGTTACAATTCTTGAAACTTCCTCAACCGTACCTAATCTTCCAACAGGAATTTCAGATAAAATTGCTTCCATAACTTTTTCTGGAGTATCAGCTAACAAATCAGTGCTTATATAACCTGGAGCTACTGCATTGACTGTAATGTTTTTTCTTGCAGTTTCCGCTGCCAACGCTTTTGTAAAACCAATAACACCTGCCTTTGCAGCACTATAATTAACAACACCCATTTGCCCTTTGAGACCATTAATTGAGGAAATAGAAATAATTCTTCCAAACCCTTTTTCTCTCATTCCATCCAATACGCATCTAGTCATGTAAAATACTGAGTCTAAATCAACACGTATAACGTCATCCCATTGTTCTACAGACATTTTATGTGCCATAGCAGCTTTAGTTATTCCTGCGTTGTTAACGAGAATATCAATTTGACCTAACTTTTCAGTAACTTCTTTAACTCCTGCTTCACAAGCAGCTGCGTCTGCGACATTCCATTGAAAAACACTTACGCCATGTTCTTGAGAGAACTTATTGGCAGCCTCTGAGTTAGAGCCGTATGTTGCGGCAACTTCACAACCACTTTGCTTCAACGCTATAGAAATTGCAGCCCCAATGCCTCTTGTTCCACCTGTAACTAATGCTACCTTTGTCATAGTATATCTCCTTTAAAAAATTATCTTTCCACACAAAGTGCTATACCCATACCGCCACCAATACATAATGTAGCCAAGCCTTTTTTTGCATCTTGCCTTTTCATTTGGTTGAGTAGAGTGACTAATATTCTTGCTCCCGAAGCACCTATAGGGTGTCCAATTGCAATTGCACCACCATTTACATTTACTTTTGATGTGTCCCAGCCCATTTCTTTATTCACAGCACAAGATTGAGCTGCAAAAGCCTCATTGGACTCAATAAGATCAAGGTCGTTCACACTCCAACCCGCTTTTTCTAACGCTCTACGACTTGCAGGTATTGGACCAGTACCCATTACTGCGGGATCTACTCCAACACTGGCCCATGACACAATTCGAGCCAGAGGTTCAATATTTTTTTTCTTTAGCTCTGATTCACTCATAACAGCAAGCGCAGCAGCTCCATCATTGATACCACTTGCATTTGCTGCAGTAACTGTTCCTTCTTTTGCAAATGCTGGGCGGAGCGATGCAATCTTTTCTAATTGGACGTTATCTTTAATGTATTCATCTTTATCAAAATTAATTGTTTCTTTGCGCGTCTTAATTTCTACATTGATAATTTCATCGTTGAACAAACCATCTGATTTTGCTTTACTTGCTTTTTGTTGAGAATTGAAAGCAAATTCGTCTTGCTGGTCTCTCGTGATTTGCCATTGTTGCGCTACATTTTCAGCTGTTGTTCCCATGTGGTAACCATTAAAAGCATCCCATAAACCATCTTTAATCATCGAGTCTATCATTTTGTCATCACCCATTTTTGTACCATTTCTGAGATGCATACAGTGAGGTGATTGACTCATGCTTTCCTGACCTCCAGCAATTATGATGTTTGCATCACCATTAGCTATGGATTGGTATGCGAGTGCGACACTTTTTAAACCAGAGCCGCATACTTGATTTACTAACCACGCAGGTGTCTCCTTATTTATTCCAGCATTTACTGATGCTTGTCGAGCAGCATTTTGTCCAGTAGCAGCAGTTAGCACTTGTCCCATTATGACTTCATCTACCTCTGCAGTATCGACACCTGATCTAGTTAATGCTTCTTTGATAACAATAGTTCCAAGATCATGTGCTGGCGTGTTCGCCAGTGATCCATTAAAAGTACCCACCGCAGTTCTGACAGCCGATGTAATGTACGCATCACTCATAAAAATACCCCTTTATACCTCAATTTTTGGCAATTTTTCAGCTCTAGACTGATCAAGATAACTTGCAGAGATAATTTTGCAACTTTTATTTAAATTAATCAATAACGGGTTTCCAGTTGGTATTTCTAAATTAACGATGTCTTCATCCTCAATATTAAATAATTTTTTACATAATGCTCTGAGGCTATTTCCATGAGCAGAAATTAAAACTATTTTACCACTTAATAATGGCATTATGGATTTTTCCCAATAGGGAATAACCCGCTCATAAGTGTCTTTCAAACACTCGGATAGAGGAAGGTTATTTATACCACTGTATAAAGGATCATTAGCCGGATTCATGTCGTTACCCTTTTCAAGTTCTGGTGGTGGAGTATCATAACCCCTCCTCCATTTCAGAAATTGGTCATCGCCATATTTTTTTTTAACTTCATCTTTATTTAGTCCTTGAAGAGCTCCATAGTGCCTTTCATTGAGCTGCCAAGCTTTTTCTATTTCTATATTTTCAAGATTCATTTCACTTAGAATAATTTCAAGAGTTTTTTGAGCTCTCGATAAGAAAGATGTAAAACAATATGTTGGTTTTAATTTACTTTCACTTATTAACTGTCCGGATAACTTAGCTTCAGAAATTCCTAGTTCATCTAATTCAACATCTACCCAACCAGTAAAAATATTTTTTACATTCCAAACACTTTTACCGTGTCTGACAAGAATTAGTTGATAAGTCATTATATGTTAACTTGATTTGTAATTTTATTATTTAATAAAAAGTCAACTAACTGTTCAGCTATTTGAACAGCTACTTTTTCCTGTGCCTCTTTAGTACCTGCGCCTATGTGAGGTGTCATTACAACATTGCTCATACCTGAGAAAATACTATTTTTTTGTGGTTCTTCTTCATATACATCACAGCCGTATCCTGCAATTTCTTCTGCTATAAGTGAATTCTTGATTGCTTCTTCATTTACTATTCCGCCTCTTGCACAGTTAATTATGATGGCAGATTTTTTCATGCTCTTTAGGTTGTCAGAATTTATCATATATTTTGATTTTTCTGAGAGCTTATTATGAAATGTAAGGATATCTGCTTCTTTTATTAATTCTTCAAATGACATTTTCACGATGTTACTTTTTTTGGCTTCGTCATCATCCAGAGAATTGCTAAAAACAGCCACATTCATTCCATAAGCTTTAGAAATATTTGCTATGTTCTTACCAACATTTCCATACCCAACTATACCAATAGTTTTTCCTAGCATTTCATGACCAATATGTGACTTCTTTTCCCATTTATTTTCATGCATGGTTTGATTTGCTGTATTAAGTTTTCGCATCAAGGTGTGTATTAAACCCATCGTTAACTCTGATGTAGCTTGAACATTTCCTAAAGGGGTATTCATTACAACTATATTTTTTTCTGTGGCAGCTTGTAAATCAACATTATCAACACCCACACCTGGACGACCTATTACTTTGAGGACATCTGAGGAATTGATAATTTTTGCGGTAACAGTTACAGCTGATCTTATTACAAGACCTTCATAACCTTTAATTTCGTTACAAAGCTCATCTTCGGAAAGACCTGTTTTTTGGTCATACGGAATATTATTCTCATCAAAAATTCTAAAGACTTCATTTGAAACATTATCAGCTACTAATACTTTGCTCATTTATTATGATCAGACTTAACTTTTTCATACGCCCAATCAATCCATGGCAATACCATTTGAACGTTTTTATTTTCAACAGTTGATCCACCCCATATTCTTATTCCTGGAGGAGCAGTTTTATAAGAATTTAAATCATAGCCAGCCTCGTTATTCTCAAGTTCAGAACAAACTTCTTTCATGACTTGAGCTTTTTTGCCATCATCTAAATTCACAAACCAATCATCTTTAGGCAAAATACAAATAGAAGTACATGATCTTGTTTCTGGATCTTTTGCCAAAAACTCAAAATTTTCATTAGACTCTATCCAATCAGATACGATCTTAAGATTATTTTCAGATATTTTTACTAATTCGTTAATTCCACCAACTTCAATAGACCAATTAAGTGAATTTAAAACATCTTCAACACTTATCATTGAAGGAGTATTAATTGTTGCGCCTGAAAAAATTCCTTTGATGAATTTTTGATTGTCAGCAAGCCTAAAAACTTTCGGAACAGGCCATGGTGGAGTGTAAGACTCAAGTCTTTCAACCGCACGAGGAGATAGGATTAGCATTCCATGTGCAGCCTCACTACCTAGCACCTTTTGCCATGAATAAGTGACAACATCAAGTTTTGGCCAATCCATTTGCATTGAAAAGACTGCAGAAGTTGCATCGCATATGACCAGTCCTTCTCTTTCATCACTAATCCAGTCTGTATTTTTAATTCGAACTCCTGCGGTGGTACCGTTCCAGGTAAATACGATATCGTTTTTAGAGTCACTCTTTGAGAAATCAGGTAATTGACCGTATTCAGCCTTAACTAATACCTTATCTTTTAGGGGGAGCTGTTCTCCAGCATCAATATTCCAATCATGTCCAAAATTTTCCCAAGAATAAACTTCAACACCTCTTTGTCCAAGCAAGCACCACATAGCCATTTCGACAGCACCAGTGTCAGAGGCAGGAACGATCCCTATATGATAATCATCAGGAATACCCAAAACTTGTCGAGACTTATCTATCACTTCTTGTAACTTATCTACAGCAGCTTTTGATCTGTGAGATCTTGAGACTGCAGCATTTTTTAGTTTATCAACCGACCATCCTGGAGGCTTTGCGCATGGGCCAGATGAGAAGTAAGGGTAATGAGGTTTTTCTGAGGGTTTTTCCATATTAAATATCCATTAATAAATTAACTAAGCCATCTGCTGGTTTAGGGTCGAAATAAGTAGACTTTTTGGGAACTACCCTATTTCTATCTGCGAGGGACATTATCTTTTTAATAGCCAAAGGGCAAATAAAAAATGCTGCGTCAGCCAAGCCTTTATCAACCTGTTTTGATAATTCAACATGATCACTTTTGCCGGGAACATTAATTAAATTCTTCAATTTCATACCGTTAGATTTATTAGATATAGTTTTTATAATTACTTTCTCAAGAATATCTGTATCTGTTTCATAGTTTCGGTAAATTTTTTTATTAGAGGACAAATCAACTGCATACCATTGCTTTTTTGTATAAATCATGAGAATTCCATCCTTGCGTGGTGACTTAAATTTTGTCTTTTTTGTTAACGGAAAAAGTTTTTTTATTTTTGAAATAAAAATTTCATGGTCATAATTTTTTATATTTGCAATCCTATGAAAACCAAGAATGTTAATATTACTTTGATCAAATATCGCTGATAGCATATTTACACTCTGTTTATTTTTGGTTGATTTTAAAAGATCTTCAAGTGCAGAAAATCTATGATGACCATCAGCAATATAGAACTTCTTAACTTTTGTGTATTCTTTTTTGATATAGTCGATATCTTTTACTTCAGAAACCCTCCACAAAGAACGAGTAGTTCCACCAAGTGTTTTAAATTTATATAAAGGTTTTATTTTTTTATATTTATTAATTATTAGATTTAAATTGGTTTTATCTCTAAATGATAAGTACACTGGTCCTACTTGCATTTTAGTATTCTTTAGAGTCTTTAAAATTGATTTTGATCTTTCATTGTAGATTGCTTCATGTTTTAAAATTTTTTTCTTACTTTGATTATTAATGTTTATGGAAGCGACAATTCCATAGAGGTTTTTTTTGTATTTATTTAAATGATAAACATAAAAGCATTCATCATCTTCTTGAAAGATTATTTTATTTCTTATCATTGATTGGAGGTGATCATAGGCATGTTTTCTTGAATTGGTTTTTGAAATTCCGGGGTAAAATGCCTCAGGACTTACTACGTTTAGAAAATTGTACTCAGATTCTTTTAAAATCTTGTTTAGCTGTTTCTCTGTTAAATTATCAAAAGTAGGCAAAACTACTTCCTTGACCCTCTTTGCTTGAGGTCTGAATGCCCTGAAAGGTTTTACAGTTAATGACATATTATTTCTTTATACTTAGAGTTGTGTAAGAAACGATATTATAGACACATTTTATGTACAAAAATCAATGAATTTGACCAAATTCTTAAAAATTATCATATTGACATAATAGTGGCCAAGTCTATATTCAGCTCACTTTAACAAGAAAATTTCAATATGTTTGCAATAGTATCTACTGGTGGTAAGCAGTATAAGGTAGCTGAGGAGACAGTCCTTACAGTCAATAAACTTGAGGGTTCAGATGGCGATAAGGTGACCTTAGACGAAGTTCTTTTTGCTAGTGACGGTAAAAACTTCGCTCTTGGTAATCCCCAAATTGATGGCGCTAAAGTTAATGCAGAGATAGTTAAACAAGATCGAGATCGGAAGATCCTCGTTTTTAAAAAGAAAAGAAGAAAAAATTATAGAAGATTAAAGGGACACAGACAGGACATTACTTTTCTAAAAATCAACTCATTAGATATACCTGGCTTTACCAATACAAAAAAAGCTGAGAAGGCTCCAAAAGAAGTAGAGAAAAAGGCTAAAACAGTAAATGAAAAACCAAGCGTAGCTAAAAAGAAAAAAACTGTAAAAAAGAAAGCTGTTAAAAAGGATTAAAATATTATGGCAACTAAAAAAGCTGGCGGTTCATCGAGAAACGGAAGAGACTCAGCTGGTCGTAGATTAGGTATCAAGAAATACAGTGGTGAAATTGTAATCCCAGGAAACATCATCGCTCGTCAAAGAGGTACAAAATGGCACCCTGGCGAAAATGTTGGCTTAGGCAAAGACCATACCATATTTTCATTAATTGAAGGTTCAGTAAAATTCGGCAAA
The DNA here is from genome assembly GCA_902624455.1 of uncultured Pelagibacteraceae bacterium. Taxonomy (GTDB): domain Bacteria; phylum Pseudomonadota; class Alphaproteobacteria; order Pelagibacterales; family AG-422-B15; genus CACNXQ01. The sequence goes on along the minus strand of CACNXQ010000001.1, from coordinate 238,302 downwards.
AAGAAAAAAGGTCGTACATTTATTTCTGTAGTACCCAAAGCTTAAAAATTATCTCTCTAGATAATAAAAATTAATTATAATGAAATTTATTGATGAAGCTAAGATCTTTGTAAAAAGTGGTGATGGTGGTGATGGCTGCCTAAGCTTTAGAAGAGAAAAATATATTGAATTCGGTGGACCAGATGGAGGCAATGGAGGTAAAGGCGGAGATATACTGGTTGAGGGCATAAAGTCTCTTAACACGCTTGTTGATTATAGATTTAAAAAGCACTTTAAAGCTCAAAAAGGGAGAAGCGGATCAGGTAGAAACCGCACTGGAGCTTCTGGAAAAGACTTGGTGCTTAAGTTACCAATTGGAACTGAAATTATAATAGATGGAAACATTATCGCTGATATCACTTCACAAAACAAAGTGGTTTTATTTCCTGGAGGTAAAGGTGGATTAGGAAATATTAATTTTAAATCATCTACTAATAGAGCTCCAAGAAAAACGACACCTGGTGAAAAAGGTCATGAGACTGAATTATTACTTAAGCTAAAAATTTTAGCAGATATTGGACTTGTAGGTTTCCCAAACGCAGGAAAATCAAGCCTTTTAAGAAAAGTATCTGCTGCAAAACCTAAAGTTGCTGACTACCCATTTACTACGCTTAACCCAAAACTTGGAGTATTAAGAAAAAATGATGATGAAGTTGTAATTGCTGATATACCCGGCTTAATTGAAGATGCTCATAAAGGTAACGGGTTAGGTATACAGTTTTTAAAACATATAGAAAGATGTCATTCAATTGTTCATGTAATTGATATAACTCTTGATAATCTTGTAGAGGCTTATGATACTATTGTTCAAGAATTGGAAAAGTATGACAGTAAAATAAATAAAAAAAACAATGTTATTGTTCTAAATAAGATTGATTTATTGAGTGATAATGAAATTGAGAAAAAGAAAAAACAATTAGAAAAGAATTTAAAAAATGAAATTTATCCCATTTCTACTATAACAGGGAAAGGCATTGAAGATCTGAGTAATAAGATTCTCAGTTTTGGAAGAAAAAATGAAAATTGAAGATACAAAAAGAATAGTAGTTAAAGTAGGTTCCTCACTGCTTTTTGACCAAGATACTAATACACTTAATTCAGAGTGGTTAATTAGCCTTGCAGAAGATATCAAAAAACTGAGAGAAAAAGGTAAGCAAATAATTATTGTTTCATCCGGAGCAATAGCTTTAGGTGCAAAAGACCTAAACTTGCACATGAAAGAATTAAAAATGGACATGAATCAGGCTGTTTCTTCTGTTGGCCAAATACATTTAATGAGCAGTTATAAATCAGCGTTTGAAAAGAATGAGATTAAAGTATCACAAATTCTCCTTACCCTTGATGACACTGAACAACGAAGAAGATCTATCAATGCAAGACGAACGATTGATACTTTACTTAATCTAAATATTGTACCAATTGTAAATGAAAACGATACTATTGCTACTACTGAGATCCGTTACGGAGATAATGATAGACTTGCTTCAAGAGTGGCACAGATATCAAGTGCTGATTGCCTAATTATGCTTTCTAACATAAATGGCTTGTATTCATCTGACCCAAAAAATGACAATGAAATCAAATTAATAGATAAGGTCACAGAAATTAATACCGAAATTGAAGAAATGATTGGCACCTCGGTCTCTGAAACTGGAAAAGGTGGTATGAAAACAAAAATTCAAGCTGCAAAAACAGCATTGTTGTCTGGATGTCATCTTGCTATAACAAACGGAACTATAAATCATCCCATTACTTCTCTATTTAATGGTAGACCTTGCACATGGTTTGTGCCAAGTAAAACTCCGCTCGCTGCTCGTAAACAATGGATTGCAGGAACGATGAAGCCTGTTGGAAGCTTGATAATAGATGAAGGTGCAACTAAAGCTTTGAAGAATGGGAGCAGTCTTCTTCCCGCTGGTATTAAATCAATTGAAGGTAAGTTTGAGAGAGGAGACGTTATTGAAATTAAAACAATTGATAAAAACATTATTGGTATTGGTCTATCAGGATACTCAGCAAGTGAGAGTGAGTTAATTAAGGGACATAAAAGTGATGAAATTGCTAAAATTCTCAGTTACTCTTATAGAGAAGAAATGATACATAAAGATGACCTTGTTTTGCTATGAATATTAAAGAGTATTTAGAAAACCTTGGAAATAATAGTCTGCAGGCCTCAAAAGAAATTAAGCCTTTGTCTACTGACGAAAAGAATGCACTTCTAAATTCTATAATTAGTTGTTTGAAGAAAGATATGAACAGTATCCTTGAAGCTAATAGGAAAGATATAGAATTATGTGAAGAGAAAATTTCAAAAGCTATGATTGATCGCCTTCTCTTAAATGAAGAGAGGTTTAATGGAATTATAAAGTCAATTGAAAACGTCATATCTTTAAGTGACCCTGTTGGAAATATTCTTTTAACAAATAAAAGACCAAACGGTATGGTGGTTGAGAGAATTTCTGTTCCACTTGGTGTAATTGGAATAATTTATGAAAGCAGACCAAACGTTACAGTTGATGCCACTGTATTGTGCATGAAAGCAGGCAATAGTGTAATTTTAAGAGGTGGATCTGAATGTTTTAATACCAACACGGCTCTTGTAAACTCAATGAGAAATGCTTTCAAATTAAATTCATTTAATGAAAACATTATTCAATATATTGAAACAACAGATAGAGCGGCAGTTGATTTTATGCTAGCTGAAATGACAGATTTTATTGATGTAATTGTTCCAAGAGGTGGAAAAGGTCTTGTAAAAAAAGTTCAGGATACTGCTAAAATACCAGTGATTGGCCATTTAGATGGCATTTGTCATGTTTACGTTGATAAAAGTTCTAAACCATCTGAAGCGAGTAAAATAGTAGAGAATGCAAAGTTAAGAAGAACTGGAATATGTGGCGCCGCAGAAACTCTACTTGTTGATAGCGACTGTGTAGATACTCATCTGCCAGAAATAATAAAATTATTAAGCGATGGCGGTTGTGAGATAAGAGGAGATGAAATATGTAAAGAAAAGTTTCCTAATATCAAAATTGCAACTGAGGAAGACTGGAAAACAGAATATTTAGACGCAATTATATCGATAAAAATTGTAAACGGCATAGATGACGCATTGGACCATATTTCAAAATATAGTTCTGGACATACAGAAAGCATAATTTCAGAAAATAGATCGAACATAGAAAAGTTTCTAAATTCAGTGGAAAGTGCAATTGTTATGCATAATGCTTCAACACAATTCGCTGATGGGGGAGAATTTGGATTGGGTGCAGAAATCGGCATAGCAACTGGTAAATTGCACGCGAGAGGGCCAGTCGGGTTAGAGGGACTTACAACTTACAAGTATGTTGTCCGTGGATCTGGACAAATTAGACCTTAAAAATGAAAATAGGTATTTTGGGAAGCTCTTTTAATCCAATTCACAAAGGTCATATAGCTATCGCAAAAAAAGCGATAAATATTTTTGATCTCGACCAAGTATGGTTGATGATTACAAATCAAAATCCTCTTAAAAAAGGATATGAATATTTAGACTATAACACTAGAATTAGATTACTTAAAAAATCTATAACTTCGAAAAAGTTAATTATCAAAAACTTTGAAAAAAAAACTAAATCTGTTTTTTTAATTGATAATTTAGATTATATAAAAAAATCATTTCCAAAAAATAAGTTTATTTTTCTTATGGGAACTGACTCTTTTCTTGAAATAGATAAGTGGAAAAAATACGATAAAATATTTAAACAAATGCCTTTAGCAATATTCAATAGATATGGAACGAAGAAGAAATCATTAGAGTCGAAAGTTTCAATAAAATATAAAGATTACAAATTTGATTATAGAACCAAGAAGAATATTTTTGAAAATATACCTGGATGGTATTTAATAAATGATTTTGATGTTAGGGAGTCTTCGACAAATTTAAGGCAAAAATCAAAAGTTTAATTTTTATTAATATGATTATGTGTTTGATCGAGTGATTTTTTTAATTTCTCGACAAGTTCATCAATGTGATTTTTTGAGAAAATCAGTGGAGGACAAAATATCATGCCATCTCTGACGGCTCTCATAATAAGACCATTTTCAATACAATAATCCCTGCAAATTGTTCCAACCGCACCTGTATCCTCAAACATAGTTCCCTTTTCTTTGTCTTTGACAAGCTCTACGCAACCAATGTAACTTTTCATTCTTACCTCTCCAACTAAGGGATGGTCAGCGATCTCTTTCATTTTTTCATTTAAATAAACCGATGTATTTTTAGAATTCTCTATGAGATTTTCTTCTCTGATTATTTTTAAATTTTCGATTGCTACCGCGCAAGCAACAGGATGACCAGAATAAGTATATCCGTGATAGAATTCTCCCCCTTCATCTATAAGTACGTCAGAAACGCGCTTTCCAACCATAATTCCTGAAAGTGGTATGTATCCTGAACTGATTCCTTTTGCCATTGTTATTATATCTGGGTTAATTCCATATGTGTCTGAGCCAAACCAATTGCCAGTTCTTCCAAAACCACATATAACTTCATCAACGACGACCAGAATGTCGTACTTGCTACAGATTTCCTGCACTCTTGGCCAATAAGTTTCTGGAGGAATTATTACACCACCTGCACCTTGTATTGGCTCTCCAATGAAGGCAGCAATGTTTTCTGGACCAAGTTCTAATATTTTTTCCTCGATTTTATTTGCAGTAAAAATTCCAAACTCTTCTGGCGACATTTCCTGTCCATATTTATACCAATAGGGAGGCATTACATGAGCGAAACCAGGCATCATACCTCCTTGTTCGTGCATAGCTGTCATTCCACCAAGACTCATACCTGTCATTGTACTGCCATGATAGGCATACTCTCGACTTATAAATGTTTTCTTATTTGGTTGTCCTTTAAGATCCCAGTATCTACGAACCATTCTAACCACAGTATCATTTGCTTCAGATCCACTGGAGGAAAAAAATGCATGATTGAGATCACCAGGTGAAATTTCTGCCAATTGTTGAGCAAGCTCGATTGAAGGTGCTGTAGCGGTTTTAAAGAATGAATTATAATAAGGTAATTCTTGCATTTGCTTATAAGCAACGTCAGCTAAAATTTTTCTACCGTAACCCACATTTACACACCATAAACCAGACATAGCATCTAAAAATTGTTTATTGTCAGTGTTTGTTAGGTAAACACCATCAGCTTTCACAATTATATTGCTACCTTCTTTGGCTAGAGACTTATAATCGGTAAATGGATGAAGATGATGCGCCGAATCTATTTCCTGCCACTGTTCTGTTGTTCTATTTAAGTATGCCATTATTTAAATGCCTGAATTCCTGTTAAATTACGACCTAGTATTAGAGTATGTACGTCATGAGTGCCCTCATAGGTTTTTACTGTTTCAAGATTAACCATATGTCTCATAACATGATATTCATCTGATATACCGTTCCCACCTAATATATCCCTAGAATTTCTTGCCACCTCTAAACTTTTTGCCACGTTATTCCTTTTTATAAAACTTATCATATTTGCATCTGATTGTTGATTATCCATTAATCTACCAATACGAAGAGCTGCTTGTAAACCCAAAGTTATTTCAGTTTGCATATCTACAAGTTTAGATTGAACAAGTTGAGTTGCAGCTATAGGTTTGCCAAACATAATTCTATCTAACGCATATTGTCTTGCAGTCTCTAGACAGAACTCTGCAGCCCCCAATACGCCCCAAGAGATCCCGTACCTTGCGCTATTCAAGCATTCAAATGGTCCTCGCAGTCCAGAAACATTTGGAAGAATTTTACTATCATCACAAAAAACGTTTTCTAATATAATTTGTCCAGTAGCAGAAGCTCGCAGTGATAACTTTCCTTCTATTTTTGGTGTCGACAACCCTTCACTATCTCGATCAATGATAAAGCCTTTTATTTTGCCACTTTCATCTTTTGCCCAAACAATTGCAACATCTGCATGAGGTGCATTACTAATCCACGTTTTTGTTCCATTAATTACGTAGCCACCTCTAACTTTTACTGCATTTGTTTTCATTGATGAAGGATCACTTCCAGCATCAGGCTCTGTTAGTCCAAAGCATCCTATTAGCTCTCCAGATGCTAATCTAGGAAGATATTCTTGTTTTTGATCTTCACTTCCAAATTTGTAAATTGGAAGCATCACTAAACTAGTTTGTACAGACATTATTGATCTATATGCGCTATCAATTCTTTCAATCTCTCGTGCGATCAATCCATAAGACACAAAATTTGACCCAGCACAGCCATATCCATTTAAGTAAGAACCCAAAATACCAAGCTTACCCATTTCAGTAAAAATACTTCTATCAAAATTTTCATTTCTATTGTCGCTTACTATTCTTGGAAGTAATTTATCTCTGCAGTACGATTTTACAGAAGATTGAAGAATCTGTTCCTCATCAGATAGTTGGTTTTGAAAATTTAAAATATCATCCCAGGCAGATGAAGTTTTAGCTTGTGTTTCTTTTTCGTGAATATTAATTACCATACAATTTTGTTATATGATATTTCTATTATATAAGTAAACTAAAATTTAATGTATTCACAAAATAAACCACTGATTGCCGTCTTTGCAGATGTTATCGAAAAAGCAGAACTACATCGCACTTATCATGCCTCAGGAACAAATTATATTAAAGCAGTTGCAAATGCTACAAGTGGGATTCCTGTAATATTGCCAGCCTTGGGTGATTTAATTGACTACAGAAGTATTCTTACAAAATTTGATGGTGTGTTACTTACCGGCAGTCTGTCAAATGTTTATCCAGAATTCTATAGTAAAGATAAAATTGTTGAGCCAATCGATATAGACAGAGATAAAACTGTTTTACCAATGATAGATTACATCTTTAAAAAAGAGATTCCCATGCTGGCCATCTGCAGAGGTTTTCAGGAGGTTAATGTTGCTCTTGGAGGTTCATTATATGCAGACATTCATGAAGTTCCCGGTAGGATGGACCATCGATGTCCAGTGTCAGATGATGCTGAGGTACAATTTTCTAAACAACATGAAGTGTATTTAACTACTAATGGCAAATTAGAAAATCTCGCAGGCACACCAACAATTGAAGTTAATTCTCTACATACCCAGGGAATAGATCAACTTGCCAGTGATCTAGTAACAGAAGGCGTAGCAAAAGATGACACAATTGAGGCCATAAGTCTAAAGAACTACAGCGGATATTTTTTTGGAGTACAATGGCATCCTGAGTATTCTGCCACAACAGATGACTTCTCAAAAAAGTTGTTCGAGTCATTTAGCTTATCTGTTGAAAAAAATAGTTTAGAACGTATTAGATAAAAAAATTACTATATATGACAGTAGCCACTGTTAAAAAAGATAAAGTAATAACTAATAATTTTTTTAAAAAATTTTTCTTTGATAAGAATTTAAATATTATATCTCCAGACCAGCACCACAAAGAATGACTAAATACTTGAATGCCAAAAAAAGTTGAGGCGACAATAATTACTTCGGTTATCCAATTTATTTCTGATTGTAAGTTTCCAAGAGATGTAAATTGTGTGTAAGCTGCAATCACCATTGCCCATCCTTTTGGATTTAGAGGATGAACCAATAGACCATTAAAAATACTTGGAACACTTTTTTCATATTTCAAGTTGTTACTCGTAAAATCAAGATAAAGAAGTTTATATGAGAGCCAACAAATATATGCTGTGCCAATAAATTTTAATATTTGTAAAAACAATACATTTGAATTTAATATAGTCAGAAAACCAAAACCAAGTCCAATTGTTAAAAATAGTTTTCCAAAAGTAACTCCTACAACAAATGGTATTGATTTATAAAATCCATGGCTTGCTCCTGAGCTCATAAGTAATAAGTTGGCAGGACCAGGGGTTACAACCATAATAATTGCAAAAACCAGGAAGGCGGGATAAAGAGATGCGCTCATCTAATATCTTTTGCCAGCAATTTTTGATGCCATATTGATTGCTTCAACTAAACTTGTGCACGAAGCTAAAAACTTATTAGAGATATCAAAACCTGTACCATGATCTGGGCTAGTTCTTATAAAGGAAAGACCGGCTGTATAATTGACAGTTTTTTCAAAAGATAAGAGTTTTGCAGGAATTAAAGCTTGATCGTGATACATACATAAAAAAGCATCATAAGACTCTAGATTATGTTTTCTAAATAAAGAATCGGCCGCAAAAGGACCGTTGATATCAATTTTTTGTGCGCGAAGTTTTATAATTGTAGGATGAATGATTTTTTTTTCTTCGTTTCCAAGTAATCCTCCATCTCCAGAATGGGGATTAAGACCTGAGACGGCTATTTTTGGTTTTTTAATTCTAAAATCTTTTTTTAATGAGTGGTTAATTACTTTTGCAACATTATTAATTTTTTTGAAATTAATATTTTTTGAAACATCTTTTAAAGGTAGATGTGTAGTTAATGGAATAATTTTTGTATACTTATTAACCATCATCATAGCACAGCTTTTAGACTTATCTTTTTTTTGTAGATACTCTGTATGCCCGCTGAAATTTTTTTTCTTTAAGCTTATTGTATCTTTACAGATTGGATTTGTAACTATAGCCGTTACTTGCTTTTTTTTGACTAAATCTACTGCTAAATTTATAGATTTTAAAATACTCTCAACGTTACTTTTATCAGGTTTACCTAGTTTTGTTTTTTTTGAAATTTCAATAGGCATTATAGGTAGAGATTTACTAAAATATTTTGATGCTTCATCAACTGAGGAAATAACACGAATGTTGAGTGATGTGCCCATTTTCTTTGCAACATTTTTTACATAATCAGGATCGTGAATTAGAAAAAAAGGATTTTTTACCTTTTTGGATTTCCATGCTTTTATTGTAATTTCTGTACTAATTCCAGATGGATCACCCATAGTTAATGCTATAACTTTTTTCATAAATTTAGAAAATTCCTAAAAACTTCTTTTTAAAATTATCTTCACACTCTTTTAATTGAGACTTATATTTTTTCGATCTCTCATCCACATCCCGAGCTGTATTTATTAACCAGTCTTTATCATTAAAGCTTTTCTTTTTGAATCCACCGTGACCCTCATGGTATGCAAGATATTGATTATAAGCATCACTCGTACTGATACCATTGATTTGAACTGTTTTATTCATATACCAACCTGTAAAATCTACTGCGTCAGAAAAATTTACTCGTGAAGCTAATGGCTTATTATTCTCTTTTCTATACCAATCCCAAGTAGCATCAATGGCCTGAGAGTAGCCTAGTGCAGATGATTTTCTTTTCCAAGGAATAAGTCCAAGAAGTTTAGTTCTCTCTGGCTTTATTCTATTTTGAAAAGCGGACTCCTGTCTCATAATTGCCATTTGAACATGTATGGGTGCGCCCCACTTCTCGTAAGACTTGTTCACAATCCGATACCACGAGGATTTTTGTTCGAATATTGAGCAAATATTCTCCTGCTGTGTAGGCGGTTTACTTGCACAACTTATAAAAATTGCAGTGAAACCTAAAATTATAATCAGGTTCTTAATCATTATTTATGGATAAAGTCTCTTTTTTGAAAGAACACCATTATCAATGGAAAAAACAATCCGATCATGAAGTCTTGTCAAATAATCATCTCTACTTTTCCAAATTTCTACTTTACTTGGAATTAAGCAAATACCTCCCCAATGGGATGGTCTTGGAATATCTTTACCTTCAAATTTTTTTTCAAATTCCTTAAATTCATTATCTAATACTGATCGACTTTCTACTTCTTGAGATTGTTTTGAAATATTTGCTGATATTTGTGCATTTCTATCTCGAGTTGAAAAATATTGATCAGATATTGTTGAATCAACTTTTTCTATCTTTCCTTGCGCCCTAATGGATACTCCTTGAAGCCTACTGTACCAGGTTAAATGCCCATGCGAATTGTGAAATAGTTCTTTTCCTTTTTGAGAATCATAATTTGTATAAAAAACAAAACCATCATCACTCACATCTTTAACTAATACGACTCTTGCATTTGGTACACCTTTCTCATTGACTGAAGAAATTAATACAGCATTAGGATCAAGTGGTACTTGTTGTAATTCTATATCATAAAAATACTTCCATGCCTCAATCCAGTGATCGAATTTTGAAATATCTATTGTCATAGAGCCTATATATAATGTATTTATAAAAATGTAGAATAGAATTTTATTTAATGACTATATAGATTTATGTTTAATGTTTTAAAAAAGATATGGTTCCTCCAAAAAAGATACATAAAAATTTATCTCTCAAGCGGTGTATATCCTCCATTGATAAGAAATAGAAAAAGGGGTAATTGGAATAAAAATTAAATGTTTAATCTTGTTTATCTTGGTTCTTAATAACTACTTCAGTTATTCTCTGCATTTGACTTTCAATTCTTACAGAATGATCCTTGAAATCCTGCCTAATTAAATAGATAAAGTAGACTGCTACAATTAACGAAATTAAAATTAATAAATCCATTACTAATTATAACTCTGCTAATTAATTTAGAAAGTATTAAAAATAGGTTCTAAAAAAACTCTATTTTTCACCTCTAATTTTGAGTATTTGTTCGTATGCGTCATTAATTCTTTGAAAGTTTTCTTTGGCTTTTTTTATAAGACCTTTGTCAGTTATTCCTTTCGCTCTGACTATGTCAGGATGATTTTTTCGAGCTAAATTTCTGTAGGTCTTTTTTATTTCTACAATTGATTGAGATTTTTTGACACCTAAAACTTTATAAGGATCTTCTTTGACAAATTCTGGTCTAGAATTTCTCAAACGTTTAAATGTATTTTGATCAATTCCAAAAATCTGACTTACTTTTTTGATATATTTAAGTTCTGGATCTGAAAGTTCGTGGTCAGCGTAACCAATTTCAAATAAACCAAGTATTATTTGTTCCAACATTTGTGGTGAACGGTAAAATGTATCTCGTAACTGTTGAGCATAAGGTTCAAAGCCAGCACTAGTTTGTGCTGCCTCATTCCAAATAGCACCAACCTGCCCCATGTTTTCTTTAGGTACTTGGAAAATTTTCTTAAATTTTGCTATTTCATCTTTTGTTACTCGACCATCAGCTTTTGCAAGCTTAGCACTTAGAACGACTAAACCTATTGCATAAATGCCTTGTTGTTTATTAAATTGTGAACCAGGATTTCTAAAACTATTTTTCTTACCTAAAAAGAATGCTCCTGCTGTAAATGCCAGAGCTCCAAGTGGTCCAGCAATCATATTGCCAAGTGATGCAGCAATTAAATATTTCCAAATGTTCATATGTATAAAAAATTAAATAATGATAACCTAATATAATTAAATTTCATATGAATAGAAATAACATCAAACTTGGGGCATTTTACATGTTAATATCTGTTACTGGTTTCAGTATAATGGATATAGCTGTTAAATGGACAACAGCTGATTACAGTATTGGCATGGTTATCGCTGCAAGAATGGTAGGTGGACTCATACCACTTTTCTTAGTTGTTCCTAAAAACAGATGGAAAAATTTTTTCTATACAGAAAAACCTGGATTAATGTTAGTTCGGGCATCAACTGGTACAGCTGCATTATTTTGCGTTTATGCAAGTCTTCATTTTTTACCACTCGCAACAACTGTTAGCTTAACTTTTGCATCACCAATATTCAGCACACTTTTGTCAATCTTTATTTTAGGTGAGATTGTTCGTGTAAGAAGATGGATTGCAATTCTACTTGGCTTTGCAGGAGTGTTGATCATAATTAATCCTGCTTCAAGTGAGTTTAGTGTTTATATGTTTCTTCCAATTCTTTTCTGTATCTTTTTTGCAATGGTTTCAATTTCAATAAGATTGCTTAGTGAAACAGAGCCCTCATATCTTATCGCTTGGTATTTTACATTGTTTGGTTTTATAGCATCATTATTTACAATTCCATTTGGTGGATGGAAAGTTCCAGTTTCTTTTTTTGATCTTAGTATTCTTTTAGCTGTAGGTATATTTGGTGGAATTGGAAATCTTGCATTAACGTCAGCTTTTAAGCATGCTGAGGTTTCAATTGTTACACCTTTAAAATATCTTAGTCTTATTTATGGAATTATATTTGGCTATATGATTTGGAATGAAATACCTGCATGGAATACATATGTTGGTGCAGGATTCATTATTGTATCTGCAATATTTATTTTGAGGAGGGAAACAGCACTTAAAAAAGATATCCAGCCAGAAAAATTTTCGATACAGCGTTAGTCTTTCTTTAAAAATGATTGAACGCCCTTTTTGGTCTCCGGCATCTGAAGATTGTCAACCATAGCTTGGCTCGTAAAATTATATGCTTGATCAATAGGCATTGAGATTTGTTTATATAACGTGTCTTTGGTTAAAGACAAAACTTGTGGTGTATGACCACATACTTGTTTACAGAAATTATTAACTCTCTCATCTAATTTGTCATCATCTAAGAACTCATTGATTAATCCTGCTTCTTGAGCTCTTTCTGCATTTAGTGGAAGTCCACTAACTAAAAGTTCCATAGTATTTTTAGGAGATACCGATCTTGAAACAGATACTGATGGTTGGTGACAACCAAAATTAAAATTTATTCCTCCTAAAGCAAATCTTGCAGTCTTGGAGGCAAAAACGCAGTCCATTATGCTCACTAATCCAAGTCCACCAGCTGTTGCAATACCTCTGACTTTTGCAACAAATATTTTAGGACTTTTTCTAATTTTCATGAGCATTTTTGAACACTCTGCAAATAGAAGTTCTTGTGACTTTTGATCTTCGTTGGATATCATCTCATTTACTTCTTTAAAACTATGTCCACTGCAAAAAATTTTATCATTTGAACTTTCAAGAACCACCATTTTATGTTCCTGGGACTCGCTGACACGATCAATTTCGAGTTGTATAGCTGACATCATCTCCATTGTGAGGCAATTAGCTGGAGCATCATTAAGAGTTAATGTAACAATCTGTCCGTCATCTTTACTAATTAAAATATCAGTCATTTTTAAATCTTATATTAACTCTTCGATTCCTCTTACCCTTATTTTCAATCTTTCCAATTTCAACTGAACCTAGTTCTTTTGTGGATAAGCAATGTGTACCTCCACAACATTGTAAGTCAATAATATTATCAGAAGTTCCAATTTGAACTGTTCTTACCTTGTTATTAATTACTGGAGGAGAAAGAACTGCAGATTTTACCAATTGAGGATTATTCTTAAATTCATCGCCACTAATCTCATTTAAAAAAATTTGATGATCATCTTTTATTATTGTTTCAATTTTTTGATTCAGCTCCTCTTTATTCAGTAGATTTGGATCAACATCAAAATCAATTCTAGACTTTTGAAAACCTACAGACGCCCCAGTAATTTCAGCCTCTATTATTCCACAAAGTATATGACAGCCTGTGTGCATTTTCATAAGTTCATATCGCTTTTCCCAATCTATGATTAATTCAGCATCCTTACCAACCAAACCACGATCAAATTCACTGTCAACAATATGTAAGACTTCATTAGGCGTGTTTCCTTTTTTAGTATCAATAATTTTTAAAGTCTGATCATGTAGTCTAATTTCACCAGAGTCTCCTGGTTGACCTCCAGACTCAGCATAAAAAATTGTGCGATTTGTTATTATTGCGTTGCCCTCTATCTTTGTGATTTTAGCATCGATAGTTTTTAAGTAACTATCCTCTGAAAAAATAAGCTCAGTCATATTTATAAATAGAAATCGTATTCTTCTACTGGAATAAAACTCGATGACATATGTTCTATTTCACCTTTTTTTGTAGAGATATAAAGTTCCATATACTCTTTTCCAAGATACTTTTTCATTAATTTGGACTTTTGAAATCGATTTAGAGCGTCGTCCATATTTCTTGGCATTTCAGGGTCTGCGTGTTTATCTGCACCTTCAGTATTGTCAAAATCTATTTTATTGGTTGGTTTCAATTTATTAGTTAAACCATTATGAATTCCAATTAGTACACAAGACAAGACTAAATAAGGATTTGCGTCAGCTGATGCTGCCCTGTGCTCTACTCTTTTAGCATTCTTAGAACCCGCAGGTATTCTAAGGGATGCATCCCTTCTATTCCATGACCAACTTGTGTTTACCGGTACGAAATTTCTAGTTTGTATTCTTCGATATCCGTTTTGGTTTGGTATAAATATCGGAAAGCTGTCATAAAAATTTGATTGTAATCCCGCTATAGCATTCTTCAGTTTACTATTTCCATATCTATTAGGTGAGGCAAATATATTTTTTCCTTTTTGATCATAAACAGAAACATGAAGGTGCATGCCACTTCCTGTTTCGTCCAAAAATGGTTTTGCCATAAATGTAGCTTCATAACCGTGTTTTGCACTCGTTTCTTTTATAATCCTTCTAAGTAAGGCAGCGTCATCTGCTGCCTTTAATAAGTTTTCAGTATGTTTTAAATTTATTTCATATTGTCCAGCTGCAAATTCACTTGATGCAGTCGTAGCTGGTATACCTTGTTTTTTACAATTTTCATTAATTTCATCAAAAAGCCTGCCAAATATATCAAGGTCAGGTATTCCATATACATTTGTTTTACTGACACCTTTAGCAGGAACAGGTTTGCCTTCTTTGTTTCTTTTTTTATCGAGTAAGTAAAATTCGAGCTCAATAGCTACTACAGGCTTTAATCCAGTACCATCAAATTTTTTTATTATTTTTTTTAAAATATTTCTTGGATCAACTTCAGCTGGTTTTTTAATAACCCCCCACTTTTCTTGGTAGCTTCTCATGGAAATGAGAACTTGAAGAACTTTTTTATCCCATGGTACTATTTTTAAAGTGTCATTTATTGGAACAAGTACACCATCAGGGTCACCATCTGTAAATCCAAGATTTAGAGTATTTGTTACACCTCCTAAAACATCTAAATAAAATGCTGAGAAAGGTAATAATACTCCATCAGTGAAAATTTTATCAGCCTCATTAACTGGAAACCTTTTTCCCCTAATATACCCACAAAGATCTGTAAAAATGGCGTCTACATATTTTATGTTTTTATACTTACGTAAAGCTTGATCTAGTTCACTGATTTTTGCTGTATCCATTGGTGAAAAAATGTTTTAAGCCCGGCTTCTTATGTGATCTTGTAAATGGTCCAAATAAAATTTTTGGTACAGTATTAAAGATTTTTCAAGACTTCCATATACACCTTCTGAATATGCGATACTTTCAATTCCTTTTTGATTCATCTCACATAATTGAGAATCTTCCAAGGTTGTCCTGTCCCAAAGAAATATCATTTTATCGATATCACATTCAGCTTCAACATCTGTTACCCACATTTGCGTAACGATTGTTTTATTTTTGGATATTGGTGAAAATACAAACAAAATAGAGAACTCATTATTCGCCACAAAACTATTAAATGGCGAAAACCCAACAGCAGTATAGCCCCCGTCAGCTCCGAACTTTTTGAAATCTCCCATCAGAGACGTGCAACTATATGATCCGTCCCTTGTTTCAGAAAGTATTCCTTCTTTTAGTGGTGTTCTTTCAGCAACACGAAAAAACTTTGGATCATTCTCAGAAAATTCATCAACAAACAAACCTTTATTTCTTGTATCCTGTGTCCACTTTTCTAATCGTTCATTAAATTCTTCAGACTCAATACCGGATCCAACACCAGCCCCGTAAGAATTACAATAAGTTGATCCATGAACATCTAAATAATCTTTATGAGAAAATTCTCCTCCCCAGCAATGATTACATTCTTTGAAATTCTGGATTGTGGCAAGATGAGATGCATTGAATACGTAGTCTTTTTGAAAGGCAATTTTGCCTTTTTTTAAACCGTGCATTTTTATATATGGCTCTAGAGGCTTAATAAACTCTTCAAAATCATACGGGTTTTCTGATAAGTTTATAAAAACTAAATGTTCAAAAATTTTAGTGTGACAAGTTGTTGTATTATTTGAATGAGACGCTTCTAACTTATCACCAATTTTTTTTACAATAACATAACCATCAGTTAAATTATAAATGAATTCATCATTGTCATAAAAATGAGAATAATGAGTAATAAATACCCATTGTTTCTTAAAAATAGCTTCAAAACTTAATTTAAATAGATTTTCATCAGTAAAAAATAACTGATGGAAACCTTCATCGACTTTCTGTGAAGTTATAATATTTTTTAATTGACTATTAATATTCATAAACTGTGATTTTAATATATTTAATTAATTGATAAATTAAAATAAAATAATTAAGTGAAAACATATGAATACTGCAGACTTAGAGATTTGTTACCTTTCAGCTAATGAGGCAATAAAAAAGTTCAAGAATAAATCAATCTCCCCCGTTGAATTATTACAGGAAATAATAAAAAGAATTGAAAGCATCAATTCCGAGATTAATGCGTTCAATCAATTATATTTTGAAAAAGCATTAAAAGAAGCAAAAAAGTCTGAAGATAAATATTTTAGTGATGCATTAACGTTGCCTCTTGATGGTTTGCCGACAGCAATTAAAGACGAAGTTTCGATAGATGGACAGATAAACACAATGGGATCACAGATGTTTAAAAATAATTTATCAAGACATACCGATATTGATGTTGAAAGAATAGTTAACTCTGGCGCTATTATCCATGCAAGATCTACATGTCCTGAATTTTCCTTAACGTCATTTACTCATTCAATATTAAACGGTGTTAGCAAGAATCCATGGAATTTAAATTTTTCACCGGGAGGATCTTCTGGTGGTAGTGGAGCATCTTTAGCAGCTGGAATGACTACAATTGCAACTGGAAGTGATATCGGTGGATCAATAAGAATACCTGCATCTGCATGTGGTATTGTTGGCTACAAACCACCGTATGGGAGGAATCCAATTGCTCATCCATTTAATCTTGATCATTACTGCGTAGTTGGACCAATGGCTAGAACTGTGTCTGACTGTGCGCTAATGCAGAATGTAATGTGTGGACCACACCCAAATGATATAACAACAATAAGTCCAAAAAAAACACTTTCCCTTGATTATGAAAATATAAAGGGTTGGAAAATAGCATACTCACTTGATTTGGGTTTTTTCGAAGTTGATGAAACAGTTGAGAAAAATACACTTGAAGCAGTCGAAAAATTTAAAACTTTGGGAGCTAGTGTTAATGAAATAAAACTCAATTGGAAAAAAGAGGAGGTTGACTCTACTTGTTACAGTCATTATGCCGGCGGAGCATTTTTTAGAACTCTCGCTGAAGTACCAGAAGATGAAAGGCAAGAAATGACTGAATATGCACAAATGTATGCAAAATTATCAGATTTACATTTTAAGGCGATTGCTGAAGATAAAAAAATCTACTCTGATGAACTGGGTGCCTACTTGGGGTATACATCGCGTGACTGTGCGAATGTTGCAGGTGAAATGTATTTGGAGATTTCGCCGATTCTTGAGGAATATGATATATTAGTTTGTCCTACGAATTGTTTGCCGTCTGTAAAAGCAGATATGGATCTAAAAAAAGATAAAGTAATTATTAATAATAAGGTACAGGAAGGACCCGATGTATCTTGGTGTATGAGCTATCCCTTCAATATTCTAGGCAGACTTCCAGTTTTAGCTGTACCCTCTGGCTTTTCAAACTTAGGTGTTCCAACAGGAATTCAAATAGTTTCCAAAGCTTTTTGTGACGAAAAAGTCTTTCAAGGTGGTTATAATTTTGAAAAACTCGATCCATGGTTAAATAGTAAGGAAAAATGGCCTTTAATTGGCTGATAATATATTGACCAAGTCCCACATAGGTGTACAATTTTTTATAGTTAATTAATAAATATGAAGGGGAGTTAGTCATTATGTCTAAACCAAAAAGCAATATAGCTAAACAAATTATGGGCAGGAAGCTTAATAGACGTCAGCTTATGAAGGCGATGGGAGCTGCAGGTCTAGTAGCAACTACTCAATTCGGCGCAAACAGTGCTTTTGCTGCAGATAACGCAAGAGTATTAACTTGGTCAGGATACGATATACCTGACATGTATCCAGGAATGGATCCTGATAGATTAGAGTTTACTGTAGCTGATGATTCAGAGTCAATGCTTCAAAAAATAAGGGCTGGATTCCAGTGTGATACTGCACACCCATGTAATGCAGATCCATTTAGATGGCATAGAGCTGATATTATACAGCCAATTGATACATCAAGATGTGTTCACTGGAATAATTTATTCGAAGACTCTAAGAAAATGCCTACAACATACTTTAAAGACCAGCACTGGTTTGCACCATGTGAATTTGGAGATACTTCAATAATAGTAAACAAAGATGCACAACCTTGGATAAATACTGATCCAGGTAAAGAAACAATCATGATGTTGTTTGATAAAAGACTAGAGGGTAAAGTTGCAATGCTTGATAGTGCTGCAGACTCTTTATA
The DNA here is from genome assembly GCA_902624455.1 of uncultured Pelagibacteraceae bacterium. Lineage (GTDB taxonomy): Bacteria > Pseudomonadota > Alphaproteobacteria > Pelagibacterales > AG-422-B15 > CACNXQ01. The sequence goes on along the minus strand of CACNXQ010000001.1, from coordinate 219,848 downwards.
CTTGATCATGATTGGAATGGGGATCGATGTTACAAAAATGGAAGATTTAACCATTGAGGACGTTGATCGTTTATTTGATGGTCCTATGGAAAAATTAAGACCAAACATAAGACTTCTTAGTCCAGACCCAACTTCTCTTGAAGAAGCAATGATGTCTGAAGAAGTTCATGCTGCAGTCGTATGGAATGAAAGTTCATGGAACACTGGTTTCCCAATGATCTCTCCAAAAGAAGGTAGCTTAACTTGGATGTGTGGTTTCTGTATTCCTAAAGGAGCAAATTTAGATGTTGCATACGAAGTAATTAATGCTGCGCAATCTCCAGAATGTTCTGCATTTATGCTTTTAGAATATGGATACGGCCATGTAAATAAAGTTGGATACGATGCAATTTCAGAAGCGGATAAGATTGAACGTGGACTTGCATTAGATCCAATGACTCACTTACAGAATGGTAACTTCAGTAATGAAGCAAAACCTGAAGTAACAGACTATATTGAAGCTCGATGGGCTGAATGGTCTGCAGGAGTTGTTTAAAAAAAATTAATTAACTTTTTTGAGTAGCCTGTCATTTATTGGCAGGCTATTCTTTTTTTAGCAGGTTTATATCCTCAAAATTAATAGATAAGTAACACTTGTTTCCTTCAAATGAATTATTATCAAACCGTTGTGAGGACGCAATAAGTGGATTTTCAGCACCCTGAACTCTTACGTAAAAACTTGTTAATTCTCCATAATAAGAGGAATTTTCAATTGTTCCCTCCATTACAATATCTCCTTTGTCAATCGGAGATGGAGATAAGACAATAGCTTCAGGTCTTATAGAAACTACTGTTTCGTTATCATTTTCAGGTATATTCAGTTTATTCTTGATACTAAATTCGCCAATTTGATCAATTTTAACCATAATATTTTCTCCATTACTGCTTCCTGTAGATGAAGATAAAAAATTAGTTGTTCCTATGAAATCACTTACAAATATATTTTGTGGATTATAATATAGATCATGTGGATCTGATATTTGTTGAATTTGACCTTCATTCATAACTGCAACTCTATCTGACATACTGATTGACTCACTTTGATCGTGTGTAACGAAAACAAATGTAATACCTACGGCTTTTTGAAGATTTCTTAATTCAATCTGCATTTCATCTCTTAATTTTTTATCGAGTGCGCCCAAAGGTTCATCTAGTAGTAAAACTTTTGGTCTTTTAATAAGCGCTCTTGCTAATGCAATTCTTTGTCTTTGACCTCCAGAAAGCTGATTAGAAAATCTTTCTTCGTAACCTTCTAGTTTAACCAACGATAAAACCTCTTGAACTCTATTTTCAAGTTCTTGCTTTGAGAGTTTTTCCTTTCTCATTCCAAATTCGATGTTCTTTTTTACATTTATATGTGGAAAAATTGCATAATTTTGAAAAACCATATTAGTTGGTCTCAAGTTTGGAGGCATTGTGGTAACGTCAACACCATCAATAAAAATTTCACCTTGATTTGCAGATTCAAATCCTGCTAGTAAACGGAGCAATGTCGTTTTACCGCATCCACTCGGTCCCAAAAGACTAAAAAACTCACCCTGTTTAATAGAAAAGGAAACATCATCAACAGCTTTAACTGTTCCAAAATGTCTAGAAATATTTCTGATATCTATAAAATTTTCGCTCATTATATTTTAAATGTTAAATCTTGCTTCTCCTGAGGTTGTCCTACGTTCCTGAGCCAATAAGCTAACATTACAACAAGGCTAGTGGCAACTATAATTACTGCACCAAGCGCCAATACATGTGGCAACCTTCTAGCAAATCTCAATTGTCCCCACATATATATAGGCAATGTTTGGTCTGAGCCCTGAAGGAACATTGCTAATAAAAATTCGTCAAATGAAATTATAAAGCCAAGAAGAAAAGCAGCAATTAAACCTGGAAGTAAAATTGGGAATGAAACCCTCCAAAACGTCATGAATACTCCTTCTCCCAGATCTCTCGATGCTTCCTCAAGATTATTATCAAACCCCTCCATTCTTGCGATAAGTATAATCATGCAAAAAGGAGTACAAAAAAGAACATGACCAATAATTATGGGTGTAAGTCCTAGAGGTAGTCCAACAGATACCCATATAACCAATAGAGCAATTGCAAGAATAATTTCAGGAATTAAGAAGGGCGTAAGAATAGCACCATATGACAAAGCTTGGCCGCGAAACTTATACTTTGTAAACGCTTTTGCTGCAAAAAAAGCGAGCATTGTTGCCATTAAACTTGAGACAACTCCTACATAAATACTATTCCATAATGCATCAAACAATTTCGGTGAATTCCACATATCCTCGTAATGCTCAGTTGAAAATCCCTGCAATGGAAATGCCATATGAATTCCTTGATTGAAAGAAAATATAGGAAGGAACATTACTGGTATATAAAGAAAACCAAAATAAATAAGAACGTAAATATATAATGTTCTATTTTCGTTAAGTTTCATTTTCTATAACCTCTGCGTTAGTCTTTTTGTTACTACATTTACAGCAATTGTAACCAATGCGACACTAATCAACATGATTACAGCTGAAGCCGCACCTAATGGAAAATTATTAGCCCGACCAAAATAAGTTTGTATCATATTAGATAACATCCTACCTTCAGTGCCTCCAACTAAAGCTGGCGTTACATAATCACCAACAGTGGGAATAAAAATAATCAGAACAGCTCCTATTACACCCGGTAAACTTAATGGCCACACAACTCTCCAGAATGTTTCAAATTTTGTGCATCCAAGATCGTGCGATGCTTCTATGAGAGAATAATCAATTTTTTCTAAACTTACATAGAGAGGCAGCAATGCAAAAGCTGCCCAGGCATGCGCAAGAGTAATGACAACTGCTGTTTGACTGTACATAAGAAATCCAAGAGGCTCATCAATGAACCCTACAGTCATTAAGCTTGCATTTATGACTCCTTTGTGGCCTAGAATTAATTTCCATGCAAACACTCTGAGTAAATATGAAGTCCAAAAAGGTAAAGTCATTAATACTAACCACAGCATTTTGTTCTTCTTCACATAAAATGCGACATAGTATGCAACAGGGTAGGTTGTGATAAGTGTAAAAAAGGCAACTAAAAAGGAAATAGATATAGAGCGACCCAGCAAAGTTGTTAATACGTTTCCTGTTCTAGAACTCGTATCCATGAACTCAATATAGCGATCAAAAGTTGGGGTATAGTCAATCTCAAATGATGCTTGAGTAGTAAAGCTTACAGAAAATACCGCCAATAATGGGACGGCCATACCAAGTATTACAAGAATTAGAGCAGGGGATAATAATACGTAAGCTTTTGCATTATCACTTCTTGAATAAAGACTATTCCACCAATTAATCATCCAAAAAATAGTATGTTATCTAACTATGGGTTGCAAATTATAATTCTTTTTTATTTTTATCCCGAAGTTTTGAATACCAAAGGTACAACCTCAGGTACCAAAGTCTGAGAAATGGAAAAGGTATTTTAGGTGATAAACCTCTATATATCTCTGATATATTTGTTGAACCACTGTTTGACTCACAAATCATTTCAGCAAGCTTTTTACCACAATAAATTGTTGTATTGTTTCCATTTGCTGAATAGCCATATGAGAAGTGGACAGTTTGATCATCATCTAAACTTCCAAATGCTGGAGTTAGATCTCTATTCATAACAACCGTACCGCGCCAATAATGTGAAATTTCAACATCATTCCAAGAAGGAAATACACCTCTAAATTTCTGAGTCATATAATCCTTCATTTTATTTGCACTTTGATCATCACCGTAAGTATCTCCTCTAGTTCCAAAGAGCATTCTATTTGATGGCATTCTTCTATAGTAATAGAGTATTTCCCTACTATTACAAATAGGGTTTAAAGTTTTATAATTTTGAAGATTAAATTCATCTTCGCTCATCTCCCTTGTAACAATTATGTTTGATAAAACAGGCACCATACGGTTAGCAAAACTCTGGTGTAGCGACTCATCAGTGTAACCATTTGTTGCAACCACAACTTGGTTTGCTGTCAATGAACCTTCATCAGTTATTAATCTATGTTTGCCATTTCTTTCCCATTTTTTAACCCTTGAATGTCCATGTAATACCGCTCCTGCCTCTACAGTTGCCTTCGCAAATCCTCCAAGAAATGCAAGAGGGTTCATAGCAAAACCTGACTCCATAAAAACGGCTCCAAATTGTTCTGTAGATTGATGACCTGACTCATCAAACTCTTCTTTTGGAATCCAACGAGTATTAATGCCAAAATATTTTTTTAAATCATTTCCCCATTCTTTCAAGCCATCACAACTATGGGGACTATGAGCAACATCTAAATTCCCATCTCCAATTTGCTCACATTCAATGCTATGATCTTTAATAATTGAATCTAATATATCCATGCCCTCAACTTGTGATGCAAAGAACTTTTTAGTTTCATCAATTCCATATCTTTTAAATAGAGTTTGAATTGAAAGCTTTGTTGCGGGTAAACAAACAAACCCTGCATTACGACCTGAGGAAGCCCAACCAACATGACCAGCTTCTAGTAATCTTACATCTCTTTGGTAGAGTTTTGCTAAATGATATGCAGTTGATAAGCCAGTGAAACCACCGCCTATGACAGCAATATCACATTGTTGATCTCCTTTTAATTTTGGATATGAGTTTTGATCTGGATGACTTATTTCTTCCCAATAGCTTGATACAGGATTGTCAAAATCATAGATAGCTTTGTCGTAAAGTTGTTTCATATTATCAGGAAATATTAAGCATTATAAGGCTTTATATTTCAAGCATTAATTCTAATAAATAGAAACGGCGTAGAGATTTTAGTTTGATCCCATTTTCATGTTGGTAAAATACCAATCATAAAAATATGTAACTGCAGACTCGTTTTCAGATAATATTCCAGGAGCAAATGCTCGTGAATAAACACCTTTTTGGTTATTTTCAATTATAGTTGTGTCTGCTTGTGTTGTTACATCCCACATGTAACTAACATCGTCAGATTGATAGTCCTTACCTTCTTCAGCTTGATCACCAACTAGCCAAACCAGTTCAACTTCTGAATAATCAATTGATACTGGTTTAAAAATAAACATTACGACAAAATCATTTGTTAAATAACAACATCCAAAAGGATTAAAACTTACTTGTGTGAGACCCCCGTCAAATTCACTAAATTTACCCATTAATGATGATGCCGGTTTACCATCTTTAGTTTGTGACAAGTGACCATTTCCAATCGGAGTTCTGTCAACATAACGATTTAAACCTTTTCTTAGACCATCTTCAGATTCAAGGTATGTATCAGATGGTACGCCCTTACTCTTACATTCCTCAATCCAAGGCTGTATTTTGTCCAAGTATTCTTTTGTATCTTTTTCAGGTGCTGTATTTACGCCAGCTCCCATTGTATAAACCCAGTCTTTTTCATGAATTGAACAAAGCTCAGGATGAGCAGGGCCACAATGATAACACTCTTGAAAGTTTTCAAGAACTAGTTTGAAATTTGCTTCCGTTGGATATTTTTTTCTAGTTGCAATTCGAGCTTTACTTGTTTGGTGAAATTCAAGCATTTCCTTTAGTGGACCAATGAATTCGTCGAAGTCCATTGGTTCCTCAAGAGAGAGATTAATAAATATCAATCCCTCGTGTATCTTTAGGTGACATTTTTTTAGACCCCATTCCTCTTTTTTGAAATCCTCAGGCATATATCTTGCTGCCTTTAGATCTCCTTCAGCTGAAAAGCTCCATGCATGATAAGGGCATACAAGTAATTTTTTTGTGCCTTCTTCTTCAAGACATATCCTTGATCCACGATGAGTACATACATTATAAAATGCACGTATTTTTTCATCTCTTCCTCTAATGATAATTATGGACTCTTTTTCAGCTTCAAAAACAAAGTAATCACCAGGGTTAGGTATTCTTGATACATGATCAACCATTAACCATTGTTTGAAATAAATTCTTTTCATCTCTTCTGAAAAAATTTTTTCGTTTGTGTAAAATTGTTGTGGAAGTGCTTTACCTTCTTGGTAATTTTCTAAAAGCTGTTGGAATTCAATCATTTAATTCGCTTCAGCAGACCACAGACCTTCTTCTTTTATATCTTTTGTAGCTAGCTCGATACCTTTTCTAAGAATACTCACTAAATCGTCAATTTGATCCTTAGTAATTATTAATGACGGTGACATCACGCATGTATTAAAGAGAGGTCTAACAATCAGTCCTAAGTTTTGACAATGGGAATTAATTCTTGAAGCAATCTCATATTGAAGATTCAACGGATCCTTTTTTTCTTTACTGATTACACATTCAACAGCAGCCATTAAACCTTCACCACGTACTTCGCCAACAATTGGTAAGTCAGTTAATTCTTGAAGTCTACTCTGTAGATAAGGGCCTACTTCTTTCACATGATCAAGTAAGTTTGTTTTTTCGATATAATCAAGTGTAGCTGTAGCAGCTGCCATACTAACTGGGTGACCTGAGTCAGTGAAGCCATTTGAAAAGATAACTTTTTCCTTATGATCTAATTGTGACATTAGTCGCTCTGAAATTACAACGGCACCACATGGCACGTAACCTGAGGTAATTCCTTTAGCTAAAAGAATAATGTCCGGTTGGATATCGAAGTAGTTTTCTGAAGCAAATATATGTCCCAATCTCCCAAAACCTGTAACTATTTCATCTGAAATATAGATGACATCATATTTTCTACAGACTTCTAACGTCTTTTTCTGATAACCTTTAGGTGGAACAATTACCCCACCTGATGCGAGTATTGGTTCAGCAATAAATGCAGCAACTTTTTCTGGACCTAACTCAATAATTTTATCTTCAAGTTCTTTGACTTTTAAGTCACAAAAATCTTCATCGCTCATATCATCTGGCTTACGAAATGGATTCGGTGATGACAAATGGTGAACAATGTCATTAGCAAAGTCAAAATTATTTTTATCTCGCTCTTTTCCTGAGCATGATGCCCCAAGATATGTGCTTCCGTGGTAGGCATCATGCCTTGATATAATCTGTTTCTTGTCTCTTAATCCTCTAACATTGTTATAGAACATTACAAATCTTAAGGCAGAGTCTACTGCTGCAGATCCTCCAGAAGTAAAAAAAACTCTTTTTAAATCACCCGGCGCATACTTAACTAAACGAGATGCATAATTGTAAGCAATTTCTGTTGATTCTGTAAAAGGACTGGCATATGGCATACTTCTTATTTGAGCATACACAGCATCAGCAATTTCTTTTACACCATGGCCAACATTTACATTCCACATTCCTCCAGGTCCATCAATAAGTTTTCGACCCGTCTTATCAAATAGATAAATTCCTTCAGATTTTTCAATGAATGTTCTGTCATCTTCGCCTAGATATTCTAAATACTGCCAGGGATAGAGAATTCTATCATCTAAACTATTTTTGAGATTATCTAATGGCTTGCTGGTTTGAGATTTTGGCATACCCTATTATATATTAAATTGAATGAGCGTTCAATGACGAACTTTTGTTGTATTTTAAAGGAAACTTACTCGTAAAGGTCAGCAGGCACATTGTTTCTTCTTTCTGGTGAATAAAACTGACGTTTAACAATTTTACATCTTGCCCAGATCTTTCGATACTCAATTTCTTCAGGATGATAAATTTCAGCGAAAATATTGTCTTTTATCTTAATGCCGTAAGGTCTTTTGAGAGATGCTAGAGCAATATTTTTTTTCAGTGTTGGTGACCATAGTGCTGCAGTAACAATACCTATATCCTCTTTTTTTTCATTATAAATAACTGAACCGTGTGCTGGTTTATCGCCGTCAATATCAAGTCCAACTAAACATCTTTCAGTAGTTCCTGATTGCTTCTCTTTTTTTAATGCATTTTTTCCAACAAAATAATTTTTTTTGTTTAAATGAACAAGCCAACCCATTCCAATCTCATAGGGCGATCTCATTCTTACAGGTCTTAATGCATCCTCTGCGGCAACAAAATCAGTGTTAGTTTGAATAAATCCTGCTTCTATCCTAGTCATCTCCAAAGCATTCATTCCAAATGGTCTTATTTTTAGAAGACTTCCTGCTTCCATTACAGAGTCCCACATCGTTTCAGCATTTTGAGGATCAGTCCAAAGTTCATAACCAAGATCGCCAGTAAAACCTGTTCTTGATATTAAGACATTGTATCCATTTATATTATATTCTTTCATTTCGAAAGGTTTCATATTTTCAAGTGAGTCTGCTCCAAAGTTTTTTAAAGTAGAACAAGAAGTAGGTCCTTGTATTGATAATGCAGCGATGGTGTCAGTAACATCTTTTATAGTTACATCAAATCCAATAGCTGAGTCGTTAAGCCAATTTAGAATTTTAACTGCACAACAAAGCATGAAGTGTTCAGATGAATGTTTAAAGATCGTGCCATCATCTATTACCTTTCCGTCTTCATTGCACCAAATGATATATGCAACCGTATTATCATTCATTTCAGACAAGTCGCGCGTTACAAGATAATCTATATATTTATGAGCATCGCTTCCCTTTATCTCGTATTTACACATTGGAGTAAGATCCATTACTGAAGTACCATTACGAGCTGCTGTGTATTCAAGTTCGGTTGTTGAGTATTCAGTTGGTACGGTGTATCCATTCCAATTGTACCATTTGTTTGTTCTTGAAGCTAAACTAGTTCGTGAGTGAAATGGGGTCTTTTTAAGTGCTATAAACCGATTGTCTTTTGACATTAATTTGTACCTTTTAATATTTCCTGAGCTGCATTTTTTCCTGGAATGCCTGACAGTCCGCCTCCGGGATGTGAACCAGCACCACACATATAAAGTCCATCGAGATGTGTTTTATATTGGGATGCACCAGGAATGGGTCTTAACATAAATAGCTGGTCGATTTGAATTTCTCCATGATGCCAGTGGCCGCCAGAAACATTATAATCTATTTCTACATCATCAGGTGAAATGAATTTTTTGCCCTCAATAGATTTTTCAATCTCAGGTGAGTATTTCTTAATGAGTTTAATGACAGAATTTATACATTGGTCTTTAGCTTCATCCCAGCCATGCTGAACTTTATATGATGCGTATTGAACTTGTACATTTAGTCGTTTCATGCCTTCTGAATTTTCTTGAAGTGATAATTCAATGATAGGTTCGTCAGAGAGTTTATCAAACTTACTTCTATTGTAATTTTCCTCTATATAATCAATTGACGGCGCAATTATCATTCGGCTTTCAAGGTCGCTTTCATCACAGTTATTAAATGAGGGTATACTATTTAAATCTAATATAAGTTTTGCTACGCGGCCTTTTGAACGATAGTGTTTAACTCTTCTCTTTACATCAGTATCTAAGTTTTCAGACCCTAAGAGATTAAAATATGTAGATTTAGGGTCTGCATTAGATACTACAGATTTGCCGTAAATCTGTTTTCCATCTTCTAACTCTACGCCTATTGCTCTATCATCTTGTATGATGCACTTGCTAACCTTAGCAGAAGTAATAATTTTAATTTTATTTTTCTCAGCAAGTGAAACTAATGCATCAGTTAGCTGATTGCATCCGCCTTCAATTTCGTAATTACCACCAAAAATTGAATTGTCATGATTTGCCATACGATACATTAAATTAATAACTGTTCCAGGGGACCTAGGACCTAGATTAGAACCAATTATAGAGTCATGAGCTATTAACCCCTGAAGTAATGTGTTTTCAAAATTATCCTCTAGTTCATCTGCAATATTGAGTCCGATCATTCTAGCAAATTCATTGAAATTCTTTTTTCCCAAAAACCTCACATTCATACCGAGTTTAAAAAGTTTAAAATAGTCAGAATAATTATGATTCATGACACGTGGTGGGGATGACATCATGAATGATCCAAGTGTTTTTGAAAATAATGACATCTTATTATGAAATTCAACGTACCTATCTGCATCTGACTCAGAAAAAGTTGCAATTGATCTGTGATCAATATGTTGGTTTCCGGTCAGTCTTATGTGTTGGCCAGTTTCGGATAATGCAATGGTACTCTTGGGTTTATATTTAACAGATAGACCACCTAATGCGTTTACAACTTCAGTACTAAAGTTTGGAACACAATTAATAATCTGATCATCTAAAAGTCCTCCACAGGTGCTTCTTGCTTCGACTATGATTACTTTTTTATTTTTTTTTGCTAGAATATTTGCGCAAACAAGACCGTTATGGCCACCGCCAATTACAATGACATCATAATCTGACTGACTCATTAATAATAGTTGCCTTTTTGAGGTATATTCATATCTAAAAGTAGTTCTCGTGCAGCATTTGCGCCAGGCGCTCCCATTACTCCACCTCCAGGGTGTGTTGAAGAACTGCACATGTACATATTTTTTAGAGGCGTTCTGTACTGGGCATATCCGGTTACAGGTCTATTAAACATGAGTTGGTCCATGGTCAATTCGCCTTGAAATATATTACCTTCGGTAAGCCCAACTTCATTATGTAAGTCTAGCGGTGTCCTTACTTCATAGTGATTTATCAGATCTTTAAAGTTCGGTGAAAATGCAGAAATACATTCAATTATATGTTTACCAAATGCTTGCTTTCGTTCTTCATTCCAACCTCCATTTGCTAAATTGAACGGTACGTATTGAATAAACACTGACATATAATGCTTACCAGGAGAGGCCATAGTAGGATCACTTTTTGACGGTATACACATATCAACATATGGATTTTTTGACCATTCCCCTCTCTTCCAATCATCATAAGCACCTTCCATTTCCTCGATGCTTTCAGTGAAATGCATATCTCCACCCCCACCCGGATCTCCTTCAGGTATACATGGGAAATCAGGCAATCCATCTAGTGCAATATTTAGTTTGCCTGAGGAACCTCTAATTTTAAAATTTTTTACTTTTTGAACAAAATCTGATGGAAGAGATTTTTCCTCTGTAATTGTGAGGAAGGTTCTTTTTACATCTAAATTGGAAACAATTTTCTTTGCATAATATTCATCACCATTGGTTGTTGCAACTCCAATTGCTTTACCATTCTTGACAATTACATTTGCTACTTGATTATTTGGCTTAACATCACCACCATGAGCTTTAAGACAACCTGTCATTGCTTTAGTAATTGATCCCATGCCACCTCTTGAATAACCCCATGAACCTACAGATCCATCAACTTCTCCCATATAATGGTGCAGTAAAACATACGCTGATCCTGGTGAGCAAGGTCCTAGTGCAGTTCCAATTATTGCACTTCCAGCTAAATGGGCTTTAGTAATATCGCTTTCAAAATATTCATCTAAATAGTCTCTAATACTCATTGTGTAAAAACGTATCGTATCGTAAATTTCTTTCTCACCTAATCCTCCGAGCTCATCTTTAGCGGCAAAATATTTTGCAAACTCGAGTGCCCCAAAAATATCTTTCGGTTTAAACGATGTTAAATCTGGAGGTGTCATCTTTAGTAATGGTTTAATGATTTTACATTGTCTAAGTACATCCCGGCTATATCTTTCATAAGCCTCCGCATCTTTAAGTGAATGTCGTCTGATAGATTTGATTGTCATATCATGATCATGATAATGAGCGTAATAATCGCCATTTCGCATCATAGTTGCACTACCCTCGTATGGAATAACTTGGAGTCCATATTTGTACAACTCTAGGTCTCTCATAATCTCTGGTCTTAAAAGACTACAAACATATGAACAATTAGAATACTTCCAGCCTGGAAATAGCTCTCTACTCACAGCTGCTCCACCGATCCATTCATTTTTTTCAAGAACAAGAACATCTAAACCTGCCTTTGCCATATAACTCGCAGCAGTCAGTCCATTGTGCCCTGCACCAATTACAATTACATCATGTGAATTTTTGGCCATAAATCTATAAATATTTGAAATCACACATATGATATCCATATTGAATGATTATTCAATACAAAACTATCTTTGTTGCTAAAGATTGTATATTGTTTTCTTGATGATAGCGGCCCCTGAAAAAAACAACGAAATTATTGAGGCAAACGATCAAATCTCATCAAATCATTTGAAATTGATTGATGCAACCATCGAAACTATTGCCGCAAGAGGATTGGCTGATACAACAATTGCACATGTTGCAAAAAAGGCTGGGGTATCACAAGGATATGCTAATTTTAAATTTAAATCTAAAGAAAATCTCTTATTAAGTTCACTTCAATATTTGTCAGATGAATATAAGAGCTCATGGCAGTCAATTTTTGAAGAAAAGAATTTAGATCCTATAGATCGCATATTAAGAATATTAGATAACGACTTTAGTGAAAAAATTGCTAACAGAAATAAAATCTCTGTATGGATGGCTTTTTACAGTGAAGTAAAATTCAGACCATCTTATTTAAACATTTGTCAGCACCAGGATGAAATATATTCAAATCAAATGGAAAAATTGATCAAAGAATTAAATCATCTAACTAAACAAACAAATTTTACACCGAAAGAGATAAGTGAGTCTTATCATTCTATGGTTGATGGCTTATGGCAAAGAATATTATTTGATCCAAAAATTTATACTAATCAATTCTGTAGAAACATAGTACTTAAATATTTCAAAAGCATTTATGTAGATGAAAAAAGATTTTCATGACAAGTGTCGTTCAATCATTTTTAGGTAATAACTATAAAACATATATTGTATTATTCTTATGCGCTTTAATTATAGGAATAAAGCTGGGAACCCTTGTACCTCTTCTTTCACTCATTTTAGAGTCACGAGGTTATAGTAATACTGAAATAGGATTAAATGTTGTTGCTCAACCTCTCGCAGTAATATTATTTGTAAGAGTAACACCTATAATTATTCATAAAATTGGTTTAGCAAAATCTATAATCATTGCACAAATTTTTACAATAATTCTCTATTTCACTTTTCCAATTTTTGATACTTTAACATCATGGTTTATTATTAGGTTTATAATTGGTTTTGCTGGAGCGTTAGCTTGGAATGCATTTGATACATGGATGTTATCAATGGCAGATGACACTAATCGTGGAAAAATTGTAACCATATATAATACTGTATTTGTAATTGGTTTTGCACTTGGGCCAATGGTTCTCTACATGACCGGAATTGAAGGTTGGTTACCTTTTGTTGTAATTTCAGCACTTTCATTTGCAGCAATTATTCCGTTAGTCACCATGGAAATTGATGATCCCAAACTTCCAGATAAAAAAACTTTACCAGTTTTAGCAACAATCATTGCAGCTCCCACAATATTTGGAGCAGCAATATTGTGTGGATTAGATGATGTAATGTTTGTTTCTTTTTTCCCAATTTTCATGATCAAAAACCAATTTGCCCAAGAAATAGCCCTTCAATATGTGACAATCACTCTAGTTGGTGGAGTAATATGTCAGCCCATAATTGGAGTGATGCTTGATAAATTTAATAAACGTACCCTCATGAACTCGGCAGTTATTATAACTTTTATTTGTCCAATAATTTTTTCATTCTACTTAGACAATTTCTATGTCATGGCAGTAAGTTGTTTTATATGGGGCGGAGCTGCAAGCGGTTTGTTTGCAATATCCCTCACAATGTTGGGAGAAAGGTATAGCGCTTCACAAGTTGCTGGAGCCACGGCCATACTTGTTATGGTTTTTGAATGCGGTTCGTTAGCTGGCCCAGTTGTTGGTGGAAGAGTTATGGATATGTTTGGCCCAATGGGCTTTATATATACAATTACTTCATTTACTTTTTTATTTTTGTTAATATCAATTTATAGAACTATCAGGAGGTAATAATTGACAGAACAAATAGTATTAAAAAAAGCAAACACTAAAGATGCTGAAAAAATCGGAGAGGTTTTTGACCTATACAGACAGTTCTACAAAAAGGAGTCTGATGTAGAAATATGTAAAAAGTATATTAAAGAAAGACTAGATAATAATGAAGCGGATATATTTTTTTTTGAAAACAACAATGAGTGTATTGGTCTTGTTCAGCTTTATACCACATTCGACTCATTAGAATTATCTAAAAAAATAGTTTTGTATGATCTATACGTTAGGTCTGAATATAGAACACAAGGATTTGGCAAAAAATTAATGTCTGCAGCATTGGAATTTGCGAAAACAAATAATATTTCTGGCATTGAATTATCAACTGCAAAAAATAATACTACTGCACAAAGTCTCTATGAGAAATTAGGTTACGAGCGAGATGAAGATTTTTATAATTATTATCTTACTGTTACTAATGACTAAACTCGTTGAAAAAATATTATTTGAGTTAGAGGATAACAAAGCGTTAGATATAGTATCAATAAACGTCTCTGAAAAAACATCTCTTACTGATTACTTGATTTTTGCTACAGGCACATCAAACAGGCATATAGGATCTATTTCTGAGGCAATAAATCAAAAATTAAAGAAACTCAACATACCACTACCATCAGTTGAGGGTAAAAATGATAGTGGTTGGATCGTTATTGATGGTGGAGATGTGATAGTTCATCTTTTTAAAGATGAGATTAGAAAGTTTTATAATTTAGAAAATATGTGGTCTGCTGAAATTCAATGAAAGTAAAATCGAATGAATATTGATTTAATTTATCAAGATAAATTTAAATTTAATCACGAAAAAAAGCTTTTTGAAAAATATAAAAATAGAATTGAGGCTCTTAAAGAAAATAAGATTATAAATCATTTTAAAGAAGTACAGTGTTCTAACAAAAAAATTAGTGAAATAATAAAAAATAAAAAAAAATCTGATTTTTTTATCTCATTGGATGAAACGGGAAAAACATTTACAAGCAAAGAGTTTTCTAATCTGATTTTTAATAATAATTTCAAAAAAATAGTTTTTTTTATTGGCGGTACGGATGGTTTGACGGAAATGACCCTTGATCAATCTGATCAAATTTTATCTTTAAGTAAGATGACTTTTACACATTCTTTTGCAGCTATAATTTTATTAGAACAAATATACAGATCTGCTACAATAAAAATTAATCATCCATATCATAGAAATTAACATGCGACCTATAACTATAATATTCATTTTTCTTATATCTTTGGTAGCTTCTTCATTTCTTTCGGCTAGTAATAAAGACCTTTACCAAAAATTAGATGTTTTTGGTGATGTTTTTGACATTATTAAAAAAAATTATGTCGAGGATGTTAATGATAAAGAAGTCATTGAGTACGCTATCAATGGAATGCTTCAATCCTTAGATCCACACTCAGGATACATGAATACTGAAATTTATGTTGAAATGCAGGAAGAGACTAGAGGTGAATTTGGTGGGTTAGGTATCGAAGTGACTATGGAAAATGGATATGTGAAAGTAATTTCACCTATTGATGATACTCCAGCTGCAAAAGCTGGTATTAGACCCGGAGACTATATTACTCATATAGACAATACCGGTGTTTTGGGTCTATCTTTGCAAGACGCTGTTGAAATGCTAAGAGGTCCAGTTGGTTCCAATATTATTATTACTATCGTCCGAATAGGTGAAGAAGATCCAATTAACGTAGAGATTAAAAGAGCAATCATTACTGTAAGGGCGGTTAAATTTAATAGAGAGGGTGATGTAGGATACATACGATTAATTTCTTTTAGTGAACAAGCCGATAAAGGAATTAAAAATGCAGTCCAAAGTTTGACAAATGAAATTGGAGAGTCAAATTTAGTTGGTTTCATTCTTGATCTCAGAAGTAATCCTGGTGGACTTTTAGACCAGTCAGCAAAAGTAACTGACAATTTCCTAGATACCGGAGAAATAGTTTCAATAAAGGGGCGAAATAAAAAAGATATTTCCAGATTCAGTGCTTCTAGAGGAGATATTACTGATGGAAAACCTATAATTATTCTTATAAATCAGGGTTCCGCATCTGCTTCTGAAATTGTTGCTGGTGCTCTTCAAGATCATAAAAGAGCAATAATTCTTGGAGAACAGTCATATGGCAAAGGCTCAGTTCAAACTATTTTTCCGTTAAAAGACTCAAGTGCTATTAAGATGACAACAGCTCTATATTTTACACCTTCAGGAGATTCTATACATGAAATTGGTATTACACCGGATATAGAAGTTGAGTTTATTTACGAAGATGAGAATCAAGAAGAGGCGAAAGACAACCAATTAGAATATGCATTAAACTTGTTGTCTAATGAAATTGAATAAGATTAAGTTTAAAGATGAATAAATTTTCATCAGAGAGCAAAAAAATAAAACGATATCGCAGAGGTGTTGGAGTTATCATACTAAATAAAAAGAGGAAAATTTTTATTGGACAAAGATTCGATAAAGATAAAGCAGCATGGCAAATGCCACAAGGTGGAATAGACCGAGGTGAAAAAGCAATCGAAGCTGCCAAGAGAGAGATGCAGGAAGAAACAGGCATCAAAAAAAACTTTAGAGTTACCCATGAGTCAAATGATTGGCATTATTATGACTTACCTATGCATTTACAAAAAAAATTATGGAGAGGAAGATACGTAGGACAGAAGCAACGATGGTATGTTATTGATTTTTACGGAAGTGATAATGAAATAAACATAAAAACTAAGAGACCTGAATTTCAAACTTGGAGATGGTCTACAAAAAATGAAATTTTGAAACTGATTGTTCCATTTAAATCAAAGTTATATAAATCTGTATTTAAAGAATTTGATAATATTCTTGGATCAATTGAGTAGAAGTTTTAAACAGTCAATTTTATTTTGAAGTTTAGATTTATTTTTTTCGTCAGCCCCTTCGATTTGGCCTACAAGCTGTTCAATCTTTTCATTCAATAAATCATTATTTACTTCTTCTTTATCGACAATACCCACTGCAACAACAAGAAGTTCATTTTCAGAAAATTTAATAAAACCTTCCTCAACAAAAAACTGATAATTGTCTGTAGAGTCTATGTTCACAAATCCCGGTCTTACAGAGGTTATAATATTTGAATGATCAGGCAAAATACCTAGATCACCTTCAATCCCAGGAAGGACAACCATGCTTGCTTCGCCTTCTAAATAAGTTTTTTCAGGTGTGACAACTTTAAAATTGAACATAATGCTTTACTATTTTTGTTAAGCTGCAGCCTCTTCAGCCATCTTTTCAGCTTTTTTAATGGCCTCTTCAATTGTCCCAACCATATAAAACGCTGCTTCAGGCAAGTGATCGTACTCACCTTTACATATTGCATCAAACCCTTTGATCGTATCTTCAAGATCCACATATTTACCTGGAGTACCAGTGAATACCTCTGCAACAAAGAAAGGCTGAGACATAAATCTCTGAATTTTTCTTGCTCTAGCAACAGTAAGTTTGTCTTCTTCAGATAATTCATCCATACCAAGTATTGCAATGATATCTTGAAGCGATTTGTAAGTTTGAAGGACCGCCTGAACATTCCTTGCAACTTTATAGTGCTCTTCTCCAACAACTCTTGGATCAAGAATTCTTGAAGTACTGTCTAAGGGATCAACTGCTGGATAAATACCAAGTTCAGCAATTTGCCTTGATAGCACGGTAGTTGCATCCAGGTGAGCGAAAGATGTTGCCGGTGCTGGGTCAGTTAAATCATCAGCAGGAACATAAATTGCCTGAACAGATGTAATCGACCCTTTATTAGTAGACGTAATCCTCTCTTGAAGGGATCCCATGTCAGTTGCTAGTGTCGGTTGGTAACCAACCGCTGAAGGTATACGACCTAAAAGTGCAGACACTTCAGAGCCAGCTTGAGTAAATCTGAAGATATTATCCACAAAGAAAAGAACATCTTGACCTTCCATGTCTCTAAAATATTCAGCAACAGTTAATCCTGTAAGCGCAACTCTTGCTCGTGCTCCAGGAGGTTCATTCATTTGTCCATAAACTAAAGCACACTTTGACTCTTTGCCTTCTAAATCAATAACTCCAGACTCAATCATTTCATGATACAAATCATTACCTTCCCTTGTTCTTTCACCTACACCAGAAAAAACTGAATATCCACCGTGAGCCTTTGCAATGTTATTGATTAATTCCATAATAATTACTGTTTTACCTACTCCGGCACCTCCAAATAATCCAATTTTACCACCACGTGAGTATGGAGCTAATAAATCAACAACTTTAATTCCAGTTACTAATATTTCGGTTTCAGTAGCTTGATCAACAAACTCAGGGGCATCTCTATGGATTGACCATCTATCAGAGGATTTTATTTCTCCTCTTTCATCAACGGGTTCACCAACAACATTCATAATTCTGCCCAGTGTTTCTGGCCCTACTGGTACCTGAATTTGATTACCTGTATCGAGAACTTCATCACCTCTTGTCATACCATCCGTGGAATCCATAGCAATGGTCCTTACTGTTGACTCACCTAAGTGCTGTGCAACCTCCAATACAACATTTTTATCGCCCACTTTACATTCTAGAGCAGCTAAAATTGGTGGAAGATTGTCTTCAAATCTTACATCAACTACGGCTCCAATTACTTGTGATATTGTTCCTTTATTATTAGTAGTCATATTTAGCTCCTTTTTTAAACTGCTTCTGCTCCAGATATAATTTCGATTAGTTCTTTTGTTATAACCGCTTGTCTGGATCTATTATAAAATAATGTTAAATTATCGATCATGTCTGATGCATTCCGTGATGCATTATCCATCGCACTCATTCTTGCACCTTGTTCGCTAGCGGCACTTTCTAAAAGTGCTTTAAAAATTTGAATTGTGAAGTTTAATGGGAGTAGTTCCTCAAGTATCTCGCTCTCACCAGGTTCAAATTCAAAAAAATCATCTTTTTTTTCATTTTTAGTTTCATTGTCATTATCATTAGCAACAGGAATGACCTGTTGTTCGGTAGGTATTTGAGAAATAACAGATTTAAATTTGTTGTAAAATATTGAACACACATCAAAATCACCATCAAAAAACATTTTAATAATCTTATCAGCAATATTTTTGGCATCAATATAACTTACGGACTTTACAGCTCTCATGTCTATTACCTCAGTTATTTTTTCTGAAAACTGTCTTTTCAAAATATCGTATCCTTTTTTCCCAACACAAATAATTTTGATATTTTTATTATTGTTCTCAAGTTCTTTTATTTTATCTTTTAATGCTTTTGTAACAGTTGAATTGAAACCACCACATAAACCTCTCTCAGAAGTAAAAAGAATTAGTAGATGCGTTTGGTCTTTCTCATCTCCGGTCAATAAATTTCTATCTGTGGAAGTAGGAGAATAACCCTTGGATATAGACTCAATTAAATCCTTCATACTGTCAGAGTAAGGTCTGCTAGACTCCGCTGACTCTTGTGCTCTTCTTAACTTTGCCGCAGCAACCATTTTCATGGCTTTAGTTATTTTTTGAGTAGATCTAACGCTACCTATTCTTTTCTTTAAATCGTCTAAACTTGGCATAAGGTTGTTTATCTACTTTTCTTAAAATCTTCTATAATTGAAGTTAACTTAGCAGAAACATCGTCATCAAGATTTCCACTTGAATTAATGGACTCAATAAGATCAGAATGAGATGATTTGATTAAATCATATAAATCTCTCTCAAAATCTCTAATTTGACTGACATCTAAATCGTCCAAATAACCATTAACACCTGTAAAAATGGAAACAACTTGTTCAGCAATGGTCATTGGTGAGTACTGGTTTTGTTTAAGTAACTCTGTTAACTTTGATCCACGATTTAAAAGCTTTTGTGTTGAGGCGTCGAGGTCTGATCCAAATTGTGCAAAGGCAGCCATTTCTCTATATTGAGCAAGTTCAAGCTTAATAGAGCCTGCGACTTTTTTCATAGCCTTAGTCTGTGCAGCTGAACCAACACGTGACACACTCAAGCCAACATTAACGGCTGGTCGAATACCCTGGTTAAAAAGTTCTGTTTCTAAAAATATTTGGCCATCAGTGATTGAGATAACATTGGTTGGAATAAACGCACTCACGTCATTTGCCTGTGTCTCAATTACAGGTAGTGCAGTAAGAGATCCACCTCCATTTTCATCATTCATCTTTGCTGCTCTCTCAAGAAGTCTGCTATGTAGGTAAAATACATCACCTGGAAAAGCTTCACGTCCCGGAGGTCTTCTAAGTAAAAGGGACATCTGTCTATAAGCAACAGCTTGTTTAGAAAGGTCATCATAAATAATCAATGCGTGCATTCCATTATCTCTGAAATACTCTCCCATAGAACAACCAGTATACGGTGCAAGAAATTGTAACGGTGCAGCATCACTTGCTGTCGCGGCAACTACTGTTGTATATTCCATTGCTCCAGCATCCTCTAATGCTTTTACCGTTTGCGCAATTGATGATCTTTTTTGACCAATACCAACATAAATACAATAAAGTTTTTTAGACTCATCGTCAGACTCATTTATTGTTTTCTGATTAATAATTGTATCAATAGCAATTGCTGTTTTACCTGTTTGCCTGTCTCCAATAATTAGCTCCCTTTGACCTCTTCCTACAGGAATCAAACTGTCGATTGCTTTCAATCCAGTCTGCATAGGTTCCGAAACTGACTGTCTCGGTATTATACCAGGAGCTTTAACTTCTATTCGGCTTCGATTTTGTGACTCAATATTTCCTTTTCCATCAATAGGATTACCAAGTGCATCAACCACTCGCCCAAGCAATTCTTTTCCAACTGGAACATCAACAATTGCATTTGTTCTCTTTACAGTATCACCTTCTTTAATATTTGAATCACTTCCAAACAAAACAACACCGACATTGTCATCCTCTAAGTTAAGTGCCATACCTTTTGTTCCATCGTCAAAAAGTACCATCTCTCCAGCTTGAACATTATCCAATCCGTAAATTCTGGCAATTCCATCACCAATTGAAAGGACCTGACCAACTTCTGTGATCTCTGAGTCAGTTCCAAAATTTTTGATTTCTTCTTTAAGTATTTTAGATATTTCTGATGGTTGAATGTCCATTTATGCGACCTCTTTCATTTTTTCTTTAAGTAATTGTAATTGATTTTTAATACTACTGTCGATCATTTGACTACCAATTTGTATTTTTAATCCTCCGATTAAATTTGGATCAACATTAACATTAAGATTAAAATCTGAATCAAACTTCTGATTAAGGTTTGTTTTAATTTCCTGTAATTGTTCGTCCGATAATGCTTGTGCAGATGTAATTTTAGCAACCCTATTACCTTTATGAACTGAGATTAAATTTTTAAAGGATTGTGCAATATTCAACAAATAATTTATTCTATTTTTATTTATTATAACCCCTATAAAATTTTTAGTGAGTTTAGATAATTCGAGTTTTTCTGAAATTATATCAAAAATATTAATTTTATTTTTTTTGCTAACTGATGGGTTTTTTATAGCTGAAGCAAATTCAGTATCTGTTTCCATCAGTTGTTTAATTTTATTTAGCTCGTCCGAAACAGAGTCTAAAACTTTTGCTTCTTTAGCAAGTTGGAATAGGGCATTTGCATACCTTTCGGCTGAAGCAATTTGACGTGTGCTAAAATCGGACATTTTTATAGAAATTTTCTTAAAAAGTTACTCTTTCCGTACCATTAACTTGTTATTTTTTCAAGTATAGGAATGACGCATTTTGAAGTTTTATACAAAGCTATACGGATCAATATCCACAAATACATTCACTCCTGAGACCGGTTTATTAGAAGACAACCAAGAATTCACTATTTTTTGCATATTTCTTGCTTTTTTATCATGAATTAGGAACCTCTGTCTGAACTTTCCTTTCAATCTAGATAATGGAGCTGGAGCTGGACCATATATTTCTAATGACTCTATGTGGGGCTGTGTTTGAGACAAAAATGAGCATTGCTTCCTGACGTGCACTTCATTGTTTCCACTGATAATTAAAGACGCCATTTTACCAATTGGAGGTAGTTGGTTTTCTCTTCGATATGTAATTTCATTTTCATAGAACTGGTCACGATCTAAATTTTTGAAGGATAAAATTGTCTCATTAGCTGGATTATATGTTTGAATAATAACTTTTCCTTGGGTTTGAGCTCGCCCAGCTCGCCCAGCAACTTGGTAAAGTAATTGGTAGGTTTTTTCTGAGGCTCTTATATCTCCTCCTCTAAGTGTCATATCTGCATCAATTATTCCAACACAAGCAAGATCTGGGAAATGGTACCCCTTGGTTATGATTTGAGTGCCTATGATAATGTCATACTTATTTTTTTGTATTTCATTAACTTTGATTGCCATGTCTTCTTGTGACTTAATGTGATCACTTGATAAAATACACACTTTTGATAAAGGAAATAATTTAGATATTTCAGAAAATACCTTTTCAACTCCAACACCATAATCAATAAAGTTTTCATTTTTGTTATCACAATTGATACATTCTATTTTCGTATTATTGATATTGTGACCGCAATGATGACAAAGTAATTTTCTTTTTTTTACATGCTCAACCATATAACTAGAACAGTTTTTACATACAAATTTATAACCACAAGACTTGCATATTATAACTGGTGCATACCCCCGCTTATTTATAAAAAGAAGTGATTGTTTTCTTACTTTTAAAGCGCTCTCAATTTCTACTTTAAGTGAGTTAGATACCCACTGATCCTTTTTTAATTTTTCTTTACTCATATCAATAATTTTGGTTATCAATTTTAAGTTAGAAAAATATTTTTCTTTCAATGTTACTCGATGATACTTTTTCAAAAGTACATTGTATTTACTTTCAAGTGAGGGTGTTGCACTAACAAGTATGAGTGGGATTTTTTCAATCGTAGCCCTTACAACAGACATATCTCTTGCATGATATATTCCTTGTTCTTCTTGTTTAAATGAAGTGTCATGTTCCTCATCTATTATTATTAGCCCCAACTTAGGAAACGGTAAAAAAAGAGACGATCTTGCACCAATAACAATTTTTGATTCACCCTTAATAATGCGATCTAAAGACTTTTTTTTCTGTGAAGGAGAAATTTTAGAATGCCATACTTCAGGTTTTAAACCAAACCGCTTTTCTAATCTTATCACAAATTCATTTGAGAGAGATACTTCAGGAAACATTATTAATACTTGATTATTTTCTTCAATCTTTTCTCTTACAATTTCAAAGTAAATTTCAGTTTTACCTGATCCTGGCACGCCATCTAAAAGAGTTGTTGTGTACTGATTACTTTTACAAATTTTAGATAGTTTTTTTACAACTGTTTCTTGTTTACCACTCAATTTCACAGTTTCTTTAACAACAGTATTTACTATATGCTCATTTTTAATTTGATTTTTTTTAAAGTAATACTTTTCTTGTGAAAGTATCATCTTCAATACAAGCCCTCTTTTTATACAATTATAACTTGATACCCATTCTAAAAATTTAATGATCTTACGATTTAATGGCTTCTCAATTGACTGACTTAAAATATTTTTTATTTTATAATCACTTATTTCAACTTGTTCTTTTACCGCAACAATAATTCCAATTTTGTGTTTTGACTTTAGTGGGGCCATTATAATTGACCCTGTCGTGGGTTTATTTTCAGAGTAAATCTTATATGTTAGATCATTATCAATGTTGTGAGCGAGAAGAACGTCTACAAAATAATATTTTTTTTGCATTATATTTATTTGATTCACTTATCATGATATAAACTATAAGAAATAAAGTATATAAGTTATGGACTTCTTCCTAGACTCAGCTGATGTCGAAACTATTGAGAACATGTATGCCACTGGGCTTGTTGATGGCGTTACCACTAATCCATCTTTAATCGCTAAATCAGGACAAAATTTTTTCACAGTTTTAAAACAAATTAGTAAGACTGTAAAAGGACCTATCAGTGCTGAAGTCACAGCGACTGACTCTAAAAATATGATAGCCGAAGGAAAGAAGCTTGCAAAAGTATCCAAAAATATAGTTGTAAAACTTCCTTTAACCCAAGAAGGACTTATTGCCTGTCAGCATCTTACAAAGTTAAAAATTAAGACAAATGTAACTCTTTGTTTTTCATCCACGCAAGCTTTAATTGCTGCAAGATCGGGGGCTACTTATATTTCACCATTTGTTGGAAGATTAGATGATATTAATGAAAATGGTATGGAGCTTATTAGAGAGATCAAAACTATTTATACTAATTATCAATTTAAAACTAAAATTCTAGTTGCGTCTGTTCGAAACATTGATCATGTGAGGGAGTCGGCTTTGATTGGTGCTGATGTTGTTACAATTCCTCCTAAGATTTTTGAAATGCTTTATGAACATCCATTAACTGAAAAAGGTCTAATGGACTTTCTAAATGATTGGAAAAAAACAAAGCAAAAAATACTTTGATTAAGTGGAAGCGTTACTAAATCAGAAAATAAATGACTGGTTAGAAACTCTAAAGAAAATTCGTGGACTTAGCGAAAATACATTAATTAGTTATAAAAATGATTTTGACAAGTTCATATGTTTTTTAAACCAGCATTTGAGTTCTGAGGTTACGGTCCAGGAACTTAAAAAATTGTCCAAATCTGATTTTAGAAGTTTTTTAAGTGATCAAAGAAATAAAAATATAAATTCTACTTCCATTGCGAGAGTTATTTCTTCCTTAAAATCTTTTTTTAATTTCTTACTTGATGAAGGAGATATTGAAGACTCCGTCATATTTACTATAAAAACACCAAAATTAAAGAAAAGTTTGCCGAGGCCAATAAATTCTGAATTAGCAATTCAAACTATTAACAATGCTGTTGAAATAGAAAAGATTAAGTGGGTTGGGCTCAGAAACAAATCTATTTTACTACTTCTGTACGGTTGTGGATTAAGAATTTCGGAAGCTTTAAACTTAAATTTTTCTGATCTAAGCGATCGAGAACATTTAGTTATTAAAGGTAAAGGTAATAAGGAAAGGATCGTTCCAATAATGAATTATATTAAAAAAAATATTGATTTATATGTTGAGAATTGTCCAAAACAATTTGAACCTAATGATCCATTATTTGTTGGAAAAAGATTTGGACGACTAAGTCCTCGTATCATTCAATATGCGCTAGAAAAAATCAGACAGAATTTATCTTTACCTGAAACAGCAACTCCTCACGCATTAAGACATAGTTTTGCAACTCATCTATTAGAGTCTGGGGG
Organism: uncultured Pelagibacteraceae bacterium; assembly: GCA_902624455.1. Taxonomy (GTDB): domain Bacteria; phylum Pseudomonadota; class Alphaproteobacteria; order Pelagibacterales; family AG-422-B15; genus CACNXQ01. The sequence goes on along the minus strand of CACNXQ010000001.1, from coordinate 194,748 downwards.
AGACTTAAGGACTATTCAAGAGCTATTAGGCCACTCAAGTCTGTCGACAACCCAAAAATATACTAAAGTTGAGACTGGCAGACTTTATGAGGCATACACTAAGGCTCATCCTCTTGCTAAGAAGTAAATAAATTATATATTATTACCAATGAATAATCCTATCTCAAAGTGGCACGATGTAGTAAACCTGCGCGATTATAATACTCTTACTGAAATACTTGACGATCAAGTTATTTTCTATTCACCAGTCGTCTACACACCTCAAAGGGGGAAAGATATTACATTAAAATATTTGATGGCTGCATCTGAAGTATTTAATGCTTCAAATTTTAAATATCACAAAGAAGTTATACATAAGCAGCATGCCTGCCTCGAATTTACTCTTACTATTGAAGATACCGATATTAATGGGATTGACCTCATTTCTTGGAATGACTCTGGACTAATCACAGAATTTAAGGTATTTATCAGGCCGCTTCAGGGTGTTAATATAATACATAAAATGATGGGGAACATGTTGGAAAGTTTTAAAAATGTCAGTTGAGTACTTATTTGACTATAAGCCTCTAGAAATATTTTGGATGTTAATGCCAGTATTTTGGGCGATAGCGATTTTTGAAATACTAGCTATATATTTTTTTAAAATTAGAGCGAAAAATGACTTTAAAGAGTTTTTCCTGAATATGACTATGGGAACTCTAAGTTATCCTATAAACGGTTTGTTTGCTTTTATAACACTCGGTGCTCTTTTTTGGGCTAAGCAATATCAGATATATACTTTCCCTTTTACTTTAAGTGCGCTTGTTCTGTGTTTTATTCTCGATGATTTAACTTTTTATTTGCATCACAGAATATGTCACAGATGGCGATGGGGTTGGGGGCTTCATAGAACACACCACTCTTCTGAGAGAATGTCTTTAGATGTTGCAGCACGACAACCGTGGACAAAACATTTTACAGGTACCCGCTTCCTCAAAATTCCTTTAGTCATCATAGGTTTTGATCCTGTAATGATAATATTTTGTGTCTTTATAAACGGTTATTATCAATTTTTCTGTCATACACAAACAATTGGCAAACTTCCACGTTGGTACGAATACATTTTCAATACACCTTCTCATCACAGAGTTCATCATTCAAGGAACCCCAAGTATCTTGATGCAAATTATGCTGGCACACTTATAATTTGGGATAGAATGTTTGGGACATTTGTTGCAGAAGACCCAAAAGAACCTTGCGACTATGGACTTGTTGTACCAATGACTACACTGAATCCTCTAACAATTCTATTTGAGGAGTATGCAAATATTTTTAAAGATATCTGCAAACCAGGACTATCTCTTAAAGCAAGATTTATGTACTTGTTCGGACCACCAGGTTGGTCACATGATGGTAGCAGGAAAATGTCAACAGATATCAAACAAGACTATTATAACACATTGAAGAATAATAGATAATGATACCACCTGCGCATTATGCGTTAAGTGAAATACTCATAGTAGTTGCATCTCTTTATACTGCCCGCCAACTTACCACAAACAAGAATTATTTTGCTTTAATTGGTATTCTTTTGCTTGGCCTAACAGCAGCTATCGGCGCTGTTCGATTTGGAATAATTAATTCAGAATTAATAGTTCAAATAAACAAAATACTAGCCTTATATGCTGGTATATCTGCGCTATCATTGGTTTCAACTCAACTTATATTTAATTCTTATTTGAAGAATTTTGGAAAGTATATATTTTTAATCGCTTTAGTTTCTATACTTGGTGCACTTCTATTTCCTAAATTGTTATTACTTAATTTAATCTATCTTTGGTCTATAGTTTCCATAATTCTTTCAATTTTTTTATGTGAAAAAATAATTGCAAAGAAAATTTTAAATGGAATTTTGATGTCTATTTTAATTTTTGGCTTCTTATTTTTAAGTAAGAGAGGTTTATTTGCAGAAAGTTTAGGCGCAGATTTAAGTTTTCATCTATATCACATTTTTATTGCAGCCTGGATACTTTCAATGGGATATGTTCTTAATTTAAGAGATAATTAAATATGAATGGAGCTTTTCTCAACATTTAAAGCCGCTTCTTTTATTGACTCTGTTAATGTCGGATGGGCATGACATGTTCTAGCTAAATCTTCTGCAGAAGCCCCAAACTCCATTGCTACAACAAGTTCAGCAATTAAATTCCCAGCATCACTACCTATTATATGAACACCAAGAACTTCATCTGTTTCATTGTCAGATATTATTTTAACAAAGCCATTAGTGTCATTCATGACTTTAGCTTTAGCATTAGCTGAGAATGGAAATTTACCAACTTTGAATTTAATGTTTTGTAGTTTTAATTCTTCTTCTGTCTTACCTACAGATGCAACTTCAGGTGAAGTGTAAATAACTGAAGGTATTGTATTATAATTGACATGACCGGCCTGACCTGAAATTAGTTCTGCTACTGCCGTTCCTTCCTCTGACGCTTTATGAGCTAACATTGGCCCAGATTTGGCATCTCCAATTGCATAAATATTTTTAATGGAAGATTGAAACATATCATTCGTTTCTATTTGTCCATTATTATTTAGTTTTACTCCCACTTTTTCTAGGTCTAATCCGAAGGTATAAGGTTTTCTTCCTGTAGCAACCAAAACTTTATCACAATCGATATCAATAGATTGTCCACCATTTTCAACCTGTACTGATAGTTTTTCTTCTTTCTTAGTAATCGTTTTTAAAGAAGTGGATAATCTAAACTCAAAACCTTGTTTGATTAGTATTTTTTGAAAAGAATTTGCTATTTCTTTATCCATACCCGGAAGAATGCGGTCTTGGTATTCTATTACTGTAACCTTTGCTCCAAATCGTGACCATACAGATCCAAGTTCTAGCCCAATGTAACCAGCGCCAACTATTATTAGATGATCTGGTACGGAACTCAAACTCAGAGCACCAGTAGATGACAATACATCTTTCTCATCAATCACAATATTTTCCGGTGAGGTTGCAACTGAACCGGTGGCTATGACTATTTTATCTGCTGAAATTATCTCGTCACCATTTTCACTTAAAATTTGGATTTGATTGGAGTCAATAAATTTAGCAAATCCCTGTTTATGTTTTATCTTATTTTTTTTAAATAGAAAATCTACGCCTTTAGTTAACGAGTCCACGCTTGCTTCTTTTGTTTTCATGATCTGACTCAAATCAAAAGCAAGTCCTGAAAAAGAAATTCCAAAACTCTCTAAATTTGAAGACTGTTTAAATAGATGTGATGTATGTAATAATGACTTCGATGGAATGCAACCAATATTTAAACACGTACCACCTAATGTTTTGCCTTTCTCAATACAACATACTGAGTAGCCAAGTTGGGCAGCCCTGATTGCACAGACGTATCCAGCAGGTCCACCGCCTATGATTGCAATATCAAACTTTTCCAAAATTAGACTCCTAACAAAATTCTATTTGGATCTTCTAAGCTTTCTTTCACTCTTACAAGAAACGTAACTGCACCCTTACCATCTACTAATCTGTGATCATAAGACAAAGCTAAATACATCATAGGTCTTATTTTGATTTCACCGTTAACAACAATTGGTCTATCCTCAATTTTATGCATGCCCAAAACACCTGACTGAGGGGGATTTAATATTGGTGTGGACATTAAAGAACCATAAACACCTCCATTAGAGATTGTAAATGTACCACCTTGCATATCAGCAATACTTAGTTTCCCATCTCTTGCTTTATTGCCTAATTCAAAGATTTCTTTTTCAATTTCAACTAGCGATTTACTATCAGCTTTGTTAACAACTGGAACTACAAGACCTTGTTCGGTTCCAACAGCTACGCCAATATTATAATAGTTTTTATATATGACATCTTCATTTTCAATTTCTGCATTTACTTCGGGAACTTCTTTCAGAGCTGTAACACAGGCTTTTGCAAAAAAAGACATGAATCCCAATTTGACACCATACTTCTCTTGAAAAGAGTCCTTATAGTCATTCCTAGTTCTTATTAATTCACTCATATCTACTTCATTAAATGTTGTTAAAATAGCAGCATTATTTTGTGCATCTTTTAAGCGTTTTGCAATTGTCTGCCTTAATCTGGACATTGGCACTCTCTCCTCCTGCCCAACAGTATGCTCATTTGATTTGGAAGAGAGTCTAGGATTAGGTTCATAAACATTGGCTTTTTGGTTAAGTAAGTCTGATTTAGTTATACGTCCATCATCTCTTTTTGGAATTATAGAATTCACATCAATACTTTTTTCAATAACTTGCTTTCTGACAGCTGGTGACAATTTTTTACTGGTTAATTTATTATCTGAAGTTTCAAGATTTTGACTCTTTACTTCTTTTTCAATTTTGTTGTTAATAATTTTATCTGGAGTTGGATCAGAAGGTTTTTCTTGAACTTCAACTATTGGAGTTTGATTTATTTCAACAGGTGCAGCCTGCGATTTCGAAACTTGAGCTGTTTCATCAATAGTACCTAAAACAGCACCTACTTCGACAACATCGCCTTCATTATGGGAGATATTAGCAACAACTCCAGCTGATGGAGAGGGCACTTCTAAAGTTACTTTATCTGTTTCAAGTTCTAGTATTGGTTCATCAACGTCAACTTGATCGCCTTCATTTTTATGCCACTTAGCTATAGTCGCCTCAACAACACTTTCTCCAAGGGACGGTACCTTTATTTCAATAGCCATAATTATTATTTAACACTTTGTATTATTTATTCAATCGGCAGTTTAAACTTTACTAAAGACACACCATCTTTATTTTCATATATTTCTTTTTTGTCGGCGTTAATAGCAAGATTAATGATATTCTTTTGGTTTTCATTATGTCTTGAACTTATTCCAGTTGCTGGGGAAGCTGATGCTTGTCTTCCAATAAATAATATTTCTTCCTGATATCCTCTAACAGATTTAGCAACTGATTCTATTCTATGTTTTACAAATCGATAAGCTCCCATATTAGAGGGCTCTTCTTGAACCCAAAAAATATCAGCTTCGGGATATTGACTCAACTCATCCTTAAGAACTTCGTAAGGGAATGGATACAATTGATCTAATCTTAAGATTAAAATATTTTTTAATTTTAATTTATCTATTTCATCTTGTAATTCAAAAAATATTTTCCCTGAACATATAAGTAGCCTATTAATTTGATTTTTTTCATTTGATGTTAGTTCTTTTCTCAAAATTCGATGAAATGTTGAGTCATTTATAAAATCTGATACAGGAGAAACGTTTTTTTTATGACGTAAAGTTGATTTTGGCGTCATAATTATTAATGGCTTTCTAAATTCGCGTAAAAGCTGCCTTCTTAAGACATGAAAATAATTTGCAGGAGAAGTACAATTAACAACTTGAATATTATCTTCTGCACAAAGTTGAAGGAATCTCTCAAGCCTACCACTGGTATGTTCAGGTCCTTGACCTTCATGCCCGTGCGGAAGTAAAAGAGTTATTCCAGACATTCTTAGCCATTTTCTCTCACCTGTTGTAATAAACTGATCAATAATAGTTTGAGCATTATTTACAAAATCTCCAAACTGACCTTCCCATAAAACAAGCGTTTTTGGATCAACCTGAGAATATCCATATTCAAATCCTAAAACACCGTATTCTGACAAAAAACTATCAATAATTTCAAAAAAACCTTGTTTCTCTCTAAAATGCCGTAGAGGAACAAATCTTTTTTCATTTACTTGATCATATAATACAGCATGCCTTTGACTAAAAGTACCTCTTCCAGAATCCTGCCCAGATAAGCGGACTCCATATCCTTCTGAAAGCAAAGAAGCAAACGCTAATGACTCTGCAGTTGACCAATCAATTGCGTCGTTATGAATAATATTTTCTAATCTCTCATCATAAATTTTTTTGATTCTTTTATGAACATTAAATCCTTCAGGTATTTTATGTATCTCTTCTGCAAGTTTAAAAAGTAAATCTTTGGTAATTGAAGTATTGCCCCTACGAGCATCAAATGTTGCTGTTGTTATACCTTTCCAAGATCCCTCAAGCCAATCAACTTTATTCGATTTAAAATTCTTTGAAAGCTTTAGTTCTTCCTCTAATTTATTTTTATATTCTTCTTTAATTCTAGATAACTCTGCATCATCAAGAACTCCTTCTTCTTTTAATGTCTTTTCATATGTTTGAAGAGTTGTAGGATGTTCTTTAATTTTTTGGTACATCAAAGGCTGAGTAAACTCAGGAAGGTCCATTTCATTATGACCTGCTCTTCTATAACAAAACATATCTACGACAACATCAGTTTTAAATTTATTTCTAAATTCAACAGCCAATCTACAAACATGAACAACTGCCTCTACATCATCTCCATTAACATGAAAAATAGGGGCTTGAATTATCTTCGCAATTTCTGTGCAGTAAGGCGCTGAGCGGCCATAATGAGGTGTGGTAGTAAAACCGATTTGATTATTAATTACAAAATGTATAGTTCCACCTGTTCTAAACCCTCTTAATTGAGACATTGCGAATGTTTCAGCAACTACGCCTTGTCCAGCCATTGCTGCATCTCCATGAATTAATAGTCCAATTACTTTATCGTTAGTCTTGTCTTCTAGTATTGTTTGTTGAGCTCTTACTTTTCCTACAACAACAGGGTCTACTGCTTCTAAGTGAGATGGATTAGGAGTAAGTGATAAGTGTATTTTTTTATCATTAAATTCTCTGTCGCTTGAAATACCTAAGTGATACTTGACATCTCCTGACCCGAGAACTTCATTTGGATCCTCTCCTCCTCCTTGAAATTTAGCTAAAATAGATCTTAATGGAACTTCCATTACAGATGATAAAAGTGTTAGTCGCCCTCTGTGAGCTGTACCTATATAAATGTCCTCGATATTAGATATGCAACTTTGTTTAATTATCTGCTCTATTCCAGGTACCGCTGCCTCACTGCCAACTAGACCAAATCGTTTCGTGCCGATGAACTTTTTATCCAAAAATTGTTCAAACATTTCAGCTTCAAGTAGTCTATTGAATATCCCTATTTTTCCCTTCGGTGTAAATTGAGTTTTGTTTCTTACTTCCTCAATTCTTTCTTGGACCCATTGTTTTTGGTTGGCATCTTGAATATGCACAAATTCAACACCTATTGAGCCACAGTATGTATCTTTTAAAACCGAAATAATCTCTTCAAGAGTTGCAAAGTTTAGACCAAGACTACCGTCAATAAATATTTTTTTATTTAAATCACTAGCTTGAAAACCGTAATTTTTAAAATCTAATTCAGGATAATTTCTTATCTCTTTTAAGTTGAGAGGATCGAGATTAGCTGCCAAGTGACCATTGACTCTGTAAGCCCTTATTAATCGTATTGCTCGTATTGAGTCAATTATCTGCTCTTTAAAGTCAGTTGTTTCAAATTCGTTATTCTTTGAAGAACGGTCAATTTGAGCTTCTTTAAATTTATAATTGTCGATAGTATCTAAGTATTCATCTTTAATCTGTGATGAATTTTTATCCCAGCTTGCTCTTAATAAATTTTCATTTTCTAGTTTTGATTTTATGTTGGTAAAAAATTCGTTCCAATCATTGGGTACGTCCTGAGGATTAGACCTAAATTTTTCATACATCTGTTCTATATAAACAGTATTGGAACCATGTAAAAATGATGTTCTTTCAAAAATGTCATTAGGTTGTATCTTGGTCATCGACTCAATCTATACAATAATGTCAATTCTTTAACACCTCAAGTAAAGTTGAACCTAATGCTGCTGGGGAGTTTGAAATATGAATTCCAGCTTTTTTCATGGCTTCAATTTTATCTTCTGCACCGCCTTTTCCGCCTGAAACGATTGCCCCGGCATGCCCCATTCTCCTTCCGGGTGGCGCTGATGTTCCTGCAATAAAACCAACCATCGGTTTCTTTGTTTTTTGTTGCGATAAGAATTCTGCTGCTTCTTCCTCCGCAGAACCTCCTATTTCTCCAATCATAATTATAGACTCAGTTTCAGGGTCATTTAAGAAAAGTTCTAAACAGTCAATGAAATTTGTTCCATTAATTGGATCTCCACCAATCCCGATACAAGTCGATTGGCCCATTCCTGCAATAGTGGTTTGATAAACAGCTTCATAAGTCAGAGTTCCAGATCTTGAGACAATTCCAACGCTTCCCTTTTTATGAATATGAGCTGGCATGATTCCAATTTTACATTCATCCGGCGTAATAATTCCTGGGCAGTTGGGACCGATTAATCTTGATTTTGAACCTGTAAGTTTATCTTTGACTTTCATCATGTCTAAGACAGGGATTCCTTCTGTGATACAAACAATTAGTTCGATTTCACTCTCCATAGCTTCAATAATTGCATTAGCCGCATAGGCTGGTGGAACATATATAACGCTTGCATTTGCTCCTGTTTTATCTTTTGCTTCTTGAACAGTATCAAATACAGGAAGATCTAAGTGAGTTGATCCGCCTTTTTTTGGTGTAACACCTCCAACCATTTGAGTACCATACTTAATGGCTTGTTCAGAATGAAAAGTTCCTTGAGAACCCGTGAAGCCCTGACAAATAACTTTTGTATTCTTATTAACAATAACTGACATCTATACTATACCAACTTTACTATTTTTTTTGCGGCATCATCTAAATCATTTGCAGCAATTACATCTACATCTGATTTTTCAAGAATTGCTTTTCCTTCCTCAACATTAGTACCCTCTAATCGAACAACAAGTGGTACTGAAATTTCTAATTCTTTTGCTGCTGCAATTATTCCTTCTGCAATAATATTACATCGCATGATGCCACCAAATATATTAACTAAAATACCTTTAACTCCCTTGTCTGAAAGTATAATTTTAAAAGCATTAGTTACTTTCTCTTTTGAAGCTCCACCGCCAACATCAAGAAAGTTTGCTGGCTCGCCTCCATATAGTTTAATAATATCTAAACTGGCCATCGCTAAACCTGCACCATTAACCATGCAGCCAATATTACCATCGAGCTTTATGTAAGCTAAATCGTGTTTGGAGGCTTCTTGTTCATGAATATCTTCTTCATTAGGATCTCTTAAATTCTCAATTTCAGGATGTTTAAAAAGTGCATTTTCGTCAAAATTTACTTTTGCGTCCAAGCAAAGAAGTTTTTTTTCAGTGGTAACTATAAGAGGATTTATTTCAACTAAACTAGCATCTTTTTCAATAAAAAATTGATACAAATTTTTAACAAGTTGAGAGAACTGTCCACTCTGAGCTTCACTAATTTCAAGCGCATTGGACATTTCATTTATATTTTTCTCGCTTACTCCAATCGATGGCTCGATAATAACTGTAGTAATATTTTCAGGTGTATCTTCTGCAACAGCCTCAATATCCATTCCGCCCATTTTTGATACAATAAAAGCCACTTTACTTGTCGCTCTATCTACTAAACATGACAAATAAAGTTCTTTTTCAATATCTGAGCCATGCTCAATATAAATCCTTTTTACTATTCTTCCAGAGGGCCCTGTTTGTGGAGTAATTAAATTCATTTCGTACATTTTATTTGCCTCTTCAATAGCTTTTTCAGGAGAGTCCACTACCTTCACACCTCCACCTTTACCTCTCCCACCAGCGTGAATTTGAGCCTTCACTACCCAGATAGGTCCGTCAACTTTATTTACGACATTTTCAATTTCATTTTTTTGATAAGCAACTTCTCCAGATGAAACTGGAATGTTGTATTCTCTAAATATATCTTTCGCCTGATGTTCGTGTATGTTCATGTTTCTATTCTAAGTTTGGATCAATTTTCTTTGCAGCATCAAGTAATTCTTTTACTGCATTAATTGAAACATCGAAATTCTTTTTTTCATCTTCATCGAGACTAACTTCAATTACTTCTTCAATTCCCCCTGAGCCAATTTTTACAGGAACACCAGCATAAATGTTATTTTGTCCATATTGACCATTTAAGTAAGCAGCACAAGGAAGTACTTTCTTTTGATCTTTTAAGTAAGACTCTGCCATTTCAATCCCAGAAGCGGCTGGTGCATAAAATGCAGATCCAGTTTCCAATAATTTAACAACTTCCGCGCCCCCCGATCTTGTTCTGTTAATAATTTCTTCTAACCTTTGATGAGAAATCTTACCGTTTTCTATGTATTTACTTAGTGGTTTTCCACTTATGAATGTTTTATTTGGAAAAGGAACCATAGTGTCGCCATGACCACCAAGTACAAATGCATCAATTTCTGAAATTGGTACGTTTAATTCCTGAGATAAAAAATATTTGTATCTTGATGTGTCCAAAACACCAGCCATACCGATTACCTTGTTTTCTGGTATTCCTGAATATTTCTGCAGTGCCATAACAATTACATCAAGTGGATTTGTAATACAGATTACAAAAGCATTTGGTGAAGTATCTTTAATACCGTCAGCAACTTGTTTAATAATTTTTAAATTAGTAGACAACAGATCATCTCGAGTCATTCCTGGTTTTCGTGGAACACCTGCTGTAATAATAATCACATCTGAATTTGCAGTATCCACATAATTGTCTGTACCCATCAGTGAAGTATTAAAACCATCTATAGCTGAGGATTGAGCTATGTCTAAGGCTTTACCTTTAGCTAAACCCGCGACAAGATCAAAAAGCACGACATCACCTAACTCTTTTATTGCAGCTAAATGAGCAAGGGTACCACCTATCTGACCAGCTCCGATTAATGATATTTTTTTATTTTGCATGTAGGTAATTACGTTTCGTAAATTAACTTCTAGGTATTTTAAATCAAGATAAGAATCAAGATATTATTTCATAGTTGGTATTGTAAATTCGGCCCCTTGTCTTATACCTGTCGGCCATCTTGAAGTAACAGTTTTTAATCTCGTGAAGAACCTAACTCCATCCATTCCATGCATTGCATGGTCACCAAATAAAGATCTTTTCCATCCTCCGAAACTATGAAATGCCATTGGAACAGGAATTGGAACATTCACTCCAACCATTCCAATTTTACACTGATTAGCAAATGCTCTAGCGGTATCTCCATCTCTAGTATAAATCGTTGTTCCATTCCCGAACTCATGACCATTTACTAAGTCTAGTGCGTCATTAAAAGTCGGTTTTCTTACAACTGACATTACAGGACCAAAGATCTCTTCTTTATAAATGCTCATATTTTCTTGAACGTTATCGAAGAGACAACCTCCTATAAAATATCCATTTTCATAACCTTGTAAACTAATTGACCTTCCATCAACTAACAAATCAGCACCTTCTTGCACACCTCTATCAACAAATGAGGTAACTTTGTCTAAATGTTGTTTACTTATGAGTGGTCCCATTTCTACTTCAGGATCTGTGCCTGGACCAACTTTTAAAGATTGAACACGTGGAGTTAATTTTTTTATTAATTTATCTCCTACATCACCCACCGCAACAGCAACTGATAAAGCCATGCATCTTTCACCAGCAGAGCCGTATCCAGCCCCTATTAATCCATCAACGACTTGATCTAAGTCAGCATCAGGCATTACTATCATATGGTTTTTAGCGCCACCAAGTGACTGCACTCGTTTATTGTGTTTGGATGATGTGTGGTAAATATATTCTGCAACAGGCGTCGAGCCTACAAAGCTAACAGACTCAACTTTTGGATCTGTTATCAATAAATCAACAGCCTCTTTATCGCCATTTATAACATTGAAAACTCCATCAGGTAGCCCGGCTTCTTTTAAAATGTCACCCATCATATACGGGACAGTTGGGTCTTTTTCACTTGGTTTCAAAATGAAAGAGTTTCCACACGCGATTGACATCACAAACATCCACATTGGAACCATTGCTGGAAAGTTAAAAGGTGATATGCCAACACAAACACCTAGAGGTTGTCTTGTACTCCAGCTGTCAATTTCAGTTCCAACATTTTCCGAAAATTCACCCTTTAATAGGTGAGGTATTCCACATGCAAATTCAACTACTTCCATACCACGGGTTAATGATCCTACTGAGTCACTTAAAATTTTGCCGTGTTCGTTTGTTAACTCTAAAGCAAGCTTATCCATGTCTCTTAGAATTAGTTCTTTGAATTTAAACATCACCCGAGACCTGGCTAAAGGTGGTGTTGCAGCCCACTTCTTTTGAGCATCTGATGCATTTTGAATCGCCAAGGCAACATCATCTTTATTAGCAAAGCTTACTGAGCCTATTTTTTCTCCACTTGCAGGATTAAAAATATCACCAAATCGATCGGATTTACTTATATACTCTTTACCATTAATGAAATGATTAATTTTTTTCATAGAATGAAAAGTATTGTAAATTAAATATTGTTGATGGCAATGATCAAAATATGAGGAAACTAGACCTTCACGGATTCACTCTTGAGGAAGCTTATAATGAATTTACAGATTTCATTTATGAAGCCTATACTCAAAATATAACTAAAGTAGAAATTATAACTGGTAAGAGTGGTCAAATAAGAAAAGAGTTTCAATACTGGTCTGAAAGTAGTCATCAAGTAAGATACATCGAAGAAAGTTGGCACGGTGGAAGCTTTGTTGTAAAAATTGAAAAAAGATATTAGTTCCTAACCATGTGTCAATTTGGCAGTCTATCTGCAGTTTAAATATTTCATTTGCTACTTATATATAATTTTAATGATGGGCAAATAGCGTTTCTTTAGATATATCCCCTTGCCATTTGCCCATCGAGCTTCAGATAATAAACTAATCTTGATTATTAAGAATTTAATTTTTGCTACTGTTGAGCAATCATTTGCTTAATACCTGCAATAGCTTTAGCTGGATTAAGACCCTTAGGACACGTTTGAGTACAGTTCATGATTGAATGGCAGCGATAAACTTTAAATGTATCATCTAATTCTTTAAGTCTTTCTTTTCTTTCTTCATCTCTGCTATCTTGCAGCCATCTATAAGATTGAAGTAATACTGCTGGACCTAAATATTTATCACTATTCCACCAATAACTTGGACATGATGTGGAACAACAAGCACATAAAATACATTCATAAAGACCATCAAGTTTAGCTCTCTCATCTCTTGATTGTATGTTTTCACTTTCAGAATGTTCATTATTTTTTCTGTGGAGCCAAGGCTTAATTGACTTCAACTGCTTATAGAGACTTTTCAAGTTAGTTACTAAATCCTTTATCACGGGCATATGGGGTAAAGGATAAATTTTGACATCACCTTTTACATCCGAAATAGCTTTGGTACATGCTAATGTGTTGGTGCCGTCTATATTCATTGCACACGAACCACAAATACCTTCTCTGCAAGATCTTCTAAAGGTTAGAGAAGAATCAGTTTCATTTTTAATTTTCATAACAGCATCTAAAACCATTGGTCCACAAGTATCTAGATCAACTTCATATGTATCCATACGAGGATTTTTATCATCTTCGGGTGACCACCTATAGATTTGGAATTTTTTTACATTTTTAGAAGGCTCTTTTGTTTGAAAATATTCACCTTTTGTAAGTTTTGAATTATCTGGAAGATTAAATTGAACCATCAGTAAACCCTAGCTTTTGGTTCAATGTATTTAGCTTCGTTTGATAAAGTGTACTCATGCACTGACCTGTAATCCAAACTACACTCTTTGTCATCTAACCATGAAAGAGTATGTTTCATCCAGTTTGCATCATCTCTTTCTTTAAAGTCTTCCCTGGCATGAGCTCCGCGGCTCTCTTTTCTATTGAGCGCTGAATTCATTGTCACAACTGCTTGAGCAATTAAGTTTTTGTATTCAAGTGTTTCCAGCAGATCAGTATTCCAAACTAAAGATTTATCTTTAATTTTAATATTCTCAGAATTTAACCATGTTTCTTCAATTAACTTTTTACCTTCTGACATAATGTCATCATCTCTAAAAACAGCACAATGCTTTTGCATTACTTTTTGCATCTGATCCCTTAAGTCGGAGGTTGAAATGTCACCTTCAGTATTTCTTACACGATCAAATCTCGCGATGACTTCGTCAATAACCGACTGAGGGACATCTTTATTGGGAGTATCTTTTTTTGTAGTATCGTTAATTCTATCAGCAGCAGCTTTTCCAAAGACCACAAGGTCTATAAGTGAATTCGATCCAAGCCTATTGGCGCCGTGCACACTTACACAAGCGGCTTCACCAACAGCCATTAAACCCGGAACAACTGACTCATCTCCGTTTACTAGATTCATAACTTCACCATGGAAATTAGTTGGAATACCTCCCATGTTGTAATGAACGGTTGGAATGATTGGAATTGGTTGCTTAGTTACATCAACCCCAGCAAAAATTTTAGCAGACTCAGAAATACCAGGTAATCTTTCTTCTAAAATATCAGAGTCTATATGATCCAAGTGAAGAAAAGCATGATCCTTTTCTTTGCCAACGCCACGACCCTCTATAATCTCTTTAGTGATCGACCTTGAAACTACATCTCTTGATGCAAGATCCTTGGCAGAAGGGGCATAACGTTCCATAAATCTCTCACCTTCACTATTAACTAAATAACCACCTTCGCCTCTAGCTCCCTCGGTAATGAGGCAACCAACACCATAAATGCCTGTCGGGTGGAATTGAACAAACTCCATATCTTGAAGAGGTAATCCTGCTCTTAAAACCATTGCATTACCATCGCCTGTGCATGTATGAGCAGATGTAGCTGAGAAATAAACACGTCCGTAACCACCAGTTGCAAGAACTACTTGCTTTGATTTAAATACATGTAGTTTCCCATCTTCTAAGCACCAAGCAACAACTCCTCGGCATTCTCCATCTACCATTAGTAAATCTAAAACAAAATATTCAATGTAATAATCAACATCATGTTTAAGAGATTGACCATAGAGTGTGTGTATAATTGCATGACCGGTTCTATCTGCTGCTGCGCAGGTTCTTTGGGCGGTGCCTTCACCATAATTTTTTGTCATGCCGCCAAAAGCTCTTTGATAAATTTTTCCGTCCTCAGTTCTACTGAAAGGTACTCCGTAGTTTTCTAATTCTAAAACTGCTTTCGGAGCATTTTTACAAAGATATTCGATAGCATCTTGGTCACCTAACCAGTCAGATCCTTTAACAGTGTCGTACATGTGCCATCGCCAGTCGTCATCACCCATATTTCCGAGCGCAGCTGATATACCTCCTTGAGCAGCAACTGTATGACTTCTTGTTGGAAACACTTTTGAAATACACGCGGTTTTATAACCATTCTCAACTGCACCTACTGTAGCACGTAGTCCTGAACCACCTGCACCAACTACAACAACGTCATAATCATGATATTCAATTTCGTAACTCATTAATTAGCTCAATATTATTAAACCTAGGGATAAACAAGTCATGCTGAAGATACCACCCAAAAAGACTAAAATTAAAATCTCAGAAACTCTCTTAATAGTCTCATCATGTATGTAATCCTCCATAATTTCATGTACCCCCGTATACATATGAAATAAACCCAAGACTGTGAATATCAATATAAAGAGGAACGACCAAGTACTATTTAAATCAAGCAATATCTGGTCATAAGACATATGTGAAAACTGGATGATCTTAAAAAATAAATAAGCGATCATTGGTATAAGAGCAATGGTGCTGTATCTGTGGAATTTCCAAGTATTTTTGGCTGAATTAAACATACTAAATAACACCATAAATGATAAACCAGATTAGTATGGTCAACAAACCTGACACAACAACTGTAATCCACCCTGTCAATTTGGCAGTAATTAAGTCCAAGCCATACCCTGAATCCCAAAACAAATGTTTTAGACATGCGGAAAAATAGAATAACACCGAAAAAGTGAGACCAATAAGAATTGTTCTACCTAGAAGATTATTAAAAACAAAATTTATAAAATCAAAAAGTTCCCTGCTAAAAGCAAATGAGGTCATGTAAAGAACAAGCAACAAGCTCCCTAATGAAGTAACTACACCTGTTATTCTATGAAGAATTGAAAGAACAGATGTTACCTGCCATCTGTAAACCTGCAAATGTGGCGATAATGGATTAGTCATTAGTATATTTAATTATATCAAATAATATAATTTCTATGAATTTTTATTTTTTTCTTGGTATTAGAACCCAATAATCAAGGCTTAATAAAACGTTCTGGTTGAATTTACCTTTTTCATCTTTTCCTTGAAACTGATTTGGATGTGCATCGCCGATACCGTTTGTGACAATTCTCATTGCACCCAAAGATTCTGAAATTTCAATTTTGTCAATTATCTGACTCCACGCAAATACTGTTGTACCTGCAAAACATGGTGAGGCGTGAGTACCTCCATTAATACCTATTACTTTAAATGCATTGGAAAGACCATTAAAAGATATTGCTCTTGTCAAACTTATTACATGACCACCATAAACAATTCGTTTACCAAATCGACCATTCTTTTCTACAAACTGATTAAAGTGAACTTTCGCGTTATTTTGATAAAGTTTTGTAGCTAACATATGTTCAGACTCCTCCACTGTTATGCCGTCGATATGATTGATCTTTTCATCAACATCATAATCTTCATAACAAAGGCTCGAACCGGCTGCTGCAAAATCGTAATTAAGACAATTAAAGTCATAGCTTAGAGAAATTTGTTTAATCTCTTCATTTGATAATTCAGTTTTGATTTTAGGAACTGTTGGGTTCAATCCTGTTAAGCCTTGATTTTTTTTTCGAACCATAACCCATCTTTTATAATCAATTACTTTCTCTTTTCTTTGATTAAATCCGGTTGAATGAACGTAAACAGTTCCTGTTTCACCGTTTGAATTTTCTTTGATCCCAATCACTTTTGACTCTGAATTAATTGTATCACCTGGAAAAGCAGGTTTTAAAAATTTACATTCTGAATAACCAAGATTTGCGATAGCATTAAGAGATATATCTGGAACGGTTTTTCCAAATGCTACATTAAAAAGTAAAAAATCATCTACAGGTGAATCATGATAATTTATATTTTTTGCAAATTCTTTAGAAGAATGCAGTGCAAATCTTGATCCATATAATGCAGTATATAACGCACTATCGCCGGCTGTAATAGTGCGAGGTGTTGCGTGCTCAATAATTTGATCCATATAGAAGTCTTCAAAGAAATTACCAACATTAAATTTACTTTGACCTTTAGGAATATCAGATACTTTCTCTGCATTATCCTCTGATACTTTTACTACTAGGTCTTCAGCATCAAGAATTCTTTGCGCGTGTGCAACATGGAGTTCTTCTATTTGATTTCCATCAACTACAATAACACCTACATTGGGATCTTTCTCTCGAGCTTCATTGAATGCATCAACAATCTTTCTAGCTTTTTCTAATTGTTCTATGGTTGGTGTGAATATTTTATTACAAATCTGAATTTGGCCAGGATGAATAAGAGTCTTGCCATCAAATCCAAGGCCATGACTATAAATACATTCTTCCTCAAACCCACTTGGGTCTCTTATATCGTTGAATACTCCATCAAGTATAGACAGTTTAAAGGCCTTTGATGCCATCATACATTTTTCAAAACTAGTTACTAGCGCCGTGCGCTTTAGATCCTCATCTAATCCAAGCTCTGCAGATAGATCATTTGTTCCCATTACAAAACATTTCAGCAAATTTGATGATTTTGCGATTTCATAAGCATTTACAATTGATAAAGCAGTTTCCATCATTACCCAGATTTTTATATCTTTAGATGGAAGATCTTTTTCGCAATTTAAGATATCTTTTGCATCGTTTATTTTTGGTATTAATACTGCATCAGGCTGACACTTTTTAAATATTTCTAAGTCTTTTTTTCCTTCTTCTGTATCCAAGGAATTAATTCTTACAATTTGCTCTTTATCTTTATTTACACCAGAGTTTACTAATTCAATTATTGCATTTCTTGCATCATTCTTAGCACTCAGAGATACAGAGTCTTCTAAATCATAGATAAGTGCATCAACATCTAGTGAGGAACTCTTTTTTAGAGCCTTTTGATTTGACCCTGGAACATATAAAACACTCCTTCTTGGTTTTCTGATGTCTTTTCTCATTAATTTAAATAATCCTTAATTAGCATTTCAGCAATTTGAATAGTATTCAAAGCTGCGCCTTTTCTCAGATTATCTGAAACAACCCAAATAGATAGTCCATTTTCTAAAGCAGTATCTTCCCTGATTCTTGAAATGTAAGTATCATCATTTCCTGCACATTCTTTTGGAGTAACATAACCACCATCTTCCCTTTCATCAAGAAGAGTGCATCCATCTGCATTCTTAAGAGCTAGTCTTGCATCTTCCACAGAGACATGATTTTCAAATTCAATGGATATAGCCTCAGAGTGTCCTATAAAAACTGGAACACGAACGCAAGTTGCGCTTACCCTTATATCTTGATCAAGTATTTTATTTGTTTCTTCACTCATTTTTTGTTCTTCTTTTGTGTACCCATTTTCCATAAACTTATCTATGTGTGGGATAACATTAAAAGCAATTGGTTTTGTAAACTTAAGATTATCTTTAATTTCATCAGAAAATAAATTTTTTGTTTGATCAAATAATTCATCCATACCTGCTTTACCTGCACCAGAAACAGATTGATATGTTGATACGATTACCTTCTTTATTTTACACAAATCATGAAGTGGCTTCAAAGCGACAACCATTTGTATTGTGGAACAATTTGGATTAGCAATGATATTTCTATTTTTAAAATCTTTTAATGCTCCTGGATTTACTTCAGGCACAATCAATGGGACATCATTATGCATTCTGAAATTACTGGAATTATCAATAACAATGCAGTTCTTTTCTGCAAATTTTGGAGCCCATTCATCTGCAGTGCTACCGCCAGCTGAAAATAAAGCAATTTGAGCTTTTGAAGGATCAAATTTTTCAATAGACTCAACTGTTAGTTGATCTTCACCAAACTCAACTTGTGAACCTTCACTTCTAGATGATGCAACTGGAAAAATATTTTTTGAGTCAAATTTTTTTGAGGCAAGGATTGATAACATTTCCCTTCCAACATTTCCAGTAGCTCCAACAACTGCTATATTTATACTCATTAATTAAAATTCTTTCTTATCTCACTTACTATTTGGTCACCCATTTCCGAAGTAGAAAGATTCTTTTTGTCATCACCAATCAAGTCCACTGTTTTATATCCATCTGACAGTACTTTATTCACTGAATTATTCACAATATCAGATTCAGCATCCATATTAAAAGAGTACTTTAAACACATTGCAAAACTCAAGACTGTTGCAATTGGATTGGCAATCCCTTTTCCTGATATATCGGGAGCTGATCCATGAACAGGTTCATATAAAGATTTCCTCATACCTTTAGAATCTATTTCTCCAAGTGAGGCTGACGGTAGCATACCTAAAGAACCAGTTAACATAGCCGCTTCGTCTGATAAAATATCACCAAATAAATTATCTGTTACAATTACATCAAATTGTTTAGGATTTCTTACTAGTTGCATAGCACAATTATCTGCATACATATGAGAGAGATTGATGTCTTTAAACTCATTTTCATGAATATAACTTACCTCTTCTCTCCATAAGATACCTGACTCCATAACATTTGATTTTTCACATGAAGTGACGTTTCCACTTCTTTTTTTTGCTAACTCAAAAGCTATTCTTGCAACTCTTCTAATTTCACTTGTAGTATAAGATTGAGTATTAATTCCTTTTCTAGAACCGTCTGGTAATTGTTCAATCCCTCTTGGCTGACCAAAATAAATTCCTCCAGTTAATTCGCGTACAATCATAATGTCCAAACCTGAAACTAATTCAGGTTTGAGTGATGAAGCTTCGACCATTGACTCAAAACAAAGTGCTGGACGTAAGTTAGCAAATAAATCTAACTCTTTTCTTATTTTTAACAATCCTTGCTCTGGTCTCAATTTGAATTCTAAATCATCCCACTTTTGTCCACCCACTGCGCCTAACATTACTGCATCAGATGAAAGAGCTTTATTAAGAGTTTCATCAGCAAGTGGAGTGCCATACTTATCATAAGCAGCTCCGCCTATTTCATCTTCTTCAATAACAAAGTTAACTCCGCTTAACTCACTTATGCATTGAGATATCTTTAGCGCTTCATTCATTACTTCTGGACCGATACCATCTCCAGGTAAGACTAATAATTTATATGTATTTGTCATTTTATTGTCTGACTATAAAGCCATGGATTACTTGACTTTTGTTTCTCTTCGAAAGAAGAAATATGACTTACTTTGTTGAGTGTCATCCCGATATCATCCAATCCCTCAAGCAAACAATTCTTTTTTGCTTCATCTAATTCAAAAGGCATTTCTTTTTGTGTATTATTTTCAATATAACTGATTTTTTGACTCTCTAGATCAACTGTGAAGTTAAGACTGTTTTCAGCAGCAGATAGCAATACCTCAATCTCTTCATCTTTGAGCTTAATGGGTAAAATGCCGTTCTTAAAACAGTTGTTATAAAATATGTCAGCATAACTTGATGCAATAATACATTTAATACCATAATCAGCTATAGACCAAGGAGCGTGTTCCCTTGATGATCCACAGCCAAAGTTTTTTCCGGTTATTAAAATCTGTGAATCTTTGTATTCATCTTGATTCAAAACAAAAGACTCTATTTCCTTATCATTTTCGTCATATCTTAATTCATAAAAAAGATTTTTACCTAGACCAGTCCTTTTAATGGTTTTTAAAAACTGTTTAGGAATGATCATGTCAGTATCAACGTTTACCATCGGTAGCGGTATTGCATTACTTTTTATAGTTTTAAATTTTTCCATTAAAATTCTCTACAATCTGACAATTTACCTTTGATAGCTGCAGCTGCTGCCATTGCTGGACTCATTAAGTGAGTTCTTCCTCCTCGACCTTGTCTGCCTTCAAAATTTCTATTCGATGTGGAAGCGCACCTTTCTTTTGGCTTAAGCTTATCCGCATTCATGGCGAGACACATTGAGCAGCCTGGATCTCTCCATTCAAATCCTGATTGGATGAAAATTTTATCTAAGCCCTCTTTTTCAGCTTGTTTTTTTACCAGACCAGATCCTGGAACTATTATAGCATTCACATGCTCTGCAACTTTCCTGCCGTCGGCAATTTTCGATACTGCGCGTAAATCCTCAATACGGCCGTTGGTGCATGATCCTATGAAAACCTTATCAATTTTAATATCTGTCATATTTGTATTTGGTTCTAATCCCATATATTCAAGCGCTCTGGACATAGATTTTTGCTTTTCAGAATCCGATATTTTTGCAGGGTCTGGAACGTTACCATTTATTGAAACCACATCTTCAGGACTTGTTCCCCAAGTAACTTGCGGTACAATTTCATCCGCATCAATTTTAATTACTTTGTCATATTGAGCGCCATCATCGGAAGCAAGTGATAACCAATAATCAGCAGCTGAGTCAAATTTATCTTCAGATGGAGAGAAGGGTCTATTTTTCAAATATTCAACTGTTGTTCTGTCTGGGCTAATCAAGCCTGCTCTAGCGCCAGCTTCTATGGACATGTTACAGACAGTCATCCTTCCTTCCATAGATAATGACCTTATGACTTCACCGCTGTATTCAATAACATAACCTGTTCCACCTGCAGTGCCAATAGTCTGTATAATCTTCAAAACTACGTCTTTAGCGGTGACACCTACGGGAAGCTTACCATTGATTTGGATATTCATATTTTTTGCTTTTGTTTGAATTAATGTCTGGGTTGCAAGTACATGTTCAACTTCAGAAGTTCCAATTCCCCATGCTAGTGCACCAAAAGCACCATGAGTTGAAGTATGACTATCTCCACAAACAATAGTCATGCCTGGCTGAGTAAAGCCTTGTTCAGGTCCTATAATATGAACTATTCCCTGTCTTTGATCAGCCATTGAAAGAAATGTAATGCCGTGTTCGTCACAATTTGCTTCTAGAGTTTCAACTTGAAGTTTTGACTCTGGATCATCAATGCCCTTATCTCTGTCCATGGTCGGAATATTGTGGTCGGCAGTTGCTAGTGTAAACTCAGGTCTTCTGACTTTTCTATTAGCTATTTTGAGTCCTTCAAATGCTTGAGGGCTTGTGACTTCGTGGACAAGATGTCTATCGATATATAATATAGAAGTGCCATCATCATTGTCTGAAACTAGATGGTCTTGCCATATTTTATCGTATATCGTCTTTGGACTATTCATGCCTACTAATAATTAATAAATGAAAATTTAGAAAAGAAAAATTATTCTTTATTTTCTTCAACATTTTCAGGAGTTTCTTCACTTGTTTCTGTCTGTGAAGCTTCCTGTTTTTGCTCTGCGTCAGTAGATGCTTCATTTGGCTCTTTCTGTTCTAATATTTCATTTTCAACATCGGGCGCATCGCCCAGAGCTTCAGCAGTCTCAACTTCATCTTCTTCAACGCCATATAAACTTGCAAGATCAGGTTGTTTTTTTCTTATTCGCTCTACGATACGAGCTTTCTTTCCAGTCAATTCTCTTAAGTAGTACAACTTTGCACGTCTCACCTGTCCACTTCTGACTACTGATATCGACTCAATTGAAGGACTAAACAATGGGAATACTCTCTCAACCCCTTCACCAAAGGAGATTTTTCTTACTGTAAAACAAGAACTTAAACCTCTATTTCTTTTAGCTATACAAACGCCCTCAAAACCCTGAACTCTCTCTCGAGTACCCTCAGTAACCTTTACATTCACTCTAACAGTATCACCTGGATGAAACTGAGGAATTTTCTTGCCTTTGATTAGCGTCTTAATCTGATCTTTTTCAAATTGTTCTACAATGTTCATTGGTAACCTCGAGGGGTGTTTTAATACTTTATTTCAATAATGTCTTGTTTTTTTTGTAGTTTTTCCATAAATCAGGTCGATTCTTTTTTGTGATTTTTTCTGCCATTTCAAGCCTCCACTTTGTGATTTTTTTATGGTGCCCGCTTAATAAAACCTCAGGAATCTCAATATTTTTCCATTTTTTTGGACGTGTGTATTGAGGATATTCTAATAAATTATTTGAAAATGACTCTAAGTCTTTCGATGAATCATCTCCAAGAGTTCCCGGTAATAATCTAATGATTGATTCAATTACTGCTTGAGACGCAACCTCACCACCTGCAAGAATAAAATCTCCAATACTCACTTCCTCAATATTATGATAATCCAAAACTCTCTGATCTATGCCTTCATATCTACCGCATATCATTATTACCCCCTTTTTTTTGCTTAAGTTTTGAACCTGCTTTTGCGATATACGTTTCCCACGTGGGCTTAAATAAAGTAGTGGATAGTCCGATTTATTTTTTATGCCTTTATAACTTTCTGAAATAGCCTTACTTAACATTTCAGGTTTTAAAATCATTCCTGGTCCTCCTCCTGCTGTTGTACCATCTACAGACTTATGAATACCTTTAGCAAATTTCCTTGGATTTATAGTTTTTAAAGACCAGATTTTATTTTTAAGTGATCTACCTATATTTCCTATACCTAACACACCTGGGAAAATTTCAGGAAACAATGTAATAACTTTAACTTTGTATGCACTCATTATTGATAATCACTTATATTTTTTACTTTAAGAATATTGTTTTTTACATCAACTTCGTCAATTACATTCTTTGAGTATGGAATAAAAAAAGTTCTTTTATTTTCATCAGTAATTTCTATTACATCGTTTGCACCGTAATTGGCTATGTTCGTAACTTCTCCAATTATCTTACAACTTTCATCCATAACCTTCATATTTTTTATCTGGTAATAATAATATTGCCCATCTTCAGATATTTCAGGAAATTTATGTGTTTTGACTGTAATATTATTATTAATAATATCTTCAGCTTTTTCTCTGGTATCAATTTCATGCACAGATGCAACAAGTAAATTTTTTGTTGTACTTACTTTACTGAGCTGTACGTCTATGTATTTATCTCCAATAGTTATTGGACCATAATTAAAAATATCTTCAGCATTCTTAGTATAAGAAATAATTTTAAATTGCCCTTTAAGACCTCTTGCTGAACTTACTTTACCTATAACAACCAAGTCACTCATCAAAAGTAGTTTAAAAATCTTATTTTATTTATTTCTTCACCTCTAACTTTTTTTGTCTTCAGTTGGAGCTTCTTCTGCTGGAGCTTCTTCTGCTGGAGCTGCTTCTGCTGGAGCTGCTTCTGCTGGAGCTGCTTCTGCTGGAGCTGCTTCTGCTGGAGCTGCTTCTTCTGCTGGAGCTGCTTCTGCTTCTTTAGCTGCTGCTAATCTTTCCTGTGCTTTCTTTTTTGGCATTGCTTTCTTAGGATTGTTTCCTTGAGCCGGCATTGCTATAACGCCTGCAGCACCTAAAAATCTTGCAACTTTGTCTGTAGGCTTTGCTCCTTTTGAAATCCAATTCTTGATTGCTTCAATATCTAATTGAATTCTTTTATCATCTTCTTTTTTGAGCAAAGGATTGTATAGTCCAACTTTCTCAATAAATTTTCCGTCTCTAGGACTTCTAGAGTCTGCAATAACAACTCTATATACAGGCCTTTTTTTTGAGCCTGCTCTGGATAATCTTATTTTTAAAGCCATGTTTTTCTCCTATTATTTTTTAAAAATATCACTTGGTATCATATTCCCAAACTGACCAGACAACTGGTCTGGACTCATTGAACCCATTCCATTTTTTGAGAATTTTTTCATCATGTCCGTCATCTTTTTGTGTTGTTTAAGAACTCTATTTATATCTGAAACCTTAGTACCAGATCCCGTTGCAATTCTTTTTTTTCTAGAGCCATTAATAATTTTTGGCTTACTTCTCTCATATTTTGTCATCGAAAGTATAATGGCTTCTTGTTTCATTATTGAATTCTCAGCGGAATCATTTTGACTTATTTTGTTTTCTAGATTCTTTAAGCCTGGAATAAATTTCATAATACTTGATAAACCACCCATTTTTTTCATCTGCCTTATTTGAGAAAGAAGATCATCGAGATCAAATTCACCTTTTTGTAACTTTGTTGCCATTCTTTCAGCATCTTGCTCATCAATATTTTCTGAAGCTTTTTCAACGAGTGATACAATATCACCCATACCTAAAATTCTATTAGCAATTCTCTCAGGATGAAAAATTTCTAAATCATCGATATGTTCACCAACACCCATAAATTTTATTGGACAATCAGTAATGTATTTCATGCTGAGCGCTGCGCCCCCACGAGCATCTCCATCAACTCTTGTAATTATTGAGCCAGATAATTTAATTTTATTCGAAAAATCTTTGACGACATTCACTGCCTCTTGTCCTGTTAAACTATCTAATACAAGAAGTGTCTCAGTAGGGCTTATCTCTTTTTCTAACTGAGATAACTCATTCATTAAAGCATCATCAATATTTGTTCTTCCAGCTGTATCTAAAAGTATACAGTCAATATTATTGAGTTTAGCAAACTCTATTGCTCTTTTTGATATATCAATTGGCATTTGATTTTCTACTTTTGGCAATATGCTTATGCCAATATCATCAGATAATTTTTTTAATTGATCAAATGCTGCTGGTCTATTTATGTCAAGTGAGACAGTTAAAACTGATTTATTTTTTTTATTTTTAAGATAATTAGCAATCTTTGCGACCGTAGTAGTTTTTCCTGAACCTTGTAGGCCTGCGAACAAATAATAATTAGATTTATTTTCGTCAATTTGTAAATCAGACATGCTGCCACCAAGAATTTTTATTAATTCATCGCTGACAATCTTGGTAATCATTTGTGCAGGGGTGATAGATCTAAGCACCTCTTTGCCTATTGATTCTTGTCTAATGTGATTAATGAATTCTTTTGCAACAGGAAGCGCAACATCAGCTTCCAAGAGGGCTCTTCTTATATCCCTCATAGCTTCATCAAAACTTTTCTCATCTATTGAACCAGTTTGTTTTAATCCCTTAAAAATTGACTCAAAACGTTCAGATAAATTTAAAAACACTATAACTCCTTTATTCCAATGGCTATCGCACCAGTGGGCGAAACTCGCTGACTGATGTCGACACCAAATTTTGGCACCGCAATTTTTATTCTTGCGGAAAACGGATGCAAATTATGTGGTAATTATAATTCTGTCAAGCTATAAGCAAAAAAGCTAAATTTCTGCTATATTTAAAGACTAAATATAAGAAAACTATGAGAGAATTTAAATTCATAAAAATGAACGGATTGGGAAATGATTTTGTAATTATAGACCAAAGAAAGAACACTATTTCATTAAGTAAGAAAGATATTGTCTCTATTTGTGATCGTGATGATGGAGTTGGTTGTGATCAATTAATCAATATTTTACCACGTCAGGATGATGGAAATATTTTAATAGAATTTTTTAATTCCGATGGAGAAGAAATTCATGCATGTGGTAACGGATCAAGATGCGTTGCAGACTTGCTCATGACCGAAGAGAGTGTAGACTCAATAAAACTTTCTACAAAAGAAAAAACTATTTCCTGTCAGAGAATTGGTGATAACTGCGTGAGTATTGATATGGGTATCCCAAATTTTGAATTAAAAAAAATTCCAGTCAAAACTGATATAGATTTGAATTCATTAAATTTTCAAATAAACAATCAAGTATTAGCAAACCCTTTCTTCGTAAATGTTGGAAATCCACATGTCATTTTTTTTGTAAATGAAATTAGTGATTATAGGATTGAAGAGATAGGTCCAGTAATCGAAAATGATTTAATTTTTCCAGAAAAAATAAATGTTTCATTATGCAAAATTGTAAATAAAGAACTTATTGATCTAGTTGTTTGGGAAAGAGGTGCTGGCAAAACTCTGGCATGTGGAACGGCCGCATGTGCTGCTGCCGTAGCTGCAGTCACAAATAATCATGTATCAGAAAAAATACAAGTTAGGTTGCCTGGCGGGATTTTAGATATAAATTATTCTAAAGGAAAAACAGTTGTAATGTCTGGCCCCACAGAAATAAATTTTAATGGAGAATACAAGATAAATTAATGAATACTGATAAAAATGATTCAATTGAAGTTTTTTTTAATGACTCCTGTAGTGTCTGTAGAATGGAGATAAATCATTACAAAAAACAAAGTAGTAGTATTAAATGGACAGATATTACGAATAATGAGTCTGCCCAATTAAAAACAAATAAAGATAGCAAGAGCCTTTTAAGAAGACTCCATACTATTCATAACCAGAAACTCTATCAAGGAATTGATGCATTCCTTGTAGTCTGGAAAACACTGCCAAATTATAAATGGCTATACTATATTGTAAGAACCCCAGTTATTTATCACCTTGGTTATGTTTTTTACGAAATAATAGCTTCAATTCTTTACTTTAAAAATAGACATCAAGATAAATCATAAGATGGATACAAATGAGGTAAAAACATATGGATGCAGATTAAATTTTTATGAGTCTGAAGTAATAAGGAAATTTGCTAAAAAACAAAATATAAGTAACAGCACATTTATAAATGGATGTGCGGTGACAAACAAAACAATTGCTGACTTAAAATCAGAAATAAGAAAAATTAAGAGAGAAAAACCTGATAGAAAAATTGTTCTTACAGGGTGTGCTGCCCAGATACACCAAGAAGAGTTTTCAAAAATGAGTGAGATTGACGCTATTATTGGGAATAAAGAGAAGCTTGAGGAAAAAACATATGAAAGACTCAGAACCGCAAATGATAAAGTAAATGAAGTGGGTGATATTCTCCAAGAAAGTCAGGCTATTGCTCCAATTATTGATAAAGTAGAACAAAGAATCAGAGGGTTTGTGCAAATCCAAAACGGCTGTGATCATAGATGCACTTTTTGTATAATTCCGTACGGAAGAGGGAACTCAAGAAGCGTAAAGCCAAATAATGTAGTTGAACAAATTAAAAATCTTTTAGAAAAAAATTATAAGGAAGTAGTGCTTACAGGAGTTGATCTTACAAGTTATGGTCACGACTTTGAAGACAAGAAAACAATTACGGATTTAGTAAAATTCATTTTTTCTGAAGTTCCAAATCTTAAAAGACTACGGTTGTCCTCATTAGATATTGCTGAAATAGATGATGATCTTACAAATCTTATAGGGACTGAAAAAAGAATCCTTCCTCATATTCATTTATCACTTCAAGCTGGAGATAATATGATACTTAAACGAATGAAGAGGAGACATCTTCGTGAAGATGCTATTAATAAGATAAACAAAATAAGATCTGTAAGACCAGATGTGGTATTTGGCGCTGACTTGATAGCTGGATTTCCAACTGAGACAGAGGAAATGTTTCATAATACAATCAAACTTGTTGAAGAGTGTAATATTTCATTCTTACATGTTTTTCCCTTTTCCCCTCGAGAAGGAACACCTGCATCGAGAATGCCACAATTAAATCGAGAAATTATAAAAAAAAGAGCTAAAATTTTAAGAGAATTAGGAAATGAGCAAATTTTAAAATACTACAATAAATTAGAAAATACAGAAATTAATCTAATTGTTGAGAGTGAAAGTAGAGGTAGATCAGATGGATTTGCTAAAGTAAATCTTAATCGAGATTACGGTAACGGAAATCTAATTAAGATGCTTGTTACTGGAAGTGACTCGTCTGGTTTAAGCGGTAATATTATTGTTTAAAAATTTTAGGTCAGAAATTTCAAAACTATTTGTTGGTTCAAAAATAAATCAAGAGTCTTTAGATCAACTAGAAGAATTATTAATTTCATCTGATGTAAACATTGAAACTGCTGGACAAGTAATTTCGACACTTGCCAAAAAGACGATTTCCAAAAATGGAAATATCGATGAGATTACTGCTCATCTAAAGGATGTACTTATCGATATGTTAATGCCTTACGAGCAAACTTTAAATTATCAGTTCTCAGATGTACCACGCATTGTACTTATGGTTGGTGTTAATGGTTCAGGCAAAACAACAACAATTGCAAAGATAGCTAATAATTTTGTTTCAAAAAATCAAAGTGTTTTACTTGTTGCTGCAGATACATTTCGTGCAGCTGCAACAGAACAATTACAATTATGGTCAGAAAAAATAGGTACTGATTTTATTTCAGAAACTGAGGGTTCTGATCCGGCAAGTATAGTTTATAAATCAGTCTTACGAGCAAAAGAGTTAGGCAATCAAGTTATTATAATTGATACTGCTGGCCGTCTACACAATAAAGTTGATTTGATGGATCAACTTGGAAAGATAAGTAGAGTTTTAAAAAAGCATGACGAGAAATATCCCCATGACGTAATAATGACAATTGACGCTACTACTGGACAAAATGCTCTCAAGCAAGTTGAAGAATTTAATAAATATGTGACTTTGACTGGCATCATATTATCAAAGTTTGATACAAGCGCATCAGGTGGAACTCTTTTGTCTATTACAAATAAAACAAAATTACCTATTAATGGCTTAGGTATTGGCGAAAATTTAGAGGATTTAAAAGATTTTATTTCTAGAGATTTTGTAGAAGAGATTTTAAAAAACTAAAACGGTCTTATAAATGAAATGGTAGCACTTTCAGTGCCTGGATTTTTGTTGCCGATACTTGCATTTGAAATATGGTTGACATTAAATCCCACTCTTCCGTTAGCAGTTTGGTAAGAAAACTCAAGTTGGCTTCTAAACTCTATATTATGCCCTAAATCTTTACTGCTGCCTCTGTCGTAATAACCAGCTGCAAAACTTGGAGTAAAATTCCATTTTGAAGAAATTATATAATCTTTTCTTAGGCCAGAGTATATATACTTACCACTGTCGCTATTGAACATAGCTCCAACAAATGGCTTAAGATCAAAATTATTATTGTAAAAATTTTGGCCGTAAAGATACTCAAGTCTCATTTCTGCTGAATCAATTGTATCGTTAATATCGAATTGACCAATTGAAAATGATAATTGATCATCAGCCTTAACCATGTAAGTACTAAATGATAAAACAATTACAAAAAAAGCAATCTTTAACTTATTCATTAAATTAGTTACTGTATCTAACAAATGTATCGGCAGTTTCGCCTTCTTCAATATATCCACCTGACCAAGTCACACAACCACCTGACCATTTAACTACATTTCCATCACTGTCGCAGACTGGGTCTGAGCTTTCATCAAGAGTAGCTACAATTTCCTGATATTCATCAATATCTTCTCTAGTTGTCAACTCCGTTTCGTTATCCATAGAATCATCTGAGACTTGTTGTTCGGTCTCAGACATTGTTTCAGGTCCCGAGTCTTCCTCTACGCCACCAGCAAAAACAATACTTGATCCAAGCATAGAAAACAAAATAATTTTTAGTAAGTATATTTTCATGAGGTCTCCTTAATCTTAAAGACTTATATATAATTTATTTAAGTGGTCAAATAACAACTATAATGTGTCAAAATATAGACACTATTTCAATTGTTTTCGAGATTTATAATAAATATATCCAAATCCAAACAGTATTATTATAGCTGGAGACAACCATAAAACGTAAGTATATGGATCGAAGGGCGGTGTCATCAATATCCAGTCACCATATTTATCAACAAGAAATTGTTTTATATCTTCATCACTTTTGCCCTTTGTAATTTCTTCTTTAATTATTATTTTTAGGTCCTCAGCAAGTTCTGCATTTGACTCATGAATCGTTTGTCCCTGACAAACAAGGCAACGCACTTCTTTGAATAAATTATTAGCTCTTTCGTCACTTGTTTGGGCATGAATGAAATAACCAGGTAGGTAAAGCACAAAATTAATGAAAATAATAAATATAAAACTTTTCTTCATCTTGAGTCTTTCAAAATAGGTACAATAATTTCATCTAGCTCGCTCATATGTATTGGTCCAATATGTTTATATATTACTTTTCCATCTCTAATAATGAACGTTTCTGGCACACCATAAACTCCAAGGTCAATTGCAGTTCGTCCTGACTGGTCAACTCCTATATTTTTAAATGGATTACCAAGCTTATTAATAAAATTTACTGCCTCACTTGGCTTATCTTTATAATTTAGACCATATAGTTTTACGTCGTGTAGATTATTGAGCACCATAAGTATATCGTGCTCTGCTCTACAAGGTACACACCAAGATGCCCATACGTTCAAAATAAATGTTCCTTCTTCATTTAAGTCTTCAGATCGAACATTCGACTTACCAGTTAATAAACTTGGAAGTGAGAATTCTGGTAGAGGCTTACCAATAATAGGTGATGATATTTTTGAGGTATCATTACTGAGTGAAAAATAAAAAAATACACTAAGCACAATGATCAATAAAATAGGAACGTAATAAATTATTCTTTTAGGCATTGATTTTTTTATTTTTAATAAATACTGACAAGACACCGCCCAAAATAATCAAAATTACACCTATCCATAAGAAAGTCATAAATGGTTTTACATGTATTCTCACACTAATAGAATTTGTTGCTTGGGTTACATTCATAACAATATATATATCTTCAAAAAGCCTGTGAACAATGCTCGTTTCTGAAGTTATAGTTGGTGGATCATTATAAAATCTTATTTCGGGACTGAACTTCTCAACTTTTTTATTCTTGTCCATGAGATAAAAAATAGCTTGTATTGAATTATAGTTCTGTTTTTCAAATTGATTTATTTTTTCAAACCTAAAAGTATTATCTGAAAGTTTTAAAGTATCTCCAACTTTTGCATCAAATATCTTTTCTTCTGAATAAACTGCATTGCTAACTATAGCTAAAAGAAGTAATCCAAATCCGGAGTGAGAGAGAGTTCTTCCAAGACTAGGTGTAATAATTATATTTTTCCTTGAATAAATAATCCCTGAAGAAATTGATGTTAAAATCAAAATGATACATAAAAATATAATTGTAAGTTCTGTAAGAGAGAAAAGAAAAAAATATAAACTTAATATGAGTACCAAAGTTAAACTAGAGATGAGAACATATCTCATCTTAACAATTACATTGGATAGTTTGCCAGCAGTCCAATTAACAAGTGGTGATATTATCATGAAGAGCAAAAGAATAATTATCACTGGAGTAATTGTCATAACATAATAACTAGGACCTACAGTGAGACTAGTGTTTAAAACAAGGTCAGTAAAAAGGGGGTATATTGTTCCAAGAAAGACAATGAATAATATTGTAATCAATACCCAATTGTTAACCATAATCCCCGCATCTCTACTAACTATTGAGTAGCTATTCTCCTTATCAATTCCATCCGATTTTAATGCGTAAATAGTGAAAGATGTAATTAAGACTAAAAATAAAAAACTTAAAATATATAGTCCACGACCTGGGTCAGAGGCAAATGTATGTACAGAGTTTAAGACACCAGATCTAACTAGAAATGTTCCCATTAAACTTAATGAGAAGGTTATAATCGCTAGTAATACAGTCCAAGACTGCATTGTATTTTTCTTTTGTAATACTACAACACAGTGAATAAGTGCTGTAGCTGCCAACCAAGGCATTAACGAGGCATTTTCGACTGGATCCCAAAACCAATATCCACCCCAACCCAACTCGTAATATGCCCAGTAAGATCCTAATGCAATTCCTGCTGTTAAAAATGTCCAAGCTAAGAATGTCCATGATTTAACAGTCTCAGCCCATACATTATTTATATTGCTTGATAATAAGCCCGCTACCGCCAAACTGAAGACGAGTGAGAAACCAACATAACCAAAATACAAAATTGGAGGATGAATCGCTAACAGCGGATCTTGAAGAATTGGATTCAATCCCAGTCCCTCTGATTGAGGGCTTTCATTTAAAGTAAATGGGTTTGATAAAGCAATTGAAAATAATACAAAGCCTATAATTAAAATGCTTTGAATAGCAATTACTTTATTCTTATAAAGTTTATCTCTTTCTGCCGAAAGACTGTAAAGAAAGTTAAAAAGAGTTAGTATTAGTATCCATAAAAGTAGACTTCCCTCATGATTACCCCATGCTCCAGAGATTTTATAAAGAAAAGGTTTTTCTGAATGTGAATGAAAAGTAACAAGTTCAAAACCAAAGTTTGATTGAGTAAATAAAAAAATTAAAATTAAAAAAGCTAAAACTATACTTGTGAATTGTATCGTTGAAAATAATTTTACATTATTGTTAGTATAAGAATTTGCAGTAAATAAATTTAAAGACTGCAACATAGAAGTTGCCAGACAAATGATTAGTAATAGGTTACCAGAAAGGCTTATTATATTGTTCATTCTCCCTGCCAATTTCCCGTCTGCTTTAATGAGTCTATTACTTCGGGTGGCATATAATTTTCATCATGTTTAGCAAGAACTTTTAGAGCAATAAATAATTCATCTTTAATATACTTTCCTTCCACAACAACTCCCTTATCCTCCGCAAATAAATTTGGCAGTATACCCTCAAATTTTACAGAAATTTCTTCATTACCATCATTAATTTTAAATCGATGTATTCCATTAGTTTCACTTTGAATTGAGCCAGTAGAAACAAGGCCTCCTAGGCGGAGTATTCTGACATCACTGGTATTCAGATCTTGAAGCTCGCTTGGACTATAGAAGTAAACAATATTATCCCTTAAATTGTAAACAATTATTAAAATTGAAATCGCTAATACAATTAAACTCAATAAAAATTTTATAAGCCTTTTTTTAACTGGACTGGTCACTGTGTTTTTCTAAATTTATAAGCTTTTTCTTTTTCTCATTTAATTTCATAAGGTTCACAATGAAGACATAAGAAATAGTTACAAAAAATATAATGTAGGATGACCATACGTAAAAACCATAACCACCCATGGAAAAGAAATCAGTCATATATTTTTTGTCTCAATCTTGATATTCTAGACTCGATAAACTCTATCCTAAGTCTAACTGAAAACATTGTTATTAAAAAACATAAGCTTGCAAATGCCATTATAAATAATGGTATAAGCATACTTTCGTCTATACTTGGAGAAGAAAGCTTTGAAATAGATGCTGGCTGATGCAATGTATTCCACCAATCAACCGAAAATTTTATAATGGGAACGTTTATAAATCCAATCATAGCAAGTGCCGCTGATATTTTTGAAGCTAAATCTTTATTGGAAATTGCTTGCCACAAAAAAATATAAGCGAGGTACAAAAAAAATAACAATAACATAGATGTAAGTCTTGCATCCCAAACCCACCATACACCCCAAGTAGGCTTGCCCCATATACTTCCTGTTACTAAAGCAATCAAGGTGAATACAGCTCCGATTGGTGCGATTGATTTAGCAATTAAATTAAAAAAAGGATTTCTAGTTATAAACCAAATTGTACAGGAAACTGCTAAAACACTATATGACATGAGTGCCCACCAAGCTGATGGTACGTGCACATACATAATACGCATGGAGTCTCCTTGAATATAATCTGGTGGTGATCCATATAAGGCAAAATAAGATCCAATAATAAAGGAGACAATCGTCATTATGATTAAAAATGGAGTAAACCTATCAAGCACGTCAAAGTATGATTTTTTCAATTTTAGATACATAAAACCATTATATTATTACTGCACATAAAGACTATTCACCATAAAGACGCAGACCATAAGCAGATGCATAAATAGAAATCACAAAAGACATCATCGACAATGCTATAAGGATTGGCCAAGAATGGGGGTCAACTCCGAATATAATAAAGGGCACTAATAATGGTATTAGAATGATGCCCTTAAGAAAAATAGTTCTTTTTGCACCTAAAGTTAAAGCACTGACAAAGGTTGCAACAAAAACCATCCCCATTGAACCAATAACTAAATTAATTAAGATTGGAAAAATGTCTGAAAAAGTAAGTTGAAAGAGTAAACTCAAAAAAGGAAGTATGACAATTAGTGGTAAACAATTGATTACCCAATGTGCGATATATTTTGCACATATTATAATTTCAAGAGACTCGTACCTTTGTAAAATCAGGTCAAGAGAGCCATCTTCATAATCAGAATAAAATATTCTTTCTAAAGTTAATAAGATTGAAAGTGAAATACTTATCCATATTATACCTTTAAAGATTATACGTAATTGCTCACTGTCTGATCCAAATATAAATGGTATTAGTACAACAATTAAAATAAAAAAAGATGCTGTAAACAAAAAATTAGAGCTTGTAAAAAATGCAATTTTTAAATCTCTGTTTATTAAATCATATAAGGGCTTCATAATTATAAAGTAATCTCTCCATCTGATTTATAATCCAACTCCGTATTAGTTGTTATGAGTGCTATACCGCCACGATGATTGTGACTTTTAATTTCATCTGTTAAGATTGATCTATTCTCAGAGTCTAAAAATACGAAAGGTTCATCTAAATACCAAATAGGGACACTACAAAGCTTGAGTTTTAACAATGATATGCATTTTTTTTGTCCATCACTTAAAGAACTAATGTCCTTATCAATTAGCGTATTTAAGTTATACTTCTGCAGTAATAGGTTTACATCAGTTTTTTTTCCATAGATAATTTCCCAAAGTTTGAAATTTTTTGATACAGAAAGATTTTCCTTGAGTGCATTTTTCTGACCAATAAAATTGAATTTTTGATAAAATTTATAATCTTCTTTAATATCTCTATCTTCATACATGATAGTTCCACTATAATTTTTGATAAGAGATGATAAGACTCTTAAAAGCGTCGTCTTACCAGAACCATTACTTCCTTTTATAACAAAAGTTTCACCCTCTTTAATCTCGGCCGAAATCCTATTTAAAACTAAGTTTTCTCCTCTAAAACATTTTAATTCGTTAATAGACAGTTTTTTCATAAAAAATTGTGTTGATAGCTGCTAAAATTAGTCCTATTAATACCCCCAGTAAACCCTCTATGTACGATAGCTTTAAAACAAAAAAAACCATAAAAATTGCGAAAAATAGTTATGTTATTTCAAGTCTTAAAAAAGCTGAAAAGCATGGTCTATTAAATATATCATATTTACCATTTTCAATAAAAGTTCTCCTAGAAAACCTAATAAGAAATGAAGATGGAAAGTCTGTAACTAAAGAAGATATTATAGAATTCTCAAAGTGGAAGAAATCTGGAAAAATTGATAGGGAAATTAATTTTCGACCAGCAAGAGTGTTAATGCAAGATTTTACTGGTGTACCCGCTGTAGTTGACCTTGCTTCAATGAGAGCTGCTATAAAGAAAAAAAATGGCGATCCAAAAAAAATAAATCCTTTGTCTCCAGTTGATCTGGTCGTTGACCATTCAGTTATGGTTGATAGTTTCGGAAACAAATTATCATACAAAGAAAATGTAGATTTAGAATATAAAAGAAATATTGAGAGATATCAATTCCTGCGTTGGGGACAAAAAGCTTTTGACAATTTCAGGGTAGTTCCTCCTGGAACTGGTATTTGTCATCAGGTCAACCTAGAGTATTTAGCTAAAACAGTTTGGACAAAAAAAGTTAAAACAGGAAATAGGACACTTACTGAAGCTTATCCAGATACTGTTGTAGGTACTGACAGTCATACAACAATGATAAATGGGTTGTCAGTATTAGGTTGGGGAGTTGGCGGTATCGAAGCTGAGGCAGCTATGCTCGGACAACCAATTTCAATGGTCGTTCCAGAAGTCATTGGGTTCGAAATAAGTGGAAAACTTAAAGAAGGAACAACTGCAACAGATTTAGTTTTAACAATTACTGAAATTTTGAGGAAGCAAGGTGTAGTTGGTAAATTTGTAGAGTTTTATGGAAATGGACTTAAAGAATTGTCTATTCCAGATAGAGCGACGATTTCAAACATGGCTCCTGAATATGGAGCTACTTGTGGATTTTTTCCAATTGACGAAGAAACAATTAATTTTTTAAAAATTAGTGGAAGAACCAAAAGTGATATTGAACTTACTAAAAAATATGCAATTCATCAGGGACTTTGGGAGGATTACAAAAAAAACAAGAGAGTTTATTCTGCAACATTAAAACTTAATCTGGCTTCAATTGTTCCAAGCCTAGCTGGACCAAAAAGACCTCAAGATAAAATAGTATTATCGAATGTTTCTGACTCATTCACCAAAAGTCTAAACAATGAATTTAAAAAGGAAAATATCAGTAACATATCATCAGTTAAAAATTCCAATTTTGAATTAGATCACGGCCATGTTGCAATAGCAGCAATTACAAGTTGTACGAACACATCAAATCCAAGTGTAATGATCGGAGCTGGAATACTAGCAAAAAAAGCCTTTAAACTTGGTCTCAAGTCTAAACCTTGGGTTAAGACATCACTTGCACCTGGTTCGAAAGTTGTAACAGATTATCTTACTAAATCTGGACTTCAGTATTATCTAGACAAATTAGGTTTCCAGCTTGTAGGTTTCGGTTGTACAACTTGTATTGGTAATTCAGGACCATTAGATCAGGATATTGTAGATACAATTGAAAAAAATAATTTAGTTATCAGTAGTGTTCTATCAGGAAATAGAAACTTTGAAGGCAGAATTAATCCTCACATTAAAGCGAATTATTTAGCCTCACCTCCTTTGGTAGTTGCATATGCTCTCTGTGGATCAACTAAAGTGGATCTCACAAAAAAACCAATTGGAATTGGAAAAGATGGAAAAAAGGTTTTTTTAAAGGACATTTGGCCTTCAAATAAAGAAATTCAAAATACAATTAATAAAACAATTAACTCAAAACTATTTAATGAGAGATACAAAAATGTTTTTGCAGGTGATAGCAAATGGAAAGCTGTAAAATCCCCTAAGGGCTTAACATATAATTGGGATAAAAATTCTACTTATGTACAACATCCTCCATTTTTTCAAAACATGAATGACAAAGAAAAAGAGATAAGTAATATTGAAAAGGCAAGAGTTTTAGCAATATTTGGTGATAGTGTTACTACTGACCACATTAGTCCGGCTGGATCAATAAAAGCAGACGGACCCGCTGGCGCATATTTAAAAAATAATAAAGTACAAAGTCATGAATTTAATTCATTCGGTGCTCGAAGGGGTAATCATGAAGTAATGATGAGAGGCACATTTTCAAATATTAGAATAAAAAATGAGATGCTTACTAATATTGAGGGTGGATACACCATACATTTCCCGTCGAAAAAACAACTGTCTATTTATGATGCTGCGATGAAATATCAAAAAAACCATACTCCTTTGGTTATATTTACTGGAAAAGATTA
The DNA here is from genome assembly GCA_902624455.1 of uncultured Pelagibacteraceae bacterium. Taxonomy (GTDB): domain Bacteria; phylum Pseudomonadota; class Alphaproteobacteria; order Pelagibacterales; family AG-422-B15; genus CACNXQ01. Next base: position 156,665 of record CACNXQ010000001.1, on the reverse strand, counting down.
TGGTATGGGCTCTTCAAGAGACTGGGCTGCTAAGGGAACAAATTTGTTAGGAGTAAAAGCAGTTATTGCAGAGTCGTTTGAAAGAATCCACCGTTCAAATTTAATTGGCATGGGAATACTCCCACTTCAATTTAAAAAGGGTGAAAGTCGTAAAACTCTTAAGCTTCAAGGCTCAGAAAAGATATCAATCACTGGTTTAAATCAGGAACTTAAAGTTGGAATGACGTTAAATATGATGATTGAGTATGAAAATGGTAGAAACTTATCTACAAAAGTTAAACTTTTAGCTAATACAAAAACTGAAATCGATTACCTGGAAACAGGTGGAATCCTTCAGTATGTGTTTAAAAGTCTCGTAAATTCCTAGAGATTACTTTTTATATTTATTAATTACACCTGACATGTCTGCGCCAGAGCTGCCTGCAACTGTGTTTCTTATCGCATTAAAAATATCATTTGAAGCTTCCTCAAAGTTACCTTCGTTAATATTGTAGTTTTCAGACATCAATGCAATATTAACTTCGATGCAGACCTCGCCACAATCTGTGAAGAAAAATTGATTGAACGGATTAATTTCTCCTTTAGCAGAACACGTTTCCTCAAAGTTACCTGAACCTCTTGTATCTATGTTTGAGGTTGTGGTTTCCGCATCCGTAATCCAACCAGCATCACATGCATAAAATGATCTTCTGTAATCAGTTTCCTCAGATTTAGAACCCAAGACAGCATATGAAATTCCATCATTAAAGAATGCATTATCAGAGGGGCCGAAACTAGATGGAACTAAAGTTGCGTAAACAAAAAAATTACCTGATGCTACACTGCCAGATTTTTCTAAATCATAGATTTTCCATTCACCTGGTAGGAGTGGAAGGTCGGCTTGATTGTAAGCTTTATTAATTTTACCAGTATAAAGACTATTTTCATTTAATTCTGTTGCGCTTGCAAATGTAGTGGCAGTAACAAAAAATAAGATTATATATGTTGCAAATTTATTCATTTCTTTTCCCTTTGATTATGTAGAAAAATAATAGATCATTTTTAGACTAAAGAAGAGTCTTAATTTCATATGTAAAGCTATTTATTGAATTGAAGAGTATATAGTATCAACAATATTTTTAGAAAAATTAACAGGATCTGAGGGTTTTTCACCATCAAGAATTTTGGATTGTTCATATAGCATTAATGCAATCCTTTTGATATCTGTGATTTGATCTTTCTTAGTTGCCATTTTTGAAAGCTTTTTAATTAATTTGTGGTCTGGATTAATCTCGAGAATTTTCATCGACATTTCTTGATTCAATTGGTTATGTTGCTGTAATATTTTTTCTAATTGAGGATCCATTGCATTTTCATCACCAATCAAACAAACTGCGCTGTCAGTTAATCTAGACGAAATCCTTACGTCCTTAACTTTATCTTTGAGCTGCTCCTTCAGAACAACAACTAAAGGATCGACAGATTTCTTATCTTTTGATTTGTCTTCTTTTTTCTTACCATCGATTTTACTAAGATCATCGAGTCCTTTTGTTACAGATTTAAATGATTTTTCCTTAAATTGTGGAGTTGCAGATGTCCAAAAACTATCTACTGGATCATCTAATATTAAAACATTTATATTCCTGGATTTATAACCTTCTAAACTTGGGTTGTTGAAAATATTTTCATAATCGTCTCCTGTCATGAAATAGATATCGCTTTGTTTTTTTGGCATCTCCGCAATATATTCATCAAGAGTAACTAATTTTTTGGAAGATGACTGCTTGAACAGAGAAATCTCTAATATGCTCTCTTTTTTCTCAAAGTCTTCGTAAATTCCCTCTTTAAGAACGGGACCAAAGTTACTCCAGAAAGTTTCATAAGACTCCCTATCCGAGGAAAGTTTCTTTCTTAGATCTGAGATGGTTCTCTTAACTAGCGCAGATCGGATTTTTGCAACAACTGGATTATTTTGGAGCATCTCTCTACTTATGTTGAGTGGTAAATCTTCTGAGTCAATTACTCCTCTTAAAAATCGTAGGTAAGGAGGTATAAGTTCAGGGCAATTGTCTGTGATGAATACTTTTTTTACATAAAGTTTTAATCTATTTTCTCTCGCAGGATCATATAAATCAAAAGGCTTAGATGATGGTATAAAGTTTAAAACAGTGTATTCAATTTTACCTTCAGCTTTGTAGTGTGAAGTCATCCATGGCTCATCAAACATCTGACCGACATGATTATAAAATTCTTTATACTGCTCTTTAGTGATTTTGCTTTTTTGTCTAGTCCATATTGCTGAGGCAGAGTTTATTGCTTCATTCTTTTCATCTTTTTTTTCTGAACCATCAATGACATAAATTGGTATACTTATATGATCTGAATATTTTCTAACTATCTGTTCAATTCTTATTTTATCTAAATATTCTTTATTCTCTTTTGTGACAGAAATATCAATCTTTGTACCTCTGTTTGATTTTAATAATTCTAAATTTTCATTTTCCTCTATAGAAAAATTTGATTCTCCATCTGATTTCCAGATCCATAACTTTTTTTCTCCTGCTTTTCTTGTAGTTACGGAAATTTCAGAAGAAACCATAAATGCTGAGTAGAAACCAACCCCAAATTGACCAATGAGTGATAGGTCTTTAGTTTTTGATTCTGAAAGTTCTTTTAAAAATTGAGCAGTACCTGAGCGAGCAATTGTACCAAGATTATTTATCAAGTCCTTTCTATTCATACCAATGCCATTATCGATGAATGAGATTCTGTTATCTTTTTTATTTATTTCAATTTCAACCCTAAGATCAGGATCGTCTTGCATTACGTTTTCTTTTGTATTTGCTAGATATCTTAATTTATCGCATGCATCAGAAGCATTTGAAACTAGCTCTCTGACAAATACTTCTTTTTCAGAATAAACTGAGTTAATCATCAATTTTAATAATTGACTGACTTCCGTTTGAAACTCTAATTTTTCAGCTTTTGCCATATTTGTTCTCTTGAGAATGTTATATTGGAATTTTTAGATAAAATTCAAGTAATATAGAAAACTGTATCTTAAAAAAATTCCTGAAAAAAATGGGTTTTTCAATAAATTCGAGGTAACATACGATAACATGGCAGTTCACTACATCAATCCATCCAATCCAAGAACTAACTACAATTTGAAGCCTGATACACGTATTACAACTTTTAATAAGAGTGAACTCAACTTGATACTTTCAATTTACGGAAAAAATGTAGCTCAAGGTATTTGGAAAGACTATGCAATTGATCATACGAGAGACAACGCTGTTTTTTCTATTTATCGAAATACTTTTGAGAAAGCATTTTTAAGCATTAAAAAAAACAGCGCTAAAATAAAAAGGCAAAAAAAATATATTTTATACGATGCATACCAAAGCAAAATTAAAGATGCAGATGTATTAGCTGATATAATCAATCAGCTGAAAAATAAAAAAATTAGAGTTGTTTAGAATTATCTTCTTTGGCCAAACAATCTTAAAAGCATAATAAATAGATTTATGAAGTCTAAGTATAACGTAAGCGCTCCCATAATTGCTTTTTTTGCTGCTACTTCGCCACTATCATAAGCCATATACATATTTTTAATTTTTTGTGTATCGTAAGCTGTAAGACCAACAAAAATTAAAACACCTAAGATTGATATTCCAAAATAAAGGGCAGGTGATTGCATAAAGATATTTACAATTGAAGCTATAATAATACCGATCAGCCCCATAAATAAAAATGAACCAAAGCCAGTTAGATCACGCTTAGTTGTGTATCCATATATGCTCATAGCACCAAAAGTACTTGCAGTAATAAAAAATACTCTAGCAATACTAGCACCAGTGTAAGTAAGAAAAATTGTTGATAAGGAAAGACCCATCAAGAAAGCAAACACCCAAAACATAGTTTGAGCTCTTGCAGCTGACATGCCACGAATACCAAAGCTCATATACATGACAACTCCAAGAGGAGCTAATGCCACAACCCACATCATGGGACCAGTGTACAGAGAGACGCCTAAACTTGTTAAACCAACTATCTCACCTGTTGGTCCTGTTACGGCTGTAGCTTGAAATAACATAAAAGCAATCAAACCTGTTAAAGCTAAACCAGATGCCATGTAATTATAAACACTCAGCATGTACTGCCTTAAACCTGCATCAATAGCTGGGGTTGATTGTGCTCTTGTTTGATATTCCATAAGTAAAAACCTCTTGTATTAATATTTATTTATATTTTAATACATAATTATTAAGAGTTTCAATACAAGTAATTATTTGTTAAGATTTTATATAATAATATCAATAGGATAGAGAAAATATGGAGAAAGTTTTAGTTACCGGCGCATCAGGCTATATCGCTGAACACTGTATTGTAGAACTTTTAAAGAATAGGTATGCAGTTAAAGGATCTCTCAGAAATATGGAGAGGGAAAATGAAGTTAGAGATGCAATCAAAAAAGAAACTCAAGATGATAATCTCGAATTCTGCCAGTTAGATTTACTAAGTGATGATGGTTGGGATGATGCAATGTGGGATTGTGATTATTTAATGCATGTTGCTTCACCTTTTACAATTGATGCACCAAAAGATGAGAACGAGCTCATTAAGCCTGCAAAAGAAGGTACCTTACGTGCTTTAAGTGCTGCGAAGAAAGCTGGAATAAAAAAAGTTGTTCTTACATCTTCCACTGCAGCTATCAGTTCTCACATGAAGGGTGGTACTGCTGATCACGACACATGGACTGATATCGATAGTGAATATGTAACAGCCTATCAAAAAAGCAAAACAATTGCTGAAAAAGCCGCCTGGGAATTTATAAATAATCAAGATGAAAATAATAAACTTGAAATGGCTGTTATTAATCCTGGTGGAGTGATGGGTCCTCAACTTGGAAACGATTTAGATGGGGCATCAACTCAAATTATTTCACAAGTGATCTCTGGTAAATTTCCGATGATACCATCAATATCTTTTCCTTACATAGATGTACGAGATGTCGCAAAATTACATTTAAAGGCAATGGTGACTCCAGAAGCTAATGGCAAAAGATTTATTGCGGCACATGCAAATCCAACTTGGATGTATGATATAGCAGAGACTCTCTACAACAGTGGATATAAAAAAGTTAAGCTAAAAAAAGCTCCGTCATTTTTATTAAAAATGATTGGCTTAATTGATAAACGAACCAAAGGTCTTGTGCCTATGCTTGATAAGTATGTTCTTATAGATAATTCTCAAACGATCAATATTTTAAAGTGGGAGCCAATGCCGTTGGATCAAGCGTTCATTGAGCACGCCAAGTCAATTACAGAAATTAGAGAAAGCAAATAGAAATGGAAAAAGTATTAGTTACAGGCGCCTCAGGTTATATTGGACTTCATGTTATAGCCCAACTAATTGATAGAGGATATCTTGTTAGAGGTTCACTTAGATCCCGAGATCGTGAGTCTGAAGTAAGAAATGCCCTCTCAAAAGTAGTCAATACAGAAAATAAGCTTGAAATTTGTGAGTTAGACTTGCTTAAAGATGACGGTTGGGATGATGCAGCTCAAGGGTGTGAATACGTAATTCATGTAGCATCACCATTAGTACAAAAAGCTCCAGATGATGAAAATGAAGTAATTGAGCCTGCTAAGCAAGGTCTAATAAGAGCACTCAAGAGTGCAATCAAAAATAAGGTTAAGAGGTTCGTTATGACTTCATCGTTTTCAGCAGTGGGCTATGGACACGATAGAGATGTATTTGATGAAAGTCATTGGACTGATCCCAAAAAAAATATAGGCGCCTATAACAAAAGTAAGGCTATTGCGGAAAGAGCTATGTGGGATCATCTAGAGAGCTTGCCAGAATCAGATCGAATAGAAGCAGTTGCAATTAATCCAACTCTTGTAGTTGGGCCTTCATTGAGTGACGATATGGGAACATCAAATATGTTTATACAAAAAATGCTTGAAGGATCCTATCGTGCAGCACCTAAAATTCATTTTGGATTTGTTACAGTTGAAGATACTGCACGTGCGCACATTGAGGCTATGTTAAATCCAGACGCAAGCGGTAAACGGTTTATACTATCAGAAAAAAATATGTGGCTTCGTGAAATGAATCAAGTTCTCGTTGATAATGGATACACAAAAGCTCCTCTCAAACAATTACCAGATTTTTTGATCAAATTTTTAGGATTGTTTAACAAGGAATTAAGTGTGATTTCTGGTTTTGTTGGAAGAACTAAATTTACTAACTCTGAAAATGCAAAAAATATTTTAGATTTTAAATTTGAAGGAGTAGATAATGCAATCATTAATACTGCAAAAAAATTTGAAGAATTAGGAATTATAAAAAAATAATGGAATTTAGAAAACTTGGTAGATCAGATATTGATGTGAGTCTTATATGTCTTGGTACCATGACATGGGGTGAACAAAATACAGAAGCTGATGCTCACGACCAACTTGATTATGCGTTAGACCATGAAGTTAATTTTGTAGATACTGCTGAAATTTATGCTGTACCTACAAAAGCTGAAACACAAGGATTGACTGAACAGTACATTGGCACGTGGTTTAAAGCACGTGGTAATCGGGACAAAGTCGTGCTTGCTACAAAAGTGGCAGGAAGATCTGGGATGTCTTGGCTAAGAGAAAATGAGGAAATTCCAAGGCTATCTAGAGAACATATCATTTACGCGGCAGAGCAAAGTCTCAAAAGACTTCAAACTGATTATATTGATCTTTATCAGGTTCATTGGCCAGATAGGCCATTTGGTGCATTTTCTGGAAGACTTGAGTACAAGCACATGGACACTTCAGACTCCATTCCCATTGAGGAAACGCTTGAAGCCCTGGGTGAGCTTGTAAAACAAGGAAAGGTCAGACAGATTGGTCTTTCAAATGAAACTCCATGGGGCACCATGAAATATTTAGAACTCTCCGAAACAAAATCTCTTCCTCGCGTAGCCTCAATTCAAAATGCCTACAATCTTGTTAATAGAGGATTTGAAATTGGGTTATCTGAAATAGCAATGCAAGAACAAGTTGGATTGCTTGCTTATTCTCCTTTAGCCCAGGGAACATTGACAGGTAAATATCTTAATGGCCAAATGCCACAGGGATCACGTTTAGCTCTGTTCGGTGATACTCCTCTGATGATGAGGTACAAAGGTGATAAAACTCAAAAAGCAATTGAAATGTATGTGGAAGTTGCCAAAAAATTTGAAATTGATCCAACACAACTTGCCATTCAATTTTGTAATATTCAACCGTTTGTTACATCAAACATTATTGGTGCAACCACTATGGAACAATTAAAAATCTGTATTGATAGTATTCATCTTGATATTAACAAAGAGATCATGAATGAGATTAGAAAAGTTCATAAAGAAATTCCAAATCCTGCTCCCTGATGAAAAAATTATCCAAGATAGAAGTTACAAACAAACTAAAAAGGCTATCAGGATGGAAACTAGTCAAAGGTCGAAATGCAATCACAAAAACATTTAAGTTTAAAAATTTTACAGAGGCATTTGGATGGATGACTTCTATGGCATTGTATGCAGAAAAAAAAGATCATCATCCAGAATGGTTTAATGTCTACAGTACGGTTGAAGTGACATTATCAACACACGATGCTGGAGGTGTTACAAATCTCGACTTGGATATGGCGCGAGAAATGAACCGCACCAGTAAATAAATTTTTAAGATTTATAAAAAGACGTTGTTAATGCTATTTTTCCTGTAGCTTTACGAGCAAGAATTGTTTCTAGTGCTTGCTGACCTTTTTCAAGTGGTAAAATCTCAGTAACTGGAGCTTTAAGCTTGCCCTCTTCATACCAGCCTGTAAGCTGGTTCATGTTTGCTAAATGCTCTTGAGGCTCTAAAGCTGTGAACTGCCCCCAAAATACTCCAACAGCAGAGCATCCTTTGATTAAATACAAGTTCATTGGTATCTTTGGAATATAGCCTGCAGCCCAACCTATGACTAAAAATCTTCCGTTCCAGGCAATACTTCTTAAAGCAGGTTCAGTAAAATCTGCACCTACTGGATCATAAATCACATCAGGTCCTTTACCATTTGTAGCTTTTGAAATCTCAGCTCTAAATTGTTTTACTTGATCACGATCAGTTAAATCATACTTACCATAATTGATAACTTCGTCTGCGCCATATTCTTTACATACTTCTAACTTTTCATCAGAAGATGCGCCCGCGATCACTCTTGCTCCCATAGCCTTTCCGATTTCAACTGCTGAAATTCCAACTCCTCCTGCTGCACCGAGCACAAGAAGGTTTTCACCCTCTTTCAGTTGACCACGATTCTTAAGGGCATAATGTGATGTTCCATAAGTTAATGTAAAACAAGAAGCTGTTGTGAAGTCCATGCTGTTTGGTTTACGAAATATATTTCCTGGACTAGTTATGACTTGCTCTCTGAAACCACCAAAACCAATCATAGCGACTACCTCATCACCAACCTTCCAATCAGTAACACTCTCACCTGTCGCACTTATGACACCTGAAATTTCTCCTCCAGGTGAAAATGGTAGCGGAGGTTTAACTTGATATTTATCTTGAATGATTAGAGTGTCTGGAAAATTTACACCAGCAGAGTGAACGTCAATTAAAATTTGACTTTTTTTAAGTTCAGGTAAGTCAACATCTTCATACACAAGAGAACTAGGTGGACCAAATTCTTTACAAACTATTGCTTTCATTATTTCAAATCCCGTTATAAATTATAGTTAATGAAATTATTTAATATCAGACTAATCATAGCTTTTTTTCTAGCTAGTTCAATAAGTGCTTTTGCTGTTGTGGACGTAATCCATCTAGGTTCATTTGGTAAAAGTGGTGCTTGGCAAGCGAAAGAGTTTAAGGATGGTAATTCTAAAATTTGCTATATTGTATCCTCTCCGATTGCTACAAAGCCTGATGGACTTAATCGTGGAGAGCACGCCCTGATGCTCACAAACTTTCAAGAAGATGGTACACGTCATGAAGCTAGCATTGATACAGGTTTTACCTTTAAAGACAAAAGCATGGTTGAAGTATCAATTGGAAGTAATCAGTACAAGTTTTTCACATTAGAAACTAGAGCCTGGCTTGCTGACGGTGAGAACGCCAAGCAGATGGTTAAAGATATGAAAAATGGTGCGCGTGTAAAAGTGAAAAGTACTTCTAGTAGGGGTACAAAAGTTACTGATACGTACTCATTAATAGGGTTTACCAAGGCTTTAGCGGCCATCGATAAAGCTTGCTCCTAAATCAAAACGTAGTATCTTTCCGATCTAATTAAAAAACGGTCTCAATAATGAGTGACATTAAAAAAGTTGTTTTAGCCTATTCTGGAGGTCTTGATACATCTGTCATCCTTAAATGGCTAAAGGAAACATATCATTGTGAAGTAGTCACGTTTACTGCAAACCTGGGTCAGGATGAAGACTACGATGCTGTGGAAAACAAAGCAAAACAACAAGGTGTGAAAGAAATCTTTATTGAAGATCTTAAAGAAGAATTCGTTAAGGATTATGTCTTTCCAATGTTTAGAGGTAATCCATTATATGAAGGTTATTATCTTTTAGGTACATCAATTGCTCGACCTTTAATTGCAAAGAAGCAAATTGAGATAGCAAAACAAGTAAATGCTGATGCTGTTTCTCATGGAGCAACAGGCAAAGGAAATGACCAGATTAGATTTGAACTTGGTTATTATTACCATAATCCATCAATTAAAATTATAAGTCCTTGGAGAGAATGGGATCTCTCATCAAGAACTTCGCTTGTTGAATATGCTGACAAACATGGAATTGAAATTTCAAAAGACAAAAGGGGAGAACAACCATTCAGTGTAGATGAAAATATTTTACACTCATCTGCTGAAGGAAAAATATTAGAAGATCCATGGCAAGAAGCTCCTGAATATGTCTATTCTCGATCTGTTTCGCCAGAAGAAGCACCAGATAAAGCCGAAGAGGTGTTAATTGAATTCAAAAAAGGTGATGCATGTTCATTGAATGGTAATTCGTTAACACCTTTCCAATTACTCAAATCTCTAAATGAACTTGGTGGTAAACATGGTGTTGGTCGAGTAGATCTTGTTGAAAATAGGTATATAGGTATGAAGTCAAGAGGTATTTATGAAACGCCTGGTGGTACAATTCTCTATCATGCTCATAGAGCGATAGAAAGTCTCACACTTGATAAAGAAGCTGCACATATGAAAGATGAGATGAGTCCAAAGTATGCTGAACTAATTTACAACGGTTATTGGTTTTCTCCTGAAAGAGAAATGATACAATCCATGATTGATAAATCACAACAAAACGTTGAGGGAAAGGTTAAGCTTAAGTTATATAAAGGTAATGTCATTGTTACAGGTCGAGAGTCATCTATGAGCCTATACAATCCTGATCTTGCTACATTTGAAAGTGATGATATTTATTCTCAAAAGGATGCGGAAGGTTTTATAAAACTAAATGCTCTGAGATTGAGGGAGAAAAAGTAATTAATCTTGCTGCCTAAAAGCTGCATCCACAGTATTTTTTAGCAAACAAGCAATCGTCATTGGACCAACACCCCCAGGAACTGGCGTGATTGCTGATGCCACATTAAATACATCATCATAATCAACATCACCTACAAGTTTAGTCTTTCCGGGCTTATCTGGATGATCAATTCTGTTGATGCCTACATCTATGACTATGGCTCCATCTTTAACCCAGTTACTTTTAACCATATTAGGCCTACCAACTGCAGCTACAACAATATCAGCCTGCTTAACCATATCTTCGATATCTTTTGTTTTAGAATGAACAATCGTTACTGTACAGGACTCCTCAAGTAACAATTGAGCCATAGGTTTACCTACAATATTTGAACGTCCGATAATAACTGCATGCATGCCTTTTAAATCGGGGACAACTTTTTTTAACATTAAGTAGCATCCAAGTGGAGTACATGGAGTAAATGTTTTCTTTAGCAGATCTCCGCCAATTGAATTACGGCCAACATTGATCGCATGAAATCCATCAGCATCTTTGATTGGATCAATGGCATCAATAATTAATCTTGAGTCCATATGTTCAGGTAGAGGTAACTGAACAAGAATACCGTTTACTTTTTCATTTTTATTCAATTGATCTATTAAAGAAAGAAGCTCTTTTTCTGTTACAGTTTTTTCAAGAAAATGGTCCTCGACATCCATACCTATTTCTTTTGCCATCTTCGTTTTGGTATTCACATAAACCTGGCTAGCTGGATCCTCACCAACAAGAACTACAGCCAAAGTAGGTACTTTGTTATATTTAGACTGAAAATCAGTCACACGATCTTTTGTCTCTAGACGTAAGTCAGCAGCTATCTGTTTACCATCAATGACTTTTGTATCTGACATAATTAAAATGAAATTCCGTTATAAGAAAAAAAGTATTCTTTTAGTAAGTTACTAAAAAGAGATAACAAGAGCAATAAAATTATTGGTGATATATCAAGCCCCCCAAAGTTAGGCAGAAAATTTCTTATAGGATTGAGAAGAGGATCGGTAAGTTTTTTTGTTCCATAATATATCGCTATTACAATTCGATTATTAGTATTGAAAATATTCATTGATAGCAACCAACTAAATATGACGTTGATAATTAGGATCCATGAATAGATACCTATAATTTGATTGATGAGTATAAAAAGTGAGTTCATAATTTTTAATTTGTAAGATGATTATCAATAAAAGTGTCTAACCACATATTTATTTTCTTAGCATGTTTTTGTCGTAAATTCATCTGATGATATCGATCTTGAGCGCCTTTTTCCTTCGTCATGTAACCTGCATAATGTAACCACATACTATGCATTTTTAGGTTAACTTCAGGGTGGAATTGTATTCCATAAGCTCTGCCATATCTGAAAGCATTCTCTCTAAACATATCGCCAGTAGCAAGGATTTCACAATCGTTAGGTGTACTAAAGCCTTCACGATGCCATTGAAAGAAAGTTTTTTGATGTTTGAATATTTTATGCCCTGTTCCTTCTGGTTTCAGATCGTAAAAACCTACTTCTATAGAGTGGTCGTTAGATCGCTTTATTGTTCCTCCCAGGTTTTTTGCCAGCATTTGAGCTCCAAGACAAATTCCCAGGAAAGGCTTATCATCTCTTAATACGTTCGAAATCCAATCAATTTCATACTTTATATAATCAGTATTGTCATTTGCACTTGGTGGTCCACCATAAATAACAGCAAGGTCGTGATCATCCATTTTATCAGGTAGTTTTTCGCCAAAGACGGGTCTTCTGATATCAAGTTTGTAACCTCGTTCTCGAAGTTTCAGTCCAACATCACCAGTGCTCGATCTTTTTTGATGAACAACCATTAATGCAACTTTTTGTGACATGAGAATTTGAGCCTTACATAGCGCTCAGACCGCCATCAAGAACGATCTCAGTACCAGTCATAAATTTTGACTCATCAGATGCCAAATACAAAATTGCATATGCCACATCTTCTGGTTCTCCAATTTTATTGATTGGGATTTGTCTCGCTAATTTTTGAACTGCTTTTTCCTCACCAAATGCTTGTTTTAATGGATCTAAAATTGGTGTGTTGACGAACGCAGGATGAATTGAATTACATCGAATATCATATCCTTTTTTTGCACAATACAACGCTACAGATTTTGTTAAGTGTCTTACACCCGCTTTTGATGAATTGTATGCGGCAGTATTCCACCCAGCGACAATACCAGAAATTGAAGAGAGATTGATTATTGAACCAGAACCATACTTTGCCATAATTGGCGTAGCATATTTACATCCAAGAAAAACGCTATCTAAATTAACCTCATGTACTTTTTTCCATACCTCAAAATCAGTTGAGACAATATCTGCCCCTAAACTAATTCCAGCACTGTTTACTAAAATATTAAATCCATTAAATTCAAGCTCAACTTTATCAATAACTTCTTTCCAAGATTCTTCTGAAGAAACGTCATGGTAAATTGTTGAATACTGAGAAGAAGAAAAATTTGAAAGTCTGTCACTCATAGTTTCAAGGACTTCCTTATTGATATCAGTTAAGATTACTTTAGAACCTTCCTCAAGTAGTTTTTTTGTTGCAGCAAATCCCAAACCTGAAGCAGCTCCAGTAACAACAGCAACTTTACCATTAACTCTCATATTAGTTGAGATTAACAGTAATATACGAATCTTGGGAGTTATTATTTTTTGACGCAAAATTATCATAGCATTCGCTCATGCTATGTTTCCTCACGCCTTTTTCACCAGCTATTAAAAATTCATCAGAGTTTAAAGGAATTATTGATGTGTTACTAAGTCTGTCAGAACGAACACATGTTTCAATGGTATTCTTTTTGATTAAGTCAACAATCGATACTACACCACCATTTCCACTTAAAGCAATTCGACCATCATTCAAAACTACGCCATTTGTAAGGCTATTTTTAGTTCCAATGTTTAAATTATCAAATACAAACACTTTACAATCACCTTGGTAATACCCTGACTCATAGCAGGCTACCGTCGTAGGTTTATCAAGAGGAATTTCGTCGTTTTGACCATACAGTGTGGTGAGAGTTATGTTGCCTGACATACCAAGTAACAATGATTGGCCTTCATCAACTTTTACACCAGACCAGTAAGAGCCTTCGTAACCAGTTTGAACAACTAACCAATTTAAACCTCTATCATCAGATAAATAGTATTTTCCTAATTCGCCAACAGCATATGTTTCATTCCGTGCTGATTTTCTCCAGATTTGTGCATCACCGTAAGTATAATTTAAATGAGGCTGGAAATCATCATCATCAATAAATAGGTATTCCCACGTTTCTCCTCCATTTGATGTTCTTAATGAAAGAGCGAAAGCACCTAACGCAACTCCTTCTTTATCATCAAACATGTGAATTGATAACAATGGAGCATCAAAATCAGGATCCTCATGTTGCATTACCCAATTGATACCCCCATCATTAGAGTGCAACACAGTTGCATCATGTCCAGATGCCCAGCAATTCATTACACTTGAGCAGCTTATATCAGTAAGAGTATTTTTGTAGGGAACCTTTTCGGATTGAATCCACGTTTCTCCTAAATCATCACTGTAGATTATAATTCCGTGAACTCCAACAGCATATATTCGATCACTTATTTGTTCCATTGCATTGATAAGAGATTGGCTTGCAAGATCTGATTTTGCTGCAAATCCAGAACCATAGTAGAAGTTTGACGCATATGAAAGACTCATAGACGTAATAAAAAAAGCAATAATGAATTTTAATAAGTAGCCCATCTAGAACCCATTAAATTTAAAACCTGACTTAGATAATATCCAAGTCAGGTTTTTAAATTAAAGATTGTTAAAGGTAAAGTGTAAATTTTTACCTTGCGTAACGTCTTAATCCATCAGGAGTATAGAAACTAATTGGCTTTTCTTCACTATTAAACACAACTGGTGTTGGGCTTATAGCTGCACCAAGAAGGTTTCCACCTGCATAAGTTCTCGTAGCAAAGTCAAAAGTATACTCACCTTGTAAGTTACATTCATTATCAGATGAACCACTTCCACCTAGTGAACCTTTAACTGTTCCAGCGAAGTAATGTCTCATTAACTCTTGATTTCCGTCATACATGTCATGAAGTGTAAGCATGTTTAGATCATCATCCATGAAGTACATAGTTCTTGAAGCATAGAGGTGTCTTTGTCCTGGCTTCAATTGAGCGTGAACAACGTGTACGTCTCTTTCCTCATATCTTACATAATCTGGATTTAGATGGTTTACAGTATGTGTTGTCTCAATAGCATTATCAGCTAATGCATCATTTGACATTGGCACAATCATCTTTTTCTTACCTTCATAAGACCAGTCATATCTATCTTGCGCACCATTGAAACCACCATATTGATCAACTGTAACAATACCACCACCAGCAGTAGTTAGTGTGTCATAAGTAATGTCAGGTGCACGTCTAACTCTTCTTGTTGCAGGGTTATATTGCCAAGCTTTACGAGGCTGCATGTAACTGTCAATAAAGTCATGAACTAATGTTACAGTTCCAGCAGTTCTTGGTGGACCTAAGTTTTTCTGCATGAATAATGCATACAAATTTTTGTCAGCATACATTCCTTTGGTTCTAGGATTTCTTGGGAACGTAATGTTTGTTTCTTGCTGACCTGTAGTGATTGATCCGTCTGCTTCAACTTTAGTTGAAGTTTGAACACGATATAAAGCGTTTACATGACTTGCAGCCATTCGATAGTTCCAGACGAAATGCTGAGCATCAGTAGGATTAGGGAAAGGTACTTGTCCAGCATTTGGAACTTCAAATCCTTCATTATCATTGATCATGGTTCCGTTTGTTTGAGAAATTGCCTTTACATCCGCATCAATCTCACAATCTGAACTCGAGTCATACACATCCATACGATATGTGTCAGGGTACTGAGCAAACATGTTTAATTGACCAGCAGATAGCATATCTGCGTAATCACTTACATTCGATGCATCAATTGAGTACTTATGGCCACCTGCAAAAGCAGATACTGAAAGTCCAAGTGATAGTATCGATGTTAGTATTATATTTTTAAGTTTCATAGTTTTCATTCTTTACTCTCCCTAATTAAAATGAATGTGTTACTGAAGCAGTAACATAATCTCTATCAGTTTGAAGACCGACATCATCATTGTCAAAGTTATTCACATAACTTAGACCAACCGTTGTGCCACCACTATTTGCATTTACGCCAACAGATAGTGACATTCTGTCTTCAACAAAACCACCTAATGAACTTGGCCCAAATCCACTTGGATCATGAGCAAATGCAAAATTAGGCGATAATGACCATCTAGAATTATTAAAGTTATTGTATGTTGCAGAACCAACTAATCTATAAGAGAAAGACATATCGTCTGCCCCAGGATTATCTTCACAATATCCACCATTACCAAAGAGGCTATCGTAAATTGATGCACCCAAGTTCGTAACTGAACCAGTACCAGCAGTAGGGTTCTGAGAACCTACAGCTCCTTTACATGTTTCAGGACTATCACCACTTGCGGCATATCCACCACGAGCAACGTAACCATTAGCTGCGTTGTCCATATCTTGGATGTTTACCATTGCTAACTCAGTGACGAGGGCAACTGAGTCTGCACCTAGTCCAAGAGTAATTGGGTCTGAAGCTGTGAACAGTGTTGTAGTGCCGATATCAACTGATATCACATCGTATTTAATGAACGGCGTACTATAGTAATCTCCAGCATTAACAGTAGCCTGAGAAATTGCAGGCAATGATGAACGCTTAAAGTCTCTTATAGCATTTGCATAACCGTTAGCATCACCTAAAGCTGCATCTGTTCCCGCTTTTGTTGCCCAGAGAATTGCTTGCAATTGGTCACCAGTAGTATCTGCAGCGTCGCCAGCTAAACCTCTAGATGTATTAGTACCAAGAGCATTTAGAGATGTGAAAGCAACCCAGTTCAACATTTGTGTAGCTCCACTAGCATCAGAAATCTGATTGATCTGACTTGATGCAGGCGTTGCTAATGGAAAGTCTGGTCTATACGAGAGCTCACCTTGAACTGTTGTAGCGCCAACGTTTGTACTAAAGCTTGTTCCTAGGATTTTATTATCCTCGGGATAAATGAACTGGAATGTCGCAGCATTCAATGGAGTAATTGCTCCAACAATACCTGCTGTGACAACTTCCGCTCCAAAGTTGGCATCATTCAAAGTACCATCAGCAGGGTCAATCCCATCAACTGTTGCTTTACAAACGGCTGAGTTATGAACTCGCGCTCTTTCACCATCAATAGCCGTTCCAAAAGCTCTAGACATGTATAATGCTTTCTGTTCATCAGAAATCGAGTACTTCGTCAACGAAAGAGCTCCACCACTTTGTGCATTTAGTGTTGCTGAGCCAACCGCACCAGCGAGAACTGCTGAACATAATGTTCCGCCGTATGTCGTATCCTGAATAGCAGTATAAAGTGCTTGACCAGCCGTTCCGGTTCTTAAAACTCCATCAAGTGCGTCTAATGCGCCACCTGCATAGAAACCGTGGTTGTCTGTTACCGTTGCACGATATAAATTATAAACATCTCCAGCAAACAAATTACCCATACCTTTGATTCTTACATAAGGTGCTTTACTATGGTAATTAGCAGCGTAGAAACTTAAATCTAAACCAGTACCAACGTCATCTAAATAAGTGCTTAATCGAATACCGTATTCACCACCATCATCAGCATATATGTGTTTTTGATCGTCTGCTAAAATTTCTACACCAGCACGCTGTTGGTCACCTTTATAATTAACTGCTGCCAAGTTAGCTAGTGCTGTAGAGAAACCAGCCGCACCACCTGAGTATAAAACTTCAGTACCTGCTCCAGTTATAGTTGCAGCAGCTGCATTCGAACCTGCATCAATACCAAGAGCTGCAGAGCCTGCTGTTAATACTGCATTATCAACTAAGTCACTTCCAAGGTCGTTATCGCCTGCTGCACTACCAAAAGTTGTAACAGACGCCTGTGTCATAGCGAGAGTGAGGGCATTAGAGTCACTTAGCATTGCTGTAAAACCATCACCAAGTTTGTTTAAAACTGTATTTGCTCTAGTCCTTGAGTTAGCTAGTGCAGTAGCGTCACATGCCGCAGATGTTTGTTGACTCAATAAACAAGTGCTGCCTCCAGCAACTTCGTACGAATTGGCACCACCAGCGATGATTGATCCAGATCCTTCACCAATAAAATCAGAACCGAAGTAAGATCCTGATGGATCAACTTGAACTTGTTCTGCATTCATTTGATAGTATGCATCGATAGATATTCCATCAACTTCTGTGCTCACCGTAATTTGTTCTGTAGGAATTAAGGCTTCTCTAATTGAAGCACCTGGACCTCTGATTTTAGATAAATCGAGAGCATTCGTTACAAGACCATTAGCCCCAACAGGAATGAAAGTTGCTTCACCCCAGTTAGTAGCAAATCTACCAATCTGATAATCAACAAAACCGTTAGCTGTCTCAGATGAACCAGTTATGTATGCATCATAAAGAGATATATCTGTTTCAAAATCATCTTTCGCACTCTTTGTAAGCGGTCTAAAATCTTCTGAGTTGAGACTTAAAGCGGGGTTGTATGATGCACTATAAGAAACATCTACTCCGAGACCTGAGTCAGTTGTTCCTGTAATTGAACCAAATATTTTTTGCTTTGCACTGAAGATTGAACCTTCAGCAAAGTTTAAACTACCGTTATCAGCATTAGGTTGCGAACCATGAAACTGATTGTACTTGGAAGCGGTGTTACCATAAACATCTGTCCATTTAGGAGTCGAGTCCGTATACGAACAACCCTTTCCATTTCCAGACGTCACTGAGGTTATTCCTGAAGGTAATGCAGATTCCGTGTAAGTAGTTCCAGTGTATTTTTTACAATCATAGTCTGCAACACGCATACTAAAACCTGAAGTTACAGTATGGTTTGCTGAACCTGAAAACCCTGGTAGATTTATATCCGCAGAGTTGGCACTACCGTAAAAAGGTAATGACAGTAACAAAGCAGATAAAGTTAGTTTTAATATATTTGGTCTCATATATATATCCCCTTTAATCAAATATTATATTCATCCATGGTTCGTTTAAGATTTCAAACGATCCGCATGAACAAACAGATCAATTAAACTTAAAATACCAAGATTAGTCAAACCTTTATATGTCTTATTTTAGTGAAACAGCTAAAGAATTTTTAGAAGGAAATAAATAACAAATTATCAAAAAATTACCAAAAATTGGGCTTTTTTTTGATTCAATCAGTTTTTTTTTATAACTTTTAAATTTTGAATACACTTTATTAATATGTTTTGCTCTGGTTTCGGTGACCACATGAGCCTTTTTTTTGGAATAAACCCCTCATTCAAAAGCACGTAATTTGAAATCCTTTTGCTCAGACACATTATATATATGTCATTATCAACTATGTATTTTATTAACTTATGTTTTCTCATGAGCTTGAAAAAAGTTTTAGCAGTAAATATTGAGAAAAAAGTAAGTATTTTAATTTCTCCTCCTTTAATACTCTTGACCGTCTTAAATTTTAGTTTGTTAACAGCAATAGTTTTGTAAAGAATATTTTTTTTGATGGAAATTTTGTTAAGTCTACATTTTTCTAAAAAATCATCATTTATTTGTGACCCACATAAATATTCGTATCTAGCTAAAAATTGTTTTTTCCTTAACAGCTTAAGTTTTCGTAAGAGCTCTTGTGTGTCACTAAATACAAACTTTATTTTTTTTACTCCAAGACTTTTTAAATTTTTGTAAACTTGTCGTCCAACAACATAAAAAATTCCCTCTTTTAAAATATGTAAATACGACTTTCGATATTTATTAAGGGATTTCACACACTGACTACTTGTTACTATAAAAATCTTGTTCTCAGACAAATAAATATTTTTTTTCAGAGGTTCAAATTTTAAAATAGAGTCAATTGTGCTTTCAAAACTTTTTTTATGAAGCTCGTCAGCAAACTGTTTTGCTTCAATTTTAGGTCGGGTAATTAAAATCATCTTCAAGTAAATCTAATTTATCAATCGTATTTTGTCCAAGTGACTTTAAAACAAGCTCACCAAGTTGATTTCCTACATCATGATAATTTTGTTTTTTTTCCGTGAGTTGCTTTTTAAATAGTTCCGTACCATCATGTTTGAAAATTTGACAATCAATATCGATATTTTGATGATTTATTCTTGCGTAAACGCTAACAGGACTATTACAGTTTGCATTAATAGCTTTTAAAAAATTTCTCTCAGCGATATTGGCCATCTCACTTGACTCGTCATTAATCTTTTTAAAAAGTTTTCTGTAAGGGCTATTTTTTTTTGATTGTATGCCTACTAGTCCTTGCCCTCCTGCTGGAAGAAAAATTTTATGATTTAATTTTTCAGTTATTTCTCTTTCCATTCCCAATCTTTTTAAGCCCGCGTAAGCTAAAATAATTGCATCATATTCTTTGTTCTTTAATTTTTTCATTCTGGTATCAACATTGCCTCTTAATAGTTTTATTTTTAAGTCACTTCTTAAATTTAGTATTTGTGCCCTTCTTCTAATCGAGCTTGTACCTATCACTGCACCACTTTCAAGATTTGAGAGTTTTTTTCCATTGTTTGAGATAAGTACATCCGAGTTGTCTAATCTGTTCATTAAACAAAAAATTTCCAGCTCGGCATGACTCGTTGAAGGCATGTCTTTCATAGAATGAACGCCAATATCAATATCTCCATTTAGAATTTGACTTTCTATCTCCTTAACAAATAATCCTTTGCCACCCATTTTATCAAGTCTTTCTGAATTATGAATATCTCCTGTTGTTTTAATGAATTTGATTTGAAACGTATTTTGATCGATACCAACTATATTCTTTTCGGCAAGAGAGATGAATTCTTGAGTTTGTATTTGTGAAAGTTTACTATCCCTTATGCCGACAATTATTTTGTCTGGATTAACCATAGTCATTCGTTTCAGATTTAACTTAATTTCAAAGCCAATACGTATATATCATCAATATAAAATATATTTTATATTTAACCATAATCATTATGATTGATCAAAATGAATAAAGTAAGAATTCTAGGAATAGAAACCAGTTGTGATGAAACTTCCATTTCTATTGTCGAAAAAACAAGCGATGGTAGCGTAAATATTTTATCAAACATAGTTCGCAGTCAATTAGATATACATAGAGATTTTGGTGGGGTAGTTCCAGAACTAGCTGCAAGAGCCCACTCTGAAATAATAGACAAAATTTGTCATCTTGCCATGAAGAAAGCAAAAATAAAATTTGATGACTTAAATGCAATCGCAGCAACTGCTGGTCCTGGTTTATTAGGAGGTCTTATTGTTGGAACAGTTTTTGCAAAAACTATGGCTTCTGCTCTCAAGCTACCTTTTATTGCCATTAACCATCTTGAAGGTCATGCACTATCTGTTCAATTGGAGAACCAGATTGCTTATCCTTATTTATTATTACTGGTCTCAGGTGGTCATACAGAATTTACAATAGTGAAAAAATTCAACAGTTATAAAAGAATTGGAACAACTCTTGATGATGCTTTGGGTGAAGCTTTTGACAAAACTGCAAGACTATTAAAGTTAGGATATCCAGGTGGACCTCAAATTGAAAAATGTGCAACCAATGGAAATCCAGACAAATATCAATTTCCAATGCCACTCATTCATGAGAAAAATTGTAATTTTTCATTTTCGGGTCTTAAATCATCAGTGGCGCAATTAGTTTTAAATAAAAAAATCACTGAGAAATTTAAATGTGACGTATCTGCTTCTTTTCAAAGAACCATTGCAGAAATCTTAATAAAAAAAACCCAAAAAGCAGTAGATATATTTAATGATATGAAGAAAAAACAAAATACTGTGAATATTGTTGTTGCTGGAGGAGTTGCTGCTAATAAGTATTTAAGGGGCTCACTTAAATCACTAGAAAAGAAATCAAATATTCAATTCTTTTTCCCATCTCTTCAATTATGTACAGATAATGGAGCCATGATTGCCTATGCTGGAATTGAAAGATATGAAAAGAGTCTTTTCAATAAATTGAACTTTAAACCAAGACCTAGATGGCCATTAGATAAAAAAGCAGTATTCATGAAAGGTAAAAGATAGGTGCAAAGTATAAATTATAAAATTTCAGTTTTAGGTTCTGGAGCTTGGGGTACAGCTTTAGCACAACTCATATCTAAAAAAAGTGAAATATTGATGTGGGTGAAAGAAAAAAAAGTAAAAAATGAAATCAATCAAAATCACCAAAACACAAAGTATCTTCCTGGTATTAAATTAAGTAAAAATATTGTTAGCACTAACAACTTGGAAGACTTAGAGACTTCAGACATTATATTTCTTACTGTTCCAGTTCAATATATGTCTTCAATTTTAAGGAAAATAAGAAAAATAATAAAAGGCAATGTTGTATTTGTTTGTTGTTCAAAAGGAATCGAGATGAACACTCTAAAATTACCAAGTCAAATTGTAGCTTCATATTTTCCAAAGCACAGCATTGCCGTATTATCAGGGCCAAATTTTGCGGAAGAAATATCAAGGAACATGCCCGCAGCAACTTTAATTGCTTCAAATAAAATAGCTACTTCGAAGAAAATAGCTTCTATTGTACAAACTAAACTATTTAGACCATATATATCCGATGATGTAATAGGATCTCAAATTGCAGGAGCAACAAAAAATGTTTATGCAATAGCATGTGGAGTAGTTGAAGGAAAAAAGTTTGGTAAGAACGCTGTTGCTTCAATAATTTCTAGAAGCTTTGCAGAAGTATCGAGGCTTAACAAATCAATGAGAGCCAAACCAGAAACGTTATCAGGATTATCAGGTATGGGTGATCTTTTTTTGACGTGTTCTTCAAAGAAATCTAGAAATTTTAAATTAGGTTTAGATCTTGCAAGTGGCATGTCATTAAGTTCAATTATTAAAAAAAATTCATCTATCGCTGAAGGAGTCTTTACCGCTAGAGCTTTGAAACAGATGAGTATTAAAAAGAAATTAAATTTACCAATTGCTGAAACAGTTTATCAAATTCTTTATCGCAAAAAAAATATTGATCATGCAATTGAAGAACTTTTAAATAGACCAATAGGAAGAGAGTAACATTATGAATTATTGGCTGATGAAATCTGAACCAGAAACGTGGTCGTGGGATGAACAAGTAAAAGCTGGCGCTAAAGGTGAAGGTTGGGATGGTGTAAGAAATTACCAAGCATCAAATAATATGAAACAAATGAAAAAAGGAGACCTTTGTTTTTTTTACCATTCAGTAAAAGAACGTGATGTTGTGGGCGTTGTGAAAGTCGTGAAAGAATACCACCCTGATCCCACTGACAAGTCTAAACGCTTCGGTATGGTAAGTGTAAGTGCTGTTAAACCTCTGAAGAAAAGAGTTAATCTTGATCAAATTAAAAATGACAAGAGGCTTAATCACCTTGCTTTGGTCAAACAGTCTAGACTATCTGTGATGCCTATCGATAAAAAGTCGTGGACTATTATTTGCAATCTAGGGGGTATCAAATAAGATATTTGGTCTATGAGCGATAATGAAAAATTTGAAGTAAGTGTTGACTGGTCCGATAGCGCACAGATAAATCAAAATAGATATAATGAATGGTATGAAAAATCATTCAACAACAATGAAGATTTTTGGAATGAACACGGCAAGAGAATAGAATGGATGAAGCCGTATACAAAAGTGAAAGATGTTTCATTCAACAAAGATAACTTTTCAATCAAATGGTATGAAGATGGAAGTCTTAATGCATCAGCCAATTGTATTGATCGACACTTAAAAGATAGAGGTGAACAAACAGCCATCATTTGGGAGGGCGATGATCCAAAAGACTCTAAACACATTTCTTATAATGAACTTCATAAAGAAGTTTCAAAGTTAGCTAATGGCATGAAATCACTTGGTGTCAAAAAAGGTGACCGTGTAACAATCTATATGCCGATGATACCTGAAGCGGCTTATGCCATGCTTGCTTGTACGCGTATTGGTGCGATTCATTCTGTGGTGTTTGGTGGATTTTCACCGGACTCGCTTGCAGGTCGAATCAGTGACTGTAAATCAGATATTGTCATCACTGCTGATGAAGGTTTAAGGGGCGGTAAACCCATTCCATTGAAAAAGAATACAGACGATGCGATCAACATCTCTGGCGGTGTGAGACATTGTATCGTTGTTAAGCGAACAGGTGGGACAATCGATTGGGATGAAAATCGTGATGTTTGGTATCATGAATTATTAAGTGATGCATCAGACGACTGTCCGCCTGAAGAAATGAATGCGGAAGATCCATTATTCATTCTTTATACATCAGGTTCAACGGGCAAACCAAAAGGTGTCATGCATACAACTGGTGGTTACATGGTTTATGCTTCGATGACTCATCAATATGTATTTGATTATAAACCAGGAGATGTTTATTGGTGTACGGCTGACGTTGGTTGGGTAACAGGACACAGTTATATTGTGTATGGGCCACTTGCCAATGGTGCAATTACAGTCATGTTCGAAGGTGTTCCCAATTATCCAAGTGCATCACGTTTTTGGGAAGTAGTTGATAAACATAAAGTAAATATTTTTTACACAGCTCCCACCGCTATTAGAGCTTTGATGCGTGAAGGTGAAGGACCAGTGACTAAGACAAGCAGGTCATCCCTTAAATTGCTTGGCACCGTAGGTGAACCCATCAATCCAGAAGCATGGATGTGGTATTATAATGTCGTTGGTGAAAAAAAATGCCCAATTGTCGATACATGGTGGCAAACAGAAACGGGAGGCATTTTAATAACTCCTCTTCCAGGTGCTATTGCTCAAAAACCAGGGTCAGCAACAAAACCCTTCTTTGGCATTCAGCCAGAGATTATGGATGCAGATGGAAATATATTAGAAGGCGCATGTGAAGGTTCTTTATGTCTAGCAGACTCTTGGCCAGGACAAATGAGAACCGTATACGGAGATCATAAAAGATTTATTGAAACTTATTTTTCACAATTTGACGGGAAATATTTCACAGGTGATGGATGTAGACGAGATGAAGATGGTTACTATTGGATTACAGGGCGGGTGGATGATGTCATCAATGTATCAGGGCACCGCATGGGAACTGCTGAAGTTGAGTCTGCATTGGTTGCGCATCCAAAAGTTAGTGAGGCAGCTGTAGTTGGTTATCCTCATGACATTAAAGGTCAAGGGATCTATGCCTACGTTACATTGAACGCCGGAGAAGAAACTTCTGATGAATTATATAAAGAGTTGGTTGCTTGGGTTCGAAAAGAAATTGGACCTATTGCATCTCCTGATCTTATACAATGGGCACCAGGTCTTCCTAAAACACGATCTGGTAAAATCATGCGAAGAATTTTAAGAAAGATTGCAGAGAATGAATACAGCAATCTGGGTGATACTTCTACATTAGCTGAACCTGCAGTCGTTGATGATCTCATCGACAATCGAATGAATAAATAATAGCAAATCAATAAATGACCGACAAAGATCTTATTAAGAGTTTAATTAAAGATCATAACATGGAACCTCATCCTGAAGGTGGACATTATGTTGAGGTTTTTAGAAATGATAATGTAACTCACATATATTTTTTATTGGAGGAAAATGAAAAATCTCACTGGCATAGAATAACAAAAACTGAAACGTTGCACTTTTACTCTGGCAGCCCATTAAACGTATATACGTCAAAAGACGGAGTAGAGTTTCAGGTTGATGAAATAGGTTCCAATAATAACTTTATGTTCACTGTATCTAAGGGTACATGGTTTGCTTTGAAGTCAACCGGTTCTTATAGTTTAATTGGTTGTACGGTTGCGCCGGCATTTGAATTTGATGATCTTGAGATCGCTCCAAAAGATTGGAAACCATCTAAATTTGATCTGCAGCTTTAAGATATTGATTAGAAGTCTGAGGTAATTCCCTTTTTTTCCCAGTCACCAAAACGGGTTGGCTCGGGACCATCAGCCCCGCCTATTTCTTTTTTCTTTTTAGGCAGTTTAGAGGCAGTTTCCTTGTCTTCAGCCTCTTTATTAACGTCAGTTTTTTTATCGTTCATAATACTTAATCTAATCTTAATCTAAGAGTAATCAAAGCATGAAAAATACTGGGAAACAAAAGGGGTTTCTGCTATACAGAGAAATAATGCTTCATCACAATGTCGGTTAAAATATCGCCATCTATTCTTGCCTCAGATTTTTCAGCCTTAGGCGATGAAGTCCAACGCATAACATCAGCGGGCGCCGATTATGTTCATGTAGATGTCATGGACGGTCACTTTGTTCCAAATATTACAATGGGTCCAAATGTTGTAAAATCAGTAAGAGATAGATCTGATTTGCCATTTGATGTTCATTTAATGATTGATCCAGTTCAACCATACATTGAAAATTTTGTCGATGCTGGATCCAATATTATTACTGTTCATCATGAAACAAATGATGATACAAAATCCTGTATTCAAAAAATAAAATCATTTGGAGTAAAAGCAGGATTAGCTATTAACCCAGAAACTGAATGGGAAGTCGCAAAACAATATATGGAGGAAATCGACATGATTATAGTCATGAGTGTGCATCCAGGATTTGGCGGTCAAAAATTTATTCCAAGTGCTCTAAAAAAACTTGAAGCTATTAGAAAAGAAATCGATCAGTCAGGTAGAAGTATCGAACTTGAAATTGATGGTGGTGTTGATTTCGACAATGTTCAATCAACTATTGATGCTGGTGCAAATGTAATTGTAGCAGGTACAACTACATTTAAAGGTGGCCCAGATAAGTATGCAAATAACATTGAACAATTAAGAGGCAGCTAATTTGAATATTAAAATAAAAACAGCCCTGATTTCAGTTTCCGATAAATCAGGATTAGAAAAAATTGTTCAATCTCTTATAGAGTATAATGTCAAAATAGTTTCAACGGGCGGTACCTCAAGGTCTATTTCAGAGATGGGCGCTGAAGTAACAGATGTATCTTCGATAACAAATTTTCCTGAAATGATGGATGGACGAGTAAAAACTTTACATCCCAATGTTCATGGGGGACTACTGTCAAAAAGAGATGATAATGAACATGTTCAATCGCAAAAGGATCATGGAATAGAAGATATAGACTTAATCATTGTGAATCTTTACCCATTCGAGGAAACGATAAAATCTCAAGACAATGAAGAGATTTGTATTGAAAATATTGATATTGGTGGCCCCGCCATGTTGAGATCGGCTGCTAAGAATCACAAATTTGTAACCGTCGTTACAGATGTGAATGATTACGACAAACTTATTGAAGAAATGCAACAAAACGATGGATCAACTACCTTAGGATTTAGAAAACAACTTGCATCAAAAACTTTTTCAACTACGGCTTACTATGATTCTCTTATCAGTAATTGGTTTCAAAGAAATTCGAATGAACCATCAGGTCAGTTTTCAACAGTAGGAAAGTTGTCGTCCACACTTCGCTATGGTGAAAATCCTCATCAGTCAGCAAATCTTTACAAGTCATCACTTCAACAATCTGGCATTCCCCATGCTACATTATTACAAGGTAAAGAATTGAGTTATAATAATATCAATGATGCCGATGCAGCGTTACAGTTAATTAAAGAATTTGATAGAGAAACCCCAACAGTGGCGATCATCAAACATGCTAATCCTTGTGGGGTTGCGAGTGGAGCATCACTATGCGAAGCATACACAAAAGCGTTTTCATGTGATACAACAAGTGCCTTTGGCGGTATCATTGCTCTTAACCAAATAATTGATAAAGACTCTGCTGCAGAAATTATAAAAATATTTACTGAAGTTATCATTGCTCCAGGTATTACGGATGAAGCTAAAGAAATTTTTGAGTCAAAAAGCAATTTGCGTATATTAATTTTACCTACATTGTATGAAAAAATTAGATCTCAAAACTATAAAAGTATTGAAGGTGGAATTCTTGTTCAAACAAATGATAATGAAGAGACTATTAAATCTGATTTAAAAGTTGTGACACAAAGCAAACCAAGTGATCATCAAATTGAAGATATGTTGTTTGCTTTCAAGGTATGTAAGCACGTAAAATCAAATGCTATCATTTATGTAAAAAACAAGAAAACTATTGGCATTGGTGCTGGGCAAATGAGCCGAGTAGATAGCGCAAAAATTGCCTCACAAAAAAATAGTGAGATGGATCCAGCAGATGAAAATTCATTAAAAGACTCGGTTGTAGCTTCAGATGCGTTCTTTCCTTTTGCAGACGGCTTGTTGGTTACCATAGAATCAGGAGCTACAGCGGTTATTCAACCTGGTGGCTCCGTTAAAGATGAAGAAGTGATTGCGGCAGCAGATGAAGCAAGAATATCAATGGTTTTTACAGGTAAACGACATTTCAAGCACTAGATTTTCTTGAGAATTCAAAAACTGGAAAAAAAAGAAATATTAAAAAAGCAAAGTTCCATTCAATAATGTTTTCATAATTACCATTATCTAAAGTCAATATTTTCAAGTAAGCAAAAAGTAATAATGAGTAAGAAATTAAGATTAAAAAAATAAAAAACTTTGTTTTGAAATGATCTGGTGGAGATAGTGACGTTACTAATATTTGAGTTAATGGCATTAAAATAAAAAAGAAAAATATACCAACCTCTCTCATAAACCTATAAGTAGATCCATCAAAGCCAAGTGAACTCAAATAAATGATTAAGGCTATGCTCGCTGTTAAACTCATTATAAATAAGTAAATATTTTTATAAATCTCTAAATAAATTTTAAACCAAAAATAAATTACTAAGATTGCTACAGGTATTAAAAATATTTTATAGATATAAAAAGATATTCCATACCGCCCCACTTTACTAATAGATGTACAGCCATCAGTAAAAGGAATGCACCACGGTACGTAATTAAAAAAAGTCGAAATTAAATATGATATTGAAACAGAAATGATTGGAACAAAAAAAATAAGAAGTGAAATTTTTTTACTCAACGTTTAAAAATTAAATTTTTTAGAGTTAAAATAATAATTATTGATATCATTAAAAAGGCAAGTGACCATTT
Source organism: uncultured Pelagibacteraceae bacterium (assembly GCA_902624455.1). Lineage (GTDB taxonomy): Bacteria > Pseudomonadota > Alphaproteobacteria > Pelagibacterales > AG-422-B15 > CACNXQ01. The sequence goes on along the minus strand of CACNXQ010000001.1, from coordinate 128,045 downwards.
TAATTGATTTGTAAAGCTTGCTAAAACAATTTGACCACTCGAGATATCACTTACTGACGAGTGAGCCATAATGATTGCAGTTTGAATATTTTGAACAATATCGGCGGTGAAAAGTGCAATAGGTAATAAATAGAGTAATTCTGATGTAGTCAATTTGTGCAACACACCTAATGAAAGACATGTGTAAATAATTGGGAACGCTAAATCTATTGTATACATTGCTGTGATATAGGATGAACGACCGCTGTCGCCAATTGCTTCAATTATTCTAGCTACATCTTCGAGATTAAAAGAAAAATACGTATCCAACATATAAAGTTTGGTATCAAAAGGCAATGTCTGAAACCAGGCTAAATTAACAAAGAACATAATGGTTAAGAAAATTAAAACTTTGGTTTGAGAAAGATATTGAGTCAGTGAATTCAAATTTATCATTTAACGCTGGACTCATCATAAACAAAATACATTCCAATGATTCCAATTAAATTAAATGCAACAATTGAAACCATTGCGTACTGTAGACTTCCTGTAAAAGCAAGAATCAAGGACATAAGACCTGGAACCAACCAGGCAGTTGACTTTCCAGCAAATGCATAAAGCCCAAAGAACTCAGTCATCTTTTCTTGAGGGGACAACTTCACCATCAATGCTCGTGAAGCTGTTTGTGCAGGACCATAAAAAATTGAAATGCCAATAACTACACAAATATAAGTAACCTGACTTACAGAATTAAATATTCCAAATGTCAATTCTTCAACACCGGCCGAGTATTCATTTACTGAAAAAAAATAAAATATAGTATCTTTATCAATTGATAGTCCTAGAACCCCTGAAACTAATAGTCCCCATAAAGATAAATTTATTACATTTTTAGAACCTATAAGATCATTTAAATAACCACCATAAATTGAACTAGGTCCCGACAAGACATTTAAAATGATACCTAGTATTAAAACTTGGGTAAGAGACATTCCAACAACAAGACTTGCGTATACACCACCTACAACAAATAATGCGTTCAAAGCATCTTGATAAAACATTCTAGTAATTAAGAATGTGAAAATATTTTTATACTTTCTTGCTTCTTTAAATGTATTGATAAAATTAGATAGCCCGATCTTTATTGAGTTAATGACTGAAACATCATTTTTTTTAGAATCTGGTGTAAATAAAAACAAAGGAATGATAAACACCGCGTACCATATCGCACATAAAGGACCGACAATCCTTATGTGTTCGTACTCATTCGTATTCAAACCATATAAGTTCTCTGTTTCACCGCCCGGCCATACAAATATGATTAAAAATAAAATCAATGCAATGAGACCAGCTATGTAACCAACGCCATAACCCATGCCACTTAACCAACCAGAATTCTCGGGAGTTTCGATAGTGGATAAAACTGAGTTATTAAATACCTCGGAAAATCCAACCATGGCGGATGCAAGAATTAATCCAAACATTACAAGCCAAATACCATCTGGGGCGCCAGGAGGGGAATACCAAAGCAATGCCATACCAAGCACAAACAATGCAGATGTTATACCCATTAATAATTTTCGACTCCCTTTTATATCAGTAATAGATCCAAGAACTGGACTAAGAAGAGCAATTGCTAACCCAGAAATTGTTTGAGTGAGTGTCAATTTTTGTGCACCATCTTCACCTGCAATAAACACATCTGTAAAGTAAACAGAAAAGACAAATGTCATGATCAATGTGTAAAAGGGTTGGTTTGCCCAATCAAACATAGTCCAAGAATAACGACCTAATCTGGATGCTCTCATATGAATCAAATCTTATACGATAGTAAGACAAATGTATGTGAATATTTACTTCTTAAATATGAAATTATTATTCGAAATGTTTTTTATATTTTGTTGATTTACAACCATAAGTTCATGATTGTCATTTAATGAGAAACATTCATAACCAAATTCTTTTATTTGATTGATAGTTTCAATATTAGGAACCCCAGTGTGTTTCTCTTCGATTTCAATCATCAAATTTGGTTTATCTTTTAATATTAAATTTCTTGCACCATAAATGATGTCAAGTTCATGGCCCTCAACGTCAATTTTTATAAAGCCAATCTTATGATCAAACGAATAAGAGTCTAAATTTATTTTTTTAATTTCATATGATTGAAATTTAATATTTGCTAAATTGTTTTTTTCATGAATTGTGGCTGTACCTAACTGATAAAGCTCTTCATGATCAGTGTAATCAATATTTTGATTTCGAAACGGTATTTTTAGATTAGCAACGCCTTGATTAGAAGAAACAGCTAAATTTTCAATTCTAATATTTTTATAATTTTGAAAGCCTTTTTTTAGTTTTTTAATTAATAACGGATTTGCTTCAAAAGCATAAACGTACTTTGACTCCTTAGATAAATAATAAGAATAAACTCCTCTATACACACCTATATCGATAGAGCCTAATCTTCTGTCTGCAAGACTCGGTAAGTAACGAATTTCTTTTTCAGTTTGTTTTTTGTAGAATCTTACTGCTCTTTTTTTTAACAAATAGCTCTCAGATAGAAGCAAATTTTTGATGAAAAATTCAATTTTTTTATGACCTAAAATTCTCATAAAGGAAATGGAGCGAGTGAAGGGAGTCGAACCCTCGACCTAAACGTTGGCAACGTTTCGCTCTACCACTGAGCTACACTCGCACAATTTGTGTTTTATACATTAAATAGGGTTGTAATTGAAGATTTTCAGACTATTTAATCTAAAATATAATAAAAATATCACAACAATACTAATGAAATTTAAGACAATACAAGAAATACCAAAGAAAATTCCGATATTTCCACTCACAGGTGCTGTATTGTTCCCAGATACACAGTTACCTCTGAATATTTTTGAACCTCGCTATATTCAAATGGTTGACTCAGCTCTTGCATCGCCTAACAGATTGATAGGCATGATCCAACCATCATCTTCTGAAACAAAGGGTGTGGGTAATCTAAAAAAGGTTGGCTGCGTAGGCCGAATTTCATCTTTTAATGAAGCAGAAGACAGTCGCTATTTGATAACCCTAACAGGTGTCTGTAGATTTGAAATCGAGGAAGAGTTGGACACGACCACTTCCTACAGACAAGTAATCGCAAAATATGAAAGCTTTGAAACTGATCTTGAAAATATGAATTTAGAAAACATTGATAGAAATAAACTTCTAGCTCTTGTTAAAAAATATTTAGAACATAGAAAAATATTAGCAGATTGGGAAATCATTCAACAAACTCCTACAAAACAAATTATTAACTATTCTGGTGTACTAGTTCCATTTTCTCCAGAGGAAAAGCAGTTGCTTTTAGAGTCAAAAGACTTAATTACACGATGTTCAGCCTTAGAAGCTTTATTTCAATCTTATATATTTGATTTGTCAGGTGAAAAAAGCGACCGTATACATTAGTAATTTTTAAAATTTGTTCTTCCTGTAGCCTTCTCTATAAAAAATTTTTTAAGTTTTTTGCTTTTGTTTATGAATCTTAAACCTTTAGATGTAAAATTACGAATGATATTATTTTCGTTTGAAAAAATATTTTCCATTGCAAGAGTACCGAATGAAAATGCAAAGTTATCATATTTTCTACTGTTGCTGAAACTCTCTAGAACTTGATTGCTATTAAAATCTAGTCCGAGAGAATGATACTTTGTTATGTAATAAACAATTTTTGAAATATCTTTTACGGTTAAATTAAAACCTTGACCTGCAATCGGGTGTATATTGTGAGCGACATTTCCAATTAGAACAATTTTATCTTGATAAATGTTTTTTGCATATGAAAAACTCAGTTTTTGATTTTGAATATTTTTTATTTTCAATTTACTGACATGCTTTTCGAATAATTCATTTAATTGACTTTCTAAATCAGTTTGTTGGAGCTTTAATATAGTAGAATTTTTTTCTAATGACCAAACCACTGATGCATCATTACCTTTAACTGGTAACAGTGCAACGGGACCGTCTTGTGTGAACAATTGGTAAGCCACATTATGCTGTTTCCTATTAACATTAACAGAAGCTGAAATTGCAACTTGATTCAATTTTTTTTCAACGAATTCAAAACTATTTAATAAATCATGCTCCCGATTAGAGCTGGAGTAAAACAAAAGGGCTGCTGATTTTTTCTCACCTGACTTATCAGTAATTGTAATTTTATTGTCATCAATTTTAGGAGTTATTTCACAATGATCGGATATATGAATATGTTTCGAATTACTTAATATTTTATTATTAAAAATTTCATCTATTTTTACATTTGGAACAATTTTACCAAGCGTAAATTTATTAGGATTTTCAAATTCTAGTTTTGTTTCTTTTTTTGAGACCCAATGTTCACAGTATAACTTTTCAATATGCTCACTTTCAGGAAAGATGTTCTCTATATCAAGAACGTTAGAAATATACTTTAAGGAACCCTCAGAGAGAAAGGTTACGAGATTAGATTCTTTAGTTTTTGGTTTTTGTTCAGCAATTATTAATGATTTAAAATTATTTTTAGACAGCGCTAAAGCCAACAACTTAGAGGAAAGTCCGTTACCATATATGATGAAATCGTGTGTCATTACTTAATGTTATATAATTTTATCAGTAAATTTATCTATAGGTTATATAATGAAATTATGAATCATTTACAAAAAATTACATCTAAAACAGCTTACATATAAATAGAATGAAACTGCTACCAGAATCCTATCAGAATTTTATTACTAATCGTTTATTAGAATTGTCTGGAATATTAATATTATTTCTAAGTTGTTTCATTTTTTTGTCTTTATTAAGCTTTTCTCCATTAGATCCAAGCATTAATAATTTAACGAGCTCTGAGGTTTCAAATCTTGGGGGTAGAATTGGTGCCAATATATCAGACTTGCTCGTTCAACTATTTGGATACTCAAGTTTTATTTTAACTGTTGTGCTTTTATCATGGTCTTACAAACTTATTTTTCATAAATACTTGCCATTAATCGCTTTACATACTTTTTTGCTACCTTTCTTTTTAACTTCAATATCTTTGTTTATAAATCTTTTAAATATATCGTCGGTAAACGGTTTTATTTCCAATGAAATAATGATCTCTCTTCTTGACTTCGGATTACTATCAACAAATTTAAATTATATTTTGTTATTGATATCAGTATTATTCTTTACATTAACTTTATTATTTTTCTCTATGGGCCTTTCAAAAAAAGATTGGTTTTTGACTATCCAAGTAACTGGCCAGATCTTACTCAAAATAATTTATCTATTCATGTCTCTATTTAATTTAGTTTTAAAAAAATTTTCTAATTCAAAATCTAACTCAATTAATCAGAAACAAGAATTAATAGAACCTAAGATAGATTTTGAAAACATTAAGAATGAACCTGTAAGTAATTTTGGCCGAACTAATGTCGATGAAATTACGGCTCCATTACAAAAAGAGATTGATCTAGATAATGATAATGAGTACAAATCACCGTCGGTAGATTTTCTTTCACAGCCAGACAGAAATATTGCACCTCTTATAAGTGAACAGGAACTCAATGCTAATTCTGAAATTTTAAAAAAAGTACTAGCAGATTTTAAAATAGAAGGTGACATCATAAATATATCCCCTGGTCCTATAGTAACAATGTATGAGCTTCAGCCTGCGCCTGGAATTAAGGCTTCAAAGATCATTTCTTTGTCTGACGACATAGCAAGAAATATGAGTGCGATGTCAGCGAGAGTAGCAATTATTCCTGGCAGAAATGTTGTAGGGATTGAAATACCTAATGACAAAAAACAACCTGTTTATTTAAGTGAACTATTTCTTCACGAAAAATTTATTCAAAACGAAAAGAGTCTCATATTAGCACTTGGAAAAGATATTAACGGTAAAGCTATTTTTGCAAATTTAGAAGATATGCCTCACTTGCTTATCGCGGGTACAACAGGATCAGGAAAGTCTGTTGGCATCAATGTTATGATTACATCAATTTTATTTAAGCATTCACCAGAAGACTGTAAGTTTATTTTAATCGACCCTAAAATGCTTGAGTTATCAGTATACGAAGGGGTTCCTCATTTAATTACACCTGTGGTCACTGATCCAAAAAAAGCGATAACTGCACTAAAATGGGTTGTTAGAGAAATGGAGTCTAGATACCAAAAAATGTCACTTCTCGGGGTAAGAAACATAGAAAATTACAATTCAAGAATTTTTGAAGCTGGTTCAAGATCCGAGACAATCAAAAGATCAATTCCTGCTGGTATTGACCCTGAAACTGGTCAGCCAATAACAAAAGAAGTTGAAATAGAAACAAAAAAAATGCCTTTTATCGTTGTGGTCGTTGACGAAATGGCTGACCTGATGATGGTTGCAGGTAAAGAGATTGAACATGCCATTCAGAGATTATCTCAGATGGCAAGGGCCGCTGGTATACATTTAATCATGGCAACTCAAAGGCCAAGTGTTGATGTTATTACTGGAACAATAAAAGCTAATTTTCCAAGCAGAATTAGTTTTCAAGTTAGTTCAAAATTTGACAGCAGAACTATACTTGGTGATGAAGGTGCGGAGAGATTGCTTGGAAAAGGTGACATGTTGATGATGACGGCTGGAGGGAGAACAACGAGAATTCATGGACCATTTATTTCTGACAGTGAAATAGAAAAAATTGTTAAATCACTTCAGAAACAAGGTCTTCCTGAGTTTGATGAAGAAATTACAAAGGATGAGACAGAAAATGAATTAGAGAACAGCGTACTAAATGATGATGATAAGGATGCTTTGTTTAAACAATCAATAGAAATTATTAAAAAAGAAGGTAAAGCTTCTACGAGCTTGTTGCAAAGAAAATTACAAATTGGTTACAACCGTGCTGCTCGAATTATGGATCAGTTAGAAGAGAATGATTACATTAGTACAGCTAATCATGTTGGTAAAAGAGAAATTAACTTTGATAAAATGAATTAATGTCAATCAAAGTGTTAATACTGATTATTGTTATTAAATTTTTTTCTGCATTTACTGTAAGTGCGTTTGATGAGAAATTCCTTTTAAATACAATTGAAGATAGCTGGAATAAAATTAAGACAATGTCAGGAAATTTTATTCAATACAATAGTGATGAAACAATGAGTTATGGTAAATTTTTTTTAAGTAAACCGTTTAAGTCAAAATTTATTTATGAAAATAATAATGAATCAATTATTACCACAGAGACTTTAATTGTGCTCTTAGATAAAGAAGGGTTTAGAATTGATAGCTACCCTATTTTAAACTCTCCCATAAAAAATTTGCTTGTAAATAAAATCGATTTTCAAAATATGGAAACTAACATCAAAATAAATGAAAACAATAATCTGTATGATATTTACATAAGTGATCTTAATCAAAAAGGTGTAGCCATATTTTCATTTAAAAAAGATAGTTTAGATTTGGAAAAGTGGGAAATTATTGATGAATTTGATCAATCAACCGTTTTAGAGTTTACAAAAATAAAAAAAAATATATCTATAAGCCCAGAAACTTACAAAGTTATATACAAAAATAATTAGCATATATATTCAGAATGACGGTTAGTCAGATTAAAGATCACCAAAGTGAGTCAGTAAAAAAACTCATTGATTGGCTTAATGAGAATAAAATAACAGAAGTAGAATGCATCTTTCCCGATATTGCAGGATCTTCTAAGGGTAAAATATTACCAGTACAAAGATTCATAAAATCTATGGAAGATCAAAGTCTGAAACTTGCAGACTCAGTTTTTGGTCAAACTGTTTCAGGTAAATGGGTTTATGAAAGTGAAGTGATTGATTACGTGGAGGAAGACTTAATTATGAAACCTGACCTTTCAACCATTAGGAAGATTCCATGGAACAAAGAACCTACAGCTCAAATTATCTGTGACCTTCACTATTCAGATGGTAGTCCTTCTGCGCTAGCTCCAAGGCAAGTTTTAAAAAACATTATTAATTTATTAGAAGAGGAACAATTAAAGGCGGTTGTTGCTCCTGAATTAGAATTTTATTTGTGTGAACAAAATTTAGATCCTGATCTTCCGCTTAAAACTCCAATTGGAAAGTCTGGAAGGAGAGAAAAAGGTAGTCGAGTATTTGGAATCGATGCTGTGAATGAATTTGATGATCTTACAGATGATATCTATGATTATTGTGAAATACTTAAAATTGGAGTCGATACATTAATTCACGAGTCAGGTCCCTCACAGATTGAAATTAATTTAAATCATGGGGATCCTCTGCAACTTGCTGATCAGGCTTTTATGTTTAAACGTGCTGTACGACAAGTTGCTTTAAAACATGGGATACATGCTACTTTCATGTCAAAACCTTATCAGGGTCACCCAGGCAGCTCAATGCACATACACCAAAACATTATTTCTAAGAAAACTAACAAAAATTTATTTAGTGACGAAAACGGCAACAATACAGAAGAATTTTTTCACTTTATTGGTGGCTTACAAACTTACTTACCTGATGCAATGCTGTTTTTTGCACCATATGTAAATTCTTATCGACGATTTGTGATAGATGCTTCTGCTCCGATTAATACTCATTGGGGTTTTGAAAACAGAACGGTTGCTTTCAGAATTCCTACGTCAAAAGGTGACTCTAGGAGAATTGAAAATAGAATACCTGGCGCAGATACCAACCCTTACTTAGCAATCGCTTCATCACTTGCATGTGGTCTACTGGGATTGAAGGAAAAAATTGAACCAGAAAAACCAGTGGCAGGTGACGCATTTGAAAGAAGGCACAATATTCCAAAATATTTACCAGATGCTCTAAAAAGACTTAAAGTAAGCAATGAATTAAGTGAAATTCTTGGAAAAGAATTTATTACCTTGTACACTGAAATTAAACAAACTGAACACGACGCATATCAAAATGTTATCAGCGCATGGGAACGAGAACATTTATTACTAAACGTGTAGATTATATAAAATCACTGTTTATTAAATATCCTTTTTTTTCTTTATAGATAATTAGATTTTTTAATTTTAACTTATCATCAATTTTTTTTCTAAGTGAATACATATGAGTCTCTAGTGTATGAGTATCTATCTCTCTATTGTAATTCCATATTTTGCTCAGCAGTTTTTCTCGAGAGATATATTCATTAGTTTGTGATATTAAAAAATTAAAAATTTCATTCTCTTTCTCAGTTAATCTTAAACTTTTATTATCACGGTGTATCAGTCGATTTTGGTTTTCATAATTAAAATATTTAAATTTTTTCACTTTATTCTTAGCCAATGTTATAGACGAAAAAAGATTTTCAGCTCTCTCTTTTAATTCTGAAAACTTAAACGGCACTTTCAAGTAAGATATTTCAGACTTAATATTTATATCATTTGCAAAATTATTTTTTTCTCCAATGCACAGTATTTTATGATGATCACTTACATAGTCATTATTTAATTTACTTAGATTAATTGTGTCAGTAATGATCACGCTAAAATTGGAAATATTATCTTCGTAGCTGATAATTTTAAATTCAAGTTGTTCCTCAAAATTTTTAGAAATTTCTTCAAAGATTTTAATTAAAATAGTATCACTAAGAAGAATAGCAATTGTTATATTATTCATAATTAAATTAAGTATAATATTTTAAATGAAACTTGTCGTCAAAAATGGTTTTCTCACTAATGAAAATCTAAAATTTAAGTGTGCAATTGGATATAATGGATTAAGCAATAATAAGTATGAAGGGGATGGATGTACGCCTGTAGGACATTTCAAGATAACTAAGATTCTTTATCGACCTGATAAGATTAATGATTATGAATTTTTATTAGACTCTGAAGTTATCAAAAAATTAGATGGTTGGTGTGATGATATTAATAGCGATTTATATAATCAAAAAATTGAGTTTCCATTTGAGCTAAGTGCGGAACATCTCTATAGAAACGATGATTTGTACGATGTAGTTTGCATAATTGATTATAATTTAAATCCTATCATTCAGGGTAAAGGGAGTGCGATCTTTTTGCATGTTGCAACTGAGGATTACTCACCCACTCAAGGTTGCGTTGCTGTAAAAAAAGATGAACTTCTCCAAATTGCAATGAAGCTTGATAAGAGCTCAACAATAACAATTGACTATTAGGACCTTGCGCCAAAAATTCTGGTGCCAACCCTTATATGGGTAGCTCCACACCTTATAGCTGTCTCAAAGTCCTCTGACATACCCATACTAAGAGAGGATAAATTGAAATTTTTTCCTAAGTCTCTAAGTTTTAAAAAGTGATCTTCTGGATTAACATTTTGCGGCGGGATACACATCAAACCTTTAACTTCCAGATTATATTTATTTATGCATTTATCGATAAAGCTCTCTGACTCGCCCATAGTAACACCAGATTTTTGAGGTTCGTTTCCAGTATTTATTTGAATAAAATACTCTTTACTCAGTTTATATTCTTCTTCACAAGATTTTAGTTTTTGAACTATTTTCTCCCTGTCAATTGAATGAATGACGTCACATAGTTTAAATATTTTTTCTGTTTTTTTGCTTTGAATGTTTCCAACAAAATGAAGTCTGGTTTTGCTGAATTCCTGTTTAAGTTCAATCCATTTATTTTCTACTTCTTGAATTTGATTTTCACCGAAAGACTGATAACCATGATTGATGACTTCTCTAATTAATTCAGATGGTTTTTTTTTGCTTACGGCTATTAATTCTATTTCGTCAATGTCTCGTTTTGCGTCGAGAACTGCGTTCTCAAAAATTTTTAAAAATTCTAAATATTCTTTCATAAAATAAAAAACACCCCACATGAAAATGTGGGGTGCTTAATCAAACGATTATAAGATTAATTAAAATCCTACTACGTATGTAAATGCAAATGTATCAGTTGCAGCAGCATTTGATGCATCAGTCTCTAAGTAATCAATACCGAAAGACATAGCACCCATACCTTTTGATACAGATACTAGCATCAAGTCAGTGTCTACTGTAGAAGTATCAACTTCAGCAAAAGTTACACCAACGCCCATGCCCATCAAACTAGTTCCAACACCCATTTGAGTCTCTTCACCGTTTGTTGATCCATCGTCACTGTCATACATTGCATAACCTAGGTTCAAACCAGCAATAGAGTAAGATGCTGTGAAGAAATTAGGATCAACGTCTGCAGTACCTGAAGCTTTGTAATCAATTGAAGATACACCAGCTGCTAAGCCAACACCCATTACAGATCCTTTTACAGCAACAGAGTTAGTTTTGTCGTTAGTACCGTTATCAAAACCTTGTGTTGCTTTAATGTTGAATCCATTAATTGATGGAGACGTATAAGCTACTGAGTTACCTGATGATGCATCACCGTCTAGGAATCCAGAAGAACCTAATCTTGGTCCATAAGGATTGATAGAGAAAACAGCTGGAGAACCATCCATTGAGTCTACAGCAGAGTCTTGTCCATCACCAAGTCCGATTGTACCGAAACCTGTATCGATGTTTACATCAGTTTTGTTAGCACCACCTGCTGACATAGACATAGCAACAGAAACACCCATACCATTATCCATTGAGTCACTGTATGACACATAGATTGAGTTTGTTGACTCAGCATGTGATGTAGCTGCACCAGGACTGTCATAAATGGTACCAGCGTACAAACCACCGATTGACATTTCAGCTTGAGCAGCACCCGCTGTCATCACTGTTGCCAAAGCAGTAGCAGTTATGATTTTTGATCTGTTCATAAAATTTCCTTTCTTATGATAGTTGATCATAGTTAAATTTAACTAAACGCGATTATGTTCAAAAATTGCCAAAAATCAAAAAAAATGTCATTAATACAACATATTTTTTGATATATGTGATATTTATGTCACAATCACTTTTTTCGCTAATTATAGCCTTTTTTTAACAATTTTCACTCACTTTTTTGTTATTTGATGTATAGTCCGCCTAATAGACGTAAATCATTAATTACTTGAATGTACAAATTTCTAAACTCATTTTTACTTATCGCAATTTTGTATTTTTTTGTTGCATGTAACCAACTTGATATTGTTCAAAATAAAACTGACCCAATAATGGAGGACAGGATTGCAAATGATAAGCCAATCATAAATCTTGGTGAAGATAAAAAATCTCTAACTGAATTAATTCTTGGAGACAGGTCCGAGTCTTTAGAATACGGAGGCTCCATTACATTTCAAACCGCGTTGGACAAAGTAAGTTTTATGCCACTTGCCTCTGTTGACGCGGCATCAGGTGTAATAATTACTGACTGGTATAATCTTGATGGAGATGATTTGAGAATAAAAATTAATATTAGAATTTATGACCAAGAAATGGCGGATGGATCAGTTAATGTTCAAATGTTCAAACAAAACTTTGACGGAGCAAAATGGAATGATCAGGGTAACGATGAAATGCAAGCATCAAAAATAAAAAAAGCAATATTAGACGAAGCTAGAGTCTTGCAGGCTACAATTGATTTATCATAATAAAGTTTCTGAACAAAATCTATTATGTCAGAAAAATATAACCCAAAGATTATAGAAAAAAGATGGCAAGCTTTTTGGAGCAAGCACCAAACTTACAAAAGTGCTGTAAATAAAAATAAAGAAAAATATTACATCTTAGAAATGTTCCCATATCCGTCTGGAAAAATTCATATGGGGCATGTGCGAAATTATACTCTTGGAGATGTACTTGCCCGTTTTAAAAGAGCAAAAGGTTTTAACGTAATGCACCCAATGGGATGGGATGCATTTGGCTTACCTGCAGAGAATGCAGCAATTGAAAATAAAATTTCTCCTAAGGATTGGACTTATAAAAATATAGATACAATGAAACATCAGCTTCAAAAAATGGGTCTTTCGATTGATTGGAGCAGAGAGTTAGCAACATGCGATAAAGATTACTACCATCAACAGCAAAAACTTTTTATTAAATTTTACAATGACAATCTTATTTATAAAAAAGAATCTTTAGTGAATTGGGATCCAATTGAAAATACGGTTCTTGCTAACGAACAAGTCATAGATGGAAAAGGTTGGAGATCAGGTGCTGAAGTAGTGCAAAAAAAACTTTCCCAATGGTTTTTTAAAATTACTGATTTTGCTGAGGACTTAATGAATAGTCTTCCAAATATGAACGGATGGCCCGAAAAAGTTAAAACAATGCAAAATAACTGGATTGGAAAATCAAAAGGTTGTGAAATTGAATTCAATATCATCAATGAAGGAAAAGAAATATCCCAAACAAAATTAAATATATTTACAACACGGCCTGATACAATATTTGGTGCAACATTTTGTGCATTATCACCTTTTCATCCATTGGCAGACGAAATCATAAATCATAATAACAATAAAAGTACCTCAATAAAAAAAATGAGGCTTCAAAAAATAAACGAAGAAACTGTATCCAAGAATGAAAAGGAAGGAATTGAAACTGATTTGTTTATTGAACACCCGTTTATTAAAGGAAAAAAATTACCTGTTTACATAGCTAACTTTATTCTGATGGATTATGGATCAGGAGCTATTTATGGTTGTCCTGCGCACGATCAAAGAGATTTAGATTTTGCCAATAAATATAAATTAGAAGTGATACCTGTAATTAATCCAAGCTCTGGAGAGAAATTCGACGGCTTGAATGCTTTCACTGGAAATGGTCATCTTATAAACTCTGATTTCCTTAACGATTTGTCAATTGAGGAGGCGAAAGAGAAAATCATAAAAAAACTTGAGGGGTTAAAAATTGGTAAAGGTACAACAAATTATAGATTAAGGGACTGGGGAATTTCAAGACAAAGATATTGGGGTTGCCCAATTCCAATAATGTACCGAGAAGATGGTAAAATAATTACAGTGCCTGAAGATCAATTGCCCGTTGAACTCCCTGAAGACATAGATCTTAATTCTCCAGGTAATCCGCTAGAAAATCACCCCGATTGGAAATACACAAAATGTCCAGAAACTGGCATGAAGGCAATCAGAGAAACTGATACGCTTGACACTTTTGTTGACTCAGCTTGGTACTTTATCAGATTTTGTTCGCCACAATTTTTTGATGGCCCTTATGATAAAGAGGACATTGATTATTGGATGCCAGTAGATCAGTATGTCGGAGGTATTGAACATGCAATACTGCATCTACTGTATGCAAGGTTTTTCACGAAAGCGTTAAAAATTAAAAATCTTGATGAACCTTTTGAAAGTCTTTTTACGCAGGGCATGGTTTGTCATAATACATACAAAAATGACCAAGGCGCATGGGTATTTCCGGATGATGTAAAGGAAAATAGTAATGGTTTGGTTCAAATAAGTACTGGGGCAAATGTTACTGAAGGTCCAAATGAGGCAATGTCGAAATCCAAAAAAAACGTCGTTGATCCAGAGTCAATTATTGAGAGTTATGGTGCTGACTCAGCAAGATGGTTTATGTTATCAGACAGTCCTCCAGAAAGGGATATAAATTGGTCTCTCTCAGGCATTCAAGGCTCTTGGCGATTTTGTCAAAAAGTTTTTTCATTAGTTGAACAAAATTCTCATTTATTTAGAGAAATGCAATTTAAAAAAAATGAGAATAACGAGTCGCAAGCTCTTTTAAAAGTTCTTCATCAAAATTTAGAAGAGATAACAAAAAGCATTGAAAAATTTCAAATGAACGTTGCAGTGGCAAAAGTTTATGAAATCGTCAATCATTTATCTAAAATTAAAGAAACAAATCATATTGCTTTCAAGGAAGCTATTGAAGTTTTAATCAGAGTAATTGAGCCTATGATTCCACATTTAGCAGAGGAGTGCTGGAATTTGATTGGGAACAAAACAGCATTAGCAGAAGTTCCTTGGCCAAAGGTAAATCCTATTTATTTAGTTGAAGAATTTTACACTGTAGTTATACAAATTAACGGTAAACGCAGAGGAGAAATTAGTGTCCAAGAAGGGGCTAAAGAAGAAGAAGTTATGCAAGAAATAATGGAATTAAAAAATGTCTCAGAAGCATTAAAAAATAAAAACATTAAAAAATCAATTTATGTACCCAATAAAATAATTAACTTGGTTATTTAGTTATGAATCGGCACTTGCGAAGAAAGCAAAAAAAAGAAGGAAGTAAAAAAAATAATATTCAAAGTAAATTAATCGAAGCAATCAATTTTCATTCTAACAAACATTTTGAAAAAGCTGAGAGGATCTATAAACAGCTCAATGAATTAAGTCCAAAGAATTATGATGTTTTGAGACATTTAGGAATTTTAAATCAAGATTTGGGTAGACTAGAAGAAGCATACAATTTTTTTCAAGAGGCTATTAAAGTTAAACCTGATGGATTTGAAGCATTAAATAATTTAGGAACAATACACGTATTAAATAAAAATCAAAACTTAGCTTTAAAGTGTTTCGAAAAATCCAACAATATTAATCCAAATTACGTACCAACAATTAATAATTTAGCGGGTCTTTATCACAGACTTCATAACAGTTCAGAATCATTAAAATATTCTAAAAAAGCACTTTCACTTCAACCAAGCAATCCTCTCGCTCTCAATCAGCATGCCAAAGCACTTGTTTTGAACAATAAAATTGATGAAGGAATAAAAATATTTCAACAAATTTGTAATGAAAATCCTGACAGATCAGATTTTAGAGCAAATTTAGCAACTGCTTTAAAAGAAATAGGTGACTTTGAAGAGTCAAAAAAAATTATAGACCTTGGTTTTAAACAAAATTTTAAGAGATTAGATTTTTTTGCTCCATTTGCGTCTGATAAAACAAATTCTCTCTTAGATGAACATATTCGATTTTATAAAGATCAATTAAAGAGCAACGAATTAAATAAAGAAGATAAAATTCTCATATCTCACACATTTTTTGAATATTATCGAAATAAAAAAGATTTTGATGAGTCTGGTAAGTTTTTGAAAATGAGTAATGAACTTCAATACAGCTTAAAAGATTTCGATACAAAATTAGAAAAAAATCTATTTAAAAAAATGAATGAGATTTTTACAGAAATTTCATTTAAACCAAGAGTAAACAAAAATGATGTTATACCTATTTTTATATGTGGGATGCCAAGATCCGGAACAACATTATGTGAACAGATCCTATCAACACACTCTAAAGTCAGCGGTGCTGGAGAATTGTCTGAGTTAATAAAAATATCCGGTTTAGAAAATATCATACAAACCGATGAGAGTTTATTAAAAAAATTTGAAACAAATGTCAAAAATGAACAATATCTTCAATCAGTTCGTGAAAAGTATTTAGAGTATCTTGAGAGGTTCGTAAAAAATCAAGAATCTCATGTAACTGACAAACTACCACACAACTTTGTTCTTATTGGCTTAATAAAACTGATTATGCCAGAAGCTAAAATTATTTATTGTAAAAGGTCACCAATGGACAACTGTTTCTCTCTTTATACTCATAAATTTGTTGATATGGCACACCAATATTCATACAATCAAAAAATGCTTGGTAAATACTATTTAATGCATGAAGATTTAATGAGTTCTTTGTTAAGTAAATACAAAGATATTTTTGTTCTTGATAATGAAGAACTTGTTGATGATCAGGAGGGAGTGTCGAGGAAAATAATCAAATACTGTAATCTTGATTGGGAAGAAGAATGCCTACATTTTTACAAGACTAAAAGGCAAGTAAGAACAGCAAGTATTGAACAAGTAAGGCAACCAATAAATAAAAAATCAATTGGTGCTTGGAAAAATTATAAAAAATATTTAGACGATTTGATCATTTGTCTTGAAAAAAAATAAATGAGAAGTTTAGTAGTTATTTTAATTGTTCTTCTTACGACAGGTTGTGGCTTCAAGCCTTTGTATAAGTCAGACGGCAAAGGAATAGAATTAGATAGATTATACATAAACTTTAAAGGTGATGTATCCTATGAGATTAAAGAAGAATTAAAGAGCTTACTAAGTACTGATCAGCAAAACAAAGACTTCGCTGTCGTAGTTGAAGTAAAAGAAGAAATGGTACCTGTTATAATTAATGAAAATGGTACAGTCTCGAAGTATCAAATTGATATTGCTATCTTTTTTGAGGTTTCTGACAAATTAGGAGAAGTCTTGATAGATGATGTAGCTGTTGGTTTTTCCCAGTATGATGTACTCGTTTCAGAAATAGAAAATAAAGATTTAAGGAGACAAATGCTAAGGTCCGCAACAAATGATGCTGCGAGTTTAATGATTACAAAAATACAAAGCAAGTTATCATTACAAAATGATAATTAAGGATTACCAGTTAGTTAATTCCATAAATAGTGACTTATTCCAATCTTTTCTAATATACGGTCCAAACGAGGGCCTTATAAGAGAAAGTATCGATACCATTTATAAGAGTTTTTCAAAAGGATCCGAATGTGAAAAAGTAAATATTAATGGAAAACAACTAGACGAAAGCATTTCAACATTAAATGATGAAATCACTACTTTCTCACTTTTTAGTGAAAAAAAATTTATCATTTTAGATTTAGTAAAAGAAAAGCATGCATCAATAATTGAAGGTATTTTGATTCTTGATTGTGAAAATGTATGCATGGTTGTTAAGGCAGATAATTTAACAAAATCATCGAAAATTAGAAAATTATACGAAACTTCAAAAAATCATTTCAGTCTAGCGTGCTATGATGATGATATTAAAGTACTTTCATCATTATTAGAAAAATTTCAAAAAGAGCACAATATTATTTTTGATAGTGATGTTAAAAGTTTTTTACTCAATAATCTTAGTAATGACCGGATGATAATTAAAAATGAATTAGAAAAAATGCTTCTTTCATTGAGTGAGGATGATCGAAAAGTAGATATTGAAAAACTAAGATACATTTTACACGACAGTGCACATGCTGACTTTCAACAAATTAACAATTCGATACTCTTTGGTAACATTGAAAAAGGATCAAAATCTTTAGAAAAACTTTTTAATCTAGGAACTAATCCCGTAGCAATACTCAAGTCTTTTAATAACTACATTATGCGTATAAGGCTGACCCAAGTTGAATTAAGCAAAGGAAAACAATTTGATGAAGCAATAAAAATTTTAAAACCACCTGTTTTTTGGAAAGAAAAATCTGATTTCAAACGACATTGTTTAATGTGGCCTGCAAATGTAATAGACAAAATAATTAACGAAGTACTAAGTTCTGAAATTAAATGCATGACAAATAATATTATTGCAAAAGAACAATGTGAGAAAACATTATTTGGAATATCGAGTACTGCTAAACGTTTTTCTAGAAATTAACTTTTAAGTTTTCTTGTAATAAGCTCTAACTGGTCTAGATTTTTATAATCTATTTTTATGTGACCACCTTTGTTTCCCTTATGGTTGATCTCAACATTAAGACCAAGTTTTTGGCTAAGAGAGTTTTCTAAATCCACCGTATCGGGATCTTTTAATCTAACTTTTTTAATCTGATTTTTTCCCTGTTTTGCTATACTTTCAGCTTCTCTCACAGATAAATTTTCACTAACAATTTTTTCAGCAAGCTTTTCAGGAAATGCGCTGTTCATTATAGCCCTAGCATGACCCGCGGATATTTTACCTTCTGTTATCATATCTTGGATAGATTGTGGTAATGTTAGTAGTCTCATAATGTTCGCTACATGACTTCTACTCTTACCAACTATCTCAGAGAGTTGTTCTTGAGTATGACCGTAAGACTCAATTAATTTTTTATAACCAGCTGCTTCTTCAATAACAGTAAGATCTGATCGTTGAACATTCTCTATTATTGCAATCTCAAGGGACTCGACATCATTTAAATTTTTTATGACTGCAGGCATTTCATGTAACTGGGCAATCTGAGCTGCTCTCCATCTTCTCTCGCCCGCAATAATTTCATAATCTCCAGGATTTTTTTCTGAAGGTCTTACCAGAATGGGCTGGATCAATCCTTTTGATTTTATTGAAGCAGCCAATTCATTAATACTTTCCTTATTAAATAATCGCCTAGGCTGTAATGGATTTGCTCTTAGTTTGGAAATTGGAATTCTAGTATCAGATAACTTATTATTATTTTCCTTAATAGGAATTTCAACATCACCCATTAAGGATGAAAGACCTCTTCCCAAACCTTTTTTTTGAATATTAGTGTCAGTCATGCAGCCTCTTGAGTTTTATTTTGCTTCATAATTTCATTTGCAAGTGCAATGTAGGCCTGGCTACCTGAAGCATTTTGATCGTACATAAGTGCTGGTAATCCAAATGATGGCGCTTCTGACATGCGAACATTTCTTGGAATGATTGTTTCGTAAACTTGTTCTTTTAAGTGAGTCCTTACATCATGTGCAACTTGAGATGATAATTTATTTCTTTTATCAAACATGGTTAGAACTATTCCATCGATATTTAAAACTGGATTTAGATTTTGTCGGACACGATCAATTGTTTTTATTAATTGACTTAATCCTTCTAGTGCAAAAAATTCGCATTGCAGTGGAACGATTACTGATGTTGCTGCAGTCATTGCCATAACAGTAAGCAGACTTAATGCGGGTGGACAATCGATAAAAATAAAATCAAATTGATCTAAAGAATTAGAGTCATCAAAAATTTTCTTCATCACAAAAGCTCTATCATGAACATTTGAAAGTTCAGGTTCAATACCAGACAAATCTACTTTAGATGGAATCAGAAACAGGTTTTCAATTTTCGTTTGTTGAAATGATTCTTTAATATCAACTTGCTGAGAAAGAACTTCATAGATTGATTTTTCTCTCGCATCATACTCTACGCCTAAACCAGTTGTAGCATTGCCTTGGGGATCAAGATCGATTACTAACACCTTTCGTCCCATAGCAGCTATAGCTGTGGATAAGTTTATTGCTGTTGTGGTCTTACCAACTCCGCCCTTTTGATTTGAAACTGCAATTATTTTTTTCATTAAGATATTGATTTTATTAGATTTTTTACCTCTATTATATATGATCCCTTTTCTATTGTACTTTCATGCAATGAATAATCGAATGTCCAATATTTAGTAGCCTTCTTTAATTCAGTATCTATATGTACACCTTTGTGGAAAAGTAAGGTACTACTTTTTTTTATAATATTGTAACTCATTGAAAATAAATCATTTAATTCTGCAACTGCTCTTGCTAAAACTACATCAAACTGTGGATAATTTATTTGCTCCACTTTAGAGTGAATCACCTCTGCATTTTTAATAGAGAGTTGACTTATGACTTCATTTAAAAAATTGGCTCTTTTTCTTCGATTTTCACATAAATAATAATAATTTTTTTGATTTGATACGAGAGCTAAAGGTATACCAGGAAGCCCAGCCCCACTTCCGATATCAATAATATTTAAATCACTCAACTCAATGAAATTTAAGAGTCTTAAAGAATCGTGAAAATGCCTAATCCATATATGTTTTTGGTCATTTTTTGATATGAGGCTTTGTTTTTCATTGATAATGAGATCACGGTATTTATGAAATAGAAGCAATGTTTCACGTGAAACATTAGTATTTAATTTAGAAAAAGAATCACTAGAGTCCTCCATACAAGATGGACTTTAAGCTAATTTTTGACTTTTTGCTCTTGTTTTTATATAGGCTAGAATGAAACTTAACGCTGCTGGAGTTACACCATCAATTCTTGAAGCTTGGCCCAGGGTTTCGGGCCTGATTTTAGATAGTTTTTCTTTAATTTCGTTGGAAAGACTAGGAAATTCACTATAGTCAATATCTCTTGGTATATTAACTTTTTCGTCTTTATTTAGAGATAAAATCTCACTCTCTTGTTTCTTCAAATATCCTTTGTAATGTGCCTCAATCGACACTTGTTCTATAATATCATCCTCAATTTGCTCAAGACCATCAATAGAAAATACCTCATATATTTTTTTCAAATCAATATTTGGATAAGATAATAGTTCAAATGCAGATCTTTTTTTACCATCTTGATTAATTTTTAAGCCTAATTTATTTGCTTCACTTGGTGTAACATATTGATTTTTAATAATTTTATTTAATTCATCTAATTTCAATTTCTTTCTTTCAAAAGCAACTTTTCTCTCATTTGATGTCATGTCAAATTCGATTGCTAAAGGTGTTAACCTTAGATCAGCATTATCTGATCTTAATGTAAGCCTGTATTCTGCTCTTGATGTAAACATTCTATAAGGCTCGGTAACTCCTTTGAGCGTTAAATCGTCAATCATTACACCAATATAAGATTCATTTCGTTTGAAAACCTGCTCTTTACCGGAAAAAGATAATGCTGCATTCATACCAGCTACCAGACCTTGAGCCGCAGCTTCTTCATATCCTGTAGTTCCGTTTATTTGCCCAGCTAAATAAAGTCCTTTAATTCTCTTTGTTTCTAAAGTTTGATAAAGCTCCTGTGGATCAATGAAATCGTACTCTATAGCATACCCGTGTCTAATGATCTTAACATTCTCTAAACCATTGATTTTACTTATAAATTTATCTTGTATATCAGCAGGCAATGATGTTGAAATACCATTTGGATAAATCAAATTGCTGTCTAGTCCCTCCGGCTCTAAAAAGATTTGGTGTCTAGTTTTGTCCTCAAATCTAACTACTTTATCCTCAACTGAAGGACAGTATCTAGGTCCGGTTCCGCCGATTTGACCCGAGTAAATAGCTGATTTATTTATGTTTTTTTGAATAATGTCATGAACATCCTGATTGGTAAATGTAATGTGACATGGTATTTGCTCATTATGTGTTTTTTTCGTTAAAAAAGAAAAATATGAGTGAGAAGTATCGGCATCCTGCTTTTCTAATTTTTCAAAATCGATTGTATTTTTATCTAATCGCGCAGGAGTGCCGGTTTTTAAACGTCCTATTTTAAAATTTGCTTTGTAAAGTGAATTAGCAAGTCCTATGGCTGGTTTGTCACCATGTCTTCCAGCAGGAATAGTTTTATCTCCAACGTGAATCAAACCATTTAAAAAAGTTCCAGTTGTAATAATAACTTTAGAAGTTTTAATCGTTTTACCACTTTGGCAAACAACACCCGATATATCATTGTTTGAGCCAAATATAAGATCCTCAACTGGATCAAACAAACACTCTAAATTTTTTGTGTTGAGTATTTCGTCCTGCATGTGTTTTTTATATAGTTTTCTATCAGATTGAGTTCTCGGACCACGTACTGCTGGTCCTTTAGTTCTGTTAAGTAATCTATATTGAATTGCAGAGAGATCGGAAATTCTTCCCATGATTCCATCAAGAGCATCTATTTCTCTAACAAGATGACCTTTACCCAACCCTCCAATTGCTGGATTACATGACATTTCACCGATTGTCTCAAATTTATGGCTTATAAGTAGGGTTTTTGCGCCCATTCGTGCAGATGTTGTGGCAGCTTCACATCCCGCATGACCACCGCCTACAACTACAACATCATAATCATTATCAGACATGATAATGTTAATTAAATTAACTTAGGGGAAAAGCAATCGATAAATTATTTATTTACCGATGCAAAAATCTTTGAAAATAACATCTAAAAAATCTTCGACATCAACGTGACCTGTAATTCTTCCTACTTCGTTAATTGCATATCTCAATTCCTCGACCATAAGCTCTGAATGAGTTATAGGATTTATGTTTTTAGATTTTTCTAGACTGTTTATAGAGTTTTGAATTCCTAAAATATATCTTGTTTTAGTAGGAATAGTATTTTGGTTACGGTCATAATTTTTTTGAATGTTTTCAGAGATTGAATTGATAATTTTATCTATTCCTTCGTTTCTAATAACTGAAATGTTTATAATTTCATTATCTTCATTTAGTCCATTATGTAAGTCGGATTTATTTAAGACTTTTAGACTTGTATTGTTTGAATGTATTTTTTTAGGATCGTCAAACATTTCAATGACAAGTTGACTTTCCTGAATTTTCTTTTTAGTAATCTCTATTCCTTTCATTTCAATTTCGTTATCTGACTCTCGTAGTCCAGCCGTATCGGTAATTAACACTGGAAAACCAGCAATATTCAGACGGCATTCGAGTGCATCTCGAGTTGTTCCAGCTTGATCTGATACAATGGCGATATCTCTATCAGCTAATAAATTCAATAAGCTTGATTTGCCAACATTGGGTTCTCCTACTATTACAACTTTATAACCATCTCTCAGAATCTCACCTTGATTTTTTTGACTAAGGTGCTCATTCATTTCGGTTATTAATTTATCAATTTTAGAATGGATATTATTTAAAATGTCATCAGGAATATCCTCTTCAGCAAAATCAATATTGGCCTCAAGATATGCAACAAGCTCTATAAGAGTTTTTCTCCATGACAAATACAACTTACTTAAGTTGCCACCCATTTGACTGAGTGCATTTTCTAATTGAGCTTCTGTCTGTGCATTTATAAGATCACCCATTGCTTCAATAGCAGTAAGATCCATTTTGTTATTTAAAAAAGCCTGTTTCGAAAACTCACCTGGTTCCGCCATACGAACATTTTGTATTGTTCCAAGGGAATGTAAAATCTTGTCAATGACTATTTGACTGCCATGCACATGGATTTCTACAACATCTTCTCCAGTAAAACTTTTTGGTTTCGCAAAATAAACACAAAGTCCTTTATCGATAAGTCTCCCACTTTCTGGTTCGTGAAAATCTGCTCGCGTCATAACGCTTGCTTCGAAATGACTTTTTCTAGTTAAAGTTTTCAAAGCTGTTAAAGCTAAATGACCAGAGACCCTAATGACAGCAAGTCCTGAAACACCATGAGCAGTTGATAGTGCATATATCGTCATAATTTATCTAAAATTCAGATTAAATGATTATTCCCATTTAGTTATAAAGTCATCTAAATCTAATTCAGGAATTTTTTTATCTGGTCCATCAGGAGTACCTACATAAAGATAGCCCAAAACTCTATGATCCTCGTCTAAACCGAGGTATTTTGTAATATCATTGTTTAGTGAAAAAGCTCCAGTACGCCACATGCCCGCAAAGTTAATTGCTTTTAAAGCTAATAAGATATTTTGTGCCGCTGCTGCCGTAGACATGACCTGTTCTATTTCAGGGACTTTAGGATGATCTTGAATATGAGAAACCAAAATAATGATCATTGGTGCTCTGAAGGGAGCATTTTTATATTTTTCTAACTTCTGCTCATCTTCCTCTTTAAGTTTCTCTTTGGCAAAATTGACAAAAATATCAGATAATTTTGTAATTCCATCTCCTGTAACTTGAATAAATCTTGAAGGCCTTAACCACGCATGGTCTGGAGCCCTTAAGGCCGCTTTATAAACTAACTTCATTTGATCCTCAGATGGCATTGGTAATGTCAATTTTCTTGGAGAATTTCTTAAAATAATATTTTCTAGTGCGTCCATATATACTAACCTAATGTATACATGAGTAGCTACATTTTCAAATCAATGATTGGAAATATTGAAGTTGTTTCAAGCAAAGAGAGAATAATCAGTATTCACCGCTCAAGAAAAAAACCAACCAAAACAAAAGATAAGCTCTTGTTACGTGCTGCTCTTCAAATAAATCAATATTTAGCGCGTCGAAGACGATCTCTATCTTTCCCTACAAAACAAATAGGAACCAAATTTCAAAACAGAGTTTGGAATTATTTAAGAAGAGTTCCATATGGTCGAACTACTAGCTATGGCCAAATTGCAAAAAATCTCAAGACATCACCTCGAGCAGTTGGTGGTGCTTTGGGTCGAAATAATCTCATGATGTCCGTTCCATGCCATAGAGTGGTTTCAAAAGATGGTAAGTTGACAGGATTCACATCTGTTGGTGGAATAAAAACAAAGAAAAGATTACTGAACGTTGAACAAAAAATTAAAAAATAAATTAAAAAGAAATATCAGAGTGATCCCTGATTTTCCTAAAAAGGGAATTCTGTTTCAGGACATAACATCAATTACAGACAATAAATTACTTTTTAAAGAAGTCGTCGATGAAATTTCAAAATATGTAAAAAAGAATAAATTTACAAAAATTGCAGCAGTAGAAGCCCGTGGGTTTATTTTTGGCTCAGCAGTTTCATATAAGACTGAAATCCCTTTTGTTCCTATTAGAAAAAAAGGAAAACTTCCTGGAAAAGTACTTAAGCAAAAATATAAACTGGAGTATGGAACGGATGAAATACAAATTCACAGAAACTCCATAAATGAAAAAGATAAGGTTCTGGTTATTGATGACTTAATCGCAACTGGAGGCACTGCATTTGCATCTGCAAATTTAATAAACAAATGTAAAGTTAGGTCTATTGAGTTTTTTTTTATAATTGATCTTAAAAATATTGGAGGGTCTCAAAAATTAGGGGAAAAATATAAGCTTTCTTCAATTCTAGAGGCTGAGGGATAATTAGTAGAAAGGCTACTTATTCATTGATTGGAAGAAATCTGCGTTATCTTTTGTTTCTTTCAGTTTACCTAATAAGAATTCTATAGAGTCCATTGTACCCATTGGGTTAAGAATACGCCTCAAAACATACATTTTTTGAAGCTCATCATTAGCAAGCAAGATTTCTTCTTTTCGAGTACCAGACTTGGTTATATCGATTGCAGGGTAAATTCTTTTATCTGCAACTTTTCTATCCAGTATGATTTCAGAGTTACCAGTTCCTTTGAATTCCTCAAAAATAACTTCATCCATTCGACTTCCAGTATCAATTAATGCAGTCGAAATAATAGTGAGTGATCCGCCATCTTCGATATTTCTTGCTGCTCCAAAAAATCTTTTAGGTCTTTGTAAAGCATTTGCATCAACACCGCCGGTTAAAACCTTTCCAGAACTTGGAACAACTGTATTGTAAGCTCGCCCTAGTCGAGTGATGGAGTCCAATAATATGACAACGTCCTTTTTGTGTTCGACTAATCTTTTTGCTTTTTCTATAACCATTTCTGCAACCTGTACGTGACGTGAAGCTGGCTCATCAAACGTTGAACTCACTACTTCACCTTTTACGGACCTTTGCATGTCAGTCACTTCCTCTGGTCTCTCATCAATTAAGAGAACCATTAAATAACACTCAGGATGATTATCAGTAATTGAGTGTGCAATATTTTGCAGTAAAACTGTTTTGCCTGTTCTTGGAGGTGATACGATTAAAGCTCTTTGTCCTTTTCCAATTGGAGCAACAAGGTCAATAACTCTTGAACTTTGATCTTTTGATGGTTTTTCCGTTTCAAGTCTGATTTGTTCATCAGGATATAATGGTGTCAAGTTATCAAAATTTATTTTGTTACGGCTTTTGTCCGTTGGTTCATAATTGATCGATTCAATTTTCAATAAAGCAAAATAGCGCTCACCTTCTTTGGGTGCTCTAATAGGTCCTTCTACGGTATCTCCTGATCTCAATCCAAATCTTTTAATCTGACTTGGACTTACATAAATATCATCAGGTCCTGGTAAGTAATTAGCTTCCATTGATCTTAAAAAACCAAACCCATCTTGTAAAACCTCTAGAACACCCTCACCTTCGATGTCTTTATTGTCTTCAGCAAGAGTTTTTAAGATTGAGAAAAGCATGTCTTGCGTACGCATAGAACTAGCGTTTTCAACGCCAAGATCCTCTGCATACTTCAATAGCTCTTGAGGTGTTTTGATTTTAAGTTCTTTAAGTTTTAGATTCTTCATAATTATGTTTTGTTGATGTGTTGTTGGAGAAATACGTAAGGGAGATTTTCAGTAGAGGCTATTATTTATCTTGTATCTTATTAATTATCAACCATTAAATAATTGAATAAAGAAATACAGGTGTTATTCGTATAAGTAATTGATTTAACTTGATATTAGTGATGAAAAGCTCTCAACTGCCTTCCAATCGGTAAATTCGTAACTTTGCGTTATATCTGTTGGACCCTTTGTAAGCCACATTATAAATCTAATAGTGTGTTTATCAAAAAAGCCGTATTTAGGGTACTCAACTTTTCCCGCAAAGACACCAATGTAGCTTGGCACCCACTGGGTTTTTTTCAGAAACTTTATAATGTATGGATTGGTTTCGGGTAGATTTTTTTCTTTTTTTCTTGCAACGACGTTAACCGAAAAAAAGGCTGCTGACTTATCTCTGAGAATATTAATGTTTTCTTTTATGAACTTAAAAACATTGGCTCGATATTTTCCATATCTTATGCTTGCCCCTATTAAGACTCTATCGTGGTCGATAAGTGTTTTTTGAGTAACCTCATCAATACTCATTATGGTTACATCAAAGTTTTCTTTAATGTGTGATCCGATTTCCTTGGAAATATTTTTAGTGTGACCATCAACGGTAGAATATATCAATAAAAAACTTTTCATTTTTTACCAACTGGTTGATTGTTTCTTCACGATGTCCTGAAAAATTTTTACATGACTGTTCGAGTCATTCAGGCATTCAACGTAGTTATATTTTTGTCCACCAGCTTCTATAAATATTTCCTTGTTCTCTTCATCAATTTCTTCAATGGTCTCCAAGCAGTCGGCACTAAATCCAGGGGCTATAACAACAATGTTTTTTATACCTTTCGTAGGAAGCTCTTCCATTTTATCACTAGTATACGGCTTCAACCATTCGGCGGGTCCGAATCTGGATTGAAATGTTGTCAGATATTGGCTCTTTTTTAATTTGAGTTTTTTTGCAACAAACTTGGTGGTTTCATGACAAAAGAAATAATAAGGGTCACCGAGATCAAAGTTTCTTTTTGGTATGCCATGATAAGTAAAAACAATTTTTTGTGGTTTGTGTTTTTTAATTGATGGCTTTAAAGAGTCTGCAAGTGCGGAAATGTATTTTTCGTTGCTGTGATAACCGTTTACGAATTTTATGCTGGGTACCCATCTCCACCTTTTTAATGTGTCGGCCACCGCATCAAAAACGCTGGCGCTTGTGGTGCCCGAATATTGAGGAAACGTTGGAATAATAATTAATTTGTCACAGCCCTTATTTTTTAATTCCAAGAGGGCCTTATCGACTTCAGGCTTTCCGTATCTCATTGCAAGCGCGTATTCTTGTTTGCCTTTGCTTTGTTTCTTTAGCTTGTTGACCAGTCTTTTAGAATAAATCATCAATGGAGATCCTTTTTTTGTCCAAACAGACTTATAGAGCGCCCCTGATTTAAAGGGTCGTAAGCTTAAAATGGCAATCTGAAGAATAAACCACCATATCACCTTGGGTATCTCAATTACTCTAACATCAGACAAAAACTGAGCTAAGAACCTTCTAACATCCCAATATCCAAAGCTTTCTGGCGTACCTAAGTTACAAACTAATACACCAACTTTACCTCCAATGTCTTTCTCAGTAATCTTGCTTCCAACAAACTTCATTTAAAGTTCCTAATTTTGTTTATCATTGCCTCGACATTCTCGACGGGCGTGGTCGGCAAAACGCCGTGGCCAAGATTAAAAATATGAGGATAATCTCTGAAAGCAAGTAAAATGTCTTCGGTTTTTGATAGAGCGGTTTCTTTATCTTTTAAAAGAATTTTTGGATCCAGGTTTCCTTGGAAAGTAATGTTTTGATTAAGGCGTCCAATGTTGTCTAGTGAAAATTTTTCATCAAGGGATATAGCGGACAGCTTTTTTAAATTCGAAAATTTTATATATGAATTAAGAGAAGCTCCCCTTGGAAAACTTATAACTGGAACTTTATTGTTTATTGCGCTTAATATTTGTTGAGTCGGTTTAAGACACCAGGTTTCGATCTGTTCATCAGTTAAAACGCCTGCTGCTGATTCAAATATTTGAAAAGCATTTACTCCGAGATTGATTTGTTCTAGTGCATAATTTATTGACGCACCAGTAAAAACCTCAATGAGATTTTGTATTTCATGTTCTTTACTAACAATTAAATCTTGGTTTATGTTGTTCCTTTCGTCTTTATTGAATATTGAGAAATAAATTGTGGTCCACACCCCACCTATAAAACCAATCAGTGGGATTTTATTCTCAGTCTCTTTTTTAATTTTAGTAATGCCGTTAAACACTGGTTTTAATAAATTAAGGTCTTGTTTTAAGTTTCTATCTAACTTTACAAATTTCACGACAGGACCTATTCCTCCTTCTTGGAAACTAAGATCAGATCCTAGTGAATATGGTATCATCAATATATCTGAAAAAAGGATTGCAGCATCAACTCCGTATCGATCTACTGGATGAAGAGTTACCCGACTGATCACTTCGTCATCAAGAAACATATCCATAAGGCTTCTGGACTTCTCTCTAAGTTTTCTATATTCAGGCAGGTGTCTACCTGCCTGTCTCATAAGCCATACAGGCTTAACGTTTTTATTACCATTAAGTGCTTCTAATAACTTCATTAATATAAATATATATATTGTTGTTGTTTATGTTCCTGTGGTCATGTGTATATATCAGAAACCCAATAAATACCCACAACGAAATATTTATTTTGAGCTTGTTTTTAATAACAAAACAGCCGTTATACCAAAACACTTAATAAGTGTTGCGGCTTTACTCACAGGTGGACAAAAGGCTAAGATGTTATAATAAGTTAGCTTAATTATGTTGAGAAAGGCCCACAAAGGAACTGTTCCTAAAACAAAGACTTTTTATTAGAATGTTATACACATGAAATTAATACTAGCATCAAAAAGCAAGGCCAGAATCCGCCTACTTGAGGCCGCAAAAATACAATTCGAAACCGCAAATCATGGAGTTGATGAAGAAGAGCTCAAGTTATCAATGGCAGACCAAAACCCAGTCGACATCGTTGAAAAACTAGCAGAACTTAAAGCCACAAAAACTTCTCTTGGCCACCCAGACTCGTATGTTATCGGATCTGATCAAGGTTTAGACTTAGATGGCAAACTTATTAACAAAGCGTCGGATAAAACAGAAGCGAAAGAACAACTTAAATTAATGAATGGAAAAACACATGAGTTAATTACATTCACTGTAGTTGCGCACAATAATAATGTTGTTTGGAGGCACTACGACATAGCACAACTTACAATGAGGAACCTAAGCGACGAGATGATAGAGAATTATGTGGAACAATTGAGTCCAGAAATGCTTAATGTTGTTGGTTGTTATGCTATAGAAGAGGAAGGCATAAAACTTTTTAACTCAGTCAAGGGTGACATATTTTCTATTCAAGGCATTTCCATAACACCACTCTTGAATTTTCTCTGGAATAACAAAATATTATTTTAAATGAGTGAAATAACCAGAACCGCCGTAATCGGCTCCCCAATAGAACACAGTCTATCACCTACTATTCATAATCATTGGTTTACAAAAGAACAAATGAAAAACCACACTTATGACAAGATAGAAGTAGAACTTAACAATTTCAGTGAAACAATAGACAGCTTAAATAAACAAGGGTGTTTTGGTTTAAATGTTACTGTGCCTCTAAAGGAAGTTGCTTACGAAAAGTCAGACACATTGTCAGAAAATGCTTCTCAAACCAAAGCTGTGAATACACTTTGGTTTAAAGATGGAAAAATCTTTGGTGATAATACTGATCCAGTTGGGTTCACTAAATCATTACCTGATAAAGTCATTGAAAAAAAAATAAATTCTAAAAATTGTTTATTGTTGGGAGCCGGAGGCTCTTCAAGAGCTGTTTTGTGGTCTCTCACTCAACTCAATGCAAACATTGCTATTTATAATCGGACAGAAGAAAAAGCTGAAAACTTATTAAAAACGGTCGGAGTAAACGGAAAAATTTTAAAAAAAGAAGAATTAGACGATTATGTTTCAACTTCTTCGTTTATAGTGAATACGACCAGCTTAGGATTACAAGAAGGAGAGGTAAATGATCTTATCAATTTTGAAAATGTTCGCTCTGACACATATGTTTATGATTTAATTTATAATCCACCATTAAGCAGTTTCTTGGATCAAGCAAAAAATAAAAAACTCAAAACTCAAAATGGACTTAGAATGTTAGTTGAGCAGGCGGCAGCTTCTTTTAAAATTTGGCATGGTGTCAGTCCTATTGTAGATGAAGAGTTGATGAAAAAATTAGGCGCGTAGATGTTATTAGTCGGCATAACAGGTTCAATTGGTATGGGTAAATCTACCGTAGCAAACATGTTCAAAGACCACGGTTTTGGAGTTTATAATGCTGATGACACAGTTCATTACATTTATGAAAATGATGAAGAAGTGATAAGCAAAATTGAAACTAAGTTTCCTGGTACTATAAATAATGGCATTGTTAATAGAATAGCACTGCGTGATCTACTAAATAAAGACCCATCTCAATTCAAGGATCTCGAAGCCATCGTACACCCGGCAACAAGAAAATATCAGCAGATTTATATAAAGAAACTAATTGAAGATAAAAAATTTGGCTGCATACTTGATATCCCACTTTTATTTGAAACCGGTGGAGAAAAGTACGTAGACGTTTCAGTAGTTGTTACAGCAACTGCAGAAACTCAAATGGACAGAGTTGTTACACAACGT
Organism: uncultured Pelagibacteraceae bacterium; assembly: GCA_902624455.1. Lineage (GTDB taxonomy): Bacteria > Pseudomonadota > Alphaproteobacteria > Pelagibacterales > AG-422-B15 > CACNXQ01. Next base: position 96,670 of record CACNXQ010000001.1, on the reverse strand, counting down.
AAAATACCTTTAGATGTTTTTAAATCGATACAAGGTCAACAGATGCCGGATCACGAAAAGCTGAAAAAAGCAGATTATATCATTTCAACAGAATGCGATATCTCTGATACAGAAAAAGAAGTGAGGGATGTTGTTAGCAAAATTAAAATTATACAACCTAAAGCTTGGTCTAAATACCATAGTTCGTCATGAGAGAAATTATTTTAGATACAGAAACAACAGGATTAAGACCTTCAGAAGGTCACAAGGTCATTGAAATTGCTGCCATTGAAGTTGTGGATTTCATACCAACTGGTAAAACATACCAACAATTTATAAATCCTAAAAGAGATGTACCTCAGATATCAACAGACGTTCACGGCTTAACTTATGAATTTTTAATGGACAAGCCAGCATTTCAGGAGATAGCTGACTCTTTCATAAATTTTATAGGTAATGATCCAATTGTTGCACACAATGTTGATTTTGATGTTGGATTTTTGAATCATGAACTTCGTGAATGCGGATTACCAATTCTGAAAAATAAAAAAATAGATACTGTTACAATTGCACGTGAAAAGTTTCCAGGTCAAAGTGTCTCACTGGATGCGTTATGTAAAAGACTATCAATTGATAACACACAAAGAGAAAAGCATTCTGCTGTTATTGATACCGAGTTACTAGCAAAAGTTTATATAGAACTATTAGATGCAAGAGAATTAAGCTTAGACCTAGATGTAACTAAAAAGCAGTCTTCATCTCAAACCTCATTTGATATTTCACAAATTCAAAACAGAGACCTGCCAAGCAGACTTACAGAGGATGAAAAAATTGCCCATGCGAAGTTTGTTGAAACACTTGGTGATAAAGCGATTTGGAAAAAGATAAAAAATGAATAAAATCAATCACACTCTGAGGGATCCAAATCAACCTGTTGCTGTACCTGTACCTGCAGCTACTGTGCTTCTTGTTAGAGATACAGACGAAGGCTTACAAGTTTTTCTGATGCAAAGAGCTAAAAAAACCAACTTTGGTGGAGCTTGGGTTTTCCCTGGGGGTAAGATTGATCCAAGTGATAACCACCCAAAGTATGCATCACTCAGCCCAAAATTAAGTGATGCAAATGCATCTTCTAATCTTGGTATAAATGATGGAGGCCTTCAATATTGGGTTGCTTGTATTAGAGAGTGTTTTGAAGAATGTGGTGTTTTACTTGCTTATGCTGAAGATGAAAAGAATGTTGTCTTCAAAAATTTAAAGGACCAAAATTTTTTTGATTTAAGAAAAAAAATTTCAATTGGAGAAAAGAGCTTTTACGAATTCCTTGATGATAATCAATTAGTTTTAGCTACCGATAATGTTGCCTATATATCTCATTGGGTAACGCCAGAAATAGAGAAAAGACGTTACAGTACAAGGTTTTTTATAGCTGCGTGTCCATCTCACGATGCCCTTCATGATGGGGAAGAAAACACTGCAAGTCTGTGGATCAATCCTAATCTAGCACTAGAACAATTTGAGAAGGGCACATTACCCATGATTATGCCAACCATTCAAAATTTAAAACTTATTTCTAAGTTTAATAATACTAATGATTTACTCATAGAAATGAAAAATAAAAACCTAGTAGATATACCAGTGGTTGAGCCAAAGTTTGAAATAATCAATGGTGAAGCAAAACTTGTAGGATAAATCTAGTTAGCTTCTTTTCTTTTCTGATAAAGCTCGGCAAAATTCATAGGGTCAAGCATCAAAGGCGGAAGAGAGCCATCGGCGTGTAGGTCATAAATGATCCGACGTGCAAAAGGAAAAAGCTGTCTCGGACATTCCACTAAAAGATACGCTTCTCTGATGTCTTCGGTAAGATTAGTGATTTCAAAGAGTCCAACATATTTTAATTCAACAACATATATTTTTTCATCACCCCTAATGCCAGCAACACTTACATTCAATTCTATTTCATATATGTCGGTATCTTTTCTATTCGAGGCTTTTACATCAACATTTGCTTTGATGGATGGCTTTTCTTCCCCTTGTTGAAATGCACCAGGACCTTTTGGATTTTCAAATGAAAGATCTCTTACAAATTGAGTTATTATTTTAGCACTTACATCCATTAATTTTTTTGATCTCCATCATCATCTAAATCAATATATTCACCTTCTATAGTATCATCTTGATGAACATTATATCTTTTAATCATTGTAGTCTGAACCAACCTAATCATTAATGTTCGTGTGACTGGTATCAAACCAAGAAATCCGATGGTATCAGTAAAAAAACCTGGTGTAAGCAATAAAACTCCAGCAACTAATATAACCAGACCTTCAAACATTGTAACAACTGGTTTTTCACCTGACTGAAGTTGAACCATTATTTTTTGAATGGTGCTGAGGCCTTGTTGTCGCACCAAATAGACTCCCACAATGGCCGTTAAGAAAGTTAATAAAATCGTATTGAAAGTTCCAACAAAACTGCCAATTTCTATGAAAATGATAATTTCCAGAACGGGAATAGCGATGAATAAAATTAATAAATAAATGAACAAAATATTATATATTGAAACTTTAGTTTAAATACCTACATAAAGTATCCTATAATATTTATAAAAATGAGTGAAGCTTTTCAATATATTGACATTCTTATTCTTGCAATAATTGCAGGTATAGTTCTATTAAGACTCAGAAGTGTTCTAGGCAGAAGAACAGGTCATGAAAAAACTGATAGATCATCTTATAATTATGAGCAACCTCAACAGTCATCTACATCTCAGCCAGAAAAGGTTGTAAAAATAGCTCCAACATCTCAATCCAGTGATAGGGAAGCGGGATGGTTTAATCAGGATGATTTCCTGAGGGGTGCTTCAAATGCTTATGAGACTATTGTTACAAATTTTGAGAATGGCAATAAAGATGCTTTAAAACCACTTCTCTCAAAAGATGTGATGGATAGTTTCTCATCTGTCATCGACGACAGAAATGCCAATGAAGAAAAAGTTGAATTTAATTTTATTGGTATCGAAAAGTCCGAGATCATTCACAAGGATTTAAAAAGCAATCCAATGGAAGTGACAGTTAGATTTATTTCAGAAATGATAACCTGTATTAAAAATAATAAAGATGAAGTTATTTCTGGAAGTTTAAATCAAGTTCAAAAAATAACTGACGTTTGGACTTTTTCAAAAATACAAAACAAACAAAGTTCAAACTGGCTGCTTGCAGCAACTTCCGATTAACTTACTAGATACTTATTAAACTTTGCTTTCAATTCTTCTGGAATTGGAGAAGATTTCATTTCTTCTTGGTTGGTATTGACCCAAGTAATTTCACCTTCATTTAAAATCTCATCAGAGTTTTCTCTATAAATTTCTGCTATGAAAGTTAAACTTGAATTCCCAATTTTTTTTATTGCAGTGTAGACTTCAATCTTATCATTCAACATTGCAGGACTTTTAAAGTTCATGTTCGCGTTAACTGTGTGAAATTCATTATTGGTTTGTTTTATATATTCTTCTTGATCAAAAAGCTCATCCATCATCTCACTGATTGAAATATCGAAATAAGTTAAATAATGTGAGTTGTAGACAATTCTCTGACAATCAATTTCTGAGTATCTAACTTTGAGTTTATTAATATGGCAATTTGTTTTCTTAAGAGACATAAAATTATAAAATAAATTTAGACAGGTCAGTATCCTTAGATAATTCGTTGACGTTATCCTTCACATAATCAGCATCAATTGTTACTGATTCACCACTTTTATCTGCTGCAGTAAAGCTAACGTCTTCAAGCACTCTCTCTAAAATAGTATGTAGTCGTCTTGCGCCAATATTTTCTATGGTTGAATTGATATCAACTGCTAACGTTGCAATAGCGTCTATCCCACAACCAGTAAAATTAATTTTTACGTCTTCCGTTCCAAGTAAAGCCTCATATTGTTTGATCAAACTATATTTAGGTTCAGTGAGTATTCTTTTAAAATCATCTTGAGTTAAAGCCTTTAAACTTACTCTTATTGGTAATCTCCCCTGAAGTTCGGGCAGTAAATCAGAGGGTTTTGAGAGCTGAAAGGCTCCTGAAGCGATGAAAAGTATATGGTCAGTTTTAATGGTTCCATGCTTTGTGTTAACTGTTGTCCCTTCAATTAATGGTAATAAATCTCTCTGAACTCCTTCTCTTGAAACGTCACCGCCCACTCTTTCAGATCTTGCACATACCTTGTCAATTTCATCAATAAAAACAATTCCATTGTCCTCAACCGCTTTTTTTGCCTCATTTACTATTTGGTCTGTATCAATAAGCTTGTCTGATTCTTCATTTACTAAAACTTCATAACTATCTGCAACAGTGATTTTTTTCTTTTTTGTTTTTGGACCCATTGCTTTACCAAGCATATCATTAAGATTGATCATACCAATTCCAGCACCTTGTCCACCTTGTAAATCAATAGTTGGAAATGATCCAGTATCTTGAACAGCTATCTCGATTTCTTTATCTTCAAGTTCATTATTTCTAAGCTTTTTTCTAAAACTTTCTCGTGTAGCAGGTCCAGCGCCAGGCCCAACGAGAGCATCGAGCACTCTCTCTTCTGCTGCAAGTTGAGCTTTTGCTTTTACTTCTTTTCTCTTTATTTCTCTTACCATCGTAATTGCAATTTCAATGAGATCTCTAACAATTGACTCTACATCACGACCAACGTAACCAACTTCAGTAAATTTAGTTGCCTCAACTTTAATGAATGGAGCCTGAGCTAATTTAGATAGTCTTCTAGAAATTTCTGTTTTACCAATTCCTGTTGGACCAATCATAAGGATATTTTTTGGTAGTACTTCTTCCTTCATGTCATCAGTAAGTTGTTGCCTTCTCCATCGATTTCTTAATGCGATAGCAACAGATTTTTTTGCATCATCTTGTCCAATGATAAAGCGATCTAGTTCAGAGACAATTTCTCTTGGTGAAAAAGCTTGCATATTATTATGATTTCAATTTCTCTAATGTAATATTATTATTAGTAAATACGCATATCTCAGCGGCAATTTGGATTGACTTCATTGCAATCTCTTCAGCTGACATGTCGGTATCAATTAATGCTTTTGCGGCGGAAAGAGCAAAGTTACCTCCACTTCCAATTCCAATTATAGATCCTTCTGGATCAAGTACATCACCCATACCTGTTATAAGCAAAGAGGTAGAACTATCCGCAACGGTAAGTAAGGCTTCGAGTCTTCGGAGGTATTTGTCTGTTCTCCAATCTTTCGCGAGCTCAACACAAGCTCTAGTAAGTTGCTTCGGATGTTTTTCTAACTTAGCTTCAAGCCTTTCAAAAAGTGTAAATGCATCGGCTGTAGCACCCGCGAAGCCAGCAATAACACTACCATCACCAAGTTTTCTAACTTTTTGAGCAGTGCCTTTAATGACAGTGTTGCCAAGGCTCACTTGTCCATCACCTGCTATAGCAACTTCATTACCTTTTCTGACACTGATAATGGTTGTTCCATGCCAAGAATTTGATTGTTGATTTTCCATTGATTAAATATGTGGCTATTTATTTAAGAACTTCAAGGTGTTAAATCTTACAAAAAGAATATTTTTTATAGATAAATCAGCTATTTATTGGTAGAAACCCATTGATTTATTATGAGAGAAGCAAGCTTAAAGAGAGAAACCAAAGAAACTTCTATAGAAGTAAAGGTTAATCTTGATGGTACAGGAAAATACAATGTTGAAACTGGCATTGGATTTCTTGATCACATGCTTGAACAATTGTCGAGGCATTCATTGATTGACATTACTCTTAAAGCAAAAGGAGATACTCATATCGATTATCACCACACAACGGAGGACTCAGGTCTCGCATTAGGCGAATGTATTTCAAAAGCTTTGGGAAATAGACACGGTATTACACGCTATGCGCATTCTTATATTCCAATGGATGAAACGCTCTCTAGAGTGGCGTTAGATTTATCTAACCGCCCGTATTTAATTTGGCATGTCAATTTTACTACTCCAGTGTTGACTTCTGGTCAAGGTGATTTCAATACTGAATTGTTCAAAGAATGGTTTCAAGCATTTGCACAATCAAGTGGTACAACGTTACATGTTGAAAATATATACGGTGAAAATAATCACCACATTATTGAGTCTTGTTATAAAGCACTTGCTCGAAGTTTAAGGTCAGCTGTATCTATTAATGATAAAGAACTAGATGCAGTACCTTCTACTAAGGGTCAGCTGTAATTATGATTAAAGAGGGCAATAAGTTACCAAAATTTCAGTTGCCCAATCAAAAAGACGAACTGGTAAAGTTACCTAATAATGAGATTACAATAATATATTTTTATCCAAAAGCAGATACGCCTGGCTGCACGAGAGAATCTTGTGAGTTCCAGGACAACTTAAGTAAATTGAATAGACTTAAAGTAAAGGTCTATGGAGTTTCAAAAGACTCTATTAAAAAACAAAATAATTTTGCACAAAAATTTAATTTAAAATTCAATTTACTGTCTGATGAAAATGACAAAATATGCCAAAAATTTGGCGTATGGGTTAAAAAAAGTATGTATGGCAGAACTTATAATGGCATTGAAAGATCAACTTTTCTAATCGATAGCAATAATAAGGTTTGCAAAATATGGAGGAAAGTAAAAGTGGATGGTCATGTTGAAGATGTCATTAATACAATTAAAAACTTAACTTAATGAAAATTGTAATTATTAATTATGGAGCTGGTAATTTACACTCTGTTAAAAAGTCATTTGAGAGTGCAAACCTTAATCTCGGAGGTACTAATGACATTGTAATTTCATCTGATGCTTCTGAATTAAAAGAAGCTGATAAAATAGTCTTACCTGGAGTGGGTTCTTTTGGTGATTGTAAACAAGCAATCATGAATATTGACAAGCTTTTTGAGACTTTAGTTGAACAAATCGTAATTAAAAAAAAACCTTTTATGGGCATATGTGTAGGAATGCAACTACTAGCTGATAAAGCTCATGAATTCGGTGAGCATGATGGATTTGGATGGATATCTGGTGAGGTTATTAAAATTAAGCAGCACCCAGAATTTAAGATACCTCACATGGGTTGGAATGAAATCAAATTTAATGCCCATCCTTTATTTCAAAATTTGCAAAGCAATCTAGATTTCTATTTTGTTCATAGCTTTCATTTTAAAGTTTTGGATGCAAAGAATATTTTAGCTACAACAAACTATTCTGAACCTATAACTGCAGCAGTGATTAAAGAAAATATATTTGGTACACAATTCCACCCTGAGAAGAGTCACAGCAATGGAATAAAGTTAATTGAAAATTTTCTACAGTGGAGCCCGTCATGATTGTTTATCCAGCTATTGACTTAAAAGATGGAAAGTGTGTAAGACTGATTCAAGGCGATTTTGATAAGTCAACGACTTATAATGAAAACCCCTTAGATCAAGCTAAACATTTTGAGAACTTAGGAGCAGAATGGCTACATTGTGTTGATTTAGATGGAGCAAAAACGGGACAATCAACCAACATAAAAAGTATTGAGGACATTATATCCAATACCAAACTTAATGTTCAAGTCGGAGGTGGTGTTAGGGATATTGAAAAGATAAGATCTCTTATTAATGTCGGTGCTAAAAATGTCGTACTTGGTACGGCTATCTACGAAGAAAAATTATTTTTGGAGGAGGCAGCAGATCATTTTCCCTATCAAATATCAATTGCACTAGATATTAAAAATAATGAAATTGCAGTCAGAGGATGGACAAAAGTAATGTCTCAAAATGTAAATGATTTTTTATCTTCTATAAATTCCCTCGATATCACCTCTGTTATATGTACAGATGTCATGAGAGACGGTATGAAAAAAGGTATAAATTTTGATATGATTAATAACATTTTAGAAAATACCTCTATTCCATGTGTAGTATCAGGTGGAGTATCAAATTTAGATGACCTTATTAAACTCAAAGCAAAAGACAATAATCAAATTTACGGTGTGATTATTGGCAAGGCATTATACGATAAAAGTATTAAGCTAAACGATGCATTATCTGTAACAAAATAAATGTTAAAAAAAAGAATTATACCTTGTTTAGATGTTGATAATGGAAGAGTAGTAAAAGGTGTAAATTTTGTAGACCTAATTGACGCTGGTGACCCGGTTGAACAAGCAAAAATATATAATAACGAAGGAGCGGATGAATTGTGCTTTCTAGATATAACTGCATCAAGTGACAATAGGGACAATTTATTCGACGTTGTAAAAAAAACTGCTGAAAACTGTTTTATTCCTCTAACAGTTGGTGGAGGAGTAAGGACAATTGACGATATATCTAAACTGCTGCATTCTGGTGCTGATAAAGTTTCAATCAATACTGCTGCGGTTAAGGACAAAACATTTATCTCTGAAGCTTCAAACAAATACGGTTCATCAACAATCGTAGTAGCGGTTGATGCAAAACAAGTTAAAGAGGAAAAATGGAATGTATTCACGCATGGTGGTCGAAATGAAACTGATATTGATGCCGTAGAGTTTTGTTTAGAAGCTGCTGAATTAGGTGCGGGTGAAATACTTCTAACATCCATGGATAAAGATGGAACAAAGTCTGGCTTTGATAATAAATTACTTAATAAAGTAACATCTAAAATAAATATTCCGGTGATTGCTTCTGGAGGGGTTGGAACACTACAACATTTGCACGATGGTATAACTATAGGAGGTGCGAGTGCTTTGCTTGCAGCATCAATATTCCATTTTGGTGATTTTAGTATATCGGAAGTTAAAAGATTTCTTGCTGAACAAAATATAAGCGTTAGGATTTAAACATGAATGGATATTGGATCGTAAAAGTAAATGTGTTAGATCCCGAAAAGCAAAATTTATATAAATCTTATGCATCTGAGGCGGTGAAAAAGTACAATGGGAAGTTTCTTGTTAGAGGTGGCGCAGCAATTACGAAAGAAGGTAAGGATTTTGAGAGGAATGTAGTGGTTCAGTTTCCATCATTTGAAGATGCTCAGAAAGCTTATGAAAGTGATGAGTATCAAAGTGCAAAAAAAATTTTAGGGGAAAATAAAGATAGAATTTTTGCGATCGCTGAAGGTTACGAAGATGAGTGAGAAATTAACAGTCCTTACCAGACTTTTTAAAACTATTGAGGCTAGATCTAACGATGATCCTACAAAATCTTATACTGCATCCTTACTATCAGAAGGAAAAGAAAAGTGTATCAGTAAATTAAAGGAGGAAGCTCTAGAGACAGTTGAGGCAGCAGAAAAAGATGACGTAAGTCAAATAATTTATGAGTCTGCTGATTTAATTTATCACTTATTGGTGCTTTTAAAAAAATTTGATATTGATCCAGAACAAGTGTACGAAGAATTAGAAAAAAGAGAAGGAAAGACAGGTTTAAGAAATTAATGAGTTACGACAAAGAAAATATTTTTGCTAAAATTTTACGAGGTGAAATCCCTTGTGATAAAATATATGAAGATGAGTATGCTCTGGCATTCAAAGACATAAGACCACAGGCACCATCACATGCATTAATAATACCAAAGGGCGCGTATGTAGATATCAATGACTTCAGTAAAAATGCAACTAATGAGGAAGTAGTTGGATTTAATCGAGCAATATCAATGGTTGCTGATAAGTTAGGTATTAGCGAAGACTCTGGAGGAAATGGATACCGAGTGATTGCTAATTCTGGTAATGATGCCCACCAAGAAGTTCCTCATCTTCATTTTCATTTACTTGCTGGTAGGCCGTTGGGTCCAATGGTATATCCAATCAAATCAGAAAGTTGACATTTTATGTATGAAGATATTTCTGATAAAGAATTAGTCGAGCTTTACAATAAAAATAAAATATTTGATATATTTAACATGACCGTTCTAGAGGTTGATACAACAAAAGGTACTATTAAAATGGAATTTAATATTACAGAAAAGTTTTGTAATCCTACAGGAGATGTTCAAGGAGGTATAGTAAGTGGTATGGCAGATGATGCATCTGCTCTTGCATTTATATTTCAAAACCACTTTAAAAAGAGGCCACCAACTATAGAACTCAAAACCAATTTTCTATACCCCACAAAACCTGGCAAAGTTATAGGGTATGGGAAAGTTATTAAATCTGGAAAAAATATTGTATTTTTAGAAAGTAAACTAGAACAAAATAATAGAACAGTTGTTACTTCAACTTCAACTTGTGTTTCTGTAGATATGCCAAAAATTAATTTAAAAAAACTGAGTGGGGATAATTCATGAATAAACAATGGATACTAAGTAAGTTTCCGGTAGGAGAAATTAAAGAAGGAGACTTAGTTTATCAAGAGTCAGAAATACCTGAACTGAACGAAGGGGAAATTTTAATTAAAAATATTTACCTCTCACTTGACCCCGCCAATCGTGGTTGGATGAGTGGTCAAAAATCATATGTCGATGCAATGAACATTGGAGACATTATGCGAGGTGGTACAATCGGGGTTGTTGAAGAGACAAACAACAATGATTTTAAAAAAGGTGATATAGTGAATGCAATGGGAGGCTGGCAACAATTCTGTGTTAGCAACGGCAAAGGTGTAAGAAAAATTCCCTTAGACACAGGTTTTCCACTTGATAGCTTTATGAGCATTTTTGGAATGACAGGAATGACAGCGTATTTTGGACTTCTAGATATAACCAAGCCTCAAGAAGGAGAAACTCTTGTAGTCTCAGCAGCAGCTGGAGCAGTGGGCTCAATTGTTAGTCAAATCGGAAAAATCAAAGGTTGCAGGGTCATAGGCATTGCAGGATCACAAGAAAAATGTGATTGGCTTGTGAATGATCTAGGTATTGATGGATCCATTAACTACAAAACCGATAATTTAAGGGGTAAACTGAAAGAACTATGTCCAAAAGGGATTGATATCTATTTTGAAAATGTTGGTGGACCAATCACAGATGCTGTTTTATCAAGAATGAATATAGGATCTCGAATTAGTTTATGTGGACTTATATCAGCTTATAACGCGGAGTCTATCGCGCCAGGTCCGGCATGGGGTAATCTTCTAGTGAAAAGAATAAATTTAAAAGGCTTTATCGTTTTTGATTATATAAAAAGATATTTAGAAGCCTATCAAGACTTAAGTAATTGGGTTAGAGACGGTAAAATTAAATATAAAAATGATATTGTACCAGGTCTAGAAAATGCTTCACACGCAATAAAAAAACTTTTCTCTGGTGAGAATAATGGCAAACTGATCGTGCAAATTGCAGATTTGTAAATGAAACAAATTTTTAAATTAAAATTTTCATTCACACTTATTTCACATTCTCTTAAATCAATTTTTTATCGATATCATTCTGATAAAATTAACATCATTAAGCAGCTAATGCCTAGACCTAAAGTAGTTATTGATGTTGGCGCTCATGCTGGTCAAGTTTCTAAAATGATATCCCGAGCTTTTAGTAAAAAGGTAAAGATTATCGCAATTGAGCCTGGCTTATATGCTAGATTTATTTTGAGATTATCTATTTTTTTTAATCGCCTTAATAATATCGATGTTTTACCTTTTGCGGTATCTGATGAGCAAGGTTTCTCTTTTTTGAATATTCCCGAAAAAAGAAAAAACTCCCTTGGATTTGGGTTGTCACACATGAGCAATAATCATGAAGACTTTACTGATCGGAATTTTAAAACACATTATGATTACGTTTCGGTTACGACAATTGATAAAATTGTAAATGATCTAGAATTACAATCTGTTGACTTTATTAAAATTGATATTGAAGGATTTGAATATAAAGCCTTATTGGGTGCAAACGAAACTTTAAAAAAATATAAGCCCATAATTTATATTGAATTACAAAGACACTCATTAGCTAGAAATGACGACAGTTTAGATGATCTTTACAGGTTTTTAAGGGATCTTGGATATAAATCATTTTTCGTGCGAGACGAAAAATTAGTCGAATATCAAGAAAATATAGAAGAAGACGAAGTCTTCTTTGTATGTAACTAAATTAAGTTTTTAAACGCGCTCCATACTGCTGTATCACTCTTGAGGCCATTTCAACTCCTCTAGATCCACAACTTTCAAGACTTTCATTTTTAATGAAATGTTCTAGAAAACCTGCTGCAAAAAGATCTCCAGCTCCTGTGGTATCGACTAAATTTTCAATCTTTTGAGCCTCAATTTTATAAGTTTCGTCTCCCTTAATGATTAGAGCTCCCTCTTCACCCATTGTTATCGCATAAATTCTTTCTTGCTGTGACAATATTTTAGTAATCTCTTCGATATTATCATTTTCATATAGAGATTTAATTTCCTCTTTGTTTGCAAAAACTATATCAACATTTGAATCTATCATGCTTCTAAAACTATCTCGAAATCTCTCAATACAAAAAACATCAGATACACTAAATGCAACTAAATTACCGCTAGACTTTGCATAGTCAGTTGCATGTTTAATTGCTACCTGAGCATCATCCAAATCCCATAAGTATCCTTCAAGATAAGTGATGGAAGAATTTTTAATGACATCTTGATTAATATCACCCGAATCTAACTTTTGAGAAATGCCTAAATATGTACTCATAGTTCTTTGAGCATCAGGTGTAACCATGACGATGCATCTACCTGATTTACTATCATCACTCTGAGCTTTGCATGCAAAAGTCACATTTTCACTTTTGAGTCCATCGATGAATTTTGAACCAATTTCATCATTACTTACTTTTCCAATAAATGCAGTATTCATACCATTCTGCGCAAGAGCAACGATTGAATTTGCAACAGAGCCACCAGATACAGTAGTTTTGATCTCAATTGTATCTGAAATATTTTCAATGGTTTTAAGGTCAACGAGTGACATCATACCTTTTCGAATATCTTGATCTTCTAAATATTTGTCTTCGACATTGACGATGACGTCTACAATCGCGTTTCCAATACCAGTAATATCAAATTTTCCTACCATGTTTCTACCCATGGTCTCAAATCAATTTCAAATGTCCAGCTATTTTTTGGTTGATTATGTATCATCAAATAGTTCTGAGCGATATCGTCAGGGTTCATAAGTCCGTCAATTTTCTTTTTTTGTTTTACATAATCAGGAAATAATTTGTTTACCCATGGAGTATCAATAGCGCCATCAATAATGATATGCGCGACATGAATACCTTTAGGTCCTAGTTCTCTTGCCATGCTTTGGGCCAAAGCACGTTTAGCATGCTTCGCACCGGCAAATGCTGCAAAGCCTTCTTTTCCTCTGATACTTGCAGTTGCACCTGTAAAAATTATAGTACCTTCTTTTCTTGAAACCATGTATTTGGCGACTTCTCTACCCATCAGAAACGCTCCAAATGCTGCCATCTCCCAAACTTTAAAGTATTTACGAGAAGTAGTTTCTAGTATGTTGTATTTTATATTTGCACCAATATTATATACAGCAACAGATATCGGACCAACATCTTGTTCTATTGTCTCGATAAATTTTATAACGTCTTCCTCTTTTCTAGCATCTAAACTAAAAGTATGACACTCGCCGTTTTTAGACTCAATTTCTTTCTTGAGTTTGTCTAATTCTGATCCATTTCGTCTCGCAGCGACTATAATATATCCATCTTCAGCAAAAATTCTTGCAACTGAGGAACCGAGGCTGTCTCCAGCACCAATGATAAGGGCAACTTTTTTTTCCATTAATTTAAAAAACTTTATCAGTAAGTAATTAATCAATGAAGTTTTTTTTGAGATAAATCATGCCTTCTTTGTTTTGATTGGTCTTTTTCTACCAGGATTACAAGCAGTACAAATCTTACATTCTAATCCGTAACACTTTCTTGCTTCACAAAATTCTCTTCCATAAAAAATAATCTGTAGGTGTAATTTATTCCAATCTTTTTCATCAAATAATTTTTTTAAATCTTTTTCAGTCTGCGTTACATTTCTTCCATTGGTTAATCCCCATCTTTGAGCAAGTCGATGTATATGAGTATCTACTGGAAACGCAGGGTGTCCAAATCCCTGAGACATGACTACACTAGCTGTTTTGTGACCAACCCCAGGTAATTTTTCTAACTCTTCAAAGCTTTCAGGAACATTACCGTCAAATTTTTTGATTAAAATTTTTGAGAGCTTTGATATTGCTTTAGATTTTTGAGGTGCAAGGCCGCACGGTCTTACAATTTTATAAATCTGGTTTACTTTAAGCTTGCTCATTTTTATTGGGGTATCGGCAAGGCTAAATAATTGAGGTGTTACCTCATTCACTCTTACATCAGTACACTGAGCACTTAAAAGAACAGCAATCAATAACTGATATGTATTCTCGTGATCTAATGGTATTGGTATCTTTGGATAGGTTTGATTTAAAATTTTTTTTATTACAATTGCCTTTTCAGACTTGTTCATTCTATTAATTTAAGCCTAAGACGTCAGACATTGAATATAAACCAGGCTCCTGATTGTGGCCCCACTTGACTGCTTGAATTGCACCATCGACAAAAATTCCTCTATTCATTGCCTTATGACTTATTTTAATAGTTTCATTTTGACTCATAAAAGTTATTTCATGATCACCTATAACCTCACCTTTTCTGAAAGAAGAGAAGACAATTTTATTTTTGGTTTCTTTCCCCCTTTTATTGATTGAAGTAATTTTTTTTAATTTATCAAAGTTTTTCTTTTTTCCCAAAGCAGCAGCGTTACCTAGCATTAAGGCTGTTCCTGAAGGTGCATCAACTTTGTGCTTGTGGTGTGTTTCATTTACATTAATAAAAAACGCTTCATCAAGTTTTGAAGAAGCTATTTTTGTTAGGGCCTCGATAAGATTGACTCCAAGACTCATATTTCCAGATTTTATTATTGTTGCATGTTGCGCAGCATATTTAATCTTCAAAAGCTGGTTCTTATTAAATCCAGTTGTTCCAATGACATGAGCGAGTCTTGCTTGGGCGGCATATTTTGCGTGTTCTACAGTAGCTTTTGGTGTTGTAAAATCAATTACTGCATCAGCCATCGCAAATGATTCAAGAATACTATCTGTTATTCTCAATCCCACTTTTTTTTTCTTAACTATTAATCCTACATCCTTTCCAATTGTTGGATGATTGTTATTTTCTATCGCACCAATAAGTTTTAGTTTCTTATCACTTAAAACTTTTTTGATAATCTCTTTTCCCATGCGTCCAGATGCACCTGTAACTACAACTTTTATTTTGCTCATAATTTTAAGAATAGTTTATATTAAGAAAAAAGTAAGAATTATTAATTTTTAGATTTCCAAAAGTCCCTTGCTTTTTTGAAAAATGCTGAGCTTAGAGGACTTTCATTTTCTGAGCTTTCTTCTTTGAATGACTCCAAAATTTCAATTTGTTTTTTACTCAAATTAACTGGAGTTTCAACTTTAGCCTGAATGTAGAGATCTCCAGTAAAACTTCCACGCATACTTGGCATACCCTTTGATTTAAGTCTGAATTGATCTCCATTTTGTGTTCCATTTGGTATTTTGAGTCTCGCCTTACCACCATCAATCGTTGGCACATCAATCGATCCTCCTATAGCTGCATCGATCATTGAAATTGGTACTTCAGCGAAAAGATTATCATTTTCTCTGATGAAAATATTGTGATCATCAACACTTACAAAAATATAGAGATCTCCTTGTTGACCACCATTAACTCCAGCCTCACCTTCTCCACTGAGTCTAATTCTTGATCCATCATCGACACCTTTAGGAATTTTCACCATAAGACTTTTTGATTTTTCAACTCGACCTGATCCACGACATGGATTACACGGATTAGAAATAATTGAACCAGTTCCTTGACAAGAAGGGCATGTCTGCTGGATAGAGAAGAATCCCTGCTGAGATCTCACTTGACCTCTACCACCACATGTTTGGCAAGTTACAGGCTGACTTCCTTTAGCAGAACCAGATCCTGCACAAGAAGTACACGATATTTGAGTTGGAATTTTTACTTTAAATTTCTTTCCATGAAACGCGTCTTCAAGAGATATATTTATATCGTATCTTAAATCCGAACCTCTATTGTTAGTTCGACGACGACGACCACCACCACCAAAAAATGAAGAGTCCCCAAAAAATTCATCAAAGATATCCTGAAATTGTGATGATGAAAAATCAAATCCAAATCCACCTTGTTGACCGGCATTCCCATCAACCGCAGCGTGGCCAAATTGATCATAAGCAGCTCTTTTTTCTTTATCTTGTAAAATTGCGTAGGCTTCACTTGCTTCTTTAAATTTAACCTCAGCTTCAGCATCCCCCTGATTTTGATCAGGATGATATTTCATGGCAAGTTTACGGTAAGCTTTTTTGATTTCAGAATTATCAGCGGACTTGTTTACTCCAAGTACTTCGTAGTAATCTCTTTTTGACATAAGCTCTTACTGCTTAAGCTTGTTTACTGTCTTCTTTTACTTCCTCAAATTCGGCGTCAACAACTTTTTCTGTTTTATCATTTGTATCACCATCATTTTGACTATCATCTGGACCAGCGGATTGAGCAGACTCTTGTTGTTGAGCTTTGTACATTGCTTCACCAAGTTTCATAGAAGATTGTGTAAGCGCCTCAAGTCCTTTTTTGATATTTTCTATGTCATCAGTCTGAGATGCTTCTTTTAGAGATTTGATGTCATTTTCTATAGCACTTCTCTCTTGCTCAGAAACTTTATCGCCAAATTCTTTTAAATTCTTTTCAGCTGAATGTATCATCGTATCGGCTTGGTTCTTAACATCTACAGCTTCCCTTTTTTTCTTATCAGTTTCGGCATTGGCTTCAGCTTCTTTTACCATTTTATCAATCTCATCCTCGCTGAGACCGCCTGAAGCTTGAATCTTTATTTGTTGTTCTTTGCCTGTGCCCTTATCTTTAGCAGATACATTTACTATACCGTTGGCATCAATATCAAAGGCGACCTCAATTTGAGGAACTCCCCTAGGTGCCGGTGGTATACCAACTAAGTCAAAATTACCAAGTATTTTGTTATCAGCTGCCATTTCTCTTTCACCTTGACACACCCTGATAGTAACTGCAGTTTGGTTATCGTCTGCGGTCGAAAATACCTGACTCTTTTTAGTTGGGATTGTAGTATTTTTGTCAATTAATTTAGTGAAGACTCCACCAAGTGTTTCAATACCAAGTGAGAGTGGTGTAACATCAAGTAGCAACACATCTTTAACGTCACCTTGCAATATTCCAGCCTGGATAGCCGCACCCATGGCAACAACCTCATCTGGATTTACGCCTTTATTAGGTTCTTTACCGAAGAAATTTTTAACAGTCTCAATAACCTTTGGCATCCTTGTCATTCCGCCGACTAAGACAATTTCATCAATTTCACCGGCACTTAATCCTGCATCTTTAAGAGCAGATTCGCATGGCTTAATTGTCTTTTCAACAAGGTCATCAACAAGAGTCTCAAGCTTTGCTCTAGTAACTTTTATGTTCAAATGTTTTGGTCCAGACTGATCCGCTGTTATGAAAGGTAAGTTTATTTCTGTTTGAGTTGTAGAAGAAAGCTCAATCTTAGCTTTTTCAGCAGCTTCCTTAAGTCTTTGTAGAGCGAGTTTATCAGTTTTAAGGTCAATACTATTTTCTTTTTGGAATTCTTCAGCAAGATAATTTAACAATCTTGTATCAAAGTCTTCTCCACCAAGGAAGGTATCACCGTTTGTAGATTTTACTTCAAACACACCATCACCGATTTCAAGTATCGATATATCAAATGTTCCACCACCTAAATCGTAAACAGCTATAGTCTTTCCATCTTTTTTATCTAAACCATAAGCTAGTGCCGCTGCAGTTGGTTCGTTAACAATTCTTTCAACTTCAAGACCAGCGATTTTACCCGCATCTTTAGTTGCTTGTCTTTGTGAATCATTAAAATAAGCTGGTACAGTTATAACAGCTTTTTCTACCTTTTCTCCAAGATATCTTTCAGCATCCTCTTTAAGTTTTTGAAGGACAAATGCAGAAATTTGAGATGGAGAATATTTTTCACCATTTGACTCAACCCAAGCATCTCCACTATCAGCTTTAACAATACTGAACGGAACCATGTCTGCATCCTTCTTAACCATTGGATCTTCAAAAGATCTACCAATTAGTCTTTTAATTGCAAAGAATGTATTTTCAGGATTCGTGACTCCCTGACGTTTAGCAGGTTGACCAACAAGCTTATCGTTCTCAGAACCAAAACTTATGATTGATGGAGTTGTTCTTGAACCCTCTGCATTTTCGATGACTTTTGGATCTTTACCATCCATGATAGAAATACAACTGTTTGTAGTTCCTAAATCAATACCAATAACTTTTCCCATAATATTCTCTAATAATTTATGGGATATATATGGGTAGGCTTAAATGGTATACAACCCCGTAAACAAGTATTTTTTAATTTTTTCGGTATAATTGAATTATTGTATATATATATGAATTTATTGAGTTTTTTTCTTTGAAACTCCTACCATTGCCGGTCTTAGTAATCGCTCACCTATCATGTATCCTTCTTGTACAACTTCAGCTACATAGCCAGGTTCCATATCTTCTTTCTCAACTTCAAACATAGCCTGATGAAGGTTTGGATCAAATACTTCATTAAGTGAATTAATTTTCTCTATATTAAACTTTTTAAAAATTTCTATGACCTGTTTTTCTGTAAGTTCTATGCCTTCAATGAAATGTGAAATACTCTCATCTTTTTCTTTACTTTTTTCAATATCAATTGAGTTAAGGGCTCTTTGAAGATTATCTAGAAATGATAAAATTTCAGTAGCAAACTTAGTTATCACATAACTACTAAGATCTTCTTTCTCACGTTCAAACCTTTTCCTTAAATTTTCGCTGTCAGCAGCTGCAAGAAGTAGCTTGTTTTCAGCGTCTTTGAGTTTTTGTTCAAGATCGCTTTCATTTTTTGAGCTTATTTCTTCATCTTCTCCTACTTTGTTATCAATTTCAGGAGCTTTGTTATTCTTAGATTTAGATTTCTTTTTTGTCATAACTATTTTTGAATATGTAATGATCTATGTTATTTTCGTCAATACCTTGTATATTTATAATTCACAAAACATATGAGAAAAAATAGGAAATTAAACGAATTAAGGAATATTGAGATTATTACAAATTACTCGACCCATGCTGATGGTTCATGTTTCATTAAATTTGGTGACACTCATGTTCTCTGTAACGCCACAGTTGACGAAAACCCTCCAAGATGGCTTCGCAATTCTGGTCAGGGATGGATCACAGCTGAGTATGGAATGCTACCAACATCAACTAATGAAAGGATGTCCAGAGAGTCTGTTCGTGGTAAACAATCAGGAAGAACTCAGGAAATTCAAAGACTAATAGGAAGATCACTGAGGTCAATTGTTAACTTAAGTCATCTCGATGGATTACAAATAATTTTAGATTGTGATGTCATTCAAGCTGATGGCGGCACCAGAACAACCTCAATAAATGGATCTTTTATCGCCCTCAAAATTTGCATAGATAAAATGATAAAAAAAAGACTCATTAAACAGGACCCTTTGATAGATCAACTAGCTGCAATAAGCTGTGGAATACTTGATAATAACGCGTATTTAGATCTTGATTTTGAAGAAGATCAGTCCGCAGGAGTCGATGCAAACTTCGTCTTAACGAAAACTGGAAAGATTGTTGAGGTTCAGATGACGTCAGAAAAAGATTTATGCAGTGAAGAAAATTATCTTTCAATGTTTAGTTTAGCAAAATCTGCAGTTCAAGAAATTATAAAATTTCAAGATGACGCAATTAACAATGCCTAAAGATATTAAGTCAATTGTTATCGCAAGTCATAATGAGGGAAAAGTTAGAGAAATTAGATCTCTTTTAGACCCGTATGGTTACAAAATTATATCTGCTAAAAAATTAGGAATTAATGAGCCGATTGAAAATGGTATGACATTTTCAGAAAATTCTCTAATCAAGTCAAGAAACGCAGCTAAAAAATCAGGATTAGTTGCCTTAGCTGATGATAGTGGCTTGTGTGTCAATTCACTAAATTATAGACCAGGCATTTATTCAGCTAGATGGGCTGGTAAAAATAAAGACTTCGGTATGGCTATGAAAAAAATTCAAAAATTAATGGAGAAGAATGATCTTTTAAGTAAATATAATAGACGAGCTTTTTTTGTATGCTCTCTTTCTGTATATTTTCCAGACGGAAAAAACAAAGTATTCAATGGTAGAGTTAATGGTCATTTACAATTCCCCCCGAAAGGTATGAATGGTTTTGGTTATGACCCAATATTCGTGGCAAAGGGCTATAGAAAAACTTTTGGTGAAATGAATTTTCATTACAAAGAAAGAATCAGCCACAGAAATATAGCATTTAAAAAACTTATAAAGTTTCTTAAAGATTAGTAATTAATTTAATTTAACAATCGTTTCATTTTTAATTTTATAAATTTCAGGAGTTCTTGACGTCCTTCCACTATTCATAAGTCTGAACTTACCTGTAACTCCAGAATAAGAAACAGTTTCTATTGTTTTTAATTTAGTAAGAGAACCATCTTTGCTTTGAAGCTTTGCAATTAACCCAATAATATCAAAGGCAAAAGCGGCAAGCTCATGTGGCTTTTCTTTAAAATACTTTTCATAATGATTAATAAATTTTTCTAGAGATTCCTGATCTATATCAGTAAAAATCCCACCATTTAAACTAGGTTCTTTTACAATAGCGGTCTTATTCCAAGTTGAAGTTCCGAGGTACTGAATTTTTTTTGGATCAACATCGTAATAAGGAAGCACTGAACTAAAAGAGATCAATTCGTCAAATTTATTAACTATTATTAATAAAGCATCAAAATTAAGCTCACCGTAAGTATCAAGTTTTTTTAATTTTTTTATTTTTGCTTTTGATATTTCGTCTGTAAATTCACTAAGTCTTGAAATTTCATTTTTTAAATTTTCTTTTCTTGTTTCATAGTTAGCTACTCTTTTAGATACCTCGTAAAAATCAGGATTTTTTGGATCATAATAGAAAAATTTAGAGTCAATATTAAGATCTAGTCTTTTAAGATTTAAAATTTTATCTTTAATTTTATTACCATAAATATTCTCAGGAAGTATAATTTTTATTCGTTTAAGATTTTTACTGTCACAATATCTAAATAATTTTTCTATCTCATCCTCAGGCGATAATCCAAATGCCGATACATTCTTACTAGTAATATCTATATTATTAGAAAAGGAAATAAGTTTTACTTTTTCATCTCTAGACATTGGATTTAAAATTTTAAGTTTTTCTGAGAACACTGGTCCAACGATTAGTTCCACATCATCATTCACTAATTCATAAAAAGATTTAGTTAAATTTTTGGTTTCACCTACATCTTTTACAATAAAGTTTATATTGCTATTTTTAGATGTATAGAGTGCTAATTGTGATGCATTAAGAAGCGATTGCCCTATGGAATAATGAGGTCCAGTGAGAGGCAACATCAAACCTATATTTATGATTTTGTTTAATTCATTATCATTATTTATATCTGGTTGAATTTCGTCATCATATGTCTCCTCACTAATACTGTCTGTTTTTTTACTACCTACAAAATCAATGGTTTTTTTTGTATTTTCATTTTTAATTTGAGTTGTTGTAGTTTCACAACCATAAAATATGATGGTAATTGCTAAGATTAAATAAATTCGAAAATACATTGTGGGATATAACTTAGACATAAATTTTTTAAATAGCCTTGTTGTTAGGGAAAATTTAACACCAGGACTCTATGTGGTTTCAACTCCTATTGGTAATTTATCTGATATAACTTTACGTTCATTAAAAATCCTATCAAGTGCCGATTTAATATTATGTGAGGACACCAGGGTAAGTAAAAAGTTAACAACTAAATATGGCATAAAATGTTCGATGGAAGTTTATCAAAAACATAATAGTATTAGAAAAATCCCTTCAATTATAAGCAAAATTAAAAATGGAAAAAGCATCGCATTAATATCAGATGCTGGAACACCAACGATTTCAGATCCTGGGGAAACACTTATTAATAAATGTATTGAATTAAATATCCCCATTTTTAGTATACCGGGAGCATCTTCAATTATTACAAGTCTAATACCTTCTTTTCTAAAAAAGGATAGTTTTAGCTTTTTAGGATTTTTTCCAAGAACTAAAAAAGAACAAAATATTTATTTAGATAGGTTAAAAAAATCTGAAGAAACAATTGTATTTTTTGAATCGCCCAAAAGAATATTAAAAACCCTAAGTCTCATTTTGAGTTACATAGGAGATCGAAAAGCAACTCTCATTAGAGAAATAACAAAAAAGCATGAAGAAATTATTAATCTCAATATTTCAAATATCATAAAAGAATTATCAAATAGAGATACCATTTATGGTGAGATAACATTTTGTGTTGGACCTGCAGAGAAAGTTAAACAACAGCTTGAAATGGATGAGAAATTCAAATTTATTATCGAATATCTGCAGAAAGAAAATGTGAAAATATCTAGCATTGCATCCATAATGTCTAAAATTACAAATTTTAAGAAAAGAGAAATATATCAATATCTGTTAAAAAACAAAAAAGTAAGCTAGTATATATTTTCAAATATAAATGAATAAAACAATCAGAGCATCAATTCAATTTTTTATCATTATCATACCTCTAGCTTTTTTAAGTTGTGCTGAACTCGTTGTCGGTTCTGCTGCAAAAGTTGTCACTGTAAAACAAGAAGAGCGATCATTAGGTGAAATGGTTGATGATGTAGTTGTGAAAGCTTCTATAAAAAATAAATATTTTGATACTAGTGATAAAATATTCTTCAATGTCGACGTTGAGGTTTCCCAAGGCAGAGTTTTATTGACGGGCACTGTAGAAAATTCAGATTTAAGAATTGAGTCAACACGCTTAGCATGGAGTGTAGATGGCGTAAAAAATGTAATAAATGAAATACAAATTAGTAATAACGATAATATTTTAGATTTTGCAGATGATCTAGTGATAGGCACTAAAATTTCAGGCAAGCTAATTCTTGATGAAGATATTCAATCATTAAATTACAGTGTCGAAGTTGTAAATAAAGTTGTGTATCTGATAGGAATAGCAAGAAGCCTAGAAGAGAAGCAAAAAGTAATATCAATAAGTAAAGAAGTATTTGGTGTACAGGAAGTTATTGATTACATTGTTATAAAAACAAATTAATTTTTAGGTATGCTTATCGGTTTCCAAATAGATTCTATAGAAACTTTAAATCTCCTTACAGATAGTTCAATAACTCTTATTTACGAGTCTCAGTTAAGAAAAAACAGAAACTTTATATATCAACCTAATACGCTTACGTTTAAAAATAATTCTGTTTATGCGCACGGCCAGGAAATCATTTTTAAATCAAAAAAATTTAACAGTTATAAACTCTCAAAGTTTAAAGAAATAAATTTGTCTAAATTTGATGTTATTTTTATAAGACAAGATCCGCCATTTAATATGGAATATATAAGTTCGATGTATCTCCTAGAGTTTCTTACATCAAAAGTAAGATTTATTAATAGCCCTGCAGGAATAAGAAATGCGCCAGAAAAAATATTAATGCTAAAATTTTCTAAACTTATTCCTCCAACGATCATCACTCGTTCATTTGACGAAATAAAAAAGTTTATGAAAAAATATGGAAAAGCAGTTATTAAACCAATTTATGGAAATGGGGGCGAGGGCATTTTTTTTCTTGAAGATAATGACAAAAATTTTAACCAAATAATAGAAGGCTTTATGTCTAAAAACAGTGAACCTTTTATCGTTCAAAAATTTTTACCTGAAATTAAAAAAGGAGATAAAAGAATTATTTTAATAGATGGTGAACCAGTTGCGGCTGTTCGTAGAGTGCCCAAAAAAAATGAAATAAGATCAAACATTCATGTTGGTGGGAAAGTTGAACCCATTAAATTAAATAAAAGAGATCTTGATATATGCAACAAGATCAAAAAAACATTACAGAAAAATAAGTTATTTTTTGTAGGCATAGATGTCATTGGCAATTACTTAACTGAAATCAATGTTACATCTCCAACCTGTATTCAGGAAATCAAAAAAATAAGCAAGATAGATGTTGCAAAAATTATCTGGGATAAAATTAAATACAAAAAGTTTTGATCAATTTTTAAATGCTGCAAGAGCAGCTAAGTTAACAATATCAGAAACATTTGCACCAAGTGGAGCTATTTGGATACTTTCTTTAAACCCAACTAGATAAGGACCAACAAGGTTGCCGCCGCCCAATTCTTGAAGCATTTTTGTAGATATACTTGCACTATGAATAGCTGGCATTACTAAAAGATTTGCAGGTCCAGAAAGTTTACAAAATGGATATAATTTCATTAAGTTTTCATTGAGCGCAGTATTTGCACCCATTTCACCGTCATATTCAAAATCTAAATTTCTTTCATTAAGTATTTTGATTGCGTCTCTTATGTAAACTGATCTTTCGGTAAAAGGCTTACCAAAATTAGAATATGATACTAGTGCTGCTCTAGGCTCTATGCCAAAAATATCTTTCACTACCTCTGCGCTTTCTTGAGTAATGTTGGCGAGTTGTGACGCATTAGGCATATCATGTACATTAGAGTCAGCTACAAAAATTGTTCGTCCATTACACAACATCACGGTCATACCTAATATTGTTTTATTGGGTATAGGATCAAGAACGTATTCAATGCTTTCAAGTGACGCAGCATAGCTTCTTGTTAATCCGCAAACCATAGCATCTGCTTCTCCTAAAGATACCATGCATGCTGCAAACACATTTCTCTCCCTTGTTAAAAGATCCAAACAATCTTTCTTCAAAAATCCTTTTCTTTGAAGCCTATTGTAAATATGATCAGCATATCGGTCATGCGCTTCCTTATTTCTTGTACTTTGAATTTCCATCTGACTATAGAAATCTAAACCTATCTCTGACATTTTTTCTTTAATGATTTCTTCTCGGCCAATTAAAATTGGTTTACCCATTCCATTATTTAAAAATATAGCGGCAGCTCTGATCATGTCTTCTTCTTCGCCTTCAGTGAAAATTACTCTCTTTGGATTTTCTTTTACGTCTTGAAATATTTTTTGTAGCAGTCCAGCAGATGGATTCAGTCTGGCTGATAACTCACTTGTGTACTGATCCATATCAACAATAGCTTTTCTTGCAACACCCGTTTCCATTGCTGCCTTTGCTACAGCAGGTGGAACTCTACTTATAAGCCTTGGATCGAAAGGAGATGGGATAATATAATCCGGTCCGTATTGTGGTCTTTGGCCTGGATAAGCATTAGCAACTTCATCGGGTACATCTTCTTTAGCAAGGTCTGCGATTGCTCTAGCTGCTGCAATTTTCATTTCTAAATTAATTGTTGTGGCTCTTACGTCTAACGCACCTCTAAAAATATAGGGAAAACCAAGAACATTATTAACTTGATTTGGATAATCAGATCTGCCGGTTGCAGTAATAGCATCAGGCCTACATTCTTTAACAAGTTCTGGCAAGATTTCAGGTTCAGGATTTGCCATAGCAAATATAATTGGCTTATCGGCCATAGATTTAACCATTTTTTCTGTAACTATGTTACCGATTGATAACCCAAAAAAAATATCAGCTCCTTCAAGGGCTTCCTCCAGATTTTTTTTGTCAGTTTTTATTGCATGTGCTGATTTCCATTGATTCATATTCTCTTTTCTATCTATGTGAATAGTTCCCTTTGTATCACACAAAATTGCATTCTCATTTGGTAAGCCCATAGCTTTCAAAAGTTCTAAACAGGCAATACCTGCTGCGCCTGCGCCATTTACAACTATTTTACTATCTTTTAAATTTTTCCCAGTAAGGTCTAAAGCGTTTAATAGAGCTGCCGTTGATATAATTGCTGTACCATGTTGGTCATCGTGAAAAATTGGAATATCCATTTCTTCTTTCAAAGTATCTTCTATTATAAAACACTCAGGCGCTTTTATATCTTCCAAATTTATGCC
The DNA here is from genome assembly GCA_902624455.1 of uncultured Pelagibacteraceae bacterium. Classification (GTDB taxonomy): domain Bacteria; phylum Pseudomonadota; class Alphaproteobacteria; order Pelagibacterales; family AG-422-B15; genus CACNXQ01. The sequence continues at coordinate 70,704 of CACNXQ010000001.1, read as the reverse complement.
CCCAAATGAAGGTCCCAGATATTTAATTGCATTTATGAATTTATCTGGATCCTCTGTATCAACCTCTAGATCTATGGAGTCAATATCAGAAAATCTTTTAAAAAGAACTGATTTACCCTCCATCACTGGCTTAGATGCATGGGCACCTAGGTTTCCAAGGCCAAGTATTGCTGTTCCATTTGAAACAACTGCTACAATATTTCCTTTGCTCGTATAATCGTAAACACTGCTAATATCGTCTGCTATGGCATTAACTGGTGCCGCAACGCCAGGTGAATACGCTAGCGATAAATCTCTTTGAGTTTCAAGTGGCTTTGTTGCTTTAATTTCTATTTTTCCAGGTTTACCCTGAGCATGAAATACTAGAGCTTCTTTTTCACTAAAGTGTTCTTCTCTGTCTTTTTTTCCCATAAAACTATGTCTAACTACATTTTTTGGTTTTAATCTGCTTTATAAATTTAAACAGTATATAATGAATAGTGTTCTTAATTTTGACATTTTTTAAATCAAATTAATGTATTAAACAACAATTATATGAATGTCTTAAAATCATCGTCCATATATTCTTTTTTTACATTCTTAAGCAGAATTTTCGGATATCTGAGGGATATATTAATAGCTAATTTTCTTGGTACTGGAATTAATGCTGATATTTTTTTTGTTGCTTTTAGATTTCCAAATACCTTTAGAAGAATTTTCTCAGAGGGAGCCCTTAATACAGCCTTTGTTCCAATATATTCAAAAATAAGAGCTAACAAAAATATTCATGAAACTCAAAATTTTTCAGGCAACATAATTACTTGTTTCTCTGTAATTATAATCTTACTTGTTGTGCTCATAGAAATGTTCATGCCATTTTTTATTCAACTTTTAGCTCCCGGATTTGTTCAAATAGAAGAAAAATTTGTGGAACTTGTTTTTGTGGCAAGAATAATTTTTCCATTTATTTTATTAATCACTTTAACATCGATATATTCTACAATTTTGAACTTGCATAATAAATTTGCCATTTCAGCAAGTATTCCAATTGTATTAAATATTGTATTATGTATATCAACTATCTACGCATTTCTGTTTTCATTTAATATATTATATTTTTTATCAATAGGCGTAATAGTTTCTGGAATACTACAATTGATAATAGCTATTTTCGCTGTTAGTTATGAAAATATAAGAGTTAATTTGTTTGCAAAAATAGATTTTACTAATTTAAAAAATTTTTTTAAATTATTCTTTCCAGCTTTTCTATCTTCGGGGATACTTCAAATAAATATACTGATAGGAACTATTATTGTCTCTTATCAATCTGGAGCAGTTTCTTTTTTATATTATGCTGATCGTATTTATCAACTACCTCTAGCATTGATTGGAATAGCGTTAAGCATTGTGTTGCTTCCAATGATTTCTAGAGAGATAAGCGTTAAGAAATTTGGAAGCGCAAATAAGATAGTTAATGAAACTATAATCTACTCTTTATTACTATCTGCCCCGGCAGCAATTGCATTGATAACAATACCAGAATTAATCATCTCTGTTTTATTTGAAAGAGGTGAATTCGACAGCAACTCAACGCTTTCAACGGCACATGCTTTAAGGATGTTTGGTTTCGGTTTAGTAGCTTTTATACTAATGAAAATTTTAACACCTATATTTTTTGCTCATGAGAATCCAAAGCCAACATTTTATATCGCAGTTATTAACTTATTAATTAACACGATAATTAGTATTATCTTATTCCGACAAATTGGATTTATTGGTGTTGCAATTTCTACAAGTATCTCAGCGTGGATAAGTGTGATTGTAATGTGCCAATTTTTAATTCGTAAAGGCTATTTATCTTTAGATAAGAAAATTTTTAAACCTATTTCTGTAATATTGGCATCGTGTATTGTTCTTTATTTATACTTAATATTTTTAAAATTAAATTTTCTTGCGTATTTTAGTGAAACCCTGATTTTTGAGACTTTATTTTTAATAATAACAGTAGTCACTTCAATTTTACTTTATTTCTTTATCATTTCTTTTTATAAACCATTTGCGTATCAAAACTTAAAAAAAGGCTTTAGTAATAATGAATGAATCGGGCACTAAGGTAGTACTGTCTGGCGTTCAGCCGACTGGTGATTTACATATTGGAAATTATCTCGGAGCAATAAAAAAATTTGTAAAAATTCAAAGTGAATTTGATTGTTTTTTTTGTGTTGTTGATTTACACGCCATTACTGTTTTTCAAGATCCAAAAGTATTGAAAAAAAATACTCTTGAAGTCGCAGCTACTTATTTGGCTTCAGGAATTGATCCAAATAAAAATATAATATTTAATCAAAGTTCTGTGCCATGCCATGCTGAATTAGCTTGGATACTTAATTGCGTATGTAGAGTTGGATGGTTAAATCGGATGACTCAATTCAAAGATAAGGCGGGAAAAGATAAAGAAAATGCAAGTACCGGTTTATATATTTATCCTAATTTAATGGCTGCAGATATTTTAATTTACAAAGCAACACATGTTCCAGTAGGAAGTGATCAAAAGCAGCACTTGGAACTAACAAGAGATATTGCACAAAAATTTAATAATGATTTTGGATGTGAAGATTTTTTTCCATTACCTGAGCCTATGATTGATAATGAAATTTCAAGAATAATGTCTTTAAAAGATGCCTCAAAAAAAATGAGTAAGTCTGAACCTTCAGATTTTTCAAGAATAATTCTTACTGATACTGCAGATCAAATTCGAGCTAAAATTAAAAAAGCAAAAACTGCTGATGTTCCTATGCCAGACACAGATCAGGAGGTAACAAAATTGAAAGAAGTTAGTAATCTAATTAATATTTATTCCAGTTTATCTGATACTCCTAGAGATAAAATTATTAACCTGTATCAGGGAAAAAACTTTTCAGACTTTAAAAATGATTTAACCGATATTTTAATTAAAAATATAACACCGATTGGCAATGAAATGGGAAAGTTAATGAACGATCAGAGTTACTTAGTAGAAATTTTAAAACAAGGGTCATTAAAGGCATATGAAAAAGCTAAAAAAACAATCAATGAAGTGTACGATATAGTGGGATTAATAAGATAATGAAAAAAAGAAATAAATTTCTTGTTATTGTAGATGATACTGAAGAGCTTGAAATAGCGGTCAAATTTGCTGCAAAAAGAGCACTTAGTACTCAAGGTGGTGTAATATTGCTTAATGTGATCGAGCATTTTGATCCTCAACAATGGCAATCAGTTGAGGATATTATTTTGCAAGAAGCACACGAACTTGCTCAAAAAAAATTAAAAAAATGGTCAAAAGTTGTCCATGAACTTACAAAAATTACTCCAGAACTCTTAGTGAAAGAGGGTATACCAAGTGAAAAAATTATCGAAACTCTTGAAAGTGATAGTGATATCAGATTTTTAGTATTAGCTGCCGCTGGAGGGGATCAACCTGGGCCGTTAGTGAAATTGTTAGCTGGTCAGAAATCAGGTAAACTTCCGGTACCAATTGTTCTCGTGCCGCAGGGATTAACAGAGGAGGAGCTTAATGACCTCACATTTTGATCAAGATAAAAATCATATAAATCAATAGATTAGTAGAAATATAATGATTTTCTGTAAAATCTGAGAATCTAATTATATATGAATACCTATTATGTTTATACAAACTGAATCAACTCCGAATCCAAATTCTCTAAAATTCGTTTTAGAGAAAGAAATCTATGAGGGTGAGGCTGTTGAATTTAATAATCAGAGCCAGGCAGAAAATTCGCTATTAGCTCAAAAACTCTTAAGTATTGATGGAGTTGAAAAAATTTTGATTTTTAAAAACTTTATTACAATCAATAAAAGTAAGTATTCTTGGGATCAACTTAAAGCTTCTGTTTTACACGTTATTTCAGATTTTATTTCAAGTGGCTTAAATGCTGTTAATGATGCAGAAAATTCTGTGTTTACAGAAGTTGACTATGATGAAAACGACAAAGAAATTGTAGATGCAATAAGTACAATAATTTCAAAAAAAGTTAAACCAGCCGTTGCTCAAGATGGAGGTGACATTAACTTTGTAAAATATAATGAGGGAATTGTCTTTTTAGAGCTAAAAGGAAGTTGTGCCGGATGTCCCAGTGCAACCATAACACTTAAAAATGGTGTAGAAAATATTTTGAAACATCATATTCCAGAGATTAAAAGGGTTGAACAAACAACATGAGATTAGCTATTAAAAATATTTTTAATAATCCAGTTTCTGGAAGTACGGATCTATTTCAAAAGATCTCATATTCAATAATCGCTGTTATCGTAGCGAGTATATTATTTTCACTGTTACAAAAAAACTTCGTTTTTTACATAGAAATTACTGATTTACATAAAGGCAATTCGAGTGATTTTGAAACGTTTGATAATCAATCATCTAATTCTGTAGCAAATTTTTATAAGGAACCTCTCGAGAAATCTAACCTGACACATAATTTTCTATCTAATGAAACGAAACTCGAGAATTTTAAGTTAGTTAAAAGTATACCAAACATCACAATATCTAGATTACCCGTTGAGTTAAAAGAGATAAGCTCAGTCAAAGATAGGAAAGAATTATTTATTAAAATTGCATTACCGCTCATCATTAGTGAAAACGAGATACTTAAAAGCCAAAATCAAAAAATTAAACAACTTAAAAATACTTTTAAATATATATCAAAAAATGATGCTCTATGGCTTATTGATAAAATGAAAAGATATAAGGTAAAAAATAAATCAATAGACCAACTTCTAGTAAAGGTAGACATAATTCCAGTATCATTAGCCTTATCACAAGCTGCAATTGAGAGTGGATGGGGTACATCCAGATTCGCTTTTGAGGGCAATGCTCTATTTGGACAATATGTTTGGGGTAATGATGAAAATGGCATAGTTCCAACTGAGCGAAAAAATAACGAAGTATTTAGTATAAAAGCTTTTTCTAGCTTAAGAGAATCTGTTGCTTCTTATATGTTGAACTTGAACTCTAATCATCATTACAATGAATTTAGAAACAATAGATTTATGCTTAAAAATACTGAGCAAAAAATAAGTGGTATTCACTTAGCAGAATTCTTAAAAAATTACTCAATTGAAGACAATTACCCATCTAAAGTAATAGGCATCATAAAAACTAATAATCTTGAAGATTTAGATGACATGAAAATAGATAAGAGAATTATTGCCGCAAATATTCTATCTGATGTTATTTAATTAGAAATTGGTACCCAAACCAGTGCCAATTACCACTATTATTTGAAGTACAGTTTAATCTTCCTCTTCCACTTTCAAATCCATCATCTAAAGAAAGCCTTATTCTATTGTTCGTCATAATTTCAAATTTTTGTTCATTCCAATCACCACCTGTATTTGCAAAACATGTCAATTGATCAGTTTTAATATTACTTATAATTGTAAATTCGATATTTGGCTTATTCATATTATTTAGATACATGTTACTGGGAATTAAATCCTTAATCTTTAGCGGTAGTGCTTTAGCTGCAAACATAAATCTATCTATTTCACCATATCTCTCATTAAGTGCAAATCTTGGTAAATACATTTTGTTACTTTCTTTTGATACAACACCAGAATGTTGACCAAAGGCATAATCAATCCCAAAATCATTTAGAAGATCTATTATTTCACTACTTGCTTCTCCATAAGGATAAGCAAAATGTTTTGGAATATATCCCAACTCTTTTAAAAAAATTTTTTGAGATCTTACGATGTCATCTTCAACATAACCAATTTCATTCAAAGGCATATGAAGATGAGATGCAGTATGTTGACCTACAATTCCACCTTCTGAAACAAAATTTCTAATCTGATCCCAACTCATATAGCCACCTGGATTTTGATCGACAGAATCGGTAGAAACAAATAATGTAACTGGAATATTATTTTCTTTTAAATAAGGCCAAGCAATAGAATAAAAAGATTCATAGGCATCATCAACTGTAAGCGCAACTGATTTTTTAGAAAAAACTTTACCTTCATCAATGTGATTAATGACTTGGTCAATATTTAATATATCAAAGTCATTTTCTTGAATATACTTTATATGAGAAAAAAATTGCTCTTCACTTACATTCGTTGAAGGAAATTTACTTTCATTAAATCTGTGGTACATAAACACTGAAACACCCTGGTCTATAATTTTACTATCAGAGAGAAGTGCTTTCTGAGGAAAGATAAATAAAAGGACTAATAAAAAAACTCTTTGTGATATGAGATAGAAATATTTCATATAAAATTAGGTGTAATATATTAATATTATATTTCAAGAATATGTTTTTATTTTTAGATTTTACAAAAGATAATTTAATTGGATTTGAAGTTGAAAAGCACTTCTATGTTAAAAAAATCAATAATAACAAAAAAACCTCCGAAAGAATCAACGAATTAATCATTAAAAAATTAAATAAGTTGAACAAGGATTATGTTGACATAAAAAAAATATATATTCTACTTGGACCCGGTAGTTTTACTGGTGTAAGAACTGCAATTTCATTTTCAAAATCTCTAAGATTAATTCATAAAAAGATAGAGATTTGTGGAATTTCAAAATTCAGACTTATTACTGATTTATTTGCAAACAAGATAAAAAAAACCAAATGCAATGTCTTTCTCCATAATCATGGCTCAAAATATTTTCTGCAAAAAACCCAAAATGGATTTTTCATAAAAAATCCAGAACTTATTGATTTTGATAATCACGAGTTTAAGTTTTATTCAAGTAATGATTTTATTTACGATAATATGAAATTTTTAGAAAATGTTCCCAGCAGTGAAATTAAAAATTTTCAGGAAAAAGCTATATTTTACTCATATAATTTTGATGACTTTAAAAAAATTTCAAAAAAAATGAAAAAAAGTGATGAAATTATTCGTCCAGTTTATATAAAAGATTTCTATACTAGATAAATATATGATCGACATAAAAACTATATGTAAAGACAAAGGTCTTAGAATGACAGAGCAAAGAAATACTATTGCTGATGTTCTAAGTTCTATGATTACAGATGGTCATCCAGATGTTAACGAAATATTTTTGAAAGTTAATGAGAAAGATAAAAATATAAGTATTGCTACAGTATATAGAACGGTAAATTTATTTGAAGAGTATGGCGCAATTGAAAAACATTACTTTAAAGATGGTCGTGTTCGATATGATACTTTCGAAGAACAACATCACGACCACATGATTGATGTTGAAAGTGGTGAAGTTCATGAATTTACTAATGATGAATTTGAAAAGATTAAAGAAACTATTGCTAGAGAATTAGGTTATAAGTTAGTTGATCATCGTTTAGAACTTTATGGGGTCAAAATAAAAAAATAATTTATCGTGTCAACTGTAAGAGCAATTCTTATCATTATCTCTTTAACTTTTTTTATAATTGCTTCAATTCCTATTCAAGTCTTTCTAAATTTTACAAATACAAAATATAAAAGAGAGTTTCCCCTATTTTTTTATAAATCTGTTAAAGCAATTATTGGTCTTCATATTATAAAAAAAGATTTAGATAAAAGCCAAGAAAGTGATGCAAGTCACGGTATTTTATATGTAGCGAATCACGTGTCATGGTTTGATATTATATGTTTAGGTAGTATACTTAATGCGAGATTTATTGCGAAAAAAGAAGTTGCTAGCATGGGAATTTTTGGACTTCTATCCACATTAAGCAATACACTCTACATAGATAATGAGAATAAAAATAGAATCGTAGAATATAACAAACTCTTAAATGAAAAATTAAAAAATGGTGAAAATTTTATTATCTTTCCTGAGGGAACCACCTCCGATGGCAATGGAGTGATTCATTTTAAATCATCTTTATTACAATGTGCAATTGAAGACACTAATTCAATCAAAGTTAGACCGATCTCAATTTGTTATTCTCACAAAAACAACATTAAAATGGGCATTTACGAGAGAAGATTTGTCTCTTGGGTTGGCGATACTAATATGGTTCAAGCGATGCAAAATTTTCTTTTAACTGGCCCCGTTACTGTTACTATTTTACTTCATTCATTTGTAAGTGAAGAAATTTTAAGTAGTAGAAAAACTATTACAAAATATTGCCAAGAAACAATCCTCGAAGGGCTGAATAAGGTCATAAAAATTTAATGGAACATAAATCTTTTTTTATCAAATCGTATGGCTGTCAAATGAATGTTTATGATAGTGAAAAAATCAAATCATTGCTTCAAAATAAAGGTCTTGAACATCAAGAGAGCTATGACGATGCTGATGTTGTTATTTTAAATACTTGTAATATTCGCGAGAAGGCAGCTCACAAAGTTTATTCTGACATTGGACGCATAAATCATTCAAACAAAGATAGAGTTATTGCAGTTGTAGGTTGTGTGGCGCAAGCTGAGAACTCAGAAATGTTAAAAAAAAACCAATCTATTGATATAGTATTGGGACCTCAGAGTTATCATTTGTTACCTACAATGTTAGATGATGTAAGAGATCGTAAAGTTAGATCTATAAACACTGAATTTATTGTAAATGAAAAATTTGATTATTTATCCGAACAAGGTAAACCTAAAGGTGTTTCATCTTTTGTAACTATACAAGAAGGTTGTGACAAATTTTGTTCGTTTTGTGTTGTTCCTTATACTCGTGGACCTGAATATTCTAGAAACTATAATTCCATAATAGATGAGGTTAATTCTATGGTGAGTAATGGAGCAAGGGAAATTGTACTTCTCGGACAAAATGTAAATGCTTATCAGTTTAAAAATGGTAATAAGATTTATAGACTGTCCGATCTAATTGATAAACTTACTACAATTAAAGATCTGAAAAGGATAAGATACACAACATCTCATCCTATAAATATGGACGATGAGCTTATTGACTTACATAGCAATAATAAAAAACTCATGCCTTTTTTGCATTTACCAGTTCAGTCTGGCTCTTCTAAGATATTAAAGATGATGAATAGGAAGTACGATGTAGAATTCTATAGAGATATAATTTTTAAAATTAGAGATAAGAGTCCAAATATTGAAATTTCCTCAGATTTTATAATTGGATATCCTGGAGAAAGTGAACAAGACTTTATTAATACCTTAGATTTAATAAATGATATTAAATTTACTCAGTCATATTCATTTATTTACAGCGCTAGACCAGGAACTAAATCTGCTATGATAGAGGACAATCTTACAAAAAAAGTTAAGAGTGAGAGATTAAAAATATTACAATCAAAACTCACTGAAATACAGCATGACTTTAATAAGACCCACGTGGGCAAAAAAACTAGTGTGTTAATAGAAAATCAGAGCGCTACTAATCCTGAATATTATTTTGGGAGAACACCATATATGCAGTCAGTTTATATAAAATCAAATAATCTTATAAACGGTGAAGAAAAAGATATAAAAATAACATCTTGCAATCACAAGAGCTTGTATGGTACTTGTTAAATATTAATTTATAAAAAATTGAGTAATAAAAAAATTAAATTAGTCTCTTCATTACAAGAAAATACTACACAAAATACAGAGGTATTTGAGATAGATAATTTCCAAGCAATAGATATTTTTGGAATTAATAATAAAAATTTGCAATTGTTTGAGGACAGGCTTCCAATTCAAGTTTATCAAAAAGGAAATCAACTTATTGTTAAGGGCGACAAAAGATATAGAAAAATACTCTTTGATGCTATTTCAAAAACTATTAATGATCAAAAAAAGGATTTAAATAAAGATACCAAAAATCAGATGATTGAAAATTTAGATACTCAAATTCTACAATCTGAAAGTACAAATCAAAAATTTTCAGTATTAGAAACAGAAAAGCAGAATGTCATTGGTAAGAGTATAATGCAAAATCATTACATTGGAGCAATGAACAAAAACAAAATAATTTTTGCAACTGGACCTGCAGGAACTGGTAAAACATTTTTAGCTGTTGCAGCAGCTGTAAGCCAACTTATGAAAAATAAATTTAATAAAATAATATTATCTAGGCCTGCAATTGAAGCCGGTGAAAGATTAGGCTTCTTACCTGGCGATTTAAAAGAAAAGGTTGATCCTTATTTAAGACCACTATTCGATAGTCTTTATGATCTACTTTCATCAGAGACTGTTGATCGCATGATTTTTAATAATGAAATAGAAATTGCTCCATTGGCATTTATGAGGGGTAGAACGCTAAATAATGCATTCGTAATTTTAGATGAGGCTCAAAATGCAACCCACACTCAAATAAAAATGTTTCTTACGAGGTTTGGTAAAAATTCTAGGATGGTGGTCACAGGTGATCCATCTCAAACAGATCTTGTTAAACGAGAAGACTCAGGATTAGTTGATTCAATCAACATACTTAAAAATATTAATGATATTGAAAATATAAAATTTAATTCCAAGGATATCGTGAGAGATGAAATGGTTACAAAAATAATCAATTCTTATGAAGAGAATGATAGGAATAAGAACTTTATCGATGAGTTTTCTCAAGAATAATTAATGCAAAGAATAAGTTTTAATTTAGATAATCCTCAATGGAAAAAAGAATTTCCAGCATACAAGACAATTATTTCTGATGCAGTTAAAAAAACATTTAAGAGTGAAAATGTTGAAAGTCAAAACAATCATATTTCAGTTTTTCTTACCTCTGATGATAATATTAAAGAACTTAATCTTAAATATAGAAACAAAAATAAGGCCACTAATGTGCTTGCGTTCCCAATTCATGAGTCAATTGAAAAAAAGAACTATATTGGAGATTTAGCAATTTCACTTGAGAAAATAATATTTGAGTCAAATAAATACAAAATTAAGAAAGATAAATATCTGTCTCAAATTACTATTCATGGGATACTGCACTTACTTGGATATGATCATATAAATGACGATGATTATGAGATTATGAACAAAATAGAAGATAGAATAATTAAAGAACTTTACTGTAATTAAATGTTAAACAAAATTATTTCAAAAATTATTCCATTTAAGAAAAATCGAGATATTTCTCTTAAAGAAGATTTAGAAACTGTATTAGAGTCTGCACAAAAAGGAACTGAAAGTATTACAAAACAAGAACGTTTGATGCTTTTAAACATACTCAAAATTGATCAAATCAAATCTAACGATATTATGATACCAAGAGCCGATATAAGAGCTGTAGAAATCAATGATAATTTCGAAAAAGTTTTAGATGCATTTATAAAAGAGTCTCATTCTAGAGTTCCAGTTTATGAGGGCAACTTAGACAATATAATTGGTATGATACACATAAAGGATCTTGTGAAATATCAAAATGAAAATAAAGAATATAAAGAAGGTTTTCTCAAAGCAATTAAACGTGATGTTTTGGAGATGCCTCAGTCAATGCCAGTCTTAGACTTATTAATAAAGATGCAACTTACGAGACTACACATGGGAATTGTGATTGATGAGTATGGTTGTACAGACGGTTTAATTACTATTGAGGATGTAATTGAGGAAATAACAGGTGAGATAGAAGATGAACATGACAAGGATACTTTACCAATGCTTCTTAAAACATCAAATTATACCTATGAGGCAAGCGCACGTTTAGAAGTGGATGAGCTAGAAAAAATTATAAAAACAAACATAAATAGTGATCCAAAAAATGACGACATAGAAACCCTTGGTGGACTTGTATTTGCTCTTGCTGGAAGAGTCCCACAGAGAGGCGAAGTGATAAAACATGATTCTGGTATAACATTTGAAATCAAAGACGCTGATCCAAAAAAGATAAAGCTTATAACGATAAGAATACCAAGAAAATTGAATGAATAGTGTTAATGTTCCATTTAAGAATATAACTCTATTATTTATAATACCTTCCATTCTAGGTTTACTCCTGGCTTTGAGTTTTGATCCGTATAATATTCCATTTCTTCCAATCCTTATTATTACATTCTTTTTTTTAAAAAATGATTACATATATAAAAATTATAAAAAAAGTTTAAAATTTTTTTTTATCACGGGATTTATTTTTGGATTCAGTTTTTTTTTAACAAGTATTTACTGGATTTCAAACTCGATATCAGAATTTAATGAAGAATTAGCTTTTCTTACACCTATACCGTTAATTTTATTGCCAGCAGTACTGGCGTTATTCTATGGAGTAATGCAAATGTACAATTCACTTCATTGGAATAATTCAAAACTCAGAGTCTTATTTTTTACCTCTTCATGGATAATCTTTGAACTATTGCGTAGTTTTCTTTTCACGGGATTCCCTTGGGGACTAATTGCATACACATGGTCGTGGTCTATTCAATTTGTCCAGATTGTTTCTGTAATAGGAGTATATGGTTTAAGCTTCCTAACAATTTTATGTTCTGCTTTAATTGGATTATCATTTATCAAGAAAGAAAATTTTATTTTTTTAATTATATCAACTCTAATTTTGATACTTTTATTTTCTTATGGTCATATGAGAATTAAAAATTATTCTAACAGCTACCATGATAATCAATACAGAATTGTTCATACAAACTTTGACCAAAAAGAAAAATGGAAAAAAGAAAATATAGAAAAAATGGTATCAAACGGATCTTCTGATCTAATTACTATTTTTCCTGAAACCGCTTTCGGTATGTATAATGAAAGAAACTCAAATTGGTTTGTTGGACATATAAGAGAGGAAAACGGCAATTACTTTAATTCAATAGGTTTCAGTAATAAAATTTACGACAAAAAAAAGTTAGTTCCTTTTGGTGAATACATACCTTACGAAAGACAATTAGAAATATTAGGTTTAAAAAATCTTATATTTATGGGGTCAATGAGAAGTGGTAAAGAACAACAAGATTTTGTTGATAATTTTTTACCTTTAATTTGTTATGAGTCTGTTTTTCCAAATTTTGTTAGGAAATCCCTAAAAAAAGAAACAGAACTTATCATAAATATATCTAATGATGCATGGTTCGGCGAAGGTACAGGGCCCCAACAACATTTCACACATACCAGGTTTAGATCAATTGAACACGGAATATCACTTATTAGATCGGCCAATAAAGGTATTTCAGCTTTAGTTAATCCAATTGGTAAAGTTAATCACGTGATTGAGTCAGATCATATTGCCTATCTAGATGTTAAGGTACCAAAAAAACTCAGTCAAACTGCTTATACAAAATATGGTGAGTCATTTGTTTATTTTTTAATAGTCATATTTTTAGTTATTGGTTATGCTAATTCAATTATCAACCGAAATAATTAGTATGACAGACAAAAAATATTTATTTACTAGTGAGTCAGTATCAGAAGGTCATCCAGATAAAGTGTGTGATATCATATCTGACTACATAGTCGACGATTTTTTATCGCAATCCGAACCAGAAAATAATCGTGTGGCACTCGAAACTCTTGTAACTACCAATCAAGTTGTTGTATCTGGTGAGGTCAGGGGTCCAGAGGGCTTTGAATGTAATTATGAAAAATTAGCTAGAGAAGCAGTTAAATGGATTGGATACGAACAAGAAAAGTTTCATTGGGAAAATTTTAATTTTACATCATTTGTGCATGGACAATCTAGTGATATCGCTATGGGTGTTGACGCAAAAGATAATAAAGATCAAGGCGCTGGTGATCAAGGGATTATGTTTGGTTATGCTTGCAAAGAAACTCCAGTACTCATGCCTGCTCCTATTTATTATTCACACTTAATTTTGCAAAATTTAGCAAAAGCTAGAAAAGAAAAGACAATTCCTGGCATACAACCAGACTCAAAAAGCCAAGTTACATTACAGTATGAAGGCTCAAAGCCTATAAATTGTACTGAGGTAGTTGTTTCTACTCAGCACGATAAAGAACTAGAACTATCTGATGTAGAAGAAATTGTTACGCCATTTATAAAAGAAGCCCTTCCAGATGAGTGGCTTCAGGATACAAAGTTTCACATAAATCCTACTGGAAGATTTGAAACAGGCGGCCCTGATGGTGATACTGGACTGACTGGGAGAAAAATTATTGTTGATACCTACGGTGGTGCAGCACCACATGGCGGTGGAGCTTTTTCTGGTAAGGATCCAACAAAAGTTGATAGATCGGCAGCTTATATTGCGAGATATATTGCCAAAAATGTAGTTGCAGCTGACTTGGCAGAAAACTGTACAATCCAGCTTGCTTATGCGATCGGTGTATCGAGACCATTATCTTTTTATATAAATACTCACGGTACAGGAAGAGTCGATAATGAAACTTTAATAAAAAAAATTAATAGCATTGTAGATTTGACACCAAGAGGAATTAGAGATCATTTAGAGCTTCACAAACCAATTTATAAAAGTTCTGCGGCTTATGGTCATTTTGGAAGACAACATGAAAACGATGGATCGTTTTCATGGGAAAGAACTGATTTAGCTGATCAATTAAAAAATATTTGATAGTTGTTTTTTAAAAAAATTGATTTTGCAAAATATTACCGCTTTCAAGGTCGTAGAATATCAAAAAAACTGTCACCGACAAAAGTTGAATTATATAAAAAACTTTTTTATCAATATTCATTTGATGATGAGATCATCCAATACTTAGAATCAAAAAAAAGTGATTTCGATTTAAAAAATAAACACAACCTTAAAAAAACTATTATTGAAGTCGGTTTTGGAAATGGAGAAAATTTAATTAAGCAGGCTAAGTTAAATCCTGATTTTTTTTACTTAGGATCAGAAGTATTTGTAAATGGTATTATAAATGTTTTAAACGAGATAAAAAATAATGACTTAAAAAATGTAAATTTAAGTCAATTAAATTTCTCTTTTTTATTAGATATAATTAAGCCAGGAACAATTGATAATTATTATATTTTAAACCCTGATCCATGGGAAAAAAAACGTCATCATAAAAGACGACTATTAAACAGGGAAAATATAATAAAAATTTATAGAACTCTCAAAAAAGAGGGATCTATAACAATCACAACTGACTCTGATAGTTACCTTAATCAGATTGAATTATTGATAACTCTCAACTCAGGCAGTTTTGACTTTATTCAAATACAAGAAATGAAAGCAGAAGATCCTTTATATGGGTCTACGAATTATCAAAGAAAAGCAATAGCTAATAAAAAAAAAATATATAAAATTCACATTTCCAAGAACTAAACTATTGATATAAATAACTTTTTACATGCTTGATTTATAAATTTTAGAGGTGTATAGAAAGTGTAATATTAAATGGTAATCTATCAAAAGTGGGTTAAACCCACTTTTTTTTTACAAGGAACTAAATGGTAAGCGCAAACAAAATAGAAATTCTTAGAATTGCTGAGACAATTGCTCAGGAGAAAATGATAGGAAAGGAAATCGTTATTTCCGCTCTTGAAGAAGCAATCTCAAAAGCTGCAAAAAGCAATTATGGTGAAGAAAATGAAGTAATTGTTGAGATCAATCAAGAAAACGGTGATATCTCAATTTCAAGAAAAATGCTTGTTGTTGATGAGGTAAAAAATAAGTTTCTTGAAATAAATTTGAAAGCTGCAAAGAAAATAAATGGCGCAGCTCAAATTGGAGATGAACTGCTTGACCCACTTCCCCCTATGGATTTTGGAAGAATTGCAGCTCAAGCTGCGAAACAGGTTATTAACTCTAAAGTCAGAGAGGCTGAGAGAGAGCGCCAATATAACGAATATAAAGACCGTGTTGGAGAAATAGTTAACGGAATTGTAAAAAGAACTGAGTTTGGAAATGTGATTTTAGACTTAGGCAAGGCGGAAGGTGTAATTAGAAAAGACCAGACAATTCCGAGAGAAAATCTTAGAAATGGAGATAGAGTTAGAGCTTATATTTATGAAGTAAGATCAGAAACTAAAGGACCTCAAATATTTTTATCAAGATCTCATCCACAATTCATGGCTATGTTGTTTACTCAGGAAGTGCCAGAAATTTATGACGGTATAATTCAAATAAAAAGTGTTGCAAGAGATCCAGGTAGCAGAGCTAAGATAGCTGTTTTTACCGAAGATAGTGGTATAGACCCTGTTGGAGCTTGTGTTGGAATGAGAGGTAGCAGAGTACAGGCTGTTGTGAATGAACTACAGGGTGAAAAAATAGATATTATAAATTGGTCATCCAATGTTGCGAACCTTGCAATATCTTCTTTGTCACCTGCTGAAGTCCTTAAAGTTGTGCTTGACGAAGATCAAAGTAAGATCGAGGTCGTAGTCTCTGAAGAGCATTTGAGTCTAGCAATTGGAAGACGAGGACAAAATGTTAAGCTTGCAACAGAATTAACTGGATACGAAATAGATATACTGACTGAAGATGAGGAGTCTTCAAAAAGACAAGAAGATTTTCTGATTAAAACTAACATTTTCATAGAGTCTTTAGACGTTGATGAAACACTTGCGCAACTTTTAGTAAGTGAAGGCTTTAGTACAATTGAAGAGATAATTGAAACTGATAAATCAGAATTATTATCGATAGAGGGATTTGATGAGGATATTGTTAATGAATTGGTAGATCGATCAAATAAATATTTATCTGATAAGGAAATAGAAAATAATAAAAAACTTACAGAAATGAATGTTTCGCAGGACTTAATGGAATTCAAACCCCTTTCAAGGGCGATGCTTGTAGCTTTAGCTGAAAATGATATCAGAAATCTCGATGATTTTGCAGGTCTGACGACTGATGATTTATTGGGTTATCAAGAAGACAAAAATGATAAAAATTCTAGAGTAAAAGGTCTTTTGGAGAATTTTAACATATCAAAAGATGAAGGTGATCAATTGATAATGGAGGCACGCAAGATATGGTTAGATTAACCGTATGAAATTGTTTTTATGTCAGAAAAGAAAACAGAAACTAAAGGTAAAAAAACGCTTAGTCTTAAGCTTGGATCTAAGCCAGTTATCCCCCAATCTAGGGGAATTGAAGCTGGTAAAACTGTAATTGTAGAAAAAAAAAGAGTTAAACGTACTTCAGATACTTCAAAAAAGAGCTCTGACAAAGCCATTGTAAATAAAGAAAGTATACAATTAACTTCAAAAGATACCTCAGAAAATCAGCAAAAACAAAAAAAATCAGGCGTTGTACTTAAACCTCTTTCTAAGGCTGAGCAAAAAAAACTATTAGAAGCAGATACAAAAGAAGAAAAGATTGAAGCAATTGATAAAATACGTGGATCAAAGCAAGAAGAAACTCAAAAGCCTACCAATGAAGAAAAACAAGAAATTCAAAACAACATCAATACTACAAAAGATATAACTAAAGATAGCTTTAAAAGAAAACAGGCAGATGAAGAAAATGATTTTAGTGAGAAAAAAAAGCCTCAAGTTAATTTTGGTAGAAAAAAAATTAGAGAACGAAAAGTTACAATTGTTACAGCCTTAAGTGACAATGATGAAAGAACAAGAAGCTTAGCTGCTTATAAAAGAGCTAAACAGAAAACTAAAAAAATTAAAAATGAAGGCGAAAGCACTAAAAAGTTGGTAAGAGACGTTTATATTCCTGAAAGTATAACTGTTAAAGAACTTGCTATACGTATGGCTGAAAAATCAGGTGATGTTATCAAGTCACTAATGAAAATGGGCATGATGGCTACCATAAATGAATCTCTCGATGCCGACACTGCCGAGCTTTTAGTCACTGAATTTGGACATAATTTTAAGCGTGAGAATCTTGATGCTGTCGAAAAAGATTTAATATCAAAGGATAATCTCGCGGAAAAAAATGATTCTAGATCACCCATCGTCACAATAATGGGTCATGTTGATCATGGTAAAACTTCTTTATTGGATAAAATAAGAAACACCAACGTTGTCTCTGGAGAAAGTGGGGGTATCACACAACACATTGGAGCTTATGAAGTTCTATATAATAACGATAATAAAATAACTTTCATTGATACTCCAGGTCACGCAGCATTCACTGAGATGAGAGAAAGGGGTGCAAATGTTACAGATATAGTTGTATTAATTGTTGCTGCTGACGACGGAGTAATGCCACAAACAAAAGAAGCAATATCTCATGCTAAGTCAGCGAACGTTCCAATCATTGTCGCAATAAATAAATGTGACAAACAAGACGCGCAACCACATAAGGTAAAAGAACAGCTTTTATCAGAAGATTTAATTGTTGAAGATCTTTCTGGTGAAATACAGTGTATTGAATTATCAGCTGAAACGGGAGAAAATATCGACAAACTTTTGGAGTCTATAATACTACAATCTGAATTATCGGAGTTAAAAACTAATAATGAAACTTTTGCTGAAGCCACTATTGTTGAGGCATTTATTGATAAAGGCAGGGGACCAGTAAGCAATATAATAGTCACAAATGGAAAATTAAGTATTGGAGATATTGCTGTTGCTGGCAGTGCATATGGAAAAGTAAGAGCTATACTTGATGACAAAGGTAATAACTTAAAAGAAGCTAAGGCTTCAATGCCAGTGCAGGTTCTAGGTCTTAACAACCCACCAGAAGCTGGTGACAGTTTTGTTACTGTTGACAATGAAGAAAAAGCACGAGAATTATGTGATTTAAGAAGCCAGAAGAAACAAAATATCAAATCATCAAAAAGAGCACAAAGTTTTGACGAAAACAACTCTTTTGGCATGATTAACCAAAATAAAGAAATTTTAGAAGTTGTTGTAAAATCAGATGCCAAGGGATCAGCTGAAGCTATAGTTAATCAAATTGAAAATATACAAAGTGAAAAAATCAACATTAAAGTAATTCACTCAGGTGTTGGTTTTATAAATGAGAGTGATGTTGCTCTCGCAAGTGCTTCAAATGCTCTGTTGCTATCATTTAATTCATCAACGACAAAAGAAGCTAAACAAAAAGCTAAAACAAGCAAGGTTAATATTCAAAATTTCAATATTATTTACGAGTTAATTGAATATGTTTCAAATTTTGCTAGCGGTAAATTAAAACCTACGTTTAAAGAGAATTTTATTGGAAAAGCTGAAGTTCTAAAGGTTTTCAAAATTTCTAAATTAGGAAGTATTGCTGGATGCATCGTTCAGGAAGGAAGTATAAATAAAAATTCTAAAGCAAGAGTCATGAGAAATTCCGAAACTGTTTTTGATGGAGATATCACGAGTCTTAAAAGGGAAAAAAATGAAGCCAATGAAGTAAAGGCAGGTACTGAATGTGGCATTGGTTTAAAGGAGTTCAATGAATTTGAGGTTGGTGACCAAATAGAAATCTTTAGTGTGGAAGAAATTGCACAATCACTGTGATATTAAAAATTAAAAAAAATAACAACAGATATCTAAAAGTTTGTGAAACCATTAAAAAAGCTGTAAGTGAAGTCTTAATAAGAAATGACTTTCCCACAGCATCATTTTTTAAAATACCACTCAGTGTAATCAAGCTCGAAATGTCTCCTGATTTAAAAATTGCATATGTGTATGTATCTTCTTACGAAAAAATATCCAAAGAAGAAGTGCTTGATAGAATTGAGCGGTCTAAAGATTTTATTGCAAAAGAAGTTGTAAAATTAATTGAATTAAAATTTTCTCCTAAACTTATATTCAGATTGGATGACTCAATGGATAATTTTGATAAGATAAATAATTTACTAATGACAGATAAAGTACAGAACGATTTGAAGAAAATTAGTGATTAAAAAACTAAATGGATGGATTTTTATCGATAAACCACCTGATATATCTTCATTTGATGTTATAAAGATTGTTAAAAAAATACTTAAGATAAATAAGTTAGGTCATTCTGGAACTCTCGACCCATTTGCAACAGGTGTTTTAGCTATTGCCCTTGGTGAAGCTACGAAGAGTATAAAATACTTTAACTCTAAAAAAACATATGATTTCGATATAACTTTTGGTGAGTCAAAAGATACAGATGATATAAAAGGCAAAACAATAAAAAGTTCTGATCTTATTCCTGATTTAGAAGAAATTAAAAAAGTATTACCAGAGTTTTTAGGTCAAATTGAGCAAATACCCCCTAAATTCTCAGCGGTTAAAGTTAATGGAGTCAGGGCGTATAAACTTGCAAGGAAAGATAAAAATTTTGACCTTAAAGCAAAGAAAATCCTAATACATTCAATTGACTGCTTTGAAAACAAAAAAAAGCACACCTTCTCTTTTTTAATGTCCTGCTCTTCTGGAACCTACGTGAGGTCTTTTGCTAGAGATCTTGCAAAAAGGCTAAATACATATGCATATGTCTCAAAATTGAGGCGAACAGAAATAGGGAAGTTTGGTGAAAAAGATATTATTTTACTAGATAAATTATCCAATTTAGTACATATTGGCGATCATTTTAAAACAATTCATCCTGTTGAAGATGTACTGGACGACATCCCTGCAGTAAATTTAAAAACACAAGATGGTATGCGTTTTAAAAATGGTTTAGAGATAAAATTTTTTAGTAAAGATTTATCTTTAGAGAACTTACTAGTTTTTGCAAATGGCAATTTAATAGGAGTTGGAAAAATAATTAAAGGACTTATGAGTCCAAAAAGGGGTTTTAACCTAAATTAAGGAAACGAGATGTCGATAGATAAAGAGAAAAAAACAGAGTTAATTGAAGAATATTCAAGATCTAAAACTGATACTGGTTCACCAGAAGTACAGATCGCAATATTAACTCAAAGGATTGAAAACTTAACTGAACATTTTCAATCCCACAATAAAGATAATCATTCAAAAACAGGTTTAATGCGTTTAATTAATCAAAGAAGAAGTCTATTGGCTTACTTAAAGAGAAGTAAAAAAGATTCGTATGATAAACTAATTGATAAACTTGGATTGAGAAAATAATGAATAAACATTTAAGAATTTTAGAAGGAATAGATAAAAATGAGCAATTTAGTTTCAAGAGAAATGCAATGGGGAGACCAAAAACTAACCATCGAAACAGGAAAAATAGCAAAACAAGCGACAGCATCTACGTTAGTTAGTTACGGAGAAACAGTTGTGATGGCAAACGTCGTTGCAGCAAAAGAAGCAAAACCTGATATAGATTTTTTTCCATTAACTGTAAGTTATCAAGAAAAGTTTTATGCAGCTGGTAAAATACCTGGTGGTTTTTTTAAACGAGAAGGTAGACCCACTGAGTTTGAAACTCTTACATCAAGACTAATTGATAGACCTATCAGGCCGTTATTTCCTGACGGATTTAAAAATGAAACTCAAGTAGTTTTAACAGTTCTATCTCATGATGGTGAAACAAATGCTGATATCGTGGCAATGATAGCTGCATCTAGTGCATTAACCTTATCTGGTATTCCATTTATGGGTCCGATTGGAGGATGTAGAGTAGGTTATGATGGCAAAGACTATACTTTAAATCCTAAAATGAACAGTGAGTCACAATTAGATTTAGTCGTTGCTGGAACCAGTAGTGCAGTTCTAATGGTTGAGTCTGAAGCAGACCAATTATCTGAAGAGATCATGCTTGGAGCAGTTAAATTTGGTCATGACTCATTTCAGGAAGTAATAAAGATGATTATAAATCTTGCTGAAGAATGCGCAAAAGATCCTTGGGAGTTTGAAAGTAATGACAACACTGTCCTTCATAATGACTTAAAAAGCAAGTATGGCGATAGGATATCAAAGTCTTATTCAATTACTGACAAAATGGAAAGACATACTTCTCTTAGTGAAATCAAATCTGAAATTGAAGAATTCTATAAAGAAGATGATGAGGTCAGTGTTAATGAAGCAATGTCCTATTTTAAGAAAATTGAAAAAAATATTGTTAGAAGTCAAATTCTCAATGATAAAACAAGAATTGATGGCAGAAAACTTGATGAGGTCAGAAAAATATCTTCGGAAGTATCATGGTTACCTAGAACTCACGGATCAGCACTTTTTACAAGAGGTGAAACCCAGGCAATTGTTGTTGCAACACTTGGATTTGGCGAGGATGAGCAAAGAATAGAAGCTCTCCAAGGCTCATATAAAGAGAATTTTATGCTTCATTATAACTTTCCTCCTTATTCAGTGGGTGAAGTTGGAAGAATGGGGGCTACAGGAAGAAGAGAAATTGGTCATGGGAAACTTGCTTGGCGTGCACTGAAGTCAGTCTTACCAAATAAAGAAGACTTTGATTATACCATTAGGCTAGTGTCTGACATTACCGAGTCCAATGGCTCATCTTCGATGGCAACTGTATGTGGTTCATCTCTTGCGTTAATGGATGCAGGAGTTCCAATTAAAAATTCTGTTTCAGGAATAGCAATGGGCTTAATAAAAGATGGCGATAATTTTGCTGTTTTATCCGATATATTGGGCGATGAGGATCACCTTGGAGATATGGATTTTAAAGTTGCTGGAACAAAAGATGGCGTAACTTCACTGCAAATGGATATTAAAATTACGGGTATAACTTTTGAAATAATGGAAAAAGCTCTTGAGCAAGCAAAAGGGGGAAGAGAATATATATTGTCAGAAATGAACAACGTACTTCCTGAGCCTAGAAAAGAGCTTGGGCCATACACTCCAAGAATCGAGATGATAAAAGTGAAAAGAGATAACATTGGTGAAATCATTGGAAAAGGTGGAGCCACAATAAAAGATATAATAGAAAAATCAGGAGCAAAGATTGACATTAGTGATAGCGGTAATGTAAAAATTGCTGGAACAAGTCAAGAGTCCATTCAGTCAGCTATCGACCTTATCAATTCCATAATTGAAGAACCAGAAGTTGGCAAAACTTACGAAGGTAAAGTAGTAAAGATTATGGAGTTTGGAGCTTTTGTTAACTTTTTTGGTAAAAGAGATGGCTTAGTGCATATTTCTCAACTATCTGATGAAAGAGTAGAAAAAGTTACTGACGTGGTAAACGAGGGTGATATAGTCAATGTTAAGGTCATTGGTTTTGATAAGGGTAAAGTCAAATTATCAATCAAAGACGCAGCAAACTAAACAGTAATTATATATGAACATAGACCCTTCTGAAGATAAACTTCACGAAGAATGTGGTGTATTTGGTATTTTTGGAAGCCCTGATGCTTCAGCATTGACAGCTCTCGGCTTGCACTCTCTACAACATAGAGGACAGGAAGGCGCAGGTATTGTAACCTTTGATGGTGACAAATTCCATGGTGTAAGAAGACCTGGATTAGTGGGAGATCATTTCAACAAGCAAAAGGTAATTTCAAGATTGAAAGGTCATAACGCTATCGGCCATGTAAGATACTCTACAACAGGCAACTCAATTTTAAAAAATATTCAACCATTATACGCTGATCTCTCTTCAGGTGGCTTTGCGTGCGCACATAATGGTAACCTCACTAACGCAAATAGTCTCAGAAATGCTCTCGTTCAGGATGGTTCGATTTTTCAAACAACATCAGATACAGAGACAATTTTGCAATTAGTATCTAGATCTAAAAGAAAATTAATCATCGACAGGCTAATCGAAGCTTTATTTCAAATACAAGGAGCTTACTCTCTAGTTATTTTAACAAATAAGAAATTAATTGGAGTTAGAGACCCCCTAGGTATAAGACCGTTAGTTTTGGGAGACCTAAATGGCGCTCCTGTATTGGCATCAGAGACTTGTGCATTTGATATTATTGGTGCTAGATACGTTAGAGATGTAGAGAATGGAGAAATAATTATCATATCTGATGAGGGTGTCGAAAGCATTAAACCTTTCCCAAAGCTAGATTGTAGACCGTGCATTTTTGAAAGAATTTACTTTGCAAGACCTGACAGTATTGTTGGAAATAAATCAGTTTATGCATATAGAAAAGAGCTTGGTGCCCAGCTAGCTAGGGAGAACTCTATTGGCGCAGATGTTGTTGTTCCAGTTCCTGACTCAGGAGTACCTGCTGCATTAGGTTTTTCTCAGCAAGCTGATATTCCTTTTGAGTTTGGCATTATCAGAAATCACTATGTGGGTAGGACATTCATTGAACCTGCACAAAGTATCAGACAGTTTGGTGTAAAATTGAAACATAATGCCAATTCATCGGTCATTAAAGGAAAAAGAGTAATTTTAATTGACGACTCAATTGTGAGAGGAACAACAGCGAAAAAAATCATAAAAATGATATATGATGCTGGAGCAATAGAAGTACACCTGGGAATAGCGTGTCCTCCAATCACTAATCCTGATTTTTATGGTATAGACACACCGAATTTAGACGAGCTGATTGCAGCGAAAAAAAGCATCGAAGAAATAAATAATGAAATTGGTTCTACTTCATTATTTTTCTTGTCCCTGAATGG
This sequence comes from uncultured Pelagibacteraceae bacterium, assembly GCA_902624455.1. GTDB lineage: Bacteria > Pseudomonadota > Alphaproteobacteria > Pelagibacterales > AG-422-B15 > CACNXQ01. Next base: position 46,550 of record CACNXQ010000001.1, on the reverse strand, counting down.
GACTTATAAAGCTTTAGGTGAAGAATATAGAAATGACTCAAATCCTCAATTTACAGATCATTGTTTTACAGGCGAATACCCTACACCACTTGATGACAAAGATAAGGGAACTGTATCAAATCAATTTTCACTCTTATCAGAGTCAAATTAAATTTCTTTAGGAACACCTACTTTACTATAGCCACTGTCTACATAGTGGATCTCACCTGTCACTCCCGAAGATAAATTACTCAATAAATATAATCCTGATTTGCCTACATCTTCTAAATTAATATTTCTTTGTAGCATTGAATTTTTCTCCGACCATTTCATCATATCTTTTCCACCTGAAATACCCGCCATTGCAAGAGTTTTCATTGGCCCAGCTGATAAGGCGTTTACTCTAATATTTAATTCGCCAAGATCAGCAGCTAGATATCTTACACTTGATTCTAATGCTGCTTTTGCAACACCCATCACGTTATAGTTTCTTATATATTTTTGGGAGCCGTCATATGTAAGAGTAAGCATTGAGCCTCCAGAATTCATTATTTTACTTGCTTCATTAGCAACTTCTGTAAAAGAGAAACAGGAAATCAACATTGTATCAATAAAATTATTCCTGGACGTATCTAAGTACTTTCCCTTTAATTCATCTTTATTAGAAAAGGCAATTGAATGTAAGACAAAATCAATAGTTGACCATTTATTTTTGATTATTGAGAATGCATTTTTGACCGAACCTTCTTCAAGTACATTACACTCCAGTAAAAAATCATTTCCAATACTTTCAGCAAGAGGCCCAACTCTTCTTTGAAGAGCTTCGCCTTGATAAGTAAAACATAAATCTGCACCATTTTTGTGTAGTTGATCAGCTATACCCCATGCAATAGAATGATCATTTGCAACGCCCATGATAACACCTTTTTTCCCCTCCAAATTCATCAAGACACGAACCTTTTGAAAACTAGAGATGCATTTGTACCACCAAAACCAAAACTGTTGCTCATAACTGTATCTACCTGCTGATCTAATCGTTTAGTTAGGATATTCATATCTGTTCCTTCATCATCTATATCTTCTATATTTGCAGACTCGGAAAGGAAACTATTATTGAGCATAATAAGTGAATATATGGATTCTTGAACTCCCGCGGCGCCTAGGGAATGACCACTTAGAGATTTTGTTGAGCTTACAAAAGGTTTATAATCTTTAAACACCTCTTTTATCGCTTTCAATTCAGCAGAGTCACCTACGGGCGTTGATGTTCCATGAGCATTAATATAATCTATTTTTTCAACAGTTTCAGATGCCATTTTCATACAGCGGGCTGCTCCCTCCCCAGACGGTTGTACCATGTCATGACCGTCAGAGGTTGCTCCATAACCAACTATCTCAGCGTAGATTTTAGCATTTCTTGAAAGCGCTGTATTGAGATCTTCTAGAACAATAACTCCACCACCTCCAGCTATAACAAATCCATCTCTATTTTTATCAAAAGCTCGTGAAGCCCTATCTGGATACTCGTTATATTTTGATGATAGGGCAGGCATTGCATCAAACAAAGCAGATAGAGTCCAATCTAATTCTTCCCCACCTCCGGCGAAAACTCGATTTTGTTTTCCCATTTGAATAAGTTCGTATGCGTTACCAATACAATGTGCACTTGTTGAACAAGCTGAGCTAATTGAATAGTTCACACCTTTGATCTTAAAGTATGTAGATAAAGTTGCAGAATTAGTGCTACACATAACCTTCGGAACACTTGTTGGTCCTATTTTTTTTGGACCTTTTTCTCTTGTTATATCAAATGCTCTTAATAAACTTTTAGTTGATGGACCCCCAGAGCCCATAATTAAACCTGTTTTATTATTTGATATTTCATCTTCACTAAGATTTGAGTCTTTAATAGCTTCAAGCATTGATAAATAGTTATAACTTGCTCCATCACCCATAAATCTTAGAAACTTTCGCTCAATACTATTTTCCAAATCTATTTTAATTTGGCCACTAACACAGCTTCGAAAGCCCATTTTCTTTTGGTCTTCATCAAATGAAATACCCGACTTTGTATTATAAAGTGAGTCTTTTACTTCTTGTTGATTATTTCCAAGTGAAGATACAATTCCTATTCCTGTGACTACAACTCTGTTCATTATTTGATCAAACCTACCTTTAATCCCTCAGCAGTATAAATTTCTTTTCCATCTACTTTAACAACTCCATCACCTACGCCAACAATTACACCCCTCTTAATGATCTTTTTCATATCGATTTGATATTCTACTAGTTTAGAGTCTTTTAAAATTTCACCACCAAACTTTACGGATGAGGAACCTAATGCCCTTCCACGCCCAGGCTCACCAATCCAGCCTAAAAAAAATCCTACTAGTTGCCACATTGCGTCTAGCCCCAAACAACCTGGCATGACAGGATCCATTTCAAAGTGACAATCAAAAAACCACAGCTCAGGGTTGATATCTAGCTCAGCTTTAATTTCACCCTTGCCGTATTTCCCAGTATCACTTGTAATTCTTGTAATTCGATCAAACATGAGCATTGGTGGTAATGGCAAGCGAGCATTACCAATTCCGAACATAGTACCGTGAGCACAATCTAATAAATCTTCTTTGGTATAATTTGATTTTTGATCCACAATATTGACTGATTACTTATAGATATCGGAGTTAGTTTATAATTAAAATAATAAAAAACAAATTTTAAATAATACTGAAGCTAATAAAAATCCAAGATTTTCTCCCAATTGTTGTGTTGTCTTTTATTCAAAAAAAATATTATTAATTGAACTGTCCCTCATTCACATGCACCCTTGATTTCGATAATGATAATCATTATTAGTTTAGAATAATTCTAAATTATTGACAGGCTGTTAATTCTTATAATATTATGAAATTAAAATAGGAGAAAATAAATGAGAGAACAAATTTTAAAATCAATGAAAGCTCACGCACTTGGTCAAATAGAAAAACATAAAATGAATGTAAGTATTTTTTTAGATAATGCAGTAGGTGTGGGGGAACATATTAATACACTTGAAACAATAGAAAAAGAAATGGATATGATTGGTCATTTTGAAGAACAGCTTGAAGTGATAGAAAAGTATTTTTCTAAATAACTTATATTCAATAAAAAAAAGTAATGACTGAATTTTCTAGAGGTATTATCAATTCAGCTAAAAGAATCTACAAAGATAATCAAGGATCTATATTAAGAACCATAGTTTATACAATAGGACATTTTGCAATAGCAATAATTTGTCTTATGATTATAGCAGATGTATCTTTTTGGATAGCATTAACCGATGCTATAATAGAACCACTAGCTAATTCAGTATGGTATTTTGTTTTAGATAAGTGGTGGGCAAGTAAAGTTCAAAAAAAGACTGTCACTTCATAAATTATTAATTACCAGTTGAGCCAAATCCCCCTCCACCTCTTAGAGTATCATCGAGATCATTTACTTCTTTGAAATTTACTTGAGATATTTCAGCAAATACCATCTGCGCAATGCGATCATTCCGATTTATTTCAAATTTATTATTACTTAAGTTAATTAAAATAATTTTAATTTCACCCCTGTAATCACTATCTATAGTTCCTGGTGAATTGAGCACTGTAATACCATGCTTCAGAGCAAGACCAGATCTAGGCCGAATCTGAGCTTCCATTCCTTTTGGCATCGAAATTGATATTCCTGCTGGAATTAGAGCCTTTTCCCATGGTTTAATTAAAATACTACTCTCAATTGAAGCCTTTAGATCTACACCAGATGCCTGGTCTGTTTGGTATCTTGGTAATTCAAAATCATCAAATTTTGATAATTTTTTTACTAATACTGTTTGTTTGGAAAGAATAGACAATTTATCAATTAGTAAAATAATTAATAATCTTAGATGATAGTATATTTGCTACTTGATCTTTTGATGTCATGGGCCATTGTTCGTTCTCATTCTGAGAAATAAATCTTATTCTGTTTTGGTCACCACCAATTATATTGTCTTTCCCAATATCATTTGCAAGTATCCAATCACATCCTTTTTCAGATAGTTTTTTTAATGCATTTTTTTCTAAATCGTTAGTTTCTGCGGCAAAGCCAACGACCAGCCTCGGCCTTGTATTCCTTTTTTGACTTATAAATTTCAAAATGTCAGGATTTTCAGAAAGTTTAAGATCTTTTTCAAACGATGTTTTTTTAATCTTGTCTAAAGATTGATTTTTTACTGAGTAATCTGCCACTGCTGCAGCACATATGGCTATATCAACTGGCAACATTTCCTTACATGCATTAAACATTTCATGAGCTGAGGTAACTTTATATATTTTTGAGACTTGAGCATCATCCTGATTAGTTGGTCCTGTAATCAAAGTTGTCTTAGCACCTAAGTTTTGAAGTCTATTTGCAATGGCTATACCTTGTTTACCAGATGACTCATTTGAAATATATCTTACCGGATCTATGTATTCTCTGGTTGGTCCAGAAGTAACTAGAGCAGTAAAATCTTTTAATGGTTTAAAATGTAAATTTTCAAAAAAATCTTTCACGTGATTTATGATTTCACTAACATCACTTAGACGACCTTCCCCATATTCACCGCATGCCATTTCACCATTTTCGGGTCCAATAAATTTTATACCATCGGTCTTGAGGGTATTTATATTTCGCTGTGTCGATTTGTTAATCCACATACGAACATTCATAGATGGTGCTAACATTACAGGTTTATTGGTAGCCATGAGAACCGTTGAAGCCAAATCATCACAAATACCATAAGCCATTTTAGACATTATGTTGGCTGTTGCTGGGGCAACTAAAATTAAATCAGAAATTCTTGAAAGTTGTATATGTCCCATTTCTTTCTCATCAGTAAGATTAAATAACTCGCTATAGACTTTATTTCCTGAGAGACTTTCTATCGATAAGGGTGTAACAAAGTTTTTACCAGACTCGGTTAAAATACAATTGATATTATAATCTTGTTCTTTTAAACGACGAATAAGATCAAGAGATTTATAGGCCGCTATACCCCCTGTGATAATCAACAGAATATTTTTTGATTTATTCATGAAAAGTCAACTACACCTTTTTTATCATAATTAAAAGATATTTAATTCAAATTAGCATCATAAAAAGTATATAAGGCCAAAGATTGCAACTGCAGATAGTAAAACATAATATTTTAGTGATGAAATTGAACCATGCTTACCTTGGTCATTATTAACAATCGTTTCAAAAGCAAGATCAGCTCGTGATATGAAATCCGGAATATCAGGCATAGTTCGTGATAATGCTTCCAGTGCTTCTTGTGTTTGTTTCAGTCGATTTTTTATTCCAAGTTCATCTTTAAGCCATTTTTCTATTTCAGGTTTCGATACATCCCAAAAGTTAATTTCTGGATCCAATTTTCTTGCTACTCCTTCAACAGTGATCATAGTTTTTTGTAATAATAGTAATTGTGGTTGAAGAGACATATTGAACTGCTTTGTAATATCAAACAACTGAACTAAAACATTCCCCATTGATATATTTTTTGCTTTTTGATTTATTATTGGCTCACCTATCGACCTAAGTGCTTGCGAGAAGTCCTCAGTTGAAACATTATTATCAATCAATCCCGCCTCTTTATGTATTTTTGCAATATGCAAATAATCTTGACGAATAAAACCATAAATAATTTCTGCTAAATATTTTCTATTCTTCTTATCTAGGCGACCCATTATTCCAAAATCAACAGCAAGTAAATTACCTTCTTTATTTAAAAATAAGTTGCCTTGATGAAGATCTGCATGAAAATAACCATCTCTTATCGCTTGCCTTAAAAAATTTACAATTAGGTTTGATGCGGATTTTTTAATATTGAAATTATTATCTATTAATTTTTTGATCTTATCAGCAGGTGTACCGTTAACTTTTTCCATTGTAAGCACTCTCTTTGAGACTTTTTCCCAGTAAATTTTTGGTACATAGAATGTTTCATCAATTTTGGTGTTTTCTGAAAGTTCAGAAGCAGCAGCCGCTTCATATCTTAAATCTAATTCGAATTTTATAACTTCTTTGGCTTTCTGAATGATTGATTTTGGCCTTAATCTTTTGAACTCACTAAAATTTTCCATGAATGATGTAAGCCATTCTAGCCTTTCCATTTCTTGGTAAATTATAGTGTCAATATTTGGCCTTAAAACTTTTACTGCAACTGAGATAGTTTTACCTCCTTCAACTATTTCTCCGTAATGAACTTGAGCTATTGATGCCGCAGCTATTGGTTTTGAAAAATTCTGAAATATAGCCTCAATCTTATTGCCTAGTTCACTCTCAATAATTTTTATGGCTTCAGACTGGCTAAATGGTGGTAAGTTATCTCTCAGGAGAGATAAATCTTCAGCTATTTCATTGCCGACAATATCAGGTCTCGTTGAGATAAGTTGACCTAGTTTAACGAATGAAGGACCTAATTCATTAAGAGCTTTTGCAATTCTAATGCCGTTCTTTTCTTTACTTATTGTTTGATCCTTAAAAGTGCCAATCGCAATAATTTCTGTGAATATTCTAAATAATATTTTAAATCTAATAGAGCTACTAATTAAATTTAATAATGCATGTCTTTTAAAGACCCTTATAATTTTTATTAAGAAGAAAAAGTTATTTATCATTTATAAGCAGAATGTATTGCTACTACTCCATTAAATATGTTCCGGTATTCAACTTTTTCAAAATTTATTTTTTCTAAAATAGATTTAAATTCATTTTGTCCATGAAATTTTTTTATTGTTCTAGTTAAATATTCATAAGGTTTTTCATCACCAACAATGATTTTGCCAAAGACAGGTATAGTTTTAGAATAGTATTGATATAACTGATTAATGTTTTTATTTTGAATTTTTGAAAATTCTAAACAAAGAAATCTTCCTCCAGGTTTTAAAATTCGATATGCTTCACTCAAAGCTTTATCGATATTTGAAAAATTTCTTACACCAAATGAAACAATGTATACATCAAATGAATTATCTTCAAATGGTAGCTTTTCAGCGGGTGCGACGATCCATTTAATTTTATCTTTATATTTTTTTATTTTTTTTCCTTCATTGATCATTTCTTTGTTAGGGTCACATACAGTAATCATACTGTTACCGTCTAATCTTTTAAGAATTCTTCTCGCAATATCTCCTGTTCCACCTGCAACATCCACTATATTCATTTTATTTTTTGGTGAGAGCCAATCAATTAAAAGTTCTTTCCAAAATCTATGAGCACCAAATGACATAACATCATTCATTAAGTCATATTTGTTGGCAACTTTATTAAATACTTCCTGTGTTTTCATTTCATTATTTTATTAATAGAATGTATTAATTATCTTAAAGAGAATAAAAAACAAATAGAAAAAAAGATGCCCGAATTACCTGAAGTTCAGACTGTTGTTAATGGGATTAAAGACATATTAATCGGTAAAAAAATCATAAAATTTAAAAAATTTACAACTAAATTACGATATCCAATCGATACTAAAATCAATCAGAAAATTAAAGATTCACATGTTCTAAATATAAAGAGAGTTGCAAAGTATATAATTATTAATTTATCTAATAATAATACCCTCATTATACATCTTGGTATGTCAGGAAGAATAATCTTAAATAAAAATAATGAAAAAAAAGAATCTAAACATAACCATTTCATTATTTGTTTTACAGAAAATTGTTTTTTGAAATATTTTGATCCAAGGAAATTTGGTTTGATACAAATAGTAAAAACTGAAGAGTTTCTCGATCTTAAATTTGTCAAAAATTTAGGTATTGAGCCATTAACAAAAAATTTTAACTCAACTGCATTGAAGTTAATTTGCAATAAAAAAAAATCAAATATTAAATCAATAATAATGAACCAAAAATATCTTGTTGGGGTTGGAAATATTTATGCTTCTGAAGCACTTTTTATTTCAAAAATTGATCCTCTTAAAGAGGGTTGTAGGCTGACAAGTTTACAACTCAACCTTCTTGTCAAAGCGATTAAATTTGTTTTGAAGAAATCAATCAAATTAGGCGGTTCCAGTATAAATGATTACGCTCTTGTAAGTGGTAATTTGGGAAATTATCAAAATAATGTCAAAGTTTATGGAAGAGATGGCTTAAAATGTTTAAATAAATCTTGTAACTCTCTCATAATCAGAATAGTAATATCGAACAGATCGACATTTATGTGTCCAAAATGTCAAAAATAGAGATTTAAAAACTAAAATATAATTACTATGGCAAATACTAAGTCTGCAAAAGCTAAAGTTAGAGAGATAAGAAACAAAACACTTATAAACAAATCTGTCAAAAACAGATATAGAACTTATATTAAAAAAGTAGAGCAGCTCATCGAGAATAAGGATGCAAAAGAGGCCAAAAGTGCCTTAAGTTTAGCCGAGTCTGAAATAATGTCAGCAGTGTCAAAAAATATCCTTCATAAAAACACTGCTTCCAGAAAAATATCACGTTTAGCTGGTAAAATAAAATCACTCAAATAGATTCGTTAAATATTATCCGTTAGTTAAGTCATATAATGGAAGTCGCGTGCCAGCACTGTCTTTTAAATTATGAATAAATTATATCTGTAAAAAAATAGTTTTAGTTATTGCGATTCATTTTTATTAACGATAACTTATTTCTGATTAAAAAATCTTTTTTTAATTACTCAAATAAAATTTAATGAACGACCCAATTTATGTTTTGATAAATTGGACAATTACTTTTGGCGTAAATTTAAATGTCAAAATAATTTAATATTTCATTATGTTTTTTTTTTAAATTAGTTAAGATTTTTATAGATAACGGGGCTTTAATTAAATGTATCAAGATATAAATCAAAAAAAATTACCTGATATAAGTTTAAAAGAACAATGGGGAAATGTTCTAAAAAAACTTAATACAGAATATGGAAACGAAGTTTTCAATAGTTGGATAAAAAATATTTCAATTAGACATCTTGAAGGAGATACCATTCATTTTATAGTTCCTTCAAGGTTCACCAGAGATTGGATAACATCACATTACTTGGATAAGATTATATATTTTCTTAATAACGAAAATTCAGAGATAAGAAGAGTTAAAATTAATATAGATAATTCTTTATCAGCAAATATGCATTCTATTGATAGTTCTGATCTATCTCAGAATAACTTAAATGATATTTCTAAATTAAATAAACTCAAAGAAGACTGGCCGTTGGATGAAAGATTTACTTTTGAAAAATTTGTTGTTGGTTCTTCTAATGAATTAGCATTTGCTTCAGCAAAATCTATGGCAAATTCAATAAATAATTATGAGTACAATCCACTGTATATTTACGGAGGAGTGGGCCTTGGAAAAACCCATCTTATGCATGCAATTGCGTGGCATGTAAGAAATAATAATCCAGAATTAAAAGTAATTTATTTATCTGCTGAAAGATTTATGTTTCAATTTATAAAATCTCTACGCCAAAAAGACACAATGTCTTTTAAACACAAAATTCGTTCAGCAGATATTTTAATTTTAGATGATGTTCAATTTATGATTGGGAAAGTGTCAACTCAAGAAGAGTTTTTCCATACATTCAACTCTTTATTAGATTTGAATAAAAAAATTGTTGTATCTGCAGACAGGTCACCAAATGACCTATCAAGTTTTGATGATAGAATGAAATCAAGACTTGGTGGAGGATTGGTGGTGGATATAATGCCTTCAGCTTTTGAGTTACGATACTCAATTCTTAAGCAAAAATACAATGAATTAAAAATCAAAAATCCAAGTAGTTTTGGACTAGAAAATAGTATTCTTGAATTTTTGGCAAAAACAATCACAGCAAATATACGTGAATTAGAAGGTGCTTTAAATAAGGTTTTTGCGTTCTCAAATATTCTTGGCAAAAAAATTGATCTTGAAATAACTAAGTCAGTTTTAAAAGATTTATTAAAATCTAATGTAAAAAGAATTACAATTGATGAAATACAAAACAAAGTTGCAAGTTACTATAATATTAAAAATGAGGATTTAATTTCAAGTAAGCGAATTCGATCATTTGCAAGGCCTAGGCAGATTGCTATGTACCTATCAAAAAAATTGACAACGCGATCTTTGCCTGAGATTGGTAGAAAGTTTGGTGGTAGAGATCACACAACTGTAATTCATGCTGTTAAAAAAATTGATGAGCTCAAAAGTAGTAATGTAAAGTTCGACGAGGATATCAATTTAATTACGCAGATGCTGACATCTATTTAAAATTATTAGCTATATATTATGGAATTTAAATTAAATAGTACTGATTTACTTAAATGTCTTAATCATATTTACGGAATAATAGAAGTGAGACATACTTTACCAATTTTATCTAACATCATAATAAGATCATCAGATGATTTAGTTAATCTATCTTCAACAAATCTTGATATATATTGTTCGGAAAGCATTAGTGCAGATATTAATATTGGCGGTGAAACATCAGTATCGGCAGCTACATTATATGAAATTGTTAAAAGGTTACCGGGTGGATCAGATGTACATATTTCACATAATGAAGATGACTCCTTACTGCTGATAAATTGTGGTCGTTCTAAATTTAAATTATCTACAATAAAAACTGACGATTTTCCTATAATTAATGATAGTGATTTAAATATCAATTTTGTTTTGACTGCCCAAGAATTGAGCAGAATGATTGATAAAACAAAATTTGCGATTTCAAATGAAGAAGCAAGATATTATTTAAATGGTATTTTTTTTCATAAAGCCGAAAAAGATAATATTTCTCTATTGAGAGCAGTTGCAACTGATGGTCACAGATTAGCTCAATACGATATACCATTACCTCAGGGAGCAGATGACATAAAGGGCCTAATTATACCAAAGAAAACGATCTTCGAACTAAGAAAATCACTTGATGATGCCGAGGGAGATATAAATATTTCACTTAATGAAAACAAGATTAAAGTCTCGTTTGGAAACTTTAAGATTATATCAAAAGTAATAGACGGAACATTTCCCGACTACACAAAAGTTGTTCCTAAAAATAATGACAAAAATTTTTCTACTAAAACAGATGATCTCAAAAGTGCAATTGACAGAGTATCAGCAGTAGCAATAAATGAAGAAATGAAATCAAAAGCAATTAAATTAATATTAAATCAAAATAAACTTCTCCTGAGTGTTGAAAGTCAAACTAAAGGATTTGCTGACGAAGAACTTGATGTAAATTACAATCAAGATGATGTAGAAATTGGTTTTAATTCTAAGTACCTAATCGACATATGTAATGAAGTAGATGGTGAAGATATAAATGTAAGTATTTTAGACTCAATATCGCCAGCTATTATTGTGGATAAAAGTGATGAAAACTCATTCTTCGTTTTAATGCCAATGCGTATATAAATGCATCCAGAAATATTAGTTGAACAAATAACAATTAAAAATTTTAGAAATCACACTCAATATAAATTAAATAATAGCGAGGCAATTGTTGTACTAAATGGAGACAATGGTGTTGGGAAAACAAATATTCTCGAAGCCATTTCGTTATTTTCTCCTGGAAAAGGATTGAGAAGTTCAAATCAGGAGGATTTAATAAATAAGAAGTCAACTGATGGGTGCTTTGAAATTATCATTTCCTTGAAATATAAAAATGGATCAATCAATCTTTCAAAAACATTCAATAAAGAAAATAAATCAATTAATTGTTTTAAAGTTGATAATGAAAAAATTAAGAATGTAGAAATTCTTGACTACTTAAATATTCTATGGGTAACGCCAATTATGGAAAAGGTAATGATTCAAAGTAATTCAGAAAAAAGAAATTTTATCGATCGGCTGATATTTAATCTGAATAAAGAGCATTTGAAATTATATTCAAATTTGCAAAGATTAATCAGAGAAAGAATAAAATTATTAAAACTAGATAATATAGATCAACAATGGATTTCCAGCATCGAAAAAAAAATTGCTGAATTATCTTATTATCTCTTTATATCTAGGCAAAAATATACTGAACTGATTAATGAAAAATTAAAAAATAAATTTCAACTAATTACACAGTGCCAAATTGAATTAGACTATAAAAATAATTTATTTAGCAATAAAATTGAGAAAGACGAATTTGTTCAATTATATATTCAAGAACTTTATAAAAATAGAGAAATTGATTTAAAATCAAACCGACTTAATCTAGGTGTAAATTCTCTAAATGTTAGTATTCAAATGGGGGAGGATGACAAAGTTGAGGCCAAATATTGTTCGTCTGGTGAGCAAAAATCTATGCTTATTTCAATTATTTTTGCTGTTGCTACATTGATAAAGGAACGTGGCAACAAGAATCATGTCATATTGCTAATTGATGAAGCGATGGCGCACTTAGATGATGAGCATAAAAAAAAGCTCTACGAGGAAATAAGACACCTTAATAGTCATGTATGGCTAACAGGAGTTTCAAGTGATTTGTTTACAGGGTTTAAACAGCAAACAGTTTTCTTTGATATAAAAAATACTATATAGTTACTGAGTGAGCAAAGATATCAATTCTAACTATGGAGCAGACTCGATAAAAGTTCTTAAGGGACTTGAAGCAGTTAGAAAACGTCCTGGAATGTACATAGGTGACACTGATGACGGAAGTGGTCTTCATCATATGATCTATGAAGTTTTAGATAACTCTATTGATGAAGCGCTAGCAGGACACTGTGATAATATTTCCGTTACATTAAATTCGGATAATTCAGTTTCAGTAGAAGATAACGGAAGAGGAATACCTACTGAAATCCATCCCCAGGAAAAAATTAGCGCCGCTGAAGTAATTATGACTCAACTTCACGCAGGTGGAAAATTTGATCAAGACTCTTATAAAGTTTCTGGCGGTCTTCATGGTGTAGGTGTTTCTGTTGTAAATGCTCTGTCATCAAAACTCAATTTAACAATTTATAGAGATGGAAGTGAATTTCAGGCTTCATTTAGTGAAGGCAATACAACAAGTAAATTAACTAAAGTAAAACAAATTGAAAACAAGAGAGGAACATCAATAAACTTTACTCCTGATAAACAAATTTTTTCAAATGTTCAATTTGAAATCAAAATTTTAAAGCAACGTCTTCGTGAGATGGCTTTTCTAAATAAAAATATATCAATAAGTTTATTTGATAATCGAGAAGCAGATAAAAAAGAGTTTACTTTTCATTATGAAGGAGGAATTAAAGAATTTGTAAAGTATTTAGATAAATCTAAAAAAACTTTGATAGAAGAGCCAATTGTCATTGAAGGTATAAAAAACAAAGTTGAGATGAGTTGCGCTTTATGGTGGAATGATAGTTATTATGAGCAAATATTAGCATTTACAAATAACATAAGACAAAAAGATGGAGGAACACATTTATCTGGATTTAGATCTGCGCTCACAAGATCTATTAATAATTATCTCGATGAGAGCAAATCTCAAAAAAAACAAATCGTGCAACCTAACAGCGATGACATAAGAGAAGGTCTTACCACCGTATTATCGGTAAAAGTACAAGATCCAAAGTTTTCTTCACAGACAAAAGATAAATTAGTTTCTTCTGAAGTTAGATCTGCGGTTGAAAGCATGGTGAATGAAAAGCTAAAAGAGTGGTTTGAGCTTAACCCTGCAGTATCAAAGGAAATTATATATAAAATTCAAAAAGCTGCTGAAGCTAGAGAGGCTGCAAGAAAGGCAAGAGAGCTTACTAGAAGAAAAACAGCACTCGAGGTAACAAATTTACCAGGTAAGCTAGCTGACTGCCAAGAAAAAGATCCTTCGTTATCAGAGATCTTTATAGTTGAGGGAGATTCAGCTGGAGGTTCTGCCAAACAAGGCAGGGACAGAAAGTTTCAAGCAATTCTTCCACTAAGAGGCAAAATTTTAAATACTTGGAAATCAAGAGCTGACAAAATACTCAATTCAACCGAAATTGGAACATTGATTACTGCATTAGGTACAGGCATAGGTAATCAAGAATTTGACTTAGACAAACTTAGATATCATAAAGTAGTCATAATGACTGATGCTGACGTCGATGGTTCACATATAAGGACACTTTTACTGACTTTTTTTTTCAAAGAAATGAAGTCGCTGATTGAGAATGGAAATTTATTTATTGCAAGACCCCCATTGTACAAAATTAAAAAGGGTAAAGATGAAATGTATTTAATGGATGATACAGAATTACAAGTATCATTGATTAAATTTGGCATAAAGGAAATAAATTTTAAGACAGCTTTTGGTACTACTTTTCAGAACGAAAAATTTGCTGATTTATTAATAAGAGTTTCGGAGTTAATCGAACTTTTCAGAAAAATTCCCGATAGATATGATCAGGGTGTCCTAGAACAAATTGCAATTGCAGGTTGTTTAAATATGGAAAAATTTACAAAAAAATCTGAAATTGAAGAAATTATAAAATACTTAGTTCAAAGAATAAACATGAGCAGAGATGATTATGACAGAGGTTGGTTAGGTTCTTATAATAATAATAATGGTTTTGAATTTGTGAGGAAAATAAGAGGTGTTTCTGAAAAAATCTTAATAGATAAAGATTTACTCAAATCTCAATTAATAGAAAATATTCAGAGCTCATATTCAGATGTTCTTCAGTTATTTGAAACTCCTGGAGAGTTAATTGGTAGTAATGAAATAATATCAAAAATTTATTCTCCATCTCAATTACTAGAGAAAATAATAAATAACGGCAAAAAAGGTTTAAGTTTGCAGAGATATAAAGGATTGGGCGAAATGAATCCTGATCAATTATGGGAAACTACTTTAAATCCCAATAACAGGACATTAACGAAAGTTGAAATAAACGATGAAGCTGATACAAAAAGAATTTTTGAAGACTTGATGGGAGAAAATGTTTTACCACGAAAAGAGTTTATTGAAAGTAGAGCTGAAACAGTAAGTAATTTAGATATCTAATTGAATCTCAATTTATAGAGATTATTTTCATTTTTTTTTAGCCAAGTGATTGCTTTCTGCATTTCAGGACATACTGAGTCAACTAGTGACCAAAAATTTTTCCCATGATTAAATTCTCTTAAGTGACATAATTCATGAGCAATTATGTACTTCAAAACATAGTTAGGTGAAAATGCTAGTCGCCAGTTTATTGAAATATCTCTATTTGAATTGCAGTAGCCCCATGAGCTAAAACTATTGGATAGCTTAATATTATTTGTTTTTACATCTAATTGATTTGAGAGACTAGTTACAATACTTGAAATTTTTTTGTGTAATTCGTCTTTTATCCAAGTTTGTAACCTCTTCGAATGAGCGCTTTTTTTATCAATTACATATATGTTTTTTTTTGTTGTATAGACTCTATTCTCATCCTTATTAAGGAATATTACTTCCCTTATCTCATCATCAAAAAGTAATTTAGTTCCATCAGATATATAATTAATTGGATAGATTTCTTCTAATTGTTTTAACAACCAATCTTTGTGTTCTTCAGCAAATTTAATACCCTCAATAAAAGTTATATATTTTGGAATTGAGATCAAAGCTTTTAAACTTTTCTTATCAAATGTAAGTTTATAGTTTTTTGATTGTTTATTTTTTCTCACTAAAAGAGGAATATTATGTTTTCCTGCCGAGATGTGAACTTTTTTTTCAGATCTTATTTTCATTATCAATAATTAATTATATAAGTATAAAAAAATATAAATAAAGATTATTTTGATTGATTATTTAAAAGAAGCTGTTGAACAAGAAGAAAATCTTAAACTAAGAACATTAAATTTAATTCGTTGGATAGCAATTTTTGGACAATTATTTGCGGTCCTAATTGCTTTCTTCTATTTTGAAATATCCTTTAACATTTTTTTGGCCCTTCTTCTTATCTTTGGCAGTGTTTTACTAAATATAACAGTATCAATTCGATACCCGGTAACAAAAATATTAAACTTTAATGAAACATTTTTTTATTTAGTTTATGATCTAGTGCAATTAATTTTGCTTCTATATTTTACTGGAGGTCTAACTAACCCTTTTAGTGTACTTATTTTGGCACCACTCGTTATATCGGCAACATATTTAGATTTGAGGAGAACAATTTTAATTACATTAATTGCAATTCTATCATTCTCTATTCTTTCAATTTATTACTATCCTTTAGAGAGTAGTTCACTTGGTATAAGTAGAAATAATTTCTCAAAGTTTGAAATCTTTTTGATATGGGATGCACTTATAATTGCATCTGTTTTTATCACAGCCTATTGTTTTAGAGTAGCTCATGAGTCTAGAAAAACAAGAAAGGCTTTACAACAAACACAACTTTCATTATCTAATGAAGAGAAAGTTTCGGCAATAATGAGCCTCACTGCAGCAGCAGTGCACGAACTTGGCACTCCACTGTCAACTATTTCAATAATCTCTAAAGAATTAACAATAAATAAAAATTTAGATCAAAATATACAAAATGATTTAGAAGTCATTCAATCTCAAGTAAAAAGATGTAGCGAAATACTTGAGAGATTAAGGACAAATAAACTTTCAAATAATAGCAATGAATTTATAAATCAGCTAGATTTTAAAAGGTTGATAAATGAAATTGTAAGTTATTACCAGAAAGTTGATATAATTTTTGATGTGAATTGTGATAGTTATTTTGATGATAAGAATATTACTGTCACAAGATCTCCTGAACTTATTCAATCCTTAACCAACATCATTGATAATGCAGTCAAATTTTCAAAGAAAAAAATTACTATTAATCTTTTAGATGATGATCAATTTATCTTGATTGAGGTGATAGATGATGGACCAGGATTTCCTAGTGAAATCTTTCCTCTTCTAGGTGAACCCTATTTGAGAAATAATAATGAGGCAGAAAATCCTGGTCTTGGACTTGGCTTATTTATTTCAAAAAATCTACTTGCCAAATTCTCTAGTGAAATTACTTTTATAAAAGAAAGCAACTTAGGTGGCCATGTGCAGATAAAACTTCAAAAAAAAGCCATTGGTATAAATGATTAACAATATGAATGACTTAAAATCTTACGAAAGCGGCGATAAGAGTTTGCTGGTTCTCGATGATGACGATATTTTCAGGAATAGATTGATTACAGCAATGGAAAGAAAAGGTTTTAAGCCTTTTGGAGCAGCTTCAGTTGCAGAAGCAGAGTCTTTGTTAAAAAAAAGTGTACCAAAATATGCTGTAATAGATTTAAGGCTAAACGACGGTAATGGTCTACAGATTGTATCTATGATTTCAAGTAACAGATCAGACAGTAAAATTGTTATGCTCACTGGATATGGTAATATACCTACAGCTGTTGCAGCAGTTAAAGAAGGTGCTTGTGATTATCTAGCTAAACCAGCTAATGCTGATGATATTGAGTCAGCTTTGCTCGCTCCTTATGACTCAAATCCAGAACCTCCTGTTAATCCAATGTCGGCTGATAGAGTTAAGTGGGAACATATTTTGAGAGTCTATGAATTATGTAATAGAAATGTTTCCGAGACAGCAAGAAGGTTGAAAATGCATCGTAGGACACTACAAAGAATACTTCAGAAAAGATCTCCTAAATAGTAAATACTTAAGCTACTTTTTTTGCTTGATTAATTTTTTCTAAAGTTGCTATACCCTCATTTGCGATTTCAATACCAGCAACTTCGTCATCTTCAGCATTTAGTTCCTCCATATCGACAAATTCAGCATACATCTTTTTCGTTCTTTTTGTGATTATGTTAGCCTTTAGTAGAGTTTTACATAGAACTCTGAAGATATTATTACTTTGAAGCATTTCTTCTTTGATAACTGAGTCACGATCAAACTCATTCAAAAATGCGTCCGCTACGAACTTATGATCCAAGCCCACACTTTCATATATTGGTTTTTTCTCCCACGGATTAACTAGATTGAATAACAAATCCTTAAATATTGAGGCAGACCAATCTTCGACTTTGTATCTCTCTGACTCAGAGAGTTTTGGAACTGTTCTATCCGCCCATATCTTTCCGAATTTATGATGAAAGGCTTCGTCACTCATAGTATATTTTAAGAGAGTTTTTAAAAGAGGATCATTTGTGTCTTGATGAGCCATCCCAAATGCACCCATTGCGAGACCTTCAATCATCATCTGCATACCTACAATTTTTTTATATACAACATCTGATGAAACTATCTGTTCAAGTATTCTTCCAAGTGTAGGGCCAACAGGATACGGCGAGCCCCATCGAGCTTTAATATAGTTTGTAAAGCCTGTTACATGTCTTGCTTCTTCACGAGTTTGATTTGCAGCGTATTCTTGAGCGCCTGGATCCTTCAAAATATGACACAGACTAGCACTGAGTGATAATGCACCTTGTTCACCATGTAAAATTTGAGATAGAACCCATCTGAAACTTTCATTATTCAATTTGATTTTTTGTTGTTCATTTAATTTATTCGCAACTGACGGAACACGTAATTCCATACAAAAAACTCTTGGGTCAACAATATATTCATTTTCCATATCAAAAGGCTCATCAAAATCAATGTAAGCTTTATCATTTGGGTCCCAAAAATGTTTATGAGTAGCAGATATCATTTTATCAAAACTATCTACACGCTCAATGTATCTATCTTCTTCAATCATTGGAATGAAGTGACTAGGATTTGCCGCATTATATGCAGGGTCTTTATTCATGGAGTTCTTGCCACTACGGGTAAGCTGCCATTTTCTCTTAATTTTAAACAGTTGGTCTTTAGCAACTATTCTCGCGAAGTCCAATCTTTGTTTAAGTTCAACCATAAGACCATTATATATAATATTTGTTATATTCAAAGATTTAAAATGAACAGGCGTTCATTTTTTATCCTTATTTTATAAACAATATCAATAGATTAGTATAATTACTATTAATAGTCATGCTGTTATTGATTTTAACTTACAATCAAATATGTATATATAGACTAACATTTATCAATCAAAAATGTTAAGTTCCCGTAATTTTTTACTAAACGACAACAAAAGAGACGATGCTTCAAAAGATAGAAGATTTTTTTTTCAAATTCCGCTTAATTGTATTATCAGGTTTTGTACTGCTCACATTAATCATGGGTTATTTTGCAGTCCAGATAAAAATGGATGCTGGTTTTTTAAAACAACTCCCTCAAAACCATAGTTTTGTAAAAACATACTTTCAATATTCTGATGATTTAAGTGGTACTAACAGTGTAACTGTTGCTTTGCGTACTACTCAGGGTGATATTTTTAATAAAGAGTACTTAGAAAAGTTATATCAACTAAATCAAACGATCAGATATTTACCTGGTGTTAATCAGGGTTCAATGCAGTCATTATGGACTTCAAATGTTACTGTTATGAGAGTTACCGAAGAAGGATTTGAGAGAACAGAAGTCATTCCTGGCAATATAGTACCAGAAAAACTTGATAAGAATAAAATAGATAAAATAAGAGAGAGAATCTTAACCGGAGGTCATGTTGGAAGTATAGTTTCAAATGACTTCACTTCCTCACTAATTAAAGTCGAATTAACTGAGTACAACAGAAGTACAGGTGAAAAACTTGATTATATTGAGCTGGGTAAAGAGATTGAAACAATCAGAGATCAATTTGAACAAGGCAAATATAAAGTTGAAATAATTGGATTTGCAAAAATGATATCCGATATTGCTTCTCAAGCGACTAACGTTGTTATATTTTTTATAATCGCCTTCATTCTTACCGTGCTTGCTGTTTATTGGTATTCCCGATCCTGGACATTAACATTTCTCCCCCTTATCTGTTCTTTAACATCACTGGTATGGCAGTTCGGAATGTTAGAAATTCTTGGTTACGGTCTTGATCCTTTGGCGATACTAGTTCCCTTTTTAGTTTTTGCAATAGGTGTCTCACATGGAATTCAACAGGTAAATCAGATTACCAAAGAAGTTATAGACGGTAAAAGTGCCGAGTTTGCAGCGAGAGCGAGCTTCTCGCGATTAATTATTCCAGGATCAATGGCATTAATCACAGACTTAGTAGGATTTGGAACACTTATTTTATTACCTATTACAATGATTAAAGAGCTAGCAATAACTGCATCAATTGGAGTTGCATTCAAAATTGTGACTAATTTAGTGATGCTACCACTTGCTGCCTCTTACGCTAGATATAATGACAACTTTGCAATATCAGCTCAATCAGCAATAACTTATAGACAAAATCTTATGGGTTTTTTTGGTAAATTAGCCAGACCGAGACAAGCAGTTATTACACTTTCAATAAGTGCTGTTTTATTTATCGGAGCGGCATATTTAGCAAGTGAAAGACATGTAGGAGATCTGCATGCAGGAGCGCCAGAGCTACGTCCAGAAGCAAGATTTAATAGAGATATTACAGAAATAACAAAAAGATATAACGTAACAACTGACGTTTTAGTTGTAATTGCTGAAGCAACGGCTTCAGGAGGTATCAATCCTTGTAGATCAACCTATACAGTTGAGGCACAAGACAATCTACACTGGTATTTGGAAAATATTCCAGGAATAACAAAAGTTATCTCACTCTCAAGTGTAGCTAAAAGAGCATTAAGTGGTTATGCCGAAGGTAATTTAAAATGGACCTATCTTCCTCATGATGAACGAGCTCTTGCTTTCGCAACCAGTGTTGTTGATCCCACTACAGGGTTGCTTAATGAGGCTTGCTCTATTTTACCTATATATGTTTTTACTGAAGACCACAAAGCTACAACTATCAGTACAGTTATAGACTCAATAGAAAAATATAACGAAAACTTTAGAAACTCTGATGAAACTTTTACATTCAGGTATATGATACAAAAGCCAGCAGAAGGAACATCCATTATTCCATATGCATCTGGCGTCGGTAACACGGAACTTCCAATTGATAGCCTTGGTGCTCAAAATCCAATTGTATTTAGCGATGATGAATTTACTGACTTCGCATATAACAATGGATTTAATTCTCGTAATTTACAAACTCAAAATTTATTAAATTATTACACTGATATAGAGTCTTTTGACGAAAATGTTGATTTCAAAGTAAAAGATATAAAACAATCGGATGCAGCTTTTAAAGATTTTTTTAATAATAACGAAGAATACTCTCATCTAGTATTTGAGGCTGATGAAATAAAATATCGATTAGCTAGTGGATCAGTCGGCATTCAACATGCTACAAATGAAGTAATTGAAAAAGGTGAGCTGCCTATGATGCTAATAGTGTACGCAGTAATTATTATTCTTGTTTTTATTACATATTTTGATTGGAGAGCAACGATATGTTGCACGGTGCCACTGACATTTGCAACTATGCTTGGTTATGCATTTATGGATTTAGCTCAAATTGGATTAAAAGTTTCAACTCTTCCAGTAATGGTTCTAGCAGTTGGAGTAGGTGTGGATTATGCATTTTATATATATAATAGAACGCAATTAAGGTTAAATGAGGGAATGAACATTACGGAGGCATTTGAACATACTTTTGCAAATACAGGTGCAGCGGTAGTATTCACAGCGATAACACTTGCCGTGGGCGTATCTACTTGGTCTTTTTCGGCATTGAAATTCCAAGCTGATATGGGATCATTACTTACATTTATGTTTTTTGTTAACATGATATGCGCAATGACAACCTTACCTGCATTAGCAGTAATACTTGACAAATTATTTCCAAGGAAATCTAGTTCTTAGTTAACTTTAGAAAAACATCTTCTAAATTAGACTCTTTTATATTCATATCTATAACTTCTATTCCTATTTCTTGTATTTTTTGCAAAATTTTATCAAAATTAATTTCATTAGGAGTATAATTAATCACAATACAATTTGCGTTATACTCAATGTTCAAACCCATCTTTTTTAATTCCGAAATATCGAAATTATATTTTGGTTTATAATTTATAGTTATTTTTTTGTTATTTATAAAAGATTTTATATTCTCTTTAGTATCGCAAGCCACTAACTTACCTCTGTCAATGATTGCAATGGTATCGCACAATTCTTCAGCCTCATGTAAATAATGAGTTGTCAGAATAATTGTTTTACCTTTATTGTTCAGTAAATGTATACTATCCCATAAATTAGAACGCAGCTCGACATCCACTCCTGCTGTAGGCTCATCTAAAATTAATATTTCAGGGTCATGTACCATTGCCTTGGCAATTAAAAGTCTTCTTCTCATACCTCCAGATAATGTTCTCGCATAAGCTTGCGACTTATCTGATAAAGCAAGCATTTCTAGTATTTGATTAGTTTTTCTATTTTTTCTTGAGACACCGTACAAACCTGCTTGAATTTCAAGAAGTTCGTAAGGTGTAAAAAAAGGATCAATATTTAACTCTTGTGGAACAATACCCATTGACGATTTAACTGTTTTTAAATCTTTTTCGTGATCAACTCCAAGAACATTAACTTTACCAGAAGTTTTTTTTACTAAGTCTGCAAGAATATTAATAAAAGTACTCTTACCCGCACCATTAGGGCCTAGCAAACCAAATATCGATCCCTTAGGAATGTCTAAATTTATATTATTAAGTGCTACCTTTTCAGATAATGAATTTTTTCCGTATATTTTATTTAAATTTTTAACAGATATTGCAGGTTGGTTTACCATTGCGATGCTTTGAAAATTTTATGTTTTTAATTTTTATTTCTTGTATCATTAACCTAATGGAACCACCAGATATAAAAGATGAATTAAATTCAGATGTTGAATTTGTAAAGTCAAAAAAAGTAAGTTGTGATGGTGGTGGAGGCGCATTAGGTCACCCTAAAGTTTATCTAGAAATGGGCGATGAAAATGAAATCGTATGTCCGTATTGTAGTAAATTATTTAAAATAATTTGAAATTATAATGTCAGATAAAAACCGCTTACTGTTAATCGATGGCTCTGGTTATATTTTTAGAGCTTATTATGCTTTACCTCCTCTTTATAGGAAAAGTGATGGACTGCCAACAGGAGCAGTAAATGGCTTTTGTAATATGCTTTATAAGCTTTTAGAGGACACTAAATCATCTAATGTTCCATCACATTTGGCTGTTGTTTTTGATAGTGCAAGAAAAACTTTTAGAAACGATATTTACAAAGATTATAAGGCCAACAGGGGTGATCCGCCGGAGGATTTAATACCGCAATTCAAGATTATAAAAGAATCTGTAAAAGCATTTGGCATACCTTCAATAGAATTAAGTGGTTTTGAAGCTGATGATATTATTGCAACTTATGCAACTCAGGCTGAAAAAAAGAATTGGAAAGTTTCAATAATATCATCTGACAAAGATCTCATGCAAATTGTAACAAAAAACATAAATATGCTGGACACGATGAAAAATAAAGTTATCGGGCCCGATGAGGTAATTGAAAAGTTTGGAGTTGGTCCTGATGGTGTAATAGATGTTCAAGCGCTTGCGGGAGACTCTTCAGATAATGTTCCAGGAGCTCCCGGTATAGGTATTAAAACTGCCGCTCAACTAATTAATGAATATGGAAGCATTGAAAACCTTATTAAAAATTTTGAGAAAATTAAACAGCAAAAACGAAGAGAAACCATCAGAGATTTCAAAGATCAAATCAAGATTAGCAAAGAACTAGTAACTCTTAAGAAAGACGTATCAAATATTCCTAAGCTTGAAGATTTGAAGAGAAAAGATCTGACATTAGATAAACTCGTTCCATTTTTAGAAAACTTAGAATTAAAAAAATTATCTGATCGCATAAGAAAAAAGAATCCCGAGATAAAAATTGAAAATAATAAGTCAATAACTATTAAAGTTATAAATAAAAAACCTCAAGATAAAAAAAAATTAGCAACTATTACGGAGACTAATCAGAATACTGAATATAAAAAAATCACTTCAAAAGATGAGCTTGATAAAATCATCAGTGATATTTATGAAACTGGAAATTTTGTCTTTGATGTTGAAACAGACTCTCTAAATATCATTGAAGCGAACCTTATTGGTATCTCTATTTGTAATAACACAAAAACATCATATTACATTCCACTCCGACACATAGGTGAGGATAATATGACAATAAAAGATCAAATAGACTTTAAAATTTTTATAAAAAAAATCAAACCTGTCATGGAAGATGAGTCTATCGTCAAAATTGGTCACAATATAAAGTATGATATTGCTATACTAAAAAAGTACGAAATTGAAACTGTTACATATGAAGATACAATGCTCATGTCTTATATTTGTGATGCAAATGTACATCGACACAATATGGATGATTTGGCTAAAATTCATCTAAATACTGAAACTATAAAATTTAAAGAAGTTGTTGGCTCAGGAAAATCTCAAATAACTTTTGACAGGGTTAATATTGATCATGCAACAAAGTATGCAGCTGAAGATGCTGAAATTACTTATAAACTATTTAAAATTTTATCTAAAAGAGTTTTCCACGAAAAAAACAAATTTGTTTATGAGTCAATAGAAAAACCATTGATCAAAGCTATCTTGAAAATGGAAATGAATGGTATCAAAGTTGATTCTGATAACTTAAGTAGTTTATCTAGAAATTTCTCAGATAGAGTGAATAAGTTGGAGAATAAAATTTTCAAAATTTCTGGATCCGAATTCAATATTGGTTCACCTAAGCAGCTTTCAGAAGTACTTTTTGACAACATGGGTTTGACTTTATCTAAGAAAACAAAAACGGGCGAAAGGTCAACAGGTATTGAAGTATTAGAAGATTTATCATACGAAGGACATGAGATTGCACAATTGATAATTGAATGGCGCCAGCTATCAAAACTTAAAAATACATATGCAGACTCTTTACCTAATCATATAGCAAAAGAAACTGGAAGAATACATACTTCTTATGCTATGGCATCGACGAGTACAGGTAGACTAGCTTCATCTGACCCAAACTTACAAAATATTCCAATCCGAACAAACGAAGGAAGATTAATCAGAGAAGCATTTGTAGCAGATAAAGGTAATTTAATATTTTCTGCTGATTACAGCCAAATAGAATTGAGGGTACTAGCCCACATTGCTGATGTTGGTCAACTCAAGCAAGCTTTCAATAATAACGAGGACATACATCAGTTGACTGCATCAGAGATATTTAATGTTTCACTCAACAAAGTAACTGCAGACCTGCGACGAAAAGCAAAAGCGGTTAATTTTGGAATTATATATGGCATATCAGCTTTCGGTCTTGCTAAGCAACTTTC
The DNA here is from genome assembly GCA_902624455.1 of uncultured Pelagibacteraceae bacterium. Classification (GTDB taxonomy): domain Bacteria; phylum Pseudomonadota; class Alphaproteobacteria; order Pelagibacterales; family AG-422-B15; genus CACNXQ01. Next base: position 21,397 of record CACNXQ010000001.1, on the reverse strand, counting down.
GATTAGTAATCACGAAGCCAATGAATTTATAAAAAGATATTTTAGTAAATTTTCAGGTATTAGAGATTATATGGAAAATACAAAAAATCTTTGCAGAGAAAATGGATTTGTTGAGACACTTTGTGGAAGAAAGTGTTTCTTTCCAAGAATAAAAGATAAAAATTTTGCCCTAAGATCTTTTCAAGAAAGAGCCGCTATTAATGCACCGATACAAGGAACTGCAGCAGATATAATTAAATTTGCAATGATCAAAATTGAACAAAGACTGAAGGGTAAATCTGACGAGTGTAAAATGTTATTACAGGTACATGATGAATTAGTTTTTGAAATTAAAAAAACAAAAATTGAAGATTACAAAAAAATGATAATCCAAGAGATGGAAGCTGCATTAGAACCCATTTTCAAAATATCTGTTCCATTATCAGTTGATAGCAATTATGCTGGTAACTGGAATGAGGCGCATTAATGAATGATATTATAGTCGTTGTAACTGGTGGCTTTGATCCACTGCATAGTGGACATATTGCCTATTTTAAGGAAGCCAAAAAGTTAGGTAATAAACTTATTGTAGGCATCAACTCTGACGCTTGGTTGACAAAGAAAAAAGGAAGTCCGTTTTTACCTTTTAATGAAAGACTTGAGATAGTCTCTAATATTGATGTTGTTGATGAGGCAATAGGCTTTGAAGATGATGAATTAAACTCAGCAGCTGATGCAATTAGTCAAACTATTCAACGTTACCCGAATAATAAAATAGTTTTTGCAAACGGAGGAGATCGAGGGTCAAAAAATACTCCCGAAATGGATAAATTTGCTTCAAATGATAATGTGATCTTTGAATTTGGTGTGGGTGGTGATTTTAAAATGAACTCGTCAAGTTGGATTCTAAATAATTGGAAAGGCGTCAAAGAGTTTAGGCCTTGGGGTTGGTACAGGGTTATTGATGACAGTGATGATCATAAAATAAAGGAAATACAAGTTAACCCCAATTCAAGATTAAGTCTTCAATCACATAAAAAAAGATCTGAGACTTGGACTGTAATAAAGGGAGAAGCTGTTGTAGTCATAAATGAGAAAGAAACTACCCTTAAAATAAATCAGTCAATCTTTATACCTGTTGGATCAAAACACAGACTTGAAAATAAAACTGAACAAATGCTTAATATTATTGAAATTCAAACAGGATCATATTTTGGCGAAGATGATATTACTAGATATGAAGATGATTTTAATAGGGTTTAATTTTGAACAAATACATTCCTCATCTCTATCTTACATTCCTTTTAATTTTAAATATTTTTAATTTCGTAGACAGAAATTTACTAATGGCCTTTTCAAACGAAATAAAGGCTGAGTTTAATCTGACAAATGTTGAATGGGGTCTCTTAACAGGTTTATATTTTTTATTCTTTTATTCTATTTTTGGCATTTTTATGGGTTTGCTTGGGGACAAATTCAATAGAGTAAAAATAATTGCTGTAGGTGTTTTTCTTTGGAGTATTATGACTGCTTTCACGGGCGTTGCGAAAAATTTTTATCACTTAATTATCGCAAGAGCATTTATTGGAATTGGCGAATCTGCTTTATCTCCAAACTCAATATCGATTTTATCAGATTTATATAAACAAGACAAAAGAGGCACAGCTTCAGCTATATATTATCTCGGCATACCTTTAGGTGTAGGGTTTGGCTTTATTGTTTCAGCTTACTTTGGACCTTTATATGGCTGGAGAAATGTATTTATTTTTTTAGGTGTTTTAGGTGCGATACTTGCAATTTTTGCATTTTTTTTATTTGAGCCTAAAAGAGGCGTTATGGATGTTGCTCAAAAAAATGATGATCAGTCTTTAACGATAGGGGACATTCTTAAACTTACTAAATCGACACTTTTTAAGTCAAGATCTCTCACACTCGTTATTATAGGTAGTATTTTTCTACACATTCCTCTTGGAGCTGGAAACTTTGAAGTTCTCTGGGCGGTTCAAGAAAGAGAATTTACCGCCTCTTCTTATAATACAATTTTTGGAGTCTTTTTCATCATAGGAGGATCGATTGGGGGCATTTTAGGAGGAGTCCTTTCTGATAAGTTTAGTAAAAATTTTAAAGGTGGTTCGATGACATTTCTAACTATCTCTTACCTCATTTTAACACCTTTGGTTTTAGGTTATAGATTCGCTTCACCAGATAGTTTATTTTTTTATTTCACCTTATTTTTTATATCTATGAATGTTACATTTTTCTATGGACCAGTTTTTGCAGCTGTTCAAGAACTGACTCCTTTCAAAGTGAGGACAACGATGGTTGCAGTTTTTATATTGGGTGTAAATATAATTGGAATGGGTTTTGGAAGCTTTGCAACAGGGTTTTTATCTGATTATATATTTGATACCACTGCTACACCTTATACTTATTCTTTGCTTACAATGGGATCCTCAGGCTTTATAGCAATAATATGTTATTATTTGGCTAGTTTTACTTATGCGCGAGATATTGAATTAGCTAGAAGACTTACTGAATAGTGGGCCCGGAGTCAGTTACAGAGGCTTCAACATACATTTCAAATTGCTTAAAATTATCAATAAACATTTTTACAAGTTTATTTGCTTGTTGATCATAGGCTTCTCTATCTTTCCAAGACTCTTTTGGGTTGAGTAAGTTTTGATTTATTCCTTCAATATGCATTGGCACCTCAAAACCAAAATTAGGATCTTTTCTCATTTCGATGTCTTTTAGGTTACCGTCTAGCGCAAGTGAAACTAATTTCCTTGTATCACTGAGAGAAATTCTATGACCAACTCCATAAGGTCCTCCTGACCAACCTGTATTGACTATCCAACAATCAGCCTTGTGTTCAGATATCTTTTCTTTTAATAAATTTCCATATTCAATAGGTCTTCTCGGCATGAATGGAGCACCAAAACATGTAGAAAATGTTGCAGTTGGATCTTTTGATAGTCCCATTTCAGTTCCAGCCACTTTAGCAGTGTATCCGGATAGGAAATGATACATAGCTTGATCAGGACTTAATTTAGCAATCGGTGGCATAACTCCAAAAGCATCTGCTGTAAGCATAATTATATTTTTTGGATGGTTTACTCTTTCTTCAATAGTAACATTTGGAATAAATTCTAGAGGATAAGCGCCTCTTGTATTTTCTGTAATAGTGCCATCGTCTAAATCAAGCTCACCATTATCTTTTAAAATTGCATTTTCGATGACTGATGTTTTCATTTTTGTAGTTGCATAGATTTCTGGTTCAGCAGTTTTAGAAAGACGTATTAGCTTTGCATAACAACCGCCTTCAAAATTAAATAATCCTTCATCTGACCAGCCATGCTCGTCATCGCCAAGTAAAGATCTATTAGGGTCAGCACTAAGTGTTGTCTTTCCTGTTCCAGATAGACCAAAAAAAACAGCTGAGTCACCATTTTTTCCAACGTTTACAGAACAGTGCATTGGCATGATATTTTTCTCAGGAAGTAAAAAATTAAGGAGTGTAAAAACAGATTTTTTTGTTTCACCGGCATATTCTGTTCCCGCTATAAGGATAATTTTCTCCTTTAAATTCACAGCTATTACAGTTTCACTTCTTGTACCGTGTATCTTTGGATCTAATTTAAGCCCTGGAAAATTAATTATTGTGTAATCTCCTCTAAAATTTTTTAACTCATTTTCTTTTGGTTTGATTAGTAGATGTCTAGCAAAAAGACCATGCCAAGCATATTCTGTAATAATACTTACGCCTATTGAATGATTTCTATCAGCACCACCTAACAAGTCATGATTATACAAAATTTTATTTTGAGCATAATTTAGAAAAGACTCATATATTTTATTAAAGTTGCTAATGCTTATTGGTGCATTAATTTTACCCCAATCAATTTTTTCGTCATTCTCACCGTCTTTTACAATAAATTTATCATTCACAGATCTACCTGTATGTTTCCCAGTTAATACAACAAGTGCACCGTCATTAGTAGTCTTGCCCTCTGATTTATCTATTGAAATCTCATATAATTCACTGGAAGATAAGTTTGAGTTTACCTCAACCGCCTTATTTAATATTTCTATTTTTTTTGGATTTTCCATTTTAAAGGACCGATAAGAACATATTATTAGTATGATGTTAAGACTTAATATTTGTAACATCATATGCACAAATATAATAATATTTGCCATATAAATGACACATCAAAATGGTTAAACTGATAAAATGAAAACGCGAGTAGCCCTGGTAGATGATGATAGAAATATTCTAATTTCTCTAGAGCACCTACTGATCAAAGAGGATTTTGATATTCAGACCTATCCTGACGGTCAATCAGCACTAGCTGGTATTTTCAGGAATCCGCCAGCAATAGCTGTGATTGATATAAAAATGCCAAAAATGGATGGCTATGAGCTTTTCAGAAAGATTAGAGAAAAACTTCAAATACCAGTAATTTTCTTAACTTCAAAAGATAAGGACTCAGATCGTCTAAAAGGTCTAATGCAAGGTGTTGATAGTTATGTAACGAAAAGTGGTAATTTTTCAAAAGAGATACTCATTGAAACAATCAAAAATACTTTGAACAGAGTTAAAATTGATACAGATCAGAATGAAAGTGACCAAATTATAGTTCACGAAGATCTAAGGCTGGACTGCATGAGACATGTCTGTGAATGGAAAAATAAATTATTAGCAGATCCACTTACTTCTACAGAATTTAAAATCATAAAAGAGTTAGTTGAAAGACCTGGAGTTGTAAAATCTCGTGAGAGACTTATGGAAATTGCCTATAGAGACGAATTAGACGTTGATGACAGAACTATTGATAGTCATATAAAGAGAATCAGGAAGAAATTCAGGAAAGTTGATCCAGAATTTAATGCAATTTTTACTCTTTATGGATCAGGATATCAATGGAAATAGAAATAAATCTGATTAAAATGATTTATCTTGAACAGTTTAAACAAAAAATTTCTTCTTTATAATTTACTAGGCTTAGTAATTTTAGCCTTTTTAACATCTATTACTATATCGATAATCAATAACATCCAGATTAATAAAAGAATAAAGCAAATAGAAAACCAATCACTCATCATTAATAATTTTTTGACATCATCAAGTTTTATTCAAAATGATAATTTTGATATAGATCCAAATACTATTTTAGAAAAAATTGAAATCCAAAATGTGTCAATTTTAATTCTTGATGATTTTAAAAATGTTTTGTTTGATACTAAAGGGTATGACCTTGAGTACAATGATATATCGCCTATTGATAATGTAGAGATTGATAAAATAGATAGTGAATCTCAAAATAGAGATTTGAGCTCTGCAAATTTTAATGACTATAATTCATCAAGACTTTTTTTAGACTCAGAGATATTTTTAAAAAAATATAATAAATCTAAGTCAGGTGATCAAGTTTCTTTCTCAGTAAAAGAAACAGATGATAAGCTTGTATTAATTTCTATCTATCCATTAAAATCAGCTATTCAAAATTACTTTATTGTTGCTTATGAAGACAATACTCAAATTAGCAAGACATTGAATCAGGCCAGTTTAATTATTTTGCTTTGTATGGCAGCAATAGCATTATTTTTGATTTTGTTTTCTTTTTTTCTTAACTCTGCAATTCTTAATCCAATAAAGTTACTAGCTAGATCTGCCGAGAAAATAGATAAAAATTTCAAATCAAAACCTTTTATTAAAGATACGGATAAGCGAAATGATGAGATTGGGCAATTATCTAAAATTTTGAATACAATGTTGGATTCTCTATACAGACGAATTGATAACACGGAAAAATACTCAGCTGACTTAATGCACGAGATCAGAAATCCACTTGCTTCAATAAAAATGGCAACAGATGTTATTGGAGATGACTCAAAAAATAAGGAAAAATTTATTGATTTAATTCGTACTGATATTTCTAGAATTGAAAATATTATTACTGATTATTCAGGCATGATGAAGGATGAGTCTCTATTGTCTAAAAGTAATTCATCAAAGCTTGATATTGTTCAAACAGTAACTGAAACCATAGCAGAAGTAAAAAAAGCTTCAAAAAAATCAATCAATATAAAATTTAAAAATAATTCAAATATGGAAAGTCTTACTGTAACAGGACAAAAAAGATTTCTTTCTCAGGCGATCAAAAATATTATTGAAAATGCTCTCTCTTTTTCTAAAGAACATGAAAATATAGATATAATACTATCATCAGCAAAAAAATATTTAAGTATATCAGTTATCGACAATGGTCCGGGTATAAAAGAACAAGATACGAAAAGAATTTTTGAGAGATTTTATTCATTAAGAGATGAGTCATCAAAAAAAAATATACACTCAGGATTGGGTCTAAGTATCTCACAAAACATCATAGCTGCACATGGTGGCTCTATTTCTGCCGATAATGTTATTGAAAACAGCGAGGTAAAAGGAGCAAAATTCATTATTAATTTGCCTTTATCTGATTAAGCTCGTTTAATAATTATTATTGATTAGAATTTAATATGTTCTATATTGCCCAATGTTATGAGTGAAAATGATTTTAAAGTAGCAGACATCTCTCTTGCAGATTTTGGAAGAAAAGAAATTTCTCTTGCTGAAACAGAAATGCCTGGATTAATGGCATTAAGAGAGGAGTATAAAGGAAAAAAACCTCTTGATGGAGCTAGAATTGTTGGATGTCTTCATATGACAATCCAAACTGCCGTATTAATCGAAACCCTCGCTGAGTTAGGTGCAGATATTAGATGGTCGTCATGTAATATATTTTCCACTCAAGATCATGCTGCTGCGGCAATTGCGAAGGCTGGAATACCAGTTTTTGCCTGGAAAGGTGAAACAGAGGAAGAGTATTGGTGGTGTGTCAGACAAACTATTGAAGGCAAAGATGGTTGGAAACCAAATATGATATTGGATGATGGTGGTGATCTAACAGCCCTCATGCATAAAGAATACAAACCACTATTAGAAAATGTAAAAGGTCTTTCCGAGGAAACGACGACAGGTGTCCTTGCACTTAAGAAAATGGAAAATGATAAGACATTGATGGTTCCAGCAATTAACGTTAATGACTCTGTTACAAAATCTAAGTTTGATAATTTGTATGGCTGTAGAGAAAGTTTAGTTGACGGCATTAAAAGAGCAACCGATGTCATGATGTCAGGTAAGGTTGCCATCGTTGCAGGTTTTGGTGATGTTGGCAAAGGCAGTGCTGCATCGTTAAGACAAAGTGGGGCGAGAGTAATGGTTACAGAAACTGATCCAATATGCGCACTTCAAGCTGCAATGGAAGGTTATGAAGTGGTTATTATGGATGAAATGATAAGTGAGGCCGACATTGTTGTCACTGCAACCGGCAACAAAGACATTGTAACTGCCGATCATATGAGAGATATGAAAGATAGAGCAATTTTGTGTAATATTGGTCACTTTGATAATGAAATACAAGTTGATGCTCTTAGAAATTATAAATGGGATGAAATCAAACCCCAAGTTCATGAAATTACACTTCCAAACGATAAAAGAATTATTCTTCTTGCCGAAGGTAGATTGGTGAACCTAGGATGTGCTACTGGCCATCCAAGTTTTGTTATGAGTGCTTCTTTCACTAATCAGGTGACAGCCCAAATTGAACTTTGGAATAATTCAGATAATTATGAAAAAAAAGTTTATGTTCTTCCAAAACATCTTGATGAAAAAGTAGCAAGACTTCATCTTGAGAAAGTTGGTGCTAAATTAACAAAACTATCAAAGGATCAAGCCGATTATATTAGTGTTACTCCAGAAGGACCTTATAAGCCTGAAGCTTATAGATACTAAATTCCAATAAAGTGCTATTGTTGTTGTCATGCTAGTCAATGGCGAAGATGAAACAAAGAAATTTGCGCAACGTGTCGTAAAGATTGTAAAAAAAAATCCAATATTAATATGTCTCAATGGACCACTTGGATCTGGAAAGACCACATTTAGTAGATACTTTATAAGGTCATATTTTTCGAATGCTATAAAAACTGAAATACCAAGCCCTACATTTACCCTAATGCAAATTTATGAACATCTTGGAAAAAGTGTTTACCATTATGACTTTTACCGATTGAATTCACCTGACGAGCTAGTAGAACTTAACTTTGAAGAAAATTTGTTAGATGGTGTTTCTTTAGTAGAGTGGGCTGACAGATTTGAGCATGTATTGCCGCATAATAGGATCGAAATTACATTTAATATTAAAATTAAAAATAAAAGGAAGATAGATATTAAATTTTTAGGAGCTGCAAAAAATCTAAATAAATGAGAAATAGGAAGAATGAGCTAATCAACTTTATTAATCAATGTGGTTATAGAGAAGATGAATTACACGAAATCAAGAATGATGCCTCCTTTAGAAAATATTATCGTTTGTTAAATCGTGACTTAATTATTATGGATGCTGATCCAAAAAAAGGTGAGTCAGTCATAAATTTTAAAAAAATTAATAAAATACTAAAAACTCTTGGATTTAGTGTGCCAGAAATAATCTCAGTTGATGAGGAAAATGGCTTTATGCTCATCGAAGATTTTGGAAACAAAGTATTTACTAAAATTTTAAATGTAGAAAATGAAAAAGATTTATTAAAAAGAGCAGTTAAAGTTCTTTCTGAAATAAATAAGAAAGTAAGTGAAAATAAATCGATAATAAAAAATATTGAAAAGTATTCAATTGAAGTGCTGTTGCAAGAAAGTAACTTATTTATTTTATGGTATATGCAAAGACATATGAAGATAGAAATTGATGATGCATCAATAAAAGATTTCTCTAAAATTCTTGAAAATATTTTTGAAAAAATCTTGCCTATAGAGAATACACTGGTGTTGAGGGATTACCACGTTGATAATCTGTTTTATCTTAATGAAAGAAATTACATTCAGTCAGTGGGTATTATTGATTTTCAGGATGCTCTCTGTGGATCAACTTCATACGATTTAATTTCAATTCTAGAAGATGTAAGAAGACCAATATCGTCTGAATTAAAAAAAGAAATGATTAATTATTATATTGAAGAAGTAGCTGAAAATAGAGAACAAATCTTTTTAGAAACAGAATTTTTTTCAATTCAAAGAAATTTAAAAATTTTGGGTATATTTTGCAGACTAAACTATAGAGATAATAAAAATCATTATTTGTCTATGTTGCCAAGAAGCTTGGAGTTCATTCAAAAGCATATTAAAAAGGAACCTTACTCAGAATTAAATAAATGGATGTCATCTTTTAACATGATTTCTAAAACATGATCGACTCTGCAATCATATTAGCAGCTGGGCTCGGCACTAGAATGAAAGAGTTTACGAAGGAAATACCAAAATCACTGATCAAAGTAAATGGCAAGCCCATGATCGATTATGCTATTGATATTCTAGAATGTTTAAAAATTAAGAATATTTATATAAACATTCACTTCAAGCCAGAAATTATTACTCAACACTTAAAATTAAAACATAATACAAATATAATTATATCTGATGAAACCAGTAAACTTTTAGACACAGGAGGTGGTATAAAAAAAATATTCTTAGACCATAATCTTCATAAGGCCTTGGTGTTGAATAGCGATGTAATTTGGGATAATGCTTATGTGTCTGTGCTAAGAAAAATGATTAAGAGTTTTAAACCAAATTCTGAAGCATTGTTAGGCCTGGTTTCAACCAAGTTGCACAGAGGTTACATTGGTGAAGGCGATTTTGTCTTTCATGACACTAACCATATTTCGAGATTTTCTCCAGGTGATAAAGCTCCATATAATTACGTTGGATCCCAAATAATAACAAAAGATGCCTTTAAGGGTCAAAAAAGTCAGGTTTTTTCTATTAATGAAGTGTGGGACAACCTTATTATTCAAAAAAAACTAGAGGGCTTTAAATTCGAAACAAATGTATTACATGTTGGTACAAAGGAAACATTGTTAGATTTAAAATGAAAAAATATTTTTTACCTATTTGTCTTATTTTCATTCTATTGCCTTTTAAGGCAATTTCAGAAGATAACCTGGCAAGCTTTATTCTTAGAAACTATGAATCAAATCAACTCCCAGTTGTTGGAAATAATGATGCCGAATACACAATCGTCGAGTTTTTTGATTATAGATGTGGTTATTGTTCTAAGCAGGCAAAAGATTATCAAAAACTTTTAGATAACAACAATAATGTTAAAATTATATATATTGAGTGGCCCATCTTTGGTGATATTTCGAATACAGCATCAAATCTTGCAATTCTTGTTTGGAATAATCATCCAGAAAAATACTTTGATGTTCATAATGGATTAATGAAACTTGGCTCAAGAATGAAAAAAGATAATATTATTTCATTGCTTGATGATTTAGGACTTGACGGAGAATCACTATTTCAAGCTGGCGAAGATGAAGTTAATAAAACTACAATTGAAAGTAATTTTAAATTAGCTAAAAGCCTTGGATTACGAGGAACACCAGCATCAATTGTAAATGACTCTATTTATCCTGGTTATGTTAAATATGAGAGTCTGCAAAGCCTTACCAGTCAATAGTTATCCACATTGATATAAAATCCAAGTTACTTGCCAAATGTAACGAATATTATTATTCTTAATTAAGATGATAAATAAAGCCAAATTTCAGATAGGCTCGATTGTAAAGCACAAGTATTTTGATTTTCGTGGTGTAATTTTTGATGTTGATCCAGAATTTAATAATACAGAAGAGTGGTATCAGTCTATTCCTTTACAAGTAAGACCAAGAAAAGATCAGCCATTCTATCATTTGTTAGCTGAAGCACCAAGTCAGCCATCATACGTTGCTTATGTATCACAACAAAATTTATTGCCAGACGAAACTGATGATCCTGTAGCTCATCCATTAGTAGAAGAAATGTTTGAAGGTATAAAAAATGGAAAATACATTTCAAAAGCTAAACACAATTAAGTTATCAAAGAATTTTTATTAAAATAAAAAATGAGACAAATTTTTGAGCTAGGACCTTTAGTTGTTTTCTTTTATTTTTTTGTTAAAACTGGAGAAATTCAACAAGCAATTATGCCACTTATGATTGCTGCTGTTATTGCAATAATTGGATCTTATATATTTGAAAAAAAAGTGTCTCCTATGCTTATTTTCAGTACTGCTTTAATACTAATATTTGGTTCACTGACAATTTATTTTAATGATCCATTTTTTATAAAATTCAAAGTTACCCTCGTGAACCTAATTTTTGCAATTATTTTATTCGGCGGATTGTATTTCAAAAAACCATTAATGAAGAATTTAATGGGGTCTGCTTTAAGTCTTACTGATTATGGATGGATACAACTCAGCAAAAGATGGGCTTATTTTTTTCTATTTTTAGCGATAGCTAATGAAGTTGTTTATAGAAACTTCTCAGACGCTGTGTGGGTTAACTTCAAGCTTTTTGGTATTATGGGAATAACTTTTATTTTTATTTTCTCTCAAGTATTTTTTATTCAAAAAAATCTTTCTAATAATCAATAAGGTCTGTCTCCAAGTACAGCTATTCGGTCCATTACTCTTTCGTACCCAAGTCCTCTACCTGGAAAAAAATCTGCAATGGCATAGTGAATCACACATCTATTGTCCCAAATTGCAATATTATCTTCAGTCCAAGAGTAACGACATGTTAAATCCAGTCGTGATTGATGTTCAAATATTTTTGAAAGTACTTCATTACTTTCATGTTCCTCAAGACCTTCAATTTTTTTTGTATACGTCCAGTTGACAAATAATATCTTTTTTCCTGTTTCTGGATGAGTTCTAACAATTGGGTGATGGTTTGAATACTCTTTCGCATCATTACCATTGCTTTCAAAATGTTTATAACTGTCAATAAAGAAACCTGCACCAAGAGAAAAATGTTCAGCTCTTCTATTTTCTACGATCTTTTTTAATTCTTTATCCAACGTTTCCCAGGCTAGCTCCATATTTGAAAAAACGGTGTCTCCCCCTACAGGAGGTATTTTGACTGATTTTAATATAACGGCTTTAGTTGGAGTCTCATTATAGCTAACATCACTATGCCATCCTTCACCCCATTGATTTTTTTCTTCAGCATCTTTAATCAATCTAGTAATTTCGGGATAACCTTCCAAGCCCTTAACGTAAGCATGTTCTTCAACTGGACCAAAAAGTTTAGCTAGATTTATTTGTTCTTCAGGCGACATATTTTGTTCCCTAAAGAAAATAACTTTATGCTCAAGCAATAGGTCATTGATAAGTTTAAAATTGTCTGAATTTATAGTTCTTAAGTCTATTCCTTCAATCTCTGCACCTAAAGCACCTGAACAAAGTTTTACTTTCATAATAAAAGATTAGAACGAAAATTAAATTTTGTCACATATTTTACTTTCTTTCGATTTCTATCAATTGATCTATTAATCTCCATGTTACGAAAGCAAATACAATTAGCCCTCCAATTAACTCAATTATTTGTGGAGTTTCACCGACGCCTACCCATGCCCAAATTGGAGCTAAAACAGGTTCAAGTAAAATATAGAGTGCTGCACGATGCGGTGGTATGTATCGTGAGCCTATGGTTATAAGTACAAATCCTAGTCCAACTTGAAATGCACCCATAAATAAAATTATAGACAGGTCCCTTGTGCTAATTGAGTGATCTGTAATAGTAAAGACACCAACCATTACTACAAAGATTCCTGCTAAAAAAGTTGATGGCATATAGTCGATATCTGAACGCTTGTTAATAAGTGTTAGTTGAAAAGCAAAACAAATTGGTACACCGAGTATAATAATATTTCCTAAATAATTACTCGACTGCAAACCCTGGGAAAACATAACTGCTATGCCAATCATAGATCCTGTAATTGCTATTATTGTTTTTAGTCCAACTATTTTTTTTAAAAAAAAATAACTTGCAAGCGCAGCCCAAAGAGGTCCAGTTGACATTAAAAAAACTGCATTGGTTACCGTAGTATTTGACATACCATAAACAAAAAAAATGTTACTAGTGCCAACTATTAAAGCTAAGATTAACCCACTCGATCCAATATTTATAAAAGCTTGTCTTGTTCTAGATTTAAACTTTATGACAATGTATAATAGTGCCATCAATGAAAAAGTTATCGAACGATAAGAAGTGACTTGCATCGTTGATGCATCTTCAATTAGTCTTATTAGTAGACCTCCAAAACTGAGGAAAAATCCAGCAGCAAGTAAACATATTGCACCAAAAATTTCATTGTTGTATTTCATTATTAATTAATTCATTATTTAAGTTGTACACATGAGCCGTATCAAATATTTTTTGGCAATAGTAGTTTTTTTTACATTTGCAATATCATGCAGTGAACAAGAAGATCAGTCTAGCCGTACATTTGAATCGGATCAAGGTCTCTCTCTTAACCACAAAAATGAATTTAGGAAAGACCTCATTGAAGTAACAGAAGATATTTTTGTTGGCGTAGGATATGGATTAGCAAATTCAATAATGATTGAGACATCTAAAAGTCTCATCATTGTCGATACTCTTGGATCTGAAGAAAGAGCATCAGAATTATTTGCTGACTTTAGAAAAATTACAAATAAGCCAGTTAATGTAATTGTTTACACTCACAACCATTTAGATCATCTTGGAGGAGCAACTATTTTTGCAGCAGATACAAACCCAGATATCTATGCTCAGGAAAATATAATTTATAATCTCGATAATATAGCAACCACAATTAGACCTATAATATTTGAAAGATCGGCAAGGCAATTTGGTATACCTCTTCCAAGTGATGAGATTGTTCATCAGGGCATTGGAGGATTCTTAGAAATAAATGATCAATCTACACTTGGATTAGTAAGGCCCAATAAACTCTTTAAAGATGAAATTGAAATTAATGTTGACGGCTTAATAATAAAATTAGTGCACGTTCCTGGAGAAACAGATGATCATTTATACGTCTGGATACCTGAAAAAGAAGTTGTTTTAGTAGGAGATAATTTTTACAGATCTTTTGCCAATCTGTATGCAATAAGAGGTACTAAATTTAGAAATCCAATGGAATGGGTTGAAAGCTTAGATAAAATTATTGAGTTAGATGCTAAATATTTAATACCTAGTCATACACGGCCAATTCAAGGAAAAGATAATATCAAAAGTGCACTTACTGACTACAGGGATGGTATTCAATTTATTCATGATCAGACAATAAGGTATATCAACAAAGGACTGACACCGGATGAGATTGTAGCTAAAGTAAAATTACCAAATCATCTAGCAGAGTCTCCTTACCTTCAGCCATTTTATGGGTCCATTAGTTCATATGTAAGATCAATTTTTAGCGGATATATTGGCTGGTTTAGTGGTAATGTGACAGACCTTCATCCTTTATCACCACATCAAAGAGCAAAAAAAATTAGTGAGTTAGCATCAAAACAAACTAGCATAGAAGTAGAGGCAGTAAATGCTCTAAATAATGGTGAGTTTCAATGGGCCATGGAACTATCAGACCTTTTATTAGCAGTAGATAGCAACAATAACAAAGCAAAAGAAATAAAGTCTGATGCTGCTGAAAAATTATCAATGCAACAATTAGCTTCAAACGATTACTATTTCTATAAAACCATTGCAGGTGAGTTAAAAGATACATTCGATGTTTCAGCGACAAATAATAAAGTTACACCAGATCAGCTGAGAGCTACACCGCTTAAATCAATAATGAGATCTTTGCCAGTTAATCTAAATGCAGAAAAGTCACTTGAAGTTAATAAAACAGTGATGTTTGAATTTAATGACTTAGATCAAACATTCACTATCCATGTAAGAAAGGGTGTAGCTCAATTAATCAACAAACAAATTATAAATCCAGACATAGTGGTTAAAACAAATCAGCAAGAACTGAAAGAAATTTTTGCTGGATTAAAAAATGTTGCATCAATTTCCCTTGCGATGACAAATGGTTCAATCGATGTAAAAGGTGGAAAAGTTAAGTTCCTACAATTTTTAGGCTTATTTACAGATTAAAATGGGTCGAGTACAATCATACATTTTAGGCGGGCTTGGATTAATTCCTTTTGTAGCAATCGTACTTTCTTGTTTTTTGTCACCTCCAGATGAAGAAATCTACTCTCTTTTAATTTACATTTATATTGCCTATGCAGCAATTATTTCTTCCTTCTTAGGTGGTATTCAATGGGGATTAATTATTTCGCATGCTGAAAAAGTTTACAGCACTTTCTTTCCACTAGTTGTATCAGTTTTACCTCCGTTGATTGCGTGGATCTCACTATTAACAATTCAAAATTTAACAATATCTCTAATAATTATTACTGCATCATATGTCGTAAGCATTTTGCATGATTGTTATTTACATTACCGAGAAAAAATAACTAGCTCTTGGTTTATTTTAATGAGACTTACTTTGAGTATCTTGGTAATTTTACTAACAAGCACTCTTTACATTTTTGTGTAACTAAATGAATAATCTTTGAATGTACCAGAACATTCCCATACTTAACGTAATTATAAAAAATAAATCTTTAGAAAATATTATTATATTATTCATTTTGAGAGTCATCAAAATCTTATAGATTAGTAAAATTAAGCCAACAAAAACTAGTTGTCCTATTTCAACTCCTAAATTAAATCCTAGTAATGAAACAATAGTTTGGCTTGTGTCAAAATTAGTACTCATTAAGAAACTTCCAAATCCAAAACCGTGTATAAGTCCAAAAGTCACTGTAAGAGATATGAGCAATTTATCACCAGTTGAGTAGTAATTTTTTATAAGAATATAACTAATGCTTATGATGAGTAAGCCAGTCAAAAGAAAAACTGGAATATGTAATATATTAATTACCGATAAAATAAGCAAAGCTGTTGAAAGAGTAATTAGAAATGCGATAGATATATAAGGACTGTTTTGTTTTTCGTTAAAATACTCAAGGGCTACAAACATTATGGTAAAGCCAATTATAGCTTCAATAAGACTTATGTTTGGAATTACAATCTCGAGGGCTGTGAGAGCCAGGGTAATACTATGACCAATTGTAAATCCTGTAATTGCTAAGAATAATAATTTAAAGTTGTTAATTAAAAGTAAAAGACCCAATACAAATATGAGGTGATCATACCCACCTATAATATGATTAAATCCTGAGTGTATAAAATTTGAAAACTGACTAAAAAATTTTTTTTCTTTTGCTTCTTCATTGATATGAATTGATTGGTCATTAAAAAACAAAGCCTTTTCCAAGAGGATGCTATTATTACGATAAATTCGTGCTATATGAATGTGACTATCAATCAAATAAAAAAGTGCGTTGTTCACGATCTTTATGTTTGAAGAAAAAGGACACTTATAATTTAACTCAACTCTTAAATAACCCTCTTTTGAACTGAGTATTTTTGCATCATCTTTTAGATCACACCCTATACCTTCACTTTCTACAAATAAGTTTTTTTCTAAATAAATTTTAAAAATTTCGTTTTCTGACAAATTATTACTGAGTAACTTTTGGTATTTATCAATTTTAAGAATACGTGTTGCTTCTAACTCTAATAAATTAAAATTTACCTTTATATCTTGATTTGAAATATTCCATTTAGAAAATGACTCACTAAAATAATGTGCATGACCTGAATTAATAGAGAAAAGTATAAATAAAATAATGAAACGCAAAATAATCATTTATCACTTAAAGAATATTTTTTAATATCTGCATTATTTTTAAGATATTGAATGTAATCTTTTAGTTTTTGGTCATCTTTTTGATTAAGGTAATCAAATAATACATTGTCTCTAACTTGTTCAAAAAAACTATCATCAATATCTGCTTGTTTTTTCTCAATCATTTTAAATATGAAATATCCATTTTGATAAAATATAGGTTGAGAGATTTCCTGATTTTCTAACAAGATAATCTCATTACATACTTTATTATTAAGATATAAACGACAGTCTTTCATATTGATGGTTTTATTAGGTAGTTCCACTATCTGAGGTTGATTAAATTCATTTTTTACTTCTGAAAACTTTTTAAAATTTAATTGATTATAAATTTTATCAAATAAATCTTTCTGTGACTCAAAATCATATTCAGAGCCTAACAATACCGAATCTTCATTTTTTGACTCTACAAATATTGAGTTAATATGTATTAGCTCTGTTGGCGCATACTTATTAATATTTTTTTGAAAATAATTTATTAGTTCTTCTTCATCAGGCTGAGAGTTTTCAACTTGTATAATAAATGCAATTACCTGTTGAATTATACTTTTTCTTACCTCGATATCATTTTTGTGAAGAGATAATTCAATACCTCTTTGAACGAGTAACTCTTCTTCAATCATTCTTTCAAGTAACAATTCTAAAATATCAATATCTTCTCCATTATCTAAGTTTGCACCAAGATTAATGGCATATTTCAAAAACTGCTCTTCACTAATTGACTCTCCATTTACTGTTGCAACTGACTTATTATTTTCTAAAGTCAATTGTTCAAAACTTTCATTAAATAATTCGTAAGTAATTAAGGATATGCCTATAATAATTGCGATAATTAAAAGAAAAAAGTTACGGTCTATTTTGTTTTTCATTTTACAAATTGTGATTTTTAAATTGTAATGTATCAAATATTTCAAAGATAATGAATTTAGTTAGAATTATAAAATACTTCTTCATCCTATCTATACTTTTTATTGCTGCGTGTTTAGTTGTACTTGAATTTTCCATTTTTAGTGAAGACCTTGGCCCTGGCGAAATCACTGGAAAACCGAATACAGAACTTTTTGTTAAAGATAAGGAAATCAGACAATTTGCTGCGGCTAAAGAGTTAAATGAAAATAACGAAAAACAAATTCTTTTTGGTGATCTACATGTCCATTCCACGTTTTCGGCAGATGCTCAAGCAATGAGCTTACCAATAACGGGTGGTCATGGCGTTCATCCTGTTGCAGATGCTTGTGATTTTGCTCGTCATTGTTCAGCATTAGATTTTTGGTCAATCAATGATCATGCTGAGGCAACAACACCTAAGAGATGGAATGAAACAAAAGAAACAATTAGAAAATGCAATGCACTAAATGTCGATCCTTCTAATCCAGATTGTGTTGCATTTTTAGGGTGGGAATGGACACAAGTTGGAGTAGTAAGGGGGAACCACTGGGGACATCATAACGTAATATTAAGAGAAGAAGACGACGAACTTGTTCCACCTCGTGCAATTGCATCACTGTCTGTTGCAAGACAAGCAATGGTAAACAGACCTTTGTTGCCTAACACATTATATCCATTTTTTGATTTCGGAAATTTCAAAAGATACAATGATACCAATCGTTATTTTAAAGAAACTGTTAAAGTCCCTATTTGTGATTTAAAAACACCATCAAAAGATTTACCTATTGATTGTTATGAGCAAGCAATCACACCTTTGGATTTAGTTACAAGATTAGAAATGTATGAAAGTGAATATATGGTAATTCCACACGGTCAGTCGTGGGGACTTTATACACCCGCTGGTTATACTTTAGATAAAAGTTTAGAACACTCAAAAAAATTTCCAAAAATGTTTGAGTTACTTGAAACTTATTCTGGTCACGGAAATGCCGAAGAGTATCGTTCTTGGCGTGGTGTTGATGTAGTAAGAAATGGACAAGAAGAGTCAAGACCGTTTACCTTCTCCATGGGTGAAATTGATTTATCTAAAGGAACTTTTAAAATTAAAAATCCTAATGGAGGTGAAGAAGTAATTGATATTGGTACACAAGTTTGTCCAGAACCATCAGAAAATTATATTCCTATGTGTTGGCAACATGGAAAAGTTATTTATGAAAGATGTATTAATTCAGGTGAGGACATTACTGAGTGCGAAGCTAGACGAGAAGCTACTGAATTAGCAGCAGCAAACCGAGGTAGAGCTGGATATAATGTAGTACCAAGAAACTCTTTTTTAGATCGTAACATTTCTGGTCAGTGTCAAGATTGCTATAGTCCACCAATGAACCATGTACCGGGTGCAAGCGCTCAATATGGTTTAGCTCTGACGAAATTTAAGGACGATGGTTCAAAACACAGATTTAGGTATGGTTTTATTGGTTCGAGCGACAACCACTCTGCAGCACCTGGTAGTGGTTACAAAGAATTATTTGGAAACAATGTAGACGGTAATGGACCTCCGAATAAATTATTTGACCGATTATTACACATGGACCCATACTATTTTCCAGCGAGTACAAGTCCAACAGGTAAAAATTCTGATCCAATTTCTGAATCATATATCTCTGATGCTCATCCTCAACAGTACGACATACCTGAATTAATACTTGGGTTCAATACGATTGAATGGGAAAAACAAAGAGGTTTTTTTACAACAGGCGGTTTAGCTGCAGTACATTCAGAAGGAAGATCGAAGGAAGAAATTTGGGACGCATTACAGAGAAAAGAAACTTATGCTACAAGTGGGACGAGGATGCTCTTATGGTTTAATCTGATTGAAAATAAGAAAAAAACACCAATGGGTTCAGTCATTGAATTAAAACAAAATCCAACTTTTGAAGTGAAAGCCATGGGATCTTTTGAACAGAAAGAAGGTTGTCCTGAGGATGCTTATAATGCTCTGGGAGAAGAGAGAGTAAGTGAATTGTGTTTTGATGAATGTTATAATCCATCAGATAAAAGAAAATTTGTTCAAAGAATTGAGGTTATTAAAGTTTTACCTCAAGAATTTAACGATCAAAAAGTCGACGACAGAATCATGGACCCTTGGAAAGTTCATTATTGTAATCCGAATGAAAATGGATGTAGATTTACTTTTCAAGATGAAGATTTTGCAAAAGATCAAAAAGACGCCAGTTATTACGTAAGAGCTATTGAGGTTCCAACACCTCAGATTAACGTAAAGGGTGGGGTATGTACATTTGATGATGATGGAAATTGTGTTGAATATAAGCTATGTACTCAAGATTGGAGACATCCAAGAGATGTTGAGACTTGTTCAGAAATAGATGAGCATAGAGCATGGTCGTCTCCAATTTATGTTGATTATTTGCTGTAAAACTATTCCATTATGAGATTTTTAGTCCCAGTCTTGGTATCGCTTGTAGTTGGCTCACTTTTTAGTTGGGCTTTTCTTACCGCAAACGAATTTTCTTTGGAATATTTAATATATTTATCAATGATAATTGGAGCGGTTTTAATTTCGATTAGTGCTTGGCGGAACAGAAATAAATAAAGCTCAGCATTTTCTGAAGATTTTATTCAAGGAATCCAATTGTTTCCATCTTTATGTCAAATTGGCAACTAACCATTATTGTTAAAAATTAATTATAATTAATATTTCTAAATTATAATTTTTAACTAGGGGTAAATATGAAGTTTTTTAAACTCACTTCAATATCATTATTTTTATGTCTCAGCGGTAGCTCAGTTTTTGCTGAAGTTAGCCCTGAAGTCGAATATATTTTTAATACATTTTCTTTTCTTTTTTGTGCTTTCGCAGTTGCAACGATGGCACTTGGTTTCTTTCTACTTGAAGCTGGACTTGTTACAACAAGATCAGTCACTTCAATTGCTGTAAAAAATATTGGAAAATTCTCAATTGCTTCAATTGTATTTTTTCTATTTGGATACAATGTGATGTATGGCGTACCTGAGGGAGGTTACATCGGTGTATTCTCTGTATGGAGCGATGCATCTTCAATTGAAACAGGTTATGCAGATGCCTCTGATTGGCTATTTCAAGCTTTATTTGTATGCGCAACAGTTTCAATTGTATCTGGTGCAGTAGCGGAGAGATTCCTTATATGGCCTTTCTTTCTATTTGCTGCAATACTTGCAGGAATAATTTATCCCATTGTGGGAGCTGCTACGTGGGGGGGCGGATGGCTGGCTTCTCTGGGTTATTATGATTTTGCAGGTGCAATGATCGTTCATGGTTGTGGAGGAGCCGCTGCCTTAGCTGGAGTTATGCTTCTTGGCCCAAGACTAGGTAGATTTAATCAAAAAGGAGAACTAGCCAATTTAACTCCATTCTTACCTTCGTCAGTTCCTTTAGCAATGGCCGGAACTTTTATTTTATTTTTTGGTTTTTACTTTTTTAATGCAGGAAGTCAATTAGCTCTCGGTAGTTTTGAAGACTCAACTGCTATGTCTAACATTTTCATGAATACTCATCTTGCTGGATGTGGTGGAGTTTTATCTGGTGCTATCGTATCAAGATTAGTAACAGGCAAGACAGATGTCCTTATGCTAGGAAATGGAGCACTTGCAGGATTAGTATGTATAACAGCTGATCCATTGTCACCAACTCCAGGTGTTGCTTTGTTGCTTGGTGCAATGGCAGGAGTCATCATGTTTATTGGGTCAAATTTAATGAAAAAATTCGGATTGGACGATGTAGTTGATGCGGTTAGTGTCCACTTATTTGCAGGAATTTT